>NZ_CAXBBH010000001.1:0-1701652 GCF_963974405.1 uncultured Salinibacterium sp.
TGACATTGTGCACGCTGTTGAGTTCTCAAGGATCGGACGCTCCTGACCTCCACCGAAAACGGCTTCACCCCAGGGCTTACAAAACCTGTGTTGGCAACCTTCACATAACTGCGAAAGGCAACCTGTCTAACTTACCAGCTTCAGCCTGCTTGTCAAACCAGCAATCCCGGACTGAAACAGCCCGAAACAACCAACCGACACACGCATGAAGCGGATACTCATCCTAAGATCTGAAGTCGGATCCTAATGAAAGGAATTCCGCTGTTTGACTCGACCACAACTCGAAAGTTGTGGAGGATGGTGGCCCCCACTTGAGGCCGGAAACCTAGCAGCAGAACTGCCCGGGACTTCCGCACCTTTGGGGTGACAAGAGGAAACACTACGTGCATTCCTGCCCCCTCACCAACACCAACCACATCCCGGGCGTGTCGCGCTAAGGAACACCAAGAAGAGCCTCCCGCGGGCAGAGGAAAGGGAGCGAAACTCGCGTAGACGGGTCCGCTCCGCTCCACTAGATCGGTCGCTATGGGCGGGGCGCTCCGCCGCCCATTCCGCCAGGGCCGCTCATGCTGCCCACGGCTTCGACTCCGGCCGTTGCGGTTCCCGTTGTTTGACCACCCACGGTGACCGTGTAGGTGGAGCCCTCTGTGACATCCGCCGAGGAAAGAACCACCGACTGGAAGGTTTTGACCGAAGTGAACTCGGCGATGACCGCTCCGCTCTCGTCGAGCAGCTGCACGCTCTCGCCCACACCGTAGGACTGATCGAGAGCTGCGCTCAACCACCCCTGCACGGAGTCCGCGTCAGGCGACGTGGCCATTCCGGTCATGCCGACGGCAAGCACGGTTCCGCCGTTGACGACAACGGAACCATTAGCGTCGAGCGCTCCCTCGCGGTCTTCAGGTGAACCGAACACCGTGCTGATTCCGCCAGTGATCATGATCGAACCGTTGGAGTCCATCCCGTCCCCCTCGGAGTTGACAGTGATTTCGCCACCGGTAACCGCAATCATCGCGCCATCGTCTGCTTCTTCGATGCCACCGACGTCTGTCGTCGTGCTCGTACCAGTCGTGGCGTTGATGCCGTCATCGCTTGCGGCAACGTTGAGCGTGCCGCCCTCAACGGTGATGTAGTACGCCTCGATGCCCTCATACGAATTGCTGACCGTCGTTGTCCCTTCAGCAACCACAATGTGAACTTCGGCCTTGAGCCCATCGTCGGTTGCACTGAGCGTCGTCTCGCCACCCGTCATGACAATGTCGGTCTGTGCCTGCACACCGTCGTCACCGGCAACGAGATCGATCGTGCCGCCGGCAATGTGAACGTAGCCACTGGTTTCGTCTTCGTCTTCGTCCGACTTCACGGCATCGCCACCGGCATCAACCGACACCGTGCCGTCCTTGATCGTGAGAGAGTCTTTGCCGCGAAGGCCATCGTCAGCCGCAATCACAGTGATATCACCCGACAGGATCGTCAGGTCATCGTGGCTCGTGATCCCATCGTTTTGGGTGCTCGTCACAGTGAGGGATCCATCCCCAGAAATCGTGAAATCCGCATCACTGAAGAGAGCTGCATTCGCCTCTTCATCGGCACCCGTCGACGAGACACTATTGCTGCCGCTGAGCGACACCACAACATCCTCGGCGTTGAGTACAGCGATCGCAGCGCTCGACGAGTTGGAAATGTTGGCGCCGTCAAGGACGAGAGCAACGACATCCTCATCAGCGGTATCGACAACTACCTGGCCGTCGAGCTCACCGGAGAGCACATAGGTGCCCCCCGCCGTGATCGTCACAGTGTTTCCGGTGACCGAGACGCCCTCACCAGCTGCCGAAGCGGAGGACCCGGTGAGCGTGACGGCGACGGCGCCATCCAAACTCCACTCGTCATCGTTTACCGTGGTCGCGTTTGCGTTAGCCGCGAGAACCTCAGCGGCTACAACGCCAGTGGTGAGTTCGATGCTCGAGGTGGTGCTGCTTTCACTTTCAACGCTCGGGGTCGAGACAGTCGTCGAGCATCCGGCAAGAAGAAGCCCCCCAATGACAATCGTGCTTGCAAGGGCGGTGAGGGTGAATTTTCTGCTCTTCATGGTCAAACTCCTTGGGGATGTCGGCGCAACGTTCGCGCCCCTTTCTTTGGTGATATGGACATCCCACCGGTGTTCTCTATGACCTTTCTATGAACGGATCGTGAGCGAACCGTGGATCTGACTCCGGATAGCCAGCGCTCACCCTCCGGCGAGGGCATCTTGGCCCTCGCCGGATTCGCTCACCCCGCGAAAGAACGAGCTAAACAGTCGACCAACCACCATCAGACATCAGTACGGCTCCGTTCACGTTCGCAGAATCTTCACTGAGGAGCCAGCATATGGATGCCGCGAGCTCTTCTGGCTTGGCTGGTGCGGGAACAGTGGTCTGCATGATCGGGCCGAGGCGCTCTCCAGCCCATGCGGACTGGAACGGAGCTTCAATGTTGGTCATCACAGCGCCCGGTGCGACGGCATTGCAACGGACACCCTTCGGACCATAGAAAAGGGCCGTGCTCTTGGTGAGCCCGATTACGCCGTGCTTACTGACGGAGTACGTCGTTCCTGACGCTCCCGACTTAATGCCCGCTTCGCTCGCAAGGTTGACGATGCGCCCGAATTCGGCGTCGATCATTGTGGGCAGCACGGCGCGGATCAATCGCATCTGTGCGGTGAGATTGATGCCCATAACCCGGTCCCACATTTCGTCAGTGATCTCGGCCGTCGGAAGAAAGGCATCCATTATTCCGGCGTTGTTGACGAGACCGTCTACCCGATCTCCTGCCGCCGCAACAATTTTGTCGACATCTGCCTGCGCGCTGACGTCGCCGGAGACAGTAACGAGCCGGTCGGTCGCGGACTCGGTTGCTAGCTCGTCGAGTCGCGGCTGGGAGATGTCACTCGCGATCACGCGAGCATCCTCCCTCAGCAGTCGGACCGCTGTTGCCTTACCGATTCCGCTTCCGGCGCCGGTGACGATTATCGTGCGTCCATCAAAACGTCCTGCATCAACTGAATTGGTCATGCCCAGCACTCCTTTGTGTGAAATATCCGCAGTCGCGGCCTAAAAGAATATTACACTAAGTGCCATAAATAAGCCTGTGGGTTATCCTGAGCGAATGACCGCCGTCGAAAGTGAGCATCCGCGTCGCGGGAGACCGCCCCGCGCAGACCCCACCGAAATTGGGTTGGTTGCTCTGCATCTCTTTACAGACAGGGGCCTCGACAGCGTCACAATGGACGAAGTCGCAGTCGCCGCTGGCATCAGCCGTCGAACACTTTTTCGCGTGTTCCCCACTAAGGCATCGATAGTCTGGGGCGGCATGACCGAATTCACCCGCGAGCTTCAAGCGCGCGTCAAAGCGGCGAGCGGAGACAATGCAGTGGCGATCCTCCACCGCGCGTGGGTCGAGGCTCTTCATATGCTCGACTCAAGTGTCGAGATCACACGACTGCGGATGGTATTGATTGCGTCATCGGAGGATGTGCGCGGCTGGGGCTACGCTCAGCTCGCCGAAGCAAACGAAGTGCTTGAACGGCAGGTCGCCCGCATAGAAGGAATCGAGGAGGGCACCCTCCGTGCTCGGCTTATCTCGACGGCCCTCGTTGCCGCCGGATTTTCCGCCCTCGCTTGGTGGGCGCAGACTAACGACCCGCGCACCCCCGCCGAGGTCATCGATGAGAGCTTTAGCGAACTCGACACCATCTTCGGCACCTCAGACTGAGGTAGGTCAACTGAGGCAGGTCAACTGATCGCTGCGCGAATCCGAGCAGCTTCCCGTCGGCCCTGTTCCCTGCCCGCGACAGCGACAGCAGGAACCACTGAATTGTCGAGACTATTACGCCCCTGCGCCGCCTTCGCTTCAGGAGACATCTCAACGACCTCGACCTTTCGCGGAGCCAACGCCTTCACCTGCTCGGCAATTCGATTGGCTCGACGGAACGCGATCGTGAGAGGAACCAACGCAATCACGGGGCCATCACCTGGCGCCAGATCGAGGTTCGCCGGTGATCGAACTCCGCCGTCGATGTAGACACGGCCATCCAGCTCGACCGCTGGCCACACCATCGGCACAGCACAACTTGCCTCCACGGCATCGACGAGGGCGATTCCGTCAGCTTGCGTGATGATGCGCTCGACCCCGGTCAGGGCATCCACAACCACAATGTGAAGATCGGCATCAGGCCAGGAATGGCTGGGCAGGCGTTTCTCAATGACCGCGTGACGTTTCGCCTCCAGACCGACAGCGGCATGCAGCGCGAATTTGCCCACTCGCCGTGACGATTGGTGTTGATTACCCGGTAGCAGCTGCGCCAGCACAAACTTCACTGTGCTGCCAACGGAAAGCGAATTCGAGATCTCAAATGGCACTCCGGCCAGCTGATTCTCATACAGCCTCTCGATAGGGACGCCGCTTGTGACTTGGGCCGCAACTGCCGCGCCCGCACTCGTTCCGAACGACGCTCGAGCGGCGGTAACGTCGACCCCTTCATCGGCAAGCCCGGCGATTACGCCGGTCTCCCAAGCGATGCCTGCAACCCCGCCGCCGCCAAGCACGAGAGTGAATCGGGCAGTACTTTTAGTCATCGTCGTTCCTTAACCTAGGAAAGAAGCGCGAGTCGCAGCGCCCGGGCTTGTTCTTGCCAAAACTTAACCGAGACATCCTTCTTCGAGTAGAGGGCATCGAACCCATGAAATGCTCCCTCGACGACCTGCAGCTCGCACGGGACGCCCACTTCTCGCAGCCGTCGAGCGTATTCCACATCTTCGTCCTGAAAAAGGTCAAGACTGCCGACACCGATCCAAGTTGGCGGGAGCCCCGCGAGGTCCTCGCGTCTAGCCGGAGCGGCGTAGGGCGATACACCAGAACTGCCAGGCTCCTGCCCTAGGTATGTTGTCCATCCGTAGCGATTGCTCTTCACCGTCCACACCCGCACTTTGCTCGTGTCGTGGTCCGTTCTCACCACGGTACGGTCATCCAACATCGGGTACACCAGCAACTGGAAGGCTGGTTGAACTTCGCCCCGATCATGGGCAAGCAGGGCGAGTCCCGCTGCGATGCCGCCCCCGGCGCTGGCTCCGCCAATAGCGATCTTTGCGGGATTGATCTGGAGTTCTTCTGCGCGAGCCACAAGCCCTTTCAATCCAGCGTAGGCATCCTCGACCGAGGCCGGAGCGGGCTGTTCAGCGCCGAGTCGGTACCTCACTGCCGCAACTACGATGCCTAGTTCTCTGACGAATGCGATGTTCGCTGCGTCATCCTGCTCTGGATTTCCGATGATGTGCCCGCCTCCGTGAATCCAAATCATTGCGGGCACGGCGCTCTCCAGGCGGTCTGGGCTGAAGACTCGCAGCGTCACTTCTGGAGCACCCTCTGGTCCCGGGACCGAAATCTCGCGCACGGTAACCCCCGGCTCGGGAGTAACAGGTTTGGGGCGGGCTCCGCGAAGGATGCGAGACGTTAGAGGGCCAAAAGAAATATTGGGGGTGAAGCGCGCTGCAGAGAGATCAGGGTGGATGCCGGACATATGGTTACTCCTCGTTGAGTCTGCGGGGCCGTCCCACTGGTTTGGTCACCGTTGGTCGCCTTTCGTGCACTCAGTGCCAAAACTAAGATAGGGCATGCTGTGCTGTCTGGCGAGAACCATCTACCTCTCGGCTAGCGATCACCCCAGCGGGGCGGGTGCCGCTAATCACTCTTATGCCCGCGTACCGACCTCTCCACCCTCGGGAAGATCTACGACCACGCGGAACAGGTTGAATGAAGCCCCTCTCGCTGATCATTGCTGAGTAGTCGTTGATACGCCCCCCTTTTAATCCGTCCGGGTCGTGACCATCGACTCAGAACGCGATGCGCTGCGAGATGATGGGTGTATGACAGCCGCTAGCGCTTTCTCCGCCCCGGTCGGCGACCTGAGCGGGTGGGTTCGCGCCCCCTTCACCGCCGCCGGCATGACCTATGACTGCTTCGAAAAGGGTTCGGGGCCAGGGGTGGTGCTCATACCGGAGATCCCCGGGATCACACCGGAGGTGCTTGGCCTGGCTGAGCACCTCGTCGTCGCCGGCTTCACCGTCGTCGTGCCCTCACCATTCGGCCAGCCTGGCAAGGCGAAGTCCGTGGGCTACATGACGCGGATCGTGCTGCGGCTGTGCGTGGCAGCAGAGTTCCGAGCCTTTGCGACGAATTCCTCCCGCCTCATCACTGACTACTTCCGGGCGGTTGCATCCGACCTAGCTGCCCGCACCCCCGGGCGAGGCGTTGGCGTCATCGGGCAGTGCTTTACCGGCGGCTTCGCGTTGGCCGCCGCAATCGACGACTCTGTGGCGGCATCCGTGCTCAGTCAGCCCGCAGTCCCTTTTCCCGTGGGCCGCGCTCGTCAGCTCGACGCCGGAGTCTCGCCCGATGAGTTCGATCGCATCGCTGCCCGAGCGGATGCCGGCGAAGTCTGCGCCCTCGGGCTACGTTTCAGCGAAGACAGCGCCGCCCCGCGCGCCCGCTTCGACACCATCAAAGCCCGTCTCGGCGACGCGTTCGAGATCATCCAGTTGGATTCATCGCCCGGAAACTCTGACGGCTACGCCGCTACAGCGCACTCAGTGCTGACAGGCGAAGTTCGGGAGAATCCGGCCAACTCCGCTGCGGTTGCGCGCGACCGAGTGGTCACGTTCTTGCGGGAGCGAATCGGCTGAGCGGCGTCTGCTGATCTGATCTAGCCGACGCTCGATCCCAGGGCACCAACGATGTACGGCACGAGCCAGATGCCCCACGCGATGATAGAGAACCGGTGAAAGCTGGTCTTCTCGGCTTCACGGTTGCGCACCAGCACGACGATCGCCCAAGCGAGGTGAACGGCCATGAGAACGATCGCGATGACTCCCGTGACGCCCATCAGCTGGTTCAACGCGCTCTGCTCGATGCCGGCTGCACGATTCTCGGTCGCGATCAAGTTCATCAGGAACGCGCCCGTGGCATCCGCCGCCAATCCCAGCCCGAAGAGCACGACGTGCCATGGCTTGAGCACCTTCTGCACTCGCTCGCTCCACACCCCGACGGCGTAAAACACGGGGGCAGAGTGATGAGGATGATCGCAGGCAGCAGGATCCCTCTAGCGTGGCCTGTTCACGGCTCGCGGGCGGAAGTGGTTCGGGTCACTCAGCCAGTCGCCTCGACCCGCTCGACCTCATCGAAGTGTTCGACGACCGGGAACGGTTCGTAAAACTCATGCAGCAGCGCTCGCCACTGCTGGTACTCGGGCGAACCCCTAAAGCCGATTTCGTGGTCGTCAACGGTGTCCCACCGCACGAGCAGCAGATACGTTTCGGGATGCTCGACCCCGCGTGAGAGCGCCAGCCCACGAGAGCCCGGCATCCCTGCAATGATGCTCTTCGCTTGGGCGAAAGCCGCTTCGAACTCGCCCGCACGGCCGGGCTTGACCGGAAGAAGTGCGTGCTCCAAGACGTGACCCTGCTGAGTGGATGCCATGGCGTCACTCTAACGAATTGCCTGCGGTGAACAGCGGCGGCCGTTAACGACGAAAGCCCCACACGAATGTGGGGCTTTCAGCTGGTGCGCCCGGAGGGATTTGAACCCCCGGCCTATTGATCCGTAGTCGAAAACCATTCCCGCAGAACTATGCGGAAGTGCTCGGGATCACTGCAAAACGCTGGTGACTGGGCGCGACTCCGATGCTGTGAGCTGACCACAATGCTCCCTAAGTGTGGGTGAAATGTGGGCACGGTTAATCTGATTGCTGCCCGACACAGTTCGAGGTTCCCAACGTACTAGTGAAATCGAGAAAACGACTTCAGATCTGGTTCCTGAAGTCGGGGCCCACTTTGTCGCTGGATCGGCTGCGCCCACAACAATCTGATCCAAGAATCTAGGCAGCGCAGCGAGCTGATCGTTGAAAGAGGCCGGGGTGACAATTGTCACCCATCCGTGAAGCAGTGCCGATCGCGCTTGAGGGCTTCAGCACTAAAGCCTCAAAGCGCCCCACAGTCTCGACAACGAAGCCAACGGGATGATCGGAATCTTTAACACAAACTGGCTGAAACGGTGTTTCGCTTGTCCTCGTCCGAGCCAGATTGCTTACAGCAGTCACAACTTGAATACTTTACTTTAGATACTATAGGGGGGTATGGTATCTGCATGAATGGATATGCCCAGAATAAAGATGATGTTCTCAAACGGCTCCGTCGCGTCGAGGGACAGGTTCGGGGCATAGAACGGATGGTGGAGTCCGACAAATATTGCATCGACGTGCTGACTCAGGTGTCTGCGGCCACGAAAGCGCTGGAGTCAGTCGCGCTGTCGTTGCTTGCAGACCATTTGAGCCACTGTGTTGCCGCAGCCGTCGGCGAAGGTGGATCTGTCGCCGCCCAGAAAATCCACGAAGCCAACGAAGCGATAGCTCGCCTCGTACGTTCCTGACAACAGATCAATAAGGAGAGAACATGACCTCGATCGACCGCGTAGACCTTGGCCTAACTGACGGATCTGGCTGCAGCTGCTGCGCCACCTCCACAGCTCCAGCGAGTGAACCCGCCTCCGGAGCATACGAAACAGAGGTCCAAGTGCAGGGAATGACCTGCTCGCATTGCGTGGCAAGCGTGACCGAGCAACTTGGTTCGCTCGATGGCGTACTCGCAGTGACGGTCGCTTTAGTCTCGGATGGGGTCTCGACGGCTACTGTTTCCAGCTCTATCGCCCTTGAGCCTGAGCAAGTTCGTTCCGCAGTCGAAGAAGCCGGTTACTCGCTAGCAACCACCCAAGCAGAACCTTCGCCGGCTCTCAAAAGCGAATCGAATTAGCTCGCCGAGTCTGAGTAAAACGACAACAGTTAGGGATTGGCCAATGAGCGCTCACAACCACAATGGCAGCACCGCGAACGCAGCACCCAACGACGCTCATTCGCAGCACAATGAACCGGGTGCTGCAGAAAGCGGGATGCCCGATTCACAGCAACCGCACGATGGGCACCCCCAGCAGGGTGGTGGAGGCCATGGCGATCACGTTGCCAGCTTCCGGCGGATGTTCTGGATCATGTTGGTCGTTGCGGTACCGGTGGTCGCGTTCTCGCCGATGTTCGCGATGCTGCTGGGTTATGAGCTGCCCGCTTCATGGATGGTCTGGATCTCTCCTGTGCTCGGCACCGTCATGTATGTGTGGGGCGGTGCTCCGTTCCTTACGGGCGCGGTGAGCGAGGTGCGCAGCAAGCAACCGGGAATGATGCTCCTGATCGGGTTGGCAATCACGGTGGCCTTTGTGGCGTCGTGGGGTGCCACATTGGGCGTGCTGGATCACGGGCTCGATTTCTGGTGGGAGCTGGCACTGCTGATCGTGATAATGCTGCTGGGCCACTGGATCGAGATGCGGTCGCTAGCGCAGACGACGTCAGCGTTGGATTCCCTCGCTGCGCTCATTCCTGATGAAGCCGAGCGTGTTGACGGCGATCAGACTGTGACGGTTTCGCCGTCAGAGTTGCGTGTGGGTGACGTTGTTGTGGTTCGACCTGGTGGTCGTGTTCCTGCTGACGGAAGGGTTGTTCAGGGCTCGGCAAGTATGGACGAGTCCATGATTACCGGAGAATCCCGGGCGGTCCGTCGCAGCGAAGGCGACTCCGTCGTTGCAGGCACTGTAGCGACCGATTCCGGGATGCGCGTCGAGATCACCGCGGTTGGTGACGACACCACGCTTGCCGGAATTCAGAAACTCGTCACCGAGGCGCAAAGCTCATCTTCGCGTGCGCAGCGTCTCGCCGATCGTGCTGCCGGATGGCTATTTTGGTTCGCACTCGGCGCGGGAGCGATTACTGCTCTGGTCTGGACTCTGCTCGGGATGCCGGATGCGGCGGTCGTTCGCACAATCACAGTGCTCGTCATCGCGTGCCCGCATGCTCTCGGTCTTGCTATCCCGTTGGTGGTGTCGATATCGACCGAACGAGCCGCCAAAGCCGGCGTGCTGATCAAGGATCGTCTGGCGCTGGAAAGCATGCGCACCGTTGATACTGTTCTCTTCGACAAGACCGGAACGCTCACCAAGGGAACCCCCGCTGTTACCGCTATCGAACCAACCGAAGGCTTCGAAGCGGACGAACTGCTCGCATTGGCGGCCGCCGCAGAAGCTGACTCCGAGCATCCTCTCGCCCGCGCAATCGTCGCGGCAGCACGCGAGCGTGAACTGTCAGTGCCGAAATCGAGCGATTTTGAGTCGTCGCCCGCAGTTGGTGTCCGGACTCGCGTCGCTGACCGCACAGTTCAGGTTGGCGGTCCGTACCTTCTCGAACAGGAGGGTGGCGCTGAGCTTCCAGCAACTGCGGAATGGGCAGAACAGGGCGCAATCATTCTCCACATCCTGATCGACGGCAGAGTGGCCGGCGCCTTAAAGCTTGCTGATGAAGTGCGGGCTGAATCCCGGGATGCGATTGCCGCACTCCACGACCGTGGCGTTCAGGTAGTGATGATCACCGGCGATGCGGAGGCTGTTGCCGCATCCGTCGCAGAAGAACTCGGAATTGACCGCTACTTCGCCGGGGTGCGCCCGGAAGATAAAGCCCTCAATGTCAAAGAGCTCCAGGCGGAGGGACGCAAAGTTGCGATGGTCGGAGATGGCGTCAACGATGCTCCCGCCCTTGCGCAGGCGGATGTGGGAATCGCGATCGGTGCGGGCACGGATGTTGCTATCGCTTCGGCGGGGGTAATCCTCGCCAGCGACGATCCGCGCTCGGTGGTGTCGGTCATTGAACTGTCTCGAGCGTCGTACCGAAAGATGAAACAGAATCTCTGGTGGGCCGCCGGCTACAACCTTCTTTCCGTCCCGCTTGCCGCCGGCGTACTGGCGCCGATCGGATTCGTGCTGCCCATGTCGGTCGGGGCTGTTCTCATGTCGATATCAACTATTGTTGTGGCATTGAACGCACAGTTGTTGCGCCGGTTGGACCTCAATCCCGAAAAGTTCACCGGCCGCTAGCGGCCGGCACAACGTCGGTCTAGACGAGGAAGCACTATGACACGGATCACAGCAACGCGATACTCTCGCGCTACTGCGTCTGCGTCTGTGCCTCGATCGTCTAGAGGCACTGCTGAGCCTCACCTTGCCGGCACGGTCTGGAAAGCGGCTGTTCTGGTTGTTCTCGCCGTGGCACTGATTGTCGGAATATTGGCGATGCACTCGTTCGCTTCGACGGCGTCTCACTCCGAGATGGGAATGCCAACCGAGAGCTCGACCGCGGCGGTTGGCTCGCCTCATGACACTGCGGGTGTGTTCGCCGCTTCGAGCCCGGATTGCGTTGGCTGTGGCGAAGATGCATCGATGACCATCATGTGGTGTGTTCTTGCGTTACTTACCGCGACGCTTCTGTTGGTCGCATCCAAACTGGCGAAGGGATGGGTAGGAGTTGCCTGGCGTCATCTCTTAACTGCCAGACCAATCCTGACGGTTGTCGGTTTCGTCCCGCTGCCCCCCTCTCTCACCGTTCTCTGTATTAGTCGCACCTGATTAGGGTTCTGTCGGCTCAGCCTCGACATGCCAGACGCATGCCCATTCCGGCCATGCGCTAATTACTGACCAATCAGGAGAAACACAACAATGAAGATCCGTTTTGCGGCGACAGCCGCTATGACCGTGACAACGCTACTCGCACTCGCCGGTTGCACGACTGCCATGACCGATTCGGCACAAAATCCCGAGTCGTCGGCCACAGAGTCGGTCACTATCGCCGACGCCAACAGCTCCGACGTTATGTTCACCACGATGATGATTCCGCACCATGAACAAGCCGTTGAGATGGCCGACATGGTGCTTATGAAGGAGGGAATCGACCAGCGAGTCCTCACCCTGGCACGGGACGTTAAGGCTGCTCAGGCTCCCGAGATTGCTCTCATGAAAGGTTGGCTTGACGACTGGGGTGTGAAGGTCGATTCCGGTATGGCTGGGATGGATCACGGCGATGGCATGATGTCCGATTCCGATATGTCTGATCTGGAATCTGCCAGCGGTGTCGAAGCATCGCGCCTGTTCCTTGAGCAAATGATCCTTCACCATGAAGGTGCAATCGATATGGCCCTGTTAGAAGTTGACGCTGGCCAAAACACGGCTGCGACAGCTCTGGCACAAGAGGTCATTGATGCGCAAACCGGCGAGATTACCGTCATGCGCGACATCCTCAGCTCCTTGTAATCACTGCGGGGCTCGCCGTTCACCGACGGCGAGCCCCGCCCCCACTTTCTCTCACGAAGGACTTTCTCAATGTTTTCCTATTCCCGTCGGCTGCTTGCTGGCACAATTCTCGGCGTCACCGTTTCCCTTGCTGTTGTAGCCTGCTCACCGGCACCTGGCAGCCCTTCCTCTGCGCCGCCAACCATCCAACACATTCATGACATCGTGTTCAGCAGCAACGGCGACCTATTGATCGGGTCACATGATGGCGTTTACGCCGTTGAGCTCGACACCGGCGACACTTCACTTGTGGGCGACGTCGCTTTTGACTCGATGGGGTTGGCCGCTCAGGGCGAGACCATTTTTGTCTCCGGTCATCCCGGAGCGGACAACCACGATTCTTTCGTCGCGCCCCACATCGGGCTCGTCAAGCACACCGTAGAGGTCGGCTGGGAGCAACTATCACTGGCTGGAACGACCGACTTTCACAACCTCGGTACCACGCCCGCTGACCCTGATTTCATCGTTGGGCTCCCCTCTGATCGACCCGTGCTCTTGCGAAGCAACGATGGCGGACGTACCTTCGCTGACGCATCCGAACTGTCTGCGCGCGACATCAGCATCGATAGCGACGACGCAAATGTACTGACCGCGACCACCGCCGACGGCCTCATGGTTAGCCGCGATGGGGGCGATACTTTCTCACCCCTAGCCGGGCCGACCCTCGTAGTGATTTCGCCGGACCCCACCCGGGAAGGTGGGATAGTTGGCGTCGCACCCGACGGCGAACTCTGGATTGGGTCCACTGCGCCTGACGCCGAGTGGACGTCGGCCGGCATCGTCGAGGGTGGCGCCGCAGCAATTGTGGTGAACGACGATGGGGCAATTGCGGTTGCAGGCGAAAGCAGCGTCGCCATCTCTAGAGACGGAGGGGAGACATGGACTACCGTCATTTGAGCAGAATAGTCGTCACCCTGCAGGTCCGGACCGAGCCGCTAATCGAAAAGACAACGCATGTCTGAGCGCACCAACAAAATCACTTTATTGGGCTCCGTATCGCTGGGCACCGGTGTGATGATCGGCGCAGGGATTTTCGCCCTTGTCGGCCAAGTTGCTGAGTTCGCAGGGGACTTTTTCCCCCTCGCTTTTCTTCTTGGCGCGATCGTGGCCGCCGTGAGTTCCTACTCCTACATTCGTTATTCCAGCGTGAATCCTTCGTCGGGCGGCATCGCAATGCTGCTGAAGGATGCGTACGGGCCGGGTGTTGCTGCCGGTTCGTTCTCCCTCTTCATGTATGTGTCGATGGTCGTAGCTGAAAGCCTGCTCGCGAGAACATTTGGCACCTACCTGTTGCGACCCTTCGGGCTGCAAGACTCGGTAATTCTTGTGCCAATGCTGGGGGTGGCGGCGATCGTCGCTGCCGCGATTGTGAACCTCATCGGCAACACCCTCGTGGAACGTTCGGCAACTGTCACCGCGGTGTTGAAGATTGTCGGAATTGCGGTGCTCGCGATAGCAGGGCTGATTGGGGTGGCGTCTGCCGGTGACGGTTTCTTGTCAAAGTCGTCTGGCGACTCGATCAATATCATGGGGATATTGGCGGGCACAACGCTGTGTGTGCTCGCCTATAAAGGGTTCACAACCATAACCAACCAGGGCGACGACATACGTAATCCCAAACGCAACATTGCGCGTTCAATTCTCATCTCCCTTGCTATCTGTACCGTTCTCTATCTGCTAATTACTGTCACGGTGAGTTCGAGCATCGGTGCGAGCGGCGCAGTAGATGCCCGTAACTATGCTTTGGCTCAAGCCGCCGAACCGTTCTTCGGCACATGGGGCGTTGGAATCACCGTTGTGATCGCGGTCGTCGCCACCCTGTCGGGGCTGCTCGCCAGCCTCTACTCAGTGTCGCGGCTCTATGCGATGCTGCAGAAAATTCGGCAGGCACCCTCGTTGCCGAAGTCAGTTCCGCAGCAACCGATGGTCATCACCGCCGGGCTCGCAATTCTGGTGACAGTGTTTCTTGATCTCAGCCAGATCGCATCAATGGGCGTCTTCCTTTACCTGACAATGGATATGGCAGTGCAGTGGGGCGTCATCCGTCACCTTCGTTCGAAAATCAAAGCCCGCATCTGGCTTCCGGCGCTGACTATCGTGCTCGATCTGGCCATTCTCGTGCCGTTTGCCATCCTCAAGATTCAAAGTGACCTTTTTACGGTGATGGTTGCGGCGGTTGTTGCGGCAGCGATCATTACTGCGCAGGTGATTGCGGTGCGCGCTCGATCGGCCCGGGAAAGCTGACACAGTTCGCCCGCTGACACCGGATCCCGATTATCGACGTGTCCCATCGATCGTTACCTGCGCCAGTGACTTTTCTTGTCGACCCCCTTCCGATGCGGATTCCCTCGCCAGCCATCAACGGACTCGAGTCAACACATTCCAGCCGTGCACTGCGAAACCAACGAGCGGGTTCACAGAGCGGACAACTGACGCGCCACGACTTGGAGAGCAGCTGAAGTCTTTACTCTTCGGCTGAGAGATGAAGGCAACGAGGGCAACTTCTGCAGGCTGCCAAAACTAGTAGAACGCTGGTACACCAGGAGAGATTTAAACTCCAGTTCGACTACCCCTTAGCCGAAAAGCATCCCCACAGAACTCAGCCGAAGTTCCCGATACACTGAGAAAATTGGGGACTGGCCGTGACCCGACCACGATGATCCCAGAGTGCGAGCTAAATTCGGCCGCGGCGGCTATCGAAAAAGCTGGCGGGACGACCTCGGCTGGATTTCCTCCCGGGCCCTCCATTTATCGCACGTACGAGAACACACCCATCATGCCGCGAGCTGCGTGGTAGGCGTTGTGACAGTGGGTGAGCCATTGGCCCGGGTTGTCGGCGTCGAATTCGAACGACACTATTTGCCCCGGACGCACAATCACGGTGTCTTTTCGGGCTCCGTCGTTGTCAAGTTGGAAGGTGTGGCCGTGAAGGTGCATGGGGTGCCACATGAGCGTCGTGTTGTTGATGTTGACGCGAACTCGTTCGTTCAGACGGATGTCAAAGGCACCGTCAAATGGTGCGGTCGCGTCGAATTGTCGACCGTTGATCCCCCAGTCGTACATCATCATCCCGCCAGTCAATTGCATGTCGATAACTCGGTCTACCTCCCTGGCAGGAAGCAGCACTGACTCGTGTGCTCGGAGCTTTCCACCGTCGGTGACTGTACCCTCGAGCTTGGCCGGCAAAGGTGGCGGGCCGCCGAAAGTGCCGTCGGCCGAGATGATCCCCAGAGCACCGCCGCCCTTGCCTTCAGCGAGGGCAAACAGTGCGGTCTGGTCTTGAGTAACAGTGATGAGGGCATCAATCCGTTCTCCCATCCCCACCACGACCGCGTCGACATCGACCTGCTGCACGGCAAATCCATCGGCGTGAGTGAGGGTGATTTGCTGACCTTGCAACCCAATTCGATACGCAGTGTCGCCCGCAGCGTTGATGATTCGCAAACGAATATGGTCGCCCCGCTTCGCCTCGAACTGATCGGGGGCATCAGCGGACTTTCCGTTGAAAAGGTGTACCGGAATTTTCACATCGCCTGCGTCGCCGCCGAGATATTCACTTGACGAGCCCATCAGCATCCCGCTGCCGTCACCCATGTTCATTCCAGACATGCCAGAGATCGAGGAAAGGAGTTCGTCTGGAGTGCCCGGCATTCCGTCGACCCAATCGTCCAGGATGACAACCCATTCTCGGTCATAGCTCAAGGGCTCCTTCGGGTCCTCGACGATCAGCGCTCCGTAAAGTGCGCGTTCACGCTGCATCTCGACATGGGAGTGGTACCAGTAGGTTCCCGGATCAGGAGCCAAGAATGAGTAGCCATAGTTCGCTCCCGCGGCTACAGCCTGCTGGGTGACGTCGGGAACACCGTCTGCGTTATTGCGAAGTGCAAGCCCGTGCCAGTGAATGCTTGTTGCTTCGCTGAGCGAATTTTTGAGCTGAACGGAAAGCAAGTCACCAGCCTGCGCACGAATCGTCGGCCCGGTGAGTGCACTGTTGTATGCCCAGGTTTGCACGGTGGTTCCGGCAATTTTCGTGCTGAACTTCTCCGCCGTGAGCGCCTGCGCAACAGTTCTTCCCGAGGTAGCTCGCTTTGCTTCGTATTGCGCGATTAGTGCATCCGTCGGCATGATCCTAGTGGCGGCGAATGGTCCGGTAGCGCAGCCTGCGAGTGCGGTCGTTGCCGCAACAACGCCTAGTCCGCCGAGGAAGGTGCGTCTGGTGAACGTTGAGGTCATAGTCATTTCTTTTCGAGTACGTAGTGTGTGCGTGAGAGTGGCTCTGATCGGTTGAAAGTCCAGCTGAGCGATAGCTCGCTTGCTGGCCGAACGCCGTTCACGATTGGATTGTTTAGTTGGAGGCATCGCATACTGCCCAATCGCAGCGCGCGACCGAGCTTTACATTCGAGTAGGCCAACTCCTTCCGGCTCTAACCAAGGCGGATACCTCGGTCGGCCATGAACTGCACCGGATCAGTAGTGTTCCAACCGCCGGGGCGAACCTCGAAATGAAGGTGGCATCCTGTTGAGCTTCCGGTAGTGCCGACGCGCGCAATCATAGATCCGGCCGCCACGTTCTGACCGGTCGAAACCAAGATTCCGCCAGCCTCGATGTGACCGTAAGCGGTTCGCAGACCATTAGCGTGCTCAATGATGATGTAGTTGCCGTAGCCGCCGTTCCATCCGTACGCCGCATAAACAACTGTTCCGCTCGCTGCGGCATACATGTTAGTTCCGCAGTTTGCACCGAGGTCGACTCCTTTGTGGAACCTCGCCCCATACTGTGAGCTGAAACCATAGACAGAAGTGATGTAGCCGCCTGAAGGTCTCGCCCAGCCGCTCGAGCTGATCGCACCGGCATTGAGGTTCGAGGCCGCAGCTGCTGCAGCTGCGGCGGCACGTTCTGCTTCACGTTGACGAACACCGGCTAAATAGCTCTCTTCAGTTATCTTGCGCTCTTCAGTAAGCGAGGCGAGCTGTGAGTCAAGTTCGACTTTCCGCTCTTCCTGTTCTTCGAGCGCTGCGGTCGAGGCCGCCGAGGCCGCCAGAGCCTCATCGAATGCCTTCTCTGCAGTGACCTTGAGCTGCTCGAGTTCAGTGCGAGCAACCTCGGCTGCATCGCTCAACGACTGAGCAGTGTTTCGCACCTGCACGGCACGATCAAAGAGTGCAGAAGTCTGCTGCGAGATCTTCGATGACATACCCAAGTTGTAGAGCAAAGAATCTGCAATCTGGGAGTTGATGAGTAGGTTCACAGTCATATCCCGCCCGCCAGCGCGAACAAGCCGCGCAGCAAGCTCAGCGATGCGTGTCTCAGCCTGATCGGCTTCGCTGCTGGCCGCATCCGCTTGCTCTTGAAGCGCTGCAGTTTGGGCGGCTTTGGCCTGGTATTCGTTATCTGCCTCTTGCCAGATGTTGCCCTTATCCTCAGCATCTTTTTGGGCTGCGGCAGCCTCCGCTGCCAATCGAACGAGGGCGCTTTCGAGGCGAGACACCAGCTTTTGGGTCGCGGCCTCACTACTGCGAGCCTCAGCGACATCACTCCACGTCGGATAGTCCTCAACGGCAGAAGCCTCGCCGATATCGTTGCGCAGCGCAGCCCCCAGCACGAACGTTAATACTGTGGCGAAGGCGACGACTCGAAAGGCTAGATAGCGCAGCGCGAGTTGTGAAGCGGTGCGTCCATCCGCATGCATAGCTTTCATGCTTGCCTACGACCAGCGAGCATCCCGCCGACGATAAGCAAGATGGCGCCCATCGGGTAGCCGGCGGCAAGATCCAGCCAGCCTGGCGGCTGACCCGGCCCGAACGCCTCGAGGTGAGCGAGCCAGTGCGAAGCTGCCACTATTACACCGGCGAGCATGACGGCTTGGCCTAAATGCACCATCCGTCAATGCTGATCCCAACTGTTCGCCACAGGGGACTCTTCGTTGCTCTTTTTGCTTCGTAAACTCATCTTTCGCCTCTACCTTTCATGCTTTGCGACCGGGGTAACCCTCGAATGTGTCTGCACTGGCCGCTAGTCGCGTGATTGTTGTTCAAGATTTTTTCCGTTGAAACTCTTGGGCACGCTGTCTTTGCGATTCAAGGAAGTCGCAATGATCCAGGCGCCAACGATCGCGGCCACTAACGCCGTGACGATATTGATCTTCACTCCGAAAAGTTCGAGTTCCGTCGGGTCTAGGCGGAATGACTCGAACCACGCTCTGCCAATTCCGTACCAGAGGAAATAGGTTCCGATCGCGACCCCCGCACGGCGTCGCGCGATCCGCTCTACCCCAAGAACGACGGCTATGCCCACGAGGTTCCAGAGCATCTCGTAGAGGAATAGTGGATGAAACAGTGTGCTCGAGGGAAGGCCCTCCGGAAAGGCGGGATTGTTCGCATCAATTTGGAGCCCCCACGGGAGGATAGTTGGGGCTCCAAATAGTTCTTGGTTGAAATAGTTGCCGATTCGCCCGATAACTTGGCCTAAGAGAAGTCCAGGAGCTAGCGCATCAGCAAACGCCCCAAAGGACACCCCCGCGCGTCGCGCCCCGATCCATGCGCCAAGAGCACCAAAGGTGATCGATCCGAAAATGGCGAGGCCCCCCTCCCACACGTACAAAACCCTGAACAGATCTGCACCTTCATAGAAGTAGTCGCTTGGGTGGGTGGCAACGTGGTAGAGCCGTCCGCCGAGTATTCCAATGGGAACTGCCCACGCAGCGATGTCCAATGCAACGCCACTGGCAATGTTCAGCCTCCGCATTCGCCGCCCTGCCACCAATATCGCCGCGGCGATAGCTGCGAGCATGAATAACGCGTAGAAGTAAATTCGAATCGGTCCAAGTTCAACGAAGCTGATATCAGGACTCGGAATAACCAGTGGCAACATCGGGTGTTCCTCTCTTTCTGTGAGTTACTTGCTTGTGATTCACCATTAGCTGCGTCCGTTTCACGAGCCGATCTTGGCTTTCATCCACGCGTACGGATCCGTAGGGGTTACGCCGTCGAGGAGTATCTCGAAGTGCAGATGTGCACCAGTGCTTAGGCCCGTGTTGCCTACTTGCCCCACGAGATCACCCACCGCAACGACGTCTCCGAGGCTGAGCGGCGATGACCCTTCGATCATGTGGGCGTACCGGCTGCTGATCGTCTGCCCGTCGATCTGGTGAGTGATGACCACATTCGTTCCGTAGTCCGCATCGTTGGCGCCCAACTCGGTGACAACTCCGTCGGCGATCGCCTGAATCGGAGTCCCTAGCCCTGGATTGATGTCGATGCCTTTGTGGAAGGTCGGACAACCGTCGCAGGCGCGGTACCCGAACCAACTACTAATGGGCACGCCCACCAAGAACGGCCACTGGATCGGGGATTTCGCGACGTTCGTGAAGGTGTCGGCAATGCGAGAGTAAGACGCAGATTCCGGCACGACTTGAATGACGCTGACGCTATCGCGCGCGACAATCGCCGTGGAACTCGCTAGCACCTGATCGGAGACGCTCAAGGATTGAACAGATGGTGACGTGGCGGGTTCGGCAGCGAGTACCGTTCTCGCGGGTTCCGCATACGCTGGCAGCAGGAAAGTACCGAATAGCAAAGCCACCACAGCGATGGCCGTCCCCGCTCTGGCACGAACACGAAGGGCTTTCGCCGCCGCGTACTGGCCTGAGCCGCGTTGTTTCATCCTCTTCGTGGATGATTCGACTTCAACGTGCTGGTGCCGCGAATGTCTTGCTCTGTTCTCGATCGCGAGGGATTCGCGGCGCGAAAGAGCTTTCGGAGCATCCGATTTGAGGTCGTTCATTTTTTCCCAACTAGGCGTAGAGGCTGCCTTGTTTACTAAGCGAGGGAAACCGTTGCGGAGACATGCAAGTCGTCGCGGCTTCAATGTGATCGTGGCCGAGTCTCAATAGATTCAGGGCGTGTTTAACGTGGCGGATCTCCGCTGACCGATCGTCAATAGACTCCCGCGCGAAGGCAACAGCATCCGTGCTCCGACCACTCATAGGTCCGAATTCGGCCACCGTGATGGACCGCTCGTAATCGACAATCGTCTGCTGGAGAAATAGCGTGCCCACGCACAGCGCCGAAGCAGAATCCGAAACGGCCTTGAGTCCGTTCCGGTAGAGGTCTGCTCAGCGCTTAACTGATCGCGAGCTCATCGGAGAAGCACGACTGTTTATTCGTCGATAAACGGGAGTCACTCTTCCGCGTGCGGAATCCGCCGGATTGCACGGGAAGAAAAACAAGTCAGGTTCGGCTGATAGAAAGCATATGAAGCGAAGGCCGATGGGCCGACACCGCACCAAAAACGTGGTGGTAGAAAAGTCGCACCGCCGCACTCCGTGCGCGGACCTCAAAGCGCGAACAATAGAAGAGTATGAGGAACGCGGAGCCCAAAAGGGCTAGCACGCAGGCCATCACCCGTTCGTCATGCGGGGGGCTGCATGGGTCGACACAATTCTCTTGCGCCGTTGCGTCGCCCTGAAATACCGGAACGAGCGGCGACTCCGCAGCCGCGGATCCGAACAGGGAATCTGACGCAGTCGCTGCGTGAGCGTCTGGAGTCGGAGACCCCGAAAGCAGTAGATGCATGGCAAGCAGCGCAACAATAACTGCGGGTATCGCGATCAGCACGACAAGCATGCGTTTCCAGCTCAAACCGGCGCGAGAAGAAAGAGACAGTGCCATAAAAGCCTGACCGCCCTTCCTCCTAATGATGTACCAGCATATCGGACCTCGTGTGCAGCGAAGCTGACAATCGACCCAGCGCGTTAGTCACCATACAGATTCAGATATTGACCAACTGCCCATAGACGCATGCCGGCGCCAAGAGAGTCCCGACTCGTCAGAATGGCTGGGGACAACTGAAAAAGCCTCGCTCGAACATTGTTCTGAACCGCGGACGGTAGCCCTACGAGCGACGCGTAAACATCGTAAAACCCTGAACGCCTGGCCTCTCGATCAAAGGTCAATAGGTCACTCCCATATGGAGGGCCAAAGCTCAAGCAAACACTGGGTCAGGAAAGCTTGCGAGGGCCGCATTTCGGCCCCATTTCAACCCAGAACCTTGTGAAGTGTGGGCAAAATGTGGGCAAACAAAAAACAGGTCCGACCACACTCCACGAGAAAGTGCTGGTCAGACCTGTTTTAGCTGGTGCGCCCGGAGGGATTTGAACCCCCGGCCTATTGATCCGTAGTCGAAAACCATTCCCGCAGAACTCTGCGGAAGTCGCCAAAATCACTGCAAAACACTGGTGACTGGGCGCGACTCGGATGCCACGAGTTGACCGGGGTGCTCCCCAAGTGTGGGTGAAATGTGGGCACGGCTAATCTGATTATTACTCGGTAAAAACCGGTGTTTCCGATGTATCGGTGAAATCGCGAAAGGGAGAAAGCGGCTTCAGATCCAGGCTTGTGAAGTTGGGTCCCACGCGGCTGCGGGATCGACTGTGTTCAGGAAAATTGGGTCGAGGAATGTCGAGACTTCAGTGAGCTGATTCTTGAGGATGGCCAGGGTCATGTCCTCAACGTCGGACTTCGTGCGCCACGCGGCCCACTTCCTCGATCGACTTACGTAATGTGGTCGCCTCGAAGCTCCGGCTGCGGGCGAGCGACCGCAGGCCCATGTAGTCACGCCAGCCCGTGCTTGTCACTCCACGTTGCAAGATAGTGACCGCCTTCTCCGCAATAACGGTTTCGAGCGCATATCCCATCAGTGTGAACTCGCCGCCGAGGATGCGTGGCATCGTCACCCGCTGCGCTTGGGGAAACATCGGGTCGCCTGTGCTGATGTCGAGCTTCACCGCTATCCGCGCACTGTGAGGTTGGGCTCGGATATGCACCCTGATCCCCGAATAGTCTTCTTCACGAACGTTGCGCAGGCGAGAGTGGCACGAAGTTCAGAGAACATAAAGTGATCTCCTTTAGTTGTCGATAGGTGATGGCGAAGGTGAACGCGCTGATTCTTCCCAGTAGCTGTCGCCAGCTTGCGCACGTCGGCGAACGCCGAACGCCGTGATCGAGGCCAAGATCGCCACAAGAGTAAGCGTCGCAGTGGCGACAGGAAGACTCGCTGCGCCGATCCATCCCGCCACGGGGTAAGTCACGAGGAAGCACGCGTGCGAGAGCGCAAACTGCGCGGTGTAGACAAGATTGCGGTTCTCAGGGTTGGAAGCCTCCGCCAGCAAACGCGATGAGGGCGTGTTGATTAGGGAGGTACCCATGCCGAGAATCAGCCAAGTTCCCAAAAGCGCCCACCAACCGGTTGATGTGGTGACGGCGACAATCGTGACAGCGTTCGCAGCGAGAAGCCCACCAACGACAACGGATAACCCGATGAGCATTGTGCGCGTAACGCCGATTCGATCAACGAGCCGCGGGACGCTCACCGCCACAAGTAGTGAACCAATCCCGTAGGCGCCAAGAGTGACCGCCAACGCAGCGTCATCAAGGGCGTAAACCCCTTTGGCATAAACGACTGAGTTCACGAGAACGATCGCAGTGCCCGCCGCGACAACCACATTCGTAATCATCAGAAACCGCAAACTCGGGGTTCGAATGAACACCAGTACGCCGGTGGGGAGTCGCTGCCAGAATGTGCCATCATCTCGATTTTTCGCGAGTGCAGGCAGCGTCGCGCCCAGCACGAGAACTGCGGAGCCGGCGAAACCGATCGCTGTGCCGACGAATAAGTTGTTGTAGCTGATTACAGTGAGCAGTACAGCAGCGATGGTGGGGCTTAACAACGCTTCAAGATCGTAGGCCAACCTCGATAGAGCCAGAGCTCGCGTGTAGTCGCGGGCTTGAGGCAACACGGCGGGGATCAACGATTGGAATGCGGGGGTGAATGTTGCTGATGCCGACTGCAACACGAATACCAAGAGGTAGATCTGCCATGTTTCCGTGACGAACGGCAACATCAACGCGATTGCAAGCCGGACCGCATCGGCACCGACCAACACTGCCTTCTTCGGCAGCCGATGCACCAACGCCGCAACCAAAGGTGCGACGCCGACGTAAGCGACCATCTTGATCGTCAGAGCAGTGCCCAAAACCAAGCCGGCAGCATCCCCTGCAAGATCGAAAGCCAATAGGCCCAAGGCGACCGTGAGCATCCCGGTGCCGAGCAACGCAATTACCTGCGCGCTGAACAACGCGCGGTAGGTCCTGTTGCGAAGCACCTCGATCATGCGTGGTGTGCCGGTGACTCGTCAATGGTGTGCTCCGCCTGCAGTATCGCCTCGATCACTAACCGTTTCGCATGCTCATCAGTCAATCGATAAAACATGCGATTGGCATCCTTGCGCACCAGCACCAGTTTGCCCCAGCGCAATTTTGCCAAGTGCTGAGACACTGCGGCAGGACTGCGATCGACGATGTCGGCAAGATGATTCACCGACAACTCGCCATCCTGTAAAGCGAGCACAATCCGAATCCGGGTGGCGTCGGCAAGCAGCTGAAATACCTCCACTGCGATCTCGACATACTCGCTATCCGGCTGAACTCTATCTACCTCTGTATCTTCATGCATGCATAGATACTAAGTGTGTTCGCAACTCTTGTCTAACCTAAAGTGGCACTTCGACCCATAATTCGGGTCCGCTGCGCCGGACCCAAGCTGTTGAAATTGGGGGCCACCCCCGCCGCGGGACCGACCACGCCGATAAAAATCGGATCCAGGAATTACGAAACCTCAGTGGCCAGATCCCTAAGGACGGCCTCGGTGATCTCTTCGACGTCGAACTTTTGTGCGCCAAGCTGGACACTTCTCGGCGCCATTTCACCATGACCATGTACTGGGAAATGTGAACTTTCCCTCTATTCCTGATCCTCCCTCATGAAACTCTTTCCGGGTCCGATTCCGGGTATCGCCTGAGAAGATCCCGCACTGCGGCGTCGAGTGTTGGATCATCGCCGCGTGCCAGTGCGGCGCACTCGACGCGCTCGTGGCCTGGCCCAGTCGCCGTGAATCGGAACCACACTCGTCGACGGGGCACGAATAGGGCCAGGCCGAGTCCAAGAATTGCCAAAGAACTGAATACCAAGACCGGAAGCTTTGTGGGGTCATAAGCGACATCAAAGGCGGCGAATCTTTTCACCTCACTGAGTTGAACACTGCCGAGCCCAGACGGTAATTGGACGGTTTCGCCCGGGCGCAACTCGAGTGAGTCGATGCCGGTCGAGCCACCAGTGAGCTGGGTCATGTCTGACGTGTCCATCTTGTAGACGGATTGGGGGATACCGTCGTCCAAGCCGAGATCTCCGGTGAATACGTTGAGTGTCATCACCGGATTTTGCACGTCTGGATAGATCGACGTGTAGGCGCCGGAAGCAGTCGCAGTTTGAGTGGGGTAGAAGAATCCGACGACTCCGACCTGCTCTGTCAGACCATCGGGAATTTTTAGAGTTCCAAGGCTGGTGAGATTAGCGTCCTGCGGCAAAAATGGGATCGCTTCGTCGAGGATCACTGTACCTTCAGGGTCCCGCACGGTGATTTGTGGCGCATAGCCATTGCCGAGTAGGTATAGTTCCGCCCCTGATACCGACAGTGGTTCGTTGACTCGCACGATCTCCGAGGTCGTCGCGCCATCGGAAGACTCACGAACCTGAACGTCTGCAACGTAGTCAGTGATGAAACCGAGGTTGGCGGGATTGTCCTCGACGTACTTGACCGTGAAGTCGGTCAGAGAAACCGAGAATGGGGGCAAGTTTTCATCAGAGAACCACAGACCGTTGGAGAATGTGTCGTAAGCGGAGCGCGCGTTAACGAAGCCTTCGCCTTCGACAACTACTCGTTGACCTTGATAACGGAACCCGCCTCCGATACCGACAGCCAGGAGCACACCTACAAGCGCAACGTGAAATAGAAGGTTGCCACTCTCCCGCAAATAGCCACGTTCCGCTGCCACTGATACTCGGCCGCCCACGTCAGGGTAGGTAACCACACGGTAACCGGCGCGACGAAGCAGCGCCTGTGCCGCGTCGGCTAACGCGGCGGGTGACCGCCGCTCTTTGTTCAACGTCCGGGTGTGGTGCACACTCATACGATCAAGGCGTCGTGGCGTACGAGGCGGGGCCTGAACCATCGCAGCTGCGTGATGGCGAGTACGCGGAATTACGCAACCAATCAGCGACACGAAAAGCAGCAAGTAGATGGCCGAGAACCATGGAGACGAGTAAACGCCGAAAAGTCCGAGCGCGTCGACGGTCGGTGCTAAATCGGGACTGTTAGAGAAGTACTGCACGACCCCATTCGGGTCTGAAGTGCGCTGTGGAAACAGCGAACCCGGTATCGCCGCTATTGCTAAGAGAAGCAGCAAATACAATGCGATTCGCATGCTGGTCAGTTGACGCCAAATCCACCGGGACCAACCCCTCACGCCTAGCCGGGGCGACTTCACAGGGTCCGGCTGCACTTGGTCGAAATGCTCGTCGGGCCGTGTGCCAAATTCATTCGCAGATGATGCCGACATTTGTTGTTGCCTCATGATCAGATAACGGTCGTGAAGGAGCCGATAAGTCCTTGGATCTGTCGGGCGATCGCGCTCCAGATACCGGAAATCATCAGCACTCCAAGGAGGATGAGAGTGCCGCCTCCGAGAATATTGATGAGGCGGATATGTCGCTTTATCGCGACCAGTGCGCGAGTGGCCCAGCTCACGCCGATCGCGGAGAGCAAGAACGGAATCCCGAGCCCGAGACAGTATGCCAAGCCGAGAGTTGCACCGCGCCACGGGCTTCCACCCGTCAGACTGAGAGCGATAACAGCACTAAGCGTTGGACCAATGCACGGCGTCCAACCCAGGCCGAATACCACACCGAGCAACGGCGCGCCCGCGAGGCCGGGCGAAGGAACCCAAGATGGCTTCATCGTGCGCTGCAGGCTGGCGAACGCACCAACCATCACCAACCCCATTATGACTACCAGCACTCCTAAGACGCGAATGAGGACATCCTGCCAGCGGACTAGCCACGAACCGAGCGCACCGAACGCAGTGCCGTAGGCGATGAAAACGGCGGAGAAGCCGAGGATAAACAGCACGGTGCCTATCACAACGCGACGCCGACCTTGGCTCGTGCTTGGGTCAGCGAGGCCCGAAACGTACCCAACGAATCCCGGTACCAGCGGCAGCACACACGGAGAGAGGAACGACACGATTCCGGCGAGCATCGCGAACGGGATAGCCATCAGCAATGCGCCGGAGTAGACCGTCTGTGCAAAGAACTCGCCGATTCCGCCCATCAACCTCCACCGCCATCCGAGGGTTCCTCAAGGGCGGAAGCGATTAGTTCTTCCAGAATGCTCTTGTCGATAAGCCCGACGATGCGCGAGGCCGGCCGTCCTTGCCGGTCGAGGACGACGGTTGTGGGCACAGCGGTTGGGGACGCAACGCCCGCGAACCCGAGAGCGGCAGCCCCATCAGTGTCAACGATCGAGGGGTAGGTGATCCCAAACTCGCGCGCGAATGTCTGTGCCGTCGCGGTGCTATCGCGAACATTGACTCCAACGAATTGAACGTTCTCGGTTTCGAATTGCTGCCACAATTCCTCTAGCCAGGGAGCTTCCAATCGGCACGGGGGACATGCGGCATACCAAAAGTTGACCACAGTCACCTGCCCCCGGAATTGTTCGGCGCTAAGGTTCTCACCGGCCTCAGTTATTCCGCTGAAGTTGATCTTTTCGCCACGGGTGTCGATTGCGAACTCGCTTATGGTTCCGTCACCTGACGCATAGTTGCTGCCAGCCTGCCCGAGAGCGCCCTCGCCAGAAGAACACCCTGCTAGCACCAACGTTGCGGCAGCGACGAAGAGAGCCGCGGTCACTCGAAACGACGAGTTGACCCGAGTCATCGCTGTTGTCCGACTACACGCGCTGAATGCTTCGACTCGAGACTTTCGTTGACCGATATCAACGCGACAACTCGGCGTCGATCGCGGTTCGTAGGTCGCCAAAAGATCGGAGTTCCACAATCTGGTCGTTCACGAAGAAGGTAGGGGTGGAGTTGACCCCAAGCGCGACCCCGTCCTTGAAGTCCGACTCGACCCGCGCTGTTGTTGCCGGGTCAGCCACGGCCGCATCGTACTGTGCCAAGTCAAGACCTAGATCTTCGGCAAACTTGCGAAACAGAGGCGCCTGCGACTGCTGCGCTTCTCCCCATTCGGATTGCGTCGCAAACATTTGCTTGTACATGGCCTCAAGCTCGCCTTGCTGAGCGGCCGCCTCGACGGCGACGGCTGCGTTCGTCGAATTGAAGTGGCCGGGAAGAGGGAAGTAGCGCAAGACGAACGTCACCTGACCCGAGAACTCCTGCCGAAGTTCCTCCACCACCGGATAGGCGGCAGCACAAGCTTCGCATTCGAAATCGAGGAACTCGACGACGGTGACCGCACCGTCGCCGGCGTTATCCAAGATGTGACTGTCACCCCTAGTGGCGGATGCGATCCCCGTCATGGGATCAGATTCGGCTGTGGGGCGAGACTGCTGAGCTTGAGCGAGGAGGACAACGATCACCGCGATTACCACAAGAATCAGCCCACCAGTGGTTGCGAGTGCGACTTTAGTATTGGTCTTCAATTTTATACTCTCCAGGATTAGGGGAAACGCAAGCGGTCAAGCACAACGCAAGATTGGTCATTGTACTCAAAACGGCACCAGCTGGGAAGCGCAACGCGCCGCGAGCTATCGTGCCGACAACGGCTTATGTGCGACTAATGGAGAGCGCGACCAAGCTGGGGCGGGCCGCCGTTGATGGACCAGCTGGAGTCCAGCCGAGAATTCGGGTATCGCGTCGGAGAGGTATTGCGTTAGGCATTCTCGGCAGTTTGCCATGCCAGACACGGGCAGCAATCAAAGCGAGACCGATAGTGCAGCAGGCGATCAAAAAAAGGCAACCGACTGCTAGCCCGCCAACTATCTGTGTGCTTGAAAGAGCCGCGGAGGTGGAGGCCTCACCGGCGGGAGTCAAGGCTTGGAAAACCACCCCTAGTTCCGCCACAGTTGACTGCGCAACCCGATCTTCAGTTACTTGGGCGTGGTGGCTAGCGAGTATCCCCATGCTCACGAGCACAAGAGAGAAGACCATGATGAAAAGCTGCATGGCTCTAACTGATGCGATCGACGCACTAGTTCCGCACACTGGTTGGGAATTCATCAATTCGATCTTATCTTGTTGTCGTGCCGGCGGGGCAGTTGCTCAGACAGACACTTAAGCCGAAACAACCGACTGTACCTACGCAGACATCAACGGCTGGGTGAGATCGCTCACTACTTAACCCATTCCGATTTGTATTCTGCACTAGAAGCACGGTTTCCCGGCAGGTTTTAGCCAACACTGATCGGAAGGTGCGCGAAAACTGAGTTCAGTCCGCCCATCATATGCAAGACTGTTCAGATATAAGTTCAAGGGGATGACGTGGGTACAGAACATTCGCATATTTCAGCGACAAGTGCTGCCGGCCGGCACCGCAAGCCACTCGTAATCGCGCTGATCCTCACTGCGACATATATGGTAGTTGAGTTCATTGTGGGATTTTCAGTGAACTCGCTGGCCCTAATCTCGGACGCAGCTCACATGGGCACCGATGTTCTGGGCTTGAGCATGGCCTTGGCGGCCATTACGTTGGCCTCTAGGAAAGCCGCGACTCAACGCACTTATGGGCTATATCGCCTTGAAGTTCTTGCCGCGCTCGCAAACGGTCTTCTGCTGTTTGGCGTGGCTGGATACGTACTTTACGAAGCGATTCAACGGTTCAGCGACCCGCCTGAGGTACCGGGTTTACCGCTGTTTTTGGTTGCGTCCGTCGGCTTGGTTGTGAATCTCATCAGCTTCCGGCTTCTCATGGCGGGGTCGAAGGAGAGCCTGAATCTCAAAGGTGCATATCTGGAGGTGTTGGCAGATCTGCTCGGATCGGTCGGCGTAATTATCGCAGCCATCATTCTCTACACCACCGGGTGGCAGTATGCGGATCCGATCATCGGTGTCGGGATTGGTCTTTTTATCCTCCCGCGGACCTGGAAACTCACCCAGCAGGCACTTCGCATCCTCATGGAGGTTGCTCCGCCTAACATCGACATTGATCAAGTTCAGGTTGAGATACTTCGCCTGCCAGGTGTCTCTAAAGTTCATGACCTTCATGTCTGGACAATTACATCCGGGATAGAAAGCGCCAGCGGTCACATCGTCATTGAAGACGACAGCGACTACCGAACGGTTTTGAAGACAGTACTTGCGCTGCTCCACGAGAAGTACGGGATCTCTCATGCCACAATTCAGTGCGAACCCCGGGGATTCAATGAAACAACAAATCTCGTGTAGCGCTAACCGAACGAAGGGTGACTAATGAAATGGTCAGTTTGCGAAGCACCGTTTGTGAGATGCAAACGATCAGCTGTCGAGATCGACAATTCCCTACGCTGCTGGGAGTATGGCCGAAGAAGAAGGGTCGCGAATGCGTTATGAAGAACGCCCGTCAAACGAACTCCTCGCTCAAAGTGAGGGTTAGTCTTACCGATGCGCCGAGGGCAGTGTGAGCCAGTTGATTCCTGACAAGGCTCACCGCAGGCAGAATTTGCCTACCATCAATGCCGCCCAAGTGGCATCGGTAAGAGCATCCATGCCCCCCGACGCCGATGTAATCGATCTGGCCGATGTATTTGGCCTACTCGGGGAACCAAACCGTGTCCGACTACTGATCGCGCTGCTTAATGGTCCGATGTGCGTTCGTGACCTCGCAGCCACGATCGAGATGAGTGAGTCAGCAGTCTCGCATGCGCTCCGCCTTTTACGTGCGCATCGTGTCGTCGATGTGCATAGGAAGGGACGAGTAGCTTCCTACGAGTTAGCCGATCTCCATGTTCTTACTCTTCTAAAGCTTGGCCTCGAGCACGTCGGTCACACAGAACTCATCCATCCGGAACGATCTAATGTGAGTCTGGTAGAAGAACTCACGAATATAAGTTCGGTGAAGCGGCCGTGAGCCCGATGCCCCCCTCGACAAACGGTCCCAGTGGAGAACCACTTCTAGCTCCCAGCTTTGAAGAGTTCCTGACATGGGACACGCTGGCTTTTCCCGTGATGCCAGCTCTCGCCGCTTTTCTTGCGGCCGCATACATAGTGGGTGCGACTCGACTTTGGGCTCAGGGTCGTCGATGGTCGGTGATTCGCACAGTCTGTTTCCTATTAGGTTGCGCTCTACTGTTGATCGTCACAGGAACACGTATCGACGCCTACGGACTCCGGATGTTGTCAGTCTTCATATTTCAACAACTTACGTTGATGATGGTAATTCCCCCGCTCTTCATACTCGGCTCCCCGGGAACGCTACTCCTGCGGGCAACCCCCCACCGATTTGGTGGCAAAATTGTTCTCAGAGCCGCACTTTTCGGCCTCCGATCACGAGTAGGCAGGGCCGCTCTCCATCCGGCACTTGTAGTTCCGTTGATGATTCTGAGCCTCTTCGGACTCTACTTGGGCGGCGTAGCAAATATTTTCTTGGCCAGCTGGCTCGGACACATCGCGCTGGAGGTGGGTTTCCTAATCGTCGGGGTTGTGGTTGCCACACCTCTGGTGTCAGGCGATCCTCTTCCGCGACGGACATCGTTTGTGGCGCGCATATTTGACGCTGTCGTGGAAATGCAACTGCACGCCGCATTCGCGCTCGTGCTGATCTTCGCCTCCACTGCGCTGATCCCGTTCTTCAACTCGCCCCCTCCAGGGTTGGGCGTAGATCCGCTGCAGGACCAAAGGCTAGCGGGAACGCTCGTGTGGACATACGGCGAGCTACCAGTGGTCCTTATCTTGATCATTACCCTCGTGCGCTGGCAGCGACAGGACACAGTGAGAGCAGCCAGGGCCTCGAAACGCGCGGACGCCGAAGGAGATCCGGATTTGGACGGGTACAACGACTACTTACAGTCGCTGCAGAGTCGTCGTTGACTCGCTTTCAGAACCGTACGTGCCATAACGTGTAGTGCACCACTCCACGAGCACGTAGCTCTCATTCTTAATGAACTATTCAGGTTCCGAAGCGCCGTAAGAGGAAAGGCAATGTCCATCTCGCCACCATCTGAGGATGCATGGAAGTGCGCGTGTTGAACGGATCAAATCAGATAGCGAACATGTTGAGATCGCAATGGATTTATTTCAGCTGCTTGTTGACGCCACCTGCATTCAAACTGTGCTCGCTTTGCAGGATGGCGAGTTGTCGGTGAATTATCTCGCTGACATGGTCGAGCGCAATCTCGCCGCGGTGTCTCACACATTTAGCGAAGCTGCGCCAGGGCAAACTCGTCTTTATGTACAAAGGCGGCAATCGCTTGTTTTGCCGGCTGACCGATGAGCATACGAAACGGTCGGTCGCGGAGGGAAGCTACACCCAGAAGCAGCACGCGGACCACATCGCCTGACCGGCGACGTTCAGCGCTTTACTCCCGGCGAGGGATCAGGCGGGGAATGAGGCGGACGAAGACGATCATGCCCACCAGCTCGACCAGTGTTTGGGTGACGACCGCCAGCGGGGCCAGGCTCAGCGATGCCGGCAGTGACAGCGCAAGTGGGAGGACGACGAGGGAGTTCCTCGTCGACCCGGTGAACACCAGGGCCCTGATGGCGGGGACGTCGAGCTTAGCGATTCGCCCGGCGGCAAGTCCGACGATGGGCATCACGATTAGAAACGCCACATACAGCGGCACCACGAACAGCAGCTGCCCGATGCGAGACCCGACGGCGCTGATCTGCGAGCCGATGACGACCGCGAGGGTCGCCATCATCAGCGGGACCATAAGGGCCTGCATCACGTTCTCGACCAGCACACCAGCACGGTGGTTTCGGGCCAGGGCTTGGATCAGGGCGGCAGCGATGAGCGGGATCACGATGAGGAACAGGAACGCTTCCGCGAACGGGCCCACCTCGATCAGCGACACTGCACCGGACCCCGCGAAGAGGAAGAGAAACACGGGCAGCAGGACGATCTGCAGCAGCATCAGGAGCGGGGCTGCGACTAGAAGGCGTTCTTTCGCGCCACCCGCAATGCCGGTGAATACGATGACGTAGTCCACGCACGGCGTCAGCAACACCAGAAGCACCCCGATCAGGAGAGCCCGATCCCCTGCCACGAAACGAGACAACCCCCACACGACCAACGGCACGATGACGAAGTTGACGATCAGCACGACGCTCAGAAAACGGACATCTTTGAAGGCCTTACCGACCTCGATAAGGGGCACCCCGAGGAACGTCGCGAATAGGAGCAAACCCAGGATCGGGTTGATCGACACCGTCAAGCCCGGAGCGATCGACGGGGCAACGCTTCCGATGATGGCGCCGAGGACGATCGCAGCGATATAGAGGGGAACTTGCTGCCGCTCCACCCAGCCCACGACAGCACCCATACTCAAACCCTACGGGCACGTCCTGACCAGATACGACCACGAGCCCGAGGTGGGTCCCGCTTGAACTGGCCTAATGGGTCCGAATTACCTTGACATACTCGGTCCCTGCTGCTGATCGGCTTGCTGGTCCCGCTGGCCCTGTTCGGCGTGCTCGGGCTCACCTCCGTCGTGCTCACGCACGAGCTCGCAAAGATCGCCGTCATCGCCAACGGGGTGCGCGCTGGACGTCTGTCCCGCGACAGCATCCGCACCGCGGTGCAACTCGCCCCGGCACTAGACGTGGCATGAACGCCGAAACCCTTGACCGTACCCGATCGGTACCCCGAGTGGAAACCAAACTGTAGGTCAGGTCACATGACGACATCGACTAAGCCCCCAGCCACTCGATCGAAGGTCAATAGGTCAACTTCGCCGGCTCGGCCAGAACCCAGACAAACACTGGGCTCCTATGCCCCGCAGAAGCCGGATCTCGGCGTAAAATAGGCCCGAAACTTATTGAAGCGCGGGCAGGATGTGGGCAGAAACCACAACAGGTCCGACCGCATTCAAGACAAAATGCTGGTCAGACCCATTATTTTTGGTGCGCCCGGAGGGATTTGAACCCCCGGCCTATTGATCCGTAGTCAATTGCTCTATCCGCTGAGCTACGGGCGCATCTCATTGACTTTCGCCAACCAGAAAACTATACCAGCGGTTTTGACCTCCCACTGCCACTTTTGCGACACAGATGCCGCGAGCGCCTATTTTCTGACGCGAAGGTGCGCAACACCGCCATCAACTTCGAGCGCTGTGCCCGTGGTTGAGCCGGAGAGGGGGCTTGCGAGGTAGGCAATCGCGCCGGCCACTTCCTCCGGCGTCACCATGCGTCCGGTGGCTTGGCGCGCATCCAGAGCAGCACGCTCGGCGACGGGATCGTCGAAGCCCTGCAGCATCCGCTCCACAAACGGGGTCGAGACAGTTCCGGGGCTAACGGCATTCACGCGCACCCCATCGGCGACATGATCTGTAGCCATAGCGTAGGTCAGCGCGAGAACAGCGCCCTTGGATGCGCCGTAGAGCGCACGCTGCGGAAGACCATTGAGGGCTGCGATCGAGCAGAGATTCACAATCGCCGCATGCTGGGATTTGCGCAACCAGGGCAGTGCGGCTGCCGACACTCGAGCCATACCGGTGACGTTGATATTGAGCACTCGCGCCCAATCGGCATCATCGTTCTCTTCGACGGTTCCCACTGCGCTGATGCCAGCGTTGTTGACGACGATATCGATAGCGCCGAGCTTGTGCCCGACCGCCTCAATCGCCGCGTTAACCGAAGCACGATCAGACACGTCGGCGGTGAAACCGTGCAGGCGAGCATCCAACCCCTCGCTACTGAGGTCGAGCACGGCAACAGTCGCACCCCGCTCAGCCAGCGTCAACGCCGTTGCTAGCCCAATGCCCGAAGCGCCGCCCGTGACGACCGCGACGAGTCCGTCGAATTCGGCGCTCATGCTTGCACCATCGTCTGGCGCGCGCGGCCGAGACCATCAATCTCGAGCTCGACAACGTCGCCCTCGCGCAGGTATGGCTGCCCCTCAATGCCCATCGCGACACCAGCTGGGGTTCCCGTGTTGATGACATCACCCGGCTGCAAGACCATGAACTGGCTCAAGTACCAAATGATGTGGTGGACACCGAACGCCATATTTGCGGTCGTGCCATTTTGGTGCGCAACGCCATTCACCCACAGCCGCAAGCCCAAGGCTTGAGGGTCGGATACTTCATCGGCGCTCACGAGCTCAGGCCCAAACGGATTGAACGTTTCGCAGCTCTTGCCCTTGTCCCAGGTTCCGCCGCGTTCGAGTTGGAATTCGCGCTCGGACACATCGTGCGAGACGGCGTAACCGGCAATGACGGCAGCCGCGTCATCCGGGGAATCAAGGTAGCGGGCAGTGGCGCCAATAACGACGCCAAGCTCGACTTCCCAGTCAGTCTTGACACTCTTGCGCGGGATCAGCACGTCATCGAACGGACCGACCATGGTGCTGGGGTCTTTCATGAAAATGACCGGCTCATCCGGAAGCGTCGCGCCGGTTTCTTCAGCGTGATCGCTGTAGTTGAGACCGACGCACACGATCTTGCCTGGACGCGCGATCGGCGCACCGACGCGCACGCCATCAGTTGCGACCGCGGGAAGCGAACCGGAGTTCACCGCGACCCGAGCAGCCTCGACACCGCCGGCCGCAAAGAATGCGCCATCAATGTCGGCTGCGATCGAGCGCAGATCAAAGGCTTTCCCGTCGTGAAGCACTACCGGAATTTCTGAGCCAACCGGGCCGAGTCGTGCAAATCTCACTGAGTGTTCTCCTTAGTTGCCAACGCGACACCTTCGCGTTCTTGGGATTCATAGCCGGCATCGACAACCGCCATGGTGTGCATGACATCGTCAACCGATGTCGGAAGTTCAGAAATCGAGCCCTCGACGTACCGCTGGAGGGCAGCCATCGAGCCGATGAAGGCATCCGGGAACCAACTTCCCTGAAATTCCACGGGCTGCCAGCCGAGCTCGGGCTTGTCGGTATACGCGATAGCGAGAGTATCCGGACCGCCGCGAGGGTAGTCGAGCATGAGCCCCAGTTGCGCGCGAATTGCGCCTTTGGTGCCCTCCCACTTCACAAAGGCCTCTTCAAAGTCACTGCCGAATCCGTGGTCATGGTTCGTGCTGATCGTGACCCGCAAGGGACGATCGCGATAGCGCATGATGATCGTCGATCGTGTGTTCGCGACCTGGGGCTTAGCCGGATGCCGCACCGTCGCCACGCTCACCCCGTCAGGGTTGCCCAGAAAGGAGCGAACCAAATCCATGTAGTGCACACTGTGCATGTTGAGTTCGAGGTGGTCCATCCCGAGCACGTGCGGGAAGATTTCCCAGGGTGTCTCGGTGGCCACACGGATCTCCATGTCATAGAGCTCCCCAATCGCGCCCTCGGCGATGAGCGTGCGCGCGGCCGCGATATACGGCGCAAATCGCAGCTGGGTATTGACCGCAGCGACGAGCCCCTTGCGGTGGCAGATTTCAAGCAGCACTCGTGCTTCGGCCAGATTCTGCCCGAACGGTTTCTGGATGAGCACGGCAGCGCCATCCGGCAGTTGGTCAAGCACGGCCGGGTACTGCTCCGGCATGAGGGCGAGATCGTAGACGGCATCGGCAGGGGCGGCGGCTACGGCATCCGATAACGACGTGTACACGTTCGGGATTCCGAACTCATCGGCGAGCGTCTGGGCTTTGGCCGCCGTGCGGTTCACAATCCCCCACACGGCAAACCCGGCTTTGCGATACGCGGGAAGGTGGGCGTCTTTGACGATCCCTCCAGCGCCGATGATCACGATAGGTTGTGGCCGATTGGGCATCACAACGGTGTAGGCCTCGGCAGGCTCACGCTCTGGATAGTGCGACACAGGTCACCCCGGCTTTCATTGGCGGTTGCGGCAATGATCAAACGATATACCATTCGGCCAACTACGGCCAGATGGGCCAATGCTGCGGGCGGGCGGGGCTGCAGTTGTCGGAAACTCAGGAGATTCGCGCCCGAAAGTGCTGCGCGAGGACGCCAGCGCGCCAGAATGCCCAGATTTCCTGAATTTCCGAAAATGCGGCGGGGCGGGCGCGAGTGGACGCGGGGCGCCGGGGCGGGCGCGAGTCGTCGAGGGCGAACGCGAGGGCGAACGCGAACGCGAACGCGAACGCGAACGCGAACGCGAACGCGTCAGGCTAGTTCGGTGACAAAACCAATCGTGTTTCCATCGAGATCCGTCAACGCGAAGAACTCGACAACTCCCTCGAATCGTTGCAGGTCGCTGACGACAAGACCCTTCTCGATCAAATTCTGTCGCTCAGCACCGGCGTCTTTGACGCTGATGTTCAGCGAGATTCCCTCGCGGCCCGCTAGCTCGGGAGCAACAACAAGTTGCAGCCAAAACGCCCCTAGATCGAACTCTGCAAGGTCATCCATCGGCATCACATCGGGCACGCCCAGATCGAATGCCGATCGATACCACGCAACTGCCTGTTCAAGATCACGAATAGGCACACCGACGGTGACGGTTTCTACGTTCATGACAAGAAGGTAGCAGCCCCAATGGCAGTCAGAACAGACAGTTGTAGAGCAGCGCCCTAGATCGCACCCCGCGGGCCCTGAATCAGATCATCATGGTGGATCTGGGCAACGTTGGGGTGCGCCCGCATTCGGTAGCGCAGAGCATTGTCTCCGTACGTCTCGAGGATGGGGCTGTTCGTCGGGTCGAGCGAAAGTCCGCGCGCTTGAGCCGCGAGCTCGGGCGGCAACTGCAACTGGGGCATCACCGTGTCGAGGGCGGGGTTGAAGAAGAACGGGATCGAAATGCGGTCGTCACCGATGAGGGGAGAAATCACGCGGTGCAGGGTCGCCTTGAGGTACCCCTCCGTGGCGAGCTCCAACATCTCTCCGATGTTGACGACGAAAGCGCCCGGCTTGGGCGGGACATCCACCCACTCGCCTTGGAAATCAACCTGCAGACCACCCTTGCCCGGCTCAACCATCAGCAAGGTCAGCACACCGCCGTCGCGGTGAGCGCCAACGCCCTGCTTCGGCTCCGGGTTGGACTCGCCCGGGTACCGCACAATCTTCAACTGCGGAAACGGCTTCTCAGCAAAGGCGTGGTCGAACACGTCTTCCGGGGCTCCGAGAGCCTGAGCCCAGGCGCGCAGCAACCGCAGCGAGACCGCGCTGAGTTTGTCATTCCACTCGTTGACTAAATCCCGAAGCTGGGGCACCGCATCCGGCCACTGATTGGGGCCTTCGAGCCGCCAATAGTCGGCGAGGCCCGCAGCATTATCGACGACAGGGCGCTCCGGCCCGACATCGATCTGCTCGCGCCAATCAGTCTTGCCCTCGGTCAGCTCGCCACCCACTCGCGTGTAGCCGCGGAACTGCGGGCTCTTCACATTCTCAACGGCAAACTTCTGCTCTTCCGACAGGGCGAAGAACTCACGGGATGCCGCAAGCAGGTCATCCATCAAAGTTTCGTCAACACCGTGCCCCACAAGGTAAAAGAACCCAACGTCGTGGGTCGCACGCAGCAAATCATCCCGGAATTGTGCGGCCGACTCTGGGCCGCCGTCGAGGAGCGAGAGGTCAATTACAGGGAGCGCGGAATCGTTCATTTACTGATCGTCACATGCAGACCCTGAGAGTTTTACTTTGTTACGCCCACAGCGTGAGGCCAAGGCGTAACACGATCACAGTTCGGAAAATCATGCGCCGACGGCGGCGCGTTCGGGAATAACTTGAGGGTGGGTTTGCGCCATATGTTCGATAACCCGCACCACCTGGCTCGTGTACCCGAATTCGTTGTCGTACCAGACGTAAAGCACCAAGTGCTTGCCCGAACTAATGGTGGCAAGCCCGTCGACGATGCCCGCGCGGTGCGACCCGATGAAGTCACTCGAGACGACCTCGGGCGAGTCGATGAAGTCGATCTGCTGCTGCAGGGTCGAATCCAGCGAGAGATCGCGCAAGTATCGGTTCACTTCTTCTCGCGTTGTTTCGGTCGCGAGATTGAGGTTGAGGATCGCCATTGACACGTTGGGAGTGGGAACCCGGATGGCGCTGCCCGTGAGTAATCCGGCAAGCTCAGGAACCGCCTTCGCAACAGCCTTCGCAGCGCCAGTCTCGGTGATGACCATGTTCATGGGGGCCGACCGGCCTCGGCGGTCGCCCGAGTGGAAGTTGTCAGTGAGGTTTTGGTCGTTCGTGTAGGAGTGCACGGTTTCGACGTGGCCATGCTCGATGCCGTAACTGTCATTGATGGCTTTCAGCACCGGCGAGATTGCGTTCGTCGTGCACGAGGCAGCAGACAGAATTGTGTCGCCGTCTTCGATCGTGTCGTGGTTGAGGCCGTAGACAATGTTCTTAATCTCGCCCTTGCCGGGAGCGGTGAGCAGAACACACTTCACACCCTGAGCGGCGAGGTGCTGGCCCAGCCCCTCCTGGTCACGCCAGCGACCGGTGTTGTCGACGACGATGGCATCCGATATTCCGTACTCGGTGTAGTCAACCGTCGCAGGGTCGTTCGAGTAGATGACCTGGATGAGAGTGCCGTTGGCGAGGATCGTATTGGCCTCGGTGTCGACCGAGATTGTTCCCTCAAAAGGACCATGGATGCTGTCCCGACGCAGCAAGCTCGCCCGCTTCACGAGGTCGTTGTCTGAACCGCGGCGCACGACGATCGCGCGCAGGCGTAGTCCGTCGCCGTTGCCGGCGTGCGCGATGAGGATGCGGGCGAGCAGTCGACCGATGCGTCCAAAACCGTAGAGCACGACATCCACTGCCGCTGGTGTGTCTTCGGCACCGTTCTTGAGCACGGGCGCGAGCTCGGCTGTCAGGAACTCAGTGAGGTCGCCGCCGACTTCGCGGTAGCGATTGACGAGTTTGGCGAGGTCGATGGAGGCCGAATTAAGGGCAAGCGCGGACAGCGCAACCATGAGCGGCATGGTTTCTTCGATCGGAAGTTCTGCCTCATTGAGCTGGCGGGCAAAGCGATGCGCCTTGAGCACTTCGACGGGCGACTGATTGATGAGGCGCCGACCGTGGATCGAGGTGACGACGCCGTGGTTGCGATACAGCCCACCGATGAGAGGAATCATTGCCTCGGCCAATTCTTGGCGGGCATTCCATCGGTCAAATTCGTCGCTGTGTTCGCGCTGCATCAGGTTCCTTCCGACTGCACTGTCGCGGGGCTTATGGGCGCGTTCGTGGCGCGCGGCCTCGCATCTATTCTCCCAGAGAGAGCGGGCGGGCACGACAGCCCGTCGGAGCAAAACGACCCAGTGTTGAGCCAGCGCTAAAGGGCGCGGTTTTTAACGCCGCGAACAGGCAAGGGCGGCGGTCGTCTCGGCTGGGCGCTGAATGCGAGACACATCTCGGCCACAGGGGCGAATAGTACGATAATAAGACTTACTATCCGGGAGGCACTGTGAAGATCGCACGTATCGAAACCTTTCTCGTGCCACCGCGGTGGCTCTTCGTGCGTATCGAAACCGACAACGGAATCGTCGGTTGGGGAGAGCCTGTCGTCGAAGGCCAAGCCGACATCGTGCGCGCCGCTGTCGAACAGCACGCCGAATACCTCGTCGGGCTTGACGCCACTCGCATCGAAGACCACTGGCAAGTGCTCACCCGCGGCGGCTTCTATCGCGGCGGCCCCGTCGCTTCCAGCGCTATCGCCGGCATCGACCAAGCCCTGTGGGACATTGCGGGCAAAGCCCACGGTGTGCCAGTTCATGACTTGCTCGGTGGCCCCGTTCGCGACCGCATCCGCATGTACGGCTGGGTTGGCGGCGACGAGCCCTCCGAGCTGCGCGACAACATCGCTCAGCAGATCGAGTCGGGCCTCACCGCGATCAAGATGAATGCGAGCGGACGGATGTCGCCCCTGGGTACCGTGAGCGCCGTCACCGAAGTCGTCGACCGGGCTGCGCTCGCACGCGATGTTCTTGGCCCCGATCGTGATTTCGCGATCGACTTTCACGGACGAATGACCGCAGCGAACAGCCGCCGCATCCTCCCCCTTCTCGAGCCCCACGCTCCCCTCTTTGTCGAAGAACCTGTTGTGCCCGAGAAGTCGCACCTGCTCGACGGCATCGTTGCTTCAACGTCGATTCCCATCGCGACCGGCGAGCGCCTCTTCTCCCGCAATGAGTTCCTCGGACCGCTGCAGGCCGGCATCGCCGTCGTGCAGCCCGATCTCTCGCACGCGGGCGGTATATCCGAGGTACGCCGCATCGCGGCCCTCGCCGACATGTTCGACGCTCAACTCGCGCCGCACTGCCCGCTCGGACCGATCGCGTTGGCGTCGAGTTTGCAGGTCGGGTTCAACACACCGAACTTTCTGATTCAGGAACAGAGCATCGGCATCCACTACAACGTCGGATCGGACGTGCTCGAGTACCTCATGGATACGAGCGTCTTCAACTTCACGAGTGGCTACATCGAGCGCCTGACGAAGCCGGGGCTCGGCATCGACATCGACGAAGCTGCCGTGCGCGCCGCCGACAAGGTGGGGCACGAGTGGCGCTCCCCCGTGTGGCGGCACGAGGATGGCTCGCTCGCCGAGTGGTAGCGGGCGGTAGCCCAACACCAGCGAACGAACGCTAAGCGCCGAGGGTGGTTGTCATTCCGCCATCGACGACGAGCGAGGTGCCCGTAATATACGAGGCACCGTCGCCGGCCAGAAACCGGATGACCGACGCAACTTCTTCCGGAGAACCCAGTCTCTGCAGCGTCGCTTGGCGTCGCGCGAGCTCTTGCGCTTCGGGGCCCTGATGATCCCATTGCCGGGTCTCGATTGCGCCAGGCAACACCACATTCACGCGCACGTGCGGGGCGTAGTCGAGGGAGAGTTGGCGAGTCAACGAAATCAACCCACCCTTGGCTGCGGCATAGGCAGGTTGTGCGGCCCAGGCAAGCACTCCGTGAACACTCGACACATTCACCATGCTGCCGCGGGCAGCGGTGAGGGTGTCGTGAAAGGTGTGCATCGCGCGGTAGACGGATGACAGCGTCACCGATAATTGTGCGCTCCAGTCGGCTTCGGACTGTTCGTGCGCGACTCCCCCGACTTGAAAGAAGGCGTTGTTCACGATGACCGCGGGAGAACGATTCGCAGCGCGGAGTTCACGCGAGAGCGCCTGCCAGGCTTCCGGGTCGGCGACATCGAGCGGGTGCGCAGTAGCAAGCCCGCCGGTCGCCCGGATCTCCTCGGCAACGACTTGTGCGGCATCCGTGTCGATGTCGGTGACGACAACGTCATCGCCGGTCGCCGCAAACATTCGGGCACTTGCCGCCCCAATACCGTGCCCCGCCCCGGTAATCACGACAGTGCGCTTCGAACCGCTCTCGCCGCCCACTAGAGAGCCCTCGTGCGTTTCGCTACGAGAGCAGCACCGTCATCATCGCTGCTCACAATGGCATCAGAATCGGCAGCAGACTGGGTCATCAACGTCGTCATCGCTGCGTGGGCACGGTCAGCATCCTGAGCAACAATGGCATCGACGACGGCGCGGTGCGAATCCAAGAACTGGGTCGTCGTTTCGTTCTTGAACGCGATCTGATTACGCGCCTGCAACGCTGGCTCGAGCACCACTTCAAACCGTGCCAAGAGTTCATTGCCGGATGCCGCAAGCACCGCCCGATGGAACACCAGGTCGGCAGCCGCATGCGACTCCGCCTCGGTGCTCACGAATGTCGCCGCGAGCGCCGTCATCGCTGTCTCAATCGCGGCGCACTGTTCTTTAGTGCGTCGCACTGCTGCCAGTCGTGCTGCCGCTGGTTCGAGAACCTGACGCACCTCGCTCAACTCAAGCACGAGGAGAGGTTCGGGCACTCCCTCCGAACGCCACGTCATCACGTCGCCGTCGAGCAACTGCCAACGCTCCCGCTCAGTGACATAGGTGCCGAGACGCGGTCGCGCGTCTACTAGCCCCTTGGTCGTGAGTACCTTGATGGCCTCGCGCATGACCGTACGGCTCACCTGAAATTCGGTGAGCAGCGCATCCGGGTCGATGATGTCTCCAGACACCAGCTCTCCGCGCATGATGCGGCGGCCGAGCACATCAACAACGTGCCCGTGCAAGCCTCGCCGAGAAAAAGTAGTCACCTCGGTGATAATACTGTGCTCATGGACGCGCGAGATAACTGCGAATCGCGGCTATGAGATCTCGTGCTCGTGGAGTGCGGTGCTGAGGTTGGTGCCGTTGAGGTCAAGGTAGAGCTGCCCATCGATAAGTGACACCGTCGCTGCGTTCCGACGTTCTAGAGCAGCGGCAGCGTCACCGATGAAACCGACGTCGAAGCTGCGGAAGACGATCGCCTCCGAACGATGGATCTTCTTCCCTGCCCACGCAGCCGAAACCTTCGCCGGATCTCGGTGCGTGTAAATCGCTACGCGCTCAGCCAGCTTGCTCCCGTAGTGCAATCGGGCGGCATCCGGGGCACCAACCTCGATCCACGCAGTGATGGTTCCGGTGAGATCTCGCACGAGAACCGCGGGCTCGTCGGTGGACGAAACACCCTCGCTGAAGGCGATTCCCTCCACATACTCGAGGCAGTAAGCCAGCAGGCGCGTCACCATATAGAGGTCAGTCTCCGAAGGATGGCGTGCCACTCGAAGCGTGAAATCGTCGTAGACGCCACGATCGACGTCCGCGAGTTGCACCGCAAAAGTGTGCATGGTTGAGCCAGTTGCCATAAGGCTCGAGCCTAGTCTGTGACTGGCTCGTGACTAACCAACAGTCACCTGGCCGCAACCACCGCGTCAGCCCGACTGCGGGTGGCGCGGATGAGGACAGCGTTCGGTTCGTCGACTTCTGCAATCCAGCGGGCGGCGTCATCCGCAGATCGGCCGTGCTGCTGGTGCCGAGCGAGGAGCCTGCTGCGCCGAAGGTCATCGTCGATATCCAGATACCACACCTCATCGAGCATCGGGCGCACGCGTTCCCATCCATCACGGTCGTGGAGAAGATAGTTTCCTTCGGTCACGATCAGTGGGGCGTTGCCAGCCAGCGGAAGCGCCCCAGCGATTGCCGCATCGATATCTCGATCGAATCGTGGGGCAACAACGCTCTCGCCCGCGCGCAGCCGAGTGAGCGTCGACGCGAAGCCGGCGGCATCGAATGTCTCCGGCGCACCCTTCTTGGAGCGAAGCCCGAGACGGTCGAGGTGTTCATTAGCGAAGTGGTAGCCATCCATCGGCAGCACCGGAGTGGCGTACAGCTCGGCGAGCGTCGACTTTCCGGCGCCGGGTGGCCCGACGATACCGAGAAGAAACGGACGGTCGGTGCTGACGTGCGCGAGCGAGGCGATTCGTTCGACCGCCTGACGAGCGGTGTAGGTCTTCACGTGGTTCCTCCGCGATCGAGAGAGGTTGAACGTCGTTAAGACAAGAAAACCCCCGACTGATCGGGGGCTTTCTTCAAGAGCGGAGACGAGGGGATTTGAACCCCTGGTACCCGTTAGGGTACTCCACCTTAGCAGGGTGGTGCACTAGGCCGGACTATGCGACGTCTCCAGACGTACTCAGCAATCATAACCGCTCACGAGCGTAACGACGAACCACGCCGTGAATCGAGAAGCGATTAGTAGTTGTTAGTGACCGAGCACGTGTAGTCAGCAGCGTTCTGACCGCGGATGTCGAGCACGGGAAGATCTTCCTCAACAGGTGCTGCCGTCGCGCCGTCGGTCGCCTCGGGGGCGGGAGCCGGAGCAGGAGCGTTCGGGTCAAGGATCGCGCCGACCCCATCGCCAGCCTCTTCGAGCGTAAACGGCTGATCCGCTGCGATAAGTTCCATCATCTGGTTACCCAAGTATTCGTTGGGCTGAACCTTGCCAGAGTAGACGCCGGTGCCACCGGTGCCACCGGGGTACTGCACGAACTGCACGCGCTCGAGGGGGATGTCTTTGAGCGCCAGAGCGATCGAAACCATGGTGGGAACATCTGCAAGATTGTTCGACAGCTGCATGTTCGAGATTGCGGCATCCGCGAGGTTATAAAGCTTCTTGTAATCGCTGAGAGTGTCTGAGCTCTTGAGTGTGCGCACGAGCGACGATAGGTACACCTGCTGCGAGCTGATGCGCGTCAAGTCACTTCCGTCACCAACGCCATGACGCGAGCGCAAGAACGCGAGCGCTTTCCAGCCCTGGAGGTTGTACGTTCCCGCCTCCGGCAGGTCAATACCGGTATAGGGGTCATACATCGGGCCGTCGACACATACATCGACGCCACCGATTGCGTTCGTCATTTCGATCACACCATCGAACGTGATGATGCCGGCGAATTGGATGTCGAGCCCGGTGAACTCCGACAAGGTCAACGCAACGCAGGGAAGTCCGCCATAGGAGAGAGCCGTATTGAGTGCCTCAGTCGAGTAGTACTTGCTGTAGTCGCCGTCAAGACTGGGGCATTCGGGGATTCCCATGACCATGTCACGCGGGAAGCTGATAGCTACGGCGGACTGACGGTCGGCTGCGACGTGCAAAATCATGTTGACGTCGTTGAGTTCACCCGACGCATCTTCAACGGTGCCGCCGATGCCGCCCTGACCGGCACGAGTATCGCTACCCGCAATAAGGATGTTGAAGCCGCCCTCAAAACTGCCGATCTGCGGCGGCGGCCCTTCGGTTTCGCCAATGAGAGAAACAGTGTCGCGCTGCCCATAGATACTGTCGAAAGCGACAGCCCCCACAGCGGCGCCACTCACCAAAAGAACCGCGAGACTAGCCGCAACGATCTTGGCAATCGAACCCCAAGGACCCGGCTTCTTCAATCGACCGTGACGTGCCAGACCTTTTACTTCTTTGTTTTTCTTAGGGGTGACGCGTTCGAGATCGCCAGAACGCGCCTCTGAGCGCGGACGGAGTTCACTCATCACACTCCCCTTCCTGTTGCCGAAAAAAGTCGTGACACGCAGAGCGGAGGGCGTGGGATTCGAACCCACGAGACATTTCTGCCCACCAGTTTTCAAGACTGGCTCCATCGGCCGCTCGGACAGCCCTCCTTGCGTGACGCAAGTTCAGAGTGTATCGGATGCTCGCAGGGTGTACCTGAAAGGCAGGCTAGAAGGCTCGAAATGGGGGTAAATAGCCTAAACCCACAGTCGCAGCGCCGCCCACAGCTCAAGGCGGCCCTCGAAAGAATCGAGATCGAGGTTGAGGATGCCTGCTGCCTGATCGACGCGCGACCGCACAGTGTGACGGTGCACCCCGAGACTCGCGGCGGTCGCACCCCACGAGCAATCGTGCGCGAACCAGGAGCGCAGCGTATCCACGAGGGCTGCCGAATGCTCGGCGTCGAACTCGGTGAGCGGCGTGAGCACTCGGTGCGCCACTCGCTCAGCACCCGCGGAATGCAGCACCCCGAGCATCCCCGAATCAGCAATGTCAGCGAACGCTGTCACTCCCGGACGTTCACCACGCGCGTACAAGGCGCTCGACGCGTGACCTACAGCGACCGCAAGTTCGGTGTAGTCGGCGGCGAGGGCGCTGCCCGCCACAAGGTGTTGGTCGGCAATGAGCCGCTTGAGCGCGGAAAGAGCTGACGCTTCCACCACCTCGGCTTCCGCTTCGACGAGCACCACGATGACGTCTCCCCGAACCGCGAAGAACACACGACCGTCTGCCTCGAGAGCCAAGGCATCAAGAGCATCAAGAACGAAATGGCTCTGAGTGTGCCGTGCCAGGGCGAACACGCTCAAAGGTTCGGCGGGAAGTGCCCCCCACACGTGCGCGGCGATCGAGCGCGCAACGCGCACCTTGCCCTCCAGCAACAGTTCGAGCAGCGATGACCTCAAGTAGCCTCGCGTCGCGTCGAGCGCCCGGTTCTGTTCAAGGGCCAGCGTAGCCATGGCAATAACGCTCGTCACGAGCTCGTTCTCCGCACGATCGAGCGGCACACCGCGCCCCAGAGCGAGGGCCCCCCGCAACGCACCACTCTGGCCAAGGGTCTGAATCGTGACTTGTCCTGCATCAAGAGTGAGAGCCGTGGATGACCGACTGCCCTTACGCAACGCTCTCGCCACCTCATCCCGCACCGGTTCGGCGAACCGGTCGCCCGATCGTTGCTGTCCCGGAACCTGGACGGGATGCCCTGTTGCATCGAAGAGCCCCACCCAACAGGAAAGCTGGCGTTCGAGCTCGATCAGCGTCGACCTCAAACCCGTAGGTTTGAGCGCCGCGTAGGAGAGCGCTTTGTGGGCAGCGATCGACCATTCCATTCTTCGGCTTCGCTCAGCTGCGATCTGATCGGCGACCTGACGGATGACGGCGATAAAGGGGACACGGTCGGGCACGTCAATAAGGGGCAATCCCACGCGCTCACACGCCGCCGCGAGCCCGGCTGGCATGCCCTGGTGAAGAAAGTGGGTCGCAAAGCCGAGCCCCACAATGTCGGCATCAACAAGTCGGGCCACGTAGGCGTTGTAGTCATAGTGCTCGGTCGCCGCGTCGAAGCCGAACTGCGAACCGTCAGTGAGCAGAACGTTTCCCGCACTCAGGAAGGGGGTGGGGTCGTCAAGGTCTGAACTGTGCACCCACGAAATCGGAGCCGCCATTCTGGCTGCGAGCGCGGTGTTCTCGTGGCTCGGGACAGAAGCGTCGGCCTCCGCGACAGCGGCGAGCAAACTCAGCCGAAGGTTTCGCTGCGCGAGGAGCCATTCGATTGTCGGAAGCATTCAGATTTCCCCTCGTCGTCGCCCACCCACATTATGTCGAATAAATAGCTAAATACTGTACAAATTGGCAACAACTGAGGATGCCGTGCAGACGATAGTGGAAACATCCGTTCCACCTCGAAAGGTGCCTCATGAACTCTGCGCCCGCCACGCCTCACCCCAGCAACGCCGACACCGTCGCGCTTGACCGCGCGCACGTGTTCCACTCATGGTCGGCGCAGGGCGCACTCAAGCCAATGGTTCTCGAAGGCGGCCTCGGCAGCACCGTGTGGGACAACGAAGGAAACGAATACCTCGACTTCTCGAGCCAACTCGTCAACGTCAACATCGGCCACCAGCACCCCGCTGTCATCGCCGGCATCAAAGCCCAGGCCGACATCATGGCGACGATCGCCCCTGCGCACGCCATCAACATCCGCGCGGAAGCAGCCCGCAAGATCACCGAGCATGCGCCAGAAGGCATGAACAAGGTGTTCTTCACCAACGGTGGAGCGGATGCCAACGAAAACGCCATCCGCATGGCTCGTCTTCACACCGGGCGCGACAAGATCATCTCGCGCTACCGCTCGTACCACGGCAACACCGGATCCGCGATCGTCGCCACTGGCGACTGGCGGCGCATCCCCAACGAATATGCGCGCGCCCACGTGCACGTGTTCGGACCCTACGAGTACCGCTCCGAGTTCTGGGCGGACTCCCCCGAACAAGAATCCGAGCGGGCACTGCACCACTTGGAACGAACAATTCAAGCGGAAGGCGCCGAATCAATCGCGGCGATTCTTCTCGAGACAATTCCCGGCACCGCCGGCATCCTCATGCCGCCACCCGGCTACCTCGCCGGCGTTCGAACGATCGCCGACAAGTACGGCATCCTCGTGATCTTGGATGAAGTGATGGCCGGATTCGGTCGCACCGGCGACTGGTTTGCCTTCGACGCCTTCGACATCACCCCCGATCTCATCACTTTCGCCAAGGGTGTGAACTCGGGCTACGTACCCGTCGGTGGAGTCATCATCTCCGACGCGATCGCTGCCACCTTTGACGAGCGCGTCTTTCCCGGTGGGCTCACCTACTCCGGCCACCCACTCGCTGCCGCCTCCATCGTTGCCTCCATCACCGCGATGGAAGACGAAGGCATCATCGAAAACGCGGCAGCAATCGGGCGCGACCACATCGCCCCGGGCCTCGCCGCCCTCGCCGCCAAACACGACTGCATCGGCGAAGTGCGAGGCCGTGGTGTCTTCTGGGCGATGGAACTCGTCGCCAACCGCGACACCCGCGAGCCCCTAAGCGCCGCCGACATGGGACGCATCAAGGGCGCGTTGGTGAAGCGCGGGCTGCTGCCGTTCATCGCCGACAACCGCATCCACGTGGTTCCGCCCGCCGTTGTCACCGCCGACGAAGTTGCTCGCGCGATGGCAATCTACGATGAAGCACTCAGCGAACTCTAGGAAATCTGATTTGTCCTTCGTCGTGCCTTACGGCCCAACGAATTGGGGCGGTCAATTACGCGCACCAGCGCGCGACTGACCGCCCACTAATTCTCCAGATCGGACTTAGCCGATCCAGGACATGCCGTTCCAGCCCTGCCCGATCTGCGCGCCGCCGCTCCAGCCGCCGCGACCGTCACCGGGGTACAGCCACAGCCCTCCGGCAGCGGTACGCGCTAGTACATCTGTCTTTCCGTCTCCGGTGAAATCTCCGGGACTGAATATCCCCGTGAATCCGTTCCAGCCGTAGCCAACCTGGCGTGCCGGGAACCAGCCGCCGGCCCCCGTACCGGAATACAACCACAGCTCTCCGCCGGAGCCACGCGCGATGAGGTCTTGATAGCCATCGCCGTCAAAGTCGCCTGCCGCGAAAATGGCCGTCATCGACTGCCATCCAGAGCCCACCTTCTTTGTCTCAAGCCAGCCCCCTTCACCATCACCGGGGTAGAGCCACAATCCTCCAGCGTTATCGCGCGCGAGAACATCAGGATTTCCATCGCTATCGATGTCCCTCGCGCCAATCAGCAAGTTCATTCCGCCCCAGCCAAAGCCAACCTGAGTCGGATCTAAGAACTTACCCGCGCGGTCGCTTCCATAAAGCCACAGCCTTCCCTCGCCATCCCGGGCAAGGACATCGGAACGGCGATCACCGTTGAAGTCACCCACACCGAGAGTCAGGTTCATCTGCGACCAGTCCGAGGACACAATGCTCGGAGCCTTCCAACCGCCCGCCCCGCTGCCTGGGTACAAAACAAGACTTCCCGAGGTCGTCTTGGCCAGCACGTCTCTCGTGTTGTCACCGTTCAAGTCCCCGCTTCCCGGCTGATCGGCCCGAGGCTGCGTGACTGGAGCTCCGGGACCGGAGAGCATCGACAGACCTGCCCACCCGTTTCCGATGAGAGATCCCCCAAGCAGGCTCCCCCAACCATTTCCTGGGTAGAGATAGATTAGTCCGCCACTCGTGCGGGCGATAGTGTCGTTGCGGCCGTCACCGGTGAAGTCACCAGGGCTCACAATCGAGGTCATCCCGCCCCAGCCGTTTCCGATTTGCCACGATCCCAACCAACCCCCGAGACCGTTCCCGGTATAGAGGAAGAGTCGGCCAGACGCATCACGCGCCATGACATCTGGTTTACCGTCCGAAGTGAAGTCTCCAACACCCGTAATGACGGTCATTCCTTGCCAGCCCCAACCGACCCGAACCGCAGGGTCGAGTTGACCCTCGCCGTCGCTGCTGTGAAGCCAAAGCCCGCCGCTTGCGTCTCGCGACATCAAGTCTTGCGTGCCGTCACCGTTGAAGTCACCGGCCGAGAATACGAGGTTCTGATCGCTCCACCCCGTTGACACTTGCTTCGGGGCCAGGAAACCGCGGTTGCCGTCCATCGGATAGTTCCAGAGCACTCCAGCGGCATCGATCGCCAGCACGTCACGGTGTCCATCGCCGTCAAAGTCTCCTGCGCCGAAGACGGACGTCATACCGCTCCAGCCACTACCGAGCTTCTTGCGGTCCGCCCAACCACCTCGGTCATCCGAGGGGTAGGCCCACAAATCACCAGCAGAGTCACGGGCGTACACACTCGCGCCGAAATCCGGAGACGAGGCCGGCGCGCCACCGGTTGACCCAAACCAGTTGTTGTAATACGCGAAGAAATTGCGATTGCCGTAAGAAGAACACGAGTTGCCTACGCCACCGAAGTTTGCCAGCGAGGCGGCATTCGGCTGGTACGGAGTGTAGTTATAGAGCGCAGCCGTGGCGTAATTGGTGATGTTGATCACCGCACCGCCGCACGACGTATCGGGGTGATAGCCGATGAACTGCACTCCCGGCTGCTTCGCAAAGTTGCCCGCTTTATAAAAGTGGAGTTGCTTCGCGCCCTCATAGATTTGATTACCGAATCCAAGGGCGTACTCAGCACATGGCGCGGTATCGGGGCAGGCCATTCCCATCGCCCGAGCAAGAGTCGAATCCGAGGGAGCTCGATCCGTGACTAAGCTCTGTTCTTTCTGCAGGGTAACGAGAATCACTTTTGCACTGATGTTGCACGCCACCTGTGCTCGATAAATAATTGCCGCCGCCGAAAGGGTCCCCCCTGCGAATGCAGAGCAGACTTGATTTCCCGTAGTCATCGACGAGACAGCTGCCCTGCTAGCAACCGTCGTCGTTAGCACATTGAGGCATTTGCCGTTCGAGCAACTGCCGATCCTTGCATTGAGGAATGACTGAATCTCGGCTTGAGTCATTGCCGCATTGTCATAGAAGAGTGCGTCGCTGATGATTGCGCCAGGATTGAAGTCGCTCCCGCTCACCGCCGCGGCCGATGTCCCGGGTTGAATAGCGACCAGAGATGTTCCGAGCAAGGCAATAGCCGCCGCGACGGAGACCGCTCGTGCGATAAACCGTGAAGTTCTAGACAATTGTGGCCCCCACCCCGCGCGACTCCACTGGACAGAACCGTGCTAGACAATCATACGCGACGCACCCGCATCGCTGAGGGATTGAGCGGAACCCACTACGATAGGACTGTTTTTGCTTGACTGCGCGCCGCCTCCAGACGCTTACTGCTGCCCCAACCAGTTGTGTTGCTAATACCGTGGTCCGTTCAGTCATAAACAAGGACCGATCGGTAGACTAAATCCGCCCGGTAACTGACGAGCGCCACCGCGAGGTGACACCAACCCAATTGATTGAGGTACACGGAGCATGATTTCCGCAGCAAAGCCTGAGGTAGGCGACGAAGAACGCGCAGCAGTCGACCGGGTCATGCGATCTGGCATGCTCGCGCAAGGTCCTGAGGTTGCAGCCTTTGAATCTGAGTTCTCAGCTTTCGTGAACAACTTCAAGTCTGTTGCGCTGAACTCAGGCACATCCGCACTGCACATGTCGCTTCTGGCAATCGGCATCGGGCCCGGCGACGAAGTCATCGTGCCGTCGTTCAGCTTTGCTGCGACCGCAAATGCCGTGGGATTGACCGGAGCGACCCCCGTGTTCGTGGACATCGAGCTCGACTACTTCGCCACAGACCCCGCAGCGATTGAAGCTGCCATCACACCACGCACTAAGGCGATCATGCCAGTGCATCTGTACGGGCATCCCGCCAACATGCCCGCAATCTCCGCCATCGCCGAGAAGCACGGTCTGCTTCTCGTTGAGGACGCCGCCCAAGCCCACGCAGCCGCGATCGACGGTGTGCCCGTGGGCGCGTGGGGAATCGCAGCCTCCTTCTCCTTCTATCCGACGAAGAACATGACCTCGGGAGAAGGCGGAATGGTTACCACTCCGTCCGAGGAAGTTGCTCGCGCGATTCGCGTGCTGCGCAACCAAGGCATGGAAAAGCGCTACGAGAATGAAGTCGTAGGCTTCAACACGCGGATGACCGATATTCACGCGGCTATCGGCAGGGTTCAACTCACAAAGCTTCGCGGCTGGACGGCTCAGCGCCAAGCGAACGCAGCCTTCCTTTCTGAGAACATCTCCGGGGTGATCACTCCTCCGACAGCGCCCAATGCGGAGCACGTATTCCATCAATACACTGTTCGCGTTGTTGATCAGGATCGCGATGCGTTTGCCGCCGAGCTTGCTGAACGCGGCGTCGGTAGCGGCGTCTATTACCCGACCCCCATCCACCGACTTCCCTCGTTTGGCATTGAGCTTGATTTGCCGCAGACCGAACTTGCGGCTCAGCAAGTGCTGTCGCTGCCGATCTATCCGTCGCTAACGCAAGACGAGCTCTCGACAATTGTCGAAGCAGTTAACTCCGTCGCAAAGGCGGGAAGCTAATGGCGCTGCGTGCCGGTGTGCTCGGCCTCGGAGTCATGGGTCGCCACCACAGCCGCGTCCTCAACAATCTCGAGGGAGTCGACTTTCTCGGTGTTTACGACCCTGCGGATGCGGTTGGGTCAACTATCGAGGGCAAGCCAATCGTCAAGAACCTCGAGAAGTTTCTCGATATGGGCTTCGACTACTGCGTCGTTGCCGCACCTACGATCTATCACCTCGATATCGGTAAGGCACTTGCCGAACGAGGCATTCACGCACTCATTGAGAAACCGGTCGCCTCGACCACAGAAGCGGCCACGGAACTCCGTGACCTGTTTGCTGCCTCAAACCTCATTGGCGGGGTGGGGCATATCGAGCGATACAACCCCGCGCTTCAATCTGCTCGGGTGCGAATCGAAGATGGTCTCATTGGGGAGATTTACCAGATTGCGACTCGTCGTCAGGGCCCATTCCCAGGGCGCATCGCTGACGTGGGCGTCATCAAGGATCTCGCATCGCACGATATCGATCTCACAGCGTGGGTGAGCCAGCAGAAATACGTCAGCGTCAATGCGCGGACCGCTCATCAGAGTGGGCGTGAGTTCGAAGACATGCTCATCGCTGTCGGAACGCTCAGCAACGGCACGATCGCGTCGCACACCGTCAACTGGCTCACGCCATTCAAGGAGCGCACGACAGTCATCACCGGCGAAAAGGGTGCACTCGTCGTCGACACTCTCACTGCAGACCTCACCCATTTCAAGAACGGGGTTGCCGGCGATTCGAGTGCGTGGTCGGGCGTCGCAACCTTCCGTGGCGTTTCTGAAGGCGATGTCACTCGATTTGCTCTTGACAAGAAAGAGCCGCTGCTCGCCGAACACGAAGCGTTCCGAGACGCCGTGCTCACCGGAGATGTCACCGCTATCGTCACTCTTGACGAAGGAACTAACGTTGTGCGCATCGCCGAAGAACTCGCGCTCGACGGGCTGGAGCACCGCCTCAGCTGAGGCCACGACGCCCTATTAGCTCGTTCCTAGACGAGATAACCTGCCGCGTATGTACGCAGCGGTGCTTGCCTATGGAGGGCCAATAGGAGGTTCCGAGGCAGGAGGACCTTGAGTGATGTGTAGTTCCAGCGCTGGCGGATGAGATCCAACATCCCGTCGACCGACGATTCTGGGTCGAGAATGCTGGCCAAAATCTCCTGATCGAGTCTCGACAATAGTCGTTGCGTGCTTGGTGCCCACTCCAGCAAGTTTCGGGCGACCTCTGCCAGTGCGGCGCGCTCTCCCTCCGGCCAGACTTGTGTGTCGGCGCGATTGACCAACGCATCAAAGAGGTGAGACCGCACTATTTTCACGCCAAAAGCCTCCCGCTGAGAGCGGTTCAAACGCGCCGTCCACGGCCGCTCAAAGATGATGTCAAGGAACTCAAAATCATCTCGAACTGGACGAGGATCTGAGGTCACCCGATCCTCCGCATCGGAGTGCACAAGGTAGGCGGGACCCTTACGATCAAAGGCAATCCCCGCGCCAGAGAACCACAATTCAGCAACAAAAGGCAAGTCCTCGCCCGAAGCGAGGCCTTCTGAGAAACGCAAGTCAGGGAAAACTCGGCGAGAGTAAATTCCCAGTGGCGCACTACGGTATGAGAGCCTGTCTTTCACCGGATCCAGATCATGTGTGCGGAAGGGACGCGCCGGCGGTGCGGGCACAACCCCACCACCCACATTCTGAATTCTCGCCATAACCATGCCCGCTCCCGTGGATCGTTGCAAAGCAAGCCAGGAATCAATTGCGCCCGGAGCGAGTTCGTCGTCTGAGCCCATGACACCGAGAAACTGGGCGGAGCTCTCATCGATTCCGTAGTTCATTGGCCCGGCTGGGCTCGGAATCCCGTCGCGAAGAGCAAGCAACCGCACTTGTGGGTGATCAAGATAAACCCCTAGGTTTGCGGCGATGACATTGTGATCAATATTGTGCGCCACAACGGAGACTCGAATGTTCGCGTCCGTGTGATCGACGACAGAGGCAACTGCTCGCGAGATGGGGCGGGTCGACGTATGCACCGCAATAACGAGATCAACCAGCGGTGCTTCCATAATTCGCCCACTATACCGCGCTCGCTGGGCCGAACCTTGGCACACCCGCTATGAGATACTTGGTCAACCGGGTCTCAATCCAGAAAGTCAACCGTTGACGACATCTTCTATTCTCAGTCAGCGCATGCCCCGCGTCGATGCGCTGACGGGCCTGCGCTGGTATGCAGCCTTCTTCGTTTTTGGCTACCACATGCTGGTGTTTGCACCGCTACCGGGCCCGGTAACCTCGTTTCTCCATCAAGGCTTCTTCGGGGTGACTTTCTTCTTCGTCTTGTCAGGCTTCGTGCTCACCTGGTCTGCGTCAGACAGAGTTTCCCAGTCCACCTTCTACTGGCGACGATTTGCCCGAGTGTGGCCAGCAAGCATCGTTGCGCTGGTGTTTGCAATACCTGTCTTTTACAGCTTTAGCCCTGACCCTGCTGACACCTGGGTAAAGCCCGTCAGCGTAGGGATCTTGGCACTTTCCATAGTTCTACTGCAGGGATGGTCGCTGAACCCCACAATTCTCTTCTCCGGAAACCCTGCGGCGTGGACACTGACGTGTGAGGCCTTCTTTTACGCTTTGCACCCCTACATTTCGAAGATTCTCAACCCGCTCAAGGTACGAGGTTCGCTGATCTTTGTGGGATCGATAGTTGTAGTCATGTTCGGCTACCGGCTGCTTGCTGCAACGTTCCCTGACTCTTTGTTCTCGGCCGTTCCCTTCCCGGCCGTGCGCGCGACAGAGTTTGCCATCGGCATGGGAGTCGCGTGGGCCTTCCGCAGAGGATGGCGACCACGCGTTCCCGTAACGGTAGGAATGGGATCGATCGTGCTCGCTCTCGGGGCTATCGTCCTTATTCCGCATTACGGCCCGGGCTCGAAAGCTGCGTGGTTCGTCAGCTCATTCGCCAACGAGCTAGTGACGGTGGCGTGCGCATTGAGCATCCTTGCTATTGCCTCAGCAAGCATCGCGGGGCGCCCGTCGCTGCTCGCGGCCAAAGTGCACGTCAGGCTTGGAGAGTGGTCATACGCTTTCTACCTTGTGCATGCCACTTTCATATACATTGCTCTTGATGTGTTCGGGCTCCAACCAGCAAGTTGGCGCAACTTAGCGTGGTACGCCCTGCTTCTCGCTGCTGGACTTGCCGGCGCCGCCGCGTTGCATCATTTCGTCGAAAAGCCTGTTGAGAAGCGCCTTCGGGCGTGGAAGGATTCTCGCGACTTACGCCTAGTCGCTAACAGCTAGAGCGTGCCGCCACCGATAACACGGTAGACAACATCCAACCAGTGAGCTGGGTCTGTTATACGTCGACCGTCGACCAACGCGGAGATTCCCGGAAGATCGGCCGATCGCAGTTCACGATATGCAGCATGATCGGCTTGAATAATCGCCAGATTCACCGGATCTCCTAGGTGGTACGGTTCGAATCCCATCGCGACTAGTTCTTCATCGTCGAACAAGGGATCGTGCACGAGCACTGTAGCGCCGCGTGCCAGAAGCGCTTCTACGGTCGGGAAAACACCGGAGAAAGCCGACTCCTTAACGCCTCCCCGATAGGCCGCACCGAGAACAGCCACGCGGGCATCCTTGAGATTACCGTAGGCACCCTCTGCCACCCCCACCGCATAGCTCGGCATCGACGCGTTGGCTTCGCGTGCGGCACGCACGATGCTCGCGTCAGGATCGTTCCACAAATAGAGACGCGGATAGACCGGAATACAGTGGCCTCCGACCGCAATTCCGGGACGGTGGATATGACTGTACGGCTGAGAGTTCGACGCATCGATGACCTTGGCGATGTCGATGCCGTTATTGTCGGCGAAGCGCGCGAACTGATTTGCTAGACCGATGTTTACATCGCGATAGGTGGTCTCTGCGAGCTTGGCGAACTCTGCGGCCTCCACCGAGTCGAGGTTCCATACACCGTTAGCGCGTGGCAGGTCCGGACGGTCGTCAAAATCCAAAACTGCATTGTAGAAGTCAGTGGCCTTCTGTGCACCAGCGGCCGAAAAGCCTCCGATGAGTTTGGGATACTTGCGGAGGTCCGCAAATACACGACCCGTGAGAACTCGCTCCGGGGAAAATACGAGATCGAAGTCAGTGCCCTCGGTCAGCCCCGAGCCTTTTTCGAGCAGTGGCTTCCATCGGGTACGGGTGGTTCCGACTGGCAGCGTTGTCTCGTAGGCGACGAGAGTGTGTGCGGACAGATGAGCCGCGATGGATCTGGTGGCCGAATCAAGCGCAGCGAATTCCGGACGCGCCTCGTTGTCCACGAGAAGTGGCACAACAATGACAACTGCATCAGCTGTGGGCACCGCGTCTTCGTAACGACTGGTAGCGGTGAGGCGGCCGTCGGCGACGACTTCGGCGAGCAGCGCGTCGAGATTTGTCTCGCCGGGGAACGGCGCAACGCCCTGGTTGACCAACGAGACAGTGCGTTCGCTGATGTCGACCCCGACTACTGAGTGCCCTTTAGAGGCGAACTGCACAGCAAGCGGAAGACCGATTTTACCCAGTGCGATTACGGCGATTTTCATTCGTGCCCTTCCGGATCGACAGTTGCGGCAACCTTCTCATAGTAGTCGCCGTGCCGGCGGTCGTAGTGCTGGCCTCGAGGCAGCAGCGACTGCAGAAGCTACCGGGCTAGAATCCGATCAATTGCGCGACCCCATACTGCGACCTGCACATCGGCGCTCAAGGGAACGGATGCAGCGTCAGATCGCTGTTTCCACTCCGCAACAGTTTCCTCGTCAAGTGCGTCAATCGCGGCACGGATCGACACAATTGAGAAGTCAGTCGTTACGGCCCCGATGCCGTACTCATTCAGAATTTTGGCCATCTCCGGTGTGGGGCCGATGAGCAGTCCCAACCTTGCCTGCACAAAGTCGAAAAACTTGTTTGGGAGCGCGTTTGCGTTGTTGAAGCTCGTTGGCGGCAGTACGAATATGCCAACGTCATATGAGTTCAGCCCAGTCACTAGCTCAGACTGTGGGAGCGGATCGTGGATCGTGACTCTGGGCCCGATCCGCTTCGCCAGCTTCACTAGTTCGGCTAAATACACGACATCGTTGGGCATGAGGTAGAGGTCGAGCGTTACATCGGCAGAGGAAGCGGCTACGGCCTCCATGGTGAGCTCAAGCTGCCTGCTAGGTTGGGCTACCCCGCTGTGGACAAGCTTTATTGGACGCCGAACACTCTGAGGAGAGAGTTCGAATCGTGGGGTTGCGTTGGTGACCACCTCGCACTCGATGCGGTAGTCGCGGTAAGCCTCCGCAAGCCCGGCGGCGACGGTGGTCGCAGAGATGGCTCGACTTGCGTATCGCTTCACTAACCACGTCAGGTAAGCAGTCTGCTTTCGGCCTGCGGAAGTCGCGGAATCGTAGATCCCTGGAAAGAACTCGTGAAGATCAGCGTGGACGCCCTTGCTTTCGAGTTCAAGAGCGATGGGGATTGTATCGACGTCGTTGGCGAGTACGGCGTCAAATTTGCGGCCACGAAGCAATTCGCGGGCGCGAACAACGTGGGGTATTTGCCGATAAGTCCAATTCCACCAGCCGAAGGCGCGTGCAGCGAGATCGAGAGCACCCTTGGCATAACGCTGGGGTCCCCGGTTCGGTTGCCTCTGGCCCAGGTCGGCTCGAAGGTGTTCGACTCCGGCAACAGGAGTTTCGCCGAATCCGCACGTTGTGACGCTGTACTGCTCCGCGAAGGCGCGCACCTGCTTGAGAACTCGTGCATCTTTCGAGATATCCGAAAAGCAGACAATCAAGAGTGAGGGCTTAGTCATACACCATCCAAGGATTCGCTCAATATACGTGAGACCTCCGCGCCAGAGACGCTCGCGACTGCATGCCGCCGCACCCAATCCCGTCCAGCAATCGCCTTGTTAAGCGCGAGATCTCTGTCGAGGATTAGCTCGCGCAGCCGGTGGGCTATCTCGTGATGCTCGGTGACGACCCACGCATCATTGGTTCCTGTAGGAAGCTGCGGCTCAAGTCGCTCATCCGCGCTTACCATCATCGCGCATCCAGCTGCCATAGCCTCGATGCCGAAAACACCTGGCACGTAGCTATAAAACTGGTTGAGCACAATGTGGGCCCGTTCAAGTGCCAACCTCACCTGCTCATGTGGGACGCCAGAGAGCTCGACATACTCGAACTCGAGCCCCTCCCGTTGCAGCAGCTCGATCGCGGCACGAACCAGCGGGGTGCCTTTGAGGATCGGCGATGACGGCGCGTGCACGACAATTGGCTTTTGATAGTCGTCGAACTTTTCAAAGCTGCGAACAACTTCTGCATCATCGTGAAAGTACTGAAAGGGATGAACTGGGCTAGTCAGGTAGGAACGCTGATCGGTGTCTGCATTAAATATGACATCGGCAAACTGATCCGCTGCCTGCGCAATGAGCCGCTTGCTCGCGTCATACCCCGGCGAGGCGAATACCGGGTTCAAGTTGCCTAAGTAAGTGCCAAGGTTAGGTCGTCCAGTTTCGAGCTCAAGTTGCTTCATGAGCTGCGGCGATCGGATGTCGTTGCCGGTGAAGTAGCACACGACGCGCAACCCCCGGCGTTTCAGAAACGCGAACTCATAGTTGCGGTGGTCGAACGCTGAGTTAATGAAGCCTTCGGCACTTACATAGACAAAACCTCGAGCCGCACGCGACAAGCGCCCCATAATCCAGGGGCCCAAGAAGAGTGAACGAAGGTGGGTCTTGAGAGCCGAAGTCGTCGGTTCTGGACTCCAGCCGTACGAATGAGTGTAGAACGGGTGCGGCGCGAGCACTACCGAGCGCGCGCTCGGCAATGCGTTCGCCAGTTGATGCACGATTCCCGCGATTTCGTAAGGACCAATAATCCAGTCCACTGGACTCTTGACTTTCCGCAACCCCGCTAACGCATAACTAACGTGCAGCGTGACGATTTGAACGAAAAAGCGCACCCGGACGACTAGTTGATACATCAGAGCACGCCGTCGAGTCGGACGGAGATCGACGCGATCATCGCTTTGCCGCCGAGCGATTGCCAGCGACAACCTCGGAGAGCACTTCGGCCACGTGCTGCAACTCAGATTCTTCGAGTTGAGGGTAAAGCGGGAGAGTAAGCGCACTTCGCTGAGCTCGCGTTGCCGCAGGCAACGCCTCGTCAGAGATGCCGAATCGCTCCGAGAAGTACGGTTGCAGATGCATCGAATAGGTGCCGAGAGTCGTCTCGATTCCGCGAGCTTTCATACCATCAATTACGTGATCGCGATCAATGTCTTCGTCAAGCAGCACGACATACGACTGGAATGAGTGCTCGTCCCCCGCTGGTGTGATTGGGGTGGTAACTCCAGGAGTGTCGACGAACAAGTCTGCATACGTTGCCGCTAACGCTCGACGGCGTTCCAAGATGTAATCGAGTCGCGCCATTTGCGCGACTCCGATTGCTGCATGAACATCACTGAGCCGATAATTGTAGCCAGCGTCGATGAATGACATATAGCGTTCACCGCGTACGGCACCGTGAGATCGCAAGACAGAAATGCTTGCGGCAACCTTCTCGTCGGACGTCGAGATCAGTCCACCTTCCCCCGTGGTGATGATCTTTCGAGGATGAAAGGAGAATACGCCGGCGGTTCCGAGCGCTCCTGCACTGACGCCGCGATGTGTCGCGCCGAGCGCGCATGCCGCATCCTCAACTACAGGGATATTGTGGCGGGCCGCAATATCAGAAATTGCCGTCATGTCCGCTGTCAGACCGAACGCATGCACCGGCATGATCGCCCGAGTGCGAGGAGTAATTGCTTCTTCAAGCAGTGACGGATTGAGGTTGAAAGTAGCGAGATCGATGTCGACAAACACGGGAATAGCGCCTTGCTGGATGACAGCGTTTGCCGTCGCAGGAAAGCTGAAATCCGGAATAATAACCTCGTCGCCAGCACTCACGCCCACAGCGTGTAGAGCCAAATGCAGACCCGTCGTCGCTGAGCTGGTAGCGAAAGCGAACGTAGCCCCGATATGTTCTGCGATCAGCTTCTCAAATCGCGCGGCTCTTGGTCCTTGAGTGAGATACCCGCTCTCGAGAACCTCCGCGATCTCGGCAAGCTCTTCGGCTCCGGTCAGGGGGACGTTGAGCCTCATGACAGCTCTCGGACGTACCACTCGACGGTCTCGGTGAGAGCGTCCTCGCTCAGCACCGCTGGGTGTTTGCCGAGCAGAGAATCCAGTCTGGTGACATCTGCCATGTGACGACGCACATCGCCCGGACGCTCGGCTGTATGGATGATCGGATGATCGGATGCGTTCATGATCTGGAGAATGCGCGCGACCAATTCATTGACCGACGTTCCGACTCCCGTAGCGACGTTGAGCTCGGAGCCTCTGCACGCCGGGTCGTCATGGATAGCGACAGTGAAATCAGCGGTGTCATGAACAAAGGTGAAGTCGCGAGTTTGTTCTCCGTCACCGTGGATCTCGATGGGCTCGCCCGTGAGCGCACGTTTGATGATGATGGGGATGATGCCGGCATACGACCCAGGGTTTTGACGGGGACCATAGTTATTGAACGGACGGACGATAGTCGCATCGATCCCGAAGGTGCTCACGTAGGAACGAATGATGTGGTCTTCGGCCGATTTCGCCGCGGCATAGGGAGTTATCGCGTCGTGAGGGTGATCCTCATCCATCGGCACATAGCGACCCGAACCATAAGCCTCTGAGCTCGACATATGCACTAGTCGCTCGATTAGACCGCGGCGCGCAATCTCACAGAAAGTTGTGGTGATTCCGATATTCGTCTGCATTGTCCAATGCGGATAGGTCAGGGACGTCGGCAAGGGAACTACTGCGAGGTCGAAGACGGTATCAATCTCAAACTGAGTGACGACATCCTGCATAGCGGCGAGATTTGACGCATCAAGACGGAGGACCTCAAGGTCAGGACGCACTCGTCGCGCTTCATCCAGGTTGCGTTCGTTGCCGAGAAAGAAATTGTCGACGACGATCAGCCGCTTAGGGTTCTCTTGGATCAGTCGATCGACGAGGTGACTTCCGATGAAGCCGGCACCGCCAGTAACTAGAACCGCCTTGGTGGTTATGGGCAAGAGAGACACTCCTCGTCGTTGTGGGACAATAACAACGCTGGTTACCGCGAAGCCAATTGATCTTACTTCATTGGCCAAGCAAGCGGCCTCCAGCCGAAGCGAAAGGGCGAGCGTGGCTCAGTTCCAGCAGACTAACGGCCTCCCAGCCAACCCGTACAATCCCCTGGCGTGGCTCATAGGCGAACCGACAATCGGAGACGACGTGTGGATCGGAGCGTTCTGCGTGATTGACGGAAGCGGCGGGCTTAAAATAGGGCGCGGGTGCGATATCTCAGCGGGAGCCCAGATTTACACTCACTCAACAGTCGGGCGCTGCCTGAGCGAAAGACGAGTCGACACCGATCGACACCCAGTGGAGATCGGCGAATTCGTTCATATTGGGGCTAACGCCGTAGTCCTCATGGGCACCACGATCGGACACCATTCAATAGTGGGTGCGGGTGCGATGGTCCGTGAAGGAACCACCGCACCTCCCTACAGTGCTCTTGTCGGGGTGCCCGCGAGAGTTATCGAGGGCGGCGCACTGCGTTACGCCGAAGCAGGCTTATAGATCCACTGCTCGCTTAGCACCTGAGCGCTCCACGACCCGGAATGAATCACATCTGCGAACTTGCGGCCCGAAGCTGCAGCCTGCCGCATGCTGTCTGGATCCGCAATCAACCCGAGCAGCACGGCTTCAAGCGTGTCGGGATCGGCCTCAACGACCGGCAACTCATGACCGGTCAAGTGCGCGATCAACTCGCGCACATCGGGCAGGACATGTCCGATAACGACACGGGAGGCAGCCATCGCCTCTACCGCCGCTACACCGTATGAGCCGATCCGGAACTGGTCGAGCACGATATCTGCATCCCCAATGATGGCGGGCATTTCGGCAGACGGGATCCCCGTCAAGCCACGGTATTCGATAACGCCTTCCGCATGAAGTCGATGAAGCATCGGCTCAATCAAATGCGTTCCTTTTACCGAGCCCATACTCGGCAAGTGAACTACCACGGGTACGGAATAGTTCAAAAGTTCTCGGGAGGACTCTCTCCAGCGCTCTGTTTCGACGACTACCGGACACCACGCGGCCTCGGGCACCTCGATCAGCAGATCGGGTGTCGATACGAAGATGGGCAGCTGATGAGCGCGAAGTAGGACCAAGTTAGCATCGGCGTCCGCTTGGAGTGCCGCCGTGTAGGCGTCATCTCCATACGGAGAAAAGTGGTCGCGCTCGAGGTGAAGCCGGGGCGAACGGATATCGGTGCCGTGACAGAGGAAAGCGCAAGAAATATCCCGCTGTTCGAGTTCACGGATTTCTTGCGCGACGTTTCGGCCGAAAAGCGGGCCAAACAACGAACGCTCAGCTTCGAAGAGAACATGAGTGAACTCGGTTACTGCCTCAAACTCTGCGCGCTGCCATGCAGAAGAAGCAGTCTGCACTGCGGTCGGCACCAGCGAGTCTGCCGGGAACGCAAAACCAGCAGGCAATTCAATTGCCATGTTGCGTGCGCCGATAGAGCCATCGGACGATTCAAGGGCACGAGCCCAGAGATACCCCTGGCCCGCATAGTTCGTCGGACCGATGTATACCCGCACCGGAGTGGGGGGGATATTTGTAGCCGGAGGAACCCGCTTGGGGTCTGCCCCGCCCAAGAGGCGCGCCGCAATTTTTCCCGCGAACCCATCCGGATTCTTCGCGACGTCATCGATCAATCGGTTGAGCGAACGCGGCAAATGCTGGCGGCGTGATACCAGATACGTCACCGCGCGGTGAATATTCTGTGCAAGGGTGCTCATCGCAGCCCCAACCGCTCTGCAATGCTGGTCACCCGGTCGGCAATCGCAGACAAGGAGAAGCGTTCACGGGCCCAAATGCTTAGCCGCTCGCGCCGGTCTGAACTGAGCGGTGCCTCAGCGATTCGCGCCATTGCCTGCGCGACAGCCTCATATTCGTAATCGACCGCAACCCCAACCGGATGCTCGCTCTGATGGTTCGCGATGAAATCCGCAGTGGGACCAACTCCCGTGAAAATCACGGGGCAACCTGCAGCGATCGAGGCATAAAGCTTAGTGGTGAACGCATAGTCGTAGCCCTGCGCCGGCTTCAAACTCGCCAGCGAAGCGGTGGCACCGGTAAGCAGGAGATTGAGTCGGGCCGCGTCAACCGGGTCGTGAAATTCGAGACCATCAATACCGAGTTGATTGCCCATGCGCTCAAGTTCAGCGCGCTCCGAACCATTGCCGACGAAAAGGAGACGATAGCCCGGATGGCGTTTGCTGAATTGAGCAAATGCCTCAAGCAAAATAGATGCGCCATGCCACTCGGAGTAAGTACCACCGTAAACAAAATATGGTCTATCGGCCGTCTGCGCCGGCAAGTAGCGGAAAACTGAGGCATCGACGCCGAACCCCAAAATAGTTGACTCTGTAGCTGATCCCAGCTCGCTCATTCGATCAGCGACGCCGCTTGAGATCGTAGTGACATGACCGGCTCCACGCCATGCAAAGACTTCGAGCGCGCGCAGAAGAGAAAGCACGAGGCGCGATCTGGTTGCCATGGCTGCGGCATCAGACCACACATCTGCAGCGTCATAAATGTATGGTCTCCTCAACAAGGCAAGAGCCACACGCATTACAGCTCCCGTAGTAGGAGGTGGCTCGACGAGATATACATCGGCTTTCTTCGTGAAGAGAAGCCGAAAAAAAAGCGGGAGATCGAAGCTCAGGTAGGGCAAATAGCCGCGCACATAGCCACTTTTGTCGCGGAGCACCGCAGCGCGCTTCACACAGACGCCTGCTACGTCGCTGGCTGCAATTCCCACGGGCGGCTTCGTCGTCAGGACAGTGACATCGTGCCCGGCACCGCTCAGTGACTCTGCGATCGATTCAAGCATGAAGGATGCCGCCGATGGCTCGGGCGAATAAATGCGGCTCGCAATAATGACGCGCATCTACGTCACATCCAAGAAGTGCTCATGGAGCACCTTGCTCGACAGCGTGCCATCGTGAACAGCACGAGCAAAAGCGGGGCCCTGCTGCGCGAGCCTGCGCGCGGCATCCCGATTTCTCAGAGCATCTCGCAACACGTCTTCAAGGCTCTCAATATTCGCCTCGAGAATCGGCAGATCGAGACCACACATCTGCTTGACAGCGTGACGCGCGTGCTCGCTCACATGCGAGATCACCAGACGGCCGGCAGCCATCGATTCACAGGCAGCTGCCCCGTAATCGCCCAGTCGGAACTGGTCAAGGACAATGTCTGCCTCACCGTAGATTGCGGGCATTTCGTCGTGAGTCCGGCCACTGATTGTCAGATATTCGATGAGTCCCTCATCGTGAAGGCGTCGCAGACCACCTTCAATCTCGCGTGTCCCCTTGAGTAGAGGATTGGACGGAACGTGGACCACCCTGGGGCGGTCGCGGACCAGAACCTCATGGCCACTGGCCCACGGTTCGACGGAAATGACAACAGGAAGCAGATGAGCGTAGGGAACGTCGAGCAGGAGACCCGGTGTCGAGACGAAACTGGGGAGGCTCAGTTCATCCAGAAGCTCCCGGTTTTTTGACGTTACGTCTTCAAGTTCAGCGACATTCGCCCATCGGTCCGCAGTGAACGGCGACCACTGTTCGTGTTGCGCATGCCGCGAAGGAAGACGAATGTCAGAGCCGTGGCACAGCATCCCCACCGAGACTCCGCCCTCTTGTAGAGCCTTAATCTGGCGACGAACGTCTTGATCCCACAGTCCACCCAGCGGCGGCATCTGTGCTTCGACTAGCACGTGAGTGAAACCACTCGTGAGCGCGGCGAGCTGCTCTCGTTGCCAGCGGCGAGAGTGTGTCATTGTGCGGCCGCGAACCGAATAGTCCGCTGGGTATCCGAAAGGATTGATTTCGGCATAAACAGAATTGGATGCCGTCACATGCCCAGCCCGCTCAACGGCACGCGCCCAACGGTAACCCTGCCCCGCATAGTTGGCCGGAGCGATGAACAGTCGGATCGGCTCGTCCGCGCGCGGAGCGGGAGCAGCGGGGATCGGCACGCGAAGCGCAGAATCGATGACTGTCGCGAGCACGTCTTGCAGCGGCTTAGGAAGCGCCTCCCAGAGCGGAGCGATACGAGGATGCATTAGCTGTCCTCGCTTTCGGATCCGGATGATCGACGAATCCAGTTGTCTAAGAGCACTTGCGAACTCAGGCGTCCGTCGTGGACAGCAGAGACGAAATCAGGTCCCGCGCTTTGTGCTGCTGTAAATATAGTCGGGTCTTGCGCGACTGTCTCCAACACCGATTCAAGCGAATCTGGTGTCGCTTCAACTATCGGTAATTTCATTCGTGTCGCAGACTCGACAACATTACGAACCTCGGCCGTGACATGCCCTACGACTAATCGCCCCGCAGCCATGGCTTCGCATGCCGCGACGCCATAGGAGCCCAACCGGAACTGATCGAGGACTACATCACTGCCGGAAAGAAGTTCCGGCATGGCGGCCGCTGGCACACCTCGTACTGGTCGGTACTCAATCACTCCCTTCTCATGGAGCGAATGCAGCATAGGTTCGATGAGGTGGGTTCCCTTCATGAGCGCTGATGTCGGCGCGTGCAGTACGCGCAGTGGACCATCGCTTCGCTTCGCCACGGTTTTCCATGCGGCCGGGTCAACAACAACCGGGCACCACCGCGCGGACGGTAGGTCCGCGAGCAGATCTGGGGTCGAAACGAACAGAGGACGACCCGATTCTTCGAGAATTTTGCGGTTGAGGGATGCAAGTCGCTCGAGTCGATCAAGGTAGAGATCCGGGTCCCTGTATGGCGACCACACCGTGCGATCCTGATGGCCGCTCGGGAGACGAACATCAGTGCCATGGGCCATGAACGCTGTATCGACGCCGTGCTCGGCCAAGTAGTGCGCTTCTCTCGCCACATCCCGATCAAAAAGTCGCCCGAAGATGGGTTCTTCGGCCTCGAAGAGAACGTGAGTAAAAGACGACACGGCATCGCGCTGGGCACGCTGCCACCGCGCGCCATTGTGATAAATCGTCGTCGAAACTTCGAGGTCGGTGGGGAATGCGAACCCACCTGGCACTTCAATCGCCATCGTGGCCACAGCCAGATCAGGTTGGACATGCTCAAGAGCGCGTGCCCAGAGGGATGCTTGACCTGAGTAATTCACCGGCGCGATAAGTACGCGAGCGTGCGCGTCTTCTCGCACTGCGGAAACGGGGGTGGTGTCGTCTGTGCTCGGTGCGCCCCATCGACGTGCAGCAAGGCGGCCCAAGACCGAAGTGGGTCTCTCTGCGATCGAATCGATAAGCCGATTAACAAAGGTAGGAAACCGGTTTCGCCTAGAGAGCAGTTTATCTACGACGCCCATAGTGCTATTCCTCCGTCGGAAGCACCCTGTTCGCGAGACCCGCGAGCGCGACCTGTTCGCCAAAAGCCGGTAGATTGCGCGCGAGTTCAGAGAAGGTGCCCTTGCCCTTGATGAGGCCAGCTTCGAGATAACAGATCTGATCGTAATCTTTAATGGTCGACAGGCGATGCGCGACCGAGATCAAGGTCACCTCACCCTTAAGGCTGCGGATTGCTTGAGTAACGTCGTCTTCAGTCTTCGTGTCTAGCGAACTCGTTGCCTCGTCGAGCACGAGCACGAGCGGATTCGCATAGAGAGCGCGGGCAATGCCGAGGCGTTGCTGCTGGCCGCCCGATAGAGACATGCCACGTTCACCGATTCGCTCGTCGATGCCGCCAGCACGATTAGATACAAGAGAAGAGAGCTGAGCCTTTTCGAGCACCTCGACGACGAGATCGCGGTCAAAATCATCGCTCCAGGTCAACGCAACGTTTTGCGCAATACTCGCGTCGAAGAGCGCAACCCGCTGAGGGACATAACCGACTCGACTGCGCCACGCGCGAATCACGTCAGTGAGGGGCAATCCATCAATAGTGATTGCCCCTTGACTCGGGACGCTGAGGCCCAAGAGCAGATCGATGAGCGTTGACTTTCCTGCACCCGACGGGCCAACGATGCCGAGCGAACTGCCAAGAGGAATGTCAAGATCGAGCCCACGGAGCACATCTTCATCGTTCTTGGGGTACCGAAAAACCACGGAATCGAGGGACAGAAATTTCGGAGAGACCGGGAGCACGGCTTTGTCGGCCGGCGTCGACGTCTCTTGGATGTTGCGCTCAGCGCTTGTCAGGTCGCCGATGACATCCTGCGCCGAAGGCACGCTGGCAGTGGCCTGCACGACCGCGCCCTGAATTGAGTTGATCGCCGGAATCAGACGGAAGCCCGTCGCCGCGAAAAGAGCAACCGCAGCGACCGCCCCGGTGAGGCCACCTTGGATGAATGCGGCAGCACCGATAAGCACGAAACCACCGACAAGCGCAGCCTCGAAGGCAAACAACGGTATGACGCCAAGGAACGAAGTGTTGGCGCGCGCGCGTACAGCATGAATACGGTTTTGCCTGATGACCTCCGCTACTTGGGGCAGACGGTCTCGCAAGCTCAGTTCTTTAAGAGCATCGACCATCTCGGTCATGAGGGTTGCGACACGGTAGCTGAAATTGCGGTTGACCATTCCTGCCTCGAGCGCGCGACGGGTTACGACCTTATTCACAACCAGGGCTACCGAAACGAGATAAACGAGCGCAATCAACGACGTCAGCGGATCTGCCACCAACATCACCCCGAGAATGAGCACCGTACTGGCAAGGCTTGCGGGCAAGGCCGCGAGCGGAAGCACGAAGCCCATTATGGTGTTCGCAATGCCAGCGTCTGCGATCCGTGTGATTTCAGCGACACTGCGCTTCGAGCGTTCTTCCCAACTCGAGTGGATGTATGCGCTGAAAAGTCGCTTGCCGATGTCGAGTTCGAATCTCGCAAAGCGGCGAGTCGCTATCCAGTGCAGCACCAAGGACAGCGCGCTCTTGAGAATAATGAGTGCACAGGCAACGAGCACGATGAGGGGGGTGTAGCTCGGATCTAGTTCGCCAATGACCGGAAGGTTGAGAGTTGATCCCGTGACTGCTGGCCCGATGACCAAGGCGAGAAGACCTAGGGCGGTGACATCTAGCACCGTAAGCAAACTTGTCATCGTCATGTAGATGAAGAAGAACTTTCGGGCCCCCGCCGGAAGAAGCGGGAGAAGGTCGCGCAGCGTGCGCCAGATCAGTTTCATTGTGTGTTGAGGATATCAGCACGCGTCCACGACACCTGTGCGATAAAAGGTAAGCGGCAGCGGCGTAAAAACATGCAGGTCACACGGTGTGCGATGAAGCTCTGAGCGAGCTCTAGAAGGGCGCGAGAGACGCCTAAACCGCGCGCGGATCGAAAGCGGCGAGCACGAGTGCGGCACCGTCGTTGACGTCACTTTCGGTGACTTCATTGGCGACCGCGCGCACGTCATCCGGAGCCTGCCCCATGGCGACACCACGACCGTGCGCGGCTGCCCACTCAAGCATGTCGATGTCGTTGCGACCATCGCCCATAGCGAGCACGCGAGACCGTGGGATGCCCAGTCGCGAACGTACGTTCTCTAACGCCGTCGACTTGTTGACGCCGTCAGGGGCAATATCGAGCCAGGCCGTCCAACCGACGTTGTAGCTGACCTTGTGCAGACCCATTCGTTCAACGACCGCAAGGAAATCTTCAACCTGGTGTTGCGGAGAAATCACGACGACGCGAGTTGCTTGAACCTTCACGAGCTCTTCAAACGCGACATTCTCGCTGACCGCTCCCAGCGCTCCGTCAGGGAACTCTCCGTAGACAAAGAACTTGCCGGTCGCATCCTCAACCGCATAGTTCGCCGAGCCGAGGTGGTCCTTGATGCTCTTGAGCACTTCGCTCGGATTAAACATCTCTACAAATTCGCGGGAGTAGCCGCCCTCGCCCATCGGATCGCGCTTGAGGGTGATCGCACCGTTTGAGCACACAACGTACTCGGGCTTGAGCCCCAACTTGTGCAAGATCGGCAGAGTCATGGCAACCGAACGACCGGTGGCCAGCATCACTTCGTGGCCGGCATCCCGCACCTTCGCGACCGCCGCGATGACGGCGTCGTTCATTTCGCCCGATTCGAGCAGCACAGTGCCATCGATGTCGAGTGCGATCATCCAGCGGTCATCCCGTGCTGCGGTTGTCACGCGATTGGCTCCAATACTTCGAGTCCGCCGAGGTAAGGGCGCAGCGCTTCTGGCACTACCACCGAACCATCGGGTTGTTGGTGGGTTTCAAGAATGGCAACCAACCATCGGGTCGTAGCCAAGGTTCCGTTGAGGGTTGCGACCGGGGCCGTTTTGCCCGACTCGGTGCGGTACCGAATGTCGAGCCTGCGTGCCTGATAGGTCGTGCAGTTGGAAGTCGATGTGAGCTCGCGGTACGTGCCTTGAGTGGGAACCCACGCCTCAATGTCGTACTTGCGGGCAGCGCTCGAACCGAGGTCGCCACCGGCAACATCGATCACCCGGTAGCTCAGACCACACGCCTGCAACATGGACTCTTGGAACGACAGCAGCCGCTCGTGCTCTTCTTGAGCATTCTCCGGCAACACGTAGCTGAACATCTCGAGCTTGTTGAACTGGTGCACCCGCAGGATGCCGCGGTTGTCTTTGCCCGCAGACCCGGCTTCGCGACGGTAACAGGTCGACCATCCGGCATAGCGCAGCGGCCCCTGAGAGAGATCGAGAATCTCGTCAGAATGGTAGCCCGCGAGCGCGACCTCACTCGTGCCCGTGAGATACAGGTCGTCGGCGGGCAAATGGTAGATCTCGTCGGCGTGCTCGCCCAAGAAGCCGGTGCCGGCCATCATCTCGGGGCGCACAAGTGTGGGAGTAATGAGCGGGATGAAGTCGCCAGCGATGGCGCGGTCAAGAGCCATGTTCATGAGGCCGATCTCGAGTCGCGCACCGACGCCCTTGAGGAAGTAGAAGCGGCTGCCCGAGACCTTTACTCCGCGCGGGATGTCGATCGCCCCAAGCATCTCGCCAATGTCGGCGTGATCGCGGGGTTCGAAATCGAATGCTGCGGGAGTGCCGACCTCGCGCACAAGCTCCCAGTCATCCTCGCCACCGACGGGCACGCCGTCGACTGCGATGTTGCCGAGAGCTCCGACGATGCGAGTGAACTCTGCTTCAGCCTCGCTCGACGCCTGCTGGGCGGCCTTCACTTGAGCAGAAAGCTCTTGGGCCTGCGCGACAAGGGCCTTCTTCTCGTCGGAGGGTGCCTGAGCGACCTTCTTGCCGAAGCTGTTTTGCTCGGCACGCAATGCCTCGAACTCGCCAATGCGCGAGCGTCGGTTCTGGTCGGCAGCAATAGCGTCGTCAACCAACTGAACGGATGCCCCGCGAGCGAGTTGCGATTGCCGCACGGCGTCAGGGTTTTCTCGAAGAATTTGGGGGTCAATCACCAGTACAGCCTATCCATTCATGGCGTAGCGTTTATCTGTGCCCACGACTAAGAACACAAAGCCTCGAGTGGCGGTTGTTTACAACCCCATTAAGGTCGACCTTGCCAAGCTCAAGAAGTTGGTAAACGCAGCCGCGAAAGCTGCTGAGTGGGCGGCTCCGCTGTGGTTCTCGACAACAGAGGAAGATGTCGGCCAGGCAGTCACGGGCAGTGCCATTCGTCGCGGGGCCACGATCGTAATCGCTGCTGGCGGTGACGGCACGGTGCGTGCCGTTGCAGAGGCCCTTCGCGGCACCGGAGTGGCGATGGCGGTGGTTCCTGCGGGCACCGGCAACCTCCTCGCCCGCAACCTCGATCTGCCTGCAGGCAATCTTCCTGAAAGTGTCGAGATCGCTTTCAACGGCGTCGACCACACCATTGATTTGGGCATGGTGGAGATCGTGCGAGACAACGATGATCACGAAGAGCACGCCTTCTTAGTGATGGCTGGGCTTGGTCTCGATGCCAAAATGATCAAGAACACGAGTACGAAGCTCAAGAAAGCTGTTGGCTGGCTCGCCTACGTCGATGGCATTGCTCGTTCGATCCCCGAGCTGCGACCGGTCAAGCTGCGCTACAGCGTGGATGGCGCACCCAATCGTTCGCTCAGTGCCCACACCGTCATCATCGGCAACTGCGGGGCGCTGCCCGGCGGCCTTCTTCTCATGCCCGAAGCTAAACCGGATGACGGCATCCTCGACATGGCGGCGCTCGTGCCGCGTGGTCGTTTCGGCTGGCTCAACATTTGGAACAAGATCGCGTGGGAGAACGGCGTGCTGCGTAAGAGCGCTATCGGGCGCCGCATCATCGACCTATCGAAAGACGTTCGCGATGTTCGGTACGCCACAGGCAAAGACCTCAACATGATCGTCGAAAACCCCGAAGAGTTTCAGCTGGATGGTGACGAATTTGGTCTCGCTAAGTCGGTTCACGCGTGGGTCGATCCCGGTTCGCTCATTGTTCGCGTGCCGAACTCCGGCTCCAAGTAAGGTTCGGCAGCACAGTCATCCGCACGCAGAACTGAACAGCTTTAGCGAGCGGGCGGCTCGTTCGTCGTGATGGCCCGCAACCAGTCGCGAGCTTCTACAAAAACGTCGTTGCCATAGCGCGGCGTCACCGTCGTGGCGAGCTTGTCTGCGCGCGGGTAACTGCCCAAGAAGATGACGTTGGGGCTGAAACGCTTGAGTCCAAGAAGCGCATCGGCAACTCGCTCGTCAAAAATGTGCCCTTCAACATCAATGACGAAGCGGTAGCGCCCCAAGGAGTCTCCGATGGGCCGAGACTCGATGAGGCTCAAGTTCACCCCTCGCGTCGCGAACTGTTCGAGCATCTCGAGGAGTCGACCCGGCTTATCGTCCGGAAGCTCGACGATCATGCTCGTCTTGTCGGCCCCTGTCGGCTTTGGCAGCTCCGTGCGAGAGCTGACGAGAACGAACCGGGTGACCGCGTTCTGGTTGTTTCCGATCTCGGTTGCCAACACATCGAGGTCGTAATGCTCGGTGATGCCGGGCGGGGCGACGGCGGCATCCGCAAGGTCACTGTCGAGAAGAGTCGCCGCAGCCGCAACGTTTGAGCTAGCTGGCACGTGGCCGTGGCTCGGCAGGTTGGCATCGATCCACCGGCGCGTTTGAGCGTAGGCGACCGGATGCGCGTTGACGACCTTGACGTCAGCGAGCGTGGTTCCCGGGCGCGCGACAAGAACGAAGTTCACCGGCACAAGATACTCACCCATGATGCGCAGGTTGGGCACGGTCGTGAGCGCATCCTGGGTGGCGCTGACCCCACCCTCGACCGAATTCTCGATGGCGATCATTGCCGCAACGCTGCGACCGCTCGTCACATCGTCTAGCGCTTCGCCAACATTATTGACGCTCTTCCAGTGCGCCCCTACCGCTTCGGGAACCTGCTTGAGTGCAGCCTCCGTAAAGGTTCCTGCGGGCCCCAGATAGCTGTAGCTCGCAGTGTTCAGGTCGGGCGTCGAAGTCATGACACGAGTTTAGAGTGCCAACAGCTAGCCGTAGGTCGGTGCGGCAGGCAGTCCAAAGAACTCTTCAAGAGTTTGGATGCCCGTGCTGTGCAATTCTGCGGCAAGCTCCGTGCCGACATACCGCATGTGCCATGGCTCATACTCGTAGCCGGTCACGTCAGTCTTGCCCAGCGGGTATCGCACGGTAAAGCCGTACTTCCAGCCGTTTGCCGCAAGCCACTGCCCCTGAGGGGTGTCGCCAAAGCACTGCTCAAGCGAACAGTTGGCAGGCAGAGCACTGACGTCGATCGAGAGCCCCGTCTGGTGTTCGCTGTGGCCGGGGCGCGCACTCGTGAGGTCTGCTGCCTCCTGCCCGAGACTGGAAACCCACCCCGCGTAGACGCTCTCTTGAGACCAATAGCTTCGATACGAGCTCTGCGACTGCATCTGGAGGCCGGTCTCGGCTTGGAATGCCGCAAACATCTCAATGACGGCGGCCGCGGCATCCGGGGTCAAATAGGGCTCATAGACGTATGGCACGTCTACGAACACGAGGTTGGGCTCGTACGTTTGCGGATTGAGGGGACGCAGTTTGTTCGCGACCACCCACAGGCTGCTGGCGTCGTCGTTCGAGAAGGCTGTCTTGTCAAAAGTCGGGGTCGGGGTCGGCGTCGGTGTTGGAGTCGGTGTCGGTGTCGGTGTCGACGTTCGAGTCGGGGTTGCCGTCACCACCGGCTCTGGAGTGGGGGTGAGCACAAAGAACGACACCACAACAGCAACAACAATCAGCACGAGGCCCGTGACAGCAATGATGATCAATCGGCGGTGAGACCCACCAGTAACCGGGGCAGCAGATTCAGACACGCATCGATACTATGCGCATGCTCAGGCTCGCCGGTGAACTGATCCCCACACGGTGTCCCGCGAGTAGGCTTGGCACTATGGCGAGCGAAGTTATCCATGATCCTGCGATGACCCGTTACGAGTTGCTCGTAGACGGTGTTCAAGCGGGCCTTGCCGACTACCGGCTGCGCGACGACGAAATCGTCTTTGTGCACACCGAAATTGACCCCAAGTTTCGGGGACAAGGTCTCGCCAACGAACTCGCCAGGGGCGCCCTCAATTTGGTGCGTGCCGAAAGCGAGGCTCGTGTTGTCGCGCGCTGCGAGTTCATCAAGAAGTTCATCGGGGATAACCCCGAATACCGCGACCTGCTCAGCCGCTAAGCTCTCGCTGACGTCAGCGGCGAGGAACGACGACCGGATGCCCGCCAACGTCGCGGAGTTCGACAGCGAGGCCGTAGACCCGCTCAACACGCTCGGCGGTGAGTACCTCGCTGGGGGTTCCGATCGCGTCGAGAGCGCCATGGGCAATAAGGGCCAGTCGGTCGGAGTAGGCACCGGCGAGACTTAAGTCGTGCAGCACCACGACGACCGCCCGACCGTCTTCGGCCATCGAGCGCGCGACCCGCATGACATCTTCTTGGTGACGGAGATCGAGCGCGGCAGTTGGCTCATCCAAGAACACGACAGGGGTGTGCTGGGCGAGAACTCGCGCGAGTGAGACGCGAGCTTTTTCCCCGCCCGACAGGGTCGTGTAGCGACGGTCACCGAGGTGCGCGACATCCGTGACTTCAAGAGCTTCGTTAACGACGGCAACATCATCGCGGCTCTCCAGCGAACGGGCCCAGGGGCTGCGACCCATCGCGACAACCTCCGAGACTCGGAAAGGGAAGCTCACACTGTTCTCTTGAGTGAGCACAGCGCGCAAGCGAGCCAGTTCACCGTGGCGGATGCTGCCGAGCTCTCGCCCATCGATGGTCACGGTGCCGCTGTCGGGCTTTCGATCGCCGCTCAACACTGAGAGCAGAGTCGATTTTCCGGCACCGTTGGGGCCGACAAGGGCAAGCACTTCACCCGGCGTGACGTCGAGGCTGACGTCGTCGAGGATGGCGCGGCCCCCGAGTCGCACAGCGATATTGCGTGCACTGATCATGCCCAGCCTCCGCTCTGGCGACGCTGGCGGAACAAGAGGTAGAAGAAGAAGGGGCCACCGACGAGTGAGGTGAGCAATCCGATCGGCAGGTCACCGCCCGCGACGACGGAGCGCGCGAGTAGGTCGGAGAGAACAAGAAGCACGCCACCGCCGACAGCGCTGGCAACGATCAGCGAGCGATGGGCGGGACCAATAACCATGCGCATAGCGTGCGGAACGACGAGCCCGACGAAAGCGATGATGCCGCAGAACGCCACCGCAACACCCGTGAGAAGTGCGACGATGATGATCGAGACGATGCGGAGCCGTTCGACATTGACGCCGAGGTGCCGCGCGTTGCGCTCCCCCAGCGCGAGAAGGTCGTAGGGGCGCGCAAGCACAATTGCGGCCGTGAGTCCGACGGCGGTGACGAGCGTGACGATGAGAACTTCACTCCACCGCGATCCGTTCAGCGAGCCGAGTTGCCAGAAGACAATCTGTTCCCGGCTGCCCGAATCGGCAACAAAGAGCAAGAAGGCAAGACCTGCGCCAGCGAAAGCGTTGACGGCGATACCGGTGAGCAGAAGGGTCACGACTTCGGTGCGACCGTTCGCGCGCGAGACAAAGTAGACGAGCAGGGTTGCGAGCAACCCGCCGACAAAGGCAAAGAGTGCGATCGCGCTGTCCCCGAGAGCGGCAACGCCGACAACGATTGCGGTGGCGGCACCGAGCGCTGCTCCGGATGACACCCCAACGACCCCAGGCTCAGCGAGCGGGTTTCCAAAAATGGCTTGCATGACGGCGCCTGCGACGGCGAGTGCAGCGCCCACGACCAGGGCCATCGCAATGCGGGGGAAACGTACGACCCACAGTGTGGATTCCACAATCGAGTCGTTCGGTGCCCACTCGTTCTGGATGCCAAGCGCCCGCAAGAGCGACCCGCCCACTTCGGCGGGAGCGATGGGAAGTTGCCCGAGCACGGCCGATGCCACAATGCCGCCGAGCAGCAGAGCGGCAAGGGTGAGCGTCAGAGTCAGGCCGCGGAGGGTGTGGTTCACGGAACGCGCTGCAACCACTCTTCGGTGCCAAACTTTTCGGCAACGAGTTCTTCGGCGCGCGCGATCTCGTCACTCGTGAGTTCACTCTCGGTGAGGCCATGGAGTCCCCGGAACGTCGCGACCATAGTGTGGATGATGTCGGCGCGCTCCATTCCGGTCTGGCTACGCAGCGGGTCAACGCGCTTGGCCGCCGACTTCGTGCCTTTGTCGCTCATTTTCTCGCGACCGATGCGCAAGACCTGCACCATTTTTTCGCCATCCATGTCGTAGCTCATGGTGACGTGGTGCAGCACGGCCCCTGCGCCGAGACGTTTCTGGGCGGCTCCGCCGATCTTGCCGGTGGGGCTCGCAATATCGTTGAGCGGCTGGTAGCTCGCGTCGATGCCGAGCGACTTGAGGGCGATAATGACCCACTCATCGAGGAAGGCGTAGGAATCGGCAAAGGTCATTCCCTGCACGAGTTCAACGGGGGCGTAGATCGAGTACGTGATGACGGTGCCGGCTTCCATGAACATGGCACCTCCTCCGGAAATTCGGCGCACGACCTGGAACCCAAATTTCTCGGCATTTTCAAGGTCAACCTCGTTGCGCAGCGACTGGAAGCTACCGATGACGACGGCGGGCTTGTTCCACTCCCAGATGCGCAGGGTCGGCTTGCGGCGACCGGAGGCGACCTCTTCGGCGAGCACCTGATCCATCGCCATTTGCATGCGCGGTTCAAGCGGCGGTCCGGAGACGATCTGCCACTCATAGTCTTTCCACGTCGTGGCCCGCTGCAGAGCGCGACGGATGGCCGTGGCCACAGATTCGGCAGAGAAGCCGAGCATGACAGCACCCTCGGGCAGCGACTGCTGAACAGCACTCGTGATGGCTTTCGCATCAGAGTTGGCTGGCAGCCCTTCGATCGCCGAATTGATGTCTTCTAGCGCCTCATCCGGCTCCAGAAAGAAGTCACCAGCGAGGCGAAAGTTGGTGATGGCGTCATCGACAACATCGAGATCGACCACTACGAGTTTTCCGCCGGGCACCTTGAATTCGCCGTGCATCGCTCACCCCTGTCTAGTTGTGCTGAATCCAGCCTAATGCGCCGCGTTCACCTGCGGAATTGACCAGTCGAGCCCAGGAACAAACTCCCCATGCCCGTGGTCGATCATCCGCGCCCGTAATCGCTGAAAAGCCTCGTCGAGCGCCTCGGTGCCGGGATCGCGATTGATGCCGGTGTGGCTGTATTCGTAGACGGTCCACGACGGCCAGACGTGCAAGTGCGCGTGCGGAACCCGATAGCCCTCGAACATGACGCCGACACGATCGGCATCCCATTCATCGCGCTGAGCCAAACCGATGAGTCGCCCGACGCGAAAGATGTGCATCGCAAGTTCTTCGTCGAGGTCACTCCACCGATCAACCTCGATGCGCGGAATCACGAGCGCGTGACCCGGCTTGCGGGGCTCGATGGTGAGAATGGCAAAGACACGGTCATCCGCCCAGATAAAGCGCCCGGGCGAGCGACCGTTCAAAATCTCGGTAAAGATCGATGCCATTTATTCGGGCTTTGCTGCCTCAGGAAGGGGCGCACCCGGATGCACGGGCTTGAGTCGCGCATCGAGCCACCCCACGAGGTCGGCAATCACTTCGTCTTTATTGGTCTCGTTGAAAATCTCGTGCCGCGCCCCCGGGTACACGATCGCTTCGATATCGGTGAGTTTGGAACGAGTGACATAGTCTGCCGCGAGCGCCTCAATGCTTGCTTCTCCGCCGAGCGAATCTTCGTCGCCGATCATGATGAGTAGCGGGATGTCGCGAGCGAAGTTCTTGGCTGGGCGACCCATCAGGCGCAATCCATCGGCGGGGCCGAAGAGTTTGAGGGCATCCGCATAGAACGTCAGCGGGTCATTTACGAAGTCATCGGCAACCTGCGGGTCGCGACTGAGCCATTCGTACCCGGTGGTGCCGAGAGCTTTGTGCTTGGCGTTGAGATCGCCACTGTTCATGTGGGTGAGAGTGCGGTGCGCTGTGCCGGTGAGGATAGCGACTTCGTATTCGTTGGAGTGCTTGTTGAGCACGTCTTGCACCATGAGTGAACCCCACGAGTGGCCGAGCAGCGCGAGAGGAAGATCGGGATGTTCACGACGGATGATGGCCGAAAGCTCACGGATGTTCTCGGTTGCCGCCCGCAGACCGCCCTTGCCGAGCTTGCCCAGTTTGCTGGCATCGCCCGCAGCCTGCTCGAGACCCGTGGCACCGTGGCCGCGGTGGTCGTCGGCATACACCGTGTAGCCGGCGGCGACGAGCGCTTGCGCGACGTGCTCGTAGCGACGGGCGTGATCGCCTAGACCGTGGGTGAGCTGAAGCACGGCGTGCGCTTTGGGTGACTCCCAGACGTAGTAGTGAATCGTCACTCCGTGCGCGTCAGTGTAGGAGTGGTCAGTTCGTGGCGCCGTAAACGTGGGCATTGGGGCCTCCTTGCTCGTTCCATTCTACGGCGGCGAACTCGGGAGAAGAATGGGTGAGTGTGGCTCGCACCGCCGTTTAGTTAGCAAACCTAATTTGCTAGACTAATGAAAATGCCCGACAAACTAGACGACGAACTCAGAATCGCCCTCATGCGCATCGCTCGTCGCATCCGGCAGCAACGCCACGACGACACTCTTAGCGACAGCCAACTCTCCGTGCTTTACGTGCTCAGTCACTACGGCAGCAGCACGCTCGCCGCTCTCGCCGAGCACGAACGAGTCACCCCGCCCTCGATGAATCGCACCGTCAATTGCCTCAGCGACGAAGGCCTCATCACGCGCTCCAGCTCGCCAGACGACGGCCGCAAAGTACTTATCGAAGCCACGGATGCCGGAATCGAGCTTGTCGACAAAACGCGCCAGCGCCGCGCCGAGTGGTTTGCCGCTGAACTTTCGACCCTCAGTGCTGAAGAGCACGACGCCCTCCATGCAGCCATTCCAGTGCTGTTGAAGTTGGCCAATTCGTGAGCGCAATGTTTCGCTCGCTTCGCTTCTTCAACTACCGGCTCTGGACCATTGGCGCGATCGTCTCCAACACTGGCGCGTGGATGCAGCGCACCGCCCAGGACTGGATCGTTCTTACCGAACTGACCGACCACGATGCCGCCGCTCTAGGTTTCACGATGGCCCTGCAGTTCGGTCCGCTCCTGCTGCTGATGCCCGTCGCCGGAATCATTGCCGATCGCTTCGACCGTCGCGTTGTGCTGCTCTGGACACAGTTCAGTCAGTTCGTTCTCGCGCTTGGGCTCGGCATCCTCGTGGTCTCGGGTTACGTCGAGCTGTGGCACGTTTACGTCTTCGCGCTACTTCTTGGTGTCGCGACGGCGATTGACGCACCCGTTCGCCAGGCCTTTGTGTCGGAGCTTGTTAGCGACAAAGATCTGCCCAACGCGGTGGCCCTCAACTCGATGTCGTTCCAGAGCGCCCGCCTTATTGGGCCCGCGATCGCTGGCGTGCTCGTCGCTGCGATTGGCTCGGGCCCCGTGTTCCTCGTGAACGCGGCCTCCTTCGCGGGCGTGCTCGCCTCGCTGTGGTTCATCCGCCGCAGCCAGCTCTACCCGGTGGCCAAACTCGGGCGTGCTAAAGGCCAAATTCGAGATGGGCTGCGCTACGTTCGCAATCGACCCGACATCCTGATCGTGCTCGTCATGGTCTTTCTCGTCGGAACCTTCGGCTTCAACTTCCCCGTCTTCATCTCCACCATGGCCACCGCCGAATTCGGCAAGGGAGCCGCAGAATTTGGGCTACTCTCCTCGATGATGGCTGTCGGAGCCATTGTTGGCTCTCTTCTGGCCGCTCGCCGCGAGCGCGCGCGACTTGGCGTCGTCGTCATCGGTGCCATCTTCTTTGGCGTTGCGTGCCTGCTCGCCGCGCTCGCCCCCAGCTACTGGACCTTTGGAGCCGCTCTCACGATCGTCGGCGTCTCATCGCTGACCATGATGACGACAGCCAATGCCTACGTTCAGACCTCAACCACGCCCATCATGCGCGGCCGCGTCATGGCGCTCTACCTCGCGATCTTCGCCGGCGGCACCCCTATCGGCGCCCCCATCGTGGGCTGGGCAGCCAACGAACTCGGTGCCCGCTGGGCGCTCGGCATCGGATCGCTCTCGGGCCTGCTCGCTGCAGCATTCGCCATCACCTGGCTCGTCTACAGTCGCGGAATGCGCGTCGGTCGCGTACCCGAAAGTCGCTTCCGACTGCGCTTGCGCTTCCCACCCGAGCCCACGCCTGAAGAAGAGCGTGAGCTCGCGACTCAAGAAATTGCGATCGTGGAGACCACCACTCGACGCACGAGTTAAGCCTCGCGGGTAATCTCCACACTCACGAACAGCTTCGAGCCAAACGGCCCCGCGTACACCCCACGAAGCGGAGGCACGTCGTTGTAGTCACGACCGCGACCGACCAAGACGTGACGGTCTCCGATATCGATGAGGTTCGTAGGGTCGTAGCCACGCCACTGCCCGTTGCAGAACCACTCAAGCCACGCATGGGACTCACCCGTGACGGTCTCACCGATAGCGGCATCCGGTTTCGGGTGAAGATAACCAGAAACATAGCGGGCAGGGATACCGACCGAACGCAAAGCACCAAGCGCGAGGTGAGCGATGTCTTGGCAGACACCCTTGCCTCCGGCCCAGGCCTCCGCCGCAGTCGTCGCCACTCCCGTGACACCGCTCATGTACTGGATGGCATTACCGATCGCCTTCGAGATTTCGAGGGCGCTCTCGCACGCGTCATCCGACTTCGCTGCAATATCTTTCGCGAGAGCAACAACCTCGGCTGGCGGTTCAGTGCGCCGCGTCTGGCTCAGGTTCTCGACGGCATCCATCGACAACTCAGCGGCCACCTCAAGTTCAGCCCAGCTCATGCACTCCGAGACATGTTCACGCTCGTGAACCTCAACCAAGCTCGTAGCGGTCAACGACAGCTCTTTGTGACCCGTCAACACCTCAAACGAGGCAACGCGAGAACCCCAATAGTCGACATAGTTGCTCTGGCTAGAGAGCGGAAGGATGTCAAGGTTCGAGAACAGCACAAGCTGGCTCTCGACACTGGCGGGCAACATCCGGGCCTCGTTGTACGACGCCGTAACCTCGCCGCCATAGCTGAACCCTGTGGAATGAACGATCCTGAGTCGCTTCATGAGATCTCTCCAACCCACTCGGGTGCGGCATTCGTCGGGAAGTAGCGCTGACGCACTGCCTCCGAAGCCGCACTCGTTGCTGCCTGCACCCGATCCATGTGGTGGGGCAGGTCATCCAAAATTTCGGCAATCGGCCGATACTCCAACTCGCTGCGAATCTTGCCCAGAAGCCGCTGAGCATCATCGTTCACGCCGACGCGATTCATGCGACGAGGCTCAAGCTCACGCATGCAATCTTCTGCACGCGACACCGAGAAGAGGATGCTGCGCGGAAACAAGCGGTCCAACAGCAAGAACTCGGCAGCGTTGCTCGCGCTCGGCACGCCACGGTAGGTGCGCAAGTACGGCTCGAAGGCGCCACAAGAACGCAGAATTGTCGTCCACGACGGACCACTCGCCTCGGTGAGGCTTCGCGTGGCGAGAAGTCGCGCCGTCATGTCTGCGCGCTCAAGACTGCGACCCAGCGTGAAGAACTGCCACGCCTCATCCCGGCTCGTCGCCGACTCGACAATGCCCACCGCGAGAGCGGAGCGCTCACGAACCCAGGAGAAGAAGTCAGAAACCTTATCTCCAGAAATTCTGCGCGGCATCCGGGTCTGCGTGGTGTTGAGGCACTCCCACAACTCGGTCGACACAATCTCGCGGGCACGACGAGCGTTCTCGCGAGCGGCACCCAGCGAATAGGCAATCGACGCAGGCTCCGTGCGGTCGACCGCAAGGATCGACAAAACATCACCGCGAGTCAGAGTGGCATCAGGGGGAGCCTCGCTACCCATGACGCTCAAAAGGGCGCGGCACGCATCATCCTCTTCAATCCACGGGTCTTCGAGCAGCAACTGAAGGTGCACGTCGAGGATGCGCGCGGTACCGTCGGCACGCTCAATGTAGCGACCGATCCAGAACAGCGATTCTGCGATGCGGCTCAGCATGATTGACCTCCCTCGATGTCGACATTCTGCTGTTGCTGCTCTTCTTGACGTTGTCTCTGAGTGAGCGTTCGCGTGCTGTCGTGATCTTCAGCGTGATCTTCGTGAGCACTCGCTTCGAGCAGCATCTCGGGAGTGATGACCGTGATAGCTTCCGTGTCTGCTTGCCGTTCGACAAGGCCCTGAACGGTTGCCTCGGACTCTTCGATCTTCTCGCGACCGACAACCCACGTGTCTTTCGAGCCACCACCTTGAGAACTGTTAACGACAAGCTGACCTTCGGGCAGCGCCACTCGAGTAAGGCCACCAGGGAGAACCCAGACATCGTTTCCGTCATTGACGGCGAACGGGCGCAAGTCGGCGTGACGCGGCCGCATCCCGTCGTCGATAACCGTGGGGATCGTCGAGAGCTGCACCACTGGTTGCGCGATCCACCCTCGCGGGTCTTTGAGCAACTGCTTGCGGAGAGTCTCCAACTCTGGCTTGGTTGCCGCCGGGCCGATCACGAGGCCCTTACCGCCGGAACCATCCACCGGCTTAATCACGAGCTCATCGAGCCGGTCAAGCACTTCTTCGAGCGCGCCCGGATCTTCGAGCCTCCAGGTATCAACGTTAGGGATAATCGCCTTTTCGCCGAGGTAGTAGTCAATGAGATCGGGCAAGTAGGTGTACACAAGCTTGTCGTCGGCCACACCGTTTCCGACAGCATTGGCAATCGTCACGTTTCCGAGGCGAGCCGCGAGCATCATGCCCGGGCTGCCCAACATGGAATCGGCACGGAACTGCAGCGGATCGAGGAACTCGTCGTCAACACGGCGGTAGATCACGTCGACCCGAGTGGGACCGGCTGTCGTGCGCATCCAGACCCGTCCACCAGAGCAGAAAAGGTCACGGCCCTCGACGAGCTCAACACCCATGAGACGCGCGAGCAGCGTGTGTTCGAAGTACGCCGAGTTGTAGACACCGGGAGTGAGCACAACAACGTTGGGTTCATCCACTCCACCCGGCGCACTAGCACGCAGCGCCTGCAGCAGCTTGTGCGGGTAGTCGCCAACGGGGCGAACGCGCATCGAGACAAACAACTCGGGAAGAGTCTGCGCCATCACTCGACGGTTCGAGATCACGTAGCTGACACCACTGGGCACGCGCACGTTATCTTCGAGAACGCGCCACGCACCCACTTCGTCGCGGATGAGGTCGATACCGCTGACCTGAATACGCACACCATTAGCCGGGTCGATGCCCGCCGCCTGACGATGGAAGTGACTGGATGAGGTGATCATGCGGGCCGGAATCACACCATCTTTGATGGCATTCTGTGGCCCATAAATGTCGGCGAGGAACGCTTCGAGCGCTCGCACACGCTGCTTGATGCCCGACTCGACCTGTTTCCACTCAGAGAGGTCAATAACTCGCGGAACAGCATCAAGAGGAAAAGGCCTCTCTTCGCCAGCGAAGTCGAAAGTAACGCCTTGGGCGAGGTAGCTGTCTGCGAGCGCTTCAGTACGTCCGCGCAGCTCTTCCTGCGTCATTTGCGCCAACGCGTCATGGATCTCGCGGTAGGGGCGACGTATCTCGCTATCGGCAGAGAACATCTCATCCCACGCGGCTGGTCCGGTGCGTTTGGAGGCGCTTGATGTGTATCCGTCAAACAAATCTGCCATGTACAGACACTATGCGGGTTAACCAATTTCTGCGCGGAAGTGGGTTGATTCAGCCAGAATGTCGCGCACAATTTACAGTTAAGCAATGGCTGCACACCTCCCCACGATTCTTGTTCTCCCCGGTGGAGGGTATTCACGCCTCGCACCCCACGAAGGCAAGCCCGTTGCTGAGTGGTTGCGTTCGATCGGGTGGAATTCTCGCGTCGTTGAATACCCCGTTGGCACGAAGCATCCCGCCCCTTTGCTGGCAATTCAGTCTGAAATTGCGAAAGAACGTGCGCTAGGGGCTCCTCTGGTTGGCGTTTTAGGCTTTTCCGCGGGCGGTCATTTGGCCGGCCACGCCGCCGTTGCGCCCCTCGCGAAGCCCGAAGAGCGGCCCGATTTTGCCGTGCTCGGCTACCCCGTTGTCACGATGACCGGCGAAACACATGCAGAGTCTCGCGAGAACCTCATCGGGCTGGATGCCAACCAATTTCTGCGCGAAGACACCTCGCTAGATTTGCTGGTCACCCCTGCTACGCCCCCGATGTTTATCTGGCACACGGCTGCAGACAAGCCCGTTCCGGTAGAAGCTCATTCATACCCGCTCGCTGCCGCTCTCGCGGCAGCCCGAGTGCGGCACGAACTTCACATATTCTCTGACGGCAAGCACGGGCTCGGGCTCGCCAACGGAACCCCCGCCGAAGCGTGGCAGTCGCTGTGTGAAATCTGGTTGAGCTCATTGCGCTAGCGGCGCAGGCACTCGTCCGGCGCTAACGGCGCAAGCGCTCGTCCCGCTGTTAACGGCGCAAGCTAAAGGCTTCCGCGCGCGTGGTCGGGCCGGAGACCAGAATGGTGTCGTCTGCGGCAATGACAGTTTTCTCGTCGGTGTAGGTCCAGGCGCCGCCATGCGGGCGAACGGCCGTGATCGTGACGCCCGCGGTGGAACGCACGCGTGATTCGCCAAGAGTCTTGCCAATGATGGCCAGCGGCGGTGCCATCTTGACGAGAGAAAAGTCATCGCCAATCTCGAGGTAGTCCTGCATCGACCCACGCACAAGGTGGGCGACGCGGCGCCCCATCTCCTTCTCGGGATAAATAACATGACTCACGCCAAGCTGCTCCAGGATTGTGCCGTGCGCATCGCTTACCGCTTTTGCCCACACGTGCGCCACATCGAAGCGCAGCAGCAAGGATGTCGTCAGGATGCTCGCCTGAATGTCACTACCAATCGCCACAACGACGCGGTCGAACTCGGGCACCGCCAACTGCTGCAGCACCTCTTCCCGAGTCGAATCGGCAGCAACCACATGAGTCAGCTGACCGTTGAGCTCTTGGACAATCGACTCGTCAGAGTCGATGCCGAGCACCTCAGTGCCATTCGCCATAAGTTCCAGAGCGAGAGCGCGACCGAAACGGCCCAACCCGATAACCGCAACAGAGTCTGCTGCGGCCACGGTAGAGACATCCGGACCAGAGAACATGCGCAATTTAGCCAATGATCGGCCTTTCTTTGGGAAGTTCGTAGAGGACGGCGCGCTCACGAAGCGCAAGCGCGGTAGCAAAACCAATCGGGCCAAGGCGACCCACAAACATCAGCACGGCCAAAATCAGTTGCGCCGCCACCGGCAGCTCGGGAGTGATGCCCTCCGACAGACCGACAGTGCCGAACGCCGAAACGGTCTCAAACAGCACCGGACTCAGCGGCAAACCCGAGAGCAGCATGATGACCACGGTGGATGACGCCACAACCGCCACCGATAACAAGACCACCGCGATCGCTTGGCGGTGCACCGCGCGCGACAGTCGCTTGCCGAAAACGTTCACGACGCCGTCTCCGCGCACTTCTGCCAGGAGGATGAAGAACAGCACCGCGAAGGTGGTGATCTTGATGCCACCGGCAGTGCCTGCCGGGCCACCACCCACAAACATGAGGGCGGTCATCCCGAATTGGCTCGCCTCACTCATGGCACCGATATCGATGCTGTTGAAGCCGGCGGTGCGGGTTTGCACCGATTGGAAGAAGCCAGCGAGGAGTTTGGCGTGCCAGTCGAGCGGGCCGAGAGTGGCGGGGTTGTTCCACTCGATCAGAGTGATGTAGACGGCACCCGCCACGAGCAGCAATGGCGTTGCCGCGACCACGATGCGCGTGTTCATGCTCCACTTGAGTCGGTTGCCGCCATACCTCAACAGTTGAACGATCACGGGGAAGCCTAAACCGCCCAGGATGATTTCGGCACAGAGGGTGAGCGAGACAACCGGATCGTCAACGAACGACATCATGCTGTTGCTGAAGAGCGCGAATCCTGCGTTGTTGAATGAGGACACGGCGTGAAAAACAGCGAACCAAGCGGCATCTCCCACGCTGTAGCCGTAGCGCAGCAGAAACCAGAAAAAGAGGATGAGCGCGCCAACGCCCTCGATGATGAGCGAAATCTTGAGCACACCGAGAATCAGCGAGCGCACATCGCCAAAGCCAACGCTCTTCGTCTCGGCGGCGGCCGTGATTCGCGAGCGAAGCGAGAGACGGCGAACCACCGCGATACCGATGATCGAGGCAAAGGTCATGACTCCGAAGCCACCCACTTGGATGAGCACCATGATCACGACCTGACCGAAGCCTGTCCAGTAGGTGGGAGTGTCAACAATGACGTGGCCAGTCACACACATCGCCGAAACGGCTGTGAAGAACGCTTCGACGAGAGTCGCACCGCCGGGACCGGTACGCGAAATAGGTAGCGCCAGCAGGGCGGTGCCCGCTGCGATACCAGTCAGAAACCCGAGAAGAGTCAGCTGCGCTGGATGAACCAGCTTTCGCTTAGACCCCGAACCGCGGAGGATATTGTGCACCGGGACACACTACGCCTGTTTTCGCGCGCGCGTATCACCCCAATTGCAGGACACGCGGCGAGCAATTTAGGAGCTCAGCGGCTCCAACACGAAGACCGGAATCTCGCGATCAGTCTTGGCCTGGTAGTCCTCGTAATCGGGGTACGCCGCGACTGAACGCTCCCACCAGAGTGCCTTCTCGTCACCGGTCACTTCGCGCGCCATGAAGTCGCCCTTGAAACCGACATCATGCAACTCAACGTGCGGGTGAGCCACGATGTTGTAGTACCAGACCGGATGCTTCGGAGCCCCGCCAAGCGAAGCAACAACGGCATAGCGGCCGTCGTGTTCCACTCGCATGAGGGCGGTCTTGCGCAGCTTGCCGGACTTGGCACCCACCGTCGTCAACACAATGATTGGCATCCCGCGCATGAGGTTGCCCTCGTGCCCGTTGCTTGCTTCAAAAGTGTCGGCCTGGTTGCGGGCCCACTCCGAGGTGCTTGGTTCGTACTCTCCTGTTAGCGGCATGCTTCCACGTTACCCTTCTGAACCTGAGGTTCCGAAGGAGAGATAGGTAGTTTCTACTCATGCGCTGGCCCACGGCTGAGCGATTTACTGGGCGCATGATCACTTCACAGCGCGCGCTGAAAGGCGCAATCTCCGTCGCCATCGCGGCAGGACTCACCGTCTCCCTCTCTGGTTGCTTCGCCAATCCTCTCGAGAGCTTTACCGACAACCTCATTGAGGGAACGGTGGAGAACGCTATCGAAGGCGCGACTGGCGCTGAGGTAGATGTCTCCGGAGACGGCAGCAGCGTCTCGCTCCCCGACTCTTGGCCAGGTGAGCTCCCCGTTCCCGACGGCAATATCTTGTTCTCGCTCTCCGCCGGGGGCACCTACACCGCGACCGTCGTCGTAGCGAATGAGGCTGCGGCAAAGGCCGGCTACGAACAGTTCGTCGCGGACGGCTACGAGGTGACCGCTGAGCTGTCACTCGGCGAAGGCAGCTACGCCTACAGCCTGGTGAGCGACGCCTGGGCTGTGCAGTACACGTGGGGCATCGACGAAGAAGGCACCGCGACGGTCAATATTTCCGGCGCCCCCAACGAATAGAGCCCTGCGTCCGCTATCTACGGATTACAGCTCAGAAAGCACCTCTTCGAGCTCGACCCGCCCTGTGACGCCTAGCTTGCGGTAAATGCGAGCCAAATGGTTGTCGACAGTTCGAACAGACAACCCCAGCTGCTGGCCGATTTCGCGACTGCGTTTGCGGCCAGCAGCGGCACGGGCGATCGTCCATTCCCGCTCGGTGAGCTCATCGGCGCTCGCTTCGCCCGGCACGCGATCCATATCGGCCGCGAGGCGACGTGCGAGAAGGGTGGCTTTGCGCTCCAACTCGCTCTGGCCAGCCGCGGCCGCGCTACGTGCAGCGTAGAGAAGGCCATCGACCGCGAGCGCAGCTACCCCCGACGACACCAGGGTGGGAGCGAGCTGACAGAGGCGGGCGACATCCGCGACCGACACAACGTCACCCCACTCTCGAATGCGGGCAATCAGCGGCGACGGCGATAGTTGCGTCAGCAGTTGCAACTGCTCTCGCGCAGCCTCCGGATGCCCGACCCGGATCGCGACAGTGAGCGTGAGGGCACTCAGCAGAAAGTGGCCGAGAGCGATGCCCTCTGTTGCGGCAGCAACGATCACCTCGGCGGCCTCCGAGGAGCGACCTTCGGCATGCAGCAACCACGCTTCACATTCGGCCCGTTGCAAGATCACTTTGGCGTCACTCGCATGCTCGGCAGAGACCTCACCAAGCAATTCTCGCGCCGCGGCCGGATCGCCCCATTGTGCTTCGACTGTGGCATGCAAAGCGATCGCCGTGCCCAGCAGCCCAGTAAAGTCACGCCATTTCAATTGCTCAACTGCAAGAGCAGCCAACGAGTGCGCCTCACCCAACCGGCCGTCGTGCACCCGCACAATCGCGAGAGCGTACGACCAGACACCGGCGGAATCAGCGAAACGATCGAGCCGCCGTTGCGCAGCAAAGTCGCTGGCGAGCCCAATCTCACCCGAGGCAACGAGCGCGAGAAACTCCGAGAGATCGAGAAGCGCCCCTGCGAAGGGTGCTTCGAAGCGGAAGGCTTCGGCGAGCGGACGGGTCTGCTCAATCGCGGCGAAAGCATCTGTCGGGTTGCCCGCCATCGTCGCGATCATCGCAGCCGTGAGCCCCGCGTTGACGGCCCCCAGTCCGCCATCTGGCGATACCGGATCCGCGACCTCGGCCAAGGCTTGAGCATCACCGGTCATGAGTTGCCACTTGGCCAGTTCGGGACGAAGAACAGCCTGAGCACGGGCATCCATTTGTTGCAGCGCTGCGCCCACTCGCTCGACGGCTTCGGCCGGCCGCGAAAGGCGATAGACGACATGCTGACCCCACCGCGCTAGAGCAATGGCACGCTGATCGTCGTCACTGGCAAGCGAAATCGCTGACTCAAAGGTGGCAGACGACCGCTCGGACTGGGCAAGAGCCGACAGTGCACTCGCCAAGACAAGTTCGGGCGCAAAGCGGCGCTCCGCCGCTTGCGCACGTTCGGCGAGTGATGCCGCCACCGCATGGTCGCCAGCCGCGTGTGCGTAACTCGCTGCCCAGTCGAGGTCGTCGTTGCTGATCTCGGCATCGGTCGACGCCAAAAGCACTGTGGCCGTGAAGCGCAATTGTTGATCACCCATCGGCATGAGTCGGGCAGCGATTTCTTTCACGAGGGCAGCACGTTCGGCACCGGCCAGCTCAGCCGTGAGCGCTTCCGCGAAGAGGGGATGCGCAAGTCGCACCCGAGGAGTCACGTCGTCCTTCGTCTCCTCCACGACGCTCTCCGCAGTGAGGTGCGCAAGAGCATCCGCTTCATCTGCTCGAATAGCGGCGTGCGGCATCGGTTGCGCTATCGCGATCAATTGAGCGAGACGACGCTCCTCAACGGTCAGTTGCTGCACGCGCTCGGCAATCGTGGCGCGCACATGCTTGGGCAACGCCGACACTGACACCTCGACCCCGAAATCTCCACTGCGGATGCCGCCCGCTCGCGCTGCAGCAAAGATCAGTTCGCGCAGCATCAGTGGGTTTCCGCGGCTCCTGTCGAACAGTGCACGCAGGCTCTCGGGGCGCAGTGTTCCCCCCAAATACTGTTGGAGGATCGACTGGCTGTGTTCGAGGCTCAAGCCTTCAAGGTCAACAATGTCGATGAGATTCTCGTGCAGCAATCGGGCGAGCGGCCCAGAGACTTCGTGGGAGTCGCGGGCGGTGAGCAACGTCGTCACGCCGAAGACGCGAACGAGTTGATAAAGCACGCTCGCTGAAACGGCATCGAGAAGTGGCGCATCATCGATGACGAGAACGAATCGCTGCGGGTTCTCGCCGACAACCGCCACGAGGGCTTGCACGCGGTCACTCACGCTCTCGAGGTCGTGCCTACCCGAGCTCGCTAAGACCGGCGCGAGGGCGCCGAGCGGAACATCCACGAGCTCTGCGAGACCTATGACAGGAACAACGGAGCGCCCATCGGCGCGCAAAGCGAGCGAAATGTGGGCGCCCAAAGTGGTCTTACCGACCCCACTCGGACCGCGCAACATGACCGACCTCGGGCGGGGGCCGCGAAGCGCCGCAAGCACAGCATCCCTCTCGCTTTCACGGGGCAAGACAGGCCAGCGCGCCATGGGGTGCCCTTTCTGACTCGGCCGACAATATGGCCGCCAGCATACTGGCCCGGCGTAACAAGTTGAATAACCTTTCCATAAGGCATGCTGGAGAGGCCGCTGCCCGCCACCCCGCTCAGGAGACTTGCGCCATGATCACGATCGCCCTTCCCGACCAGCAGATTTTTGACAGGCTCGCGCCACAATTGCCCGACGTCAATGTCATCGTGTGGGGTCCGGCAGACGGCGCACCCCCTGTGCACGTTGACCTCGCGCTGCTGGGTTACCTCGGAGCCGCCGGCGGTCTTCGCTCCTTTGAAGGAATGGATGTCGCCGCCCTCCAATCACAATCGCTCGGCTTCGACGGCATCGAAGATCGCCTCCCGGCGGGGATCACCTACTGCAACGCTGTCGGCGTGCACGAAGCATCCACCGCTGAACTCGCCGTCGGCATGATCATCTCCGAACAGCGCGGCTTTGCCGAACACTTCGCCAATCAGCAGACCGGCACGTGGAACCAGCACGAGCAGGCCGGAGTTGCCGGAAAGACCGTCGTCATTCTTGGTGCAGGAGGCGTCGGCAACCAGATCGCCGACAAGCTCGCCCCGTTTGACGCCAACGTTGTGCGCGTCGCCCGCACCAACCGCAGCGACGCGAGAGGTGCCGTGCAATCAATGGATGCCCTGCCCGCCCTGCTCGCCAAGGCCGACATAGTGGCAATCGCCGTTCCCCTCAGCGAGAGCACAACAGGACTCGTCAACGCCGCCTTCTTGCAAGCGATGAAGCCTGGCGCGCTGCTCGTGAATGTGTCTCGCGGCAAGATCGTCGACACCGACGCACTCGTGGCTGCGGCATCCGCCGGTCATGTTCGCGCAGCGCTTGACGTCACCGAACCCGAACCACTGCCGAGCGATCACCCCCTGTGGTCAACGCGCGGCGTGAGCATCACTCCGCACATCGGCGGGGCAACGTCGGCAATGCACCCTCGAGTGGATGCTCTCATGCGCGAGCAAGCCCGTCGCCTCGTCGCGGGTGAGCCGCTGGCCCATGTGGTGGTTGAGGGGCGCTAGCTATAGCCGCGGAGCCGTCGATTCGCGAACGACGAGTTTAGGCGAGAAGACCACTTTTCGACGATCAGCGCTGGGGTCCGCAGCCTCATTAAGAAGTAGCTCAACCGCAGTTTGCCCCATTTGAGCGCTTGGCTGGCTAATCGATGAAAGCGGCACTACGGCGGCGCTAGCAAAGTCGATATCGTCATAGCCAATGAGCGCAATGTCCTCTGGCACTCGAACAGAAGGACCCCCATCAGAGCTCATGAGGAGCGCTTGCAGCACACCCATCGCGACCAGGTCGTTCGCTGCAAAAATAGCGTCAGGGCGCTCATGCGGAGCTCTCGCAAGAATCATTGCCCCCGCATCGCGGCCCGCAATAACGGTAAGCGCATCAAGCTCGATGACATCAATCTGTGCGTTCGGAACCTCGTCTGCTGCGCTCTGGGCACCAGCGAGTCGATCGGAAACCTGACGAATAGCCATAGGGCCACCCACAAAGGCAATGCGGCGACGACCAATATCTAGGAGGTGTTGAGCAGCCAACCTGCCTCCGACAATATCGTCGACCGAAACCGAACTAAACGTGGAGTTAGGGCTTTCTCTGTCGACGAGCACCGACGGGATCCCGCGTTTACGCATCGAATCGAGCCGGGCGCTGATGTCACCGTACGGGGAGATCAGAACACCGAAAACTCTTTGCTGCTCAAATAGATCTAGATACTTAGCTTCACGCTCGCTGCTCTCGTCGCTGTTTCCTAGCGTGACCGTCAGGCCGCCTTCAGCCGCTTTATCCTCGGCGCCGCGAGCAATGTCCGTGAAAAAGGGGTTCCGTACGTCGAGCACCACGAGACCAATAGTTTGGCTATGACCAACACGAAGTTGCCTGGCGGCATCATTACGAACGAAGCCGAGCGCCTCGATTGCTTTCTGCACCCTTTTTACCGTCGCTGGCGAGACTTTGTGGGGGTGGTTCAGCACGTTTGACACGGTGCCGACGGAAACGCCAGCACTCTTGGCGACATCATGCACACTCGGCGTTGACATATCGAAACCACAACTTTTCAGCTCAGCACTGGGCTACAGAGGGAAGCGAGAAATGTTCTCGACCCTGAACAGAGTGTAACGATTCACTCCGTTTCGGCCAACCACTTGCCCCGGGCGCTCGCTCCGGGCTTGACGCGACCTAATCCAAGGACGTATCGTTCTGGAAATATTGATTTTATCGATTCAATTTTTGCCGTTCAGTGATTTATCTGAGCCGCTTGCACGACAACCACAGCACTAACTCAACGCGGAGGCACGACAGTTCAATGGCGACTGAAGCAGAAAAGTCAGCGGCATCACCCGCCTCTGCACCCCCCGCGCTCAGCCTCAAGGGCGCATCGAAGACGTTCGGCCCGGTTGTAGCCCTAGCGGACGGAACGATCGAGGTTCTCCCCGGAGAGATTCACGCACTCGTCGGCGAGAACGGTGCGGGCAAGTCAACCCTTGTCAAGATTCTCGCAGGCGTGCACTCACCCGACGGAGGCGAGTTCCGGGTCGCTGGCAAGAGCGCCCAGTTCCGCAACGTCAGCGAAAGCAAGGCAGCAGGCATTTCGGTCATCTACCAAGAGCCAACCCTGTTTCCTGATCTCAGCGTCGCCGAGAACATCTTCATCGGGCGCCAACCCAAAGGTCGCTTCGGCCTCATCAGCCGCAGTGAGATGCGCCGCAAGGCAGCAGAACTCTTCGAGACTCTCGGCGTTCCGATCGATCCTGACCGCATCGCCGACGGCCTCTCGATTGCCGACCAACAGATCATCGAAATCGCGAAAGCAATCTCGCTCGACGCCAACGTGCTCGTCATGGACGAGCCAACAGCGGCGCTCTCCGGAGTAGAAGTAGAACGACTTTTTAGCGTCGCTCGCGCACTGCGCGACAAAGGCGCCGGCATCCTCTTCATTTCTCACCGCTTTGAAGAAGTCTTCGACCTGTCCGACCGCATCACCGTCATGCGCGACGGCCGCTACATCCAAGTGCACAGGACCGCGGATGTAACTGTTCCCGAAATCGTGCAAGAGATGGTTGGTCGCGAACTGGGTGAGCTATTCCCGAAAGAGACCGCCGAAATCGGCGACGTTGTCCTCAAAGTCGAGAACCTCAACAGCGCAGGAACGTTCACTGGAATTAGCTTCGAAGTCCGTGCAGGAGAGATTGTGGCTCTCGCTGGCCTCGTCGGCGCCGGCCGCACCGAGGTGGCCCGTGCCATATTCGGTATCGACTCCTACGACTCCGGCAGCGTTAGCCTCCACGGCAGAACGCTCAAGCCGCACAGCCCACGAGATGCCATTGCAGCCGGAATCGGATTCGTACCCGAAGACCGCCGCAAGCAAGGACTTGTGCTCGACCTCTCCGTCTCCCGAAACGCCACTCTTACCCTGCGTAACTCACTCGCGCGCTTCGGTCTTATCTCGGGGCGCCGTGAGCGCGAAGCAGCTGAAGAGTGGTCGCAACGACTGCAGGTCAAGACGGGTTCGCAGGATCTCGCCGTCTCAACCCTCTCCGGTGGAAACCAGCAAAAAGTCGTACTGGCCAAGTGGCTCGCCACCGACCCGACGTTTCTCATTGTCGATGAACCCACTCGTGGCATTGACGTAGGAACGAAGGCTGAAGTCCACAGGCTCATCTCCGATCTTGCAGGACGCGGCATCGCCATCCTCATGATTTCTTCAGAGCTACCCGAGGTGCTCGGAATGGCAGATCGCGTTCTTGTCATGCACGAGGGCCGGATTTCGGCCACCCTCAACCGCTCAGAAGCGTCAGCCGAGCTAGTGATGCAGGCCGCGACAGGCAACCATGATGTGCTCGACGTGAACCGCCCCAACCTCGAAACGCCTATTGAAATGGAGGCGGGCAAGTGAGCACCGTGACCCACGCACCGGCCGCGCCACGAACGAGCGCGCTCAAGCGCTTCATCACTGCACGAGAGATTCCCGTAGCGAGCGCCCTCATCGCGCTGATCATCATCACGACGATCATCAACCCTCGTTTCCTTTCGCCGCAGAGCACAAAAGACTTGATGTTGAACGCCACCATCATGGTCATTCTGGCCGTGGGGCAGGCGCTCGTCATCATCACCCGCAACGTTGACCTCTCGGTCGGTGCGATCCTCGGGCTCGTTGCTTTCGGCACAGGCACCCTCTTCGATATTTTCCCCAACATCCCCCTGATCTTGGTCTTCGTAGTCGGTATGGCTTTTGGAGGAGTGCTCGGCGCCATCAATGGGGTACTCGTGACCTCAGCGAAGGTGCCAGCGCTAGTAATCACGCTGGGGACTCTCTACATTTTCCGCGGAGTGCTCACGAGCTGGGCCGGCTCCACACAGTTCTTCTCTGGCGACAACCCCAAAGCCTTCGGCAACCTGTCCGTCGACACCTTCCTCTCGATCCCGATCATCACGATCATTGCCTTGGTCATTACCGTGGCTGTCGCGATGTTCATGAGTTCTGTTCGAAGCGGCCGCGACCTCTACGCAATTGGCTCGGATCCAGACGCCGCGCGGCTGTTCGGAATTCCCGTTCCCGGGCGAGTCCTCAGCGCATTCATCGCATGTGGCGCCTTGACGGGGCTTGCCGGGGTTTTATACACCTCGCGCTACAACTCCGTAGGTGCTCTCACCGGCTCCGGGATTGAACTCGATGTTGTTGCCGCGGTGGTCGTCGGAGGCGTCGCGATCTTCGGCGGCTCCGGCACAGTCGCTGGTGCCGCGATCGGTGCTGTGCTGCTTTCCACCATCACGGGGGCGCTTACTGCAACCCGTGTCGACAAATTCTGGCAGCAAGCGATCGTGGGTGTACTCATCCTGGCCGCGATCATCATCGACCGAGTCGTTGCGCTGCGAAAGACCCGCAAGCTGCGAGCGAAAGAGGCAAAAGATGTCTGAGACCACTACTCGACGCTCACGCGGTCAGTTGAGCCAGCGCCTGCTCGGCCATGATGCCGTGATCTTCTACATTCTGATTGCCGTTGTGGTCATCTCCATGGTGTCCGTCAACTTCTTTGCCTCAACACTCACCGTGGGGTTCCTTCTTATTCAGGTCATCCCGATCCTGCTCATCGCGATGCCGATGGCACTCGTGATTGTTTCAGGCGAGATCGACCTCTCGGTTGCATCAACCGCAGGGCTGACAAGCGCCGCGATGGGTGTCTTGTGGCGCGATAGCGGCCTCGATATCGGAATCGTTATTGCGCTCTCAATTCTTATCGGAGTGGTGTGTGGAGCGTTCAACGGATTCCTCATCACGACTCTGGGCCTGCCGTCGCTCGCCGTGACAATCGGAACATTAGCGCTATACCGAGGCCTTGCCCTCGTCGTGATTGGTGACCAGAAAGTCGCGAGCTTTCCGAAAGAACTCAACGCATTCGTGCTCTCCAAAATCGGGAACACCGGGATTCCCGTAATGATGATCTTCGTGCTGATCGTGATCGCCTTCTTTGCGGTTCTCCTTCACTTCACCCCCTTTGGCCGTGGTCTTTACGCGCTGGGCTACAGTCCGCAAGCTGCAACTTTTGTAGGGGTTCGGGTCGGGCACGCCAAATTCTGGCTGTTCGTGGGCACCGGAGTGGTGTCATCGATGGTGGGTGTGTTCCTCACACTGCGACTGGCAAGCGCCGGTCCCGACAACGGAACGGGCCTAGAACTCAGCGTGATCGCTGCAGTGCTACTCGGCGGCGTCTCGATTTTCGGCGGCAAGGGAAACATTCCTGGCGTGGTTGGAGGAGTGCTGCTGATTGGCACTCTCACGTACGCACTTCGGCTCGCAAAGGTGCCCGAGACGGCACTGATCATTGTCACCGGCGGATTGCTTGTGCTCTCCGTTGTTGCCCCCAGCGTCATCGGCTGGGCCAAAGAACGTATTCGGTTGAACCGGATGCACCGAGAAGTCCAGGGGCAGAACGCCCCAGGCACAACCAGCGCCTAAGCACCAGGCGTCTTTACGAAAGGAAGAACAATGAAGTTGTTTTCCACGAACAGCAACGGTCGCCGTATCGGCACTGTTGCTGCAATCGCAACCGTGGTGGCGCTCGCCGCGACCGGTTGTGCTGCAACTGACGGTGGCGATGCCGGCGGCGGCGATGCCGGCGCTGGAACCATCGCCTTCCTCCCCAAGCAGCTCAACAACCCCTACACCGACGTGGTTCTTGGTGGAGGTGCCGAGGGAGCAGATGCAATTGGCTACGACTCTCAGGTCCTCGGGCCCCTTGAGGCAAGCGCAAGCGCTCAGATTCCGTTCATCGAACAGGCAACGCAGGAAGGCACGAACGTTATTGTCATCGCGGCTAACGACCCCGATGCCGTAGGGCCTGCACTTCAGACGGCACGCGAAGCTGGCGCGAAGATTGTGGCGTTCGACTCTGACACCAACCCCGACTACCGCGACATCTTCATCAGCCAAGTTGTTGCCAAGGATGTCGCACTGATTCAGCTGGAGATCATCTCCGAGCAGATCGGTGGATCTGGTGAAATCGCGATCCTGTCGGCAACGGCAACCGCGACCAACCAGAACGAGTGGATCAAGTTCATGGAAGAAGAACTCGCTTCGAACCCTGACTACTCGGACATCACGCTCGTAGCCAAGGTCTACGGCGATGACGACGCCGACAAGTCCTTCCAAGAGACCCAGGGACTGCTCTCGTCGTACCCTGACCTCGCGGGCATCATCTCGCCCACAACAGTCGGTATTGCTGCAGCAGCCAAGTACATTTCGACCTCGGACTACAAGGGCAAGGTCGCTCTGACTGGTCTTGGACTTCCGAACGAAATGCGCGAGTTCGTCAAGGACGGCACCGTTCAAGAGTTCGCTCTCTGGGACCCTGCACAGCTCGGCTACGTTGCAGCATTTGCTGGCAAGGCTCTCGTTGATGGAACCATCACTGGCGCAGAAGGCGACACCTTCGACGCTGGCGACATGGGCGAAATCACTGTGGGAGCGAACGGTGTAGCCATCGTTGGACCGCCGACGCGCTTCAACGCAGACAACATCGATGAGTACGACTTCTAACTAGCCGCTTGCTTCTCCGGGTCGGCTGAAAAGCCGACCCGGAGAAACACACTTCGCCACAACCACCAGACTAGATTTTCGGAGCCGATGATGTCCCTTACTCCAGCTTCAGAACTGCTTCCCGCCAAAACCCGTCGCAGCACCCGCATTGGCCTTGTCGCCGGCGGCCTCGCAGCCTACTGGCCACAGTTCCCCGCGCTCCTCCCTCAACTTCAGGAGTCGAGCAAGTACGTCACCGACCGGTTCACCGCACTTGATGCAGAAGTCGTCGACGTCGGATTCATCTCGGATGCCCAAGAGGCCACCGTCGCGGCAGAGAAATTGCGGCGCGCTGATTGCGACCTCATCGTCATCTTCCTCACCACCTACCTCACGGCATCCATGGTTCTTCCGATTGCCCAGCGCTCAAAGACTCCGGTGCTCGTGATTGATCTGCAGCCAACCGAGGCGATGGATCACGCCAATTTCGATACTGGAAAGTGGCTAGCGTATTGCGGCCAATGCCCTGTACCCGAAGTAGCCAACGTCTTCAAGCGTGCAGGTATTGAGTTCCGCAGTGTTTCCGGGCACCTGAAAGATGAACGTGCGTGGACTCGCATCAATCGCTGGGTAAACGCGGCAAAAGTACGCGCCACGCTTCGCCACGCCCGTCACGGCCTCATGGGCCACGTCTACCCGGGCATGCTCGATGTCTCGACCGACCTCACGTTGGTATCGAGTCAATTCGGCTCACACGTTGAAGTCCTTGAATTCGACGACCTGCGTGTTCGAGTCGACGAAGTGACCGATAACCAAGTCGCCGATCGCATGAAACTCGCCCGCGAATTGTTCACTCTCGACGAGTCCGTTCGCGAAGAAGACTTCGCCTGGGGTGCCAAAGTCAGCGTTGGGCTTGATCGGTTGGTCGAGGACTTTGATCTAGACTCCGCTGCGTACTACCACCGCGGACTCAATGGTGAGCTGCACGAGCGTCTCGGCGCAGGCATGATTCTCGGCTCATCACTACTCACTGCTCGCGGTATTCCCTTTGTCGGTGAATATGAGTTGCGCACCAGTTTGGCCATGCTCGCCGCACACACCATCGGCGCAGGAGGATCATTCACAGAAATCCAGGCGCTCAACTTCTTTGACGACGTAGTGGAAATGGGTCACGACGGACCAGCCCACCTCGCAGTGTCGGAGCGTGATCCGCTGCTGCGCGGCCTCGGGGTTTACCACGGCAAACGTGGCTACGGGGTATCCGTTGAGTTTGATGTGAAGCAGGGACCGGTCACGACTTTCGGGATCGGTCAGGATCGCGACGGCAGCTACACGTTCATCACTAGTGAGGGAACTGTGACTTCTGGGCCGCTGCTAGAAATTGGCAATACGACCTCGCGAGTGAGCTTCGGCGGCGACCCGGGCGAGTGGGTCGATGAATGGTCGCAGACTGGCATTGGCCACCACTGGGCACTCTGCGTTGGCCATATTGCTGGCGACATCCATGCTGCAGCAAGCCTCCTCGGAATTGAACACCGCCACGTCGACATGGCCGACCTTCCCCAATGGCGTTAGGAGGGCATCCGTGAACCGATACTGCTTTCAGCTGCAAGTGAAGCCTGACCACATCGACGCCTATAAGGCAGCGCACGCTGCTGTGTGGCCCGAAATGCTTGAGGCCCTTGCTGCAACCGGGTGGCACAACTACTCACTCTTTCTTCGCGCCGACGGACTATTGATTGGCTACGTCGAGGCAGACGACCTTGCTGCCTCGCAACGAGCAATGGCAGCGACCGACGTGAACTCTCGATGGCAGCAAACCATGGGCGAGCACTTTGTTGATCTCGATGTTCCACCCGATGAGGGTTTCATCTCGCTCACTGAAGTGTTCAATCTCGAGCATCAGCTCGACGCCAGCAGGAGGGGGCCGCATGAATGAATTGTCTCACCAAGTAACTCGGATTAGACTCACTTTGAATCGATTCATTTACACGATTCCCTCAGCCGCTCGCGAGCGAACGCTACTCGTCGCGACCCCATAAATCTCAACCCGCCGCACCTTCAGCAGAAAGTAAGAATTCCCATGGCGCATTTCAGCTCAATCGCATCCCGCCTCGAAGAGCAGGCCATCGAACTCCCCTCGTGGGCTTTCGGCAACTCGGGCACTCGGTTCAAGGTCTTCGGCACCCCAGGAACCCCACGCACCCCCGAAGAGAAGATTGCGGATGCCGCCCAGGTCAACAAGTACACGGCACTGTCGCCGACTGTTGCCCTGCACATCCCGTGGGACAAAGTAGAGGACTACAGCGCGCTGCGCAGCTTTGCGAACGAGCACGGCGTTGAACTCGGAACCGTGAACTCAAACACCTTCCAAGACGACGACTACAAGTTTGGGTCGCTCACGCATGTCGACCCGACAATTCGCCAGAAGGCCATCGATCACCACTTCGACTGCATCGACATCATGGGCCAGACAGGGTCACGCGACCTCAAAATCTGGCTCGCCGACGGATCAAACTATCCCGGCCAGGCTGACCTTCGTGGCCGCCAAGACCGCCTCGCCGACTCGCTGCAGAAAATCTACGACCGCTTGAGCGGCGAACAGCGCATGGTGCTTGAGTACAAGTTCTTCGAACCCGCTTTTTATCACATGGATGTTCCGGACTGGGGAACCAGCTACGCCCAAGTTGCCGCTCTCGGCGAGCGCGCACTCGTGTGCCTCGACACCGGCCACCACGCTCCCGGCACCAACATCGAGTTCATCGTGATGCAGTTGCTGCGCCTCGGCAAGCTCGGCTCCTTCGACTTCAACTCACGTTTCTACGCTGACGACGATCTCATTGTGGGTGCCGCTGACCCCTTCCAACTGTTCCGCATCCTGCATGAAGTTGTTCGTGGCGGCGGCTACGGCGCCGACAGCGGTGTGGCCTTCATGCTCGACCAGTGCCACAACGTCGAAGACAAGATTCCCGGCCAAATGCGTTCGGTGCTCAACGTGCAAGAAATGACCGCCCGCGCACTGCTCGTCGACACGGATGCTCTTACAGCAGCCCAAGACGCTGGCGATGTACTCGGTGCCAACGGAATCCTGATGGATGCCTTCTACACGGATGTTCGCGGTGACCTTGCGGCCTGGCGCGAGTCGCGCGGCTTGCCCGCCGACCCGATGGCGGCGTACGCGGCATCCGGCTACCAACAGAAAATCGCCGAAGACCGCGTTGGTGGCGTGCAGGCTGGTTGGGGAGCCTAAAGCGACCGCACGATCGCTCCCTCTCACACCTTTCGCCTCTGACACTTAGGACACCTTAATGACGAACCCCACTGCAGCTGAGCTCATCGCCCGCTCCAACCGACTCGGTTCTGACCCCCGCGTCACCAACTACGCCGGCGGCAACACCTCAGCCAAGGGCACCGAGACCGACCCTGTCACGGGCGAGCCTATTGAGCTCATGTGGGTCAAGGGTTCCGGCGGAGACCTTGGCACACTTACGGAATCTGGCCTCGCCGTGCTGCGCCTCGACCGTTTGCGCTCGATGACGAACGTCTACCCTGGCGTTGAGCGCGAAGACGAAATGGTTGCGGCGTTCGACTACACCCTTCACGGTAAAGGTGGCGCTGCGCCATCCATCGACACCGCCATGCACGGACTCGTGGATGCTGCCCACGTCGACCACCTTCACCCCGACTCGGGAATCGCCTTCGCTACGGCGAAAGATGGCAAGAAGCTCACCAAGAAAGCCTTCGGCGATAAGGTGGTGTGGGTTGACTGGCGTCGCCCCGGCTTCCAGCTCGGGCTCGACATCGCTGAGATCAAAGCAAAGAACCCGAAGGCGATCGGCTGCATCCTCGGTGGTCACGGAATCACCGCATGGGGTGACACGAGCGACGAAGCAGAAGCGAACAGCCTCTGGATCATCACCACCGCCGAAGAGTACATCGCGGCTAAAGGCAAGAAGGCCCCGTTCGGCCGCACTGTCGCCAAGAACGCGGCACTGCCCGAAGGCGAACGCCGCGAGAAGGCTGCTGCGCTAGCCGCAACGATCCGTGGCATCGCCAGCCATGACCGCCCCATGGTCGGTCACTTCACTGACTCCGACGAGGTACTCGACTACCTCGCCTCGGCCAACGCCCCCAAGCTCGCAGCCCTCGGCACGAGCTGCCCTGACCACTTCGTGCGCACCAAAGTCAAGCCACTGCTGCTCGACCTGCCAGCCAACGCTTCGATCGAGAGGAGCATCGAGCGTTTGAAAGAGCTGCACGAGGAGTACCGCAAGGATTACACCGCGTACTACGACAAGCACGCGAGCGATGACTCCCCCGCGATCCGTGGAGCCGACCCGCTTATCGTTCTCGTTCCCGGCGTCGGCATGTTCAGCTACGGGGCCAACAAGCAGACGGCCCGTGTTGCTGGCGAGTTCTACGTCAACGCCATCAACGTCATGCGTGGAGCCGAAGCGATCTCGACCTACGCGCCCATCAGCGACGCCGAGAAGTTCAACATCGAATACTGGGCGCTCGAAGAAGCCAAACTGCAGCGGATGCCCAAGCCCAAGTCACACGCGACGCGCGTTGCCCTCGTGACCGGCGCAGCATCCGGCATCGGCAAGGCCATCGCTACGCGCCTCGCTGCGGATGGCGCCTGCGTCGTCATTGCTGACCTCGACCTCGAGAAGGCTCAGGCTGCTGCCGCCGAGATCGGCGCTGCGTATTCAAACCCGGCCGATGTCGCGATCGGCCTCAAGGTCAACGTGACGGATGCCGCAGCCATCGACCGCATGGTGCAGGATGCCGTGCTCGCTTTTGGCGGCATCGATATCGTCGTGAACAATGCGGGCGTTTCGCTCTCGAAGCCGCTGTTGGAGACCACGGAGCAGGATTGGGACTTCCAGCACGACATTATGGCCAAGGGCTCGTTCCTTGTGTCGAAGGCGACCGCACCGGTGCTCATCGAGCAGGGCATGGGCGGCGACGTCATCTACATTTCGTCGAAGAACTCGGTTTTCGCTGGCCCCAACAACATCGCCTACTCGGCCACGAAGGCCGATCAGGCACATCAAGTGCGGTTGCTTGCTGTCGAGCTCGGTGAGCACGGCGTGAAGGTTAATGGCATCAACCCCGATGGCGTGGTGCGCGGTTCTGGCATCTTCGCTGCGGGTTGGGGCGCCAACCGCGCCAAGACCTACGGCGTAGAAGAGGAAGACCTTGGCAAGTTCTACGCTCAGCGCACGATCCTCAAGCGTGAGGTTCTGCCCGAGAACGTCGCGAACGCGGTCTCCGTGCTCACGGGCCCCGACCTCAGCCACACGACTGGACTGCACATTCCGGTCGACGCTGGTGTTGCGGCGGCGTTCTTACGATGAGCGCTGGAGCTATGGCAATCGCGTCAGCGGTTGCGCGACGCCAGCTCCGAGGGAGCCTGCGACCGAGGCGGTACTCGCATGTTGCCTAAAGCCGTCGCCGCCGTTGACCTCGGCGCGACGAGTGGCCGGGTCATGCTCGGCCATGTCGGGCACAATGAGCTCAGCGTGCGGCCTGTTGCACGCTTTCCCAATGGTCCGGTAAGCCGTGAAGACGGCTTGCACTGGGATATCGATGCGCTGTACTCAAGCGTGCTCGCGGGCTTAGCAGCTGCCGTTCGCGAAGAACCACAGCTATCGAGCATCGGCGTTGATTCGTGGGCTGTTGACTATGCGTTGATGGAGGGCGGGCGGATGATCGCTCCCCCGTTCCACTACCGTGACGAGCGCACGGCAGCCGGGGTCGAGCGGGTGCATGCCATTGCCGATCACGCCGAGTTGTATGCGTCGAACGGGCTGCAGTTTCTGCCGTTCAACACCCTCTATCAGTTTGCTGCCGAGCAGAACCTTGCGGGCGCCGATAGCTTCTTGCTTGTTCCGGATCTCATCAACTACTGGTTGACGGGGCGTCAGGTCGCTGAACAAACTAACGCCTCAACAACGGGGCTGCTCAACCTAGCGACCGGTCAGTGGGATGACGCTCTCATCGAGAAGCTCGGCTTCTCCCGCACCCTGTTCCCTGAGCTGGTCACTCCCGGCACAACGCTGGGGCCGGTGCGCGACGAGTTCGGCATCCGTGCCGACGTGGTCGCCGTGGGATCGCACGACACGGCATCCGCTGTCGTCGCTGTGCCAGCCACGGGCGACGACTTCGCTTACATCTCGTGTGGCACCTGGGGGCTCGTGGGTGTTGAGCTGGGCTCGCCCGTGCTCACCGAGGCAAGCCGGGCCGCGAACTTCACGAACGAGGGCGGTGTCGACGGGCGGGTGCGTTACCTGCACAACATCATGGGCTTGTGGTTGCTGAGCGAGTGCGTGCGCGAATGGCAGAAGGATGACGCGAGCGTTGACCTTCTCGAGTTGTTGGCTGCAGCATCCGCACTGACCGTGCGCGTACCCACCTTTGACGCAAACGACCCGCGCTTCATGGCCCCCGGTGGGATGCCTGAGCGCATCGCCGAGTGGTGCACCGAACACGATCTCCCGGCCCCGCAATCGCGCGTCGAGTTTGTGCGCAGCATCATCGAGAGCCTCAGCGTTGTATTTGTGGATGCCGTACGCACGGCCTCGGATCTCTCCGGAAAGTCGGTGTCGGTCATCCATATCGTCGGCGGTGGTTCGCAGAACGAGTTGCTCTGCCAACTGATCGCGGACCGCAGTGGAATGCCGGTGCTCGCGGGCCCCGTTGAAGCGACGGCCATTGGCAATGTGCTTGTTCAGGCGCGGGGTCAGGGTTTTGTTGAGGGCTCGCTTGAGGCGCTGCGTTCACTCGTCGCTGCGGCGTTTTCGCCGAAGCGGTACTTTCCGACTGCGCGCTAACGCTCGTTAGCCCTCGTCGAGCATCGGGTAGGTCAGCGCGATCTGGCGACGAATCTCGTCGAGGGTGCACATGATCTGCACGCTCTCGGTGGGCGAGAGAATGTCGTTGGCAAGTTCACCTGCGGCGACGAGGCGCTCAAGTTCGGCGGCTTGAAACTGCATGCCCCGACCAGTGGTGCGTCCGTCAAATTCTTCGACGACGTTTCCGTCGGCATCGAAGCGCGTATAGGCGGTTGGCGCGTACCAGGTCTCGGCGATCTCGATGCGGCCTTCGCTGCCGACGATGACGGCGCGGGTTGGCCCACGAAGGTCAAGCGTTGTCTGCAGCACGGCTTGAGCCTCGGTGCCGTAGCTCAAGATCATTGCGGTTTGCCGATCCACGTCGGTGGCTGTCTTGGTTGCCACTGCGACGACGCTGCTAGGAGCTCCGAGTACGTCGTAGGCAAACGACAGCGGGTAGATGCCGAGGTCGAGCAGGGCTCCTCCACCGAGCAGCGGGTTGTTGATCCTGTGCAGGGGGTCGCTGGACAGGTTCTGGTTGTGGTCGGCGATCACGCTGCGGATCGTGCCGAGGGCACCACTCTTAATGAGTTCACGAATGCGCACCATGTGCGGCAGGTAGCGCGTCCACATGGCTTCAAGAACGACAAGACCCAGTTCGGATGCCCGAGAGACAACGTTCTCGGCCTGAGCCGCGTTCATCGTGAACACCTTTTCTACGAGAACATGCTTGCCGGCGTTGAGCGCGAGCAGAGCGTGCTCTTCGTGGAAGGGATGGGGAGACGCAACATAGATGGCGTCAACGGTGGGGTCGGCAACGAGTTCTTCGTAGCTGCCGTGCACGGTCGGGATTCCGTATTCTGCGGCGAACTTAGCTGCCGCTTCTGCGGTGCGAGATCCGACCGCGACGACGTTGTGGCCGTGTTCGATGAGGTCGCTGGTTTGTAGCCCCGCGATCCAGCCCGTGCCCAGAATTCCCCACGCCAGTTGCTTTGTCATGCCATCTCCTTTGTTGCGCACAAACACATATCAGGTCAACCTAACAGGTCGCTATTCTGCTTTGTCATACATTCTGCTAGATTGTTTGACAATCCACACGACGACGAGGGAGCCGCATGATCGAGAACGCCGCAGTGCTGCCCGATACTGTCGCCCACAAACTTCGAGCCGACATCATTTCGCAGAAGGATGCGCCAGGCTCCGCCATCACCGAATCGGCTGTCGCGCTCCGTTTCGGAGTCGCCCGCCCCACCGCGCGAATCGCGATCGATCGACTCGTCGCCGATGGACTCTTGCGTCGTGAAGCCCACCGCGCCGCCCGCGTTCCCGAACTCAGCTACGACGACGTTCTCGACCTCTTCGACACCCGGTCCACCGTCGAAGCTGCCGCGATGGCCGCACTCGCCGAAGCCGGCGCTATCCCCGCAGAAGCGCTCGCCGCTCACCGCGCCCTCACCGCCACCGATGATTTCGCGCATCACGACATCGAGTTCCACCGGGCGCTTGTCGCCGGTCAGCCCAGCTCACGACTCACTCGCCTGCACGAACTGCTCATGGGTGAAATCGAACTATGCATCGGGCAGGTTCAATCCGCCCAGCTCATCACCGCCCACGAGGTGGCCGAACAACACCAGGGCATCCTCGATGCCATCACCGCCGGGGATGCCGCGAGCGCTGAGCAACTCACCCGCGACCACATCTTGGGGGCGCGCGATCGCCTCCTAACCCACCTCGACACCGACAACTAAAGGCAACCATGGTCAAGCGTCAATTTCCGAACCCCGTAGAGCTCGCGAAGCTCATGAAGTTCAAGGCACCAGAGCTCAACGGCAAGAAGCGCCGCCTCGATAGCGCCCTCACGATTTACGACCTCAAAGACATCGCCAAGCGACGCACCCCCAAAGCCGCCTACGACTACACGGATGGCTCGGCCGAAGGCGAGATCTCGCTGAGCCGCGCCCGCCAGGCCTTCGAAGACATCGAGTTCCACCCCTCGATCCTGCGCGACGCCTCGCACGTCGACACCACCACCCAGATTCTCGGCGGCACCTCAGCCATGCCCTTCGGCATCGCACCAACCGGCTTCACTCGCCTCATGCAGACCGAAGGCGAGATTGCTGGCGCGGGCGCAGCGGCGGCAGCAGGAATTCCGTTCACTCTCTCGACGCTGGGCACGACATCCATCGAAGATGTGAAGGCCGCCAATCCGAACGGCCGCAACTGGTTCCAGCTGTATGTCATGCGCGAACGCGAGATCTCGTACGGCCTCGTCGAGCGCGCGGCAGCCGCAGGCTACGACACTCTGATGTTCACGGTCGACACCCCGGTTGCCGGTGCGCGACTGCGGGACAAGCGCAATGGGTTCTCCATCCCTCCGCAGCTGACGGCAGGCACCATCCTCAACGCCATCCCGCGCCCGTGGTGGTGGTTCGACTTCCTCACGACTCCCCCGCTCGAGTTTGCATCACTCGCGACCACGGGCGGCACTGTGGGCGAACTGCTCGACTCGGCCATGGATCCGTCGATCAACTACGACGACCTCAAGATCATCCGTGACATGTGGCCAGGCAAAATCGTGATCAAGGGTGTGCAGAACCTTGAAGACTCGAAGCGCCTCGCTGATCTGGGCGTCGACGGCATCCTGCTCTCCAACCACGGCGGGCGCCAGCTCGACCGCGCCCCCATCCCGTTCCACCTCTTGCCCGAAGTCGCCCGCGAAGTCGGCAGCGATGTCGAAGTGATGGTCGACACGGGAATCATGAACGGAGCGGATGTCGTTGCCTCGATGGCGCTCGGCGCCAAGTTCACCCTCATCGGTCGCGCTTACCTCTACGGGCTCATGGCCGGCGGGCGCGAGGGCGTTGACCGCACGATCCAGATTCTGTCGGAGCAGATCGTGCGCACGATGAAACTGCTCGAGGTCACGAGCATCGACGAGCTCGAGCCGAAGCACGTGACTCAGTTGCAGCGGTTGGCTCCGCGCGCCGTTGCCCCGAGTGCGGCCGCTGCGGTGCCCGCGAAGTAAGACCACTCGCGCCGCAGGCTGTGGTGGGTTGCCGCGCGAGTTCTCTGGCCCTGCCGGGCTCTCAATTCTGACGTGAGTCGGTCGGGGCCCGGCGGGGCATAGGGTTGAGCATCGTGACTCAGAACTCTCGCGATACTCCGACCCCCGTCTGGCGCGCGCCAGGAATGCCCGCTCTGCTGGTGCTGACGGCCGCCGGTTTCGGAGGTTTCATTGCGCTGATTCCTGTCGCACCGCTGTGGGCAATTCAGGGCGGGGCCACGGAAGCGGGCTCCGGTTTCGTCAACGGAGTGTTGTTGCTCGTCACCGTTATGACACAGCCCTTTGTTCCGCGACTCCTGGAGCGCTTAGGTACTGGCCGCGTGCTCGCAGCGGGCCTCGCTCTTCTCGGAGTTCCTCCACTGCTGCTTCTCATTTCGGATCAACTAGGCTGGATTCTCGCTATTTCCGCGGTCCGCGGTGTCGGCTTCGGCATTCTGACGGTCACCGGCTCGACCGTTGTGGCGAACCTTGTTGACCGCGCCCAACACGGTGCTGCTGTCGGAATCTACGGCGCCGCAATCGCGATCCCACAGATCTTCCTCGCGCCTACCGCAACTCTGCTCGCGGAGACCGTCGGATTTTGGGCCGTCTTTGCGCTCGGCGCGCTGCCCCTCTTGGGCATCAGCTCCGCCCCTCGACTCGCCCGCATTCTTCGCGCCCAAGCTGCCGAGCGCGAGTTGCTGCCCGCCACCGGTTCAACGCCGGTCACAGCACCATCGGGCGCCCGATCGCAGCGACGGATGCTCGCTGTCACCCTTTTGCGCCCCATGATGCTGCTCAGCGGCGTGACTCTCGCCGGCGGTGCGCTGCTCACTTTCGCGCCACAAATGAGCTCATCGCCCGCGGCGACCGCTGGAGCGCTCGCCCTGCTCACCCTGAGCGCCGCGATCACCCGCTGGGGTGTCGGCGGCCTCTCTGATCGCTACGGTGCCGGTCGCTTCCTGTGGCCGCTCGTCGTCATCTCAGTCGCCGGCCTCCTCGCGATCGCCCACGCTGTGCAGAATCCGGATTCCACGGGCATTCTGCTGTTCCTCCTCGGTATGACGCTCGTCGGCATTGCCTACGGTGGACTGCAGAACCTCACCCTCGTGCTTTCCCTCGCCGCCGTGCAACGCAAGCAATACGGCACAGCGAGCGCCGTCTGGAACATCGGCTTCGACCTCGGAACAGCCCTCGGTTCAGTGCTCATCGGCACGCTCGCCACAGCGTTCGCGTTCCCGCCCGCACTGCTAATCGCGGCTGCAATTTCGTTGCTCACGCTGCCGCTCGCCTTTATTCGCGGACCGAGGGTCAGCGACTAGCGGGGCTTCCGTCAGCAGTGCTCGTAGACGTAGTCTGGTGAGCCGGGCGGCGTAAGATCGCGATCTCGCAGCATCGTGATGCGCGGTGTTGCGGCATCCGCGCACACGTCGGCGAAGGGTCGCCGCAAGTCGTCGGTGTACTCGATATCGATCACGGCGTCACCGTAAAAATCGGTGAAATCAGCGCACTCCTCGAACTGGTCGCACTCTTCGACGATCACAAAATCGAAGCCAATGGCGGATGCCGCCTGGCCAAGCAGCTCAGCAGAATTCTTCTGCGCTACCGCGAGCCCATTCTCGTGACCGGCCTGCACGAGCAGCGTTGCCATCGCGATCGCGTCCGCGCGCTCAAGTAGCCCTTCGGAGCGCGAGTAGCTGTCGAGGTTATCGAACTCGACCGCCTCAAAACCTTTGTCAGCGCATCCCATAATCGCGGGGGTCAGTTGCTCGGCGATAGCCTCACGGTTGCCCTCGGAACGAATGTCGAGCAGCGTCTCGTCCGGCCAGTTCGGGTCGATAACCGCGTCGCCTGCGCTGTCGCGCAAGAGCAACTCGGCCGGCCACTGCTCGCCCGGCTGGGACTGGAAACCATTGATGTAGCAAATGGAATATGCCCCGTCGAGCGGCTGCTCTTCTGAGTCCCGCACGACCACCGACACTGCCGCTTCGGGCTCGTAGGCTCCGCCTAACTGGTAGTCGGCGATCGCTCCCGGCTCGAAAAGGCTCCAGGCCGAGGGAGCTGACCCGGCGTTGGCGGATGCGGTGGGCGAGTCGGGTTGCGCGTCCCCTGCGGGGGCGGTAGTGCATCCCGCGATTGAGAGCACGAGCGCCGTCGCGAGAACGAGCCGTGTGGTCGGGGAGGTGCGCGACCACAGGGAGGCGGGTGCACTCGGCGTAGGCGCGTTCATGAAGCCGAGTTTAGACCGAGCGTGATCACGTCCTGAACCGCCCTACCCCGCGAAAGCTACGCGAGTCGAAGCAGGCGCGCGCGCAGTTCTTTGGGCGTCGATTCGGGTAGTGCTGAAGACAGCTCGCTCCGCTGCGGGAGCGACCCCCCTTCGGAGACAACCGTGATGGCGCGAGCGAGGCTGCCGCGGCCTACGTGTTGCAGGGCATTGTCGTCGGCATGCATCTCGAGCAGCAAGGCAACTTCGCGGGAAGCATTTCGCGCGGTTGGCAACCACGGCAATGACACCTTCCATGCGGTAAAGAAGATCAGCACAATGTCGTGACGAAGTCGCACGTGAGCGCGCTCGTGCTCGACGACCGCTTGCAACTCTTCGTCGTCGAGCAGCTGGATGAGGCCGGCGCTCAGCACGGTGATGGAGGTCAGCGCCCCGGGCAGGCAGTAAGCGACAGGGGCAGGAGTATCGATGAGCCGAGTGCCTGGGCGGTCTGTCATCGGCTCGCTCAGCAACGTAATGAGCTGGGAGTGGCGGGCACGCTCGCGCTCGGCATAAACCACGGTAACGAGAAGGTTGAGCACGAGGTGCACTGTAAGAAAGAGTGCGCCAGAGAGAGCAAGCAGCGACCAGACGGAGGAGCCAGCGGGGAGTTCGTTATGCGTGACGAATCTCCACATGCCGTTTGCGGCATCCGGAAGGTCAGTGGCGAACGTTGCTGCTCCGAGCAGAACTAGCGACCCGATCATGCTGAACCCGCCCAAAAGCGCAACGGACTGCCAGACAAGCAATCCGAGGGTCGGTCGACGGTACGCCCAGGAAGCACCCGGAAGGAGAGTGGGCACGGGCCACGCAAGCAGAATTGCGATAACGCCGAGCCCGATAGCGGCGGCGACCATACTTACCGCCCGGCGAGGATGCGACGGAGAGTCTCCGCCTCTTCGTTCGACACCTGGCCGACAAACCGCTCAAGGACGGCAGCGCGATCGTTGGCGCCGCCCAGCACTTCATGCATGAGATCTGCCATGTGCGCTTCACGTCGAGCGGCAGCGCGGTAGCGGTGCGGGCGGGAGTCGCGTTCGCGCACGACAAAATTCTTGTTCTCGAGGCGAGAAAGCACAGTGAGAATCGTCGTGGCAGCTAGCTCTCGGCCTAAACCTTCCGGCGCAGCAAGCTTGGCCTGCAGGTCGTAGGCAGAGAGGCTTTCGCCACCAGCCCACAGCAAGTCCATCACGCTGCGTTCAAGTTCGCCTAGGGAGTTCATGAGCTAATTCTACCCTAGGTAGAAATATTTTCTACAAGGGTGTAGAAATAGATGCACAGGACTTCTACAGCAAGTAGAACTAGCCCTCCGCATCAGAGCACGGCCGCAGAAAGAAAGGCTTGGAGTGGACCCCCTAGAAATCGCCAGATGGCAATTCGGAATCACTACCGTTTACCACTTCGTCATGGTTCCCCTCACGCTCGGCCTTGGCCCCGTCGTCGCGCTTATGCAGACCCAGTGGGTGCGCACCGGCGACGAGAAGTGGCTACGCATGACCAAGTTCTGGGGCAAGTTGTACCTCATTAACTTCATCATGGGTGTTGCCACCGGTCTCGTTCAAGAGTTCCAATTCGGCATGGCGTGGAGCGAATATTCGCGCTTCGTCGGTGACGTCTTCGGCGCACCGCTAGCCATGGAAGGACTCCTCGCCTTCTTCTTCGAATCCACCTTCCTCGGGCTCTGGATCTTCGGCTGGAACCGCCTGCCCAAGAAGATCCACCTTGCCTCACTCTGGATCGCTGTTGCCGGCTCTGTCGTTTCGGCCTTCTTCATCATCGTCGCCAACTCCTGGATGCAGCACCCCGTCGGTGTTGAGCTCGTCGACGGTCGCCCCGTGATGACCGACATCTGGGCAGTGCTCACCAACAACACAGCTCTCACCGCCTACTCCCACACCATCATGGGTGCCCTTGCCGTCGGTGCGGGCTTCGTCGTCGGCATCTCCTGGTACCAGCTCTGGCAGCGCCGCCGCGACGGCATCGACACCGTGGATGCCACGGGTCGCGTCGTCGTCGGCGAGAACGCCAGCATCCCCGGTCGCGATCGCACCGATCACGCGGTCTGGATTAAGAGCATCCGTATCGCCGCTGTCATCGCCATCATCGGATTCGGTGGGGTTGCCATCACGGGTGACCTGCAGGCAAAGCTGATGTTCGAACAGCAGCCGCTCAAGATGGCCGCAGCCGAAGCGGCTTGCCACGACGGCACGAGCTTCTCCGTGCTCTCGATCGGCAACATTGGTTCTCAAAACTGCGACGAGGTCGTCGGGATCATCGAGATTCCTGGGATCCTCTCGTTCTTGGCGCACGGTGACTTCGACACCGAGATCAGGGGCGTCAACACTCTGATTCCCGAGTACCAAGAGATGTACGGCACCAACCTGCCCGATGACCCGCTCTATGGAGAACGCGCCGGTCAAGAGATCAACTACTTGCCCATCATGGAGGTCACCTACTGGGGCTTCCGCCTGATGATTGGTTTCGGTGCACTCGCTGCCGGCTTCGCGCTGCTCACCCTGTGGATGGTGCGCAAAGGCACGGTGCCTCGTTCGAAGTTCCTCATGGGAACCGCCCTGGCCAGCATCGCTGCTCCATTCGGCGCCAACATCGCCGGCTGGGTCTTCACCGAGATGGGTCGCCAACCCTTCGTGGTTGCCCCGAACCCGACCCCCGGTGGCGTCGATGGTGTGTTCATGTTCACCGCCGCAGCAGTTTCCCCCGGCGTGAGCGGAGAAGAGATCATCTTCTCGCTCGTTGCCCTCGGCCTGGTCTACGGCGCTCTCCTTGTCGTCGAGTTCCGACTCCTCGTGAAGTACGTGCGCGGTGGCGTTGCCTCAGCGATGCCCGAGCTCGCGCATCCGGTTGACGACAACGATGACCCAGATAACCCCAACCGACGCGACGACGTTCTCGCGTTCGCCTACTAAGCAGAAGGGCACGCAATCATGGAACTTCTTCCCACTATTTGGTTCATCGCCATTGCGGCACTGTGGATCGGCTACCTGCTTCTTGAGGGCTTCGATCTCGGTGTCGGGATGCTGTTGCTCTTCAGTACGCGAAGTGACAAGCAGCGTCGGCTCATGCTCAATGCCATCGGCCCGGTTTGGGATGGCAACGAGGTCTGGCTCATTACCGCCGGCGCCGCTACGTTCGCTGCATTCCCGCTCTGGTATGCGTCCCTGTTTTCCGCGCTCTACATACCGCTGACGATTGTTCTCGTGAGTCTGATCTTCCGTGCTGTCGCTATCGAATACCGCGGCAAGGGGTCGACTGAGCGCTGGCGCATCTGGTGGGATCGCGCACTCGGTCTCGGTTCGCTCGGCTCGGCATTCGGTATTGGTGCGGCCCTCGCGCTCACCACTACCGGCCTCCCCATCGACGCCAATGGTGACCGGGTCGGCGGCGCTTTCGCGTGGCTCACGCCGTACGCCATTCTCGGTGGGCTTGCTGTTGTCGGCTTCTCACTCGTGCACGCCTCTGCCTTCCTCGGGCTCAAAACGGATGGCGCTGTGCGTGAGCGTTCACGTCGCTTCCTCGTGCGCTGGAGCCCCGTCGCACTGCTCCCGATCGTCGCGTGGGTCATCGCCGTGCAGCTGCAGAGCGGTTCAGTCATCACTTGGGTGCTCGTCGTCTTCGCCGTGGTTGCGGTCGTCTTCGGCTGGCTCAGCGCCAAGGCCGGGAGCGAAGGCTACGCTTTCATCGGCATCGCCGCCTTCTTGGTTGCGGGAGCGTCATCCATCTTCGCCGCGGTGTACCCCGTCGTGTTGCCGTCCACGATCGATGAGGCGTTCAATCTCACGATCTCGAATGCGGCCAGCGGTGAATATACCTTGAGCGTTATGACTGTCGTCACGGCCTTCGGCCTGCCTCTCGTCTTGCTCTACCAGGGCTACACCTACTGGGTCTTCCGCAAGCGCCTGAGCGAGAAGCACATTCCTGAGGCTCACGTAGTGAAGCCCGCTGTGGCACCCGTTTCTTCAGCTCGCTAGGGCACCATGGAGGGCATGAGAGAGAAGCTTCGCGAACGGCTCGCAGCAGGTTTCGGTCCGGGCGGTGTGCACACACTGTTCGGGCTGGGCTTGCTCTCGACGCTCAAAGGTCTCGCTCTTGTGCTGATGGCCGAGGCCGTCGCCCGTGGCGTTGTGGGAGTCATCGAAACGGATGCCCCAGCCTGGCAGTTCGCTATTGTGCTTGGCATCTCTGCCGGGGTGCTGCGCGCAGCGACCGCATGGGGCACCGAGAGTTTCGCGACCCGCGCTGCTCTCGGCGCGAAAGAATCATTGCGCCGCGATCTTGCCGAGCGCATGCTCACGGGCAGCCGCTCGAGTGTCGGCTCGAGTACTGCTGTTGCCACTGTCGGTCTCGATGAACTCGACAACTACTATCGCGTTGTCTTACCGGCGATTGTGACGACGGCGACGGTTCCCCTGCTGGTTGGCGCTCGCATCCTTTCCGTCGACTGGGTGAGCGCGCTCATCATCGTGCTCACGGTGCCGCTGGTTCCTGTCTTCATGGTGCTTGTCGGCTCTCACACCCGGGAGCGTTCCGAGGCCGCAAGCGCGAGCCTTGAACGCCTCTCTGATCATCTCGTCGAGCTCGCGCGCGGCCTGCCGGTGCTGGTCGGCCTTGGCCGGGTGGGCGAGCAGTCGAAAGCTCTGCGGGCGATCTCGGCCGAGAACCGTACAACGACGATGGCGACTCTGCGCACCGCTTTCCTCTCAGCGCTCGTGCTCGAACTGATTGCCACAATCTCGGTGGCGGTTGTCGCCGTGTTTGTGGGTGTTCGACTCGTCAATGATCAGCTCCCCCTCACGATCGGCTTGATCGCGCTTGTGCTCGCGCCGGAGTGCTTTGCTCCCTTCCGCGAACTCGGCGCAGCATTCCATTCCTCCGAGAATGGGCTAACGGCGCTTCGCCGAGCACGCTCGATCATCGATGCGCCCCGCTCGCGCGAGCACCGCCAAAGCGACGGCAACTTCCGCGTCACCGATCTGACCATCAGCTATGCGGGCCGCGCTGCTCCCACCGTAAACCAGTTGAGCTTTCGCGCAACACGAGGCACCATCACCGCCCTGGATGGGCCCAGCGGCAGCGGAAAATCCAGTGTTCTTGAAGTGCTGGCCGGTAATCGTGAGCCGAGCGGCGGCAGCGTGTGGGGCGTTGATCCCTCCCGAGTGGCGTGGGTTCCGCAACATCCGCACACCGTTGCTGACACCGTGATCGACGAACTGCGGCTCTACAGCGACGATGAGCAAGCGATTAGCGCTGTGCTCATGGAACTCGCCCTCACCGACATTGCCGAATCCGATCCTCGCCAAGTGAGCCCCGGCGAACTGCGGCGCATCGCTGTTGCGCGCGGACTACTGCGCGTCGAAGCGGGAGCAGAGCTGTTGCTGCTGGATGAGCCGACGGCCCACCTTGATCCGGCATCCGCTGCCCGCGTTGAAGCCGCAATCGCCGAACTGCGTGGTCGCCCTGTAACGGTGATCGTCGCATCGCACGAGTCCGGCATTGCGGCTCTTGCCGACCAGATCATCGCTGTCGGCACCTCGGGCGGCACCCGCGCCGTCGAGGCCCGCATCGACCCCCTCACTGTTGTTGGCGAAGCGGATGCTGACGCTCTCGCCGCACCCCGCTCCCCCCGCGCCACTCTCGCCGGCCTACTCGAGTTTGTGCGCCCCTCACTGCCCACTCTCGTCGGAGCAATTGCTCTCGGTGTTGGCGCGAGCCTCTTCGCGATCTCGCTGACCGCGATTTCGGGGTGGCTGATTGTGCGGGCCAGCGAGCATCCGCCCATCATGTATTTGCTTGTCGCGATCGTGGGAGTGCGCTTCTTTGGCATCGGGCGGGCAGCGCTGCGCTACTCGGAGCGGCTCGCCACCCACAGCGCGGTGCTTCGTTCGCTGATCGAGCTGCGCGTTTCTCTGTGGAACGGTCTCGGCGCTCGGGCTCTCGGTTCGCGCGCTCTCGCCAATGGCGGGGTGGCTCTCGACTATCTCGTCGCGGCCGCCGATCGTGTGCGCGACCTTGTTCCTCGCGTCGTTCTCCCTCCCGCAGTTGCCATCGGAACCTCCCTTGCCGCACTCATCGCGGTGGGGCTGCTGCACGCGCCAGCCGTTCCCGTGCTGCTCTGGGGTCTCGCCGCCGGCCTCGTTCTGGCCCCTCTCGTTGCCGTGTGGGTTGACCGATCGGCCGCGCAAGGTATCGCCGAAGTGCAATCGCGAGTCGTTCGTGCCTTTGCGGCGCTCACCGGCGCGGCCACCGATCTGCGTGCCAACGGAGTCGGGGAACGGATGCTCGGCCGCCTCGATCGCATCGACGCTGAAGCCGGCGCACTCTCCCGCCGCAGCGCCCGCGCTCTCGGCATCGGCAACGCCGTCGTCGTACTCGCCTGCTCCGTGACCGCCGTAGCCATGTTGCCCATCGCGGCCCCGGCCGTTGTCGCTGGAACGCTCCCCATCGGCATCGTTGCCGTACTCGTGCTCATCCCCATCGGCCTCGTCGACTCGCTCATCGCTTTCGTCGACTCCGTGCAGCAGTGGCCAGCGCTCAGCGCCGCGCTCGCCAAAGTGCGCGGAGTGACGGCCGGCGCGGATGCGGCTGCCGCTGCGGATGGGGCTGCCGCGGCTGCCGACAGTCGTCGCGACGCCGGCGCAGGCGCCGCGAGCGCAGACCAACCACTGGGTGACGTGACCATTCTTGAACTGCGGGAGCTCGGCATCCGCTGGCCGTCGAGCCCGACGCTCGCGTTCTCGGGCGCGACCGCTCGGGTTGAGCGCGGCGAGTGGCTTGTGGTTGAGGGGCCATCGGGGGCGGGTAAGTCGACGCTGTTGGCCGCGCTGCTCGGCTATCTTCCGGCGGCTGCTGGCTCCTGGAGCCTCAATGGGGTGGATGCTCGCAAGCTGTCGCCTGAGCAATTGCGCGCGGCGGTCACATGGTGCCCGCAGGAGTCGCACCTCTTCGATTCGACGATTCGCGGCAATCTGCTGTTGGGTCGCGCCTACGATGATCAACCGTCCGAGCAGGAGCTCGTTGCCGTCATGCGCCAGGTCGGTCTTGGTCCGCTTTTCGATTCACTCGATCACGGTCTCGACACTCGTGTGGGTTCGGCGGGCGAAAGCCTCTCGGGCGGTGAGCGTCAGCGCCTCGCGGTTGCCCGCACTCTCCTCACCCGTGCGGATGTCGTACTGCTCGATGAGCCGACCGCCCACTTGGATGCCGCGAGCGCCGAGCACCTCATCACCGACCTGCGCACGGCTCTCGCCGACAAGGTCGTGGTGCTTGTCAGCCATCACGATGATGAGCGTCGCGACGACGACGTCAGCTTGCGGCTCGGGGCGCGCGAGGTTGCTGCGGTGTAACCTCGAGTGAGGACGAGTCACATTTCAAGGTGGCTCAAGGGGATGTGGACCAGTGACGACAGCAGCGCCAGAACAGCACATCGATACCGTTTCGGCCCCGGCGAGCATGCACCCGCGCCGAAACCTCAAGGACATCGCCGCCGTTCTCGGCTGCGTCGCGGTGGCATTGGCCCTGGGCACTGCGCTCGTGGTGCTGGGAAGTCCCTCTTACGGCTCGATTGGTTCAGAGCTGCTGCACGCTTTCGCCCGCGCAACCGCACTGGGCCTCCCGGTAGCAGCCCTGTTCGGCGTGCCAACGTGGTTGTGGCTGAGCGCACGAGTTCCCGCTCGAGCGCTCCCCATCGCACTATTCATCGCGCTGAGTCCACTCTTCGGAATCGTGCCCGGTCTCGCCGTCTTCGTGACGGGGCTCATCACCCACCTAGACACTCCCGTGTTCCTGGGCATGTTCATGATCGCGGCGGGAGCGTGGACCGCACCTATCGCGACCGCGCTCTACTACCTAGTTCTGGGTAAGCGACCGCGTATCGCGATCTCGCTCGGCGGTGTCGCTGTTGTTCTTGCGCTGTTGGGCTGGGTGAGCATCTCAGTCGCCGGCGGCTAGCTCCCGAAAAGGTCGCTCGCGACCGTTTTGTACACCGATTCCGGGTTCGAGGGGTGGTAGATGCCGGCGAGCACATCGCGTTGCAGGCGCGCGAGTTCGCTCGTGCTGCGGAAGGCTCCTCCCCCGGCTGAACGCATGACCTGGTCGACGACGTGGCGTGCGGTTTCGATGCTGTGCAGCTGGGGTTCGATCGCGTCGAGGGCGAGCGCGGCTCGACCTGAGAGAGCCCACGACTGTTCACGGCCTAAATCACCAATTGCACGCCTTAGCCGGATTGCCCTGCAAGATGGCAGGAATAATACCTGCACGCCAGTTGTCCCAACTTCGTCGATAACTCTCAAGATCAATATTAATCGTGCCGGGCAGCCCAGCGACGTGGCAGTCCCACTGCTGAGCCATAGTTTTGTATTGCATTGAGCTTGGGTGGTGTTCTCGAAGGTCGGCTAAGCCAGCTGAGTAAACGAAGCCTGGATTAATCGGCTGAGTCCATCGCGCTAACGCGGTTACAGTCAAGCGAACCTCCCACCCCCCATTACGCCAACGCTCCCACTTCACCTGTGAAATCATGCCTCGTGCGTACGCTGGGTCTGCCACTACCGGATAGACAACCCCAGGGCGGTCATGGTCCACGAATTGAGTCAAAGTCGAGCCGGAAACTTCGTACTGTGTAGGCACGTCCAGCCCGTTGGCATCTTTAGCCCATGCCGGAGCGAAACCACCAACGAGTTCACCCGCCGCGTCGAGCACGAATATTTGCCCGTTCAGTTCATAGATGCTGCCCCCATGAGGGAGGCCCAACTCGAAGTCGAACCTACTGGGCGCTGACGAGTTGTCGATGATGGTGCCGATCTGGACACTGCCATCAGAATTAACCGCAGAAATTGTGGTGACACCTTCATTGCTCGTATGGGCGATCGCGCCAGGGGCGAGCTCAACTGTTTCGACGGCAGTGAGTTCGGGGCGACCAATAGTGAGAATCTGATCTCGGTCACCGACGGAAATGGGCGCAACGATCGAGCTAGGAATAACGACGTCGGTGCCGTTCACCCTCGCTTCGATCGCATTGACTGCATCTACATCGGTTTCGACATTGGCGGCGTCTCCGACAAAGTCGGTGTCAACGAGAGAGTCGTGGTCTACTACCGCAGTAAGGATCGAACGAATACTTGCTTTCTCCGACAGCTCCGTTTGGGCGAGAGCTGGCGACGAGATGTTGAGAGCCATCAGGATCGAGGCTGCAAGGGCAAGGGACCGGGCTATGCGCATCACGACTCTTTCTTTATATGGGTTTTGCTCAGAATGTTATCGAGTCGAGAGAAGTTGTAGGTACTCTTTCCACAGGGAGGTCAGAAATGAAAAGAAAGAAGCGATCGATGATCGTGCTCGTGCTGATTCTGGTCGTGATAACTATCGCGGCATATCTAGCGATCACTTCGGGGATCTTCGCAGTCGTACTCGACCCCGACGACGAGACGCTGACGTCGACGCGCGAGAGTATTCTGCGCGCCTAGTTCCCGAACAGGTCGCTCGCGACGGTCTTGTACACCGATTCCGGGTTCGAGGGGTGGTAGATGCCGGCGAGCACATCGCGTTGCAGGCGCGCGAGTTCGCTCGTGCTGCGGAAGGCTCCTCCCCCGGCTGAACGCATGACCTGGTCGACGACGTGGCGTGCGGTTTCGATGCTGCGGTGCTTCACACCGGTCAGTTTGCGGAACCAGCCAGCCCCGTGATCCACGAGCCCATCAACGTCATCGACAATGCTGTGCAGCTGGGGTTCGATCGCATCGAGCGCGAGCGCGGCATCCGCCATGCGCCAGCGCAGATCCGGATGCTCGGAATACGCCTCTCCGCTGATCGCCGAGCTGCGCTGCTGCAGTGCTTCGACCCCGAGTTCGAGGGCGCGGTCGGCGAGGCCCGCATAGACGGAGGCGATGAGCGGCAAGAAGTTGGCGAACACCGCGAAGATGAACGGATCGGCGTTGGGCCCGACGGGCAGCACGCGGGCGACCCTGTTCGCGGGAACGAAGGCGCCATCCAACACTGTCGTGTGGCTTTGGGTGGCGCGCATGCCGAGGGTGTCCCAGTCGCCGAGCGAGCGCCAGCCGGGTTCATCGCGAGAGACGAAACCATGCACGAGGGTTTCGCTGCCATCGCCCTCGGTGTGCTTGCCGGGGAGAGCGAGGTGAAGATCTTGGTGCCCGTGAACGCGTAACCGCCCTCGACGGTTTCGGCGGTGGTGAGCGAGTCCCGCATGACGAGATCGTTGCCGGGTTCGCTCAGAGCCTCCGCGACGCCGGTCCATACGAGGTGCGCATTGCCACCATTCTTGGAGCGTTCTTCGGAACATGGATCAACCATAGACACCTTCTTCTACCCTTGTTATGCTGAATGAATATATATCAATTTTCTGTGTGTGGTTACCGAACTGCGCACAGAACGATCGAAGGAGAAATTGTGCGTTTTCTACCTAAGAGCGCCCTGAGCATGGCGGCGTCCATCGTTGTCGGCATCGCTGCTGTAGGCGTGGCTCCCGGCCCGGCTTTTGCGCAGGTCGTCAACGATCCGATAGCGGCAGTAAAGAATGTGGCGGAGCAAACTAGCGCGGCCGAAATGGATGTGCTGCGCGATGCCGTCACTTCCCCAATGGAGGCCACAGCGTCTGGGCAGAGGACAGCTCTCGCGCAGAATGGCGTCGCAATCACGTTGCCTGCGCTGAGCTCCGATAGCATCCGCTTGGGTGCGGAGGGAAATCCTCAAGTCGGCCTAACTCTCCCCTTTGCCTCCGAGAGTAGCGAGGCAACCGTTGACCCTTCAGGCGCTGTCTCATTCGACAACGAGAATGGTTCCCAAACCGTGGTGGTGGGGAAATCAGCGGGCGCGGTGCAGGTTGCAACAGTTATTTCTAATAAGAACGCACCTCAGCGGTACGAATACACTTTTGACGTCGAGGGCGAGGCGCAACTGATAGCCGACCCACAGACCGGTGCGGTGATAGTTACCGACCAATCTGGAGTTCCCATCGCGCAGGTAGCCGCGCCATGGGCCGTCGACGCTGAGGGGAGGGATGTGGCAACATCCTACGAAATCTCCGGGGGGACACTCACCCAGGTCGTTGATCTAGACGCCCAGCCTGTCACATACCCTGTCGTCGCGGACCCCCAAACGCTGTACTTCTGGTGGGGACAGGCCATGAAGTTTTCAAAGTCGGAGACCAAACAGGTTGCCAATGCAGCTAACGCTGGTTACGCGTCGCTACTAAGCGCATTCTGTGGCCTAATTGCTAGCGGGCCCGGTGCGGTGACCTGCGGCGTGGTCTCAGGTGCTCTAATCCTTGCCTTCGGGAACCAGTTCAAGTCCGCCGCAGCTGCTGGAAAGTGCATCCAAATCAACATGCCATACGCTGGTGTGGTTATCGGCGGGCCCCTAACATGGTCGCTGCACACAGTGACCTGCTAACAGTCCAATACACAAGAAAGTAGGCAAGAAATGCGCACTTGGTCTTATATCGTCGCAAGCTGGTTAGCCGGTGCGGTCGTACTCGGATTGGCTATTCATCTGCTCGGTGCGACCACATACATGGCGATCCTCACCGGTGTCGGCTTCTTCACCGTTGCGATGCTCGCTACCGCAATTCGTCGTCGGCGGTCGGCGGAACCTCGCCGCCACGGCGAAAACTAGCACCCGTTCAGGAACCTATATCTATCGGTGCCCGCAGCTTAGAGACCTTGTTCCGACCACAGATGCTGCGGGCATCGATTTCCACAATGCAGCCAACATCGTGGCCCCCACTTCGCAGGCGGATTCTCCGCGGCGATCTTTTGTGCAGAATGCATCGGCTTGTGCCATGCGCCTGCATACCTTTGGTCGAAGTTTCCCGCCACCACATCAGGCCATACTCGCCCGCGGTAAGTGAAGTTCTTGAACCATCAAACGCGTGCCCACCTAACTCCCGAACAGGTCGCTCGCGACCGTTTTGTACACCGATTCCGGGTTCGAGGGGTGGTAGATACCGGCGAGCACATCGCGTTGCAGGCGGGCGAGTTCGCTTGTGCTCCGGAAGGCTCCTCCCCCGGCTGAGCGCATGACTTGGTCGACGACGTGGCGTGCGGTTTCGGTGCTGCGTTGTTTGACGCCGGTCAGTTTGCGGAACCAGCCAGCCCCGTGATCCACGAGACCATCGACGTCATCGGCGATGCTGTGCAGTTGGGGTTCGATCGCATCGAGCGCGAGCGCGGCATCCGCCATGCGCCAGCGCAGGTCCGGATGCTCGGAGTACGCCTCACCGCTGATGGCCGAGCGGCGTTTCTGTAGTGTTTCGACACCGAGTTCGAGGGCACGGTCGGCAATTCCGGCATAGACGGAGGCGATGAGCGGCAGGAAGTTCGCGAATACGGCGAAGACGAAGGGGTCTGTGGTGTCCCCGACGGCTAGTTTCCGGGTGACTTTGTTGGCGGGCATGAACGCTTTGTCGAGCACGGTGGTGTGGCTTTGGGTGGCGCGCATGCCGAGGGTGTCCCAGTCGTTGAGGGAACGCCAGCCGGGGGTGTCGCGGGTGATGAAACCGTGGATGAGGGTTTCGGTGCCGTCGTCGGCCGTGTGTTTGCCGAAGAGGGCGAGCTGGGTCCATGCCGGTGACAGTGAGGTGAAAATTTTCGTACCAGTAAAGAGGTGCCCGCCTTCGACGGTTTCGACGGTGGTGAGGGAGTCCCCCATGACGAGGTCGTTGCCGGGTTCACTCAAGCCGAAGGCGAAAACTTCGCCGGCTTCGGCATCCGCCAACAACCAGTCGAGGCTCGAGTCGCCACGCTCGCGCAGAGCCCCCGCGACACCGATCCAGACGAGGTGCATGTTGATGGCGAGCGCCGTGGCCGGGGCGTACGCGGCAAGCAGGCGTTGGTCATCCGACAGCTCACGCAAACTGCGCGGCTTCAAGTACCCGACAGCACGCAGCTCTTGCAGGTCTTCGGTAAAGAAGATGTTCTCGCGATCGTAACGCTCGGCGCGCGACCGGATGCGATCAAGCAGTGCTGGGGTGAGTACCGTCATGGGTCAACGCTATCGCGCGGCGCTTCGCGCTATCTCTGCGACCCACTCGTTGAGCTCGCCCAGCGCTTCATCAAGGCCGATTTCGATCCCGGCTTGATCGGCAGGTTTTCGCCAGCCGTCAGCCCAACTTTGCCAGGCAGTTAGTTCCGGCGGCCAAGTTCGCGGCACCAGCCCTAGCTCTTCGGCTTCCAGTGCGCGCGCCCGAAACACGTCTTCTGCGGCTACCCTCACAGCGCCTAGCTCACTGCCCTCTGGGAAGAAAGCTCCGCGCAGCAACAGCAAATCTACGACGTCACGCACGCGGTCGTTAAAGAATGGTTTGCCGTCGCCTTCCGGAGCGGGGGCATCCGGGTCAGTGCAGGCATGAAGTTTTTGTGCAACCTGGTAGGCCATGGTGATTCCGGCGATTTCATCAGGCGCACCAAGCCCGAGCGCGCTCAGGTCAGGCGCAGCGAAGCGCTCATCCTCGTCGCCAATCCTTCCTTCGGAGAAAGACACCTCCACTTTGATTTTGCGAAAAACTTGACCGCGAATCTTGAGCTGAATGTATAAGCGCCGCGGCTTGTTGGTGGTACGGGCGTTCTCGACCACCTCAATCTCCGTTCGCGCTAGCTCGAACGGTTCCCATGGTTGCGCGAGCGCCGAATCCAGCGCAGTCTCAAAATCTGCAATGGCACCCCTGTAAACAGTGTCGACATCTCTTGTTGCTCGCGCCCCGACTTCCAAGCGATGCTCCAGGTACGCGCCGCCTTTGATCAGGAAGTCCGGGCGTCCGTCAGAGCCCAAGGCTCGTTGCAACGCTGCCATCACAATCACCGAACCGGTGAGCCAGCCAAGACGGTCAAAGGCTTGGTCCGTTTTCTTCGCGGCTGCGTTGAGAAAGGAATTGAGAGCTGTCGTGTTCTTGGGCGGAGCCTCCCGCGGCGGCAGACCGTCGAAAGCATGCGTCACAGGTTGCTCTCCAGCTCGCTCAGCTCCAGAGCAGTCAACTGCCCCCTCGCACGCGCGGCCCCAATCGCCTGATGCAGAAGATGTCTGGGCACTTTTGTAGCGATGCCTTGCTCGATCGCCGTGAGCACAGTGACTACTGGAATTCCTTCCCACCAGCTTCGCTCGCGGGGCGATATGTGATCGCTATGTAGCTGCACGCCAGAGATGTTCCTGCGGACGCGATGCTTTCCCACATTCACATGGATGATCTCTGGATTGATGTCGCAGAGGTCGTGCACGAGCAGCGCCGTGTCATGGGAAAGGATCGCGTCAGGTGCCCCGGTTGCCAGCACTGCGCGCATGTAATCGTCGCGCGCTGTTTGCGGTAGTTCTGGAAACCGGTAGAGGCCCTGAGAGATCCGTTCCAGCTTCTCTCTCGAAGCAAGCTTCGCTAGCTCCACCGCCGAATAGCCCAGGTCTCGTGCATCCCGAGTAGTGACGAATCCGTACTGGCTAGCGGCGATTGGCCACAGCTCTGTTCGCAATGTCATGATTCCTCCGTGCCAAAACTATACCTTTTTTGGTATAGTTTTGGCAATTTTTCGCGTAGCCTGCCCTTGGAGCAACCCTAGGCGCCCGCCTCACGCTCAACCGCATACCGCGGCGCCATTGATTCCATCTGCTCCATGACGAGCTTGATGGCGTCGGGCTGCTTGTCTGGCGGATAGTCATTGAGCACGAGCAACCGCTTGATGGATGAGCGGAGCTTGGCCCGCACATCGTCGCGTACGGTCCAGTCGGTGCGCACATCGCGGCGCATGACCTCGACGAGGCCGCGGGCGATGTCAGCGAGTTTGCCGTCGCCCTGCACTTCGACGGCCGATTCATTTTGCGAAACCGCATCGTAGAAGGCGAGCTCGTCCGACGACAGCGACGGAGTGAACGTTTCCCCACGTTTGCCTTCGTGAGCAACCTCCCGAGCCAGGGCCACGAGCTCAGCGATCACTTCAGCTGAGGTGAGTTGCTGGTTGGTGTACTTGTTCATCAGCTCGGTGATGCGTTCCGAAAAGGCACGCTGGCGGATGATGTTGTTGCGCGTGACGGCAGCCGATTCTTCCGTCAGCAGGGTGCGCAGCGCTTCGATCGCGAGTTGGGGGTTGCGGGCTTGCTGCGTCCGCTCGACGAACTCGGGGGTGAGGTCGCTGAGCGAAGGCTTGGGCATGCCTGCCGCACTGTAGATGTCGTAGACCTCACCGGCATCCGTCGCTTGGGCAATGAGGTTACCAAGGAGACGCTGGATGTCTTCGGGGATGGGTTCGCCACGAGACTTGCGGTCGAGGGCGTCGAACTTCGCCATCAGCACGCGCACTTCTTCGTAGAACGTGATCTCGGGGTGCAGTCCGACCAAGGTGGTGCGGCCGCTGGCGAGCGCCCAGGCGCGGCCGAGTTGTCCGGAGAAGCGGCGGTAGCGGGCGGCGAGTGTTTCTTCGCCGAGCGCGGCCTCGTTGCCGGGGGTCGCAGCATCCCGCAAATAGTTCGCGGCACCACTTGCGGCGTTCAGGTAGGCCTTGTTGCCGCCCTTGTCGAGAATGGCTTTCCAGTCGTAGCCGGCCAAGATTTCGCGGAGCTTGTCAACGAGGTCGAGGGCAACATCCACTGCTTCGTCGACGGAGCGCCCGATGGGTTTGTTCTCTTGGTCGCTGGTCGTGTACTCCTCGAGAGCTGCTTTGAGGTTGTCGACCAGGGGCGCGTAGGCGACGAGTAGGCCGTCTTCTTTTCCGCGGAAGGTGCGGTTGACGCGCGCAAGGGTCTGCATGAGTAGCGCGCCTTTGAGGGGGCGGTCGAGGTAGAGGGTGTGGAGGGGTGGCGCGTCAAAGCCGGTGAGCATCATGTTCTGCACGATCACGATTTCGAGTTCGTCATCCACATCTTTGAGGCGCGTTTTGATGGCGTCGTTTTGGGATGTACGGCGCACGTGTTCAACGATGGGCGACGGGTCAGATGGCGTACCCGAGTAGACGACTTTGATCTTGCCCGTGGTGAGGTCGTCGCTGTGCCAGTCGGGGCGTAGGGCGATGATTTGGTCGTAGAGGCGGGCGCAGATCTCGCGGGTGGCTCCGACGATGAGGGCTTTGCCGGGAGCTTCGATGTAGGGGCGCATGCGTGTGCTGCGTTCTTCCCAGTGTCGAACGATGTCTTCGGCGAGGGCTTCGAGCCGTTCGGGGGCTCCGTAGATGGCGTTGACGACGGCGACGGATGCTTCGATGCGGGCCCGTTCGGTGTCGTCGAGGGCGAGGGTGACGTCGTCTGCTGCAGCATCGAGGTCTTCTTGGGTGATGCCGTCGGCGAGTCCGACTTTGATGAGGCGGGGTTCGAAGTAGACGGGCACGGTGGCTTTGTCGTCGACGGCGCGGGTGAGGTCGTAGATGTCGATGTAGTCGCCGAAGACGTCGCGGGTGTTGCGGTCGTCGAAGGAGATGGGGGTGCCGGTGAAGGCGATGAGGGTGGCGTTGGGGAGGGCGTCGCGTAGGTGGCGGGCGTAGCCGTCGAGGTCGTCGTAGTGGCTGCGGTGGGCTTCGTCGACGATGACGATGACGTTGCGGCGGTCGGAGAGGAGGGGGTGTTCGGTTCCGGTGGCGCGTTCGGTGTCGGTGCGTCCGAATTTTTGGAGGGTGGTGAAGTAGATGCCGCCGGTGGTGCGGTTGCCAATTTCGTCGCGCAGTTGGGTGCGGCTTTTGATTTGTTGGGGCTTTTCGGCGAGCAGCATGCTCTGGTTGAACGTTTGGAAGAGTTGGCCGTCGAGTTCGGTGCGGTCGGTGATGACGACGATGGTGGGGTTTTTGAGTTTGGCGTGGCGGGAGACGAGGTTGGCGTAGAGCTCCATTTCCATGGATTTGCCGGAGCCTTGGGTGTGCCAGACGACGCCCGCTTTTCCGTTAGATTCGACGGCCAATACGGTGCTGCCGATTGCTTTGGAGACGGCAAAGTATTGGTGGGGTTTCGCGATGCGTTTGGTGAGGCCGTCGCTGTTCTCGTCGAAGGCTGTGTAATTGCGCAGGAGTTGCAGGAAGCGGTCTTGGTTGTAGAGCCCGTCGATGGCGTCTTCGAGGCTGGTGATGGTTTCACCGTCGATGGTGCGGTTGGGGTTGACGGGTTTGCCGTCGTCGTCGACGTTCCAGGGGGCGAAGTGGTTGAGGGGTGTGAAGGGGGTGCCGTATTTGGCGTCGATTCCGTCGCTGGCGAGGGTGAAGACGCAGTAGCGGAATGCGAGGCGAAATTCGCGGAGGTAGGTGTGCAGTTGGGCGTGGGCGGAGGCGACATCCGCCGTTTTGGTGCCGGCTTTTTTTAGCTCGATGATGCTGACGGGCATGCCGTTGCAGTAGAGCACGAGGTCGAAGCGTCGTTTGTAGTCGCCCTGAGTGAGGGTGACTTGGTTGACGGCGAGCCAGTCGTTCTGGTCGGGGTCGGCGGAGAGCAGGCTGATGGTGGGGTTGTGTTCGGTGCCGTCGGTGTTGATGTAACTGAGGCGGAATCCGTCGACAAGGTATTGGTGGATGCGAAGGTTTTCGGCGATCGCATCTTTCGACTTCGGCGACGCAATCTCGGCAACCGCTTGCGCAAGGTATTGGGCAGGCACGGTCGGGTTGAACTTCTGCAGTGCGGCAAGCAGGCGGGGGCGGATGAGGAGCTCATCCCAACTGTCACGCTCACCCGAGCCGGGTGCGATTTTTTCGCCCGCAAGAGGAAGCCACCCCAACTCCCCGAGCGCGTCAAGTGTGAGCTGTTCCCAGTCTGCTTCTGACATTCCGACCATCACCCGACCTCTTCGATCTGCTTCTCGGCATCCTTCACGCGGAGCCTGCCCGACATGAGTTCGGGGAGGAGTGTGTCGCGCAACCTCGCGAGTGTTCTGTTTTCTTCATCCAGCGAGTGAAGATTTTGACGTATGGGCGTAGCAAGATCTTCGAAAGCAACACGCTTTTGGGGCGGCAGTAGAGGAACTGGCGCGGCCTTGAACTGTTCAGCGCGCACCGCTGGGTATGCACTTCCCTCGGCAACGTTCTCAAGATGTGTCGTGAATCCGTGCAATCGCGTCACCTCATAGAGGTATGCAAAACCAACACCTCTCGGTGAAAGCACTGCCAACCCGGTTGAAGCTACTAGTTTCGAATCCTCTGAAAGGTTGAGGGAATGCGAGCGCCTGTTTGGCCTGACCGTCGACCAAAGCGTGTCACCCGGCCTTACGCGTCGCCGCGCTCGACTCGGGGCGTCTTCCCAAGGGGTCAATTCGGGAAACGAGTGCGCTCCCACCCCAACTGAGGCGATATCGATGTACCTCAAAAATTGGCCAGCGATTGGTTTTACGACTTGAGCGTTTACCTCAGCGATTGTCTCGAGGGGAGCAAAGTCGACGCCGCTTGCCAGCTCAAGCTGAAATCGCGCACTGAGATAGTCGTCGGCTATTTCTGAAAGTTGCATGTTAGCGGCGATCTTTTCGTCAAGAGCGCCCAATACCTGCGCGATCGCCCGGCGTTCCGGAATGCTTGGTGGCAAGAATTCAATCTGGTTGAGAATTGTTTGGTTCAGAAGTGGTTGACCAGAGCCCGAGCTTCGGCCATTCAGCCCCAAAGCCTGAAGGGCGTAGTACCAGTACCTCGGGTCATCATCTTGTTTTGGTTGGCACGCGATCGCATTGTCGGTTACCCAGCTGGGACCTGCCGAGTAGTGGAGACTCCCACAATAAGAACCAACTCGGCCGATAACTATTGTCGGTTCTTCGAAGTTCGCGGTGCTCGTCTTCCCGATTGCTCCATTCGAACCAAAGACGAACACCCCACCAGACTCTGATCTGGAAGGTGAGGTTTTTCCGTTTCGAAATCGAAGAAAGTCTCCGAGCGTGGCGTGGGGAGCATCAACTCCTGATCGCACGTTCACGAGATCCTCCCCAACTGTTCTTGGACTGCACTCGCTAAGGCACGGGAGTCCTCAAACTGGCTCAACAGCTGAGTTCGAAGCCGCTCAACTTTCAATAGAGCATCTTCGCCATCACTCTCTGAATCGGCCGCGCCAACGTATCGCCCCGGCGCAAGTGCGTAGTCCGTTGCTCTAATCTCGGACAGCGTCGCGGAGTAGCTGAACCCGGCCTCGTCCTCATACGTGAGTCCGGCATCCGTCGCCGACTTGGTGCCGCGCCAGGCTCGGAAAGTGTTCGCGATCTGGGCAATGTCGTCGTCGCTGAAGGCGCGCTCGGCACGGTCAACCATGTGGCCGAGATTGCGGGCATCAATGAACAACACCTGACCGGTGCGGTCGATGCTCCCGCCCGCTCCCGCGGTCTTGTCTTTCGCGAAGAACCACGTGCACACCGGAATGCCCGTGCTGCGGAACAACTGCGTCGGCAGAGCAACCATGCACGACACCAGATCGGCCTCGACGAGTTGCGCACGAATGTCGCCCTCGCCACCCGAGTTCGACGACATCGAACCATTCGCCATCACCACACCCGCACTGCCGCCCGGGGCGAGCTTCGAAATGATGTGCTGAATCCACGCATAGTTCGCGTTACCCGCCGGCGGAACACCATAACGCCAGCGCGGATCATCCTCACTGCGCGCCCAATCCTTGATATTGAATGGCGGATTCGCCATCACAAAATCGGCCTGCATCTCCGGATGCTGATCACGCGCAAACGTGTCACCCCACCGACTCGCCAAATTGCCATTCAGGCCATGAATAGCGAGGTTCATCTTCGCCAAACGCCACGTGCGCTCATTCAGCTCCTGGCCATAAACAGAGATGTCGCTTCCCTCTTTATTGTGCGACTCCAAAAACTTCTCCGCCTGCACAAACATGCCACCCGAACCACAACACGGGTCATACACGCGGCCATGCGTCGGCTCCAAAATTTCCACCAGAACCCGCACCACACCAGCCGGCGTATAAAACTCACCACCACGCTTACCTTCGGCAGCCGCGAATTTCTCCAGGAAGTACTCGTACACCTCACCCAAAAGGTCGCGGGCGCGAGTCGAACCCTGCCCGGTGAAACGAGCCGAGTTGAACAGGTCAACCAGTTCTCCCAAACGGCGCTGGTCGATGTTGTCGCGGTTGTAGAGACGCGGCAAGGTCGCGGCGAGCGCCGGGTTCGACGCCATAATCGCCTCCATCGCCTCATCGATCAACAGACCGATCGACTTCACCGGCTCGCCCGGAGCCGCGGCGATACCCTTCGCGTTCTCCGACAAGAAACCCCAACGAGCATTCTCGGGAACCCAGAACACCCCATGACCGGTGTACTCATCGACATCATCGATCAGTTGCGCGATCTGGTCTTCGCCGAGGCCATCAGCCTCAAGCTCCGTCGCGATCTGTGCACGACGCTCCTCGAACGCGTCCGAAACATACTTCAAGAACACCAACCCCAGGATGATGTCCTTATATTGCGAGGCATCCATCGAACCGCGCAGCTTGTCGGCTGCCTTCCAAAGCGTGTCTTTCAGCTCCTTCATGGTCGAGGGGGCTGTATCCGGTTTCGTTTTCGTGCGAGGGGGCATTAGTCAGATCCTTCCGATGGGGCAATTATGGCGGCATCACTGCCGGTAGTTGTGGTGTTCTGGGTAGTCAGGGTGCCGGCGACAACGCCACCAGCAATCGTTTCTTCGAGGGCGGTGAGCATGCGCATCCGTTCGGCCGCAGCCTCGCGCTCGGCAGCAACACTTCGTAGCGTCGCCGCCAGACCCGCACGCTCGGTGTGCACGACACGGCGCACCACCCAACGCTTCCAATCGCGAGACGACTGCTGCGGGATGTCCGTCGCCAGCAACTCGGCGACAAGACCCGCCGAGTCCGTCTCCTTGATGCGCAGAATGCGTGCTGGGTAGAGAACCACCGACGCACCCTCAACATCGACCAAGGCTTGGGGCTGTGTGCCCGCGCGGAACACGACGTCGCCGGGCAAGGTCAGGCCCGCGCTGGGGTAGGCATTCGCTAGCAAGAGGCGGTCGATGCGGCGAGCGCCGATAGCGTGAGCGCCGGCAATCTCTTCCGCGCCGATCACGGCAAAGCCGGTCTCACCGTTGATGTTCTCTGGGCTCACCCGCGCCCCAGAGATGCGGCGAACATGGCGGGCGGCGGCAAGTGCACCGAGGGAGGCGGGCGGCAGCACCAGGGGCGCATCGTTGACCTCCACCGCATCGAGACCGGCGGGAGCTGCGTCACCGAGAGTCGCCACAATCGAGTCGAGTCGAGCCGGGAAATCTGAGCCCGCACGCCGATCTCGCTCGGCGGCGACGGGGCGAGCCGAGGTCACGACATGTTTGGTATCGGAAACAAGAGAGCCGGTGCGCGTGAGAAGTTCGGCGGTACGCACCGGGCGCGTGAAACGGAATGCGTGAGCACGAATGGCAGAACCATCGCCCATCGCGGCCACCAGATCACTGACGAGATCTGCACGGGTCGTCGGGGTGAGAGTTTCATCACCCAAGTCGGCGACAAGGTTCCACTTCTCAGCGCGAGCCACACTCGCGTGCGCTGGACCGAACACCCACAACGCCAGCGCCTGGCGCGGACTACTTGTGACAAGCCCGCGCGGCAGGCGAACGATGGCACGGAGCGAACCTAAACGTAGAAGCTGCGAACGGAGAGCATCCGCATCAGCGGGGAGCCGACCATCCGTCAGCACAGAAGCCGGCGCCACGATGACTGCCCGCTGAGTGTCATCGAGCTGAAGAGCCACATTCTCAATGGCCGACAGGATCTGCACTGCAGACATGACCGGTGACTCCACAGTCGGGAATTGCGCCACATGAACGGCAGCGCTGCTCGCGGTGAACTCGCCTGTGCTCGACACTGTTAAAGGGGTGTGCGCGAAACGGTGAGCCATCAGCCGACGCCGAAGAAGTCGCGCCCCCGGTGCATTGGTATTCGCGGTGGACGCGACCGGGTCGGTGCCCTCTTCGAGTGAACGAAGCACCGCGATAAGGAGATCGCCGCAGACACCCGTGGGATCGACGAATGCGGGACGACCCTGGTCGGCATCCGGATTGTTGCGCTCGAGTTCGCCCGCGAGCTCACTCACCAAAGCAATCGCTTCGGGTTCGAGGGCGGTGCGCGTGAGGGCGCGGCGTCCGTCACGAAAACGTTCACCGAGAAGCGATTCGAACGCGACCGAGACGTCGTAGGCACCGTCTACCAGCACATCAACGAATCGCGCCATCGGAGCCAACTCGTCGCCAAGGGTCTCGACCTCGCTGAGAATGCTCACGTCATCCGGATCAACGCCGTCGGCCAGGTCGAGAAGCTCAGCCGCCGACAACACACCAATGGAGCGATCGGCGGCCGCCCGCAGCGCAACGAGAGCGGTGAGCGCGTGGAACGACTCGTCATCGCCTCGACTCGTCGCATCGAAACGAGCGAAAGCAGCGGCGTCAGCAACCACATCAGGGTTGTTGCCCCGGTTGGTCGCCTCAAGCCACGCCGCGACTTCGAGAGCGTCGAAGACGTCACGGCCGTGGTCCTGAGCGACGGACGCAGGGAACGGCAGGTCGGATGCCGCAGCACGAGTACGCCACATCGACACCACCGGGCGCTGCACCTGCGCCAGCCGGGCAATCCCCGAAAGGGAAATGAACAAGCGAGGTTCGGTGGCCTTCATCATTCCTCCTTCGGTTGAGGTGCACGTCTGTGACACATGATGAGCCTAGCTCGACCTTGCGACATCGGAGCGCTTTTGCTGATAACCCTGCTTATCAGCATGTTCGGCAAGCGGGGAGCGGATCAACGCCAACATTCAACGAGTCGAGGCAATCCCGCCCCGCCCCTCTAATTTCGCCACCGACTCCCGAGGAGTTTCCATGCTTTACATCCGCCAGGTACGCGTTGCCTCACCAGGCACCTCTAACCAGCACATCACCCACGTTCGGTACTCAAACTCACCGACCGGCCCACTCACCGCAGTAGCCCGGGATGTGGTGGCGAGCGTCATCGACACTGGCCACGACTTCTCTACCCACAACGACCTCACCGGCGCAGAAGCTCGCGTTGTTACGCGGGACGCCGGCGGAGGTCGCCGATACATCACCACGGAAGCCGACGGCAAAGAGACCAACAACCTGCTCGAACTACCGCGCTACGTCTAGGCCCTACCCACTAGGAGAAAACCCATGAGCATCGAATCGACGAACGCCCCGGCTGAAACATCGGGGAAAGCGACTACCGCCGACCAGCCACCCGCCACCCCCACATCCTCGAATCGGGCAGTAGCTTTCGGGGCCGTTGGCCTCGGAATCGGCCTCGTTCTCGGACTCGTCATCGGCCTCGCCGTAATTCCCGCCATTGGGAGCGCCATCGGGAGCGTCGCCGGCGGAGTCGTTGACGCTGCACAACCGAGTCCGATCATCGCCGCCACCGAAGCCTGCGAAGTGGAAGACAGCCAGTACATCGTCGTCGGCGACGAAGGCACAAGCGTGTCGATGGACAGCACCGGCGAAGAGTCAAAAGGCGCCCCCTACTCCGACATTCTCTGCGTGCTCGACGAGCTCGACACCCCCGACAGTGTGCTGAACCGCATCAACAGCACCCGGGCCCTCGACGGTCGACAGTCAGCCGAGTGGACGAACTTCTCCGCCTCCTGGGGTTACCACCCCAATAGCGGCGCCAACATCATCATCGACTTCACGCGCGACTAACCAGTCGCGCAACCACCCCTCACCATCCGCACCACCATCGAAGGAGCATCATGACCACTGACACACAGCACCCCGCTGCCGAAACCCCGCCACCCGCCCCCGTTGCCCCGGCCGTGCCGGACGCCGCAGCTGCCCCCGAATCCGAGAAGTCGTTTCTCGTCACTTTCGTTCTCTCGCTGCTGCTCGGCTTCATTGCGGTCGACCGCTTTTACCTCGGGAAGGTCGGCACCGGCATCCTGAAGCTCATCACCTTTGGTGGGTTCGGCATCTGGTACCTGATCGACCTCATCCTCGTGCTCACCGGAGCGCAGAAAGACAAGCAGGGCCTCGGTCTTGCCGGGTACGCGCAACAGAAAAAGGTCGCGTGGATCGTGATGGGTGCCATCATTGTGCTCTCACTCGTCAGCAGTGCGCTCAGCGGCGGCAGCGACGACGCTCCTGCCATCGATGCGCCGAGCACGAGCACCGAGCAATCAGCGGGCACCGAACCCGACGCTGAGCCTGCCGCCGAAGAACCTGTTGAGCAAACAAACACCGCTCAGAGCTGGGCGGATGACAGCTTCGGCACCTTCGACACCATCACCGAATCTGGTGCCGGCGACAACCTCGTCAGCCTGCCCGAAGGAGTCACCGCAGCGATGGTCACTGCAACGCACGACGGTGGCATGAACTTCATCGTCAATGCGCTCGACGCCAGCAACGAAGCCACGGGCGACCTGCTCGTCAACACCATCGGCTCCTACACGGGCACCACCGTCTACGGCTTCAACGCCCTCAGCGATGCCACCTCGTTGCAGATCACGGCCGATGGCAACTGGACACTCACCATCGCGCCGCTCTCGACCGCTCCCGCCCTCGCGGCATCCGGAACTGGAGACGGAGTCTTCCTGTTCGACGGTTCAGCCGGAAAGCTCACCGCCACCCACGACGGAACGATGAACTTCATCGTGCAGGAAGAAACCGACAAGGCCTTCTCGTTCGGGCTACTCATCAACGACATCGGCGCCTACTCCGGCACCGTGCCGCTCAGCTCAGGACCCTCCGTGATCAGCGTGCGGGCCGACGGCAGCTGGACGCTCGCGGCCGAGTAGAGCTCCACAACTAACGCCAGAGGGGTGGGGCCACACGGCCTCACCCTCGTCTGAATTTCGTTCGATGTCAGACCCCTGAGAAATAATCCATTTATCCGGCTCGCCCATGAAAGGAAAACAATGAATCTGCTTGGAGAAGTAGTTCGCGAACGCTGGAGAGCACTTGCCCCCACCAATTTCGCCACACTTGAGAACCAAGAAGAGTTCTTCTCCGAACTCGGTGCAGCGCTTCAGACAGAAGTGAAACAAGCCCTCAGCCAGTCAGTCGCTCTGGCCAGCCAGACAGGCGATGAAGCTGCTCGTGCCGGGCACTACGCCGCGCTACAGCGACAAGCCGAAGAAATTGCGCTGGATGGAGTTCCCTGGCCCGCAGACGAATTAGCCTCCACCCGAGAGGAATGGGATTCGACTAGCCCACACGATGCCCGTGTCGTGGGATGGGCTTGGGAAAATATGGGCGAGTCGGTCTTCCAAGACGAGCTCGAAGATCTCCACGCGAAGTGGCTGCTCCCGATCGAATTTCTCGAACGACTAGCGGCAGCCGCGAACCCCCAAGATTTTTGGGACGCCAACCAGCAGGTCGTCGAGGCCTGCCGTGCGGCTCGTTGGAAACGGGACATCGCCGCCGAGCGATCTGAAGGCTAAACCGAGGCTACGCCGCAATAACCGACAGCACGTTACCCGCAGGGTCCGTGAACCACGCAATCTCAGGGCCGTGCCCGCGCATGATGCCCTTGGCGTCGGTCGCCAACGCACCCATGAGACTCGAGTCGTCGTAAATCTTGGTGGTGACACCACGCTCGTTGAGCGCATCCACTGCAGCCTCAACATCGTCAACCGCAAAGTTCAGGATGGTGAAGCTTGCCGGTTCGTGCGTCTCTTTCGGGTAGATGGTCACGTCGGCGCCGCCGGGCAGCGTGATGCGCAACGTGCCCATCCCACCATCGGCTACAGCTAGCCCGAGGGTGTCGGAGTAGAACGCCCGGGCCGCGTCGAGGTTATTGACACTGAAACCGCAAAAGGCATGGGTGGGAGAAAACATGACGCTCCTTACTGGTGCATCGACGCTACGCCCTCTCGGCCCTGAACGCTAGAGAGCGAACGACAGCGCGATCGAAGGCTCCTCGACAAACGCAGAGAACTCCGGGGCAGACGGCCCTCGGCCGCACTACCCCGGAGTTCGGAGTCCTGCTATTTACTGCGCTGAAGCACAATCAGGCCTGTCGGGAATCGATCGCGAGCAGAAACATACACTGCCCCGCGAGACGAATCGACGGAAACCCCGTAGACCTTATTCCCATAATTAGTGCCCGGGAAATTGGCCACAGTACTCAAATCACCAGCGTTGAGCACGAGAACACCACTGTCTTCAAAGGTGTCACTCTCGTGGCCAAGATACAGCCGTTGCGCAATGGGATCGATCGCGAGTGAACGGAAATCAGGTGCCGTCGCAGCCATCGAGCGCAGCAGCGGATACCCTTCAGCGCTCGCGTCGTAGACACGCACGCCGTCCAGCCCAGTTCGCACATTGCTGCTGACGTACAACTGGCCCGTGGTGGCGTCGAATGCGATGCCATGAGACTGCCAATCAACCCCCACCGTTTCGACTGTTTCGATCTGTGCGCCCGAAACGGCATCCATCACCTGAAACCCAGAGCCACGAGTCGCCCCAAAGACCCTGCCACCGGCGAGGTCAACGTCGAGACCACGTACGTTGGCCGTGAAGGCGAACGGTCCACGCTTGATGGTGTCTGTAGCGATGTCGAGCACAAGCCACGACGCCCCATAGGCCACATACAGCTCGCCCTTAGCGGTATCGATTGCGATGTCGCGAACTCCCTGATCTTCAGCACCAGCGATAGCGTGAGTTGCCACGACAGTGTCCGAGACAGGATCGATTTCCAAGATCCGCGCCGGCCGCTGCTCATTACCCACGAACAAGTGACCTGTTGCCGGGTCAACTACAGAACCAACGGGTTTGACATCCAAATCCGCATCATCTGATTGGCTCGCTATCGCGGTCAGCGACGTCGGAGTGTATTCGCCACCGCTCGGCGGATCGGTCGGGTCCGTCGGATCCGTCGGATCAGTCGGATCGGTCGGATCAGTCGGATCAGTCGGGTCCGTGGGGTCGTACCCTTCAGGCCACGTTGCCCCGACACGGTGACTGATCGTCACAGCGACAGATACGAGCTCTGAACCCGGAGGGTTGAGGCGGTAGTCACGGTTGGAGACAAAGACTCTCTGGTGCTCCTCGTCAACCGAAATACCGTAGCCGTCCTTGCCAAACTGTGCGCCAGGGAAGTCCCCCAACATCACACCAGTTTTGGCATCGTGAACGCTGAAGCCTCCGCTCGTTTCTGTCGTGCCGGTGTACCCGACATACAACAGGCCGTGAGTGGAGTCGGCGTCAACCTGGCGCGGGCTTGGTCGTGTCGGGATCTCCCACACCGAAGCAAAGCCCTTGTCGACGTTGAATGTTTCAACATTCTTGACATTCGTGAGTTCCTCGAAATAGGCGGCTGTGACGAACCCGTTGGCCGGATCTGCAGCCACGTAGTACGCACCGAGTGTGCCGTTGATCACACCGAGCGACTCGCCGGTTTCAGCATCCATCACCTCGATTCCGCGCGATGGAACAGCACCGTAGACGTACCCACGCTCAGGGTCGACATCGAGCGAACGGTTCGATTCGATGAACGTGTATGGCCCACGAACGACCTCACCGAAGCTTCCCTCAGCGATGGAGACCACAACCCAGTTGCGGTTCTGCTGCCCCACATAGAGAAGTTCATTTTCGTCATCGATGCCGATATCCCGGATGTTCTCCGGCAACGTCATTTGGCGAAGAACCTCATCAGTGTTGGGATCAATCTCGAAGATCGTTCGGCCGTTCTGGTCACCCAAGAACAGCGTTTCGCGGTTCTGCGAGAATGCCGAACCCGCGGGAAGGGCCGCTTTCGATTTGTCAACAGACGAGAGGTTGCCTGCGACGGTGAAGTCAACGTCAGCTTGCGGGTCCGTGGGATCAGTGTCTGGATCAGGGTCAGGGTTGGGAGTGCAGCCCAAGCATGGCCCGGTATCACCGGGATCGATTACTTGAGGCTTCGCATCGTCGGTAACAGCTTTGCCGCTGTCGTTCTTGACGATTGTCACGCCGTCGTAGTACTCACCATCGGCAGTGCGGGCCTCGTAGCGCAACGAGTCACCGTCAACGTCGATGAGTTGATACAGCTGAATGCCCCCACCGAGCCTGCGCAAGTGAGCGTCGTTCTCGGTCCACAATCTCGGGCCAGTGTTGGAGTACATCTTCGACCCCACAACAGAAACCGCATACACCGGTCCGTCATAGTTGAGCTCACTATCCCAGCCGGAAGGATTGCCCTCCTCTGCGGCATTGGAGTTTCCTCGACCGTAGTTGTGATCGTGACCCTGAAGAACGAGATCCACGTTGTACGATTCGAAAATGGGAAGCCACGAGTCGCGGATTGCGCGGTTATTGCGCCCCTCATCCAGTGAGAAAACGGGGTGGTGGAAGTACACCACCGTCCACTTGTTCGGATTGTTCTTGAGCGTCTCTTCGAGCCACGCTGTCTGAACAGCCAGCGTTGCGGCATCCGAAAGATTGCTATTGAGCGAGATGAAACGAACCCCTTGGTAGTCCGTGAAATATACGGTGCCGTTCAGGAGCGCTTCCACCTCCTCGCTGCCGGTCGGCCCGTTCTGCGGATAGGCGAACTGCGCTGACCACTGGCGAGAGAGTTCTTCGCCCTCATACTCGTGGTTTCCTGCCGCGGCTAGAAAGTTTTGAGTACCGAACTGGTAACCAGCGGCATCAAACACTTCACCCCATTGAGAGTCGTCATTCGCATCGTCAATCAGGTCACCAGCCTGGAGCACAATTTTTGCATCGGGGCGATCGCGGAAGGCATTGCGAATCACGCGGGAGGCATCAGACTTGATCCCATTTTGCACGTCACCGAGGTAGATGAACGAGAAAGGATCTGCGACATCGGAGGCTGTAGTGAAGTGCTGCCACTCGCTGAAATTCGTGCCGTCACCCACCCGGTACATGTATTGGGTTGAAGGTGAGAGCCCAGTGAAGTTCACCGTGTGGAAGGCTTCGGAATACCCCTTGTCGGTCGGCACTACGGTGCGCTCTGTGGCGGGTACAACACTGTAGTCAGTTGGATACGGAGTCGCCGTTGCGATGCGAATCTGCCCTTGCGCCTGATCGGCAGTAACGGCTTCTGAGGTGCGCCACGATACCGCCTGCGAGTTGAAGAGATCGCCGGAGGGTGTGAGCACGACCCGATCCGGAACTCGGCTCGGACCGTACCTTTCCAGTGCGGATGCCGATGCAGCGTGAGCCGGGGCGGATGAGACTGCGGGCACAAACAGACCCGCAGCAATTGCCGCAGTCGCAACTACGGCAACGAGTCGTCGAGTTGGCTGCGATCGGGAGGGGCGTGACGTCATTCGCGGTGAACCTTTCACAGAGCTATGCCGGGAGGGAGAGAGTTGCCGAATATTCATGAGGAGGCTCCGTCTACGCGACGGCGCCGGCGAGAAAACACAACGCCAGCCACACCGAGCAAGAGCACTGCACCTCCGACCATGAGAGACGTAGAGAGGCCGCCCATTCCGGTGAATGCGAGGTTGCGCACCCCGGTGCTTTCTGAGCCTGCTGCAAGAATGCGGATCGGTGCTTCAGCGAGCGCTCCCGACTCCAGCCCACGAACGACGATTCGGTGGTTTCCTGCTGGAATCCCAGCGGGAATGCGGAGAGTGGAAGAAACGACGCCAGACGTATCTGCTTTCTTGTAGCCGAGAACAACGGGGTCAGAGTGGATGGAGATCTCGACATCTTCATTTGGCTTGAAACCAGCCACCTTGAGCGAAAACTCTCCACCGGCAGCAACACCGGTCACGGAAAGTTCAAGCTTTTCCGGGGTGTATTCGCCGGGTTCCGTCGGCGGGTCCGTGGGCGGATCAGTCGGTGTTGGGGTGGGGTCGGGAGTCGGATCCGGCGTGGGAGTCGGGGTCGGCGTCGGAGTCACATCACCGGGAACAGTGGGACTCGGAATCGACGGCGTACCGATGTCTCCACGAGTCGAACCAGGACCCGAAACTCGCGGTGTGAGATCGTCTGTCACGAGCTTCTCACCGGTGTCGCTCTTCGTAATGGTGAATCCGTCAAAGAGGTCACCGGTGACCGTGCGGCTCTCCACGTGCAACTCATCCTGCGAAACATCCACAATCTGGAACATCTGAGTGTCGCGGTTCATGCTGCGCATGTTCGCACCGTTGGAAATCCAGTTATTTGTAGCTGGGTCATCCGGAACATACATTTTGGGCCCCGCAACAGATACCAAATAGACAGGGCCTGTCTGGCTAGCATCCGCGGAGGCACCCTCCGGCAGATTTGTCTCGTTTGCGAAGAGGTTTCCGCGACCATAGGCATGGTCGTGCCCCTGAAGAACGAGGTCGACATTGTGCTTCTCAAATACCGGCAACCAGGCATCGCGCAACGTCTTGTTATCGCGCCCCGAGGTCACCGAGAAAACAGGCTGGTGGAAAGATACAACGCTCCACTTGTTGGGGTTTTCTTCCAGAACCTTGTCCAGCCACTCCGTTTGCACCGCAAGGTTGCTGCCACCGATCGTCGACGCATTCAGCGAGATGAATCGAACTCCTTGAAAGTCCGTGTAGTAGACGGTCTCGCTGAAGGCCTCCACTTGTGCCGGGGTTTCTGCGGGCCCGTTTTCCGGGTATGCAAACTGCGACTGCCAATACTTGCTGAGCTCCGGCCCCGGGTAATACTCATGGTTTCCCGGCGTTGCCATTACGTTCAGATAGGAGTTGGCAAATCCAGCAGCACCAAACCATTCTCCCCATTCGGCATCCGCAATATTGGTGTCGATAAGGTCACCGAGGTGCACGACAGCTTTGGCGTACGGTCGCGCCTCGTACGCTGCGCGGAAAGTGCGCGACGCGTAGGACTTCACATCGTTCTGTGCGTCTCCCTGCACGATGAATGAGAAGGGAACACCGGCGTCACCTGCTGACGCAAATTCAAACCACTCGCTCCAGGTTTCGCCGTCACCAACCCGGTAGAGGTATGAGGTGTTGGGGTCCAGTGCATCGAGCTCTGCCGTGTGCTGCTTGATCGAGTACCCGAGGTCGGTGACGAATTCAACCGTGCTTGTGGCAGAGATTGTGCGCCACGTCGCAATGGGCCCGTCGGTCATCTCAGCCAATTGCACTTGGGGAGAGACAACCGCTGTCGACGTTCGCCAGGACACGTTTTGTGTAGTGCTCGGTGTTTCGGTTGGAGTGAGAATCACCCGGTCAGGCTCCGCGGTCGGCGCGTGAACGAGCGCCGGGTTTACTGGAGGCGGCGCGAGCCCTCCGGCGGCGGCGGCAATTCCTCCGCCCACCGCCATCATTGCAATGGATGCCACGACTGCGCTGGCAACGAGAACATTGCGTTTCTTTGGCGCCATTCGGGCGCGCGAAAAAACATCAACTTTCATGATGTGAGATACCCCTACTTGTGGTTCTCCGCGTTCGGTCGCGGCGAGTTTTTAGCCGAAAGTGCCAGAGGGTTTCAGCACCTTCAGCAACCTATCGCGCAGCATTGGCCCGATTAACAGAATCAATATTCTGTTCATTTACTGGACGCCAAAGATAGACCACCTGATGTACGGTCTCAGACTGGCTCCCTCTATCCCTCCGCAGATTCAAGAGCATTGGCGTGCATCCGCCCGCTCAGCAGCGCAACGAATAACAGCACAACCGTCACCGCAGCGATCGCGACAGCGACCCCGATCGTTCCCAAAGAGCCGGCCGCGAACGGGAGCGCCAGGATTGCTACCGCAGCAATCACGGTGGCGGTTCGCGGAATCGAAACCCGTTCCACCATGGGTGCGTGCAAGATCCACAGCAGCAGAATCACCAGGGCGACCGGAAGCGCCAAGGAGTAGCCGACAACAAGCTCGCTCGACTCCAGATCACTCGTTACGGAGCGCACCGCTATCTCAATTCCGGCACCCACAGCGGCGAGTGCGGCATACAAGAAGTAGTGTCCGTAGTTCCAGAACAGGTAGCGGTCGCGCCGGTTCTCGAGACCCTCGGCTGCGGGTTCTGAGAAGTACAGCCACCACAGGGAGAAGAGCAGCACGAGGCCCGCAACAGAAGCGGTGACGAGCGAAGGCGAGAGCCCCTCTTGAAGCGCTTCTTGAACAGCAATCGTCGCGGCCAAGACACTCTCGCCCAAAACGAGAATCGTGAACTTTCCATAGCGTTCCGCGATGTGATGCGGATGCCACGAGAGCCGCTTCGCTCGGTCGGCCCAGAGCGGCACGGCGAGCTCCGCAACGACGAGAACGAGGAATGACGGCATCGCCAACTCGGCAGGCAGCAGCAACCGCAGCAGCCAGCCAACCTGCACCACCCCAATGCCGAGGGCGTAGCGCCCGGCGGTTGCCCGAGTATCGGGGTCGTCCTTGACGGCCCGCAAGAGGGTCGCAATCAGACCGAGGCGCAGGATCAGGTACCCGGCAGTCACGGCGGCAAAGTTGCCGTCGTCGAATGCCATTGGCACTCCTGCAGCCAGCACAAGGATGCCACCCATTTGCAGCATCGTGAAGAGGCGGTAGGGCACGTCATCCGTGTCGTACGCCGACGCCAACCAGGTGAACTGGTTCCACGCCCACCAGATGGTGAAGAACACCATCAAGAAGGGGCCGATCGCCTCAAAAGCGTGCCCCACTTCAATCGCATGGGCCAGTTGGGCGACGACAGAGGCAACCGCGACGACAAAGGTCAGGTCAAAGAGCAGCTCAAGCGGAGTCGTTTTGCGGTGCGGCTCATCAATATCTCGAGCAACCACCCGCGAGCGCAGTGCGTTCATGACATGACTTTACTCAGTGTGGCTGGCTAGCCATAGCTTCTCAGCGGTGCGCCAGATGTGCCCGCCATCACTCTGAAGCGCAAGAATAGAACCATGAGTACACGCGACCGCTTCAGTGACTTTGGCATGAAACTCATGAACGGCATACACCGCACGGTGCTCACACTCTCCGGCGGCCGGCTCGGCTGGACGCTGGGCAGCATGCCCGCGGTCGAGCTTCACACGACGGGCAGGGTGTCGGGCATCCGCCGTTCCACCCTATTGACGGCACCGGTGCACGGCGACGGACGCTGGGTCATCGTTGCCTCTAAGGGCGGCGACGACCGCGACCCGCTCTGGTATCGCAATCTTCAAGCGACCCCGGATGCCGAACTCACCATCCGCGGTCGAACCATCCCTGTGCACACTCACACCGCCAGCCCCGCCGAGAAAGCGGAACTCTGGCCGCGGATCGTGGCCGTCAACGCGCGCTATGCCGAGTATCAGACCAAGACCACGCGCGATATCCCCGTTGTTATTTGCGAGGAACGCTAACGCAGTTGTCTAGCGACGCAGCTCGAGGGTGCAGCACTTCACGCCGCCACCACCCAGCAGCAGCTCCGACAGGTCGACGCCGATGGGGTTGTAGCCGCGCTCGGTGAGCTGACGCTCGAAGTCTTTCGCGCGGGCGGCGATGACGACGTTGTAACCGTCGCTGTAGGAGTTGAGTCCGAGCACTGCCGCATCCTCTTCAGTGGCGAGGATAGCGTCGGGGTACAGTGCACGGAGTTTTTCGAGAGAGGGCTCGTCGAAGGCGCTCTCCAAGTAGGCGATGTTGGTGTCATCGAGCTTCGCGATGGCCGTATCGACGTGATAGAAGCTGGGGTTAATGAGGTTGAGGGAGACAACGTTGCGGCCCGAAAGCTCTGCAAGCTCCCGGTGGCTTTCGACTGATGTGCGGAAGCCCATGCCTGCAAGGATGTTGTCGCCGACAAGGAGGAAGTCGCCCTCACCCTCATTAACGTTCTCAGGAGAAGCGACCTCGAAGCCGTTGGCGCCGAACCAGTCCATGTAGGCGGGGCCTTCGGCTTTGCGCTCGTCGTAGGTGAAGAGGGCGCCATAGGCTTTGCCATCAATCACAAATCCGCCGTTGGCGGCGTAGACCATGTCGGGAAGACCCTGGATGGGGTCGATGAGCTCGACGGTGAAACCGAGGTCGATGTAGGTGTCGTAGAGGGTCTGCCACTGCTTCACAGCGAGGCTGGTGTCAGTGGGGTCGTTGGGGTTCATCCACGGGTTGATGCTGTACGAGACCGTAAAGAAGTCGGGACGGCACATCAGCACGGTCTTCGCGGTGGCCTGACGCACAGGCGTGGTCGATGAGGTGTCAGTGATCGTCATACCTCCAGTGTTCCACGCACCTATCCGCAATGTCTCCGCAATCTGCGCACTAATTACGCGCAGATGCTGGCCGGTGCACAACAATTCACCGTAGGCTGGAAAAATGGACAAGCTAGATGCGGGAATAATCGACATGCTCCGCCTCAACGCCCGCGCAGGCTATGGAGATATCGGCGAAGCCGTGGGCCTTTCTGCCTCCGCAGTTAAACGGCGCGTCGATCGCTTAGTCGCCAACGGCACTATTCGCGGGTTCACCGTTCAGGTCGACCCCGCTATCGACGGCATGGGCACTGAAGCGTATGTCGAACTCTTTTGTCGCGGCAACGTGGCTCCGCACGAACTGAAGCGCATTCTCAGTGCCATCCCCGAAGTGGTGGATGCCGGAACAGTCAGCGGGTCTGCCGACGCAGTCGTTCATATGCGCTCGCGCGACATCCACTCGCTTGAAGTCGCCCTCGAGCGACTGCGCACGGCAACCAACATCGACAACACTCGCAGCTCTATCGTGCTGTCGCGCTTGATTCACCGCCGCTACGAATAACGCCAGCAGCCCCTCGAGGCGACCCGTTGCGAGCATCCATATTTCGTGAGGTTTTAGGCAGTTCCTTTGCCATCTGACGACTGATTCCGTGCTGTAACACGAACTTAACCAACCAAATCGTTGCGCATCCTTACTATTTCCGATTGACTACAGGTGACTCGCGAATCAATTATCGCGAACTCGGAGGTACGCAATAACGTGACGGTTTCAGCGCAAAACACAACGCCCGCAGCATCGGCAGCCGAAAATGCGAGCGCAAATGCGGCAGCCACGAGCGAACCTGACGGTTCTGTTGTGCTCGAGGGCGTGACCAAAAAATTCGGTGGTGCTGTTGCCGTCGACAACATCAGCTTGCACGTGCGCCCCGGTGAGTTTCTCTCCCTGCTCGGCCCTTCCGGCTGCGGTAAGACGACAACACTGCGCATGCTGGCCGGTTTCGAAGAGCCCACCTCTGGCAGCATCCGCATCTCTGGTCAGGATGTTGTGGGAATCCCACCCCACAAGCGCAACGTCAACACCGTTTTTCAGGCCTACGCCCTGTTCCCCCACATGAGCGTGGCCGAGAACGTGGCTTATGGGCTTCGCCAGAAGGGCACTCCCAAGTCAGAAATTCGCGAACGCGTCACCGAGTCTCTCGACCTCGTTCAAATGCGTTCCTTCGCTGATCGCAAGCCCACTCAATTGTCGGGAGGCCAGCAGCAGCGCATTGCGCTCGCCCGGGCGCTCATCAATCGCCCCGCCGTTCTTCTGCTCGATGAGCCCCTCGGAGCCCTCGACCGCCAACTGCGTGAAGAGATGCAGATCGAGCTCAAGCTTCTGCAGTCCCGCCTCGGCATCACGTTCATCTTTGTCACGCACGATCAGGGTGAGGCGCTCTCGATGAGCGACCGCATTGCGATCATGCGCAAGGGTCGCATCGAGCAATTGGACGATGCCGACTCCATCTACGACTCCCCCGCGAGCGCCTACGTCGCTGGCTTCATCGGTCAGCAGAACTTCTTGCCGGGCATGATCACGAACGATCTGCAGGTCATGGAGTCTCCGTTCGGAGTGCTGCGTTCGACATCCACTCATCCCGAGCTTGAAGCGGGAGTGGATGCTCAGGCCGCGGTTCGCCCGGAGGCGGTGACCGTTTCCGCGATCACTGACACCGGCGCAGCCACCACCCCCACTGCAGACAACCGAATTTCGGGCAAAGTGCTCGGAGTTTCGCACCAGGGCGAGACGCTGCAGTTCTTGATCTCGATTGGTGATAGTCAGACCTTGATGTCACGTCTTCCCCGCCCGAGTGCACCGCGGCTCGCTGTTGGTGACGCCGTGATGTGCACGTGGGATGCAGCATCCGTGCACTTTTTCCCGAGTGAGCAAGCAACACAGGCTCAGGCCGATATCGCTCGCGCAGTTTCTCACCCCGCCCCACCGACCAGCTCGATCTCGCTTTAAGGGAGCATTCTGATGTCACACGAAAACCCGGTTCGCATTCTCGCTTCAACTTCAGCTACGAAGATCATGAAATCTGAGCTCAATCGGCGTCGGTTCTTGGCGCTATCGGGCACCGCTGCTGGCGCCGCTCTGCTCGCTGCGTGTTCGCCGCAGTCGGGCGCAGGTTCGTCTCCTCAGGCCACCGGTGGTGCTTTGGAGAGCGGTCTCTCGGTCTACAGCTGGGGTGACTACGACGATCCCGATTTGGTGACCGATTTCACTGCCGAACTCGGCCCGAATGTCACGTTTGACTCGTTCAACTCGAACGAAGAACTGATCTCGAAGCTTGTTGCTGCTCGAGGAACGAGCGGGTACGACATCGTCGTGCCGACGGGCCCGTTTATTCCTCAGATGATTGAGAACGGTCTGCTCAGCAAGTTGAACCTCGACCTCATTCCCAACATTTCGGATATGGATCCGGCATTCTTGGGTCGCGATTGGGATCCCAACAACGAGTACTCGATTTGCAAGGCGTGGGGCACGACCGGTTTTGTGTACGACAAGACCAAGATCAGCCGCGAACTGACCACGTGGGCTGACTTCATCGATGCTGCCCAGAACGAAGCCAGTGGCAAGGTGTCGGTTCTCGATGACCCAGCACCGCTGCTCGGCATTTACTACTGGGCCAACGGCATCGACTGGAACACGACCGACGAGGCTGACCTCGCTGCGGCCGAAGAGTTTCTCACCACCCAGCTCGCCCCGCACATTTCGGCGTTTGACTCGTATCCTGGCGGCGCAGCTATCCCCCAGGCACAACAAATTCTCATGCAGTCGTGGAACGGGGATGCCCGACTCGGCATCATGGAAAGCGACGAGCCGGACCGCTGGCAGTGGGTGCTCGGTTCGCCCGACACTGAACTCTGGATGGATAACTGGGCTATCGCTGCGGGTGCCCCCAACCCTGAAGCTGCTCACGCCTTCATCAACTACGTGCTCACTCCCGAAGCGGCCATCCGTGAGCTTGACTACATCGGCTACCACACGGGTGGCGCGGGCATCGAAGACGCAGCACGCGCTGCCGAGCTCGCGATGCTCGACCTCGTGTTCTTCAACGACGAACAGATCTCGACGATGCACACGCAGACCTTGAGCGAAGCCCAACAGCGCATTGTTGAAATCTGGGACAAGACCAAGGTTGCTGCGGGCGCCTAGCCTGCGCTGTTAGTCGAGAAGCCAGAATGACCACCCTCACCGAACGCCAGTCGGCGCCGTCAGATTCAGCGCGACGACGCCCCCGCTGGCTGAAGCTGCCCAGCTTCGCTCTCGCGATTCCCGCGTGGGCGTGGCTGTTCGCCTTCTTTGTTGCGCCTGTTGCACTCGTGGTGTGGTTCAGTTTCGGCTACAAACCAGGCATTTTTGGCACCCACGCTAATGACGTGCTGTCGTTCGACCGCTACGCCGAAGCGTTATCGCCCACCTTTTTTGCCACGTTCCAAAACACGCTGTGGGTGGGAGTGGTCGGCACGCTTATTTGCCTCGCCATCTCCATTCCCTTCGCGTATTGGCTCGCGTTCAAAGCTCCGGTCTCGCGCCGCGGCATCCTGCTCGCGATGGTCATGATTCCGTTCTGGACCAACTTTCTGGTGCGCACAATCGGTTGGCAGATCATTTTGGCGCCGAGCGGTGTGCTCTCGAATGCCTTGCAGTCGATCGGTGTTCTCGATCAACCCCTCGAGATTCTGTTCACTCGCACCGCGGTGCTGATCGGTGTTGTCTACAACTATCTCCCGCTCATGATCTTGCCCATGTTCGTGGCTTTTGACCGCGTGGCGCTGCCCATGCGGGAGGCGAGCAAAGATCTGGGTGCTGGCCGCTGGTCAACCCTGTTCAATGTAACGTTGCCGCTCGCGAAGCCCGGCATCGTTGTGGGCATCCTGCTCGTCTACATCCCCCTCATGGGCGACTACATCACGGCCACCGTGCTGGGTGGCGCCAAGGGAAACATGGCCGGCCAGATGGTTGCCAACCAGTTTCAGACCGCACAGAACTGGGCACTCGGTTCGGCGATGGCTGTTGTGCTGGTGCTGACGATTCTGACGACTGTCGCCATCGCCGCGCTCGTATCGTGGCTGGCGACGTGGCCCTTGCGCGCCAGTCAGCGCCTCGTGTTGGGAGACAAGTCATGAAGCGACTAGCCCTCACCGACATTTCACTCAAAGTATGGGCAGTAATCGTCTTTGCGTTCTTATTCGCGCCGATCGCTGTCATCATCATCTACTCGTTCAACGAGGGGCGCCTGCTCGTCGCGTGGAACGAGTTCGGTTTCGGCTCCTTCGGGGCCATTGTCACGAAGCCTGCGATTTCGGATGCCGTGCTGGTCTCCATTCAGACGGGCTTCATTGCCGCCATTATCGCGACCGCTCTCGGCACGACGGCGGGCGTTGCGCTTGCGCGTCGCGCCGGCAAATGGGCTGCGCCATTCTTGCTACTTCTCGTGCTCGTCACGGTTACTCCCGAGATTGTGGATGCCGTCTCGCTCTTGCCCTGGATGGTCTTTCTTGGCCAAGACCTGGGTCTCAGCATCTTCGACAACGGCATCGTTCGACTCGTGGTTGGCCACTCCCTCTTTTCCACCGCCGTCGTGGCGTATATCGTGCGCTCGCGCCTGGTCGGCATTGATGAGAGTCTGGAAGAGGCCGCCGCTGATCTCTATGCTCCGCCCTTCAAGCGCTTTACGCAGATCACCCTTCCTCTCGTGATGCCTGCTGTTCTCGCTGGGGGACTGCTCTCGTTTACTCTCAGCCTCGACAACACCATCGTTTCCGCATTCGTTCAGGTCTCTGGCACAACGCCCTGGCCCGTGTATGTACTCAGCGCTGTGCGCACCGGTTTGCGGCCCGAGATTGCAGCAGTGTCAACGATCATGTTGCTGCTCACGCTTGTTGCGCTCGGCCTCGTGGCCTACGTCTTGCGTCGCGCAGGCGACTCCGCCACCGACATCGCTAAGACCGTTGGCGGCGGCTAAACCGCCCGCAGCTCCGATCGACTCCCGCTAGCCTCCCTCGAACGAACGAACCAGAAAGCTCCTGAACTATGACGTTTGCTGACCTCGTCTTCACCGGCGGCGCTGTGTTCACCGCCACCGGAAGCGAACCAACCCACGGCAGTGTCGCCGTCACTGACGGTCGAATCGTTGCCGTCGGTAGCGATGCTTCCAGCGACGCCGCGGTGAACGAACTCGTCGGGCCAGACACCGAAGTGATCGACCTCGACGGCAAGCTGCTCATCCCCGGATTTCAGGATGCCCACGTGCACGCCGTGTGGGGCGGGCTCGACCTCATCCGCTGTGATCTCTCCGAAGACTCGACGCGCGATGAGTATGTGGCCCGGCTGTCGAACTATGCCGCGGCAAACCCTGAGCTCGAGTGGATATTGGGCGGTGGCTGGAACATGGCGGCCTTCCCCGGTGGCACGCCAACGGCATCCGACCTTGATCTGGCTGTTACTGACCGCCCCGCGTTCATCCCCAACCGCGACGGCCACGGCGCCTGGGTGAATTCTCGAGCACTCGAGCTTGCCGGCATCACCGCGGACACCCCCGATCCCGCCGACGGCCGTATCGAGCGCGACGCCGACGGCAACCCGACCGGCACCTTGCACGAAGGCGCCATGTCTCTCGTGAACACACTGCTGCCCGAAACATCGCCCGAAGATTATGCTCGCGCGCTGCTCATCGGCCAAAAGTATTTGCACTCCCTCGGAATCACCGCCTGGCAAGACGCCATTCTGGGTGGCTATGGAGATGCTGGCGACGCTACCCCCACCTACATGGCGGCAGCGCAGTCAGGGGAACTCACCGCGAGAGTCGTCGGAGCCCTGTGGTGGGATCGCACCCGCGGCCCGGAGCAGATCCCTGAACTCGTGATGCGCCGCGACAAGAACGCGGCCGGGCGCTTCGCCGCCACGAGCGTCAAAGTGATGCAAGACGGAGTCGCCGAGAACTTCACCGCCGCGATGTTGGAACCGTACCTCGACGGTTGCGGTCACCATACCGATAATTCGGGCATCTCTTTTGTCGATGCTGCGCAACTCATCTCGAACGTCACCGAACTGGATGCGCTCGGCTTCCAAGTGCACTTTCACGCGATCGGCGACCGTGCCGTGCGCGAGTGTCTCGACGCAGTGGAAGCAGCGCGAGCGATCAACGGCCCCAACGACAACCGTCACCACATTGCGCACCTGCAGGTCGTGCATCCGGATGACATTCACCGCTTCGCTGAGTTGGGTGTGACCGCCAACCTGCAGTCGTACTGGGCCGTTCTCGAGCCGCAAATGGTCGACCTCACTCTGCCCTTCTTGGGAGACCCCCGCAGCTCGTGGCAGTACCCGTGGGGAGACCTGCACCGAGCCGGAACCCATCTGGCGTCAGGAAGCGACTGGTCGGTGTCGACTCCTGACCCCATGGCCGCCATTCACGCCGCCGTCAACCGCATTGCCGCTCCCGGTCACGAAGAGGGCGAATACGACGCCTTCTTGCCGGAGCAAAGCCTCGACCTGCTCACCGCGATGACCGCCTACACAGCAGGTTCCGCCTTCACCAACCACCTGGATGAGACGGGCACCATCGAGGTCGGCAAGCTCGCCGACCTCGTCGTTCTCGATCGCAACCCCTTCGCAGGAGCAGCAGCCGACATCGGCCGCACCCGCACCGAGCAAACCTTCGTCGAAGGCGAGCGCGTGTACCGCGCGCCCGCCCAACCATAAAGCTCGCCACCCCGGCGAGAGAGGAAAGTGCCCCATGGGCAAAGTAGTGTTCGAAAGAAACGTTCCAGCGGCATCCGTGATCAGTCACTCCCTTGAGGGATCAATTCACAAGCCATTCTGGATCGACGACGTCACCGATGCTCACACCTTCAGTGCGCTACAAGGCGACGTGACCGCCGACCTCGCGATCGTCGGTGGTGGCTACCTCGGGCTGTGGACCGCAGTGCTCGCCAAACAGCGCAACCCCGATGCCCGCGTCGTGCTGCTTGAAGCCCGCGAACTCGGCTGGGCAGCATCCGGCCGCAACGGTGGATTCTGTGAAGCGAGCCTCACCCACGGTGAAGAGAACGGGCTCAGCCGTTGGCCGAAGGAGTACGAGCAACTCGATCGCCTCGGCCTGCAGAACCTCGATGAGATTGAGGCGACCGTCAAAACGCTGAACCTCGATTGTGACTTCGAGCGCACCGGCTCTCTCGATCTCGCTATCGAAGAGCACGAAATTGAGTGGCTAAAAGAAGCAGAGACCGACGACGACACCGTCTTCCTTGACGAAGCCGCCGTTCGCGCCGAAGTGAATTCGCCCACCTACCTCGCCGCCGTGTGGAACAAGCGCATCAACGCGATCATTCACCCCGCGAAACTTGTTCGGGAGTTGGCCCGGGTCGCGAGCGAACTCGGGGTCGAGATCTTTGAGCACTCGCCGGTGCGTGAGGTCGAGACATCCGGTGGCCCCACGGATGCCGCGATCGTGCACAGTCGCAATGGTCGCGTTCGGGCCGCCAGGGTTGCGCTCGCGACCAACGCCTTCCCGTCGTTGCTGAAGCGTACGCGCCTGCACACGATCCCCGTGTACGACTATGTGCTCATGACGGAGCCCTTGAGCCCCGCACAACTCGCCTCTATTGGCTGGTCGAACCGTCAGGGTCTTGCCGATATGGCGAACCAGTTTCACTACTACCGCCTCAGTGCCGACAACCGTATTCTCTTTGGGGGATATGACGCGATTTACCACTATGGCCGTAAGGTTCGCGAAGAGTACGAGAACCGGCCAGAGAGTTTTGAGCGGCTCGCGAGTCACTTCTTCACGACCTTCCCGCAGCTTGAGGGCCTGAAGTTCAGCCACCGTTGGGCGGGCGCTATTGATGCGTCGACCCAGTTCAGTGCGTTCTTCGGCACTGCGCGCAATGGTCGCGTCGCGTACTCGGCTGGCTTTACGGGATTGGGCGTTGGTGCTACTCGGTTCGCTGCGCAGGTCATGCTCGACAAGCTCGACGGCCTGACGACTGAACGCACTGAGTTGGAGATGGTGAAGAAGTTGCCGCTGCCATTCCCGCCCGAGCCGATTGCGTCGATGGGTATCCAGGCCACGCGATGGTCGCTGAATCGTGCGGATCACAATCAGGGTCGCCGCAATGTGATCCTCAAAACATTGGATGCTCTGGGGCTCGGTTTCGACTCCTAGCGAAGCGTTCGCGCAGCCTCACCTGACAGTCACCTGTAATAACTTGCACAGCACTGTGCAAGTTATTACAGTGGCGGAATGACCACTTCCGCTCCCCGTCGCCCGCGACAGGACGCAGTCGATAACCGCGCAGGCATCCTCACCGCTGCCACCGCCGCCATCGCCAACGACCCCCAAGCCTCGATCGATACGATCGCGCGCAACGCCGGGCTCTCCCGTCGTGCCCTCTACGGCCACTTCGCCGACCGCAACGCTCTCATTAGCGAAATCATCGACGTCGGCGCCGAACGCTTCAACCGGATCGCGCTCACCGTCACCGACACCGACGCCCCTCTCGCGCTCGCCCGACTCACCTCGCTGCTGTGGCAAGAAGCCGCCCACGTTCAAGTCGCGGCATCCATTGCTCTCGATGACGCCCATGTCGCGTCCACCGGCACAGCGCTCGCCCCACTCCGTGCCGCCGTCGCAGCAATACTGCAGCGCGGCCAGAATGCCGACACCCTTCGCACCGATGTGGATGTTGCGACCCTCGCTCGACTCGTTGAAGAGGCCGCGCGCGCAGCGATCACTCGCGTCGATGCGTCTTTGCCCGAAGCCCGGTCTCTCGCGGTGCGCACAACCCTCAGCATGGCTGGGCTGTCGTGGCGCGAGACCGTTGCTCTGCTTGAGGCGCATCCGGAGATTCTCGGCGCCCCTTCTAGCGGGGGCGAACACTGATGCGGGTTGACCTGAGTGGCGTGACGAAGGGTCACGACGCTGAAGACTTGCCCGCAACATCCGCGACCTTTATCAGCGGCAGCGCGAGCCTTGCCGTTGCCGAAACCGAACAGCGCCCGACCGTGCTTGGGCTTATTGCTTCCGGTCGCATGCGCCCCGATACTGGCACCGTTACTATCGACGGCCGAGCGGATGCCCGGGCTCTCCGTCACAGCATCGCCCTCGTTGATGCTCCCGGCGTTTCTGACCCGGATGCCGGAGTTCCGCTCGTCGGTGTCGTCGCCGAAGAGCTCATGTTCGCTGGCCGTCGCGCCGACCCACTCGCCGCCCGACGCTGGCTCGACGAGGTCGGATTTCGCTCTCTTGCCTCGACCGCGATCGCCGACATTGAGCCCACGACTCGATTGCGTGTGCTGTGCGAACTCGCGGCGCTGCGGCCCGATGTTGCCGGCCTTGTCGTGACCGCGCCCGATCGTCATGGCGGGCAGCCTCTCGATTGGTGGCAGCTCTGCGGTGAGTTTGCCGAACGAGGCTTTGCTGTGCTGGCGGTAGCCGGTCGCGCATCCGAATGGGCGATTACGCACGCCGCGGTGATTGAGCGCGCAGAAGCTGCCGAAGCATCGCTGCGCTACAGTCTCGGTGCTCTTGATGAACGTACCGCCGCCTGGGCTCAGAGCGGTGGAGGAGTAGACAACGCATGAAAGTTCCCGCAATGATCGCCGCTGAACTGCGGCGACTCACTTCTTCACGTATGGCGATGCTGGCTTTGCTCGCGCTCATGCTTGTGCCCGTGCTCTATGGCGGCGTCTACCTATGGGCCAATCAAGATCCCTACGGCAGCTTTGCTGAAGTGCCGGTTGGGCTCGTTGTCACCGACGATGGGGTTCCCGCCGACGGAGATACCGAAGCCGTGAACTACGGACAGCTAGTCGCGACCGACCTACTCGAGGGCAACGACTTTGAGTGGCACGTGCTCTCCCCCGGCGACGCCGAAACAGCTCTCGCCGAGGGCGAAGTCGACTTCACCGTCACGATCCCCCACGACTTCTCGGACGCCCTCAGCTCCATCGCCGGCACCGACCCCCACCAGGCCGAGATCGACCTCGAAACCAATGACGCCAACAACTACCTCGCGTCCACGATCGGCAAGCAAGCCGTCGAACAGATTCGGCGCTCGGTAGCGGAACTTGTGGGAGAAGAAGCAGCCGGCACTCTGCTGACCGCGATCTCTGACATCCGCTCGGAGCTTTCTGACGCCACCGATGGCGCCTCCCAGCTTCTCGACGGCTCCCGCGACGCCGTCACTGGTGCCGATAAATTGTCGGATGGCGCAAGCACTCTGGCCTCGGGAATGACCGAGCTCAGCAGCGCAACAACCCGTCTCGCGAGCGGAGCCGACCAGCTCTCCGCTGGCGCGGCACAGGTCGCCTCGGGCAACACCGTGCTTGCCGGTTACGCCGATCGCGCGGGCGCTGCCGCGCAAGACATTGCGGATGCTCTGCCTACCGCTCGCGCCGACCTCGTGACGGCACTCACCGACCAGGGCCTCGACGCCACCCAGATCGACGAAGTGCTCGCCGCGCTCGACCCGCTCAGCGATCGCATTGCGGCGGGCAACGGCACCGTGCAGTCCGCGGTGTCTCAAGTCGATCAACTCGCCGCTGGCGCACACACTCTCGCGAGTAGCGCAGCCGAGCTGGCATCGGGGGCGCAGCAGATTGCCACGGCGACCGGCTCCGCAACATCCGGAGCATCACAGCTCAGCGCTGGGGTGAACACCCTGGAGGGTGGTCTCGGCACTCTCGCCGACGGCACCGCCGAATTGCGCGATGGGCTCGCGAGCGGAGTGGAAGCGCTGCCCGATTCAAGCGCGGCTCTTCGCGATCAGCAGGCCACCGCTATCGCCGACCCTGTCGCTGTCGAAACAAGCGCCGTGACCACCGCCGGCAATTATGGTGCCGGGCTCGCCCCGTTCTTCACCGCACTGGCCGGGTGGATCGGAATCTACGCGCTCTTCCTCATCGTGAAACCCGTCTCGAAGCGTGCCGTGACCGCCCTTCGATCACCGATCCGAGTCACGCTCGCCGGCTGGCTCACCCCCGCCATGTTGGGCGCGCTTCAAATGGTGGCACTGTTCGGGGTGCTCGCGATTGCGCTCGGCTTCAGCTTCACCCACCCCGTCGGCACGCTCGGGGTGATGGTCGCCGCAAGCTTCACCTATGCCGCAATCATTCTCGCGCTCAACATTTGGTTTGGTTCTGTGGGGCAATTCTTGGGACTCGTGCTCATGGTGCTGCAACTCGTCACCGCGGGCGGCACCTTCCCGTGGCAAACCTTGCCAGCACCGCTGGCCGTGCTTCACCACATTCTGCCGATGGGATACGTCGTGGATGCCATGCGCCAGCTCATGTACGGCGGCGACCTTGCCCGAGTCGGAACCGACGCTCTCGTGCTCGGCGCGTGGCTAGGAGGTGCCTTCATTCTGGCTGCGATCGGAGTGACACGGATGACCCACCGCCGCACCCTGCGCGATCTGCAGCCCAGTCTCATAGGCTGAGCCCATGACCGAACCCGCACCGCTCTTCACCCCCGGCATGCCCTATGCGGCGAGCGCAGTACCCGTTCCGCATGACGTACTTGAGCCTGACGCGGTGGTGGAAGGCACTCCCACCGCGGGGTACGCCGTGCTCGACACCCTCGGCGACACCGAAATCGGCGTCTGGGAGATGACCGTCGGCACCGCAACAGACACCGAAGCCGATGAAGTGTTTGTTGTCATAAGCGGGCGTGCCAGCATCCATTTCGCGGCGGATGATCGCACGATCGCTGTGGGGCCCGGCGATGTTGTGCGGCTCACCGAGGGCATGCAGACCACCTGGACGGTCACCGAAACGCTGCGCAAGATCTACATCAGCTAGCTCGCTTGAGCGGCCGGTGCCGCTCGCGTCGCGTACCGTAGAACCATGATTACGAAACGGGAAGCTGCGCTTCGCCTCGACATCCCTCTGGAGATGGCTACGAGGCACGGCATTCCGTCGCGCATGTCGGATGCCGAGTTCGAAGAACTAGAAGCCAACCCGCCAGCATGGTTGGTTCAGTCGCGCGCCAACCGCACCGGCAAACGCCCCGTGTGGATGCAGTTGACCTGCACTGTCTGCGGTTTCACCGAGGCTGCCCGGCCGAAGAAGTGGTGGCCTGCGTTCACTTATCTGACGTGCGACTGGCACTCTCCGACCGAGCTTCCTGAACCGGCCGAGGGCGTTTATCGTTCGGAGATTGACGGCATCGGCAGTCGCTTCGTGGGCATCGTCGACGAGAAGGTTTAGCCCGCTCGAGCGGGCCGACGGCTAGCGGTTGCGCAACGGTTTCGCCGCACCGGCCAGCACGAGTGCCACCAGAATCGGCGCACCAATGGCGAGGAGTGCGAATCTGATTCCAACGGCGTCGCCGAGGAACCCCAGCAGTGGCGGCCCGGCAAGGAATGCGACGTAGCCGATAGTAGCGACGACAGACACTCTGGCCGCAGCATGCTTGGGGTCGTCAGCGGCTGCCGACATCCCCATCGGGAAAGCGAGCGCGGCTCCGACTCCCCAGAGTGCTACCCCGATCAGGGCGAGCCATAGCGTGGGCGCACACACGAAAATACTAAGACCGATTGCGGCAGCGGCCATGCTGCCCCGCAAGACCGGCACACGACCGAAAGCGTCAATCGCCCGGCCGCCAAAAAAGCGCATGCCGGTCATCGCCAAGACGAAGGTTGCGAACATGAATGCGCCGTTGGCTTCGGTCACCTCGAGTCCGTCTACAGCTGCCTTGGCGATCCAGTCGTTTCCGGCGCCCTCTGTGAGGGTAGCGCCAAGCACCACGACACCAATCAGCAGGGTGCGACGGTCGTTCCAGGCGCTGCGCGCCTTCGGCGGGGCCTCATCTTCCTTGGGCTGCGATGACTCCGGGATGCGCGGCACAAAGTATCGCGGAAGCCATTGCGTCGCCACCGCTACAACGACGGCGATGACGAAGAGATGCGCCGGCAGCCCAACGCCGAGATTGGCAAGGCCGGCTCCAATGATCGCGCCGAGAAACGCTCCCCCGCTGAAGGCAGCATGCAATTGCGGCATGATGGTGCGCCCCAGCTTGTGCTCGACGTCGGCGCCCTCAATATTGATGGCGACATCCCAGAGCCCAATTCCGATGCCGAATACGAAAAGTGACACGGCGGTGCCGAAAGTGGTGGCGGCGGAAAGCGAGAGCGCGATTCCCACACCGGCGAGGGCTGCGAGCAGACCCGCGACTCGCACCGTGTTGGCGGCGCCGATTCGTTCGGTGATGTAGCCCGCAGTCGGGAGCGCGATGAGAGAACCCAGCGCGAGGCACAACAGCAATCCGCCCATCTGGCCCGGCGTGAGGTTGAGAGTCTCGGTGACTGCGGGGATGCGGGCCGCCCAGCTGGCAAACACCAAGCCATTGATTCCAAAGACGACGAAAGTCGCAATAGCGGCCGCGCGAAGGCGAGCTGGAGTGGCAGTGGCGGTCATGGGATCAATACTCCCAGCAAACCGTGCGTTCAGATTACGGTGACTGCATCGGGGAAATGTCGAGCGTGGAGGCAGCTAGCTCAGTTCGCGCAGAGGCGAGGTGCGGTCACCCCCGGCATCACCCGTGTTCACGGTTCCGCCGAGTTCGATGATGACCGCGGATACCTCGTGCTCCGCCTTGGGGCAATGCTCAACGCCCTGGGGGATCACAAATAGTTCGTTGGGGCCGAGCACAACGTCACGATCCCGTAGTTGGATCGTGAGCTCTCCCTCCACCACCAAGAACAGCTCATCTGTTTCGGGGTGGCTGTGCCACACAAACTCGCCCTGCAGCTTCACGATTTTCACATCGTGATCGTTGACGCTGGCGACACGATGCGGCTGCCAGTGCTCAGTGATGGTGGCGAGTGCGGCGGTGAGACTGGAGGCGGTGGCTGACATAGGCCAACACTACGGCCTGCCCAGTCGCAATCTTCCATCGCAGCCGCGACACAATAGAGCCGATGCCCACCACAGTCGCCCTTCCTGCTATCCACGTTCGCGCCTATCGGCCAGCGGACGCCGCCGAAACCCTCGCCGTGTTCGTGGCCGCGATCACGGTCACCGCGTCCGCTGACTACTCGCCTGAGCAGATCAGGGCGTGGGCTCGCGCCGACGAGCGCGATGTCTCGGTCTGGCATCAGGCGATGACCGCCCGCAACAGCATTGTGGCTGTCGTTGGTGGTGAGATCGCAGGCTTTTCGGATGTTGACGCGAACGGCTACATCGACATGATGTTCGTCTCGCCGCAGTATGCTCGCCGCGGAGTGGCATCCGCACTCCTCACGCACAACGAAAACGTTGCCCGCACGAGCGCGACCGAGCGATTGACGGCAAATGTCAGCCTCACCGCTCGCCCATTCTTCGAAGCTCACGGATTCTCGGTTGAAGCGGAACAGTACCCCGTCATGAAGGGTGTGCAGTTGACGAACTACCGCATGGGCAAGTCTCTTGCGATTGCTCCACAGTGAAGAGCCAGCACGCAACAACACTCATCCGCTAGTTCCCGAGGACTACCCCCAAACGCACAACATCATCCTTGAGGGGGACGCGACCCACCACTGCAGCTTCTAGACTCTAAATATGATTGAAATTCAAGGATTAACGAAGAGGTACGGCGCCAAAACCGCCGTGGATAACATCACTGCGACAATCCGTCCCGGTCTCGTCACCGGCTTTCTGGGCCCGAACGGTGCCGGCAAGTCAACGACCATGCGCACCATCGTCGGCCTTGACCGCCCCGATTCTGGATCGGTGACCGTCAACGGCAAGAAGTATGCCAAGCACGGCAACCCGATGCACGAAGTGGGGGCTCTGCTCGACGCTAAAGCAATTCACACCGGGCGCACTGCCTACAACCACCTTCTCGCGATGGCTGCAACCCACGGCATCGGCAAAGCACGCGTCAACGAAGTGATCGCGATGACCGGCCTCGAGTCGGTCGCGAAGAAGCGCGTCGGAGGATTCTCGCTCGGCATGGGGCAGCGCCTCGGAATTGCTGCCGCCCTCCTCGGTGACCCGCAAACCCTCATTCTTGATGAGCCGGTCAACGGCCTCGACCCTGAGGGCGTGATGTGGGTGCGCAAGCTCACCCGACAGCTCGCCTCAGAGGGTCGCACGATCTTCCTCTCCTCCCATCTCATGAGCGAGATGGCTCAAACCGCAGACCACCTCATCGTGCTCGGGCGTGGCCGCATCATCGCGGATGCCCCCGTGAGCGAAATTCTGGCGATCGCTTCAGGAACCGCCGTGCGAGTTCGCACCCCGCAGGCTGCTGAACTCGCCAATCGACTTTCGCGCAGCGATGTCACGATCACCGCCGTCGAAGGCGACCTTCTCAATGTTGCCGGGCTGGCATCCGCTGAAATCGGTACCGCCGCCGCACAGGCAGGAATCGTGCTTCACGAACTCACTCCACTCTCCGCCTCGCTCGAGGATGCCTACCTAGAGCTCACGCAAGACGACGTCGAATACCACTCGGAGGTTTCCCGATGACAAACACCACCCTTGAGGCTTCCCGCACGTCAGCGCGTCACGACTCAACACATTTGAACTTCGCCCGCGTCGTACGCTCCGAATGGATCAAGCTGCGCACCCTGCGTTCAACCCAGTGGTCGTTTGTGATCTTCGTACTGCTCACCGTCGGTTTTGGCTTGCTCATGTCGGCAACCCTCGACCCGATGGCAGAGCAAGCCGTGGATGCAGAATCACAGAAGTCCTTCACCGTCATGGTCGCGACGCTCGGTGTGAACTTCACCCAACTCGTTGCTGCTGTGCTCGGAGTGCTCATCATCAGTGGCGAGTACACGACCGGCATGATCCGTTCCACCTTCACCGCCGTGCCACGACGCTTGCCCGCGCTGTTTGCGAAGGCCCTGGTTCTGGCCGTCGCCACGTTCATCGTGAGCCTCGTCTCAATCGTCGCAACAGCACTCGTCACCATGCCCATACTCGCGAGCAAAGGCATCGAAGGACAGCTTCTGGATGGTGAAGTTGTACGCGCCCTCCTCGGCGGTGCCGGCTATCTGACACTCATCGCCCTGCTGGCGTTCACGTTCGGTGCGATCCTGCGGAACAGTGCCGGCGGGCTTGCCACTGTTCTTGGACTGCTTCTTGTGGTTCCGACAGTGCTCTCGATCCTCTCCAGCATCACTCAGACGATCTGGATTCAGAACCTCTCCGTACTGCTGCCCTCGTCTGCGGGAAGCCAAATGTACGCCGTGGGTAGCAATCCTTTGGGAGGAGGCGCCCCCATCGACTCCGGTGCTCAAGCAGTCTGGACGCTCGATGCCACCCAGGGCTTCCTCGTACTGCTGGCATGGGTTGTTGTGCTCTTGATCGCTGCCGCGGCACTCGTCAAGCGTCGCGACGCCTAACGAGTCTTCGCAACGCGTCATTCGCGCCCACCTTCTTCGACCGCTTTCCGCCACCCGGCGAGCGGAGCCGAAGAAGGTGGGCGCTGTCGCTACCGCTTCTCAGTCAGCACAAGCCCGTATGAGAGAATCAACCATGGCTGAATCATGGCGACGCACCCCGACCGAAAGTCCTGTTACTTTCGAGATCGACACCACGGCATCCGTTCCGCCATTCGAACAAATCAAAGCCCAAGCGATAGCCCAAATCGCCAGCGGTGAGCTTCTTGCGGGCACCAAACTTGCCACCGTGCGCCAGCTTGCCAGTGATCTCGGCATTGCACCGAATACCGTCGCGCGTGCCTACCGCGAGCTCGAAGCCGACGGCTTTCTACTCTCGCGCGGCCGCAACGGCACCGTAGTGAAAGCTCAGCCCGGCGACGCAGCAGCCCTTCTCCAGCTTGACGCGAAAGCGTACGCCGACCGCGCAGCAGAGCTCGGCATTAGCGACGATGAAGCACTCCGCTTCATCGGCATCGCGCTCAGGAAGTAGCAGCGACCTACCGCAGAACCCCCAGCTCGCGCGCTTTCGATACTGCAGCAGTACGAGACGAAACATTCAGTTTCGAGAATATGTGCACGAGATGCGACTTCACCGTCGTCTGCGACACAAACATTTCGCCCGCAATCGCCGCATTCGACATGCCCGCGGCAACGCGCTCCAGCACCTCAATCTCGCGCTTGCTCAGACTGACTTGGGGAGCCCGCATCCGATCCAACAAGCGTCCGGCGATCACGGGAGCCAAGGCGCTCTCCCCCGCTGCCGCTGCCCGCACAGCCGCAATCAACTCGTGCGGTGGGGCATCCTTCAACAAGTAGCCACTCGCACCGGCCTCCACAGCACCCAAAATGTCACCGTCGGTGTCGTAATTGGTGAGCACCAAAACGTAAGGTGCGGCATCCAGAGCACGGATGCGGCGCGTCACATCTGCCCCCGACTCGCGTTCCCCGAACTGCAAATCCATGAGCACGACACTCGGATTCACCGACTGCACCAGAGCGAAGGCGTCATCCGGAGTCGCCGCCTCACCAACCACCGTCAGATCGTCCTCGTGTTCCAGAAGTGCCCGGAGCCCAGCACGGACCACCGGATGATCGTCCGCAATCGCCACCCGGATCATGGGCGCCCCTCCGTTGTCGACGTGTCTAGGTTGTTTTCCGCGAGCGCAGCAGTCACGGCGCTCTCTACGGTGAGATCGACGATGACCGTTGTGCCAGCACCGGGCTGCGACTCAACTGTCAGTGTGCCATCCAACTGCTCGACGCGCTCCCGCGTGGCGGTCAACCCGAATGAATCCGAGAACCCATGCGCCGAGGCATCCTCGACCACAGCCGGATCGAAACCGCGACCGTTATCGGCAATCGCCAACCGCACGTGCGAACGATCCCGCTCAATCGAGATGGTCGCCTGCGTCGCCTCGGAATGTTGCACAACGTTCGCCATCGCCCCTTGCGCGATGCGCAACAAGGCCGTTTGCACGGGCATCGGTAGGTCGATGGCGTCCGCTACCCGCACCCGCACGTTGCGTTCTGGCGACTGCCACTGAGTGTCTGCGAGACGCCGCAACGCCGCGCCAATCCCCTGTTCCACGAGCGCAGCCGGAGCAAGCTCGCGGATGAAATTGCGAGTGTCGGCCAAGTTAGTGGCGGCAGTTTCTCGGGCAAGACGCACGTGCTCGAGGCCCGCGGCATCCGGGTCAGCACGCTCCGCAGCATGCAGCAATAGTTGGATGCTCGAGAGCGCCTGCGCGACAGTGTCATGAATCTCCCGTGCCAGCCGCGCGCGCTCCGCAAGCACCCCGGATTCGCGTTCGGTTCGCGCCAGCTGGTCGCGCGTCTCAAGGAGTTGCTTCACGAGAAGTTCTCGCTCCGCCGCCTCGGCTGCCAGAGACTTATAGCCAAGACCGATCACGATCGCGACGCCCGCCCCGACGAGGGGGCCGACGATTCCACCGATGCTCCAACCACTGTGGAGCCCTAAGGCGACGATCGCGAGCGCCGTCGAACCGAGCACGGCGAAGGTACGCCACCCGCGCGGCAATAGGTGGAGGTACAAGAAGAACAGCGGGAAGACCAGGTAGGCGGCATCCTGACTCAGCCACACGAGGCTGCACCACTCGAGCGTCAACACGAGAGCCCACAGGTACGTCGATGTCGATCGCGCGTTGGCTCCGGTTGCCGTTGCCCGTCGTGCGAGAGCTCCGCCGAAACCGTACGTCGCGAGCAATAGCGCCGCGAGAGAAATCACGACAACGGTGTGCGGGTTTCCGTCGAGGAGGGCGCGCACAACTACAAGGGCAACGAGCGCAACGAAGAGCGCGTGCAGGCTCGTGCGCAGACCCACAAAGACAGGGGTCAACGCGGTGTGGCTCATTATTCGACCCTACTGCCGGACGCGGTGCAACCTATCCACCGAAAGGATGATTGTGGACTCCGCCCTTAGCGTGCCGAAGTGCGCTCTCTTGGGCGATGCACTCGCACGCGCTCAAGCGGATGCTGGTTACTGTCGCATTCGTCGACGCCGAAAGGACTCCCCATGTTTGTTGCCTGGCGCGATCTGCGCTTCGCCCGCGGACGATTCGTGCTCATTGGTACCGTCGTCGCACTCATCACCCTGCTTGTTGGATTTCTGAGTGGCCTCACTGGTGGGCTTGCCTCCCAGAATGTCTCTGGAGTGCTTTCTCTCCCCGCCGACCAACTCGTCTTCGGCACCCCCAGCAGCAAGGGGTCAGATGAGGCGAGCTTCTCTGACTCTGCCATCACCGAGAAGCAGGCAGTCACCTGGGCTGCCGCCGAGGGTGTCGAGTCCGCGGATCCGATCGGTGTCTCCCAAACGAAGGCTGAGTCATCTGAATCCAGCGCTGCCGTTGCCCTCTTCGGCGTTGTCGCTGGCTTCGATGACACGGCTCCGAGCGGTGATGGCAAGGTCGGTGTCTCTGAAGATGCCGCCGCCGTTCTCGACGTGACAGCCGGTGACACCATCACGGTAGCCGGCACCGACTACACGGTCGAGAAGGTCAGTGGCAACTGGTGGTACAGCCACACACCGGTCGTGCAAATGACACTCGATGATTGGCAGGGTTACTCGGCGACGACGGGAGATCCTGACGCCTACGCCACCGCCATTGCGGTCACGGGCGACGCGGACTGGGCTGCGATTAATAGTGACGCAGGTACCATCAGCAATTCGGTGCTCTCCTCCCTCACTGCTGTCAGCTCATTCCGTTCGGAGATCGGTTCTCTGTTGATGATGGTTGCGATGCTCTTCGGCATCTCAGCCCTCGTGATCGGAGCGTTCTTCACGGTGTGGACGATGCAGCGCAAGGGCGACATTGCGATGCTGAAAGCTCTCGGAGCATCCACTGCTTCCCTCGTGCGAGATGCGCTTGGCCAGGCACTGATCGTGCTTCTGCTCGGAGTCGGGATAGGCATCGGCATCACCGCACTGCTCGGCGCCCTGCTGGGCAACGCGCTGCCGTTCATCCTGAACCCCTTCACAACGGTGTTACCCGGGGTCGTCATGATTGTGCTCGGTCTCGCCGGCGCAGTCTTCGCTCTTCGTTCCGTCACCACCGCCGACCCCCTCACTGCCCTAGGGAGCACCCGATGATTACGCTCGACAACATCACTCTCACCTTCCCCGACGGCGATGGCCGCGTCACGGCGGTCGATCGCGTCACCCTCAGTGCTCGCCCCGGCACCGTGACGGGCATTACCGGTCCGAGTGGTTCGGGCAAGTCGAGCTTGCTCGCGGTTGCCGCCACCCTCATCCGCCCCGACTCGGGCCGCGTCCTGATTGATGATGTGGATGCCGCCCAACTGTCGGCGACGGAAGCGACAGTGTTGCGCCGCGACTGCATCGGTATCGTGTTCCAGCAGTCCAACTTGCTACCCTCATTGACCGCCGTCGAGCAGCTTGCCGTCATGAACGAGCTCGGTGCCCCGCACAGCCGAGGCAAGCGTTCGGCGGTCGCCGACCACGCTCGTGAGCTGCTGGATGCCGTGGGCTTGGCCGACCAGATGAAGAAGCGGCCGCATCAACTGTCTGGCGGTCAACGCCAACGCATCAACATCGCGCGGGCTCTCATGAACGACCCGAAAGTTCTTCTCGTGGATGAGCCGACGAGCGCTCTCGATCAAGAGCGCGGTGCGAGCATCATCGATCTCATCCTGCGCCTCACCGACGAGCGCAACACTTCAACGTTGCTCGTCACCCACGACCTTGTTCATCTCCCCCGCATGCACGGGGTCGTGAACATGGTGGATGGCGCGCTAGTGTCCGATCTCGTCGGAGTCAGCACCTGAGCCCGGCATGTCGATCGCCGCGATGGCTTCGAGGTCGCGCGAGTCGAGTTCGAAGTCGAAGATCGCAATGTTGTCGGCCAGCCTGTCGGGGTTGGCCGACTTCGGGATCGCCACGAGACCGTTCTGCAGGTGCCAGCGCAGTGCGATTTGAGCCGCCGAGCGCTCGTGCTTTTCTGCAATTTCGAGCAGCACCGGCTGGTCGAGCACTCCCTTGATGGGGCTCCACGCTTCCGTCACGATTCCGCGGGAGTCGTGATACGCCCGGTCTGTAAGGCGAGCGTTGGTTGGTGAGAGGTCAACCTGGTTGACGGCCGGAACGGTGGCCCCGGCATCCAGCAGCACGTCAAGGTGCGCCGGCTTGAAGTTGGAGACACCGATGGAGCGAGCAAAGCCGTCGGCGTGAAGCTTCTCGAACGTGCGCCAGGTCGACAGGAACTCACCACGGTCGGGCAGCGGCCAGTGGATCAGCAGCAGGTCGACGTATTCGAGATCGAGCCGTTCAAGACTGCCGCGCAAACCTTCGATCGCGCGGTCTTCGCCCTGAAATTCGCCGTCCAACTTGGTGGTCACAAAGAGTTCGTCGCGATCAATGCCGCTACGACGGATGCCCTCGCCCACGCCCGCTTCGTTGCCGTATTTCACGGCCGTGTCGATGTGGCGGTAGCCGAGCTCGATCGCGGTAGGAACAACGACGGCGACTTCAGCGTCGCTGAGTGGCCACGTGCCGAGACCGAGCTGGGGAATGCTGTGGCCGTCGTTGAGTGAGATCGAGGGAATCATTCTCTTAGGCTAAACGACGGATACGACACTGCGCGGGGACTCGCTGTAGCGAATACCCGCGCAGGGTCATGCAGCGCAGTGCAGTGTCTTAGACCTCGAGCGCGGCCATGGCCAGGTCGGGGTTTCCAAAACGGTGAGCCGTGATCGAAAGCGACTGTTCTTGCACAAAGATCAGCAGCTCAACGCGACCCGACGTAGTGACTTCTCCCGACCACACAGCGACGTCGGGGTTTCCCTTGACCGCTTCAGCGAGATCGACAGCGGATCCGCCGATGAGGCGCACCCGGCTGGTCTTCAACTCGCCATTGGCCGCACGCGCATTCCAGCGAGCGTCCGACTCGGTAACGACTTCAGCGACCGAGACTCCCGTGTGGGCAGACTCAAACGATTCGGTGAGCAGCGACGGCAAGGGGATGGCGGAGCTGATGTGAATGGTCGCGCCAATACGTGCGGCTCCAGCGATCATCCGCACAAGGTGGCCCATCGGTTCGCCCTCGGAGAGGCGAACGGTGACGGGAACCGGGCGATAGCGGAAGACGTTGCGTTCAACGCCGAGGTCTGACACGTCACGGCTGACGCCGAATTCTGTCTCCCACGCGCGCTGGTCGCTTTCGGCGGCACGACGTACCCGGTCGAACTCGTCGAACTCCATGCCCGACTGCGCCTTCTTGATAACCGCGGATACCTGGTCGCTGAGACCGCGAACCTGGATGTCACGAGCGGCGGGCTGTTCGACGGCCTTCCACTGTCCGAGCGTCATCAGGTAGTTGGGCCCGCCAGCCTTGGCGTGGCAGCCAACGGCTGAACGCTTCCAACCACCGAAGGGCTGGCGGCGAACAATGGCGCCCGTGATTCCGCGGTTGACATAGGCGTTGCCTGCTTGAACTTCTTCGAGCCAACGCGCGACCTCGGTGGGATCAAGCGAGTGGATGCCCGCAGTCAGGCCGTAGTCGACGGCATTCTGCATCTCGATTGCTTCGGTGAGGTTCTTGGCGCGCATGATGCCGAGCACGGGACCGAAGTATTCGGTCATGTGGAACTCGCTGCCGGAAACAACACCAGTGCGAACGCCAGGGGTCCACTGCTTGCCTTCGTCATCAAGCTGACGGGGCTTCACGAGCCAGCTCTCACCGGCAGCGAGAGTGGTGAGGGCACCGAGTAGTTTGCCCTGAGCGGGCTCAACAATCGGGCCCATCGTCGTGAGCGGGTCCTGCGGGAGGCCAACGCGCAGCGTGCGTACCGAGTCCACAAGCTGGCGCTCGAAGCGCTCGCTCGTTCCGACCGATCCGACAAGGATCACGAGTGAGGCAGCCGAGCACTTCTGGCCGGCGTGCCCAAAGGCGCTCTTGGTGACGTCAGCAACGGCGAGGTCGAGGTCTGCGCTCGGCGTCACGATGATCGCGTTCTTGCCACTGGTCTCCGCGAGAATCGGAAGATCATTGCGCCACTCGCGGAACATTGCGGCGGTCTCCCACGCACCGGTCAAAATGACGCGGTCAACCGCGGGGTCGGAAATCATGACGCGACCGAGTTCGCGATCCTTCAGATCAACAAACGAGAGCACGTCGCGGGGCACTCCGGCTTCCCAGAGCGCTTCAATCATTACGGCCGCGCTGCGCTGCGAGAGCTTCGCGGGCTTGATGATGACACCGCTGCCTGCAGCGAGAGCCGACAGCACGCTTCCGGCAGGAATGGCGACCGGGAAGTTCCATGGCGGGGTAACGACGATAAGCCCCGATGGAACGAAGGTGGCGTCTTCGATCTTTTCAAGGTCGAGGGAGCGCTCTGCGTAGTAGTGCGCAAAGTCGATCGCTTCACTTACTTCAACGTCGCCCTCGGCGATGGTCTTTCCTGCCTCGTTGGCCATGACCTCGATGAGGCGGGCACGGGAGTTCTCGATGGCGTCACCGGCACGGTGCAAGATTGCGGCGCGCTCAGCGGCGGGCAGCGCGCCCCAGCGGCGCCCTGCAGCCGTGGTCGATTCGAGGATGCTCTTCATCTGTTCGGTCGTGCTGACAGCACTAGCGGTGACGGTGTCGACACCGAGCTGCGAGTCTCCGCTGCGTGCCAAGATAGCGCGACCCCAGGTGCGGTTTTCGCCGATGGCCGGGTCAGTATCCGGAACGTTATTGAAGGGGCGGTCGCCAATGATCGCAGCAGGCGTCGAGCGGTCCTGAACGCGGTTGGTGGTCTGAGCCGGCACGTCGAGGTTCGCGAGCGAAGCCAAGAAACGGTCTTGCTCACGCACGAAGATGTGTTCGTTGCTGGAGAGTTCGAACAACCCAGACATGAAGTTCTCGGTGCTGGCATTCTCTTCGAGGCGACGCACGAGATAGCTGATGGCCGAGTCGAACTCGGTCGGCTGAACGACGGGTGTGTACAGCAGCAGGCTGCCGACATCCTTTCTGACCGCTTCGGCCTGGCCAGTAGCCATTCCGAGCAGCATTTCGAACTCAATACCCTCGGTGACGCCGCGCTCTTGAGCGAGGTGCCACGCGAAAGCGATATCGAACAGGTTGTGCCCGGCAACACCAATGCGAACAGCATCGATGTGCTCGGGGGTGAATGCCCAGTCGAGCACGCGCTTGTAGTGAGTGTCGCTATCTTGCTTGGTTCCCCAGGTAGCCATTGGCCAGTGGTGGGTGACGGCGTCGACGTTCTCCATCGCGAGGTTGGCGCCCTTAACGACGCGCACCTTGATGCCGGCGCCGCCGCGAGCGCGACGCGCCATCGACCAGCGGGTCAGTTCCTGCAGCGCGGTGAGGGCATCCGGCAGGTAGGCCTGAAGCACGATGCCTGCTTCGAGCTCGAGCAGTTCTGGCTGGTCGAGGAGCTTCTCAAAGACCGCGATCGTGAGGTCGAGGTCTTTGAACTCTTCCATGTCGAGGTTGATGAACTTCTTCTTCGGCGAGCGCAGTGCGAGCAGGTAGAGGGGGGTGAGGCGGTCGACAACACGGTCAACGGTCTCATCGAAGGCCCACATGGAAAGCTGCGAGACGACAGACGACACCTTGATGGAGACGTAGTCGACGTCATCCCGGTTAAGGAGCGCGCGGGTGCCGGCGAGGCGGTTATCGGCTTCGTCATCACCAAGCACTGCTTCACCGAGCAGGTTGAGGTTCAGGTTGACGCCTTCTCGGCGCAAGTGCGTGAGGGCCTTGTCGAGCTTCGCGGGAGTCGCGTCGATGATGAGGTGGCCGACCATCTGGCGCAGCACGCGGCGAGCAATCGGAACGATGATCCATGGCAGCAGCGGAGCGAAACCGCCGCCAACCAGGATGGCGAAGCGGAGGTACCACGGCAGGAAGGCCGGGATGATGTGGGTGAGGCGCTCGAGATTGCGACCGGCAACCCGCACATCTTCGGGGCGCACAACGGTGTCAATGAAGCCGAGGGTGAACTCAAGACCGTTCGGATCCTTCAGCACGCCGGCCAGGCGAGTGGCACTCGCGTCGGCCGGATACTCTTCACTTTCGGCCAGCCACCGGCGCACGGTAGTGATCGTCTGATCCGCGAGGTGCTGCTGTGAAGCACTGAGGTTGTCGGCAGTCTTTGACATGCTCACGAGAATAGGCCTCCGAACGGGGGTTGGGCTGGAACTCTCAGTGTGCGGCCAGAAAGGCCTTTAGCAAAAGCGACGGATTTCGCACGGTATCACTTAGAATTAGTTAACTATTGGAGGAGAAATGCTCGACGTTCGCCGACTGCGACTTTTGCGAGAACTCAAGCTGCGCGGCACCATCGCCGCAGTCGCTAACGCGCTGAGCTACACACCCTCCGCAGTCTCTCAACAACTGGCCCTCTTAGAAGAGGAAGCACGGGTTCCGCTGCTCGTTAAAGCGGGTCGCCGCGTGCAACTCACGCCCGAAGCCGAACTCCTTGTCGAACACACCGTCGCCCTGCTCGAACGCCTCGAACTCATGGAAGCGGAGATCCACTCCTCCCTCACCGAAGTGCGCGGCACCGTGCGCCTCGCCGTCTTCCAATCCGCAGCCCTCGGCATCATCCCTCAAGCGCTCAGCGTCATTGCCAGAGACCACCCCCAACTGCGCATCGAGATGACCCAACGAGAGCCTGAGAGCGCCCTCTTCGAAACGTGGACCCGCGAGTTCGACCTCGTGATCGCCGAACAGTATCCGGGGCATGCCGCGCCCCGACATCCCGACCTCGACATGATCCCGCTCTACGCCGACCAACTCTCCCTCGCCGTGCCTGCCGACAGCGGAATAATGAACCTCGCCGACGCCGCCTCGAGCTCCTGGGTTATGGAACCGCGCGGCACCGCCTCCCGCCACTGGGCAGAACAGCAGTGTCGGCGAGCGGGCATCGAACCCGATGTACGCTTCGAAACCGCCGACTTGCAGGCGCACATCCGACTCGTTGAATCTGGCCACGCGACCGCCATCTTGCCCGGCCTCGTGTGGGGCAGCCGCACCCCCACCGTCGAACTGCGCCCCATGCCCGGACTGCCACGCCGCACCGTGTTTACCTCGGTGCGCGAGTCGAGCGTCAGTCGACCGTCGATCGTCGCCTGCCGCGAGGTGCTCGAACAGGTCGTGCAGTCGTTCGCCCCGGAGTAGAGAGGAACGCAAAAGGCGGTGAAGCTACGCCGAATCGCGGATGACGAGCTCGGTATTCAACGTCGTGACGGCGTCGACGGGGCGATTTTCAATCAGCCCCACAATCTTTTCGGCCATGCGCCGGCCCATCTCGACGGAGGGCTGCCGCACGGTGGTCAGCGGCGGAGTCGCGGTGCTCCCATAGTTATCGTCATCGAAGCCGACCACCGCGATGTCGGCAGGCACCGACAATCCTGCTTCACGGATGGCCGAATAGGCGCCGATTGCCATCTGGTCGTTGGCGGCAAAAACCCCATCAAATGGTTCGCCGCGGGCGAGCAAGCGGCGCATCGCTTCGGCACCCGACGGCGGAGAGAAGTCGCCGACTTCAACGAGATCGCTCGACAACCCATGCTTAGCGAGTGTCTTGTGGAAGGCCGACAGGCGGTCAACACCGGGAGGCATGTCTTGCGGGCCTGCGATCGTCGCGAGTCGAGTGTGCCCGGAGCTCACCAAGTGCTCGACAGCTGAACAGGCTCCGGCAAAGTTGTCGACGTCGACGTAATAGTTCTCGCCGTCAACCTCGCCGAGGGGTCGCCCACCGAAGACAACCGGAAGGCTCCGGCTCAACTCAGCGTACGAATGGTCGCCCGTGTGGTGCGAGACCACGAGAGCGCCATCCACGTTGCCGCCCAAAAGGTAGCGGCGGGTCTTATGTGAGGCCGAACCGGATTCGATGATCATGTTGAGCGTGTAGTCGGTGTCTTCGAGGTACAACGCAACGCCCTGAACAACGGCAGCAAAGAAGGGGTCGTCGAACACTTTGGCTGCCGATTCCGGCACGACCATCGCGATTGCCTGCGTGCGACGACTCACGAGCGAACGGGCAGCGCGATTGGGCACGTAGTTGAGGTGCTCGATTGCCGCCTGGACGACGGCAGCAACATCCGGACTCACCTTGGGCGAACCATTGACCACGCGCGACACGGTGGCGCGGGAAACGCCCGCTTCTGCCGCCACCATCTCTAGTGTCGGCATCACCCCGCTGCGCACATTGCCTGCCACGAGCCCGCTCTCTGCCTAGTCGTTTCTCTAAGAGTAACGATCAGACCGCGGCTTTCGTTGCCGCGATGAGTGCCGCGTACTCTTTAGCGCTCTGTTTCGGGATGCGTTCTTGAGTGTCGTAGTCGACGTACACGATGCCGAAGCGCTTGTTGTAGCCCCACGCCCACTCGAAGTTATCGAGGAGCGACCACACGAAGTAGCCGCGCACATCAGCACCGTCGGCGATGGCATCCGCCACGGCCTGAATGTGCTGAGCGATGTAGCTCGCGCGCTGCGGGTCATCGATGGCATCGCCCTCGCGAGTGTCGTCGTAGGAGGCACCGTTTTCGGTGACGTAGAGCGGCGGCAATGTGGGGTATTCCTTGCCCAATCGCACAAGGAGGTGGCGCAAACCGCTCGGGTTCACTTCCCAATCCATGGCGGTGCGGGGCAGGTCGCGGGGTGGCATCGTCACGAACTCGCTGCCGACGAATGGCGAACGACCGGGCTTAGTGGTGGGTCGAAGCCCGGGCGTCGCGTCGCGGGGAGCGGGATGACCGCTCACGTTGTCATCGTGGTAATGGTTCACGCCCAAGAAGTCGATCGGTGCCGAGATGATCTCGAGGTCGCCCTCTTGCACGTACTGCTCGAAGTTGTACTCGCGCAGATCATCGATCACGTCGGTCGGGTACGCGCCAAGCACGAGGGGCTCAAGGAACATGCGGTTCCACAGGCCATCGATGCGGCGGGCTGCATCACGATCGATCGGGTCACTGGGGTCGTTGGGCACCGCGTTGGTGAGGTTCAGCGTGATACCCAGCTCGATTTCTCGGCTCCGTGCGGTAGCAAGTTCACGCAGTCGGTTCGCTGCCAAACCGTGCGCGAGGTGCTGGTGGTGAAGTGCCGCGAGACCAAGGTTCGGGTCGGTGAGTCCAGGCGCGTGCTCCCCCGCGACATAGCCAATCAGCGATGAGCAGAGTGGCTCGTTGAAGGTGGTCCAGTGGCTGACGCGATCACCGAGCACGGTGTACACGGCCTCGGCGTACTCAGCGAAACGGTACGCGGTGTCGCGGTTGGCCCATCCGCCCTTCTCTTGAAGAGCCTGAGGCAGATCCCAGTGGTAAAGAGTGAGCCAGGGAAGGATGTTTGCTTCCAGCAGCGAGTCAACGAGACGACTATAGAAGTCGAGCCCTTCCGCATTCGGAGTGCGGTCGCCCGGTACAACGCGAGCCCAGCTCGTGGAGAACCGGTAGGAATCGAGACCGAGCTCTTTCATGAGCTGCACGTCGTCATTCATGCGGTGGTAGTGGTCAACCGCAACTTCAGGGGTATCGCCGTTGGCGACCGCGAGAGGCTGGCGGGGGTAGTGATCCCAGATCGAATCTTCTTTGCCGCCCTCGTGGGCAGCTCCCTCGATTTGGGCGGCCGCGGTTGCAGACCCCCACAGAAAGCCCTGCGGCCAGGTCGTGGTGTTGAGAGTGTTCATTAGCCCTTTACTGCTCCTGCCATGATGCCCGAGACGAGTTGCCGTCCGGCGAGTACGAAGACGATCAGTAGCGGCAACGTTGCCAATACTGCGCCCGAAAGAACGACTGAGTAGTCGACGTACTTTGCGCTCTGCAATTGACTGAGTGCCACTTGCAGGGTGGGGTTTTGCGGGGCAACAAGCAGCGGCCACAGGTAGTCGGTCCACGCCGTCATGAAAGTGAAGAGCCCGAGGATGGCCATCGCGGGCCGGGCTGCAGGGATGCCGACATTCCAGAAGGTGCGGAACATGTTGGCGCCGTCGACACGGGCCGCTTCGATCAGCTCGTCGGGGATGACATCCACCAAGTATTGACGCATGAAGAACACGCCGAAGGCGGTCACGAGGGTGGGCACGACGACGGCACCGAGCGTGCCCGTCCAGCCGAGTTCTTTCATGAGCATGAACTGCGGGATGATGCCGAGCTGGGTCGGCACTGCGAGGGTCGCGATCACAAAGATCATGAGCCCCTCGCGACCTTTGAAACGAAGCTTCGCGAAGGCGTAGCCGGCGAGTGTGGAGAAGAACACGACCGATGTCGTGATGATGCTCGACACGATGATGCTGTTCAGCAGCGACTGCCAGAACGGCACGGTCGATAGCACTTCGCCGACGTTGATCCAGAAGCGGCCGCCGGGAAGCAACGGTGGCCACGTTTCGGTGATGGCAGTGTTATCGCTTGAGCCGACAACGTATGACCACCACAGCGGGTATGAGCCGCCGAGGAACAGAGCGAGAAGGATCCCGTAGACAAGGAACCCGGGGCGCTCGGCAAGCCCGCGGGCGCGACCACGACCGCGGCGGGGTGCCTCTGCCGTTGGCTTCTGTGAGGCAGCACTTTCCGGTGGGCGTGTGGGGCTCGTGGTGCTCATGAGCGCTTCTCCTCATCTACAGCGGTGACCCCGGGAACGCCAGTGGGGTTGGCCGCGGTGGTGGCGCGATATCGCGCAAGTTTCTTGGCTCGACGCTTGGAGATGACTTTCACTTCGGTGGAGGCGATCTTGCGCGAGATCGCGAAGTTGAGCAGTCCGAAAGCCACGATAATGATGAAGAGCAGCCAGGCGATCGCAGAAGCTTTGCCGAAGTCTCCGCGGTTGAAGGCCATGTCCCACAGGTAGAGCACGGTTGTTTGGTACTCCCGATGAGCACCGCCGAGGTTGGCGCTGGTGGGGTTGAAGAGCTTCGGTTCGGTGAAGATCTGCAGCCCTCCGATCGTGGCGGTGATGATCACGAAAATCATGGTGGGGCGGATGCTCGGCAACGTCATCGAGAAAAAGCGACGCACGGCGCCCGCTCCATCCAGGGCTGCCGATTCGTAGATGTCGCGAGGCACCGCCTGCATGGCGGCGAGGAGGATGAGCGCGTTGTAGCCGGTCCAGCGCCAGTTGACCATCGAGGCGATCGCGAAGTGGCTCGCGAAGACTTCGCTCTTCCACATCACGGGCTCGATGTTGAACGAGGTCAGGATGTTGTTGATGAGCCCATACTTCTCGCCGAAGGCGCTCGAGAAGATGATCGCAACCGCGACCGGGGTAACGATGTACGGGATGAGGATGCTCATGCGCCAGAACGTTTTGGCACGCAGGTTTTGGTCGAGCACTGCCGCGATGAAGACGGCGGCAACGAGCTGCGGGATGGCGCTCAGCAGGAAGATGCTCATGGTGTTGAAGAGCGAGTTCCAGAAGTATGGGTCGTTGAGCTCGGCGACGTAGTTCTCGAAGCCGATCCATTCGCCGGCTCCGCTCAGGATGTCCCAGTCGTTGAGAGACACGACGAAGGTATAGACGAGCGGGAAGAGGCCGATGAGTGCAAAGAGCACGAAGAACGGCGCTATATAGAGGTAGGGAGATGCTTTCACATCGAGACGACTGAGTCGCTGCCGTCGAGTGAGCTTGGTTTTGCTGGCCTCGGAGCGTGTCGGCGCCTGACCGGTTTCTGGTCGGGGCGGGCTCGTCATGGTCGTCATGTGGGGAGTCGCTTTCAAGAGATGAGGCCCCCGGGCTACGGGTGCACCGGGGGCCTCAGGTACCGCTAGGTGGTTAGTTGAGGTCGAGGTTCTTCAGAACCTCAATCGCGTTGTTCCACGCGGTGTTGCCGTCAACACCCGAGTCGAGTTCCTTGGTGGCGGGACCGAAGACCTGCTCCTGGATGACTGCGTCGTTCGGGCCCTTGAACTGAGCCTTCACGCCTTCTGCACGCGATCCGAGGATCGTGCCGATGGGGGCATCGTTGAAGAAGGTGCTGAGTTCGCTGCTGCCGGTTACACCGTCATCCGTCTGAGCGGCGATGACACTGGGGAACGCGCCTGCAGCCTGGAAGGCAGCAACTTCGGACTCAGCGGAGGTGAGGTAGGCGGCAAGCTTTGCTGCCTCAGCGGGGTGTTCTGACTGGGTCGGAACGGTCAGGAATGCGCCGCCCCAGTTTGCCGGCCCGCCGGGGAAGACATCTGCGAAGTCCCAGCCACTGGTGGCGTCTCCGCCTGCTGCTTCAACCTGTCCCTTGACGACACCGAGCATCCAGCCGGGGCACATGAACGTAGCGAAGGAGCCATCAACGAAGGCCTTTCCCCCGCCCCAATCCCAAGCGCTCTGCTGTGCCGAGAGGCCAGCCGATGCGCCATCGGCGAGCTTCTCCCACTGCGACTGGAGATCGGCGTTACCTTCAACGTTGAGCTCTCCACCTGCGGTGTAGTAGCCCTCGTCGAGCTGGTTGACCATGGCGTTCCAGACAAAGCCGGAGTGATCATAGAAGGCCTTGCCCGTTGCTGCGTTGTAGTCCTTGCCGACCTGGAAGAAGTCATCCCACGTTGCGCTATCTCCGCCGAAGAGTTCGGCAACAGCCTCGCGGTCGGAGGGCATTCCGGCGGCCTCGAGAAGGTCACCGTTGTAGCAGAGGCCCTCGGGCCCGATGTCTGTTCCGTAGCCGATGATGCGGCCGTCAGCGTCGGTGCCCTGAGCGAGCTTCCAGTCGACCCAGCGGTCCTTGATGTCGTCTGCGCCGTATTCGCTGAGGTCAACGAAGGTGTCGGAGACCTGCATGACTTGGCCGAGCCAGCCTTCTTCAACTGCCTGCACGTCGGGGAGACCGGCGCCTGCCGCTTGCTTGGTCTTCCAGTCGGTGAGGGCGTTTCCACCGGTGTCGATGTTGGTGGCCTTGATGGTGATGTTGGGGTTTTCGGCTTCGTACGCTGCGTACAGGTCGTCGAGTCCCATGGTGCCAAAGGTGGTCACGGTGAGGGTGATGGGCCCGTCACTTGATCCGCCGTCAGTTGCTGAACAACCGGTGGCGAGGAGGGCAATGGATGCTGCGCCTGCGACGGCTGCAACCATCTTGGTGCGTCGTAGAGATTTCACGGTCACTTCCTTGTGAATGAGGGTTATTGGTGTCCGAAAGAGACCCTCATCAGGAATGAGAGCGCTCTCACGATTGCAGGTTTGATCTTATGAGAGCGCTCTCTCGAATGTCAAGAGAGCGCTCTCACAAAGTTGAAAGTATGACAACTTCCGCAAGCGCTTGCTGTGGTGCGCCCTACGGCTACGACAGTTGCTCAGCGACACATCCGTTGCCTGGCCTGTTGCCCGCCAGAGTGCGCCCCTATGCTCGGCACTATGGAATTCGTCAACACCTATCTAGACGCGTTAGCAGCCGCCGACACTGAGAAGATTCTGTCACTGTTCGCCGACGATGCCGTTGTGGTCTCACCGCTGTACGGAGAGTTGCCCGCAGCCGAGTTCTATCCGGCACTTTTTGCCGATTCTGCGAGCGCCAAACTCACACTACGTTCGGTGATGCGTGGCGAAACAGCGACAGGAACGCCCACCGTCGCGTTTTGGTTTGATTTCGACTGGGTGTTGCGTGACGGGGCAGCAGCGCCGTTTGAGGTGGTCGACATCGCGGAGCTTGATGCGAGCGGACGCATTTCGCGGCTGCACATCATTTATGACACGGTCACCGTCAGGCCAGCTTTCGACAAAGCTACCGTCCGCTAGCCAAGCCGGGGCCTCCCGACGATACCGAAAGCGGCACGAAAACGTGCGCCGCGCTTACTTCCAGATGCTGGGCGCTTCGGCACGACTGACGGGCAGCGCAACATGATCGGCCCACTCCTGAACCCAGTCGGGAAGCACGGGCTGTTCGCCATCCCATCCGATCGTTTCGAGGAGTTCAGCGACAGTAACGGTGCCACCGGAACGCTTGAGGAAGCGGGCGCGGGTCATGGCCTGGGCGTAGATTTCGCCACCGACAACGAAACGCTGTTCGACGTAAACCGCTTTCGCGTCATACCCGACAACGCGGGTTTCAAGGTCGAACTTTTTCCACAGGTTGAGTGATTTGCGAAAGCTGATGGTTTCGTTGGCCATGACCGGGTAGTAGCCCTTGGCGCTGAGCTTCTGCCAGCCACCGGAACGGATCAGGAGATCCATGCGGCCAATGTCCATGATTGAGAAGTACACGCCATTGTTCATGTGGCGCAGTACATCGATGTCGGTCGGCAGCACCCGCAGCGACATGGTGCCAACGTCCCGCACTCCGAGCGGCGATCGACGCGTGCTGAGAATGCGGTGCAAGATCGTACGAAAGATCAGATTCACTCGCCCAGATTAGGTGAATCGTGATCGGGCTCGTAAATCGTTTGTAGGGATGCTCTAGCGGGTTGGTCTATTTTGCCGCGGCGAAACGCACAACGGCTTGCACTGGCGTGTGATCCGACGGCCAGCCGCCGTCATACCGCGTGACATTGATGCCGACGCTCTCGACGGTGACCCCGGGCGTTGCGAGAATCCAGTCAATTCGTTTGCGGTTGCGCTTCGGCGGTCCGTAGTTCGGGAATGTTCCCCACGCCTGAGTGAGACGCTGCTCGGCGGTGTGCCAGGTGTCGACGAGCAGACCGTTACCGGTGAGTTGACTATAGGGGTGAGTGTCAGCATCCGTATTGAAATCGCCGGTCATGATGGTTGGATGCGGCGTCGCCTGCACAATGTTTCTCAACGCTTCGGCCGAGCGAAGGCGCGAGGTGCGGGAACGGTGGTCGAGGTGAGTGTTCACTGCCTGAAAGTGGATGCCGGTGGCGAGGTCGCGGAAGATGGCTTCCACCACAACGCGAGGGGTGCGATTGCCCCACGAAACCGATCCCGCAACGTTCGGGGTATCGGAGAGCGCGGACTGCCGCCATTCGACCACCTGAAGTCGGCGGGAATCATAAAAGATGGGGCAGCCTTCGCCGCCGGTGTTCTTTTCACGACCGTGGCCGAGCGAACGATAGTGCTCGCCCAGCGCCCTGAGCACGAACTCTTTCTGCGTGAAGAGTGCTTCTTGCACGCCAATCAGTGCCGGTTGTTCGGCGGCGAGTAGGCGCTTCATCAACGGCTGGCGGTGGCGCCACAGATCAGGATTGCGCGGCATAAGTTTGGGTAGGCGCCGACGGATGTTGTAGCTCATCACATGCAGGCCGGGAGCGTCGACGGGCCCGATCAGCGAGCTACCGCGCGAAGGGAACGCCAATTGCGGCTCACGCTCCGGGCCGAGCGCAGAAAAATGCTTCGACCGTGGGGCGGTGATTCCCGTCATGGTTCAAGCCTAGGGCGTGGGGTGGTGTTTCGGCGGGGTCGGGCGCGTGAAACGCCTCGCCGCGATGACTCGTCGATCTGCGCGGTACCGGCACGGGTCAACAACGATGTCCCTCCCGGGCCATATTCTGATCGAGCCATGTACCTGCTCACCGATACCGCTCTCGTGACGAGCGCCAGCGATCTGACCCAAGCCTCGAACTGCGAGTTCGGGTTTCTGCGCGTGCTCGATAAGCGGTTGGGGTTCTCAACCGATCCGCTGCCCGCTGATGATGCGATGCTGGTGCGGGCGGCCGAGCTCGGAAACGTGCATGAGGCTCGGCTGTGCGATCGCTATCGCGCCGAGTTCGGTGATGCGATGGTCGAATTCGACAAGCCTCCGGGCCGCGACGCCGCTGTTCTCCGCGACTACGCCGCGCGCACGCGTGACGCTCTGCTCGCCGGTGCCCCGGTCATTTTCCAAGGTGTCTTCTTTGATGAAGCCGACCCCGAACTGCCCTTCATCGGCTACGCCGACTTTCTCGTCAAGCAGCCCGACGGCGGCTACCGCGTAGTCGACACGAAGCTGTCGCGTCATGTGCGCGTCACCGCTCTGCTTCAGTTGGCGGCGTATCACGAGCAACTTCAGAAGCTCGGTGTTCCGGCAGACGGCACCGTAGAACTCATTCTCGGCAATGACGAATCGGAGACCGCCGAGGTCAGCGATATCGCCCCCGTCTTTCGGCGCCGTCGGGCCCGCCTGCACGCGATCATCGCCGAACATCGAGCCGAAGGTACGCCGGTCGACTGGCACGATGAGCGGTACGCGCGGGATGGCCGGTGCAAGTTCTGCACGGAGCCCGCCATGCTAGCCGACGACCTGTTTACGGTGGCGGGGTTGCGTGTCGGGCAACGTACGAAATTGATGGCGGCGGGCATCCGCACCCTGACAGCCTTGGCCGAAACGCCCGAGCGGCCCGACGACTTAGCCATTCCGAAAGCCAGCTTTGCCAAGCGCCACCTGCAGGCCAAGCTGCAGCACACCGTCGATCCGGCCGACAGCCACGCCATCCCGCCTGTTGTCGTCGTTGACCCGCGGCCGATCGCGAGCCTGCCCGCGCCCAATCCTGGCGACCTCTTCTTCGACTTCGAGGGCGACCCGATGTACTCCGAGCCGGGGATCGGCGGCACGCCGCGCTGGGGCCTCGACTACCTCTTCGGCTGGGTCGATGCCGCGGGCGAGTTCGATTGCCTGTGGGCGCATTCCCATGCCGAGGAGCGGATCGCGCTGCGGTCGTTCCTGGACTTCGTCACGAAGCGGCGGCAGCAGCATCCGGGGCTCCACATTTATCACTACGCCGCCTATGAGAAGACGCATCTGCTGAGCATCGCCGCGCGGCACGGCGAGGGTGAGGATGTCGTCGACCAGTTGTTGCGCGATGGCGTGCTCGTTGACCTGTATCCGATCGTGCGGGGCGTGCTGCGCATCGGAACGCCGTCGTATTCGATCAAAAAGCTAGAGCCGCTCTACATGGGTGACGAGGAGCGCGCCGGGGTGACGAACGCCGCAGACTCCATCGGTGAGTACGTGGAGTCGAGTGTGGCGGCCGCGAACGGCAACGTGCAGCGCGCAACCGAAATTCGCGATGCGATCGCCCGCTACAACGAGTACGACTGCGTTTCGACGCTCAAGCTGCGCGATTGGCTGCGGGCGCTGCCCGAGGTGCAGGGCGTAACGGTCGAGCCGGTGGATGAGGAATTCGAGGGCAAGACCTTCGAGCCGAGCGCGCTCGATCTCCAGTTGCAGGCGCTGGGCGACACTGCCGAAGAGTCGGGCGATGACACCGCTGCGAGCGCCTATCGCATGGCCGCAGCCGCCATCGATTATCACCGACGCGAGGTCAAGAGCTTTTGGTGGGAGCACTACGACCGCCTCGAGCAACCGTCGGAGTTGTGGGAAGACACCCGCGGTATCGTCGTCGTTGACAGCGGCTCGCTGGATCGCGATTGGCACAAGGAGGGGCGGCAGCGCACCGAGCGTCGGCACCTTTATCTCCGCGGTCAATGGGCGCCGGGCAGCAGTGCCCCACGCCCCGGCGGCGATGTTTTTCTCGTCTACGGCGATCCTCTTCCTTACCTACCACCGGGCCACCGTGCCGGCGCGCGCCTCGCCCGCGGGGTTCGTTTCGCTGACCCCGCCGAGGATGAAGACGGTATCTTCGTCATCGAATCGCGACCCGATGAGATCCCCGCCTGGGACGAAATGCCCACGCACATCACCCCGGGGCCGCCGCCGCGCGCAGACAGTATCGTTGCCGCGATTGAGGCGTGGGGCGAGACCGTCGTGGCCGCCGCACCGGAGTGGCCCGCTGACGCGATGTCTGACCTGCTGCTGCGCACAGCGCCCGCCGAAGTCAGCGCCCTTGAGCCCATGACGAGCGCGGATGATGGTGTGCGCGCCGTGATCTCCTCGCTGCTGTCGCGGGAGAGTGGCTACCTCGCGGTGCAGGGTCCTCCCGGCACGGGCAAGACCTATCTCGCGGCGCACGTTATTCAGCGACTGGTCGAGAAGCATCACTGGAAGGTCGGCATCACGGCGCAGTCCCACAAGGTGGTCGAGAACGTTCTCGATGCTGTGGTTCTCGATGCGGGCCTTGACCGAGACCTTGTCGCGAAGGCGGTGCCGGGAGAGTTCGGCGTTGGCTATTACGCCGATGGCCCGTTCAGCGAGTTGCCGGCGAATGGTCACGCGGGCTTCGCACGCGAGCACGACTCGTCGGGCTACGTGATCGGTGGCACCGCGTGGGACATGACCAATCGCAAGCGGGTGCAGGCCGGCCAACTCGACCTGTTGGTGATCGACGAGGCTGGCCAGTTCTCTCTCGCGAACACGATCGGTGTCGCGGCGAGCGCGAAACGCATTCTGCTGCTGGGTGACCCGCAGCAACTCCCCCAGGTGAGCCAGGGCATCCACCCGGCGCCGGTTGATGGTTCGGCGCTCGGTCATGTGATCGGCGAGCTGGCGGTGCTTCCGGATGACTTCGGCTACTTCCTCGAAGAGAGTCGCCGCATGGATGAGGCCGTCACGCGCCCTGTCTCGCTGCTCTCCTACGACGGCCTGCTGCGGTCGCACGCGTCAACGGCGGGTCGGATGCTCGAGGGCTTCGCCCCCGGCCTGCACTCGGTTCCGACCGCTCACGTCGACAACTCCACGTTCTCCGCCGAAGAGGCCGACCGGGTGGTTGAGCTGGTACGCGAGCACCTGGGCGCACTGTGGACTCCAGAAGCCGGAGGCAAGGCAAAGCCGCTAGACGAGGACGGCATCATCGTGGTGACGCCGTACAACGCTCAGGTTGAGTTGATCCGGGGCCGTCTCGATGCTGCCGGCTATACCCGTGTCGTCGTTGGCACGGTGGACAAGTTCCAGGGCCGAGAAGCGGTCATCTCGATCGTCAGCCTCGCCGCCTCCAGCGCCGACGATGTTCCCCGCGGCCTCGACTTCCTGCTCTCCCGCAACCGTCTCAACGTCTCCATCTCCCGCGCCCAGTGGGCCGCGTATCTCGTGTACTCCCCTGCGCTGCTCGACTCGCTGCCGCAGTCGGCGGAGGGGGTGGCGACGCTGAGTCGGTTCATCTCGTTGGTTGAGGGTGTGGGAAACGCCTCATGACCGGCGTCGGAGCGCGAAAACTTCACAGACCGTGAGTTTTGCGCCACCACCAGTTCCTCCGAAGTGGGTCAGCGCCCTCGGTGCGCATAAGTTCACGCAACAGTCGGTAGTCATCGTGACGGAGCGTGGCTAGCTCCTTCGAATAAGCAGGTGCTGCAACTTGATCCAAGGTCGCTCCTGCCCAGAATCCCCAAGTGTTATCGGTCACTCTACCGAGCCGGCGAAGATCGATTTCGTCTTCGCACAGTTGAAGATAGCCACGTACGACCGGGCGGTCACGTTTACGAGTATGCCCTGTAATCGCGAAGTGAGCGGAACGTTGATCCATGAGCACCCAATACCGCGAGACATATAACTGCTCAAATTCCCGGTGCATTTGCCGACCGTGAAAAAGTAATTGCCATGCCGCAAAGATGATGGCTAGTGCCGTCACGCCCTGCACAACGAAAGTGAATATGACCAACTGTTAGGTGTCCTTTGATTGTGTTGTGGGCGGGTCCTCGAGGAAGTGCGTTGTTGTCGACTCCGTTGGGCGCAAGCTCAACAGGGGCGATGGGGGGCCATCAACACCACGCGGATACCTGTCGAGTGAGATGTCTGAGCAGATTTCCTTGCGTTGCTCTTGCTCGCGACGAAGACGATTCAGGACAGCCGCGCTTGTGACTTTGAGCTCATCAATTGGGAAATTGGCCGGTTCCGGTTCCGGCTCGGGCTCGGGCTCGGGCTCGGGCTCGGGCTCGGGCTCGGGCTCGGGCTCGGGCTTCAGTTTCGGTCGTGAGTTCGGAATTCCGAACACCGGACCCTCTATATGCTCGAGCGTGCCGAGGTTCACGATCGACTCTTGGAGGCCTTCACCGAAGTTGAAGATATCTGCCGCGGATACCTCGTAGACGATTGTCAGCGCTTCGAGGATGATCTCTGCGACGCCGCGGCCGTTCCACCCGGGTTCGAGCAACCGCGATGGGTTGGGAAGGCTCCCTCCCTCGCCGAATCCTAGGGGCGTAGGTGCGGTCCATCCGAGGAATTCCAGCGCCGCGTATTGCTCGCCTGTAATGGGGTTGTTCGAGTCGTTTCGGCCGCTGACTTCGATGTGGAGTGATCCGTCATGCTCGAGAATAGCTTGCGCGAATGGTGACGCGTAGGCGTTGTAGTTGTGGGCACGCGAGTAACAGTCGAGGGTCCAGAATGCGCCGGGGCGTAGGTAGCCAGTAGCGACGTCGATAGCATCGACGAGTGGCACCCAGAGTGCGCCGAGAAAGGGATTTTCAAGGACCCTCTCGGTCGCTGCGGCACTGGTTTCGTGCGCTTCGAGTTCTCGATTGTCGAAGAGCAAGTATTCACGGTGGCCCGCAGCGCGCACGAGCTTCTCTGCTTCGTCTTCGGTTTCAGCCCGGCAACCAAAGATCCCGTGCTCACCACCGTCGTTCGTGTAATACGTATACACCCGTTGAGAGCTGGCCTCTTCTGGGCCCTCTGCAGGAAACAGGGCGGCGCGGATGAGGTTAGCGGCGTCTTCGAGGTCGTAGCTTGTCGCAAGTTTCGCGTGATCTTGTGACACTCGAATTAGCCACCCGTTGTCGGCGATGGTGCTGTTTGGCCGAGCTATCGGAAAGTACGAGGGAAACACTGTGGTGAGGTAGTCGACCATTTGCTCTTCAACAAACACGTCCACCAACAGTCGCGCTGGTTCTCCCGACTTCGTCACCACATCAAGGATCCCGAGGGCGAAGGAGCCGTCGTCCTCTGCAATGCACTCGTGAATGTACGGGTCGGCGCTCGCTAGCCACGCGGCGTCATCGAGAGGCCGTCGGTTAAAGCCGAATTCCCGGCCTTCGAGCACAGAAAGCAGGTCCCCGGTGTTTGCGAATGGCGAGGTGAACCACTCAGCTTCGGGAATTTGGCGACTCCACACAATTTCGCCTTCACCAAGCGCCTCGAGCACGAGGTCCGCGATGTTCCCGGGGATGTCTGCGTCCACATCCCCACGGGTAAGAATCGCGCACCACGATTCTGCAGCAAACGCGACGAGCACACTCTCGTCGTCCGCTCGCGCTTGGTGCATCTGTTGGGTGTTCGTTTGAAAGCTCTGGCCCTTGAGGTAGAAGATCTCGATGTAATACGAGGCCACGCTCATATCGGAAAAGAGCGACGTCGAATAGAGAACGCCCTGCACCGACTCAGCGCCCGGAGTCAGGTCTTTCGGGAACACTTGATGTCCTTGCGAGGCAAGAAGTCCCTCGGCTTCCAAAGTGTCATAGACGTCTTGTGCTCCCGCGTATTTGGTCATCAGCTTCCGCCTTTAGACGTTGAGAGCATCAGCAATGGACAGTGAGAGCCGTTCGAGGTCGTCTTCGGCTAGAGCACTAAATGTTTTCCATCCCTGTTCAACCAACCACGCATCCCGTTCTGAGTCCATGTCAGTAACTACGCAGACCTTTTCCTCGGGCCACGAAAGCTCCAAAACCCACTCATTGTTCGGCCCGAGATCAGTGCCGACGATCGGAGCCGACACTTCTCGGTTTCGAAGATGAACCGCGAGATCACCGATGCCATCGATGCCCCACATGATCGCCTCGTCCCACGCGTCCAGCTTCTCGGCCGTTACCGGAGCAGCCCCCGCGCCGGGGTTCTGGGTGGATGAGGCACCAGGCGAACTCAGCAGAACGCGTTCCAAGAAGTCCTGCGCGAGACCTCGCGACAGGTCGTCGTGGAAGCGTTGATTCGAGTAGCTTCGCAGACACATGTAACAACTCGTCTCGCGCCCACACTCGCAGCGAGAAACGATATCGAGTGCCGACGTCAGCACTGCAACGATCGACTTGGCGATGAGCTTCGCGTAGCCGGCGCCTCCGGGAACAGTATCGACAATGTTGATTGTCGCTTTCTTCGACGACAGTTGCGTGATCGTCGCGTCGATGTTATTGGGCGAGATCTGAAGCGAATTTGCCGCTCCGTTCAACACCGCGTACATGACTGAGCGCGCAATGTTCTGCACATCCTTCTGATCTCCCCACGAAAAGGGGAACTCGAAGCGGGCAACGTCTGTTTGGAACTTGTGAGCCAGTGCTTGCACTGAGTATCCCCCCGTGCAGGGACGGCTATTCATCGGGTTCGTATGACCTGTCGGCCAGGGGGTCTTGGAGTCCATTCCGAAACCACAGAAGTTGCAGATGCGAAAACCGCTGTCGGTGGACCCGTTGTTGAGTCTGACCATGAACGCCCGCTCGAGCGTTGTCGAGGCGACTTCACCTCCGGGGAATTTGCCTGTTAACGTGTCCGCCACTACGCCGTCCGACGCAAGGCGAGTTTGTCCACGCCAGCTCACTCTCGGGGGGCTGTCGCCCGGTCGCTGTTTTCCTCCCTCACCGATAAAGCCAAAGCGCGGTTCTACATACTTATGGGGCATGCCCGCGTCAGAATCGCCACACTCCGCACATGGAGCTTCGTCTCTTTCTAACGACTCTGAATAGCGGTCGCAGTTTTTGCAGATGCGGAAGAACTTGCTCTCGTTCTCTTTTCCCGCCTTCCTTGCTACCCCGACTGATTGCCAAAGGTAGCCTCCGGCGACAAGCTTCGCGCCCGGAGCGTACTCGAAGATCGCTTGAGAGAGGTCGCGTGAGAGGTCGAGCTGCGTCGCAACGTCGGTGCCGCTCGCGCTAGTTCTCATGTCTACTGTGTCAACGGGAAAACCGTACTTGGGCAGCAGGTTTCGATTCGCGAGGAACCCCAAGAGGTCCTTTTTCTGGAGAGTCTTTTTCGTTCGATCTAGCCTGTCGCCATAGCCTCCCTGCTTAGCTGCGTAAGCTGCTTCTGCAGCCGCATCGTAGACGGCCATTTCATCTGTGTGGTCAGTGCTGACTGAGTCGAGAAGGTCGAATAGCTCTTTAGTCCAGTTCTCCCATTTCAGCTCTGGAGCGTGGGCGATCGAAGCATCCAACACTTGGCTAACAGCGTCAATTACTGCGGAGGGTCGTGCACTAAGCCAGGGCTTAACCCGTGATGCTGCGGTCTTTCCTAAGTCGTCCGGACCAAAAAAGTGCTCGACTTGAGGGTAGGTCTCTCCTCGTGACTGGAATTGTTCGCGGAAGAAGGCGGCAAACGCGATGGAGAAAAGATGGCGCTGTGCGATTCGCGGGTTATCGATAGGCACCACCGGAGGACGAACTGTGCCCGCGATAATCATCGCCGGGTTGGCATAGCTTGTGAGGTCGTGAGAACGGCGCTGCGCATAGGTGACCACTAGCGCGGCGTTGTCCAACCGGCGCCCTGCGCGACCAGCTCGCTGGATATAGTTCGAGACCGTCGGCGGAACGTTTTTCAAGAGAACTGACTGCAGGTCTCCGACGTCGACGCCGAGCTCAAAGGTCGTGGAACACGACAGCACGTTCGTTCTTCCAGCGATGAAATCTTGCTGAATGATGGCGGCTTTGTCGCTCGACCACTGAGCGGTGTGTTCCATCGCTGTAAGCGGGATCGGCTTGAGCCCTCTATAAAGTGCACGGTAGTGGCTGTCGTCGTGCTTCTCGGGCGGGAGTTCCCACTCCACAAGTTTTCCTCCGCACCGGTACGCCAAACACACTCCGCTCACCGAGCGATGTGCCAGCCGCGTGCAGACGCTGCATTTGAAGAGTTTCGATTCCTGCGTCAGCGTTTCACCTTGCACCGCATTTACATCGAGCTGATAGATCATGCCGAGTGCACCAGTAGGACCGACGGTGAGCCAGTGCGATAGCGGGCCGTCGCGTCGCTCGAGCATGCGCCAGATCCCTCTCAGAATCTCATCGACTCGGCGCAGGTCGAGTCCGCGTGCTTCGAAGACCTTTCGCAGGTAGTCTGACCGCCTGTTTCGATTGGATGTTGGCTCCCAGCTGAGCACCTTTCTTTTGCTGTCTGAGCCTGTCCCGCGTACGTAAATTGGACCGAGACGTGGCTCGAACGCCTCATCTTTCAAGTTCACTTGTGGCAGTGCACTCAACGCGCCTTGTGTGCGCAGGGTCCGAACTAGCTCCTGAAGGAGGTCCAGCGCCTCGATATCAGAGAAACCTAGGTTTCTCAGCGGGGCAAGGACTGCCATGTCGGTTGGCGGACGCATCGCCCAAGCGACTAAACCAACTCCTTCCAAGGAAATGCGTTCATCCAGTCCGTTGAGTTCGGTTTGGAGCCAGGTTTCCGTTGCGGTCTGCTTGGCCAGTGGAGTGTCGGTAGCTTCAAAGAATGCGGCATCATCGGCCAGCTTTCGCGTAACCGACGCGATGTCGGACGCGGCCGCTGGTATCCCCTCGAAGAACGCCCGCCCGACGGCCGCGTGGAGTACGCGACGTTGAGCAAAGCGGCCATAAGTTCGTTCTAGGTATGGTGCAAAATACGCTGCTTGCTGCCGGCTGTCGCTGAAAACTAGAAGCTTGCGGCCGCCGCCGGGGCGGTCGCCTTGCTCCTCGATCGACGCTGCGGGCATCGCTTGGTAAAGGCTTGTTGTCAGTACGCTTACTGATGCATCGTTACCGCTCTCGAAGCGGCGGATGGTTCGCTCGCCCTGTGCTCCGCACTGCAAACACTTTTTAACTACCGAACCGGGGTTGTTCACCCTCAACACTCGAGTCATGGCCGTATTGCCGCACTCCGGGTTCGTGCACGCTGAGGCGCCGGCGGGATCGATGAGTCCGCATTGTCCGCACAGTGTGACTCGGTCTGACTGCACATTGCCGACCGCATCGTTGTCGAGCACAACGTCGTCTTCATCTTCCAAATCGCTTTGCTCCGACGAATCGGTTGAGACGTCGATCGACAGCCACGTGACCGCCTCTGAAACAGAAATCTTCGGCACGAAATAACGGCGGCCTCCCTCACCGGCTTGAATAGTTCCCGCGAAGTAGGTGCCACCACACTTTTGACATGCCGCAATCTCGAATACCGACCACGCGCACTCGCTGCACCGTTCCTGTCGCGCGAGGCCTACATGGGGGCCCGACGGAGAGAGGCACGTGAAGGCGCCCTCTGTGGCTCGGGCAAAGAGGTGGTATTTGGCGGAGAGGAGCGGGACTCCGTTAGCATCGATGGTCCGGGCCGCCATCGATACGAGATCTCTCAAGTCGGCAGCGGTAATGTCCGAATCGGGCCCAATACGATTGAGCACTTCTTTGAGCGTCCTCGGCTTCTCGGATGCCAGTTGCACTGTCTCCGCGAGTGTCGCTTCTCCTGCGAGCGCATCGTGCAGTGAGGTTGCGCTTGAACCTCTCCGCTTGGCCGCATTGATGAGGTCGGTGTCACTGAAACGGTCGGCGAGGTCGGCTGTCGTGAGTCTGCCCCACACCTCGTTTGTTCCCCAGGGCAACCGCGTGGCGGTGACGACGTCGGTGTTACCCGCGAACGGTGCTCCGAACAACGATTTCGCGAAGTCTGCGGCACGATCAAGGTCGTTGCCCACGGTGGCACTCGTCGCGATGTACTGCAACGAATCCACGGCTTTAACGCGTTCACGCAGGCGACGGATGAGGAACGCCACTTCGGCGCCCGTTGCTCCGTCGTAGACGTGTGCTTCGTCGACCACGAGAAACTTCCACGTGTTGGATTCGCTCTCAAACAGGTCCATGTCCTTTGGCCGGAGCAAAAGGTATTCCAACATCGCATAGTTGGTCAGCAAAATGTGGGGCGGGTTAGCGCGCATCTCTTCACGGCTGAGTAATTCGTTGGGGAGTCGGCGCTCGCCTGGATGTTGCGCCCTAAACTTTTTCTCGGCTTGGCTGGCTTCCTCCAGCGTTTCCCCCGTGTACCGCCCGAAGGTGATTTCAGGCGTATCGGCCAGCATCTGACGCAGGCGTTTGAGCTGGTCATTTGCCAACGCGTTCATCGGGTAGAGCAACAACGCTCTAACTCCCGACGTGAGGGCATCGTCGCTGGCTTCTTTTTGGAGGTGGTTGAGGATGGGGATGAGAAAGCTCTCGGTTTTACCCGAGCCGGTGCCTGTGGCCACGATCGCGTTTCGTCCGGCTGTGATCTGCCGAATGGCCGTTTCTTGGTGTTTGTAGACAGGCCGATCCAACGGGAAGGAATCAGAGGCGAATCGTGCGAACCGCTCGGTCAACGTGCCTTCCTCGATGAGTTCGCGGACGGTCGCGCCAGTCGCGTAAGGCGGTGTGACTTCGAGGTAAGGGCCTTTGGTCAAGCCTTCGGTTGCTGCGGCCGCGATCGCTTTCTTTAGCCCCTCGGCAAGTTGAGGGTCTTGAGGGGAGATGAGCGACGACAGGTATCGCCGATAGTCCTCCGCGATGTTCGCGCTGACGGCGATCGGGTCTATCGAGTCCATTCGTTTCTCCAATTCATGATCCAGAGTTCGGCAATAACCAAATCCTGTTCAACAAAAGCGGGGGCAGCTTCGGCCAGTTGTGCGTAGTAATCGCGCAGAACTGCGTAGAGCCCGCGGGTGTTTCCGAGGTCTCGTGCTGCAAGTCGCGCGACAATCGCGAGAGCCATCGAGAGCGCCGGGAGATTTCTCCATCCGTCGGCACCGATGCGGGCCTCGATAGGATCCGTCCCTCCAGACCCGAGCACTTCAAAGATGGCATTCTTTGTCCGTTTGAGGATCACTTGCGAACCGCTAGTCAGGTCGCGGAGTGTCCTCGAACTGCGTGCGTCAAAGAGTTGCCGAGCCGCGATCATTCTCGTGTCCTGCTGCAGAAGTCGGCCGGGAATGGGACTAGCAGCCGCCCAAATCTGCTCTAGGCGTTCGAGAGGGAACTGGCTGAGCATCGGAGTGTTGTCATCAAAGCGCCCAATTTTTGCGTGTGGGTCAGTTCCGGTGTCCAACAGGGTTAAGGCGTCACGGCCCGCGAAATTCTCCAAGTTGCTGATGAACTCGGGATCGGAAGCCTCTTGCGTCCCTTCGTAGTCGCCGACGAGCCCAAGGAACGAATTGAGCGGCCAGCTTCCGGGCACCGGCGGCGGAATCTCACTTCCGGTAGCGGCGAGATCGCTATCGACAACGAGTCGCATCAGCACCGACGGCTCCAAGGACGTCTGCATTGCTGTGTCGAGAAAGAGGGCCGGGTGCGAAGCAAACAACCCCGAAATCTGGGACCGGATCGATGAGTACGTGCGCGTGGTTTCGAACTTCCCGAGAAGCGACAAAATCTGCGCCGCTAGCGGCAACGCACTGACGCCCGAGGGCATCTCACGGCTGCCCTCAAGCCACCTCGAGAACTTACCTTCGACGCTCTCGTCAGATTCTTCGAGCGGCAGCATTGTGAGGTCGAAAACGTTCGGGTCAGTGCGATCTGGCATCTCTGGCCACGGCGATGGCGACCAGGGATCGTCGACCCTCAGCAGCACCTTCGCTCGCCCCATCTGGCTGACAGCACGGTCGATTGCTGCCGAAGCGGCGCCATCGGCAAATGAGATCACGGTCGGGAGTTTCCACGGCGAATACTTCGGGTAAATGGCCGCGGTGAGCCCCTGCGGAGCGCCAGGTGAGATCACCAGAGCACTCCTCTCCGCATCAAACCTGACATCGTCAGCAAGCTTGCGGGGGCGAAGGTTGCCCACCGGTACTGATTTCTCGCCAATTCTTAGCTGCAGGCGTCCCGATCGTGCCGATCTCGCGGTGTCTGCGAGTTGGCCAAGGTTGAAGTTCACGTACGAACGCTGACTGGTAACGCCCGCATCGATGGTTTGCTCTACACCTCTCGCCGAGACCAACCCCAGAGTGGCCCACAGGCCCGCAGGAACGGTTACTCGGAGATGCGTGTCTTCGAGACTTTCGCTGTCGAGCGATTGCGGAAGCAGCGTGACCACAGGAAAAGCAGAACCGCGCGTGACCGCGATGTTCATATGGGGAATACGAACAACGATTGCAAGCTCACTGGCTTCGGATGAGAGAGTCGCGGTCGCCGACGGGGTGCTTCGGTCTAGTTGCAAGCTCTGGTTATTTTTGTCCGCGCAAGACAGCGTGACAGTCGCCGGCTCCATCCCGTTACCCTCTGCCGCTAGATACCGGAAGGGCGGCTGATGGCGTGCTGCCCAGCCCTCTGCGACCACGACGCGACGAGTGAGCCCGCGCCCGAGAGCACCCCGCACAGTGATGACGTATTTACCCAGCAGTGGAGCGGGTCGCTCCGGCCATAATTCGACTTCCAGCGGGTCGCTGGCCGACCTCACTTCGGAGCTCCACAGCGTTCGGCCAGAGGATTCTTCGGTCAGCGAAATGGTCCACGGCAGGGAACCAGCGCTGCTTCCACCCGATGCCGGAAGCGTCACGCTGGGCACATCACTGTAGACGATCGAGTCGTCGCTCGTCGTCGCGCCGAGAACGGGTTCGGGGTAAGCGATTTGAGGTCGAGTAGATGTGGAAACGAACCGGGCGCGGTCTTCACCGCGGCGGAGTTTTTTCACGCCATTGAGGTCGACCGTGGCGAAGATCCACGACTCCCAACCGAAGGGTGACTGGTGTTCTGAGATCACCGGGCAGGGGCCATCGAATTCAATGAGTTCGTTGAAGGGTTTGTCGCCAGATTGTGGCGTTCCGATCACGACGAGATCGCGCGGCAGCGAGTTACGAGCCGGTATGAGGACACCCGTTGCTGCGTCAAAGATAAGGAGCGGATCATCCGGGTCGACTACCGTCATGTCCCACTCTTGCTCACCGGGGCGAGCCCGCACCGAGACTGCTTTTGTCGGCTGGCGAAGTGAATGGATGATCGTCTTTGCGGGCAATCCCGGCCACGGGGGCTCCGCGGTATACGACGCTGATCGCCCTTCTGAAGCCAGCGTCCAGTGCACGGTTTCTTCGAGAGGCACTTCCAGTGAAGGCAGCGTAATCGCGACCCCATGCCGGGCGTCGTCCCAGTTGAGAGTGGGAACGTAGACCACTTCTCTGCTGCGGGTGGCGCGACCAGGTCGTGAGACCAAAGCGCCGGTCTCAACAAGTCTGCCAATCTCATCCACGATGTGGCGGGCAAGCCCCGAGTCGGGGGATATCCCTCCAGTTATGGCGGCGTCGAATGCAACGAGGCAGCGATCAACGAAGTCTTCGGCGATCTCGCCGCCCTCACGTAGGAATCGCCAGGTGGGCGCATCCAAGCCCAACAACGAAGCAGACTCCCGGTTCTGGGACCGGGCCCACGCAGCGAACAGCGCACCACTGGTTCCGGCGCCGCGTCGATCTTGCTTGACCAACAAACGAAGAAAGCCCTCAACGCTTCCAACGGGAACTCCGGCGTGCATCAGGATCTCGCCCACGTTAGCCATCGGCGTCGTAAAGCGTCGGAGTCCGTAGTAGTCCAGAATTTCTTTATATCTGGTGACGACAAGGTCGGTGTCTCCCTGCGACAGGCGCACACCGAAGGCTTCGTTCACGAAGGGCCAGAATGTGCCCTCGTCGTAGTCTCTGCCGCCGACCGCAGTCAGCCCGATGAGAAAGTTCGCCCTGAACAGCGAGAGAACATGCTTTCGGTCCTCGCGAGTGTCACAGTGGCGGAATCGGTTGCCAAGCCATCGGAATGATTCGGTCGCCTCACCTTGGTCGACATCCGCTTCCATTACTAGCGATGTTCCGACAAGCCGCTGCCGCCATTGAGATTCGCGTTCGCGAAGCTCGAGTAGTTCGTCCATGATGTCCCTCGGGTTTAGGTCAAAGTTGCAAAGCTTTGCAGGCTATGACCCACCTATGACATTGGCGTGAAGAGGTCTCATGTTGCTACCCCCTCATCGAGGGTGAGCGGTCGCACGGCCCCCAGTCTCTGCGGCGATGTGGCTGACGAACACGCTCACAGCCGCTAATTTATCGACTATTCGTTGGATAGAGTGGCAAAGCCCGCATCGACGTAGCCGTCATGTTTGGGCGTAAGGGGATGACGTGACCGATGTACTTGCACACACCGGGGCTGGTGCCGGCGAGTTAGCTGTGGCGCCGGGCTCAATGGTCAAGGTGCAGGGGCTCTCTGACCTCGTGCGCGACACGAAGGCCGGTTTCTACAGCGACATCGACACAATCGTTCCTCTCGACCCAGCTAAAGCCTCGGTCGTCGGCGATGACTCCACCAGGTATCGCAACGCGAAACTGTGGTTGGAAGCGGCTCTCCGCAAGTCGCCTGTTCCGCTCAACCCCCAAGGGCTAACCGTTGACACTCAGATGCTGGCCGCCCCCCTCGATCATCAGCAGGCGGCAGTACGCAAGGCGATTGATCCGCAAAACTTGCGTCCGCGCATTCTGATTGCTGACGCGGTGGGTCCGGGTAAGACTCTTGAGATCGGCATCATCTTGTCGGAGCTGGTGCGGCGGCTGGTGCGGCGGCTGGCGCAGTGTCAGAACTTAGAACGGCAGGAAGTCAGCTTATGACCGCAATTCAGTACACGAAGGTTAAGGGTGAGAACCTCGACAAGATGGTCCGGGCAAAGGTGTATGCCTTTATCGAGAAACTCACCGAGAACGATGAGGCGCCAGGGCTACGCATCAAACCTATGCACGGTGCCGCGGATCCGACAGCGCGAACCGGCAGGGTCGACAAGGGCTGGAGGGCCGTTCTCTATCGCATCGACAGGCCCGGCCAGGAGCTCCTCTATGTGTATGCCGGCACTTGGGAGCATGACGAGGCAATCGAACGCGCAAGAACACGCGTGCTGCGCACCAACCCCATCAACGGCATTGCGGAGTTCATTAGGGCACGAGAAGAACCCAAGATTGCACCGCCGCGCGACCTGAAAGCGGTCGGGGCGCCTGAATCGGCGTCCTTCCTTGCCGAACGTTCCTTCCTCAAAAGCGAGCTCGTCTCGGATCTTGGCTTCAGTGAAGAAGAAGCCGACGAGCTTTTCAACGCCGCAAGCGAAGACGAGATCCTTGCCATCTCCGAACGTTTTGAGAATGTCTGGCAGATGGAAGCTGCCCTCGGGCTAGCGGCCGGTGACAATGTCGCAAAGATCAGGGAGGACCTAGGCGTCACGGCTGCTGACGCCGTGGGCATCGACCAAAGTCAAAACGCAGAAATGCTTGCAGACGCTCTCCAACGGCCGGCGTCGAAGATGCAGTTCACTCTCGTGGAGAACAACGAGGAACTGCGACGCATCCTGGATGGCGGAGATTTTGGTGCTTGGCGAGTATTTTTACACCCGGAACAACGTGCGTATGCTGAACGCGACTACAACGGCGCATTCCGCCTCACGGGAGGTGCAGGGACCGGGAAGACTGTCGTGCTGCTCCATCGAACACGGCGTCTAGCCACCACGGATCCCAATGCACGCATCGTGTTGACCACCTTCACAAAAGCGCTTTCTAGCGCACTCGAAAGAGATCTGAAGCGCTTGGATCCTGAGCTGACGATGGCGGCAGAATTTGGGGCCACAGGGGTTCTCGTCCGCGGGATTGACGCTCTAGCTTCGACCGTGAAGACCCTTGCCGGCCCAAGTTTCTGGACTAGCGCAGCCAAGATTTTTGGCAACGAAATCGATCCACGGTCAAAAACTGTGGGTAGTGATGACTTGTGGGAACGGGCGGTGTCCGAGGCAAACACCGATCTACCTTCGTCACTGACACACAAGTCTTTCCTTGAGGCTGAGTATGTTCAGGTGATTCTTCCCAATCGCTGCGCTACCAGGAATGAGTACTTCGGGGTGCGACGTCCCGGTCGCGGGGTCTCCCTGGACCGTAAGAAACGTGCCGCCATCTGGACAGTTGTCGAGCGGTACCGGCAGATCGCTACCGACCAAAGCACCCTTAGCTATCCAGAGATCGCCGCGATAGCAGCCGCCTATCTAGAGCAGCAGCCCTCCAGGTTTGCCGATCACGTTCTTATCGATGAGGCCCAGGACCTCACACCGTTGCACTGGCAGTTGCTGCGTGCACTCGGCGAGGTTGGCCCCAACGACCTCTTCATCGCTGAAGACACCCACCAACGCATTTATGGTCATCAGGTAATTCTGAGTCGTTACGGTATCGCTATCCGTGGACGGTCCCGACGGCTCACGCTTAACTACCGAACCACACAACAGAACCTCGGATTCGCACTCGATGTGCTCAAAGGGGGCGAGTACGAAAACAGTGAAGAAGGTGTGGAATCAACGCACGGCTATCGCTCTGCACGTAGTGGCCCCGTTCCCGTGGCGGTCGGCACAGAAACCGAGGAAGATGCCTTCGACACAATCACCATGATCATCAACGGCTGGATAGACGAGGGGGTTGTCCCGAGCTCGATAGCGGTGCTCGCCCGGACGAATCCGGCTCGCGATACAGTCAAGGCGCGACTGGCAGACCGTGATCTCAACGTTTATTCGAGTGACTCGGGCGAACCTCACTCGAAGCTTCCGGTCACGCTCACGATGCATAAATCGAAGGGTCAAGAGTTCTCCCACGTCATTCTTTTCGACGTGTCTGAGGGCACGATCCCGGCGCACTGGATGTTGAAGGGATTGCCCGAGGAAGAGGTCGCCGATGCGAAGTTGCGCGAGCGTTCGCTCCTCTATGTCGCAGCAAGCCGCGCACGAGACGGGCTTGTCATCGTGTGGACAGGGAAGCCATCGGAACTGCTCGGCAGCGTAACTGGTGAGAACTAGTGATCGCCAAATCGAGGTTTTCTGCGCACCTGCTGCAACACCGTGATGCAGCCTGCAGCCGGCTCGATTGAAATTGCTCCAGACTGGACAGATAGCCTGGCCTACTCACAGAGCACCCACTCGGATATCCTTCCGAGCCCAACCCCTGACGAATGAGCGGGCCCGACTATGGCGAGTGACCGTCAACGCTCGCCACTACTCTGAGATAAATACAGGTTTAGACCGAAGGAGCACGCGTGGCCCACATTCATGAACTGGTTCGCCAATTGCGCACGACGAACGAGGGGCTCGCAGACGAAATCCAGCGTGAGCTGGACGTGCTCTCGAAACGGCGCGCGTTTGGGCTGAATTTTGAACGGCACACTCCCGAAGCGGTCGAGCTGCCCGGCCGGCCCGTGCGAACGGGCGACAAGGTGCACATTCTTCCGCCGCGCGGCGAGAAACCAAAACTCTCGAATTCAAAATTGTGGCGTGTGGTCAGCACAGAGGGCAAGGGAGACGAGCGCGTCGCGACACTCGAGCCCCATCCGGCGGCGGATGCCCTGGAGCCAACGACAGCCAGAGTCGCGGATCTCGTAGTGGTAGCCGAGTTCCGTGACCCAATCTATCCGGGTCTCGTGTCCACCGGAAAAGTTGAGAGGGGTGGAGACAAGCCGTTCCACACTGTCATCAACAGTGAGAACTATCACGCGCTCCAAACGCTTCTATTCACTCACCGAGGCAAGGTTGACGCGATCTACATCGACCCGCCTTACAACACCGGCGCAAAGGATTGGAAGTACAACAACGATTACGTCGAAGGAGAGGACCTCTACCGGCATTCAAAATGGCTGGCGTTCATGGAACGCCGCCTTGTTCTTGCCAAGGAGCTTCTCAACCCGGACGACTCTGTGCTTGTGGTCACAATTGATGAGAAGGAGTACCTTCGCCTTGGGCTTCTCTTGGAACAGATATTTCCTGCAGCAGATATGCAGATGGTTACAAGCGTTGTAAATCCCATGGGCTCCCGCAGAGCTGATGAGTTCTCACGGGTTGAGGAGTATATTTTCACCGTCCGTCTTGGGGCTGCCTCGGTATCAGACAGCACTCGTACGATGCTTGATCGTGCTGAAACAGCCGAAAGTGAAGCGCCAGAGGTGGAAGTGCGCTGGACGCCGTTGAATCGTGACGGCAATGGTTGGGAACGCGCTGCGCGCCCTAATCTTTTCTATCCTGTCTATATAGACCCGGACACGAAGCGGATTGTTGAGGTCGGCGCCTCCCTGCCGCTAGGCCAAGAGAGATCCGAAGCTCACGAGAAAGCCGGCCTCTTCGCAGCGTGGCCTATGAAAGGTGCGAGGGAGGCGCGATGGCAGGTTGGGCAGGAAACTCTGCAAGGACTAATTCGCGGTGGGTGGGTTACTGTAACCAACTTGGACCCAAGCCGCAGCACAGCGACGATCCGATACCTGACTTCTGGGGCTCAGAAAAAGGTGGCGGAAGGGCATTTTTGGGTCAAAGGTCGGCGAGCGGATGGGTCAGCTATCGTCGCAGGCTCCGGCGCCACGCTTCAACGGCCGCGATCCGTTTGGGCGCTTTCTTCGCACTCGGCTAGAGATTACGGTTCGGCAATGCTCGGACTTTTTCTTCCGGAAAGAAAATTTCCCTTCCCCAAATCGCTCTATGCAGTCGAGGACACTTTGCAGTTCTTTATCCAGAACAAGCCCAACGCTACCGTCCTGGATTTCTTCGCCGGCTCTGGGACGACGGCACACGCCGTGATGAGACTAAACCGGCGAGACAGCGGTCGTCGTATTTCAATTTCAGTGACCAATAACGAGGTCTCCGCCGAGGAACAGAAACAACTCCGCATTGCGTCCGGCAGGCCCGGTGATCCTAGCTGGGAAAAGTGGGGTATCTGCGAATACATAACGAAGCCTCGCATACGAGCCGCAATTACGGGGGAGACATCCGGCGGCGATCTCGTCAGCGGAGCCTACAAATTCACTGATCCTTTCCCGATGTCAGAAGGGTTCGCGGAGAACGTTGAATTTCTCACCCTCACTTATGAATCCCCGCTTCGGCTAAGGGCGAACCGAGACTTTGAAAAGATTGCACCGCTCCTTTGGCTCCGAGCGGGATCGAGTGGGCGCCGTATTGAATCCATACCGAAAGGTTGGGACGTCGCTGAATCGTATGGGGTAATTGCAGACCTCGATACGACCGACGAGTTCTTGAAGGGACTCGAGAGCTGTTCAACCGCGTTGATCGCGTTTGTTATCACCGATGACGACGGGCTATTCGAGGCTGTCGTCGCCGGCCTTCCAGAGGGCGTCGAGCCGGTGCGGCTTTACGACGCATACCTGCGCAACTTTGAGATCGACGCCATGCGAGGTGCCCGTTGAAATTCAAACTCAAGGACTACCAGCACGACGCGGTCATCCAGGTTCTCGACAATCTGACTCGCGCTCGAAAGTCCTACCACGTCGACGACAAAGAGACGTCATTCGCGTTGACGGCGACAACCGGTGCCGGAAAGACGGTTATGGCTGCCGCCGCAATCGAGGCGCTCTTCTATGGCAATGATGAACTCGACTTCGATCCGGATCCCGGCGCTGTGGTCATCTGGTTCTCGGACGACCCGAACCTCAACGACCAGACCCGGATGCGGCTCATGCAAGCATCAGACAAGCTCACCCACGACCGACTTGTCACAATAAAACCGCCGTTCGCTGTTCCGTTGCTTGAGCCTCGCAAGGTGTATTTCTTGAACACCCAGCGACTGTCGAAGACTTCACTCCTGACTCGAGGCGCTGAGCAGACAGCGGAGGATCAGGCCGGCCAAGCCTCGTTCATGACTCCGGACAACCTCGCGTACAACATCTGGCAGACGCTCGAGAATACGATCGAGGAGACCGACCTCACGGTGTACCTCATCCTCGACGAGGCACACCGCGGTTTCAACACGAAAACGTCGAGAGACAAGCCCACCATCATTCGAAGTCTTGTAAACGGCGAACAGACCGGCCTGCCCATGCCCGTCGTCTGGGGCATCTCCGCTACCGTAGAGCGCTTCACCGAAGCGATGACCGAAGCAGAAGCCATCGGCACCCGAACCGCTTTACCGCCGATCACTGTGGATCCGTTGCGGGTACAACGATCCGGTCTGATCAAGGACACGATCCGACTCGACATACCAGCGGAGTCCGGCAATCTAGAGACCAACCTCGCCACCCGAGCTGCCCGCAAACTGAAAGACTCCGCGAAACGGTGGGGAAAGTACCTTGCCCAACAGGAGAAACTGCCTGGCGAATCGACAACAGAACCGGTGCAGCCACTTCTCGTTCTTCAGATTCCCAACACGGAAAGCACAGATGACGTCGGTCTCTGGCTCGACATCGTCGCCCAGGAGCTCGGAGACCTTACGTCCTCCGGCGTACGCCACGTTCTGGGCGACCACACCTCGAAAGTCTTCGGCTCGTGGGAGATCGACTGGATCGAACCACAGCGCGTCCAGGAGACCAGCCAGGTCAGGGTCCTCATCGCGAAGGATGCCATCTCGACTGGCTGGGACTGTCCCCGCGCCGAAGTTCTGCTCTCATTCCGCCCGGCGAAGGATCATACCCACATCACCCAACTGATCGGGCGGATGGTACGTACGCCCCTCGCGCGCCGGATCCCGGGCGACGACATGCTCAACTCGGTCGACTGTATCCTGCCCCACTTCGACCGCACCACCGCCGGGAACGTCACGAAGTTCCTCACCGGAATCATCGACTCGATGCCGGGAGTCGGCCAGAAAGTTCTTCTCGACGGGCGAGAGTTGCAGACGAACCCGACTGTGCCAGAGGGAGTGTGGAAAGCCTGGGACGAGTTGCCGCACCTCACCGTTCCTCAGCGAGGCGCGCGCCCGGTCAAGCAGGTCGTTCAACTCGCCCAGGCTCTCAGCACCGACCATATAAAACCCGGGGCGATCGCGTCCGTGGAAAAGCAGTTCCATGGCATCTTCGACCAGCTGACCGCTCGCTACGACGGTCAATTACGAAGCGCCGAGATCGAAGTGCGCACCGTGCGGGGAATGACGATTGCAGGTTCGTTCGGTGGCAAGAAACTGAAGTACGCGGACTTCATCGAACGCGCTGACGATCGCGCTATCGCCGTGGCCTTCGAAGACGCAAAACGAGCGTTTGGGCCGGATATCGCCCAGTCGTACGTTGATCATCTCGCGGGTCCGGACGAAGACGACGAAGATGGCACGTCGCTCCGCTCTGCGTACGTGAAAGCAGCAGCCCTTGCCGTCGTTCCGACCGTTCGTGACAAGGTCGACCAAGCAGCCAAGGACGTTGTCGACGAATGGTTCGATGACCACCGGGTCACGGTACTCGGCCTAGCTGACGAGCGACGAGATGTCTACGACGAAATCCGAGCGCTGGCAGTATCTCCCCAGCTTACGGCCCTGCGACGCCCCCGGAACCGTCTTGAAGACTTCGCCGACGCGGATGGCAACCAGATCGTGTCAGCCGACCTTATTGACAAGCACCTCATGTCCGACGAAGAAGGATGGTTCCCTCTCACCTCCCTGAACGATTGGGAAAAGAAGGTGATTCGAAAAGAGACAGCCAGAGTCAATTGCGTGGCGTGGTATCGCAACCCATCCGTCTCTGCAGCCGACTCTCTCGGTGTGACGTATCGTGACGCGGTCGGCAACTGGCGTGCGTTGCATCCCGACTTCATCGTTTTCAACGAAATCGGTGGAGCGATTCGGCCATCAATCATCGACCCGCATGGCCACCACCTTGAGGACGCTCTCGTGAAGCTCGTGGGACTCGCTGACTACGCCAAAACTCACGGATCACACTTCCTGCGAATCGAAGCATTGGCCGACGCCGGTGGAGAGATGCGAGTTCTCGACCTGCAGGACGAGGCCGTACGAGACGCAGTCCACGCAGCGCGCAAGTCGGGTGACAGCGCCGTTCAGCTGTACCAGACAGTCGGAAAGAAGTACGCGTGAGCACGACAGGACTGTCCTACACCGACGCGCAACGCGACGCGATCGAAGCGATCGATGACACCTTGCAGCTCATCGCGTGTGCCGGTTCGGGCAAGACTCAAGTCCTCGCCCAACGGATCGCGCACATCCTTGGGCAGCCGGGAGTACAACCTGCCAACCTGATCGCTTTCACCTTCACGGAGAAAGCAGCTTCCGAGCTCAAAGAGCGAATACATACAGTTGTGCGCAAGGAGCTCGGTGACGTCGTGGGGCTCGCCGAGATGTACGTGGGGACGATGCACGGCTACTGCCTTAATCTCCTGCAAACATTCGTTCCCGAGACATTCAAATACGGCGTGCTTACCGCACGTAACACAGCAGCTACTTATTGACCGCGAGAGCAGCCGATCTGGCCTGACTTCGTGCAAGAAAACGGTAGGCGGTGTTACGAGCACACTTTCTCGATGGAAAGACACCCGCTACTACAAGGGCGCCCTTTCCGTTCTGCAGGAGGATCACGTCACTTTCTCAGAGGTGCCGGCAGCTGTGCAGGCGAGCCTCGCTTCCTATAGAGAATTGTTGGCGCAGAAAAAGTACTTCGACTACACATCGATGATGGCCGATGCCGTGTCCTTCCTGAAGCGCGCCGAAACCGGTGACGACCTGGACACTGCAGAACGCACCCCTCGAAACCACATTCAAGAAACTGTAAAGTTCGTGATCGTTGACGAGTATCAAGACGTCAACCCGATCCAAGAGGAACTCGTGAAACGCCTCACCTACTTCGGCGCTAACCTTTGCGTCGTAGGTGACGATGATCAGACGATCTACCAATGGCGTGGAAGCGAAGTCAGCAACATACTCACGTTCGCCGACCGCTACACGAAAGTCCAAACCATAGAGCTCGCCGACAACTTCCGCTCTAGCAAAGGAATAGTCGAACTTGGTAGATCCATCGCCGAGCGGCTCGACTCGATCGAACGATTGCCAAAGAAGATGCAGTTCGCGTCACACCACGTCTGGGAGCGCGGCGACATGCTCGCACTCCAGTTTAGCGATGCAGCCGAGGAAGCCGAGTGGACCGCGGAGCGCATTATTGAACTTCGAGGCATGCCGTTCGTCGACGCGCCAGGGGCTGAGGCTCGAGGTCTTTCGTGGGCAGATTGCGCGGTTCTATTCCGAAGCGTCAAGGACGCGGATGCCCTTGTCGCTGAGTTCAAGCGAAGAAATATTCCATTCATTGTCAAGGGGCTTGCCCGTTTGTTCGACGCGCCCGAGATTCAGGCGTGTGCGGGTCTCTTCCGCTACATGCAAAGAGAAATTTCCGGAGAGGACTTACGCAACCTTTGGGAGTCCGCAGCTCTAATACCGGACCCGTCGCGGTGGGCTTCCATGGTCAAGCTGCTGGACGACGGCGCCGACTTTGAGGCAAGCGACCGCTGGGGCACTTACAACATCCAGCGTCTCTTTCTTAAAGTTCTCGAGACACTCGATCTACACGAAGCATCGATCCCGGGCGACCCCGCTCGAGCGGAGCTCGTGATGTATCAACTGGGTAAGCTTTCCCAGGTGATCTCAGACTTCGAGACGATCTACTTCTCCTCGAAACCGGAATCAAAATACCAAAGCTTCGTCGGCTTCCTCACGTTCCAAGCCCCGAACGTCTACGAAGATTCGGACGAAGATGCCGGCTATGTGGCCCCGGATGCTGTCGTCATCTCGACGGTGCATCGGTCGAAGGGTCTGCAGTGGCCCGCTGTGTTTGTTCCGTATTTGCGGAGGAACCGGTTCCCGATGAAAGTGCCAGGGGGTACTCAGACTATCCCCCACATCGTGCCTATCGAAGCTGTGCCGAATGGGGCGCGCTACCGAGGAGGCGTTTCAGACGAAACTCGCCTCTTCTATGTCGCTGTGACCCGCGCACAAAAGTACCTGTTTGCGACGTACGCGCCCGGTGACTCAGCAATGTACCGAAACGCCTCCGACTTCTACCTTCATTGCACGGCGTCGGCCTGGATATCGACTTCCGACGAAGGCTTACCGGACGTGCCTCGACTCCCTCCGACACCGAAGTCTGAAACGCCGAATGTTTCAATTTCGTTCTCGGAACTCAAGTACCTGATCGAGTGCCCCTACCAGTTCAAATTGCGCTTCATGTATGGTTTCAACCCGCCCATCCACGAAGCTCTGGGTTACGGGAAAGGCCTTCACGACGCCCTCGCCGAGATGCACAAGCGCGCTCTAGCCGGCGATGTCCCGACCAAGTCGGAAACCGCGGAGCTAGTCGACCGACACCTCCACACCTCCACACGCCCTATGCCTACCCGACACTGCGCGAGAATTTACGCGCGGCAGCGGTCAAAGCGATTGATCGGTACTTCGACCGACACGGCAGCGACTTGACGCGCACTATCCATTCAGAAAAGCAAGTAGAGGTGCAGGTCGCGCCAGGAGTCACCGTAAACGGACGCATCGACCTCATCAAATCCCTTGAGACTGGCGAGACCGCAATTGTCGATTTCAAATCGACGGAAGACTCCCAAGCAGAATACGTAACTAAGGATCAACTCTCCATTTATGCGCTCGGTTATCAGGAGTTAACGGGCTCCCCTGCCGACCGAATCCAGATTCTCAACCTCGATGACCACGGCAAAAGCTCAAATGACCCCGTGAATGCAGAACTAATGGACAGCATCAAAGAAAAGGTCGAATCGGTCGCGGCGGAAATCCGAACCAATCACTTCGCGTGCGGACACGATCACTCGACAGAGACTGCTACAAATGACCTCGCCTGGCTCACCAAGGGCGCATTCGCATAAACACGGGCTCACGAGCAGGCTTCATATTCGCGCCTCAAGCCTCTTTGGCTCCTCCAACAGGCAAGAGCACTTGAACGAGGGCCTCTGCAAAGGGAAGATCTGGATAGGCAGCATGGGTATGGCGGTGCCAACGTGACGGGTGACGAGGTCGACCGGCGACCATCCAAGTGCTGATGCCATGATTCTCGATTTCTTCTGCCAGCCACGAGAGTTGGTCACGGAAGTGCTGGCGAGCTGTGCCCGACGGCTCCTGGCAGCCATACGCCAGAACCACAGCATCGGCTACAGAAAGCGCGTCGGAGAGGCCCGGTCGAGCCGCTAACCAACCGGCCTCATTAGCGCCCACCGCCGAGACTCCATCTGTGCGGTAGGTAGGGATCGAGAAAATGTTGGCTGTCGCTACCGAGGCACAACCCAGAGTCTTTCTAGCTAGCTCCACACGTTGCAGCGTGCGAAGCCCGCTCGTCGTTGGCGGGTTCGACAAAATTACAAGCAGGCTGGTCGTTTGGTCCGCAGCTCGGTGTTTCATCGTTAAGCCAACTTACCTGTTCTATACGTTCAAGCCGAGCCTCACAATCCGCGAGCCTGAGGTGCCGCTCCTACGGGACCGAAGAGACGCGCAGGCTTCCCCACCGTGCCGGCGGCGAGCTCGCCCGTCGCCGCGAGCTGCGGCTCCATCGCGCGCCGGAACGTGTCGCGCATGAGCGGCTCCCCAGCGACCGCCTCGTGCAGTTCCTGAAGCTGGCGGAGGGTGAAGGCGCCGTCCAAGAGGTGGAGCGGATCGGGCGCCGACGCATAGCTCGAGCGCAGCGTCGCCACCGCGCGGTCGAGGATCTCGTTGTGCCCATAGGGCAGGGTGCCAACATCCGTCACCGGCACCACTCGCGCCAGGGCCGCGTCGATGCTGAGACGGGACCACGGCACAGCGTCCAGGTGGGCGACCGAGAGCACCCAGCCGCGATTGTCGCGGGCGGGGTCGTCGAAGACGTGGAGCTGGCGAGGCGACAACCCGGATACGCCGGCCTTGGTCTGCAGCGAACGCAGCACGGCATCCGCGAGCCTCTCCCCCTCGTGCAGGAAGGTGCCGGGGAGGCGCCATTCGTCGCCGGTGCGCACGAGCAGCACGCTGAGGGGAGCGCCCGGCGGCACGGTGAGCACGGCGGTATCGACGGCGACGGAGGGCCGCGGGTAGTCGGTGAGGGCTCGGTCGTGCGAGTCGCGGTAGATCTCCATCATGCAATTGTCGCAGATCCGCGCTAAATGTCAGTGGGGTGTCATACTCTGACTTTGCGCAACAATGCGCTAACTATCGGAGGCAACATGAACGGACACACGAACCGCCACCCCAACAGACAAATCCCCCAACTCCACGTGGGGCACGGCAGCCACCACGGCAGCCTCAGCATCTTCCCCGTCTGGGTCGACTCGCCCAGAGTCACCGGCCTCGGCTGGAAGGCCGCCAGCATCCGCACCGCCGAACGCGAAGGCTCCCCCGTCGTCGGCGAACTCGTGCTGCACAACAGCACCGCCCGCCCGGTCGTCGCCCTCGAAGGCGATCTCCTGAAAGGCGGTTGGCAGGATCGGATGCTCGCCGCCAGCCTTCTCCTTGAACCGGTCGAGGCGCGGGTCGTCGCAGCGCTCTGCGTCGAGCACGGTCGCTGGGGCTCACGCACGTCGGAGACCCAAGGCACCCACGAGACCAGCGGGCGCCGCAGCGCCCTCAGCGTGCGCCACGGCAACCTGCGCGGCATCGACCAGCAGGGCGAGGTGTGGCGGCGCATCGGCCGCTTCGAGAACACCCTCGGCGCTACCACCAGTTCGTCGATGCTCGACCACCTCGACCGCTCCGCGCCTATCGACGCCCACCAGCTCGAAGGGCAGCGCGGCGTGATCATCGGCATCGGTGGCCGCGTCGTTGGCGCAGAAATCTTCGGCAGCAGCACCGGCCTGAAAACCCGGTGGCGCGGTATCCTCGAGGCAGCAGCGCTCGATGGCCGACTCGCCCCAAAGCGCCGCACCAGCGCCCACGATGCCCGGGTCTTCGCCCGCCACCTGCAGGCCGTGACCCTCGAAGACGGAGGGGACGCCGGGATGGCCCGAGCGGTACGTTCACAAGAGGGCCGACTGCGGGCATCCGGAATCGTGCACACAAACGCACGCACAGCACCCCCGAGCATCATCCACCTGACGGCGTTTGACGACGCGCACCCGCTATTGGAGAACGCATGAACGAGCTGAACACCACCCCAGAACGCCCCACCATCGAGCCGCAACGTTTCTACACCCGGTTCACCGACACCGGCTTTCTGCACGTCGGAACCTTCACCGGCATCACCCTCAACGGCGAGCGCCGCTACTTCATGTGGCAGGCGGATGCGTGGGGTGAGATCGACCTCGACCTCTTTGAGCACTATCGGGATGATGACGATACCCACTTCGCCGAAAGCACCCGCAGCGACATCGAGCAGCTTCACCCTGGCGCCGTCGACAGCATCCCGCGACACCTCCACGTCGCTAAAGACGCACAAGACGGAGAGACTGACGAAGGCGAAGAAGAGGACGACGGCGAAGACGACGACATGCTCATGACCGAGGTCGACGCGATGGTGCAGCACGGCATCGCAGTCGGCATTGCGACGATCGCCCACCGCGGGCAGCTCGACAAGCTCGGCTATGACTACATCGATCACCCCGCGCGGGTTGCCGAGAGCTTCGATTGGCTGAACGAGCCGGTCGAGCATTGCACCGCGTGGCTGCACGACGTGATCGAAGACACGGACGTGAGCGCCGCCGACCTGCTGAAGGCGGGGATGCTTCCCGAGATCGTGACGGCAGTCGAACTGATGACCCGACGGGCGGATGTCGCTGACGCTGACTACTACGACCGCATCCGCCAGAACCCTGCTGCTCTCGCGGTGAAGCTCGCAGATATCACCGACAACCTCGCCGATTGGCGCTTTCGCAAACTCGACTACGACACCCAGGTGCGGTTGTCGAACAAGTATTTTCACGCGCGGCAGCTTCTGCAGCCCGCGACGGACGAAACGGAGAACTCATGAAACTCACCTCTGCACAGAACGACCGCGCGAGCGGCGTCATGCTCGCGATGGCCTGTGGCGATGCGCTCGGCGCCGGCTACGAATTCGGCCCACCCTTCGAGGGCGAGGTGCTCATGAAGGGCGGCAACGGCTTCAACTGGGCTCCCGGCGAATGGACGGATGACACCTCCATGGCCATCCCGATCCTGCGGGCAGCCGCGTCCGGTCGTGACCTGCGCGACGAAACGGTGCTCGACGAGATCGTCACCGCGTGGATCGACTGGGCGAAGACAGCCCCGGATGTCGGGGTGCAGACCAGCGGGGTGCTCCGCGGTATCGAGCCCACGGCATCCGCAGCTCGCGCATCAGCCAAACGTATCCACGAAGCGCGCGGACGCAGCGGCGGCAACGGCTCCCTCATGCGCACCGCCCCGGTCGCGCTCGCCTACCTCAACGACCCGGCCGGGCTGACCGAAGGCGCTCGTGCGATCAGCGATCTCACCCACTTCGACGAGGATGCCGGCGACGCCTGCGTGCTCTGGTGCCTCGCCATCCGTCACACGATCCTCACCGGCGAAGCGGATGTTCGGGTCGGGCTCTCGGCCCTTGCCCCCGAACGCGCCGCACTCTGGTCCGTCCGCATCGACGACGCCGAGACCAAGCAGCCGCGCGACTTCACCAAGAACGGCTGGGTTGTCGAAGCGCTGCAAGCGGCCTGGTCGGCGATCGTGAATGGCGAGGGTCTCGTCGACACCCTCGAGCGCGCGGTGCGCGGCGGTCGCGATGCGGACACCGTCGCCGCCATTGCGGGCGGACTCGTCGGTGCCCAGTGGGGACTCTCCGCGATTCCCGCCGCCTGGCAGCGCATCGCGCACGGCTGGCCCGGGCTGCGCAGCCTCGACCTCGTGCGCCTCTCCACCGAGGTGCTGCGGGGCAAGCCGACGGACGAACGCATCGACTACGCCGGGTATGGCGACATCTCGACGCTGGTGCAGCATCCGCACGATCCCGGCGTCTGGCTCGGCGCAGTCGGAGCTCTCGACAACCTTCCGCCCGAAGTGGATGCCGTGGTGTCGCTGTGCCGCATCGGCTCGAAGCAGGTGCCGGCCCGCATCCGCGAGCGCATCGAGATCCGTCTGATCGACAGAGTCGAACCCGACGAGAACCCCAACCTCAGCTTCGTTCTTTCGGATGCTGCAGATGCCGTCGCCACTCTCCGCTCCGAAGGCCACACGGTGCTGCTCCACTGCGTGCAGGCGCAGAGCCGCACCCCTACCGTCGCGGCACTCTATGCGGCCCGGCACCTCGACATCCCGATCGAACGGGCCCTGTCAGAAGTCTCGGCAGCACTGCCGCACGCACGCCCCAATCGCACGTTTCGTGCAGCGCTCCAATCCCCGGAGCTCACAAACTTGCGCTCTGGGCACAGTTAGCTAGCGCTCGAGTTTTCGCGTTCTATGCGTATACGCATAACTGCTGGAGTACACTGGATCTCAGCACTCGTAACTCGAGAAGGGAGAACCGATGCCTCTTGCAGCCGAAACGATCCGGATCGCTCGCACCCGCGCGGGGATCAGCCAGGCCGCTCTCGCGCGCCGCGCCGGTATCGCACAGTCGACCGTCAGCCGGATCGAGCACGAAGAAATCGACCCGACCTGGGCGACGATGCAAAGCCTGCTCGCCGCCACTGGCTGGGCGATCAACCCACAGCCAACAGCCACAGCCCAATTGCTGTCGCCGGAGACGGTATCCCGGGCGATGGCGCGAAGTCTGCGAAAAGGCGACTCGGAGTCAGCCATTCGAGATCTTACCGAGGGCGTAGGGCGTCTGATTCGAGCCAGTGAAGCCGATGAGAACATTCCCGAGTGGGCCATAGCGCAACCCTCGAAGCCGATCGGGATTCCGCTCTGGGACACCTTCCTCGCGACCGCATTTGCGTACGGGCTCGAACGCGCGGGCCAAACACCACCCCAGTGGATGCTCGATGCACCGTCATTGCCGCACGAGACCTCACCCGGCGACGACCCCGGTCCAGAATTTAGGGACTGGCTGCGAGCGCGAACACCGCCGCTGTTTCTCAAAAAGAACATTCTCTCGCGGGCTGAAGACTGGGCGATCGCATGAGCGGCGGCTACCGTCAGCTCAGCGCGAGCGAGATCACGGACTTAGTTGGCGAGCTCCTCGAACGCGCCAATGCAGAGGGCGTCAAGGTTGATGCGTACATCATCGGTGGCGCCGCGATGGCAATTCACTTGGGCCGCGACCAGCTCACCCCCGACGTCGATGGCCTCTTCTTTCCGTTCGAGCGCGTCAAACTCATCGGAAGACAGATGGCCGAAGAGCACGGCCTGGATCCCGACTGGGTCAACGAGAATGCCCGCCCTTTCATCACGTTTGACACAACAGATCCGCGACATTTTGTGGAGATCGAACTCCGCGGGCACAAGCTTCGGCTTGCTTCGCATCGCGCCCTTCTCGCCATGAAGATGGCAAGGTATGCGCGCAAAGACTATGCAGACATCACGGCGCTGATCCACTCATTGGGCCTCACACTCGCTGAACAGATTGTCGATCTAACGTACGACGTACTCGGCGAAGAGTCGCTATCGCTCACCGCAGGCCGAGATGACCTAACGACTTTGGCAGCAGAAGCACTGGCGCGCGCTAAACGAGAAATGAAACCGCCACGCTGACTGCTACAAGAGCCCAGACACGCCACAGAGGCAGACGTGATTTCTCGATTAGTTATTTCCCGCGAACGCCCAGGAGCGCTTCCAAGGCAGGCGGGACTTCGGCACGAGAAATGTGCCCCGCAACGACAAGCTCCGCCAGACCGTGCACGGCGCCCCAGACTCCGGTGGCGAGGGTGGCTACCGCGGCCGGCTCCCCGCCAGGGATCAGCGCAGCCGTCGCTGCTGCCAGAATTTCTTCCACGCTGTGGAGGAGCGGTTCCATTGCCGCACTCGGCGCTCCCGGGATGCAGACCTTCGGATCGTAGATCAACCGGAATCGTTCCGGGTGGTCGGCTGCATACCCCACATACGCGGCACCAATCGCGGTGGCATAAGCATGCTCTGAACCGGCGCCAATCCCGGATTCTTCGGCCTGCTGTTCTGCTGCCTGAAGCGCACCTAGCAGTTCATCCATAGAGCGCTCGCTGAGACGTTTGAGCAGTGCGCCTCGGTCGCCGAAGTGATGGTAGGGAGCGTTGTGGCTTACCCCCGCCTGTCGAGCAACCTCGCGCAGGCTCAAAGAGGCATGCCCCTGGCTGCGCATGAGCTCAAGAGCCGCTCTCTCAATCGCGGGCACCAAGTTTCCATGGTGGTAAGCAGCCTCGGATCTTGACACGAGCAACATTCTATCCGTACAGTCGAATCACGATATCTAGACACTGTCCAGATATGCGTCCACTCTACCCACGACCTGCTGCTGGAGCCCCATGAACACCGTGATCATCGACGGCCACCCCAACTCTCACTCGCTTTGCGCGGCCATCGCCGCCCACTACGCCGAGGCCCACGGTGATGCAAGTGTTGTCGCGCTGCGCGACCTGCAGTTCGATCCGAGCCTTCACCTCGGCTACACCCGTCGCCAAGAGCTTGAGCCTGACCTCGAGCGCGCATGGCAGCTTCTACTCGATGCACAACACGTTGTGGTGATCACCCCAATCTGGTGGGGGTCCACTCCGGCTCTACTTAAGGGATTCTTCGATCGGCTCCTCTTGCCAAGGCGCGCCTATCGAGTGCGCGCTAGCGGGCTTCCTGAAGGTCTCCTCGCTGGGCGCACGGGGCGCGTGATTGTCACCTCTGACTCACCCTGGTGGTATCTCCGTCTTGTCGGCGACACCACGGTGCGCCATGTTCGTGACACGACGCTCCGCTTCTGCGGTATCAAACCTGTACGAGCGACGCGCTTGGGGCCGGTGAAGGGCTCGACGGTTGAGCGACGGGAACGGTGGCTGGCACACGTCGCGCGTCTTGGCCGCGCGGATGCAGCACGTCTCAGTGCTCGGGACTCCCGGCAGCAGGGCTCCCGTTCCGCAACCGAGGAGCGCGTCGGCACGAGCTAACAGTTGATTGCGGTCTAATGCCCCCGGTGATCCTGAATCGTCATCCGCGGCCCGAAAGCCGGCTTGCGAAATCCGGATGCCGTGATGAGTCGCACGACGCGTTGGCGGTGGCCACGCCAGGGCTCGAGCAGTTCGAGCATCCGCTCATCGTCGACAGGTTCGCCAATCAGGGCCCAGCCCACAACTGCAGCAAGGTGATAGTCGCCAACACTCGGGCTGTCGGGATCGGCGTGGGAGCGCTGCATGGTTTCGGCGGCCGTCCAGACACCAACGCCGACGACTGATCGCAGCGCGGCCTCAATGCGCGGCCCGCCTCGACCCCAGTCGGCGGTGCGCTCGAGGGATGCCGCCACTTGCGTTGCGCGCATCACGGTCCCCGAACGCTGGGGCCCGACCCCGGCACGGTGCCACTCCCACGACGGAATCCGCGCCCAACCCTGCGGGTTTGGCACGACGCGCATCCCGGCCGGGGCTGGCCCGGGCGCCGGTGAACCATGCTTGGTGACGAGGATGCGCCACCCCCGCTTCGCTTCAATACCCGTGACCTTCTGCTCGAGAATCGCCATTACGAGCGCCTCAAACACGAGCTTCGTGCGAGTGAGCCTAAGCCCAGGGTTCTGGCGCTGAGCCTCGGCAGCAAACGGAAGCGCCGAAATATCGAAATCGCTCCAGTCGTCGCCCTCCCCCAACAGCTCGGGAACACTGGCGATCGCCCACTCCGCTCCAGCGCCCCACGCGGTGCAGTCCACATGCGACTGGTGCTGCACGAGACACAGAGTCGCAGGGCCGTGCGGCGTGAGCATCGTGCGCCAGGTGCCCGCGGCATCCACTCTCATCGTCGGGTCGCCGGCGCCGCGCTTCAACGGCCGCAAAGTCGCGCGCACATCGACGGGCCGCCCGGGCGCAAAACGAGTGCGAACGGGCTCGTCGGCGGCGAGCGCTAAAGTCATGAAACCCAGATTACGCGGCACCCCTGACGGCAAAGCCCGACGTCGGACTGAGCACGACCGAGCATTAGCGAGCCACCCCCAGCTAACCGCCGTAAACTTGCGGTGTGGCTGTTCCCAAGATCCTTCTCTTCTACGTGTTCACGCCGCTGGCCGATCCGGAGGCTGTGCGGCTGTGGCAGCGCGACCTCTGTGAGTCCCTCGGGCTCGGCGGTCGCATCATCCTCTCCAAAGACGGCATGAATGGCACTGTCGGCGGTGAGCTGAAAGATGTAAAGCGCTATGTGCGCAAGACGCGTGAGTACCCCGCGTTCAAAAACATCGACTTCAAGTGGAGCGAGGGCGAAGGCAACGACTTTCCCCGTCTGAGCGTGAAGGTGCGCGATGAGATCGTCAGCTTCGGTGCCCCCGGTGAGCTGCAGGTCGATGAGAACGGTGTCGTCGGCGGCGGCACCAAGCTCAGCCCCGAAGAGCTCCACGAGCTTGTTGCCCGCAAAGATGTCACCTTCTTCGACGGCCGCAATCCCATCGAAGCGGCGATTGGCAAGTTCACCGATGCGATAGTTCCGGATGTTGACACCACCCGCGACTTCGTCGCCGAACTCGACAGTGGCAAGTACGACCACCTCAAGGACACGCCCGTTGTCACGTACTGCACGGGCGGGATCCGCTGTGAAGTGCTCTCCTCCCTCATGCGCAGTCGCGGATTCGGCGAGGTCTACCAACTCGACGGCGGCATCGTTCGCTACGGTGAAAAGTATGGCGACTCGGGGCTGTGGAACGGATCGCTCTACGTCTTCGATAAGCGCATGGCGATCGACTTCACCGCCGACACGAAAGCAATCGGCACCTGCTACCAGTGCGGTGCCGCCACCAAGCGCATCGAGAACTGCCACAACAAGGCGTGCCGCCAGCAGTTCGTGGTGTGCGATGAGCATGCAGCAACCACGGCGTGCTCCGAGCATCCAATCGCCAGCCTCACCGTTGGTAAATAACGCACGAAGTTAACATTTTCTGGTTTTCGTGGCTTTCTGGCCGAAAAGTATGCGCCATGATGGGTTCATGAAGATTGGAATCCTGACCAGCGGTGGCGACTGCCCCGGCCTCAACGCCGTAATTCGCGGTGTAGTACTCAAAGGCACTCAGGTATACAACAAAGAGTTCGTCGGCTTCCGTGACGGTTGGCGCGGAGTCGTCGACGGCGACACCATGCCCCTCGAACGCCGAGACATTCAGGGCATCTCGAAGCAGGGTGGCACCATTCTGGGCACCTCGCGCACAAACCCCTTCGAGGGCACCAACGGCGCTGAGACGGTTCGCGAAAACATGGAACGCCTCGGTGTTGACTCCCTCATCGCCATCGGCGGAGAAGGCACCCTCGCCGCCGCCAAGCGGTTGACGGATGCCGGCATCAAGATCGTCGGTGTTCCCAAGACAGTAGACAACGACCTTTCCGCTACCGACTACACGTTCGGCTTCGACACCGCCACCCAGATCGCAACCGACGCCATGGACCGCCTCCGCACTACCGGCGACTCCCACGGCCGCTGCATGGTTGCCGAAGTCATGGGTCGTCACGTTGGCTGGATCGCCCTGCACTCAGGGATGGCCGCCGGCGCTCACGCGATCCTCATTCCCGAACAGAAGACGAGCATGGACCAGATCGTCGAGTGGGTTACCTCGACTCGCGACCGTGGCCGCGCTCCCCTCGTCGTCGTCGCTGAAGGATTCACCCTCGACACGATGGATGACGCCCACTCCGAGCGCGGACTCGACGCATTCGGGCGCCCCCGCCTCGGTGGCATCGGCGACATCCTCGCTCCCGAGATCGAAGCTCGCACCGGACTCGAAACCCGCTCGACCACCCTGGGTCACATCCAGCGCGGTGGAACGCCAAGCGCCTACGACCGCGTTCTCGCGACCCGGTACGGCATGGCCGCGATCGACTCCGTCATTCACGGTCGCTGGGGCCGCATGGTGTCGCTGCGCGGAACCGAGATCACCCACGTTGCGTTCGAAGACGCCCTCGGCAAGCTCAACACGGTACCTCAGTCGCGCTACGACGAAGCTGCGATCCTCTTCGGCTAAAGCGAGATGCCCGGCGAACTGCGCCACGAGCAGCTCAGCCAACTGCTGAGCCAGATTCCAGCCTGCGGTTCTAGGCTGGCGGTATGTGGCGTGGAATCGAAGTAATCAAGAACGAGTCCGATCGACATGCTCCGGCGCACGTCGTGCTTTCTGAGCAACTGGATGACAGCATCCTGATGCCGGGAGATGTCACGATCGATGTCGAGTTCTCGAGCCTTAATTACAAAGACGGCATCGCACTCACGGGCAAGCCGGGCATCGTTCGCGAGCCTCGACTGATCGCCGGTATCGACCTTGTCGGGATTGTTGCTGAGTCGAGCGATAACCGCTTTTCTGCTGGTCAGCGCGTGCTCGTGAACGGTTGCGGGCTGAGCGAAACCCACCATGGTGGTTTCGCCGAGCGGGCCCGAGTTCCAGCCGATTGGGTCGTTCCTGTGCCCACCGGAATCAGCACTCATCAGGCTGCCGCGATCGGCACGGCCGGGTTCACCGCCATGCTCTCGGTGCTCGCGATTGAGCGCGGCGGAGTCTCCGGCGAGGTGCTCGTGACCGGGGCGGCCGGCGGGGTCGGATCGGTGGCAATCGCCCTCTTGAACAAACTCGGCTACGACGTCACGGCTTCCACTGGTCGCGAAAACGAACACGACTATCTGCGTGAGCTCGGCGCCACCACGATCATTGACCGCGCCGAATTGAGCGCCGAGCCGAAAGCCCTTATGAAGCAACGCTGGGCAGGCGCTATCGATGCTGTCGGGGGCTCAACTCTCGCTTCCGCTATCGCGGCAACGCAGTATGGCGGCACCGTAACCGCGTGCGGCAATGCACAATCCAACGACCTGCACACGAGCGTGATGCCCTTCATCTTGCGCGGTGTGAGCCTTGTCGGCATCAATTCGGTGTTCACGCCGCGAGAGTTGCGCCTCGAAGCCTGGAGCCGCCTCGCCCGTGACCTCGACCTCGGCCTTCTCGAGTCGACGACATCGACGATCGGGCTCAGCGACACGATTGCTGCTGGTGTGGACATCATGGCGGGCCGCATCCGCGGTCGCACCGTTGTTGAGGTCCACGGCTGACAATCGCGACTGTGCAAGACTTTCGACCATGAACAGCCTTTTCGCGATTCTCGGATCAGTTTTTATCCTTCTTGCTGCACTCGTGCACCTCATGATTTTCTTCATGGAGAGCGTGCTCTTTCACAAGCCGCGCGTGCAAAAGATCTTTGGTGTTCGACCTGACGATGTGGATGTCGTGAAGTCGTGGGCCTACAACCAGGGCTTCTACAACGTCTTTCTTGCGCTCGGTGCCGGAACCGGCCTTGTGCTTATGGGCACCGTCGAAATGTGGCCAGCAGGAATCGCCCTCGCGATGTTCGCCGCCCTAAGCATGGTGCTGGCGGCGCTCGTGCTGATTACCTCTCAGCCCAAGAAGATGGCTCGACCCGCGATCATCCAGGGTGCTCCTCCGCTGATCGGCATCATCTTCTTGGTGCTCGCCCTCAACGTCGGCTAACGGGCTGCGGAGGACGTGCAGGAGGAATAGCCGCCAGCAGCGTCTTCGTGTACTCGTGGTTGGGTGAACTGTAGAGCTCGTCGCTGGTGCGGGATTCCACAATTTCGCCCGAACGCATCACCATGACGTGGTGACTCATCTCGTGAACTACGGCCAGATCGTGGGCGATGAAGAGAAACGCGAGCCCCAAGTCCCGTTGCAACTCTTTGAGCAGGGTCATGACTTCGGCTTGGATGGAGACATCAAGCGAGGCCGTCGATTCGTCCAGAATGAGCAACTCAGGTTCGCACGCAAGCGCCCGAGCAATGCACACTCGTTGCCGTTGCCCACCGCTGAGTTCGTGAGGGTAGCGGTCAGCAAATTCTTCCGGAAGCTTCACTTGCGAGAGCAGTTCCCGCACTCGCACTTCTCTGGCGTCTCGGTCGGCCGCAAGCCGGTGCACGATGAGTGGCTCAGAGATAGTGTCTCGCACCGTCATGCGGGGATTTATGGCCGAGAAAGGATCTTGAAAGACCATGGCCATGCGTCGACGCAACTGCCGAAGCTCCGGTCCGGATGAGGTGAGAACATTGACGCCATCGAGCGTCACTGTTCCGCGCTGAGCAGGTACTTGACCGGTGAGGGCATTGGCAATTGTCGATTTGCCCGAGCCCGATTCTCCTACGAGGCCGAGAGTTTCGCCGCGGTTGATCTGGAAGCTTGCCCCAGCAACCGCCTGCACCCAGGACTTTCCAGACTTAGACGCGACCGAGAAACCGATCGCGAGGTCGCTGACATCAAGCAGAGGTCCCTCGCTGGGGGCTGCCGGCAGCGGAGCGGGGCTGTCGAGCGACGGGCGTGAGGCCAGAAGGCGCCGGGTGTAGTCCTGATGAGGGTCATCAAAAATGTCCAGAACCGGACGTTGCTCGATGCCCTCCCCTCGATACATCACGGTCACGTTATCGGCGACTTGCCCAATAACACCCAGATCATGGCTGATCCACACCACGGCCATTCCGCGTTCGTGTTGCATGTGCTTCACGAGCGCGATGATTTGGGCCTGTGTCGTGACGTCTAGGGCTGTGGTCGGTTCGTCGGCGATGAGCAGACCCGGATCACAGGCGAGCGCCATGGCAATCATCACGCGCTGACGTTGACCCCCCGACAGCTGATGTGGGTACTGGGCGAGTCGAAGTTCCGGGTTCGGGATGCCTACCGAGTCCAGCAACTCAAGAGCCTTGAGGCGCGCTGCTCTGCGGGTCATCCCCAGATGAGCGCTCGGCGCCTCGGTGAGTTGCCGTTCTATCGTCAGCAGCGGGTTGAGGGACGTCATCGGATCTTGGAAGACGAATCCAACTTCTCTGCCGTGCACGCGTCGAAGTGCGGATCGACGCGCGGAGATAAGATCCTGACCGTTCAGAAGTGACTGTCCCGAAATCGTCATGTGCGGCATATGGAGGAGCCGGGTTGCCGACAGCACGCTGAGTGATTTTCCCGACCCAGATTCACCAACGATTCCGACCGTTTCACCGGAAGCAACGTCAAAGGATATTCCGCGAACAATCTCTTTCGATCCGATGCTGACGCGCAGATCGCGAACAGAAAGGATGGGGTCAGTGCCGTGGCTCATCTGCGGCTGCTCCTTGATTCGATGACGCTGCGTTGCTGGGGGTCAAGAACGTCTCGAAGACCGTCGCCCACTAGGTTGAAGGCCAACACCGTGATGAAGATGGCAACTCCCGGGAAGACACCAAGCCACCACGCTGTGCCCATCAGTCCTTGAGCTTCAAAGAGCATCCGCCCCCAGGAAGGTTGTGGCGGCTGAACTCCGAGACCCAAGAAGGAAAGCGCGGCTTCTGAAAGGATCGCGAAGGCCAATGACAATGAGGTCTGAACAATGATCGGTCCGGAAACGTTCGGCAAAATGTGGGTGCGCAGGATACGCAGATTTCCCGTTCCCATCGTTTGAGATGCCCGCACGAAAGGCTCCGAGCGAATACCGAGAGTGCTCGCCCGAGTGACGCGAGCGAAAATAGGAATGTACACGACACCGATCGCAATGGTCGCCGTCGTCACGCCAGGCCCGAGCACCGCAACAATCGCAAGCGCAAGAATCAGCATGGGAAACGCGAACATCACGTCGACGATTCGCATGAAGACGCTGTCAACCCACCCACCGACGTAACCCGACACCATGCCGACAATGACGCCAACGAGCAGAGCGATCGTGACGCTCACGAGAGCTACTTGAAGCGAGACTTGCGCCGCAATAATCACTCGAGAGAAGACATCTCGTCCGAGATCGTCAGTGCCGAACCAGTGAGAGGAGCTCGGTGGCTTCAGTGCGTTCGCGACGTCGGTGTCATTGATGCCGAACGGCGCCAACACCGGCCCCAACAGTGCCGAAAGCACCATGATCAGAAGCACAACCGCGCCCGTGACGCTGACCTTGTTGTGGAGAAAGAGTGAAAAAGCGGTCGATCGCTTTCCGGATGAATCCCGAGGCATTGTCGCCATCGCAACGGTGTCTGGTGAGGTCATGACAGTCTGATCCTTGGGTCAACCAGCGCGTACAGGGCATCCACAATCAGGTTGACTGCGAGGAAGGCGATCGCGATGAGCAGCACAGCACCCTGCACAACGGGGTAGTCGCGTGACGAAACCGCGTCGTAGACGAGACGTCCCAGCCCCGGCCAAGCGAACACGACTTCGACAACGAGAACCCCACCCAGCATGGTCGCCATCTGAATTCCTGCGATCGTCAGCACGGGAATGAAGGCGTTACGAGCAATGTGAACCCCGGTCACAACGCGAGGCGCAAGACCCTTGGAGCGCGCTGTCCGCACATAGCTCATTCCGGCAACTTCAAGAACCGCCCCACGGATATAGCGAGTCATGATCGACCCCGCGACTAGCCCAACGGTCAGCCCCGGTGTCAGTACTCGGCGAAACCACTCCCCGGGGTCATCACCAAAGGCTACGTACCCGGACGAAGGAAGCCACCCGAGAATTGAGGAGAAGAGCGTGATCAGCATCATCCCCATCCAAAAGTCAGGAATCGAGACTCCAAACTGGCTGAAGACGCGAACTACACCATCGCCGAACGTTCCCTCGCGGAGCGCCGAGAAGGTGCCCGCTGGAATCGAGATAAGCAGCGCGATGATGAGTCCGACGGCAGCAAGTGAGACGGTGGCCGGGATGCGACCCAGCAAGACCTCAGTAACGGGAGCTCCGTTGCGGAAGCTCACCCCCAGATCGCCCGTGAGCGCGTGTCCGATGTAGCTAAAGAACTGTTCCAGTAGTGGCCGATCCAACCCGGATGCCGCGCGAAGCGCATCGTAGGCTTCCTGGGTATATCGGGTTCCCAGCGCAATGCGCACAGGGTCACCAGGAACGAGGTGGATGAGGGTGAACACCAACACCAACACTCCGAAGAGCACCACGACGGTATGGAGCAGCCGTCGCACCAAGAACTTGAGCGTTGCGGATTCGCGCACGCGGCCGATCAAGGGTTGACTCATTCGCTGAAGCTGACGTCCTTGAAGCGGACTGCACGGTCGCCGCGAGCCTCGTAGCCGTCCAGCTCAGGACTCCAGGCCTGAATCACTGAAGGGTTGTAGAGGTAGAGGTAACTCGCTTCATCGGCGATGATGGTCGCCGCTTGAGCATAAAGTTCCTGACGTTTGTCAGTGTCAGTCTCTGCTCGACCGGCATCAAGTAGGTCATCGACCTCAGGGTTGCTGTATCCCTGGGCATTGCTGGAACCGTTGGAGTGATGCTGCGCATAGTAGAAGTCGTCAGGATCAATGTTGCCCAACCACCCCATCATGAGCATGTCGAAATTGCCGGTGTTCTGCTCATCGAGCCAAGTCGCGAAGTCGGGCTGTCTAATCGACACCGTGATTCCGAGCGGCTCAAGATTGTCGGCGATAACTTGAGCCGCAGTGACTGTTTCGGGATAGTCCGAAGTAGCGAGCAGGTCGAGCTCCAATGGGCCCACCCCGGCGTCATCAAGAAGGCTCTGAGCTTTATCGAGGTCAGTCGAATACTTGTTGTACTCGGTGTACCACGCACTCTGTTTGGGGATCGCGAGTTGGTTTACTTCAGCGGTTCCATAGCTCGTTACTTGCGCAATCGCGTCCCGATCAATCGCGTAGCCGATCGCTTGGCGTACCCGAACGTCGTCGTAGGGAGAGCTGTTCTCATTGAGAGCGAGGTACCAGTAGTCAGTGCTCGGCACGATTCCGAGGTCTACCTCAGCAGTCCCTTCAAGGCCGGCGACCTGTTGAGCCGGAATTGAGTCGGTCCAGTGCACCTCGCCGCTCTTGAGAGCAGCTATTGCCGTGTTGCCTTCGGAAAGGAACGAGAAGGTCACTCCGCCGATCTCGGGGGCACCGCCCCAATAGTCCTCATTGGCGGCGAGTTCGATGGAGTCACCGGTGGTGTAGTCGATCAAGGAGAAGGGACCGGTGCCGATTGGCTTGGTGGTGATGTCACCGCTCTCGGCGTTGTCTTCTTCCACGATCGCCATACCCTTGAAACCGCCAAGGCTCGAAAGCAAGTTCGGAGTCGGGCGCGTGACAGTGATCTCGACAGTGAAGTCATCCGGCGCGGTAATCGATTCAACGGCGCTCAGCCGCCATGCATTGGCGAGTTCCTGATCGATGATGCGGTTGAGAGAGTAGAGCACATCCTCTGAGGTGAACGCCGAACCATCGTGAAATGTGACGCCTTCACGAAGTTGGAATGTCCAGGTCAACTGATCGTCGCTGACCTCCCACGATTCGGCGAGCGCAGGCTGCATCTCTAGGTTCTCATTAGGCTGAACGAGAGTGTCAAAGACGTTCTCGAGAACTTCGAAGGCAAAGTACGAGCTGGTTTTTTGCGGGTCGAGCTGGTCCGGTTCCCCCGCAATCGCCGCGTAGAGAATTTTCCCGTCGGGGCCCGCACCCTCGAGCGAGACTCCGGTGCCCGTGGAACAGGCGGTCAACGTTAGTGCGCCTGCGAGGGCGACACTCGACAACAGTGTGCGTGACTTCATCAGCATTTCCTCAAGTTCAACAAGCAATCGCGGTGAATCATTTATATGATGATGGCATCATTATGCACCATATAGAACCCTGAAATGGGTTCAGAGTCAACCTGCGGAAGAGTTTTTATGACCTTTACCATCCTCGCTAGCGACCCCGAGCGACGGCTTTTGGGGGCAGCGACGGCGAGCTATTCACTCGCAGTTGGCGCCGGAGTTCCGCTGCTCCGCCCCGGAGTCGGCGCGGTCGCCAGCCAGGCCTATACCAACCGTTCACTGCGGCAAAGCTCGCTAGATGCCTTGGCCAACGGGGCCACTCCTGACCAGGTCATTGCCGAACTCCCGTCACGAGACCCCGGTTACTCCCAACGTCAACTCGCCCTGATTGCCGCCGACGGGTCCACCGCCGTGCACACCGGAACAGACTGCTCACAGTGGGCGGGCAGTGTGCTCGGAACCAATCTGGTTGCAGCAGGCAACCTTCTTGCAGGCCCAGACGTGTTGGCAGCGATGAGAGCGGCGTTTGACCGTGCTCGTTCCACTTACGCCCGCACCCACGACGCCCTGCCTGACGACGTTCACACCGCCGCTTTCGCTCGTGCGCTTGTGGAAGCCCTCGCTGCCGGAGAAGCAGCTGGCGGCGATAGCCGAGGAAAGCAAAGTGCCGCCCTCCTTGTGGCCTCAGGAGCCGGCATCCCCCAAGAAACACACCACATTGCAATAGACCTTCGTGCGGACGATCATCCAGAGCCGGTTACTGAGCTATCCAGACTTCTGGAACGCGCGCTAGGAAAGTGACCATGCTGGCGCGGGTGAGGACCGACCGCCTATTGCTCAAATGGGGTCACTGCGCCGATGACCGTGCATTCGTCGTCCGACGTATTTGCCCACCAGTGGGGCACCGAACAGGTGTACGTCATAGCGTCGCCCTGAGCCAACTCGACCCGCCGACTTCCGTGAACCACCGTCAGCGAACCGGACTCGACAATGACGCACTCCGTTCCAAGGTGGCGAAAAGCCTGACCCTCGTTGGAGAAACCAGCAGGAACCACGCTCCGGATCACCTGGAGCGACGAATGAAGCCCAGGTGTAAGCAGCTCTCGAACAACCCGCTGGTGTGCGGGTTCGTCAACCAGCACAGGAAGCATCAAACGCTCCCCCGCACGAACGACCGCATCATCGCGCTTGGGACCACCCGCGACCAATCGAGAAAGTGGAATTCCGAGCGCGTCAGACAACTTGTGCAGCGACAGGAACGAGGGGTTCCCGAGACCACGTTCGAGCTGGCTAATCAATCCAAAACTGACACCGGAGCGTTTGCTCAAGGTGCTCACGCTCAAACCCTGCCGTGCCCGCTCTGTGTGGATCTCGAGTCCAAGAGCGGAAACCTCGGAGTTTGCGTCAGGTCTTGTGGTGGTCACGTGACCACCCTAACCAACGAGTCATCTCCCTCCCCTACACATGTTCAAATTATTCAGAAACTCAGGTGATGCACGTGTCTCCACGACAGCCCTCCCCCATCGATGACATCGCCGAACAGTGGGCCGACACGGTAGTGCAATTGAACCCCAGCGTGGGCACCACTCTCGGCCGCGCCGAGTCGAACAGCCTTGTGGGTGACTATTCGCCTGCAGGGCTTGAGGCGCAGCGATCCGCCGCTCGCGCGACCCTCCTCTCGTTGGAGAATCAGCGGCCCAGAGATGCCGTCGATGACGTTACGCAACGAGACCTTTCAGCCCAACTGCAGCTTCACCTAGAGTCAGCGGATGCCCAGCTCCCGCTGCGCAACCTGAACGTCATTGCGTCCCCCGCACAGGAAGTTCGCTCGACCTTCGATCTGCTGCCCAAGACCACGGAGGCGGACTGGGCAACGATAGCGACCCGCCTCAACGGAGTCCCCGCTGCCCTCGCGGGCTACACCGAAACACTGCGTACCGGCATCCGCTCGAAGACGACGCCAGCTCTTCGCCAGGTACGAGCGGTGGCTGCTCAGGCCGCCAGCCACAGCGGCACCAAGGGGTTCTTCGCTACGCTCGCGGCTGAAGCCACCACAGCATCGCCCTCACTGCGCGCCGACCTCACTGCTGCAGCGGAACGAGCCGCCGGAGCCTACTCCGAGTTGAGCACATTCCTCACCGGTGAGCTTGCCCCGGTGTCTTCTGTTGACGATGCGGTCGGTCGCGAGCACTACGAATTGTCGGCACGGGGATTCCTGGGTGCAGTCGTCGATCTCGATGAGAGCTACGAGTGGGGCAGAGAAGAACTTGCGCTCATGACCGAGGAGCAGGAACGCGTCGCTCAGGAAATAGTGCCCGGGGGCTCCGTCTCTGATGCGATAGCCGTGCTCGATGCTGACCCAGAACGGGTACTCCACGGCACAGACGCACTCCAACGGTGGATGCAAGATATCAGCGATCGAGCAGTGGCCGAACTAGCCGGAACCCACTTCACGATTCCGCCGAAGCTTCAGCGGCTGGAGTGCAGGATCGCGCCGACGCACGAGGGAAAGATCTACTACACCGGCCCGAGCGACGACTTTTCTCGTCCCGGTCAGATGTGGTGGTCCGTTCCCCCCGGAGTCACCACCTTCAACACGTGGCGAGAACTCACGACCGTTTACCATGAGGGCGTTCCTGGCCATCACCTCCAGATGGGTACGGGAGCTTTAAGAAGTGATTCGCTCAATACGTGGCGTCGTCAACTGGCGTTCACTTCTGGCCACGCGGAAGGATGGGCCTTGTACGCCGAGCGGCTCATGGAGCAGCTCGGTTACCTAGACGATCCTGCCAGCCGACTCGGGATGCTCGATGCACAAAGGATGCGCGCAGCCCGGGTGGTCGTCGACCTGGGTGTGCACCTCGGCAAACAACGCCCCGACGGCACGGGAATCTGGGATGCCAGCTACGCACTCTCCTTCATGAAAAAGAATGTGCACATGAATGACGCTGCTGTTCGATTCGAGGTGGATCGCTACCTTGGCTGGCCCGGACAGGCTCCCTCCTACAAGCTTGGCCAGCGCTTATGGGAACAGCTTCGCGACGACGCTGCGCTTCGAGAGGGACCGAACTTTGACATCCGCAATTTTCATCGCGAAGCTCTCGATCTAGGATCACTTGGATTGGGCACTCTCGGCTGGGCGCTGCGCCGCCGCTCATAACGTGAGCCAGAGAATCAGAGGAGAGGGAGAGGCATGGGCCGTCCCCCTCCCGACGACTTAGGCCCTGCGTCGCCTGACCAGCACTAGTGCCCCGCCGATCAACAGGATCGCCAGCCCAACGAGCAGCAAGATCATTGTGGACTGCTGTCCGGTAAAGGCCAACAGCGGCGGTAGGAGCGAGCTGTCGAACACGTTAGTGATTGTCACTGACGCTGCAGCAACGAACAGTCCGGGCTGAACAATCGCGATGCTGCCGTCGGCAGGGTCCATAGTCGTCGCAGTCGCGTTTCCGGCGTCTGTCTCTTCCACGATGCAGGTCGTTCCTACCGGCATGATTGGCAACTGCGCACGGTAGTTGTTGTCAGCGTCCAGGATCAACGTTCCGTCACCGGGAAGGGTGATGGGAGTAAGAATGCCGTTCGGCTCCCACTCACACACGACCTGAACCGTGAACGGTCCGGCTCCGTGGCTCAGGGCGGCGATGCCAACACGCTTCTTGATGATGTCTAGCGGACCACCTTCAAAGGTATTCGTGACGGTAATTTCGCCGGCCACCTCAGTGCTGGTCAACGTTGCTGACGCACCCAGATCGGTACGGGTCGCTCCACCGTCAGCGGTTTCGCTGTCGACGATGCAGGTCGCACCGAGAGGAATGCCATCGACCGCAATGGAATCATTCGCTGGAACGCTCACTGTGCGGAACGAACCCATGTCCACCGCAGCAACGCTGCCTTCACCGTCGGGAACGGTGCAGGCGAGAGTCACATCGAAGGTTGCAGGAGCGAAGCTAGCAGCATCACCCTCGACGGCCTTGGCCACCTCTAGCGCTGCAGCCTGGGCTACAACTCCTGTTTGCACGGGAGCGCGTCTGATCAACGCGCCGGATGTCGGAGTAGCGACGACGCCGAACTGGTTCCAGGCGATCTGATCCCCGACCGGCACCGCGACGCTGATGGCATCGGAGCTGACGAGTGGGACGTTGACGGTGTCGAATCGAAGTTCGACGGTGCCACCGGGAGCGAGAATTCCTCCGGCGCTTCCCGAGAAGTCCACCGTCCACCGCACCGCAGTGATGTCCTCGCGCGCTCCGGTGTAGCTTGCGCCGCTTACCCACGTGGTGGTGGAACACGTCGGGTTGGTTCCCCAGTCAGAGCCTGCACTTGAACCGATGCAAGCTTGAGCGTCGGTAGACACTTCCCATACCGTGGTGGCTCCTGTGGGAACGCTCTCTGTTCCGGGAGCCGCAGCCTCTTTCAGAACCGGCCTGAAATCCGACCCGCGTGCAGCGCCGGTCGCCAACAACTTGTCGCCAGCGCTGGGCAAAACGTCCACGACAGTGACCGCGGTGTAACCGACAGTGCCGGAGTTGGTCGCGACGAGGCGCCAGGTGTCGGTCGCGCCGACGGCCGTGCGAGCGACGCACTTCGAGCGGAAGAATCCTTCGCTGTCAGCCGAACACGGCAGTCCCGGATCTTGGATGTTGATGGCTCCACTGACGAGCGAGCCATCGACTTCGCCCTGAACACTCTTCTGGGCGAACAGGAGAGCACCAGCGAGTGGCTGCACGAAGTTACTTGTACCGCACTCGGTGTCGCTGAGGCCAGCCAAGGTTCCTTGACGGTTGCCTGAAACGTTGGTGCACGCCGTGAGAGTTTGCGTCGTGCTCACCGTGAACTCATTCGTGGCGGTTTCGAGCGCGGTGAGTCCGGGGAGCAGGCTGAACTTCAGCGTGATCACAAATTTCTCGCCCGGCTGCATTTGTGCTGCCCCTGGCCAGTTGAACTCGAGTTCTCCCGCTGTAGGCTGTGTTACCTCAATTCCTGTGGCCGGCAGCGTGCCACCGGCAGAGGTCTCATAGGTGGGGGCTGAGCCGTCCCATTGCAACATGGCGTCGAAGCTGTCGCTCACGCTCGTGACATCGAGGTAGCCGGTTCCCGTGTTCGTGAACTCGAGGGTCCAGGGGATGTCGACGCCGGGTTCGACGATGTTGGTCGAATTACCCGTCACGGCTTCTTTACGGACATCGATCTGCGCTGTTCCTGCCGACAGAACGACATCGTCACTGGCTGCGGCATCCTGGACGGGATAGTCGTCATGCTCAGCAAATGCGGTAATCGCGTTATCGACCGCACCCGGGAAAGTTACGGAGTCGCGCAGCACAGCGGTGAAGTTTGCCTCCGCACTCCAGTCTGCGGAGGGAACCGTGTTCGAGAACGGTTCGCCATCCGCGCGATCGAACACGAACTGGATTCCCGTAATTTCGCTCAGGTCGGTGACGGTGGCCGGAAGCGCGGGGGTTGCGCTGGGGGTTCCAAGAATCCATGCGGGATCCTCATTCACCTGTACATCTACCCGCACCTGAGTTGCTCCGGTGGGAAGGGTTGCTGACCCCAGCGCGCTCAGTTGGAACGCATTCCAGAACTCCGAATCGATGTCGCGAATCGTCGCCGTTTGTGCGCCAAGAGTGGAGGAACCGCTTGTCGAACCCAGCTTCACGGTTACCGGTGCGCCGGGATTCGCCTCGAGAATCGTTCCCGGTGCAATTGATTTACTCGCGCTCACATCGAGGCGGGCTTCCCAAAGTTCAACGCTGGCCTGGCTAGAGGCATTCGGTGTGCTCGCAGCGCCGTCCGGGGTGAGTACCGGATCAAAGCTCTGCGCCTGGCTGCTGTTGACCACAGTGATACCGCTCGTAACGAGGGCTACTGGAGTGCTTCGCAAGGTCGCGCGGAGTTGTGTGCTCAACGTCATTGAGGGGTGTGCTGCTGTTGAGTTCTGTTGCGGAATGAGCCCACCGGTGGTCTCGGGATCCGTTGATTGGTACACAACGCTCACACCGACGACGTCTTCCAGTTGCGTCGCGGTCAGAGCGGCGGCGGCGGCGATCGTGGTCTGTTCAACGCTCAACACTCCGGAGGAGTCTCGCTTCCACAAAGCGACTTGAGAAACAGTGGGATCGATGTTCGTCCCTGTCGGCGTTGCAAACGACAAGTCGGTTAGCGTGAACCGTTCGAACGGGTTAGTCAGCGGATCGTAGGTGGCTCCCGCGTAGACATTCGCAGAGTGATCCGTTGCGGGCGTGACGCAGGGTCCAACGAGTGGACAAGGGAAGGGATCGGCAGAACGCAGGTATGAGGCACGAGCGCTTGCTGTGTTCCACGCGTCTACCGTGAAGTCAACGGTGGGATAGTCCTCGAGGGCAACGTCACCGAAGTAGGGCACAGTGACGAATGACTCTGAGGCTGTTTTTCGAGTGTCAACATTCGGTGTCGTGTCGATCAACGCGATGTCGTCGAAAGCCGTGCGCGATGTTGTCGTGCCGCTGGCGGTCGCTTGTAGACCGAACGTGTTTCGAACTACTCCCTCACCCGCCAGGTTGTAGGCAACATCCTGAGTGGTCCACTTCAACTCGGGAGAAAGCGGAACCCTCAGAGTGTTGCGCAGGGCCCACTCCAGACGCAGCTGGCGTTCGTTGGCGCTGGAGGCAACTCCGCTACCGGGGGCTGGACGTGTCGGCGACGTGCTCGCGGTGCGTGCAGCGGTGTTTTCTTCGACAGTGATCCGCACTCCTGTGCTTTGCGCTGACTCCGCAGTCGTGAGAACGTGTCCTCGGAATCCGGTGGAGTCCATCCAACCACCGGCAGGTGGGGTCACTGCCTGCCACGTTCCTGCACGGAAGAGTTCGACGTTCGTTACAACATCCCAGCGCAGCAGTGGGTCAACCTGAAAGCTGATGGGTGACACACGCGTCAGGTCGAACGCCTGGTAAACGGTGGTTGCGGGAGCGGTCTCGCTGCCCGCTGCAGCATCGCTGACGACGACGGCTTCATATCCTGGAGTGGTTACTCCCCAGCCCAACACAGTGCGAGCCGCGGCTCCGCTTTGCGTGTTCAACCGATTGAGGTCTGAGCTCCAGTTCGTGCCAGTCCAACGCTTGCTGCTCAGCAATGTGCCGGGCCCGGCGGCGTCATCAAAGACAATCACGTCGATCTGGTCAGAGTCTGTCACCACGTCGCTAGCGACAGGAAGCGAGTCCGCCATACCGAAACCTTGCGCCGAAGCTTCGTTGAAGTAGCGAGTGGCAGATTCCCCTGCAACTGAGGTGGGCGTTACGCCGTCTCGCAGGGTGGCCGCTGCCTCAAACACGATGTTGGGGCTCACGGTCGTGCCTTGCCCGAAGCCAGCAGAGTTCTCGTAGGTAAATCGGATTCCAACAGCATTCGCCGGCACCGCGAGAGACTCTATGAGAGAGGTCACTCCGCCTGGCACGGTTAGTTCCTGCCACGCCAGAGCACCGGGAGGAGTGCCTGTCGCATACTCGACAGTCAGTGTCGCCCCGGCTGGAACGTCAGTAAAAACGATCTCTTGAGCGCGGTACGCGTTCCAGAATGTGCTCGCCGGCGTGCCGTCCCACACGTCTTCAACCACGATTTCGGTGGGACGCACAAACTGGGAATCTGCGCTCGTCACAGTTTCTAGGCTGACGACCGCGGTTCCCCCCGGAGTGTTGCGCTCAGGGTTCAGCGTTTTGTTCAGCGCGATATCGATGTCAGGAAAAAATACGTCAACAGGAGCTGTGGCCGTCGCGGTGTCGGTACCGGCGGCGTTTGTTCCAGAGACCCCGACGACATTGGTGTATCGGTCCGAAACCGTGCCGCTGTCGACCATATCCGCTGCGGTGTCGACCGTGAACGACCAGCCCGCGGTGGTTCCGGCGATGATCTCACCCCGATACGTGACGGTGAATCCCGCAACGAATTCGCCGGCGCCCAGTGCCGGAATCGCAGGAGCTGCACTCGCATTAGTGAGAGGAATGGATGCCTGGGCACCTGTGTTCAGAATCCAGACGAAATCGGCCTCGATAGCACCCACTGGCCAGGTCGATGTAGTGAATCCGTCGAAGATGAGTTCATCAGAAAGAAAGGCGTCACCGCCCGGCTCGGTGATCGTGAGCGACTCGAGAGTGCCGTTGGAATCGTTCTTCGCCGACAGTGATACGGAGAATTCACCACTCGCGGGCACTCGCGCCGGCGTTATCTGTTTGCCAGCGCTTACCTCAACACTCAACCCAGTCACAGTGAGTTCGGCTTCAGCATTGCGAGTAACCGAATCGCGATCGGTTACGAATACAGTTCCAGCCGCAATATTAGAAATTTCGCCGCCGCCAACAAGCTCAGCAGCAGTGGTGCGATCAGTGGCGCGCTGTTCGACGGTGAAACACAAGCTTCCCGCAGCGCCATTCGCCGTAATCGTGTCACCTGTGGTGCTGGTGTACGTCGCTCGGAGGCCACCGATGCTGCTGAGATCGGTAACGCTTGCGGGAAGTGCCGCGATTGCGTCGGGCGTTCCCGCTACCCAATTCCATTCGCCCACCGAAGCCTCGTAGTAGGCGTCGATTTGAACAAGATCTGCGCCGGCCGGCAGCGTCACGCCGCACAGACCGGTGAAGTCCACGCGCGTGAAGGGGTTGGTCGTAGGAAGTTCTGTTGCTCCATCGACAGCGATCGAGGGATCTTGAAGCACAAGCGCGTTAGCGACGACGTTGGAAGTGTTGCGTACGCCAGTGGTCACAGTAGAGGGGCGGCCAGGTCCGTACTGCTGGCTGGAGGGAGTCCACTGCTTCGTGACCGCCGCGTTCACGACGATGGGGACCTCGACAGTAACTCGAGCTTCGCTGGTTACGGGGGCCGCGTTTACTGCAGTGAGGTCAGCACGGTTAGGCACGGCGACTCCGTTGAATGCCCAATCAGGCTCCAGCGAGAGTGGTGCGGTCAGGCTATAGGAGACACGAAAGGTCGTTCCGGCGACAATGCCGAATTGATCGACACCGGCAAGGGCTCCCAGCGGCTGAAGAAAGTCGAGCTCGATTCCGCAGCCAGCGCTGAGAGCCGAGTTGACCGCACAGCCTCCCGTGAGTTCGAGGTCGAAGTTGCTCGCATTTCCCGGTGAAACGGCGATCTCGCCGAGGGTGAATCCAGCGAATTCGTCAGGCAATGCGTCGACGAGCGCAGCGTCAATGCAGTCGTTATCGTCGCAACCAATAACGATGTCGTAGGTGAACGTCTCACCCGGCTCAACCCCGACGATCTCCGACTCAGTGTCTACCAGCTTCGAGAGCGTCAGCCCAGCTTGATCTCCCAGCGCGGCAAACGCCGGTGCCGTGGGGACTGCCACAACGGCGAAGCTGGAGAGAAGAATGAGCGCAAGAGACGCGCTCACGGCACGCACCCGCCGCACAGCACGATTTTGCTTGCCAAAGAACCGCGAAGATGGACGCGCTGATACTGCTGAAAACACTGAAATGCCCCCGGGTCGTTAGATCCGGGAAATTTCAGCGCCCACTAAGGAAGGCGCGAACGAACTGCTAGTACGGAGTTTCGCGCCCCGGTATCTCATGAGAACAAGCGTGGCGAACTTTCTGAGCAATCCTGCTGTTCAGACGCAGAGTTAACCCTCATTTTAACCCTTTGGAGGGCTTAGGCGGCCTTATACGTGACTCGACTGGGGGTCACCGTGAGAGGTACTCAGCGAGCGTTTCTACGAGGGATTGGCTCGAACGGTCCTCAGCAATCACGTGCACCGTGAGTCCGGCATCCCGGGCATCAAAAGCGGTGCGGGGCCCAATGCAGGCGACGATCGTCGTCTCGGGCAAGGGCGCAAGTTGTTCCGCGACTTGACGGGCGACCGAGCCTGAACTGACCAGAATGGCGGCAATGCGACCGGATGCGACATCCTCACGCACCTTGTCGGCTACGGGAATGCCGACCGTGCTGTAGGCGGATACGCTGACAACTTCGTGGCCAAGCGCACCCAAGCCATCAACAAGAGTAGTGTCGGCGAGGTTGGACTGCGGAGCGAGCACGCGCAAACCAGAAGTCGAGTCTGGCCACTCCTTCACGAGTCCGCGACCGGAATTGTCGAGCTCTGGCACGAAATCGACGCGGTACCCGGCAAGATTGAGAGCACTCGCAGTCGTCTCCCCGACGGCGGCGATCTTGGTGTTGTCGGGAATCTTCACGCCACTCACCGTCAACACATCTACCGTTGTGGCGCTCGTGACAGCGATCCAGTCGAACTGACCATCATTGAGTTCGTGGAACGCATTGGCGAGCGCAGGAACGTTTTCAGAGGGTGCAAAATTAATGAGGGGCGCGATCACAGGAACTGCTGAGTGTCCCCTCAGCAACGCTGCGACGCTGTCGCCCCAATTGCCTCCGCGTGGAACGAGCACGCGCACACCATCGAGTGCTTTGCTTGACATGCTCCTATACTCCACCTGTTGGGGAGTAAGACGCTAATCGAGCTAGTCGTCGTCGCTCAGAATTGCCCACGCAACGACGGCAACAACCGAGACGGCTGCTGCCGCAGCGCCAATAATCCATGGCACAGGATTGGTCTCATACGAGCTGCGAACCCGAGTGGCAACTTCATCGACACGCTTGCCGACGTTGAACTTGTCTTCAATCGCGTCGAGAGTGGCTTCCAGCTCTGCACGAGCCTGCTCGAGCTTGTCGCTTGAGTTCGGGATGATGCTGTCAGACATTATGACCTCCGCTTACGGGTGCCTTTGATGGCACGAACGTCGCTCTTAATACTTTCAATCGTGTCGGTGGGCGCTGGTGGGGTTCCCTTTTTGACGAGGGTGACACCCACTGCAACGAGAATCGCCACAATAACCAGCAGGATGCCGGCAACGATGAGTGCTGCCGCCCACGCGGGCACTATTTCCGCAAAACCAAGAACCGCGGCGGCGATGAGAACCATGAGTGCGAAGAGTGCAAAGAATGCAGCCCCCACAAACAGCCCGATGCCGATTCCAGCGTTCTTGAGCTTGCCGACCATTTCGTTCTTGAGCGATTCAATCTCGCCGCGGATGAGTTCGCCGAGAAGGCGCGGCACATCGGCGATGAGTGCAGCAAGCGAACGTTTCGGTTCGCGCTGAGGGTCTGTTTTCGGTGATTCACCGTGCATGGCAGCCCTACTTAGAGTTGGTGGACTTCGTCGCTGATGCCGATGACGAAGACTTCTTGGCGGCAGGCTTCTTCTTCGCGGCGCTCGACGTCGATGACTTCGACGCGGTACTGCTCGCTGTAGTGCGACTGTTGCTTGAGTTGCTCGCAACCTGCTTGACAACCTTCTTGGCACCGTCTGCGAGGAACTCCGCGACCTCAGGGGCCTTGTCTTTCACATAGTCTTCAGCGTTGTGGCGCTGTTGCGTGATGCGCGGATCATTCCACAGCTTGCTGGCGGTGGCCTTGATCTTTTCGTACTTTTCGCGGCCAGCGCGGGTGCCCAGCACGTAGCCGATGCCGAGTCCTACGACGAGGAGGATCTTGCCCTTCATGGTGAACTCCGATTCCTGTTGGCGTTTAGTTCTTCCAACATACTCGGGATAGCTGCACTTCGTGGTCAGGGTTTTCTGCTAACCCCCCGCTAATTACTGGGGCGCGGATGCCGCAGCAGCGGCCTTTGCGGCGGCCGGAAGCGCCTCGACAATCTTCGAAACCACGCCATCGTCGTGGGCTGCCGAGACGAACCACGCCTCAAACACACTCGGAGGCAACGAGACTCCCGACTCCAGCATCGAGTGGAAGAACGGTGCGTAGCGGTAGCCCTCTTGAGCTTTGACCTCCGCAAAGTTCAGCGGAGCATCCGCCGTGAACGCGAAGGAGAACAGGTTGCCCGCGTGCTGCACAACGTGCTCAACGCCCTCGGCGGAAAGTGCGGCCGATGTTTCGGCGGAAAGCGTTTCGGCAACCTGATTGAGTCGCGAATACACGGCGTCGTCTGCGAGCCGAAGCGTAGCGAGGCCGGCTGCGACAGCGACGGGGTTTCCGCTCAGGGTGCCCGCTTGATAAACCGGGCCGAGAGGCGCAAGCAGTTCCATGATGCGAGCCGAACCGCCCAGGGCAGCCAAGGGCATCCCGCCGCCGATGACTTTGCCGAAGGTGAAGAGGTCGGGAACCCAGCGTGCACTGGTGTCACCGGTTGTAGCCGTGGCGGCGGCACGAGCATCCAAGCCCCAGTAGCCGGCGGGGTCAACGCGGAAGCCCGTGAGAACCTCGTCACTGATGGCAAGAGCGCCGTGTTCGTGGGCGATGCGCACGATGGTTTCATTGAAGCCGGGCTGCGGGGCGAGAACGCCCATGTTCGCGGCGGCGGCTTCGAAGATGATGCCGGCAATGTCGTGACCGTGTTCGGCGAAGACCTGCTCGAGGGCGGCGACGTTGTTGTACTCGATCACGAGCGTCTGAGCTGCGGTCTCGGCGGTCACGCCAGCAGAGCCCGGCATCGAAAGCGTCGCGAGGCCAGAACCGGCTTCGGCGAGAAGCCCATCGGAGTGACCGTGGTAGTGACCGGCGAACTTCACGAGCAGGCGACGACCAGTAGCACCACGGGCCAAGCGGATCGCCGTCATGGTCGCTTCGGTGCCGGTCGAGACGAGGCGCAAGCGCTCGATCGGGCTCACTGAACCGACGCTAATGCGAGCACGCACGAGTTCGGCGAGTTCAGTCTCGGCGGGAGTGGACGCTCCAAAGCCGAGGCCGCGTGACGCTGCTTGCTGAACGGCGTCGATCACTTCGGGATGAGCGTGGCCAAGGATGGCAGGACCCCAGGAGTTGACGAGGTCGATGTACGACCGGCCCTCAACATCCGTCACATATGAGCCGGAGGCTTTCACGTAGAAGCGGGGCGTTCCGCCGACCGAGCCGAACGCGCGCACGGGCGAGTTGACACCGCCCGGAAGCACGCCGCGGGCGCGCTCGAAGGACTGCTGGTTGGTAGCGGGGGCGGCGGTCGAGGTCGTGTCGCTCATCGGCGTAGCCATTCTGCAAGCTCTGCTGCGTAGTAGGTGAGAACCGCTTCGGCGCCGGCTCGTTGGATGCTGAGCACTGATTCTTCGATAGCGCGGCGGCGGTCGATCCAGCCGTTCGCTGCGGCGGCCTCGATCATGGCGTATTCGCCGGAGACTTGGTAGGCCCACACGGGCACGCTGCTGATGGCGCTCGCATCGGCGAGCACGTCGAGGAAGCTCATGGCGGGCTTGACCATGACGATGTCTGCGCCCTCCTCGATGTCGAGCTCGACTTCACGAATGCCTTCGCGGCGGTTCGCGGGGTTCTGCTGATAGGCGCGACGGTCGCCCTCGAGCGAGGACTGCACTGCTTCGCGGAATGGGCCATAGAACGCCGACGCATACTTCGCGGCGTAACCGAGCAAGGGGGTGTCAGTGTGACCGGCGTCGTCGAGCGCCTCGCGCACGGCGGCAACCTGGCCATCCATCATTCCGCTGAGGCCGAGCAATTGCGACCCGGCTTCGGCCTGAGCGACACCCATTTCGCGGTAGCGCTCGAGTGAAGCATCGTTGTCGACGATCAGCTCAGTCTCACCGGTCGCGAGATTGGTGCGCTTGCGCAGAACCCCGCAGTGACCGTGGTCGGTGAATTCGTCCAAGCAGAGATCGGTTTGCACCACGAGGGCGTCACCGGCCTCGGCGACAGCCGCGCGCGTGGCGACGTTGAGGATTCCGTTCGGATCAATCGCGCCTGAACCTTCGGCATCCTTGTGCTCGGGAACACCAAACAGCATGACGCCACCGACACCCAACTCAGCGGCTTCAGCAATCGCGCGCCGCATCGAGTCGAGCGAATGCTGCTGCACTCCCGGCATCGAACTAATCGCTGTGGGCTCGCTGAGTCCTTCGCGCACGAACATCGGCAGAATCAGTTGGCTGGGGTGGGTGCGGGTTTCGGCGACCAAGCGACGCATCGCCGGGGTCGACCGCAAACGGCGGGGGCGGATGATCACGCCCGGGCCCCCGTGAGATCCCCGGCACCCTGTGCCAGAAGTTCGTCGGCGACCCGCTGTGCTGCCTCGCGCGCTGGGTCTTCGACATCGTTGACGTACAGCGCGTGGGAGCTCGTGAGATACCGCGAACCATCGAGGGCGTAGACCCGGGCATCCAAGAACAGGAGGCCGTCGTCGATGATGGCGTGGGCTCCGAGGGGAGCCGAGCATCCGGCATCGAGTAGGGCCAGAACGTAGCGCTCGGCTTCGGTCTTGGTGCGGCTGGGCTTGTGGTCGAGCACGCTGACGAGTTTTTCGTCGCCGTCGCGCACCTCAATGGCGAGCGCTCCTTGGCCGGGAGCGGTTGGCCAGCCCGCGATGCCGAGGTATTCGGTGATGGCAGCGGCACGACCGGCGCGGGCGAGGCCGGCGGCGGCAAGGATGACGGCATCCAGTTCACCGTTGGGCACCTTGGCGAGTCGTGAATCGATGTTGCCGCGAATGTCGACGACCTCAAGATCGGGGCGACGCGAACGCAACTGTGCTTGGCGACGCGGTGAACCGGTGCCAACGCGAGCACCGACGGGAAGAGTGTCGAGAGTGAGTTCATCGCGCGCACACAGAACGTCGCGCTCATCGGCACGCTTCGGTACTGCCGCGATCGTAAGGCCGGGCACGTTGGCGGTCGGCAAGTCTTTCAAGGAGTGAACAACAACATCGCATTCGCCCGCGAGCAGCGCTTCACGAAGCGCATTCGCGAACACACCCTGGCCGCCGATCGTGGAGAGCGACTCGGTCGATCGGTCGCCCTGCGTCGAGATCGGAATGATCTCTGTCTCCACGCCGGTTTTGCTTTCGAGCGCGCGCGCCACGGTCGTGGTTTGCGCCATCGCGAGAGTGCTCCCTCGCGTGCCAATACGAATCACGGTCACGGTGCTACCCCCGCGGCTGCAGGCTTAAAGCCGAGCCGCACATTCTCACAGCACCCGGGACGACACACGTCGTACCAGGGACCGAGCTTGGTCAGTGCGGGGCGATCTGCCACCGGCACTCCATCCCGACGCTCCAACACGAGGTCGACAAGACCCGTGACGAAGGCCGGATGCACGCCTGGCGTCGGAACGCGCACGGCAAACATGTTGTGGCCGCCCGCCGTTTCGAGCGCCTCGGTGTCGAGATCCCACTTCACTTCCATGTGGTCAGAAATGAAGCCGACCGGAACAATCACTACAGCTTCGATGCCATCGGCGGCGAGCGCATCAATCGCATCGTTGATGTCGGGCTCGAGCCACGGCATCGAGGGCGGCCCACTGCGCGACTGGTACACGAGACTGTGCGCCGGCAGCGTTGCGCCCGGATTCTCGCTCGATTGCGCCGCCATGACTACTTCTGAGACAGCGAGGTGCTGGGCGGCATACGCGCCACCCTCACCGAAACCACGCGATTCTGGCCCGCTCTTGGCGGCATCCGTCGACGGGATTGAGTGCGTGGCAAAAAGAACGTGGGTCTTCTCGGGGGCAATGCCCTGAGCGGCGACCTTCGCGAGGCCCTCCCGAACACCGTCGATGAACGGCTGAACAAAACCGGGGTGGTCGAAGAACTGGCGAACCTTGTCAATCTGGATCGTGCCTTCGAGGCCGGTCTGCTCGAGCGCGATTGCGTAGTCTTCGCGGTACTGGCGGCAGCTTGAGTAGGAGCTGTAGGCGCTCGTGCCGACGGCGATGAGCTTCTTATAGCCGCGCTCATTGGCCTCGGTGAGTGCATCACTGAGGTAGGGGTTCCAGTTGCGGTTTCCCCACAGCACCGGCAGATCGATTCCGCGGCGAGCGAGCTCCGCTTCGAGAGCAGCCTTCAGCTCACGGTTCTGGTCATTGATCGGGCTGACGCCACCGAATGCACGGTAGTGATGAGCGACCTCTTCGAGACGCTCCTCGGGGATTCCGCGGCCGCGCGTGACGTTGCGCAAGAACGGAATGACATCGTCTTGACCCTCGGGCCCACCAAAACTGGCGAGCAGAATGGCATCGTAGGCGACGGCTTCTTCAACGTGTTCAGGGCCGGATGCCGCGGCATCCGTTGCGCCCAGAATGCGAGTCACGACAGCACCTCGGCAATCTCATCGAGGGCAATGCGACGACCTGTGTAGAACGGGATCTCTTCACGCACATGACGACGAGCTTCTGTCTGACGCAAGTGACGCATGAGGTCGACAAGGTCAACGAGTTCGGGAGCCTCGAGCGCGAGCATCCACTCGTAGTCTCCGAGCGCAAAGCTCGCGACGGTATTGGCGAGAACCTGAGGCATCTCGGAACCCTTGATGCCGTGGTCGCGCAGCATCTTGCCGCGTTCGGCGTCGGGCAGCAGGTACCACTCGTAGCTACGCACGAAGGGGTAAACCGTGAGCCACGCTTCGGGCTCTTTGCCGCGCATGAACGCGGGCATGTGGCTCTTCGAGAACTCAGCGTCGCGGTGCACGCCCATGGCGTTCCAAGTGGGAAGCAACGAGGTGAGCGGCTCGCTGCGACGCAATTCGCGCAGGGCCCACTGGATGTTCTCGGGGTTGTCGCCGTGCAACCAGATCATGATGTCGGCGTCGGCACGCATGCCGGAGACATCATAGAAGCCACGCACGGTGACTCCGCGGGCTTCAACCGCGGCAACGGCAGGAGCGAGGTCGCCGGCACCAGCCGGACGGTGCGGATCACGACGGAACACCGCCCACAGTGCGTAGCCCAAAACTTCGGTGGTGGTGTCGACGTCAGTCATGTCTTCCATTCTCTCCCGGGCCTTCTGGGCAAACTGGGAGAATACCTGTGAGTTAGGTGAACCTAACTAGTTTACCTCTTTGGCTGTGCGGTCCGGCTCGTCGTCAGCGGGTGCGTGATCGTCGTCGCCCGCGTCGTCATCGGCGAGAGCAAGCAATCGATCGACGGCAGCGTTGGCGTGCGTGACGATACCAGCCAGCCCGCTTCCCCCCACAGTTTCGCCGACGACGACCACACCATCCGTGCGTTCGGCGGCGGCTAGCGGGGCAGGGCGAATCCACTCGCGGCGGGCGAAATCGATGACCGCCTCTGCGGGAAGCGAGACGCCCAAGAGCACTTCGGCATCGCGGCGAGCGACCTCGGCAAGGTCACCAGCCGGCACTTCGTTGTAGGAGAGGCGCACGACGTGGCGCCCCTCCGCCTGCTCCTTGAGCCACTGCCATTTCGCCGTTGCGTGCGTGAGTGCGCGAGCGGAAACCTTGGTGCAGCCGGGAGCGACGAGCACCCCCGATCCGCGCGGTTCGGCATCCAGTTCTGGTGCGTCGAGCACAAGAGTGGCGAGCGTCACGGTGCGACCGCGAACCGGAGCGAGAATGCCGGGGGCAGCCACGATCACTGTTCCATCGAGTTCCGCGAGCGCCTCTGCACTCTCGATCCGGCGCCCGAATTCGATAACGACGCCGTAGGTCGTGAGGTCGGCGGCGAGCTCAGTGACAAGACGGTTGATTCCACCACGGATGCCCTGAACTGCCGTTCCGGCGGGCATCGACTCGCGCATCGATCGCACCGCTGCCGCCAGCGAACCGTGCAGCGCGAGGCGTTCCTTGAGCGTTGCGACGCGCACAAGCGGCACGTCGTTCGGGTGCAGCGAGTACACGCCATGCACGACAGGGGCGACAAGCTTCTCCACGACGGCCTTACCCATGCGTCGACGCACAAGCGCGCCGAGAGAAACGTCAGTGCGTTTGCCGAACCACGGAATCAGCGAATCGAGCTGAGCGCGAAAAGCGCCGCCCATACCAATGACCGCGATGGTGTCCTTGTCGAGCGGCGTCGCCGGGATGCCAAGAATGCCGGTGGCGGGCAAGGGCAGGGCCGCGCCATCCACGGGCTGAAGCCACGCACCTTCGTCGCTCGGCGACACAATGTCATCGCCGAGGCCCAACTCGCGAGCGAGGTCGGCAACAGTATTGCTGCGGGTGGCGAAGCTTTCGGCTCCGACATCCAGATTGATTCCACCGACGAGGTGGGATGCGACGGTGCCGCCGAGATGGTCGCTTGCCTCAATGAGGCGCACTGTCCGCCCCGCCATCGCGAGTCGACGCGCAGCAACAAGCCCTGCGATGCCACCACCGACGACGGTGAATTCTGTCGTGCTCACGCGCACTACCCTTCCTGGTGAACGAGCTCCACGATCTTCGTGAGCACATCCGGATCAGTGTCGGGGCCGACTCCATGGCCGAGATTCACGACGTGAGAGGGAGCGACGCGACCGCGGCTCATAACGTCGCGCACGTGAGCTTCGAGCACATGCCAAGGGGCACCGAGCAAGGCAGGGTCAATGTTGCCCTGAAGGGGAACGCCACCACCCAGACGACGATCGGCCTCATCGAGCGGGATGCGCCAGTCGACACCCATCACGTCGGCACCGATCGAATGCATCGCCTTCAGCACCTCACCGCTGCCGACACCAAAATGAACCTTCGGCACGTCATACCCGCGCAAGTGCGACAGCGCGCGCTTAGAGTGCGGGGCAACCCGACGCACATACTGCTGCTCCGAGAGCGAACCAACCCACGAATCAAAGAGCTGAGCGGCCGAAGCGCCCGCCTCAATCTGGGCCTTCAAAAACTCGCCAGCGATGTCGGCACACCAGTTGAGCAGCGTCGCCCACGTCTGGGGGTCGGAGTACATGAGCGTGCGGGCACGCTGCTGGTCTTTGCTCGGGCCGCCCTCAACCATGTACGACGCGAGAGTGAATGGTGCTCCAGCGAAACCAATGAGCGGAGTGTTTCCGAGCTGAGCAACAGTTTGCGCGACAGCCTCACGGATGGGGGCAAACGCGGCAGGGTCAATGGGGTGCAGCTTGGCGACATCCGCAGCGGTGCGCACGGGGCTAGCAAAGACGGGCCCACGACCGGGAACAATCTCAACCTCAACACCGGCGAGCTTCGCGGGGATGACGATGTCGCTAAAGAATATGGCGGCATCAACTTTGTGTCGACGCACAGGCTGCATCGTGATCTCGCTGGCAAGATCGGGCGTCAAACACGCCTCAAGCATCTCGTTGCCTTCGCGCAGTTTGCGGTACTCGGGAAGCGAGCGGCCGGCTTGGCGCATAAACCAGACGGGGGTGGTTTCGGGGCGATCACCGCGGTAGGCCCGGATGATAGGCGAGTTAGCTGTGCGGCCGTCGAGAAGAGGATGGTCAGTATTCAGGGTCACGGGGTTAACATTAGGTTGTGCTCCTGTGTCTTAGCTCGAATCATCGCAACGCGAGCTTAGACGTACTCGAAAGTCTGTCTGAGGTCGCCGCTGCGGCTACTAATGACCTCGTTTCGACCAATGATTTCGTTGCCGGAGCGGTTCTCGTGGCCACGTGCAACCGCTTCGAGGCCTACCTCGACGTCGAAGAACCCCTCACCGCTGGTTCGGCCATCACCGTCTGCTCGCTGCTCGAATCACTGAGTGAGCGCACCGGCCTTAGCGTCGACACCCTCCATTCCTCTATCGCCGTTCATGAGGGGGCGGATGCCGCAGCTCACCTCTTTGCGGTGACCTCGGGTCTTGAGTCCGTCGTGATCGGTGAAGCTGAAATCTCTGGCCAGGTCAGCCGTGCTCTCGATCAGGCTCGCAAGGATGGCACCACTACCCGCGACCTCGAGCGCCTCTTTCAGCGCGCAACGCACACGAGTCGCGGCATCAAGAACAACACCGCCATCGGCGGGGCAGGCAAGTCCCTCGTGCGCCTTGCGCTCGAACTGGCCTCAAGCCGTGTTGCCGACTGGTCGACCGCGAGCGTTCTTGTCGTCGGCACCGGCCGTTACGCCGTCACCACCGTCAACGCGCTACGCGACAAGGGCGCCCTCGATCTGCGCGTCTTCTCCCCCTCGGGCCGCGACGCTGCGTTCGCCCTCAAGCACGGCCTCACCCCCAGCGAAGACTTCGACGTTGACGTCATCGTCACGTGTACCGCGAGCGCCGTTCTCGGCACCGAACGATTCTCGGCCGCCAGCAAGTGCCTCGTGCTCGACCTCGGCCTCCCCCGCAACGTTGACCCCGCCGTGGGCCAGCTCGACGGCGTTGACCTGCTCGACCTCGAAACCATCAGCCTGCACGCACCACTCGAAGAGCTGAACGCGCATGCGGATGCTCGCGACCTGGTTCGCACGGCCGCCCACGAATTCGCTGCCGAAAGCCAGGCGGAGCCAGCCATCGTTGCTCTTCGCAAGCACCACTTCGCCCTCCTTGAGGCGGAGATCGCTCGCGCCACCGCGCGCGGAGCTGGCGAAGAAACTATTTCTGCCCTCCGACACTTGGGCGGGGTGCTGCTGCACGGGCCGTCGGTGCGAGCGCGCGAGTTTGCGGCTGAAGGCCGAGTCGCTGAGTTCGATGCTGCTCTTTCTGCTTTGTACAACATCCCTGTCGAACGTTCGTCGAAGTCGGCGGATGCTCGGGCACGGCCGCACACGGCCTAGCCTGAGCTTTACCGGGCTCCGCCCGTCGCATCTCCCTCTGAGCTAAGGGTCACTGATGAAACCGTTCGAGTTCCGAAGTCCGATTCACACCGAGCGCCTCATTCTTCGCTCGTTGACGCTCAGCGATCACGACATTGATGACCTGTATGCGCAGCAGTCGAACGCAGAACTCACGCAGTACATGCTCTACGAGCCCCGCGACCGTGACACCGTTATCGAAAAAGTCACGGAGTGGACAGAACGCGAAGTGCTGGCCGAGAGCGGCGATTACCTTCAATTGGCCATTGAGCTCGCGGATGCACTGCCTCCGCTCCCCGATTCAGACGCTATCCGGCGCCCGGTCATGATCGGCACGCTGTATTTCAAGATCGAGAGCGCCGAGGATTCGAATGCTGAGATCGGCTGGGCGCTACATCCCCATTTTCAAGGGAAGGGCTTTGCCAAGGAGGCGGCGTCTGCGCTGCTCGATCTCGCCTTTGGTGAGTTAGAGCTTCATCGCGTCTTCGCGAATCTCGATCCCCGCAACGACGATTCGGTTCGACTGTGCCTGGCACTCGGAATGAGCCATGAGGCACATCATGTCGAAGACATGTGGTTCAAGGGTGCGTGGGCCGACACGGGAATCTACGCGATTCTTGATCGCGAATGGCGAGCTCGCGCCGCCGAATAGTCGCTCTCACGCTCCGCACTAGAGGCTCGTTCGCGTTGCGGTTTTTTTGTGCCCACCGTTAAACGGTTTGGCTCCGAACACCTCAATGAACCAACACAACCACACGAAAGCGAACTATGGCTGAGCACGTCGTACTTTTTGCTGGGCCCATGGGCTCCGGTAAAACGACCGCAATTCGCAGTCTCAGCGAAATCGATGTCGTGTCCACAGAGGCTACCAACACCGATCGCGCTACCGCCGATAAAGAGACCACTACTGTCGCGCTCGACTACGGCGAGATCACCATTGATGACGTGACGAAGGTGCGACTTTATGGAGTTCCGGGGCAGAAACGCTTCGACTTCATGTGGTCGATTTTGGCGGGCCGCGCACGTGGTCTACTGCTTCTCATCAACAACGATGCCCCCGACTCTGTCGCACTGCTCATCGAATACCTCAACGACTTCCGCGAATTACACGCCCGCGGCGCAGTCGTGATCGGCGTCACCAAGTCTGATGTCTCGGAAACTCCCAGCGTTGCCGAGTACTCAGCCGCCCTCACCGCCGCCGTGCCCGAACAACTCATTCCCGTTTTCACCGTCGACCCGCGCAATACAGAAGAGATGCGCACGCTGCTCTTGAGCCTGGTTGCCAGCGTAGAAATGCGCGAACTCCTTGCCCCCGCACCTGAAAAGATCTGATGAACCACCCCATCGCACCAGCCGCACCCACCGTCGTTCCTTCCCACCTCAACCCTGCCCATATCGAGGCAGGAAACCGCACTCTCGCGGAGATGCAAGATCTCGCGAGTTCGCTGACTTTCGCCGCCATGCTTACCGACGACGGCTTCGAAATTGTTCACCTCAAAGGTTCCCAAGCCGATGGTGGGCGCTTCGCCAGCATGTCCAGCTCAGTGCAGGCCCTCAGCGACGCTGTCGCCCACGAACTCAAAATCGGCACGAACGAGTACGTGATCATCGCGTCTGAGCTCGGCCACGTCATCCAGCTACGAGTCCAAGGGCACCCCATCGTGCTCGCGGCGCTATTCGACACTCATGAAACTTTGGGCAAGGGCCTTTCGATCGCACGCATTGCCGCGCGTCGGATGGCCGCGCTCATTGCGTAACCACGCACCACACACAGCAGCACTCAACCCGAAACCTAAACGGAGAACACCATGTCAAACATCAACGAAATCCTCGCAAACCTTCTTGAGACCGACGGCGCTATGGCAGCTGCACTCGTCGATAGCGGCTCGGGAATGCTCCTCGGCAGCGCCGGCAGCGGCATTGACCTCGATGCCGCAGCAGCCGGCAACACCGAAGTTGTTCGCGCCAAGCTCAAGACCATGAAGGCGCTGGGCCTCAACGACACGATCGATGACATCCTCATCACGCTGTCGAGCCAGTACCACATCATCCGCCCCTTGGCTTCAAACCCCGAGGTCTTCATCTACTTCGTACTCGACAAGGCGAAGTCGAACCTCGCCCTCGCCCGCATCAACGTCAAGACCGCCGACTCAAACCTCGGCCTCTAACAATGACACGTGCTGTGGCGGTCAACCCTGACCGCCACAGCGCGCTCACTCCCCAGAAAGACTCACTATGACCGACGGCTTCGAGGTTCCCGCGGGGTGGTATCGCGACCCCTTAGGTGGCGCTCACCTCCGCTGGTGGAATGCGAAATCGTGGACCGAGCACACCGCCCAACTCGATAGCTCACCCCTACCGCCATCGGGCGCCGTCAACAACGCTGCCCACGATGTTGGGGCCGCTACGACTGCACGCGAGCCCGAGGTCATCGTGCTCCACCCGTCATCGATCAAGCGCACCACTCGAGGCGCCGAAGCCGCGTCTGTCGAGTCGTCGACAACGAACACTCGCGGGTCGGATGACACGACGACCGTCACGAAGGAACCAACGCGGGCCAGCCTTCGAGCGGCAGCCGCGGCCGCAGAACCTCGCCAATCGGGTTTCTCCGATATCGCGCTGACGGCCGATACCTGGAACAAACTCAATAGAGCCATCACGGATGCGACCAACTCCGCCAACGAACCGCTCGTCGAACTTCGCTTCTCTGACGCCCCCACTCTGGTTATTGACCCTCGCGGTAGTGCTTATTGGTGGGCGGATTCCATCGACAGTCTGGCGACCGCGTCTATTGATGGCGACGTCAAGACCGTTGCCCGCCCTTTCGGCATTCCCCAGAACGAGGCAGGTCGCGACTGGGAGCCTCTCGTGTGGCTCATCGGCACTCATGCCGAGCCCGAATCTTTTGATCCGTTGAGTTTGTCTGGCGCGCGGTTCAAATTGCGGCGCTGGCCTAACCTGACGACGCTGAGCCACAGCAGTGAGCAGATGGCGATGACGGCCATGCTCGGTGCCGCGTACTTGACCGTCACTGAACTTTCTTCTCTCGCGAAGGTCGACGTTGATGACGCCCGTCGTCTCATTTCAACGTTCGAGCTGATGGGTCTTTTGACCCACACCATTGACACCATTGCCGATGAGGCGCGCCAACCAATCGCTATGGACCCGGCAAAAGAGAGCATCTTCTCTCGTTTGAAGTCACGCTTCAGCCGCTAACGGTTCGACACTGGGCGACTAGTGCACGTACTCCATGAGGTCGTAGCCGAAGGTTCGCAGCGCATCGATGACGTGCAAGCGAGAGTGCATGCTTGAGTCGTCGAATTGAATGGATGCCGCATAGGCGACCGCTCGCTTGTTACCTCTCAGCGCGCCGGCCTCCGCTCGCACGCCCCGATCGATGCCTGTTTTGTTGACCAGCAGAGTGTTGTGGTCGGCTCCCCGATGAGCGAGAGGGTCGAGCCCGAACGCGCTCGACACTAGTGAGAGGTCTGTATTGAGCGAGAGCCAACCGAGCACACGCTGGCTCGCGATGGAGCTGACGATCTCGCCGCGTGCCAGGGCTCCGAAAAGCCAGCTCAGTTCGACGGCCGAGCCGACAGAGAGCTGGGGTGCGTCGTCGGGTCCGCGGGTGTCTCGCACGAGATCGAGTAGTGCTGTCTTGGTGAGCCCGAGGGATTCGGTGCGAGCTCGCACGGCATCCAGCCCGATGAGACGCAACAGCATGTTGGTTGCGAGGTTGTCGCTCGTCGCGCCGACGAGAGCAGCGAGGTCGGCGACGGGGAGCGAGGGCGCTTGCAAGTGCTGCCACAGCCCGGCGGCACCAACGGAGGAGCCCGGTACTTTGTCGAGGATGCCGTAGGGGGCGAAGTCGCGGTTGTCGAAGCGAGCGGACACTTCGATGAGCAGCAAAATCTTGCCGATGCTCGCGGTGGGCAGCGCCACCCGGTCGTCAATGCTGAGCAGCGTACGGCCGCTGTTGATGTCGACGGCACTGGCGGAAACGTGCACGCTGCGGTTAGAAAGCTTGAGCTTTCCGAGCGCAGCGAAGGTGCTGGTGAAGTTGGGTTCTTCGCCAGCTCCGGCGTGCTTCGCGACTCGGGGGGTGCGAATGCGACTCCGGCGTTCTCGGGTTTGCTCGATCTCTACCAAATAGTGACGCGATCTTTCGGGTCAAGCCACAGTGAATCAGATTCAGTCACACCAAATGTCTCATAGAACGCATCGATGTTGCGAACAATCTGGTTGCAGCGGAACTCGTTGGGCGAGTGGGGGTCGATCGCGAGCAGACGAATCACTTCTTCATCGCGGCCCTTCTGCTGCCACGATTGCGCCCACGACATGAAGAACCGTTGCGCGCCGGTAAGGCCATCGACGACGGGTGCTTCTGCTCCGTCAAGCGAGATTTGGTAGGCCTTCCACGCAATCGCGAGCCCACCAAGGTCTCCGATGTTTTCGCCGATCGTGAGCGAACCATTGACGTGGTGTTCTGGCACTTGAGCCGGGGCGAGAGCGTTGTACTGATCAATCAGGGATTTTGTGCGCTCTTCGAATGCGGCTTTGTCTTCTGGCGTCCACCAGTCGATCAACCGTCCATCACCGTCGTACTTGGCGCCCTGGTCATCGAAGCCGTGACCGATCTCGTGGCCGATAACGGCACCAATGGCACCGTAGTTCGCTGCGTCATCCCGCGACTCGTCAAAGAACGGGTACTGCAGAATGGCGGCGGGGAACACGATCTCGTTGAAACCGGGGTTGTAATAGGCGTTGATGGTTTGCGGAGTCATGAACCACTCGTCGCGGTCGAGTTCTTTGCCGATCTTGCCCAGTTCGCGCTGAAATTCGAACTCATTGGCGGCACGCACGTTGCCAGCCAGGTCGTCGGCGCTGATCTCCAGGCTGGAGTAGTCGCGCCACTTCACGGGAAAACCGATCTTGGGCGTGAACTTGTCGAGCTTCTCGAGCGCGCGCTGCTGAGTGGTTGGCGTCATCCACGCCAAGCCGGTGATCGACTGGCGGTAGGCCTCAACGAGGTTGGCGACCAGCACATCCATTGCCGACTTCGCGGTTGGCGGGAAGTGACGATCGACGTAGATCTTGCCGACGGCTTCGCCGAGCACGCCCTCGACCAGTGACACTCCTCGCTTCCACCGCGCGCGTAGTTGAGGGGTGCCCGAGAGGGTGCGACCGTAAAAGTCAAAGTTGGCTTCGACAAAGTCGCCCGAGAGGTAGGCGGCGTTGGTGCGGATTACTTGCCACGCAAGCCAGTCGCGCCAGGCCTGCAGGTGGTCGTCACTCAATACCGACTCGAGTCCTTGAGCAAAGCTGGGTTGGCGCACAACGACCTCGTCGAAGGCGTGGGCGGGGACATCAATCGCGTCGAGCCACACTGAGAGGTCCACCGCGCCGGCGAGGTCGTTCGCTGCCTGCCACGTCATGGGGTTGTACGTCTTTTCGCTATCGCGGTTAGCGACGTTGTCCCAGTGCTTCGACGCGATCTCGGTTTCGAGAGCGACAATGCGGGCGGCACGCTCAGCGGGAGCATCGAGGTCGGCGAGCGTGAGCATCCGCTCAATGAAAGTGCCGTACTTGCTGAGCACGTCGGCGAACTTCTCATCGCGATAGTACGACTCGTCGGGAAGGCCGAGGCCGCCCTGTTCGAGAAAGACGAGGTAGCGCTCGGGGTTGCCGGGGTCGTTATCGACGAAGAGTTGGAAGAATCCACTCGTGCCACCGCGCTCAAGGCGGCCGAGCGTGCTCAGGAGGGTGGAGATCGAGTCGACAGCAGCTGCTTCAGCCAGTTGCGCTGTAATGGGGGTTGCGCCCAATTCATCGGCGCGCGCTTCATCGAGGAAGCTGGCGTAGAGGTCGCCAACCTTGCGCTCTTCGGTGCCGGGCTGCGCCGACTGCGATTCGATAATGATGTCGCGAACAGCCTCTTCAGCCTCTTCAGCAAGCACCATGAACGATCCGTAGCGGGCTTTGTCGGAAGGGATTTCGGTGCGGTCGATCCACGCGCCGTTCACATGACGATAAAGGTCGTCTTGAGGGCGCACCTTCGGGTCGAGATCGTTGACGGCAATTCCGGATGACAATGAAGATTCGGCACTCATGCACCCCAGCCTAGAGCTTTCTTCACAAGGATTAGCTGCGAATCTGAGACCAGTGGAGAGACCTACTATTAAGCGATGACCGCCCACCACTCGGCCTCCAACGCTGCGCAGTATCCGCATGGCCTCAGCCATCGGCAGGTGCTGTCGTGGCGCAACGCGATCGCAATCCTCTTCACGCTCGCGGGATTCTCTTTCGCCAGTTGGGTCGGTCGCATCCCGACAGTGCGCGACGCCTTTGACGCCAGTCATTCAGAAATTGGTGTGCTGCTTTTTGGTCTCGCGATTGGCTCGATTCTCGGCTTGCTCGTTGCCGGCCGACTGGTCGACCGGTTCGGCGCACGCGCCGTAGTGAGCGTGTGCGTGCTGCTTTTCTTCGGGGCTCTTGCCGCAACCGCAATCATCATCGGCGTCTTCGGCAGCTTCATCGGCGCGGTATTTTCACTCGCAGTACTTGGGCTCTCCTTTAGCACCTATGACGTTGCTATCAATCTTTCCGGTGCCGCGAACGAACGACTTCTCGGCCGTTCAACAATGCCAACGCTGCACGGCTTCTACAGCCTCGGAACGATGGCTGGCGCAGGATTCGGCGCGGGGGCCGAAGCGCTCCACATTCCTCTCGCCCTCCATCTCTCGGTGGTTGCCGGGATCGCTTTCATCACCGCCATGATCGTCTTGCGATTCGTGCTGCCCGAAACCCTTGCGGATGCCCCACTCAACACTCAAGAGATCAAAATCGCTTCGGGTGAGCTGGCTGCGCCGAAACTGCGCAGCGTGTGGCGAGAACCACGCACGATCATGATTGGCGTCATCGTGTTGGGAATGGCCTTCGCGGAAGGCACAGCTGTGGACTGGCTCGCGCTGGCCATGGTCGATGGCTACGAGCTCGATAATGCTTTCGGCACCCTCATCTTCGGTGTGTTCGTCACGGCGATGACCGTTACGCGTTTCCTGGGAGTGCGTGCCCTTGACCGTTTCGGACGCGTTCCGGTGCTGCGGGCATCCGCTGGGCTCGCCGGTGTAGGGCTGCTGCTCGTCATCTTTTCGCCCGTCGTTGTGCTCGCTGTAATCGGTACCGCACTGTGGGGTGCCGGTGCTGCACTCGGCTTCCCGGTGGGCATTTCAGCCGCCGCCGACGAACCCAAACGAGCCACTGCGCGAGTGACCGCCGTGGCCACGATCGCCTACGGCGCGACGCTCATCGGCCCGCCCATGATCGGCGTGCTCAGCGATCAGGTCGGCGTTCTCAACGCACTACTCGTGATCGTGGTACTTACATTTGTGTCGGGAATCCTCTCGCCCGCCGCCCGCGAGCTAGCGGGGCGGCACGCACGGATCCTGATCGATTTTGCGTCGCCGGGCACAACATCCGCTGCGGTGAGCATCGCCACGACCGAAGTGGAGATCATTTCGCTCGACGACGAGACACCGCCGCCTCCCCTGCACCGTTAGGCTCGACGGGTGCGACTTGTCATAGCCAAATGTTCCGTTGATTACGCGGGCCGTCTTAGCGCCCACCTTCCCCTCGCCACCCGGCTGTTGTTGCTGAAGGCTGACGGCAGTGTTCTCGTGCACTCCGATGCGCTCTCCTACAAGCCGCTCAACTGGATGAGCCCGCCCTGTGTGCTTTCCACTCTTGAGCCCGAAGCCGAGCAGTCGGATGCCGGAGTCACCGAAATTTGGAAAGTCGCCCACACCAAGTCGGCCGACATGCTCATCGTCTCGATCCACGAAATCCTGCACGATTCCAGCCACGAGCTGGGCGTCGACCCCGGACTGCAAAAGGATGGCGTCGAGGCTCACTTGCAGAAGCTGCTTGCCGAACACATCGATATTCTGGGTGACGGCTACCGTCTTGTGCGCCGCGAATACATGACGGCCATCGGACCGGTCGATATTCTTGCGACCGATGAGAACGGCGCGAGCGTTGCCGTTGAGCTCAAGCGCCGCGGCGATATCGATGGCGTTGAGCAGTTGACGCGCTACCTCGAGCTGATGAACCGTGACCCGCTGCTGGCTCCCGTCACCGGCATTTTTGCGGCCCAAGAAATCAAGCCGCAGGCACGCACCCTGGCGAAGGATCGCGGCATCCGCTGTGTGCTGTTGGATTACGACGAGATGCGCGGACTCGACGACCCCAACATGCGATTGTTCTAGTCTTCAGGCACACGCCCTAGGCTGGTAGCGATGGCTACTCACTGGACTTGCATTCTCGTTGACCTTGACGGCACGATCGCTGACTCGGCGCCCGGAATTACGGCGTCGCTCTCCTATATGTTCGAGGAGATGGGCCACCCGGTTCCCTCAGCAGAAGAGCTGCGCGCCTACGTTGGCCCACCCATTGTTGACTCGTTTCGCGACCGCGCTGGATTCACTCCCGTGGAGGCAGCTCAGGCACTCTCTATCTATCGTCGGCACTATATGGAGGGAAACAACGCCCACGGCAGCGACATCTTCCCCGGCATGCCCGAGGTTCTCAAGACGCTACATGCGAGCGGCATTCCGCTGTCGCTGGCGACCTCGAAGCCCGAGTTTCCGGCATCCGTGATTCTGGATCACGCGAACCTCACGCAGTACTTCCGTGTGATGGCTGGCGCCTCGATCGACGAGATTCGAAGTGCCAAGAAGGATGTTGTCGCTGAAGCGATCACGCGCCTGAAGATGATCGGCGCTGACGTCAGCAACCCGGTCATGATTGGCGACCGCAACTACGACATTGAGGGAGCCGCCGAACACGGCATCCCCACGATCTATGTTGACTGGGGTTACGGCAACCCCGGCGAATCTGAGGGCTCGCTCGCTGTCGTCTCGAAGGCCGAAGAATTGCTGCCGCTGCTGCTGCCTAGCTAGCGACCCAAACTCTCCACCACGCGGCCGTAAACGCTGGGCAGTCGCGCAGCGAGCGGCACGATGGCTCGGCGCAGCGGTGAGTTCGCAGCGGCCACGAGCCCGGTGGTGAGCATCCGAAAGTCGCGGGTGATGCGTCGCCATTCGTGTTCGTACCGTTCGGGTTCGCCGGCAACAATGCACTCGATGGCGGCGCGGGCCTCAGCCAGCCCTAAGCGGATGCCCTCCCCCGTGATCGCATCGACATAGCCAGCGGCATCCCCGACGAGCAACACTCGGCCAGAACGCTGCCCGGTCGTGTTCTGCAACAGCGGGCCCGCACCTTGGACGCTCGAGGTGGTGGTCAGGCCGCGCAGACGTTCGGCGAGCGCCGGCACACTCGCAATCGCCTGCTCGAATGAGGTTCCGCGTGGCCCCAGCACGGCAATACCCACCTCGGTGTCGCCCACCGGCGTCACATAGACCTCCGCGTTCGCCGCCCAGTGCACCTCCACGAGATCAGTCCACGGTTCAACCTCAAAGTGCTGCCGGATGCCGAACCGCCGAGAATCATGTCGCCTCACGCGGCGAGGGCGCGCGGCCAGGCCAACCAGCTCGCGCACCGTGGAGTGCAGACCATCGCAACCGAGCATCCACTGCCCTTCGATGGTGCGACCGTCAGCGAGGTGCGCGGATACCGCGCCCGACCGCGCTTCCACCCCGCCCTGGCTGCCGTCGCCATGCTGCTCGATCGCCACCACCTTGCCGTGCTCAAACTCGACCCCGAGAGCGGCCGCCCGTTCGCTCAGCGCCCCGTGAAGTTCGGTGCGACGAACGCCGAGCGCGGCATCCGAAGCGAAGCGGTGTTCGGCGATGTGGGTGCCGTCGTGATAGCTGATGCCGGCGATCCGGCGACCGCGCGGGTGGACCCCGAGGGCGGCGAGCTCGGTGACGGCGCCGGGCATGACTCCTTCGCCGCAGGCCTTGTCGATGGTTCCCGTGCGGGGTTCGATCACGAGGGCGGTGAGCTCGTGCATCCGCGCGTTGATGGCAGCGGCGAGACCGATGGGCCCGCCACCGACCACGATCACATCAGCGGAGCGGCTCATGGTGTCAGTTCGCGCAGAGCTCGGTTTTCGGTCGGGATGCGGAACGCCAGCAGCAGCACTGCATTCAGCACGGTGAACACGATCGCGGTGACCCAGGCGGTGTGCACAAGCGGCAACGCAATGCCCTCGATCGCCACGACGAGATAGTTCGGATGCGGCAGCCAGGTCAGACGGTACGGCCCACGGTTCTGCACGCGACCGGCTCCCGGCACCACAATCACGCGGGTGTTCCACTGAGCACCGAGCGAGTTGATGATCCAGTAGCGTGCCACCTGGCAGAGCAGGGTGATGACGAGCATCGGGATTCCGAGCCACAACAGGAAGGGGCGATCGGCGACAATCACTTCGACAACGCAAGCGATCAGCAGTCCGGTGTGCAGGGCCACCATCCACGGAAAATGCTTCTGGCCATACTCGCGCCCGCCACGCTCGAAGGCGGCGGCGGCGTTGCGCTTGGAGATGCGCAACTCATAGAGGCGTTCCATACCGGTGCCGAGAATGAGGGCGATGTAGGCGATGAGGCTCATGCGTGCGGCTCCTTCATGCTGGCCACTCCACGAGAACGAATTCTGCACTCACGCCCGGGCCGAGAGCAAACGCGAGAGCATGACTACCTGGGGCTGGCGCCGGGTCAGAGCTCAGGGCATCCGCGAGCACGTGCAGCACGGCCGCCGACGAGAGGTTGCCGACGCGGGCGAGACAGTCCCAACTGCTTTGCAGGTCACTGCGCTCAAGCCCGAGCGAACTCTCGAACGCTTCGAGCACGCGAGGGCCACCCGGATGCGCGAGCCAGTTGTCAACATCCGCAATCGTCAGGCCGTTGCTGCGCAAGAATTCGCTGACCGCGGCAGGAAAACTGTTCTGAATCACATCGGCGACGCCAGCGCTCAGCACAATCTCGAAGCCGGTACCTCCAACGTTCCACCCGATGACGTCGTGGCTGTCGGGGATAAAGGTGCTTCGAGTGTCAACAATGCGAGGGCCAGCTTCGCTTCGGTTCTCCCCCACCATCACGACCGCAGCGGCACCATCGCCGAACAGCCCAGTGGCCACAAAATTCGCCATCGTGTGGTCACCGCGCTGCAAAGTGAGCGAGCAGAGCTCGACGCTCAGAAGCACACCGACTTCGTCCGGATGCCCGACCAAATAGTCATGCACGCGGGCCAAGCCCGCGGCCCCCGCCACACAGCCCAACCCGAAGGAGGGAAGCCGTTTCACGTCGGGTCGCAGTCCCAGCCGTGGAATCAGCAAGGCGTCGATCGAGGGTGCCGACATTCCGGTCACGGAGGTAAACATGACGTAGTCGACGTCGCGCGGGGTGAGCCCGGCATCCGCGAGCGCTGTCGTCAATGCCCGGTCGAGCAGGTCGGTGGCGACGCGAATGAACTCGTTGTTGCTGTCGCGAAAGGTGCCGAGGTCGCGGTAGCGCTCAAGCGGGAGGGCAGTGTGTCGACGTTGGATGCCGCTGGCTCCGTGCATCCGTTCGATGACGGCCTGGTGGGAGGGCGTTGCCGACAGCAGCGGGCCAAGCTCGGCCGTGATTTCGGCTTGCGAGTAGTTGTATTCCGGCACCACGGGAGCGACGGCCGCGACTCCGCTCATTTAGTGAAGCTATCACGCGTCGAGATCATTAGCGCCAGTGTCGTTTCTCGATCGTGCCCACTGCCCTGAGTTGCCGGGGATGCCAAGCTCTCCTCGTCGTTTCTGTGCAGAAACCTTCGCTCTCGAAGAATTTGTTGCGGTAGGCGAGTTCGCGCTCATTTCTAGGGCCCTCTCACGGTTGGGTCCGTCTATTGCTCGTCGCGATGCCTCTGCAGCTTCGCGTGAAATTCCGTAGCCAAGGGCGACCTGTATCCAGCCGCTCGTGCGTTCCGCGACATCACGCACAAGTGCAGAAGCCTCGTCGTAGCTGAGCCGGAACGCGTCGTGGGCGTCACGCAATTCGCGGATGTCGCGGCCATACCGTTCGCCGCCCTCAACGATGGGCGTTGCCTCGACCTGCTCTGGTCGTCGGTTGGGTTCGAGGTCGAACACCGGCGACAACTTCCAGCCGTTGTAGTCGCGGAGAAACCCATGATTGCGAAAGTGATCGTCGACGTTGCCGATGAGCAGACTTAGCGCAATCCGACGGAATAGCTCCGCTTGGTCATCCCGTGGCGCGGGACTGTATTGGGCGAGCGTGTCAGATATGTCGCTGTACGACAGCGTCTGATCGTCACCTTTCGTTGTCAATGAATGTGCGCTGATGTAACCGATTCGTCGACCCTTGTCGCGATCAAACCGGCGACTGAGAAGAATCGACTGCGACTCCGAAAGACGTATGAGGTCGAACGCTGGGGTGTCGATACCGGCAGCTTTGGCCAATGCAAGCGCCGTAGCTTCCCACGCCATCGGGTCGTGAAACTCGGTTTCTCGAGCGAACTTCGCCAGCCACAAATCGCCGCCATTCCTGACGGTTGCTTTGGGGCGCGCACCCCCGGCGCTGGTGCCAGCATCTATGAGTATCCGAAGTTCTGGATCCGTCGCTTCGCCAGCTTCAAAGGCACGGGCAGCAGCGACAATTTTTTCCAAGTCGTGCACTTCGGCAACTTCATGACTGCGGGCTCCCAGATATGCGCCGTGCACATCACGAAATCGGAGCGCCCCCTGCCGGGTAGCGTCGTTGACGTGCGTGAGAAAGTCGAACGTCGTGCGGGCCGAGGTTCCCGCGCGGATGATTCGTTTGCCCCACGCGTCAGGCATGGAGTCACCAAGCGCGCCGAGAATGTCCCGGCCAGACCACGTGCGAATGGGTCCTCCCGTGCGCGGCATGTCCGGGGAGAGATCGTAGCCACGCGGATCGGTAAGGTAGCCGTCGGCGTATCGAAAGACGAGCGAGTTGGCAGCAGAGACAACGGCTCCTTCGCTGGCAACGGTGCCTGTGAGAACTTCGGCGCCGTCGGGGAGAACAAGATGGACCTCCGCGGCGGAGAGCCGGTCAGTCATTACTCTTCCTCGATTTGCTTGGATGAGCGGGGAATCCGCACGCGCTCGACGCTTGCGCGCGCAAGGTTGCGGGAGCCGAAGTCGCTCGCAATCGGATCAGAGGCGTCAACCACCGCAGCAAGGATGCCGACAGCCCGCATGACCGCGAGCAAATTCTCGGAAGATGTAGAGCGGCCCGTTTCGATCGCTCGGAGGGTGTCGCGGGATACACCAGCACGTTCTGCTGTGATCTGTGCAGTCAGCCCAGAAATCTTGCGCCACGACCTGATGTTGCGACCGAGACGCTCCATCTCCCGCACAAGAACCGCACTCTGAGATGCCATCTCGCTCCTTCAATTAGTGCCGTGGTATATCGGCACTATAACATGTTGTGACGATAATTTACGGCACTAATACCTGAGCTGCTGAGAAACAAAGGAACCCTATCCGCGGCGGTAGGCACGCCACGCCCGCCAGGCTCCGGTCGACCACAGTGCCCACAAAACGAGCACCGGTTGGAAGGGCATCCGAATCCACCGTTTGAGGTCGGTGTCGAGGCCGAGTGAGTCGACCTGATTCACGAGTTGAGAGATATTGCCGGGGTAGATCGCGATGAAGAATGCCGCGGCAACCCAACCGACGAGTGGGCGGTACTTTTTGGAGAAGATGAGCGCACTACCAAGAGCGATCTCGACGACACCGGATGCGACGACCACAAAGTCTTGGTCGAATGGTTGCCAATCCGGCACTTGGGCTTGAAAATCTTGGCGGGCAAAAGTGAGGTGGCTGATGCCCGCGAAGACGAGGGAAGCGCCGAGGGCTATGCGGCCGACCCGGCGTCCGATACGGCTCGCGCGGGAGGGCTCTTCGATCGCAGTGGTGGCTCTGGCGGGGTCAGTGCGCTCTGGTGTCTGCTCCATCTCCTCATTCTGGTGGTGCGTGCTGCGCATCTGCCGAGGGCGGCCCAATCGGCACGCCGCGAGCGCAGCTCGGATGCGCGGGGCCACACTGGTCGCATGACTGAAGCCACCGCGTCATCCCCTGCTCGCCCGTCGCTACTGCAGCACTGGAACGCGAAGGGCATCACCTTCGCCGTCCTCTCCCTCGTCGGCTTGGTCGGCACGTGGTTCTTCAATGCGCTGGCCATCGTGCAGATGCGCAACTTCTTCGGCGACTGGTTCGGCAGCGGCCCCGCCGTCAGTTCTTTGGGCGTCGATCTCTTGGTGGTCGCGGTCGCGGGCAGCATCCTGATCATCGTCGAAGCACGCAGGCTCGGGATGAAGCGGGCCTGGCTCTACATCGTGCTGTCAGGCATCACGGCCTTCGCGTTCACCTTCCCCTTGTTTCTCGCGATGCGCGAGCGCAAGCTCGTGGAACTCGGGCGCCGCTAGCGCGCACTCGCTTGACAGCATCCGCGAGAAGAAGGTGGGAGAATCGCAGGATGAAGATCCTCTCGATTCAGTCCGCAGTCGCGTTCGGCCATGTCGGCAACTCTGCCGCGGTGTTCCCGTTGCAGCGCATCGGCGTTGAGGTGTTGCCGGTGTATACGGTCAACTTCTCCAACCACACGGGCTATGGCGCGTGGCGTGGCCCGATGATCGATCCGAGCGATGTCTCGGAGGTCATCGCGGGCATCGAAGATCGCGGAGTCTTCCCCCAGATCGATGTGATCCTCTCGGGCTACCAGGGCGGCGAGGGCATCGGCGATGTCATCATCGACACCGTTGCGCGAGTGAAGGCAGCAAACCCGAACGCTCTCTACGCGTGCGATCCCGTGATGGGGAATGCGAAATCCGGATGCTTCGTCGCCCCGGCTATCCCGGTCTTGCTGCGTGAACGCGTGGTTCCTGTCGCCGACATCATCACCCCGAATCAGTTCGAGCTCGGCTTTCTCACTGACACTGAGCCAGACACCATCGAGTCGACGCTTGCCTCGGCCGACCTCGCCCGCGCCATGGGGCCGAGCACGATTGTGGTCACGAGCGTTGAGCGGCCCGACGCAGAGGCCGACACCATCGAAATGATGGTCGTGACGGATGCCGGAGCCTGGATCGTGCAAACCCCGCGACTGCCGATGAAGGCCAACGGTTCCGGTGACGTGACCGCCGCCCTCTTCACCGCCCACTTCACGCGCACCGGCGATGCCGCCGATGCTCTCGCTCGCACAGCATCCAGTGTCTTCGACCTACTCACCACGACTCTTGAGTCTGGCGAACGCGAACTCCAGCTCGTCGAATCGCAAGAGTTCTACGCTAACCCGCGGATGCAGTTCACTGCGCGCCAGGTTCGCTAGCGCTCGGCCTCAGAGCCCTGCGCGCTCGAGAATCTCGTCCCAGTAGATTTCGGCCTCAGCCTCGGTGTGCGCGTTCGCGGCGACACGCTGGTAGTCCGCGATGAGCGCCTCAGACTGCGGCATGTAGCGACGCACCCATCCATCTTTATCGTCACGCCAGTATCCGATGAGAGCGAGCCGGTTGGCCGGCATCCCATGCTCATTTCTGAAGTGTTTGCGCAGAGCTCGCCCAATCGAAGCCTCCCCAGCGAACCAGATGTAGCCGTTGCCCGCGGGGATCTCGCATGCGAGCGCCGCGTCGGCGAGTTGGGACGCCCGGTGCCCATTGCCGCCGATCCTCCAGTCAATTGACGCAGCGCCCGAGTGCGCGAGCACGTCGTCAGCGTGGGGAACCTCGGCGATCGCATGCACGGGCATTTCGGGTGGCAGTTCCTCGAGAATGCGGAGAAGAGCGGGCACTCCGGGGAGATCCGCGACGAGCAGCATCCAGTCGGTGTCAGTCGGCGGGCTGTACCACGCTCGCGTTCCCCACATTCCGAGCGTTTGACCTGGTGTTGCGTTTCGCGCCCAGGATGCCGCGAGGCCGTCGCCGTGGTCGACAAAGTCGATCGTGATCCGGTCACCGTTCCAGCGCCGCACCGTGTAGTTGCGCGATTCACGCTCCGAACCCGGTTCGTGGTGGGCGAGCACTCCATCCTTCATCGTCATCAATGGCGGCGACTCCTCGCCGTCAGCCGGGAAGTAGAGGTGAACGACCTCATCCGGAAGACCACTTGACGAGAGCGCGCCCGGTCCCTCAACACAAAACTCGACGCGAATGAACGACGGAGACAGACGGATGCTGCCTACAACGCGTGCGAGGACATAGACGTTTTCGCCAGTCGAGAGACCAGACACGTTCTGCTCTACTGCTGTTCGCCAGGCTCGATGAACATCGTCTCGATGTCATCGAGGATCATGTTCAGGGCGATCGGGTCCGAAGCGTTCCAGACACTCGCATCGACCCAGTGCACTCGGTCGTTCTTCACCGCCGACAGTGTGGGCCATAGCGGGGTTGAGGTGATTGCATCCTTCTCGGCTTCAGCGCCGTCATCGGTGTAGACGAACAGGGTGTCGGCGGAGTCGAGAAGGTTGAGGGTCTCTTCGGTGAGGTCGATGCGGAATGCGCTGGGGTCTTGCTGTCCCTCGGGCTGTGCGAGGCCGACGCCGCGGAACGCAATGCTCTCGCCCGTTCCGACGCGAATTGAGTAAGCACCGCCGTCGCTCAGACGCACGGCCGAGACGGGAAGGTTGTCGAGCCCGGCGGAGTCAACGCGCTCGTGCAGCTCGATCATCCGGTCATTGAGCTTTTTCATTAGGGCGTCGCCCTCATCGGCCTTGCCCAACACTGCGGCGATCGACTGGATGCCGTTCGACACGTCTTCGATCGAGACACCGTCGTTGTACGCAAAGCCATAGGTAGGGATGCCGCTCGCCGCGATACGGTCGTACGTTTCCTTGTTCCAGGCCTCGTCACCCTCCCCGTCGTAGCCTGCGACCACAATGACGAGGTCAGGTTCCTGCGCGAGGATTCTCTCGATGTCGGGCGCAAATCCTCCGCCCTCTCCTGCGATGTTCTCGATATCGGCGCTGCCCGACAGGTGTTCCGGCAGCGCGAGAGGGTTGAATGATGCGGCAAGGGGCTGCACATCGAGGGACAACATCAGTGACAGAGAGATGGGGTCGGCTGCCACAACGCGAAGGGGCTCGGCGGGCACTTCGACCTCGCCGAAGTAGTCCTCGACGGTGATGGTCGCAGCCGCGGCATCTGCCTCGTCGCCGGGCGCCGAAGAGCACCCGGCGAGAGCAAGCGCCGCCACGGTCAGAGTCGCCGTGACTGCGGCAAGCGTGCGGCTGCGGGTACGCAGAGTTGTCGAAGGGGCAGAATGCATCATGTCAATCCTCGGAAAGTGACCCGCGAGCGTGACGAACTGTGCACGTCGAGGCAAGCGGGAAGCGGGCGTAGTAAGATAAGGCTATCCTAAGTTAGTACATCGCAAGCTCGTCGCCAGACACTGCCCCGTGAGGACCCGAACCATGTCGCTGTCCGATCTCGCACGCCTAACGCGGCGGGCCACGGCGGCATCAGATGACGGACCTTCGCGCTCACGCATAAAGAGACGGCACGCAATTGCTGTCGCCCTCGACGCCGCCCTCGTGCTGACCCCACTTGCCGTGGGAGGTGTGATCCTGGGCGGGCTGTTGTCGGGAGGTACCAGCCTCGGTTCCGCAGATGTCGCGGTTTTCGCAGCAGCGGCAATCCTCCTCAGCCTCGCGGTGGGCCTCGGACCGGTGCGCTCTCGCGTAGCCTCTCGCGCCGGGCGCCCCGTCATAGCGCAGTCGACGCGTCAAGCTCGCCTCAGAGTGATCATGTTCCTTGCCCTCGTCGTCGTTTTGCTCGCACTCGCCAGCCTTGCAATCGGCTCGCGCGCGCTCGGGATCGGCGAGGTGCTCACGGCCCTACTGCCGCCATACGGCGAATCAACCACAGATGCCGCGCTCATCGTGCGCGAGCTTCGCGCACCGCGAACGGTTCTCGGGCTGGCCGTGGGTGCCGCTCTCGGCGTGGCCGGTGCGACGATTCAAGGTCACACCCGAAACCCTCTCGCCGACCCCGGCCTTCTCGGGGTAAGCGCGGGAGCCACCTGTGCCGTCGTGCTCGGTATCTTTGTGTTGGGCTTATCGACACCCTTGGAGTACATCTGGCTCGCCTTCGCAGGAGCCCTTCTCGCGAGCCTGGCCGTTTTTACGGTGGCTGCGGTGAGCGGTGGGAGCTCGCCTCTCACGTTGATACTTACCGGGGCGGTGTTGTCCGCGATCCTTGCCTCAGTCACGAGCGCGATCGTCCTCATCGATGAAGCTAGCTTTGACGTCTACCGATTCTGGGTTGTGGGTTCTCTCGCCGGTCGAGATTCCGACATACTCCTGCCCCTTCTGCCTTTTATCGTTGCTGGGCTGATCCTGGCTCTTGCTTGCGCGCCAGGGCTCAACCTCCTTGCGACCGGTGGCGACGTTGCGCGCGCATTGGGACTAAACGTGACGGTACATCGCATGCTCGGCATCGCATCCATCACGCTTCTCGCCGGTGCTGCGACTGCAGCGTGCGGACCGATCGGCTTCATTGGCCTAGTCGCCCCCCACGTGGCCCGCGCGCTCGTCGGCAACGACTACCGGTGGTCGCTTCCCGTTGCAGCGCTCTCCGGCGCGGCGCTACTGCTCGCTGGTGATGTAGTCGGACGCGTTGTAGCTAGGCCCGCCGAACTTCAAGTCGGAATCGTCGTCGCGTTGATCGGCGCACCGTTTCTCGTCGCGCTCATTCGCCGACGAAAGCTGACACAGCTATGAGTCTCCTCAAGTTGCAGAGCGCCAAGGTTGCCGAACGCACCGCCCACGAGCGCGGAACCCCACGAGTGCTACGCCTGGGCCGCGGCTCACTCCGGTGGCGCCCCCGAACGATTGCCGTGGCATTCATCCTGCTGCTCGGCCTCGCGTCTCTGGCGACCCTCAGTCTCGCGCAGGGCGCATACTCCGTGCCCCCCGATCAGGTCCTTGCTGCCTTCTTCGGCTCAGGAAGTGACGTCGTACGCTACGCGGTCGTCGAACTTCGCCTGCCTCGCACCCTCACGGGAATTGTGGTGGGGTTCGCGCTCGGCATCTCAGGAGCACTCACTCAGACGGTCACCCGCAACCCGATAGCGAGCCCCGATGTGCTCGGAGTCACGGCGGGAGCGAGCCTCGGCGCGGTGTCGGTGATCGCTCTAGGCACACCATTCGCGGCATCCCCGTTGAGCGTTCCCGCAGCGGCACTCCTGGGGGGCCTTCTCACCGCAGCAGTCATCTTCGCGTTGTCGTGGCGCCGCGGTGCCGACTCACTGCGACTGATCCTTACGGGCATCGCCGTCAACGCGGCCGTTGTTGCGATGGTGAGCTGGATGCTGGTGGTAGCTCAGCTGTCGCGTGCCGTCTCAGCAAATGTCTGGCTTGTTGGTTCTCTCGAAGGTTCAAACTGGACGAGCGTCACGCCGGCGGTCATCGCGACAGCAATCTTGGCCCTCCTTACGCTGACTGTTGCGCGCGCTCTGCCTGCTCTGGCGCTCGGTCCGGACACCGCGGCTGCACTCGGAGTCTCACCGCGACAGACGCGGACAATCCTGCTACTACTCTCCGTCGCCCTCGCAGCAATCGGAGTCGCTGCGGCGGGACCGATAGGGTTCATCGCCTTTGCCGCCCCGCAAATTGCTCTGCGGGTTTTCAAGACGCCTTCACCCCCTCTGTTCTGCTCCGGATTGCTTGGCGCTCTCCTCATCACCGGGAGCGACCTGCTGCTGCGCGTAGCGTCACCGGTACCGCTCCCCGTCGGCATCATGACGACACTTATCGGAGCACCGTTCTTGATCTACCTCATCATTCGAACCACCAGGAGAAGATCCGCATGACCGGTTTCTCGTCATCGCCACTAGTCGGCCGCGATCTCGCTATCGGTTACTCGCAGAAACTCATCATCGACGGACTCGATGTGAGCATCGCAGACGGTGAAATCACCACCATCATCGGCCCGAACGGATGTGGCAAGTCCACCCTGCTGCGAGGGCTGGGTCGCCTCCTCCGCCCGAGCCGGGGACAAGTGCTACTCGAGGGCAGGGATATCAGCACCTTGAGATCCCGCGATGTCGCTCGCACGCTCAGCGTTCTCCCACAGTCCCCCTCGGCTCCCGAGGGAATCACGGTCGCCGACCTCGTTGCTCGGGGACGGCATCCACACCAAAGCTGGCTGCAACAGTGGTCGTCAACTGACGAGAACGAAACCGAAGCCGCCATGGAACTCACCGGGATGATGGAGTTGCGCGACCGACCGCTGGAGGAACTCTCGGGCGGTCAGCGGCAACGGGCGTGGATCGCGATGACGCTCGCCCAAGACACGTCAGTTCTGCTTCTCGACGAACCAACGACGTACCTTGACCTCGCGCACGCGATCGAAGTGCTCGAGCTCGTCGACCACCTCAACCGCGAATTGAATCGAACGGTTGTCATGGTGTTGCACGATCTCAACCTTGCCGCTCGCTACAGCGATCGCATTATCGCTATGCAAGATGGGGCGATCAAATGCATCGGCACTCCCGAGGAGATCCTCACTCAAGAACGTCTACTGGATATCTTCGGGCTAGAAGCGACAGTGCTCCACGACAGTGAGGGCACCCCGATCGTCGTGCCCTTATCTGGACGACGCCGTGCCGCTACGAGGACTGCATAGCGGCACGAGGTCGTCTGCACGAAAAAAGCTCTTCACCAAGAAAAACCTGGAGAAGAGCTTTTTACGTTACGTGCGCGAGGGGGGACTTGAACCCCCACGTCCTTTCGAACACACGGACCTGAACCGTGCGCGTCTACCAATTCCGCCACTCACGCGTGGTCTGAGTTAACACTCAACTGAGTGAGATTATCACAGCGCCGGACCGTTCAACGACTTGCCCACGGCATCGAAGGGAAAGAAGTTTGGTGAGTATTCACAGCTTCGTCATATAGTGTCGATAGCTGTCCGTGTGCCTAAACGCCACGGGTTCAACCAGACTTGATCCGAAACTGTCTTACCCGACAGACCACACCCCTGGGGGTTACCGCGTGAAACGAATGCTGACACTCAGCGCAATCATGGCTGTTGTCGTGAGCGTGACTGTTCCAGCTGCTGCGCACATGGAACCTTCATCGCGCGACATTGAGTCCACCGCTTCTGCAGCTTCGGCATCCGCAATCTTGCAGCAGTCCGCTGCTGTCGCCACAACCGAGCCCGCTCAAAGCGTGCCAATTCAGTCCTTCGCATCCTCTGTTGAAACTGAAATCAAGGCCGCAACGCGCGACGTTCTCACGATTAAAGAGCCAGAGCCCGAGCCCGTCTATTCGGGTCCGTCAGGTTCATTTGCTGGCACCTATGACGGTGCATTCGCCGGATTCTTGGCCGTCTGGCCCGCAAATGCTCCCGTAAACGACGGCTTCGGCTACCGCGGATCAGAGTTCCACGGCGGCATCGACATCATGACCGGCAGCGGAGCCACCATCGTTTCGGCATCCCCCGGCGTGGTTACCCAAGTCACTTACGGTGGCGGCTGGGGCCAGTACGTAAAGATCGACCACGGTAGTGGAGTTTCCACTCTCTACGCGCACATGATCGCAGGATCACAGATGGTTTCCCCCGGCCAAACTGTTGCCGCCGGAACCCCCATCGGCCTCAGTGGTTCGACCGGCTACGTCACCGTCGCCCACCTCCACTTTGAGACCTACATCAACGGCACTCGTGTTGACCCCATGGGCCTACTTCCGTAATCGCTCGACCCTGAGTAACGGGTTAGCCGCAGACACCGGCTAACATCGACGTACTACAACGAGCCACTACGAGGAGAGCTTTGGGTCTTCTGGACAACTTTGAACGAGGTCTCGAACGTGCTGTAAACGGCGCGTTCGCCAAGACCTTCAAAAGTGGTCTGCAACCCGTCGAAATTACCAGCGCACTGCGCCGCGAACTCGACACGCAGGCCGCTGTTGTGTCCCGCGACCGCATCCTCGTGCCCAACAACTTCACCGTGCGCCTCAGTGACACCGACTATCAGCGCATGTCTGGGCTGGGCAGCACACTGATTTCTGAGCTCACAGAGCTCGTGCAGCGCCACGCTACCGCGCAGCACTACTCCTTCTCCGGCGGCATCACCATTACGCTCGCCCCCGACAACTCGCTCAGCCAAGGCATGATCGAAGTCGACTCGGTCAACGTCAAAGGCACGGTTGCCTGGACTCCCGTCATCGATATCAACGGAACACGGCACACCCTTGTTCATTCCCGCACCATCATCGGGCGGGGCAGCGAAGCTGACATCACAGTTGATGACAACGGCATCTCTCGCAAACATGTCGAAATCTTGTGGGACGGTTCACGAGCCGAAGTGAATGACCTCAACTCCACAAATGGCTCCAAACTAAACGGATCTCCCGTTTCTCGCGCACCACTCGCGCCAGAATCCGTGATTGATATCGGTCGAACCCGTATCGTGTTCCGTGTGCTTGCCCAATCTGCAGATGTCGACCAGCCCGCTGATCGCCGCAACGACCGGGGGTTCACCCTGTGAGTGAACTCACCCTCCTCTTGCTGCGCGTCGCGTTCCTCGCCATCATGTGGGGCTTCATTTTTGCGATCGTATACGCGTTGCGCTCTGATCTCTTCGGAGAAAAGGTGCGCCGGATGCCCGTGCAAAGCGCAGCTCAGGCGCAACAGGCGCCCTCAACTCCGCCCGCTCCGGCCGCCGCGCAGCCCACTCGACCTGTGGCGCCGGCCCCCGCGTCCGGGAGCTCTCTCGATGCCACTCGTCTGGTGATTGTTTCTGGATCAAAAGAGGGGCTCGAGATCTCGCTCCCCGAGGAACAATTGACGATCGGTCGCTCAAGTGAGTCGGGTCTTGTTATCCGCGACGACTACACGTCCACACATCACGCTCGACTCTTGCGCTGGGCCGATAGCTGGGTTGTTCAAGACCTTGACTCCACGAACGGCACCTTCCTCGCTGGGCAACGTGTGAGTGTTCCGACGCCAATTCCGTTGAACACGCCGATCAAGATCGGCACAACTAGCTTCGAACTGCGACGGTAATTGGATGGCCAATTCGGGCAACAGCGCTGCCGCATCCCATGTGGGCAAGGTTCGGGCTAATAACCAGGACAGTGCTTACGCCGGTAGCCACCTCTTTATTGTCGCGGACGGTATGGGTGGCCACGCAGGTGGCGATGTTGCTTCGGCTATCACGATCAAGCACGTTGTTGAAGCCGACCATAGCTTCGAGTCGGCAGATGATGCCGCTCAGGTGTTGCACGACACTCTTCTTGCCGCAAACGCCATCCTCTCCGACACGGTTATTGAGCACAATGAGCTCACGGGAATGGGCACGACTGTCAGCGGAATGATCCGCGTTGGCAACAAGATGGCCATGGCGCACATCGGCGACTCGCGCATCTATTTGCTGCGTCAGGGTGAGATGACCCAAATGACGCACGACCACACGTTCGTGCAGCGACTTGTCGAGAGTGGCCGCATCACGCTCGAAGAGGCTGCCGTGCATCCGCGACGTTCAGTTCTGATGCGTGTGTTGGGAGACGTTGATGCGTCCCCCGAGATCGACACCGAAGTTTTCGCTACCGAGCCTGGTGACCGCTGGTTGCTCTGCTCCGATGGTCTGAGCAGTTTCGTTACTGAAGACAAGATCGCAGCAACCCTTCGCCGCGTCACGGATGTGCGCGTTGCCACCGAACGCCTCGTCCAGGCGAGCCTCGATCAGGGCGCCCCTGACAATGTAACCGTCGTGCTGGTCGATATCGGCGACGACGAGTCTTCCGCCCACGAGCCGCCGCTCATGGTGGGCTCTGCAGCATCACCGCTCTCGTTCGAGCCGACGATCGTCAAGAAGCCGGTGCGTCTGCCGAACCTTCTGTTGCACCCGCTCAAAACAACGCAGCCTGACGATAGTCACTTCGAGCCAGAGTCTGACGAGTACTATCAGGCGATCATTCGCGAAGACCGCCGTCGAGTTCGCCGACGCCGCATCTCGTGGATCACCTTCATCACCCTCACGATTGCTGCAATCGCTGCCGGGCTCATCCTCGGCTACCAATACACGCAGCAGCAACACTATGTGGGCATCGAAGATGGCCATGTCGCCATCTATCAGGGCGTTCAGCAAGACATTGGCCCAATTTCGATGTCGCACGTCTACCAAGTCACTGACGTTCGTGTCGTTGATTTGCCCCTCTACTTGCGTGCGAGTGTTGAAAACACCATCAACGCGAACGACCTTGAGGATGCGCGCCGCATCGTAGGAATGTTGTCTGATGCCCAAATCCCCTAGCGCCGACGCTCGCGCCTCGACTTCGGCCGGCCCGCGAGCGATTACCGAGAATATCCGCTTGAAGCTACGTGTGCCCGCACGCCTGCGCAATCTCGAGTTGGCTCTGATCATTGTTGCGATCGGAATCAATCTGGGGGCGATTGCTCTCGTTCAACTGGGTGCGATTGGCCGCCTCGGCTTCACCGTTCTGGGGCTGTCTGCGCTGCTCGGCGTGCTGGTTTTCGCCATGCACATCACTCTGCGGATAACAGCGCGAGATGCTGATCCTTTGATCTTGCCGATCATCACAGTGCTCAACGGGCTCGGTATTGCGATGATTTATCGCATCGATCTGGCCGATGAGGTTACCGGCTGGAGCAGCGGCGGTATTCGTCAGATTGTTTGGACAGGCATTGCCATCATCATCGCCATGTCGGTGTTGATCATCATTAAGAATCACCGAGTGCTGCAGCGCTACCGATACATCGCCATGTTCGGCGGTATTGCGCTGCTACTGCTGCCGCTGGCGCCCGTCATTGGTGACACCCGTTTCGGTGCTCGCCTGTGGGTTCAGATTGGCGCGTTTTCGTTCCAGCCTGGCGAACTCGCGAAGATCGCTTTGGCGATCTTCTTCGCCGGCTACCTGGTGTCCGCGCGTGACTCGCTCTCGATGGTGGGCCGCAAGTTCCTCGGGATGACCTTCCCACGCGCCCGAGACCTCGGCCCTATCATCGTTGTCTTCGTTGCTTCCATGCTCGTGTTGATCTTCCAACGCGATATGGGTACAGCACTGCTCTACTTCGGTCTTTTTCTCGTGATGATCTATGTCGCAACAGGGCGCTCAAGCTGGATTCTGCTGGGAATGGCCATGTTCTTGGGCGGCGCTTTTGTCGCCAGCCAGTACCTCACCTACATTTCCGGCCGTATTGATGCCTGGCTTGACCCCTTTAACCCGGAAGTATATGACGCCACGGGAGGCAGCTTCCAACTGGTGCAGGGCTTGTTCGGTCTCGCTGACGGTGGGCTCATCGGCACCGGGCTTGGGCGCGGCAGCCCCGAGATCACGCCTCTCGCTGAAAGCGACTACATCGTCGCTTCCTTGGGCGAAGAGCTCGGCCTTATCGGCATCTTCGCAATTCTGGCGTTGTACCTTCTCTTTGTGTCTCGTGGATTCCGTATCGGCTTCGCCGGTCAAGATGATTTCGGCCGCCTCTTGGGTGTCGGCCTCGCGTTCGTGATCGCGCTGCAAGTCTTCGTGGTGATCGGCGGCGTCACACGAGTCATCCCCTTGACCGGACTCACAACACCGTTCTTGGCAGCCGGTGGTTCCTCTCTTGTTGCTAACTGGATCATTGCTGCACTCCTGCTGCGTCTCTCTGACACGGTGCGCCACCAGCCGCAGTTGGTCATTGAGCCTTCGATCGAGAACCGATTGGTGGTGGGCCAGTGAACCGCGAACTTAAGCGCGTGAGCACCGTTGTGCTGCTCATGTTCGTGAGCCTGTTCATTTCCAGCTCTGTCATTCAGGTTGTGACCGCCGATCAGCTTCAAGCGGATGGTCGAAACGTTCGCACTCTTTACGCAAGCTATTCGGCCGAACGTGGCCCCATCTTGGTCAATGGCGAACCCATCGCATACTCAGAACCTGTGGATGACGAGTTCAAGTTCTTGCGCGTGTACCCGAAAGCCGAGTTGTACGCTCCTGTCACTGGCTACCTCACGCTGAATCAGGGCAATACGGGGCTCGAGAGTTCGCTCAACGATTACCTCAGCGGTTCGTCGAACGACCAGTTCTTCGATCAGGTCAACTCGATTCTTACCGGCCAGAACCCCACCGGGGCCGCGGTTGAGCTCACCTTAGATCCCGCTGTCCAACAAGCGGCGTGGGATGCTCTGGGCGACCTCAAGGGTGCAGTCGTAGCAATCAACCCGAAGACTGGCGAGATTCTCGCGATGGTCTCTAAGCCCTCGTACGACCCCAACGAATTAGCTGTGCACAACACGAGCGACGTCATCGATGCTTACGACCGTTTGCTGAATGACCCAGATGAGCCGTTCTTCAACCGCACGCTTGCTGGGCCCCTGGATCCTCCCGGCTCCACTTTCAAACTCGTCGTAGCGGCAGCCGCGCTCGAAAGTGGAAACTTCACTCCGGACAGCACCTTCCCTAACCCTGCAGAGCTTCAACTTCCGGAGAGCACGTTCAGGATCAGCAATGCTGACAGCGGCACGTGTGGCCCGGGCTCGACGGCAACCATCGCCACGGCCATCCGGCTCTCCTGCAACATTCCCTTCGCTCAGTTGGGCGACGCCCTCGGGTCGAATGCTATTCGCGAGCAGGCTAACAAGTTCGGGTTCAACGAGAGCGTCTCTGTGCCCCTCAACTCGACCGAAAGTGTGTACCCCCGCGCGCTCGACCGTCCCCAGACAATGCTTTCGGCATTCGGTCAGTCGAGCGTTCGTGCTTCCCCACTGCAGATGGCAATGGTGTCCATGGCAATTGCCAACAGCGGCACCATCATGCAACCTAATCTTGTTGAGAGCATCGTGTCTTCCGATCTCACAACTATCGAGTCCTTCGAACCGACGCTGTTCAATCAGGCAATCAGTCCGCAAACCGCGGCCGCACTCACCCAGATGATGGTGGATGGGGTCAACAACGGTGCAGCGAACACTGCCGCCATTGATGGCGTTCAGGTCGCAGGAAAGACCGGTACAGCAGAGAACGGAGAAGGGGAACCGTACACGTTGTGGTTCACTGGATTCGCGCCGGCAAATGATCCAGAAGTTGTAGTTGCAGTAGTGGTGCAGGATGGTGGCGGACTGGGTCAGTCCGGAACCTCGAGCGGGCTTTCCGCACCAATTGGGCGTCAAGTACTAGAGGCGGTGCTAAACAGATGAGACCGACCAGTGGACTCACTTTCGGTGGCAGATACCAACTGTCCAGTCGCGTAGCGATCGGCGGAATGGGCGAGGTGTGGGAAGCCACAGACCTCGTTATCGGTCGTACGGTCGCGATTAAGATCCTCAAGGATGAGTATCTTGGCGACCCCGGGTTCCTTGAGCGGTTCCGTGCTGAAGCACGTCATGCTGCCCTCGTCAACCACGAAGGCATCGCCAACGTCTTCGACTACGGCGAGGAAGAGGGCAGCGCCTACCTCGTCATGGAACTCGTCCCTGGCGAAGCGCTCAGTGCCATTCTTGAACGCGAACGAGTCCTCGATCCCGATCGCGTTCTCGACATGGTCGCGCAAACTGCGGCCGCACTTCAAGCTGCCCATGCGGCAGGGCTTGTTCACCGCGATATCAAGCCCGGCAACCTCCTCATCACGCCCGAGGGCCGCGTCAAGATCACCGACTTTGGTATTGCGCGTATTGCCGACCAAGTGCCGTTGACGGCAACCGGTCAGGTGATGGGAACTGTTCAGTACCTCTCGCCTGAACAGGCCAGCGGTCACCCCGCATCCCCCACTACAGACATTTACTCGCTCGGAATCGTCGCGTACGAAGCCCTCGCCGGCCGTCGTCCGTTTACAGGCGAATCCCAAGTGGCGATCGCGATGGCTCAAATCAATGAGACTCCACCCGAGTTGCCGATCACGGTCGCAGAGCCGGTTCGAAACCTTGTTTATGCGTGCCTGGCTAAGTCGCCCGGCGATCGCCCGGCATCCGCGTCGCACTTGTCACGGGCTGCACAGTCGTTGCGCCGTGGGGATATTGCCGCCGCCGCGGCTGCTGTACCCGGAATCTTGGGAGATAACTCCCATGCCGCGACGGTCGGGCTCAACTACGGTAATGCCACGCAGGCCACGCGCGTCTTGACGACCGCCGGGGCCGCTGGTGAACAAACGACAACCACGGAGGTAGCTGCCGATTCAAAGCGGCGCAACCCGTGGACGTGGCCCATTGTTGCCCTCATCTCGCTGCTTGCCGTTGTGCTCATCGGTGCGATCATTGCACTTCTGGCCAGCCCCGGCGACGAGGAGCCGGTGCCGACGAACACCTCGACGTCGTCTTCGGCAGCGCCCGAGCCCGAGCCGACATCCACGTTGGTGGCTCTGACAGAGGAAGAGCTCCTCGATCGCAAACAGGATGCGGTGGAGCAACTCCTGACTGAAAAGGGGCTTGTTCTGGATGCCCAAGTTGGCACGGCAGCTACCTCCGCAGAGCAGGTCGGTTTCTCCTACCGGGCTGCGCCCACGGGTAACGTCGCAAAGGGCGAGACCATCACGGTCTACTTCTACGACGAGGTCCCCGTTGTGCCCACGCCACCACAGCCTCAGGCAAACCTCCTTGAGCCATCTGGCCCTTACGAGCCGGGTGACACCGTGACGGTCAAGTGGAACACCTACGGGGACTGCCCTGTCGGGCATCCGCGCACCGGCTACAGCTTCCTCGTTCAGGGGGGACCGAGCGCCGGCTCGTCCACCTATGGACCGGGCGAAACGGAGTTCGAGATCACCCTCGCGAACGATCCAAGTGTCGAAACCAAGATCTCGTATTCGGTATCGTGCACCGATCTGTCGTCACCCGCGTCAGAGCAAGTGATCGTGAGCGTTACCGCTCCGTAAGCAAAGTTCGACTTAGCCAGCGGATAGACTGAGGCGGTACTTTCCGTAATAACAATCAGGAGTGAAACAGTGAGCGAAGGCGTTGCACAGGGCGTACGCCAGCTCGCTGGACGGTACCAAATTGGCGAGCTTCTCGGTCATGGCGGAATGGCCGATGTTCACTTGGGAATGGATTCACGGCTCGGTCGCCGCGTCGCTATCAAGTTGCTCAAGCCGACACTTGCCAATGATCCTGCCTTCCGTACTCGGTTCCGTCGAGAAGCTCATGATGCCGCCAAGATGGCGCACCCCACAATCGTGCGTATCTTTGATGCCGGTGAAGAGTCGGTAATCGACCCTTCTGGTCACGAGACGCTCATTCCGTTCATCATCATGGAGTACGTCGACGGCCGGCTTTTGAAAGATATGGTTGCCGACGGGCCGATTGCTCCTGAAGAAGCAACACGCATCGTTTCGCAAGTACTCACTGCGCTGGAATACTCACACCGTGCCGGCGTAGTTCACCGCGACATCAAGCCAGGCAACATCATGGTCACCGCGAGTGGTCAAGTAAAAGTCATGGACTTTGGCATCGCCCGTGCCGTCTCCGACTCTGCTGCCACGATCGCGGAGTCCAGCGCTATCGTGGGTACCGCTCAGTACTTCTCCCCCGAACAAGCTCGTGGTGAAGGGGTGGATGCACGTTCCGACCTCTACTCCACAGGCGTCGTTCTGTTTGAGCTTCTTACCGGTCAGCCTCCGTTCAGCGGAGAGAACCCGGTCGCTGTTGCCTACAAGCACGTCAACTCTGAGCCGGTCCCGCCAAGCACGACGATAGCCGCGGTTTCTCCCGCGCTCGACGCTGTTGTGTTGCGCTCACTCGCAAAAGACCGTTTCGATCGCTATCAGAGCGCGGCAGAGTTCCGCACCGACGTCGAGGCGGCAGCTGCGGGTTCTGTTCCGGATCGCAAGCAACTCGCCCCCAACGACTTCAACTCCACTCTCTTCGGGGTCAACCCCAACGCGACTGCGGGCAGTGATGCAACTTTCCGCCAGCTCGCTGTCGATGAAAACGACCGTACCCCGCGCACCCAGAATCGTCCGCCTGTAGCGTGGATCTGGGGTGGTATCGCGGTCATGGCGGTCATTATCGTTTCGGTGGTGGTCTGGGCGTTCAGCCTCAGCCCCGCGCAATTGACCGGCACATCAGCGGTCGATATTCCTGATGTTGCCTCGATGACCTACGACGAGGGTGCAGCACTGCTCACCGAGCTAGAGCTGGTTCCGAAGCGCGTCGACCAGGCGAGTGAAACCGTCGAAGAGGGTGTCATCATCCGCACTGATCCTGGCCCAGGCCAGACGGTCGCTCTCGGCTTCGAAGTCCAAGTGATTGTTTCCTTGGGCCGCTCTCCCGTCACGGTGCCCAATGTCGCAAACATGCAGGAAGACGCTGCGATCGCATTGCTCGAGTCGGCAGGACTCGTTTACGGGTCTACTTCGCAGACCTACTCCCCCAATCTCAAGAAGGGGACGGTCGTCAGTTCTGATCCGCGCGGTGATGCCGAGCGCACCGCCGACGGCGAGATTATCCGCGAGGGTGAGACGGTCAACCTTGTTGTCTCGAATGGTCTCGTGCAGGTTCCGGATGTCACGGGCAAGGATATTGGCGAGGCCAACAGCACGCTGACGGGCCTGCAGTTAAGCGTCAGGCTGAACGCAGACTTCGGATGCTCGGGCAACGTCGTCAGCTACCAGTCGATTGTGGGCGACCAAGCACAGAAGTCCGAAGTCACACTTCAGTACTGCGCCGGGTAGTTACCTCAACGTACATCACGGATTATTCAGCTACCGCCACGAGGCGCCCGCCATAGCTCCACACGGGCACAAAGAAGAGCAGTAGCGCTAGTTGTGAACGAGCGGCGTAAGTGTCTTCGCCAGAGCAGGAGCCTCGGGCATCCCCACTCGCGACAACCAGTTGCCAAGCATGAGATATCCGCCCTCAGTTAAGACTGACTCCGGATGGAATTGCACGCCGTACACCGGCATAGTGGCGTGTTGGATTCCCATGATCACTCCGCCTAGCGTGCGCGCTGTCACGACAAGTTCTTCCGGAACTGTGCCATCCACAATCGCAAGCGAGTGATATCGAGTAGCGGTGAAGGGCTGAGGCATGTCACGGAAAATGAGACTGTCATCATGTTCGATCTTCGACGTCTTGCCGTGCATCAGCTCGTCGGCATGTGTCACTGTGGCTCCGAGCGCCTCAGCAATGGCCTGGTGCCCAAGACACACTCCAAAAAGCGGTTTACCCGTGGCGATTGCTGCGTGCACAATCGGGATGCTCACTCCTGCGTCGGCCGGCGTGCCGGGACCGGGCGAGAGCAGCACGGCGTCGTACTCCGCAATTGTTGCGGCCGCGTCATCCGCGCTGAAAGCATCGTTGCGAACAACCTCCGTTGTCGCCCCGAGCTCAAGAAGATAGCCATTAAGGGTGTAAACAAAGCTGTCGTAGTTGTCGATGACGAGTATGCGGGTCACTGTTGCACCGTCGCATCCAACGGAGTGACCATCGGGAGAACCCAGGGAAAGACCCACGTAAAGAGGGCGGCAACAGCTGCCGCAGCGAGAATGAGCAAGAGAAGAACTCTCACGAGCGCTGGGCCCGGGAGTACACGCCAGAGTGCTGCATACATCAGCCAGCTCCTTCGAGGTTGTTCACGATAGCGGCGATTTCAGAGGGAGCGCCCTCCGACCGGGGGTACCAGGTGTCATACACGGCATACGCGATTATTCGCTCGTCGGCGGTGTAGATCGGGTTGCAACTGGTGAGAGTCATGATGCGGTCACTGGCAACAGCTCCGTCAAACTGTGGAACCGGATTGAGAACTCCAACGCCGGATGCCGGGACATACTCCAGCGACCGGAAGACGTAGCGATACCACCCGGCTTCAGTCTCGACATAAACACTGTCACCCAGCTGGAGCTTGTTGATGTCATAGAACGGATTACCCCACCCGGTACGGTGCGCGGCTACAGCGAAGTTGCCCACCTCGCCCGGCATTTGGGTGCCCGTGTAGTGGCCAACTCCGCGGGTGTTGAGCACGCGCTCGAGGCTTACGCTTTCGGCGATGGGGCGGGTGTAGTCGGCGCCGAATCGAGGCACGATGAGCGTTCCAAAAACTTGGGCCTCGCCCGGCGCTTCATCGACGATGGGAACACCGGGGTCGGCGCGTTCGTCGGGAGCAAGCTTTACGGCTTCGCCTTTGTTCCACTGTTGGCTCTGCTCTAGCGCTTCATCACGCTGGGTATTGCTCACAAAGATGTTGTTCACCCAGGTCTGCCAGACAAGAAAGAGAAGCACAACGACGCCGGCGGTAATGAAGATCTCGCCGAGGACTCCAATAAAAGAAGCTCGGCGGCGGGGTTTCGCCCTGCGCCTCGATCGGCGGCCGTCTTCGAGAACCATAGGCGCAATTCTATCCGCAGTCTCTTGCTCGTTTCCGCTCAGCCGTTCTTCACTCAGGGCGTTCGCGCTAGAATCTCTCCCATGGCCCGTAATTCTGCAGAAAAGTCACCGTCACGTCCCGCTGAAGACGCACCCAACGCGGTCTGGTTCAAGCCCGTCATGTTCGGCTTCATGCTGATTGGGCTCGCTTGGATCATCGTGTTCTACGTCAGCAACCAGCAGTTGCCTGTTGCGTCACTCGGCAGCTGGAACATTCTTGTTGGTTTCGGCATCCTCTTCATTGGATTCCTCATGACAACTCGGTGGCGTTAGAAATTACACGCGTGTAGTTATACCCAGTGTTAATAAACCTGTGGATAACTTTTAGTCACTTATAGAACGAAGATTCTCACAAGTGTCAGGGCGATCAGTGCCGCGGCGACGAGAGCCACGAGCGCAATCTCCGAATTCGCGGATCTCTTGTTGCGCTGTCGTAAGAAGACGAGCGCGAGCACCGCTCCCGTAATGAGTCCGCCAACGTGAGCTTCCCAAGAAATGTTGAGCCCTGGGATAAAGCCGGCGACAAGGTTGATCACAAGAACAATGAGCAGCACCCGATTGTTCACGCCCATGCGGCGCTGAATAACAAAGAATGCGGCAACAATTCCGAAAATGGCCCCGGATGCTCCGAGCACAACGGATCCAGGCGCAATAAGCAACACGGCAACTGACCCGCCAAGGGCGCTGATCAAATAGAGCGCGATGAAGCGAGCTCGTCCCAAGGGAATCTCAAGCGCGCGCCCGAAAATGAAGAGCGTAAACATGTTGAAGCCGATGTGGAAAATTCCACTCGTCGAGTGCAGGAATGCCGAGGTAATCATGCGCCACGGCTCAACCGCTGTCAGGGGCGGGTAGTAGACGAGCGCTTGAGTGACGCCTGATCCCGGGATCAGTTGCAGCAGGAACACCGCAATTGTCAACGCCATCAGCGTGTAGGTGACGACGGGCTTGCCTCGCGAGGAGCGAGCGGCGCGAACCAAGACTGGTTTGCGCTTCGGCCCGTTAGCGCGGGCCTCTTTTATACATTCGGGGCAATGTACGCCCACAGCTGCCTGCGTTTGGCAGCTGGGGCATACGGTGCGCCCACATCGCTGGCAGAGAGTGAAACTTTGCCGGTCTGGATGCCGATAGCAGTAGTTACCGCTGGCATCCGGCGATGTGGTCACGAAGGTTAGACCTCGTCGATCGTGACGCTCTCGATGACAACGTCAGTGAGCGGCTTGTCGCTACCGTCGGTGTCAACTGCTTCGATCGCGTCGACAACCTTCTTCGACTCGTCGTCAGCTACAGCACCGAAAATGGTGTGCTTGCCCTGAAGCCACGGAGTGGCGACGGTGGTGATGAAGAACTGCGAACCGTTGGTTCCCTTGCCGCCACGCGTGCCGGCGTTTGCCATCGCGAGAATGTACGGGGCCGAGAAGTTGAGCTCGGGGTGAATTTCGTCGTCGAAGTTGTAGCCAGGACCGCCGATACCCTTACCTAGAGGGTCGCCACCTTGAAGCATGAACTGCTTGATGATGCGGTGGAAAATGACACCATCGTAGAGAGGCGCGGTGGTCTTTTGACCAGTAGCCGGGTGGGTCCATTCGATATCGCCCTTAGCGAGACCAACGAAGTTTGCAACGGTCTTCGGGGCGTGGTTGCCGAAGAGGTTGAGGCGGATTTCTCCGAGGTTCGTCTTGATCGTGGCAACTGCGGTGTGTTGAGACATAAGGTCAATTCTTACATAGCCAACCTGAGCCTCGGAGACCAGTTATTCAGGGTGCTCACAGGCAAAGCAGTGCGGACTCGGAACGCGCCGTGGCAGTATGGAGTCACCGTTCGACCATCTTTGGAGGTTTCCCGTGGCACTAACTCGCAAACGCCGGAAAGAACTCAAGCGCTTGAAAGGTCAAGCTGAAGACCTGTGGAATGACCAAAAGGAGCTGCTCGACCATGCTTCCGCGGTTGTACGAGAGGCGAGCCAACAGGCCGCCAACTACGCTCGTGAAGAAGTCAGCCCCAAGATTCACAGCACGATCGACACTCGAGTGAAGCCCGTTGTGTCCTCATCCGTCGCTGGCGCCCGCTCAGCGGCCGAAAGCACGCGCAACAAGGTCAAGGGCGACATCCTGCCCGCCGTAACCTCAGCGCTTGGCACAGCCCTCGCGGCAATCGAGGTAGCGAAGAACCAGCAGGTTCGGGATGCTTTTGCTCGCGTATCTGACCTCGCGACCACAGCGGGCGAAAAGACGGGGCTCGTTAAACCACAGCCGAAGTCAGCTGGGTTCGGTCGCTACATCCTCATCGGCGTTGGCGTAGTTGCGGCCGTAGGAGTCGCATACGCCGCGTGGCAGACGTTGCGCGCAGATGACGACCTCTGGATCGACGACGAAGCAGAGACTGCATAGCTTCTTTCTGCTGCTCACCAAATGCGGTGTAGCCACAACCTCTGTACGGCTCTGGCCCGGTTCCGATTGGAACCGGGCCAGAGCCGTTTTGTAATAGTTTTCATAGTGTGATAATGCACGCTATATCGCGTGGTAGTGTTGCCAAACGGGAGCCGTTCTTCGTGGGAACATCTCGTTTCTCCACGTACCCGTCCTATTGGGCTGGCGTTCCCATGAAATCTAATACTCGTCCGCGCAGAAATTCCGTCGCCAGATCAGCCGCTGTGGTTGCCATTACCGGCCTTCTTCTTCTCACTGCAAGCCCTAGCTGGGCAGCAACTTCAATCGATGGTCCGATCAATCTGGGTACCGCGTCTCAATTCGGGGTTCTCGGTGCCAGCGCGATCACGAACACCGGACCGACGACGGTGGCCGGCGATATTGGTGTCAGCCCAGACTCTGCGATCACCGGGTTCACTGGGCCGCCGGATGGCAGTTTCACCGGGACACAGACCACTTCGCCGATTCCGTAGCGTCTCAAGCACAAGTAGACCTCACCACGGCCTACAACACCGCGGCGAGCCTGACGCCCACCACGTCGGGACTCAGTGATCTCACTGGACTCTCGCTCACCCCCGGCGTGTATTCGGGTGGCGAGCTTTCATTGTCAGGGAACCTCACCTTGAGCGGCAGTGCTTCCTCGGTGTGGGTGTTTCAAGCCGCAAGTACTCTCATCACAGGTTCCGCAAGCAACATCACCGTGACCGGTGGAGCCAGCTCGTGCAACGTTTTCTGGCAAGTGGGTAGCTCGGCGACGCTCGGAGACAACTCTTTGATGGTCGGCACAGTGCTGGCGAAACAATCCATTAGTGCTTTGACAAGTGCAACTGTCGAAGGAAGACTTCTCGCCAGCACAGGGGCAGTCACCCTGGACTCCAACCCGATAACCGTTCCCTCGGGATGTTCGACAACGTTTGGAACGGTCACCACTAGCCCGACAATAACCTCGACGGCACCACCTGCATCCACAGTAGACACGCCCTACTCATTCACAATCACCGCCAGTGGAACGCCAACAGCGACATTCTGGTTCACTCCCCTCCGGCCTGACATTGAATTCAGCATCCGGGCTTGTTTCAGGAACGCCAACTACCGTCCGCTCGTTTTCATTCACAATCACTGCGAGCAATGGGGCATCCCCGTCGAGCTCAGCTAGCTACGTGCTAGTCGTTTCTTCGCTCGAGGATCTCCTGCCCGCCACCGGCAATGAACCCGCCTTCGCGGCCGTGATTGGGGCGGCGCTTCTCATCCTGACCGGCGGCACACTCATGCTGCTCAAACGCCACAAGCGGTCGCACAGCAATTGATCGCGGCGCAGCCACAAAGTCGTTAACGCGAAAACCCCGGCCAGTAATCTGGCCGGGGTTTTCGTTGTCGTGCTGTGGAGCCTAGGGGAATCGAACCCCTGACCTCCTGCTTGCAAAGCAGGCGCTCTACCAATTGAGCTAAGGCCCCAATTAAGGAATCTCTTGTGAAGATTCCAGTGGGGGTACGTGGACTTGAACCACGGACCTCTTCGTTATCAGCGAAGCGCTCTAACCGCCTGAGCTATACCCCCGTTGGGCAGATACGAGAGTACCGCATTCTGACCGTTTGGCGTAATCGACTAGTTATTGGTGAAACCCACGAGGATTCCGCCGGTCAGTCGGACGCTGAAGTTATAAAGCATACTCGCAATTGCACCGAGCGCAGTACCAACTAGAACATTGAGAACTGCGACCACGAGCGAGAATCCAGCCACCTGTCCCAGAGAGAAGCTCGTGGCAACACTGAACGTCTCATCGCTGAGAACGTCACGGAAAATCTCGTCGAGCTTTCCGAAGATTCCCGTGGAATTCAGAACGATCCAGATCAAGAGAGAGGCGACGACAAGAACGATTCCCAGCGACACTGCCACAAGGAATGAGAACTTTACAGCCGACCAGAAGTCGATGTACACCAGCTTGAGGCGAACCTGTTTAACCGATGTTTGGCGCTGCGACTTGCGCTGCAGCTTCTCCGCGACACTACTCATCTACCGACTCGTCCTTCCCAGCAGGGGCATCTTCACTCGGAACACTATCGTTCCCAGCTTCAAGTTCTTTGTTCTCTAGATTTCGTTCGCTGTTTCGCGCGATTGCAATGATCTTGTCTTCCGCTGCAAACCGGGCGAAAACGACGCCCATAGTGTCACGACCCTTGGCCGGAACCTCAGCGACAGAAGAGCGTACCACCTTGCCACTGGCAAGAACCACAAGAACTTCGTCTTCGTCCCCGACCATCAGGGCACCCGCCAAGTCACCGCGAGTTCCGTCGAGTTTGGCAACCTTGATACCCAAGCCGCCACGGCCCTGAACGCGGTACTGATCGGCAGCAGTACGCTTCGCGAACCCGCCCTCGGTTACCACGAACACAAAACCGCTTTCCGGAACCACGCTCGCACTGAGAAGCTGGTCCTCCTCACGGAAGCTCATTCCCATTACACCGGAGGTGGAACGCCCCATCGGTCGGAGTGCTTCGTCGGATGCCGTGAACCGAATCGACATTCCCTTGCGCGAAACCAGCAAGACATCATCCGTGTTTTCGACGAGCATTGCCGAAACGAGTTCGTCACCCTCGCGGAGGTTCACCGCGATAATTCCGCCACTGCGGTTGGTGTCGTAGTCCGCTAGCGCAGTCTTCTTCACGAGACCATTGAGGGTCGCGAGCACCAGGTAGGTCGACTGCTCATAATCACGGATGTCGAGAATCTGCGCGATCTCTTCGCCTGGCTGAAGCGCCAAGAAGTTGGCAACGTGCTGGCCCTTGGCGTCACGGCCACCCTCTTGCAATTCGTAGGCCTTCGCGCGATAAACACGACCAGTATTCGTGAAGAACAACAACCAGTGGTGGGTCGTAGTCACGAAGAGATGATCAACCACATCATCAGCGCGGAGTTGAGCGCCCTTGACTCCCTTGCCGCCGCGGTGTTGGCTGCGGTAGTTGTCACTGCGCGTGCGCTTCACGTAGCCGCCGCGAGTGACGGTGACCACCATCTCCTCTTCGGGGATGAGGTCTTCCATGCTCATATCGCCGTCGAAACCCATCATGATTTCGGTGCGGCGATCGTCACCATATTTGGCGAGAAGCTCGGTCAGTTCTTCGCTGACAATGTTGCTCTGGCGTTCCTTGCTAGCAATGATCGCCTTGAAATCAACAATCTGAGTCTCGATCTCGTCGTGCTCATCGATGATCTTCTGGCGTTCTAGTGCCGCGAGGCGACGAAGCTGCATGTCAAGAATCGCGCGAGCTTGAATCTCGTCAATGTCGAGTAGTTCAATAAGCCCGGTGCGGGCATCTTCGACGGTCGGTGAACGACGGATGAGCGCAATAACCTCATCCAGAGCATCCAGAGCCTTCAGATAACCACGCAAAATGTGGGCGCGCTCTTCGGCCTTGCGCAGACGGAACTCGGTACGGCGAACAATAACTTCGATCTGGTGGGTAGCCCACTCAGTGATGAAGCCGTCAATCGAGAGCGTGCGCGGGATGCCGTCAACGATCGCGAGCATGTTCGCGCCGAAGTTTTCCTGCAGCTGCGTGTGCTTGTAGAGGTTGTTGAGAACAACCTTGGCTACGGCATCGCGCTTGAGCACGATGACGAGGCGCTGGCCGGTACGGCCCGACGTCTCATCACGGATGTCGGCGATGCCGGCGAGCTTGCCATCCTTGACGAGATCCGCAATTTTCAGGGCCAGATTATCGGGGTTGACCTGATATGGCAGTTCAGTGACGACGAGGCAGGTGCGACCCTGAAGCTCTTCGACATTAACCACTGCGCGCATCGTGATCGATCCGCGCCCAGTGCGGTACGCATCCTGTATCCCCTTGACACCCAAGATCTGGGCGCCGGTCGGGAAGTCTGGTCCCTTGATGCGCTGAATGAGTGCTTCGACGAGTTCTTCGTGGCTAGCATCGGGGTTTGCTAGGTGCCAGAGTGCACCCTCCCCCACCTCGCGCAGGTTGTGCGGCGGGATGTTCGTAGCCATACCGACCGCGATACCCACCGAACCATTGACGAGCAGGTTGGGAAAACGGCTCGGCAGAACTGTGGGTTCCTGGGTGCGACCGTCGTAGTTGTCTTGAAAGTCGACGGTGTCTTCTTCAATGTCCCGAACCATCTCCATGGCCAGCGGGGCCATCTTGGTTTCGGTATAACGGTGAGCTGCAGCGCCGTCGTTTCCGGGAGACCCGAAGTTTCCCTGGCCTAGGGCCAACGGGTAACGCAGGCTCCACGGCTGAACGAGACGAACGAGTGCGTCGTACACCGAGGAGTCACCGTGCGGATGGAACTGTCCCATGACGTCACCGATGACACGGGTGCACTTGGAGAAACCCTTGTCTGGGCGGTATCCACCGTCGTACATCGCATAAATAACGCGACGGTGCACTGGCTTCAAACCATCGCGCACCTCAGGAAGCGCACGGCCCACGATGACGCTCATCGCATAGTCGAGGTAGGAGCGTTGCATCTCCAGTTGAAGGTCGACCTGGTTGATCTTGTCGTGCCGGTCGTCTACGGGTGCGTCTTCGAAGGTCTTCTTCGGAGTTTCTTCGTCAGCCATTAAATTTCAGTTCCAGTCTGTATCTGTCGCGAGTGCGGGCGCCGTGAGCTCGGTTGGAGCTAGATGTCTAAGAAGCGGACGTCTTTGGCATTGCGCTGGATGAAGTTTCGGCGAGACTCGACGTCTTCGCCCATGAGAGTCGAGAAGATTTCGTCCGCCGCGGCAGCGTCATCCAATGTGACTTGAAGAAGCGTGCGAGTTGCAGGATCCATCGTGGTTTCCCAGAGTTCCTTGTAGTCCATCTCACCGAGACCCTTGTAACGCTGGATGCCGTTGTCCTTGGGCATGCGCTTGCCTTCTGAGAGTCCCAGTTCTGTTAACGCATCGCGCTCAGCGTCGCTATACACGTACTGATGCTGCGCGTTGCTCCATTTGAGACGGTAGAGCGGTGGCTGCGCGAGGTAGACATAACCCAAATCAATGAGCGGACGCATATAGCGGAAGAGCAGGGTGAGCAGCAATGTCGTGATGTGCTGGCCATCAACATCGGCATCAGCCATCAAAACGATCTTGTGGTACCGAGCCTTTTCGGGATCGAAGTCCTCACCTACACCGGCACCGAACGCCGTGATCATCGCCTGGACTTCAGCATTTCCGAGAGCTCGATCGAGGCGCGCCTTTTCTACGTTAAGGATTTTGCCTCGGAGCGGAAGGATCGCCTGGAACTCGGGGTTACGGCCCTGAACTGCGGAGCCGCCTGCCGAGTCACCCTCAACCATGAAGATTTCGGAAAGCGAGGGATCTTTGCTCGAGCAGTCGCGCAACTTTCCGGGCATTCCGCTCGATTCGAGAAGTCCCTTGCGGCGAGTTTGTTCGCGCGCCTTGCGAGCTGCAAGTCGAGCCTGCGAGGCCTGAATTGCTTTGCGAATAACATCGCGCGCTTGCGTGGGGTTGCGGTCGAACCAGTCACCGAGCTGTTGTCCCGCAATGCGCTGAACAAACGCCTTGGCTTCGGTATTACCGAGCTTGGTTTTGGTTTGGCCTTCGAACTGAGGTTCGCCAAGCTTGATCGAAATGACCGCGGTCAGTCCTTCACGAACGTCGTCACCAGAAAGGTTCTCGTCCTTTTCCTTGATGATGTTTTTCTCGCGCGCGTAACGATTAACCAGAGTGGTGAGTGCCGCACGGAAACCCTCTTCGTGGGTTCCACCCTCGTGAGTGTTGATGGTGTTGGCGTAGGTGTGAACACTCTCGGAGTATCCACCCGTCCACTGCATCGCAACTTCAAGCGAAATCTTCTTTTCGGTGTCTTCCGACTCGAACGCAATAACATCCGGATGAATGAGTTCGTTCTTCTTTGTCTTATTCAAGTACTCGACGTAGTCAACAAGGCCACGCTCATACATGTAGCTCTCGGAAATTTCTTCTTCACCGCGCTCATCGGTGATTGTGATGCGCAGCCCCTTGTTAAGGAACGCCATCTGCTGGAAGCGCGCGCGCAGCGTTTCAAAATCGAACTCAACTGTTTCGAACGTCTCTTTGCTCGGCCAGAAAGTCTGCTGGGTTCCGGTTTCTTCAGTGCTTTCGCCTTGAACAAGGGGTGCAGTGGGAACACCGTTCTCGAATCCGATGCTCCATACGTGGCCTTGGCGACGAACTTCGGTTTCAACTTTCTCTGACAGCGCGTTAACAACGGAGATACCCACACCGTGGAGTCCACCCGATACGGCGTAGCCGCCGCCGCCGAATTTTCCACCGGCGTGCAGAATCGTCATGACCACTTCGACAGTTGACTTTTGTTCTTGCTGGTTCAGGTCTACCGGAATACCACGGCCGTTATCGCGAACGCGAACGGAACCATCTTTGCGAATCCACACATTGATGTTGTCGCAGTAGCCAGCGAGAGCTTCGTCAACAGAGTTGTCGACAACTTCATAAACCAAATGGTGCAAACCGCGTGGCCCGGTGGAGCCGATGTACATACCGGGACGCTTGCGTACCGCTTCGAGACCCTCAAGGATCTGAATTTGATCGGCACCGTAGCTGTCTGCGGCAACGTGACCGTTGGCAATAATCTGGCTCTCGGGCACGTCGTTCGAGGGTGTCGATGTCATCTGAAGTTAGGCTCCTGCCGCTAGTTCACACTCGCCATTCAGAGCAGATAACTCCATAGGGAGGTGCGTCCGACGGCTAATGAGATTCTAACAAATTCCGAGCGCCCGCGGCGGTCAAATAGCGTTCTGCGGGAGTTTCTTTAGCGGCGTGACCTATTTTGTCTCCCTAGCCGTAAGTATCGCGCGGGCCCCTACCTGGAATTGATCTGGGGCCTCTTTTCCACGAAGGGGCGTTGGGGCCTTCAAAGCGAACCGATTCCACGCCTGCTTCTGGATGTTGCTGAGCAATCGTCGTAGTGATCTGTCCGCGCATCAGTCGCAACTGTGTCGCCCACGCCGTCGAATCACATCGGATGGTCAACACGCCCTCCTCGATTCCTACCGGCTCTGAATGCTCCGCTGTTTCGGCACCAACGATGGTCGTCCACGCAAGAATGAGTTCCGATCGCGCAAGCGGCGATTTCCATCCCATGTTTGACGTTAAGCTATCCATCACATCGCCAAGCCCATGGGGGTCGCGCCCGGGAGCGAAGGGAACGCTGGTTCCTGGTTCCTTCGTATTTCTCTTGCGCGCCATATACGAACGTTTTGTTGCGTCACCAAAAACATCGCGAAAACGTAGATATACCGCGACATGCTCATCGACGTTCGGATCACGTTCATTCACTTGAAATCACCTTGCCGGCTTGAATTCGCACAACGTTAGCCGCGAGCTCGGCCGGCACATCACCATAGACCGCAGCCGTAATGAGAACTTGCTCAAAACCAGAAATAGAACTTGCTAGCCGTTCTCGCCGTGATTGATCCAATTCTGCGAAAACGTCATCCAAGATGAGTACAGGATCGCCAGCTGCGGAGTCTCGACGAAGTAATTCTGCAGACGCTAGTTTGAGAGCAAGAGCGAACGACCAGGATTCGCCGTGACTTGCATAGCCGCGAGCTGGCAATCCGTTAAGACCAAAAATGAGGTCATCGCGGTGGGGACCGACGAGGGTGATCGCGCGGTCTCGTTCTGCTTTTCTAACTGAAGCTAGCGCTGCAGTGAACGCCGCGGTCGCGTCAGCGACTGAAATTATTTCGCCGACGTCATTTGTTGCTACGGCGTTGTCCGGATCATCCTGCCGAGAAATAACACTCAATGAGTTGGCGAGTGACGCACCGTGGTCGGCTCCCACAATCCGTTCATAAGCACGCGCAACTTCGGGACTGAGATCTGCCACGAGAGCGCTTCGTGCACTGATAATTTCTGACCCGAATGCGATCAGACGTTCATCCCACACATCAAGAGTGCTCAGCTGCGTGTCTCGGACCCCGGATGCTCTCGCCGACTTTAACAGCATGTTGCGTTGTTTCACTACACGTTCGTAGTCACTCATTACGCCGCTAAAGCGCGGTGATCGCAGCACAAGAAGGTCATCGATAAAGCGGCGTCGACCTGAAGGTTCTCCTCGAACGAGAGCAAGGTCTTCTGGCGCAAATAAGACGCTCGAAAAGTACCGCGGAAGCTCTCGAGTTCGGATGACGGAACGATTGATCTGAGCTCGGTTGGCCCCGGAACGATTAATTTGCACCTCGGCCAAGAACTTGCGCTCATTGTGTTCAAGTCTCACCCTGACAATCGCAGCATCCATCGATTGACGCACCATCGCATGATCGGTGGAAACTCGATGAGAACCGAGAGTGCTGAGAAAACCCAGCGCTTCGACCAGGTTGGTTTTACCTTGGCCATTCGATCCAACAATGAGCGTTGGCCCTGGAACAAGTTCGAGTGTGAGCTCTCTGTAATTACGAAAGTCCTTGAGCTCGACGTGAGTTACGCGCATCGCGGCAAAGCTTAGTTCTTGCGGACGCTATGCCCGCCGAACTGATTGCGGAGAGCTGCGACAGCCTTCATTGAGGGCGAATCTGCTTGACGTGATACAAAACGCGCAAATATTGCTGCACTAATAGTCGGAACCGCGACTGCTTGGTTGAGTGCCTCGTGCACTGTCCAACGGCCCTCGCCCGAATCCTCAACGTAACCAGCAATATCAGCGAACTCAGGATCTTCTTCTAGGGCTTTCACCAACAGTTCAAGAAGCCATGATCTCACTACCGTTCCACGCTGCCATGCTTTAAACGTTCCAGGAACATCCTCGATGAGATCTTTACGACTATCGAGGAGTTCGAATCCTTCAGCCCACGCCTGCATCAACGCATATTCGATGCCGTTGTGAACCATTTTGGCGTAGTGACCGGCACCGACGGGCCCCGCATGAACAAAGCCCTCATCCCGTGGTCCTTCAGGGCGAAGTGCATCAAAAATGGGCATAGCGCGTTCGATATCGTCTTTGTCGCCGCCGGCCATCAGCCCATAGCCGTTGTCGAGTCCCCAAATGCCGCCAGAAACTCCGACATCCACAAAAGAGATTTTCAATTTCGCTAGTTGGTCTCGGTGCAATTGATCATCAGTAAACCGGGTATTACCACCATCGATTACCAAGTCACCGGGTTCAAGAAGCGCAGATACATCCGTAATTACAGAATCAGTTATCGCCCCAGACGGAACCATGACCCACACAACGCGCGGCGTCGGAAGGTCATCCACTAGATCCGTTAGTTCGGCTACATCGCTCACTTCAGTATTCGGGTCATACCCCGTCACTGTGAGACCTGCAGCTCGCATGCGTTCACGCATGTTGCTGCCCATTTTGCCGAGCCCAACAATTCCGATGTGCATGGTGTCTGCCATGAGTTACCTCAACAATAGGTTGGGCTGCAGCAGGTACTTGTAGTTGTCGCTGCCTGGTTGATCCTTGGATGACTGGCTCGTGATCAAGACCGGGCCAGGCTTATTGGGGTTCTCAGTCTTCGTGAATGAAATACGCACGAATTCAGAGTGGACCGAGCTGAGGCCATCAATCAAGAACTGGGGTTTCAACGAAACGACGGTGTCGTCACCGGTCAAGAAAGCATCGATGGTTTCAGACGCTTGGGCCTGCTCGGATCCGATTGCCTCGAGAGTTACCCCCTCATCGGTGAAAGTAAATCGCAAGGCTGCTTCACGTTCGAGCACAAGTGAAACTCGTCGGACAGCTTCAATGAGCTCTCCAGTGTTCATGACGGCGAAGTTATCCACAGTCTCGGGAAAAAGTCGGCGAACCGGTGGAAAGTTTCCCTTAATCAGCAACGAGGTCACTGTTTTCTTCTCTGCCTGGAACGCAATCAGCTCACGCTCATCGGTGCTAGTGATGGCCACTGAAATCTCACCACTGTTTCCGAAAGTCTTACCGACCTCCATCAGAGTCTTTGCCGGCACGAGTGCTGTTGCCGACTCAACTCCGGATGCCCCGGCATCCCATTCGATGTCACGAACAGCCACACGGTAACGATCGGTAGCAACAAGCGAAATGTTGTTCTGTGAAACTTCGAGCTGCACACCTGTGATCACCGGGGTCACATCATCGCGAGACGCAGCGACGGCTACTTGCGAAATTGCTGCGGAGAACAGGTCAGCTTTTAGTGTGCCAACCTTGTCAGAAATTTGAGGAAGGCTTGGGTACTCTTCCACGGGCATGCTTGAGAGTGTGAAATGACCGGTACCGCACGCGACAATGATCTTGTTCTCTTCGGTGCTAAAACGCACGGGGGCGTTGGGCAGTCGGCTCGCAATGTCTGCCAAGAGCTTGCCTGAAACGAGAATGCGACCAGGCTCTTCAACCTCTGCGACGATCTGGGTTCGAGCTGAAACTTCGTAGTCGAAAGACGACAACGTCAGGCCTTCATCAGTGGCTTCGATCAAGACACCGCTCAAAATGGGCAACGTCGTTCGCTGCGGCAGCAGTTTTACCGCAAACGAAACCGCCTCGCTGAAGACGTCACGATTGACCTGAAACTTCATGAACTACCCCTAACCGGATCACGCTCTGGCAGTTAATACTGGCACAGCCAATCCACTTGCGAACTACAGGTTATTTGGGATTCAAATTTCATTCTTTAAAGGTCACACTCTTAACCACTGTGGATTGTGTGTATAACTCTGTGAATTTCTTGTAATTGCTGGAAACTACATCAGTGTGACTTGTTGACGAGACGTGGAGAACAATCGCACTCTTCGTGAAAACTCGAGTTACAGGAATTCTCAATTCCACAGAAAGTTTTTTGTGGTCAACAATCTTTCCGGCGAGTTGAAGAGGTTATCCCCAAGTTATCCCCAAGTGGGAAAACCTATTTTTGGCTGAATCGGTGATTTTGTTTGATGCGACTGGTGAGCTCGGTGACCTGGTTATAGATCGAGCGGCGTTCTTTCATGAGTTCGGTGATCTTCTTATTGGCGTACATCACAGTGGTGTGGTCGCGATTGCCGAAGAGCTGACCGATCTTGGGTAGCGAGAGATTTGTCATCTCTCGGCAGAGGTACATTGCAATCTGACGTGCGGTAGCTACAGCCTGCGAACGGGACGAACCGTAGAGGTCGTCAACGGTGAGCTTGAAGTAGTCAGCTGTGTGATTGATGATGTCGACCGGGGCGATCACGTTGTCTTCATCAAGAGTGATGAGGTCTTTGAGTACGGTTTGAACCAAGGCCATATCGACTTCTGTGCGATTGAGGCTTGCGAACGCCGTGACACGAATTAGCGTGCCCTCGAGTTCCCGGATGTTGGAGGAGACCTTCGACGCCATGAACTCGAGGATGTCGTTGCCCACCTGCATCTTCTCGCTCTGGGCCTTCTTACGCAGAATTGCAATGCGAGTTTCGAGGTCAGGAGCTTGTACATCAGTAATCAGGCCCCACTCGAAGCGTGATCGCATCCGGTCTTCAAAACCCGTGAGGTGTTTGGGCGGAAGGTCGCTGGTGATGACCACCTGTTTGTTGTGGTCGTGAAGCGTATTGAAGGTGTGAAAGAACGCCTCTTGAGTCGAGTCTTTACCCTGCAAAAACTGGATGTCGTCAATCAGGAGGATATCGATCTCGCGGTAGCGAGATTGGAATACCGAAGCACGGTTATTGGCAATTGAGTTGATGAAGTCATTGGTGAACTCTTCTGAGCTGACGTAGCGCACACGGATGCCTGGGTAGAGGCTCTCGGCGTAGTGACCAATTGCATGCAAGAGGTGAGTCTTGCCGAGACCGGATCCGCCATAAATGAAGAGAGGGTTGTATGCCTTTGCCGGGGCCTCTGCGACTGCAACTGCTGCCGCGTGTGCGAAACGGTTTGAGCCGCCGATTACAAAATTGTCGAAGCTGTATTTGGGATTCAGTCTCGAGTCACTTCGTCGAGGCGACGATTTCTCGACGGGAGCCGGAGGTGTTGGCTCGATATAGGGCTGTTCTGTGTGAGGGATGTCTTGGGAGAGAGCGTCTTGCTGGATCTCCGGATTGACGACAGTCGCGAAGTTGGTGACACCGTGGGAATCATCCAGAGCAGCGATCGCATCAATGAATGGTTGACGAAGTCGCTGTTCTAACATTCCTCGAGTGAGTTCGTTGGGAACTTCTAAGTAGAGGGTGCCGGCCATAACGCCTTTGGGTTCAACCAAGTTCACGAAGCCCTGTAGTTGAGGGGTAATTCGTTCGTCTCCGTTGAGGTGTGACAGAACTATTTGCCATAGTCCCTTAGTAGGGTCGGGTGTTTCCGACATTCTTTTCCCATCCCTCGTCAATAATTACTCACAGGCTTATCCACTGGTGAGTACAGCTATTCTCGCTGAAATACTGTGATCTTTTGGCCGTTATGCACCGATAGTCACCTTAGTTGTCCACAGCATGTCGTTACCAATGCCGATGTATTCTGTGTGGATAATGCGGCGTCATTCACATTGCGGTTTGACCGCATGCGTTTAACGCCGTAGTTTTAATCAGTTGACTTCCGGCCCTAGGGCCTACCAATTCTTCCCGGCTGCCAGAGCTGGGCCTTGGAGATATAGCTATGAGCAAGAGAACTTTTCAGCCGAACAACCGTCGCCGCGCGAAGGTACACGGTTTCCGTCTTCGTATGCGCACTCGTGCCGGCCGCTCGATTTTGAGCGCGCGTCGTCGCAAGGGACGCACCGAACTCTCCGCTTAGTCTCGTCCGGTGCTGTCTAAGGCGAACCGCGTAGCGTTGCCAAGCGATTTTCGTTTGGCCGTTCGTCGGGGTCGTCGTTTTACAGCACCGCACTGCATTCTTCACATTGTGAAGAATGAGCGATCACAGGGAGTCCGATTCGGATTCATCGTGTCCAAGGCGGTGGGCAATGCTGTGGTACGAAACCGAGTGCGTCGTCGACTTCGTGCCGCAGCTTTTCAATTGCTGCCGAATATTGACACTGATGTGGACATCGTTGTTCGGGCTCTAGCAGGCGCTGCGCAAGCTGAGTCCACTACGCTACTGGCTGAGATCGCAGAAGGGATTGACCGCATCGTGGTGAAGGCATGAACTCCGTCGCTACGTTCGCGTTGCTCATTCCAAGGAATATCTGTGTTCTTGTACTGCGCATCTACCGTGCGGTTGTATCTCCTCTTTATGGAGATGTCTGCCGTTATTACCCGTCGTGTTCCCACTACACTCTTCAAGCTATCCAGCAACATGGTGTTCTCCGTGGTGTGTGGCTTGGCTCTCGTCGGATCCTTCGCTGTCACCCGTGGGCAGAAGGAGGAGTCGACGACATCCCGGCTCGCCGGCATGACCGCTACCAGATCACTCGGTTCGGCTTTGTTGTAGCCGCAAGCCACGAAAGGGGCTAACCACTTCATGGACTTTTTCGCTTTCTTTAGCAGTCTGCTTTGGCCAATCAAGTGGGTGATCGAAGCAATCCTCGTAGCGTTCCATGAGGTCATCACATTCTTCGGTATGGATCCGGATGCCGGCCTCACCTGGGTGTTGTCGATCGTCGGTCTCGTGCTGGTAGTTCGTGCCGCGTTGATTCCAGTTTTTGTTCGTCAGATCAAAAGCCAGCGTCGCATGATGGAAGTTGCACCGCAGCTCAAAAAGATTCAAGACAAGTACAAGGGCAAAAAGGATCAGTTCTCCCGCGAGGCAATGTCGCGCGAAACCATGGAGATGTACAAGAAGGCTGGAACTAACCCCTTCAGCTCCTGCCTCCCCTTGCTCCTCCAGATGCCGATCTTCTTCGGTCTCTTTTCAGTACTACGTGAAGCTCAGCTTGAGGACCATCCTGCGGGCGTTGGACTACTCAACGCGGACCTCGCAGAGTCATTCGGAACCTCTTCACTTTTCGATATTGCGCCGCTACACCTTGCTATCAGTACTGCAGAGGGCAATGTAGCCGTCATCGTCACCGCAGTCATCATGGTTATTTTGATGACGGGTTCGCAGTTCATTACTCAGCTTCAGATCATGTCGAAGAACCAGTCGGCAGAGATGAAAGCCAGCCCCATGTACCGCCAACAGCGGATCATGTTGTACCTACTCCCCCTCGTGTTTGCCTTCTCGGGTTTCACCTTCCCGCTCGGCGTGATGTTCTACTGGCTCGTCTCGAACTTCTGGACCATGGGTCAGCAGTTCCTCGTCATCCGCAACATGCCCACTCCTGGTAGTGAGGCCGCGCTGGCTCGTGAGGCGCGTCTCGCCAAGCGCAATCAGCGCAAGGGGATCGTCGAAGAGACGCCCGAGGCCGGCACCATCGTTATTGAAGAGCCGAAGAACCCGCAGCGGGATCAGCCCGTTAGCAAGAACCGTGCAAAGAAGAAGCAGGGAAAAAAGAAATGACGAACGTTTCTGAAACCAACAGCGCCGCCATTGAGGATGCTCCTGTTGATGATCGTCTAGACCGCACGACAGCGCAGCTCGAAGAAGAGGGCGACATCGCGGCTGACTACATCGAGGAACTGCTCGATATTGCGGACCTTGACGGCGATATCGAAATCGACGCGCGTGCCGGGCGTTCGTATATCTCGGTGACCTCGAGTGAAGACACGAATCTGCGACTTCTTTCTAAGCCAGAGACAGTTACGGCACTGCAGGAGCTCACGCGAATAGCTGTTCAGAATAAGACGGGTGTTTTTTCGCGCCTGATTCTCGATATCGGTGGTTCGCGTGAGGCGCGCGCAGCTGAGCTTGCCAAGTTGGTAGACGCGGCTGTTGCTCGCATCGAGGCGGGGTCTGACTCCGCAGCACTCCCCCCTATGTCCTCTTACGAGCGCAAGCTCGTTCATGATGTTGTAGCCGAGCGTGGTTTTGTCTCGCAGTCCAGCGGTGAAGGCCGCGACCGTCACACAGTCATCACTCGTTCATAGTTTCACGTGAAACATTGACGGATGGACTGAGGCTCGAATCTGAGCCGGAGATTGCTTCTGAACTTTTTGGCGCTCGGATTGAGCTCGCGCGTGCCTACACCGAGAGTTTGGCTCTCCGTGGTGAGGAACTCGGTCTTATTGGTCCTTTAGAGGTACCGCGTTTGTGGTCACGGCACATCATTAATTGTGTCCTTGTCGCTCCCCTGCTTCGACCAGGTCTTGTTGGTGACATCGGAAGTGGTGCAGGCCTGCCTGGCTTGGTGCTTGCGATCGCCCGGCCGGATGTCGAGTTCGTACTGATTGAGCCCATGGAGCGCCGAGTTGATTGGCTCAACGCTGAAGCTAGTCGTCTCGGCCTGACCAATGTCGTTGTTGATCGCTCGCGCTCTCAGGATGCTCCCTACGCTGAGGCCTTGAGTCAGATAACGGCTCGTGCAGTCACGGCCCTTTCCAAGCTGATTCCTTCGACCGAACACCTTCTGGCGCCAGGGGGCGAGATGGTCTTTATGAAGGGTGAGCGCATCGATGCCGAAATCGAGGCCGCGGCAAAAGCCATCCGTAAGGCTCGCTTGAAGGATGTGGAATCTCTCGTTCTCGGAGAAGGAATCACTCCGGAGATCACAAGGGTCTTTCGGGCTAGAGTGGACTGATTCGGTTGGCTCGTGAGCCGTTTCAATCCCCATCCGATTCACTATCAGTCTGAGAGAAAGTTTCACGTGAAACATCCCGAAAGCGAAGTCAACGAACAAGGCAAATCGTTCGATGAATCCACGCCGCTTGCGCGGGAAATCGCGGATCTCACCCGTCGTCGGCAAGCAGTTGCTTCGGCCTCGCTTCCCCTCCCTTCTCAGCCCCGTGTCTTCACGGTCGCCAATCAAAAGGGTGGTGTGGGTAAGACGACGTCGACGGTGAATCTCGCTGCTGCCCTCGCCCGCACTGGCGCTCGCGTACTAGTAATTGATCTCGATCCTCAAGGGAACGCATCCACTGCGGTTGGGGTGGAACATCGATCCGAGACCGCGAGCGTTTATGACGTAATGATCAACGATGTTGCGATGGCCGATGTCGTGCAGAAGAGCCCTGAATTCGCAGCGCTGTTTTGTGTTCCGGCCACGATCCATCTTGCTGGTGCCGAGATTGAGCTTGTTTCGCTCGTCGCTCGGGAGCAACGACTCCGATCCGCACTTGATACGTTTCTCGCGGAAGCACCTGAGCCGTTCCACTATGTCTTTATCGATTGCCCGCCGTCTTTGGGTCTTCTCACTATCAATGCATTCGTGGCTGCTCAGGAAGTTCTTATTCCTATCCAGTGCGAGTACTACGCTCTCGAGGGTTTGAGCCAGCTGCTCAACAACATCAAGTTGATCGAGCGACACCTCAATCCCCGACTCCGAGTCTCTACGATTCTTATGACGATGTACGATTCTCGGACCAACCTCGCCAATCAAGTGGTTGATGACGTTAGGGAGCACTTTCCGAATCAGGTATTGACGACCGTCATTCCGCGTTCGGTCCGCATTTCTGAGGCACCTAGCTACGGCCAGAGTGTTATTAGCTATGACCAGAACTCCCCTGGATCGCTTTCCTATCTTGAAGCGGCAGCGGAGATTGCACATCGAGGAGCACCTAAATAATGGCAGCACCAAAACGTACTGGGTTGGGTCGGGGAATTGGCGCGTTGATTCCCTCGACTGACGAGAACGAGCAGCGGCCCGTAGACGTATTCTTCCCTGGTGGCGATTCGGTTCCCGAACGACTTCGATCGGTTCCCGGTGCGCGTCTCGCGAACCTCTCCCCTCTCGATATTGTTCCGAACGCTCGTCAGCCACGGACTGAGTTCCGTCAAGAAGAGCTAGAAGAGCTCATTGTCTCGATTCGCGAAATCGGAGTTCTCCAGCCAATCGTGGTTCGCCCCCTTGTGGGAGCAACCGAGGGAAACCCTCAGTACGAGCTCATCATGGGAGAACGTCGCCTTCGCGCGAGCAAGCACCTAGGGCTCGCTTCGATCCCGGCGGTTATTAAGAGCACCGCTGATGAAGACATGCTTCGCGATGCACTGCTCGAGAATCTTCATCGCGCTAACCTCAATCCGCTCGAGGAAGCTTCGGCCTACCAGCAGCTACTGGCCGATTTCGGAATTACTCAAGAGCAGCTAGCTGAGCGCATCGGTCGGTCAAGGCCACAAATCACCAATACAATGCGTCTTTTGCGTCTTCCTGAGAGCGTTCAGCGCCGTGTGGCTGCCGGAGTTCTCACAGCCGGTCACGCTCGGGCGCTGCTGTCGCTTCCTGACAGCGCCGGAATGGAACGTTTGGCGGAGAAGATCGTCAATGAAGAGCTTTCAGTTCGGGCGGCAGAAGCAGCCGCGGGCTCTCTCTCGACCAAGCCTGCTCGTTCCAAGCCTTCTCGAGGTAAAAAGCAAGGCCACTTGGATGAAATTGCGGAGCGACTCGGAGATCGACTCAACACTCGCGTCAAGGTCACGCTCGGCGCCAGCAAGGGACAAGTCGTCATTGACTTCGCGACGGTAGCCGACCTGAACCGTATTCTCGAAGAGCTCGGCGACAACGGCTTCAACTCCTAGATACGTATGGAGTTGACTCCCCCACGTCTGGGATCTCACCTCGATACGATTTTCCTTGTTAGTGAACCCCGTCGCGTCGTGCGGGGGTCTCAATTCGCTGCGACCGAACGTAAAGGTTCGCCCGCTCAGCCCTGCCGTGGCGTGTTGAATAGTCGAGGGCTGACACACGTGATCTGTATGTTTCACGTGAAACTTCGCTAGTCGCTAGTCGCTAGTCGCTAGTCGCTAGTCGCTAGTCGCTAGTCGCTAGTCGGGTCTGCTGCACGGATAGGTGACAGTGTGTAGTCACGCAGCCTGGGTGGCTGGCGTGTTCATGATGGCCTCGAACTCGATTGGCGTCAATCGGCCGAGCCGGGGTTGGCGTCGGCGTCGGTGATAGGTCCGCTCGATCCAGGTCACGATCTCGATGCGCAGCTCGTCGCGGGTTCGCCAGGCGCGCCGGTTGAGGACGTTCTTCTGCAGCAAGCTGAAGAACGATTCCATCGCGGCGTTGTCGCCGGCGGCGCCAACGCGCCCCATCGATCCGACCATGCCGTGGCGGCTGATCTCGCGAAGGAACTTCCTGCTTCGAAACTGGCTGCCTCTGTCGCTGTGAATCACGCAGCCCGCGACGTCACCGCGGCGAGCGACCGCGTTGTTCAACGCGTTGACCGCCAGGCTCGACTTCATCCGCGAGTCGATCGAGTAGCCGACGATCTTGTTCGAGAACACGTCCTTGATCGCGCAGAGATAGAGCTTTCCCTCACCCGTCCAGTGCTCGGTGATGTCGGTCAGCCAGAGCCGGTTCAGAGCGTCAGCGGTGAAATCTCGACCCACGAGGTCATCGTGAACCGCAGGCCCTGCCTTCTTGCCCTTGCCTCGGCTGCGTTTGCCGAACGAGGACCACCAACCATTGCGCGAGGCAATCCGCCACGCGGTCCGGTCAGCCATCGGCTCGCCATGTTCGCGAGCCTCGTCGGCCAGCAGTCGATGGCCGAACTCGGGGTCGTCCCGATGGGCATCGAACAACGCGTTCGCGCGATACGCCTGCACCCTCTCAGCGTTCGACACTGGCTGTTTCAGCCACCGGTAGTAGGGCTGGCGGGAGAGCTTGAGAACCCGGCACGTCACCGTCACGGGGATCCCGTCACTGGCGAGCTCTGTCACGAGCGGGTAGAACCTTTTCCCGGCAAATGCGCCTGCCCCAGATACGCCGCCGCGCGACGCAACACCTCAACCTCCTGCTCGAGCAGCCGGTTCCGTTGCCGCAACTCACGCAACTCTGCATCCCGATCGTCAGGCGACAACGACCCCGACTTGGCAGCCCGTTCAGTGGCACGCGAGCGCGTGATCCACTTCGTGAGCGTCATCGGATGGATCCCGAAGTCATGCGCGATCTGCTCGACCGTCACCCCAGGATCACGGTTCTCCGCAACACGAACGACATCGTCGCGGAACTCTTTCGGATAGGGCTTAGCCACAATGGCATCCTTCCAGGCCCGCCCGCAGGCAAGCCAGATCAGATGTCACCTATCCGTGCAGCAGACCCGTCGGCCCCACACTGGGTGAGCGCGCTCTATGCCGAAGGAGCAGAATCAGCTCATTCCGTGATTCAGCGAGTCAGACGCGCGCATGTTCCACGTGAAACATCCCGACCGCTGTTTTTGGGGCGACAATTAGACGCTGAGCGCAACTTAAATACACGTGCCTGACCGGCACGCGGTATCGGTGGGAAGCGGAGAAGGTGCCTAGCCTTCCATAGCGGTGTCGGCAAGTGCGGCGTAAACCCAGCCCAGATCGTGGCCGGCCGCTATCAGAGCCTGAGGCATGATCGAGGTTTCCATGAGCCCGGGCAGCACGTTCGCTTCGAGGAACCAGGGTGTGCCGGCGCCATCGACAATGAGATCTACGCGAGAAAGGTGTCGAAGCCCGAGTGCCGAATGGGCCGCGAGGGCCGATTCCGCGGCGCGCTCTGCATGCTCTTGAGAGATGCGGGCAGGAGTATAAAAGCGGGTCTGACCTGCATTATAACGAGCCTCAAATGTATAGGCTCCTTCGACAGGGTCGATCTCAACGGCGGGTAGCGCTACTGGGCCCGAACCGCTATCAAGCACTCCGATCGCAATCTCAACACCGGTTATGCGCTGTTCGATGAGCGCGACATCGCAATAGTTGTAAGCGTTGACCATGGCACTGGGGAGATCCGCGCGATCCGTCACAATCGAAACACCCTGAGCTGAACCACCTTGAGCTGGCTTGACGACCAACTCCCCCGACAGTTCATCGGCCAGTTCATCCAAGATGCTGTGAGCACCCAGTTCGCGGAACGAGTCACGAGACAGGGCGATCGACAGTGGAGTGCGAACTCCGACGCGAGAAACTAGTGCTTTCGCGGTTGGCTTATCCCACGCGAGACGTGCTGCGTCTGCCCGCGAGCCGACGTAGGGAATGCCGATGAGGTCGAGAAGCCCACGAAGGGCTCCGTCCTCTCCGCTCGCACCGTGCAGCGCTGGCCACACCACGTCGGGCTTGGAATCGCGGAGATAGGGAAGCAAGGAGGCATCCGGGTCACGCAGCTCAACGATCTTGCCCTGAGCCCGAAGGCCATCAGCGACACGCCGACCTGAACGGAGCGACACATCTCGTTCATGGGAGATTCCGCCGGCAAGAACTAGCACGCGGGTGGATGAAGCGTTCATGATGTCCTAGCTGAGGTTGGCTGGAGGGTTGATCATTGACGGAGCAGGAGGAGCAATCGTCAGCGGAGCTGTCTGAGAGAACGTGTTCAGCAATTCGAGTTCTCCATTAATGACCGTCGAGAGCCTACGGATGCCCTCGCGAATGAAGTCTGGCGTGGGATAGCAGAAAGACAGCCGCATGTTGCTGCGTCCGTTGCCATCCGCGTAGAAGGCTGTACCCGGCGTGTAGGCCACAAGTTCCTTGACAGCACGAGGCAACATCGACTTGGAATCGAGGTTGTCTGGCAGGGTTACCCAAATGTAGAAACCTCCGTTGGGTACTGTCCACTCCAGGTCGGGAAGATAGTCACCGAGAGCATCCAACATCGCATCGCGGCGTTCACGATACACGCCACGGAAGGTGTCGATCTGGCCCTTCCAATCGGCGACGCTCATGTACTCACTGATGATGTTCTGCGTGAAAGAACTAGGCGAGAGAACCGCCGCCTCATTAGCCAAAATGAGTTTCTCTCTAATTGCATGAGGGGCGAGAACCCAGCCAACACGGAACCCCGGGGCGAGGGTCTTCGAGAAGGTGCCCAGATAGATGACTCCATCCTCTTCAACGGAGCGCATGGCGTGAGGTGGTGGACCGTCGAAGTACAGAAGGCCGTAAGGGTTGTCTTCGAGCACGAGGATGCCGTTCTCGCGCGCGATTTCGAGCACTTCGAGCCGACGCTGCCAGCTCAGAGTCACCCCTGCAGGGTTGCTGAACGTCGGAACGGTGTACAAAAACTTGATTGTCTTGCCCGCAGCGCGCACTGCGGCGATATGGGAACGTAGTGAGTCTGGAACAAGACCAAATTCATCCATCTCGACGTGGGTGATTTCGGCCTGAAACGACTTGAACACGACCATTGCCGTGACGTAGCTCGGACCTTCGGCGATGACGACATCGCCAGGGTTGATAAAGAGCTTCGTTACGAGCTCGAGGGCGTGCTGGGACCCCGTAGTGACGACAACGTCATCAACACTGGCGCGGATGCCCTCCAACGCCATAACGTCGAGGATCTGTTCACGTAAAGCCGGAAGCCCCTGGCCGGAACCGTACTGGAGGGCCGCAGGACCGCGGTCACGCATTACTCGATCAATCGACTCGGTGACGAGGTCTTGCGGTAGCGCGGACACATAAGGCATACCGCCAGCGAGAGAAACAACTTCGGGGCGTGAGGCCACGGCAAACAACGCTCGAACTTCAGAGGCGGCAAGGCCTGAGGCGCGATCGGCATAGTGGTCGAACCACTGGTCGAGGTTGTTTGGCTGTGTTGTCATCGGTCGTCCCGTTCGGTTGACTTTAAATAATAGGCGTTTGAGGGTTCTGAGCTAAAACTGAGCAATGATTGCGTGGTGCGACGTCAAGCGGATCGCAGCTCCGCTCCGAACTACGGTAGTGGGCTGACGTGGAGCTAATCGTGATTGAATTCGATGCCTCTCCCCCGGACGTGAGAACCCGGCTCCCGCAACGTCCACGCACCACCACCACTGCCGCCGGCAGCTAATGAAGAAATCGAGAACCATAGTGAACGCTCGTACAGACTGGACAGAGGCGGACATCGGAGACCTCAGCGGAAAGGTCGCGATCGTGACCGGCGCCAACTCGGGCCTAGGGTATGAGACAAGTCGTGCCCTACTGAAGGCGGGCGCGCACGTTGTCATGACGATGCGGAGCGAAGACAAAGCCGAGGCCACTGTCGCGGCGCTGACCGCCGATCTTGGCAGCGTATCCCTCGAAACAGTGCTGCTTGACCTGGCCGATCTCGAGTCGATTCGCCACTTTAGCGAGAAGTTTCACGGGAAACATTCCCAACTTGACCTGCTTATCAACAATGCCGGGATTATGATGACGGATGCTCAGCTCACGATCGATGGTTTTGAATCGCAACTCGGCACGAACCATCTCGGACACTTCGCGCTCACCGGGCACCTCCTTGATCTCATCCGCTCGACCCCCGGCGCACGCGTCGTGAGTCTCTCCAGCGTCGCCCATCGGTGGGGATTCATGGAGTTCGGAAATCTGATGTTCCAGAACGGCTCGTACACACCGCGCGCAGCCTATGGTCGCTCCAAGCTCGCCAACCTGCTCTTTGCGTACGAACTTCAACGACAATTCGAAGCAACTGGTGTCGACGCAATCTCGGTCGCGGCGCATCCGGGCACGGCAGGAACGGGCCTTGCCGACCATCTTTTTGATCGCTGGTACCTGCGTCCGCTCAAGCCACTCGTCTTTCTGGGCATCCAATCCCCCAAGCAAGGCGCTCGTCCGACGCTACGGGCCGCAACAGACCCTGAAGCGCACGGTGGCGACTTCTTCGGGCCAGGCGGACGTAAGGAGTACAGCGGGGCGCCAGTGCTGGTCGAATCGAACGCGGCCTCGCATTCCGAAGTCGATGCCCGCAAACTCTGGGTCGAATCGGAGCGCCTGACCGGTGTTAAATACGAAAGCCTCCGTACACCCACCGAATAGTGGATGCCGGAGGCTTTCGGCTGAGACTGAGCTTTACGCCAAGAACTCCGCGAGGTCTGCTTCAATCGCGGGCTTCGGCTTCGCGCCGATAACGGTCTTGACGACTTCGCCGCCCTTGAAGACCTTCATGGCGGGGATCGAGGTGATCTGGTACTTCATGGCCATTTGGGGGTTGTCGTCGACGTTGAGCTTGACGATCTTGATCTTGTCGGAGTTCTCGCTGGCGATCTGGTCCAGGATCGGACCAACGGCGCGACACGGGCCGCACCATTCCGCCCAGAAGTCGACCATGATGGTGTCTTCTGAATTGAGGACGAGCTCTTCAAAGTTGGCGTCGGTTACTTCTGTTGCTGCTGACATTGATAATTCCTTTGTTCAGTGGGACGTTGAGGAGAACGGACGAAGGAGCGGTGTTTTAGGCGGCTTCTTCGTCAGACTCGCTGACTCGAGCGGGCTGTACAGCGCTGGCGACGAGTTCGCGAGGGAGCGATGCGAGGTAGTGCTCGGCATCGAGGGCAGCGACGGTGCCGGAACCGGCGGCCGTTACTGCCTGGCGGTAGGTGGGGTCGATTACATCGCCGGCTGCGAACACTCCGGTGATGTTGGTGCGAGAGGAACGACCATCCACAGCAACTGTTCCATCAGCGTTGATGTCGAGCTGACCATGCACGAGGTGTGTGCGGGGGTCGGCGCCGATAGCAATGAATAGCCCGCTGACGTCAAGGTGCGAAGTAGAGCCATCGACAGTGTCCGTGAGGTCGATGCCGTCAACAAGCTCGGAACCGGTGATGCCGGTTACGGCCTTGTTCCAGACAAACTCGATCTTCGGATCACTAAAAGCACGTTCCTGCATCGCCTTAGAAGCGCGCAGCTCGTCCTTGCGATGAATGACATAAACCTTGTCGGCAAATTTGGTGAGGAACGTTGCTTCTTCCATCGCAGAGTCTCCCCCACCCACGACCGCAATCGTCTTCTTGCGGAAGAAGAAACCGTCACACGTTGCACACCATGAGACGCCGTAGCCGCTGAGGCGTTCCTCATCGGGCAGCCCTAGCTTGCGGTACGCCGAACCGGTCGCGAAGACGACAGCAAGGGCTTCGTGCACATCGCCATTGCCGAGCGTGACCTTCTTGACTTGACCGTCGAGCTGGAGATCCGTGACATCGTCAAGAACGATTTCGGCGCCGAAACGCTCCGCCTGCTTCTGCATCTCGATCATGAGATCGGGACCCTGGATGCCTTGGGCAAACCCTGGGTAGTTCTCGATCTCAGTCGTTTTCATGAGTTCGCCACCAGCTTCGACCGAACTGGCAATCACGAGCGGCGCCAGATTCGCGCGCGCCGCATAGATCGCCGCGGTGTAACCGGCGGGGCCGGAGCCGATGATGATGAGTTGACGCACTTTTGTGTCTCCTTGGGATTGTGACTACCCGATTCAACACATCCTAGCTATGGAGTATTCCGAGTGTCTGTGGCGGGTGTCCAGTTACTGAATATTCGTAGCGGAGGCACAAACAGTTCACTTGTTGCCGCTAGAAAGCTGAATAGCTGCGCCAGCTAACGTCGAGTAACGCGGGCGATGATCGGGCGAACGAACGCGAAGAATTCGTCATTCTTCGTGAGAGCCAGCACTGTGGCATAGACGGCGAGCATGCCGGTGCCGGCCAACGCGATCGAAGCGAAGCCACCAGCAAAGCCGGAGACCACGAACGAGCCTTCACCGAATCCGCCCAGCAACATCAGGATGCCGTAGCCGACCCCGGCGGACGGAATCATCGCCGCCGCAAACCACAGCAAGCGGCGCAGCAACGGCAGCAGCTCAAAGCCTGGAACGCGCTTGCGGATGACGAATAGCGCGACCGTGGTTTGAATGGTTCCGGAGATCGTGATCGCAGTGGCGAGGCCCATAGCGATACGTTCCACGGGAAACGTCGAGACGAACAACGCAGCAGAAATGTAAAGAACCACCTGAAAACTCTGCAGGAAGAACGGCGTGCGGGTGTCTTCAAACGAATAAAACACGCGCTGCAGAACGTACATCATGCTGAAGGGCACCAGACCGACAAGATAGATCATGAGAACGCCCGACAGCGAGACAACTTGCTCGTGATCATTGCCGAAGAGGGCGCTGAAGGGGAAGGCAATCACAATGAGGCCAATCGCCGCGAAGACCAGCAACATCAGGATCGAACGCAGCGCGGAGGAGACATCTGTGCGCATCGAGACGAGGTCTTTGTCCCTCGCATGCCCGCTCATCCGGGTGAAATAGGCCATTCCGATTGATACAGCGATTACCGAATGCGGGAGCATAAAGATGAGCCAGGCGGTGCTCATGGCAAAGACAGAGGCGTTGCCAGAGGCGAGGGAGGCGACGTTGGTTTCGACGACGGCGCCGACTTGAGTAACCAGAATCATCCCGAACGTCCACGCAGCAGCCTTGCCCGCGTTGCCCAGACCAACACCACGCCACTGGAACTCGGGACGGTAGCGCAGGCCCGCGCGGTGCCAGAAGTACGCAAGGAGGGCTGCCTGCACAGCAATGCCGAGCGTTGCGCTGCCGGCCAGCAGCGCAATCATGTCGGGCGTCCACTCGGTGGACGGCAAACCGTCGGCGCTGCCAAAGATGAACTGGAAAACGATGAGGCCCGTGACCATGACGACGTTGTTGGCGACAGGAGCCCACGTGAATGGCCCAAACTTACCGCGGGCGTTCAACACCTCACCGAAGAGCGAGTACAGCGCGTAGAAGAGAATCTGAGGTAAGCACCAATAGGCGAAGGCGGTCGCGAGGGCCACTTCTTCGGCGCCGAACGTCTCGCTGGTCTGGGTATAAAGATCAACGAGCGCGGGAGCACTCAACGTTGCCGCGACCGTCACCAGAACAAAGATGACGATGCCGAGAGTGACGAGGCGGTTGATGAACTTCTGGCCGCCATCCTTATGGAGGGCAGCGCGAACAATCTGAGGCACGATGACAGCGCTCAACATGCCACCGGCGACGATTGCGTAGACGCTCTTCGGCAGTTGATTGGCAATGCCATAAGCGTCTGCGCCATTGCCGATCACTCCGAGCGTCTGAGCGAGCAAGACCGCACTCAGAAAGCCCAAGATGCGCGACACAAAGGTGCCGGAGGCCAGCAGCGCACTCGCGCGGCCAATCGTTGAGGTCTTGTTGTCAGGCAGACCCACTGAAGCAGAGGGGACGCCTGGCTCTGGCTCGGCTTCGGGACCGGGCTGATTAGTCATCTTGTGGCTTTCTGCGACGAACGATGCTGCGAATAAGGCCTGCGGCGAAGACCAGAGCCACGATCACGGCGAACGAGAGAACAACGGGAGTTTCCCATCCCGCCTGCACGTTTATTTCGCTGACCTTGGTTGTGCCAACGCTCAGACCATTGCCACCCGTGAGGCTGATTTCTACATCGACAACACCGTTGGAAAGCGATTGAACGGGGACATCTGCCTTTGCTTGCGAGTTAGCTTCGATTCGAAGCTCGACTCGAGAATCTCCGACGGCGAGAAGCCCCGTTCGCGGATCAACGGTGACGTAGACGGTGACTGCCTGATTGAGATCGTTGCTCACAGAAACAGGTAAGAAGCCGTTGTCGGCAACGAGGAGGAAATTGCTTGCCTCGACAACGCTCACAGCAGAGCGAAGATCACGCGAATCCACAAGAAAACGGTTTACCTCGGTGAGCCAGTCGGCCGGGTCGTCGCTGGGCATCGTGCCGAGCACGTCGAGGAGAGCCAACCGGCGCTCGGCAACGAGTGACTCGGGGTCTTCTGCGATGGAGAAGAACGACCGCTCTTGTTGCGCTGCCGCCAGCAAGCGAGTGGCATCGCCGAGTCGCGATTCCGGCTGAGGCTTATCGACGATTGTGGCGGCAGTCGGTGTGTCACGAGCCAGCTCGGTTAGCGACACCATCGTGATCGACGGGCTAGCGCTCAGCGTGTTGAGAGCCGCATCGAGGCGAGCCGAACTGACTTCCAAGGAGTGGTCAATAGAAATGAGAACGGATGCTGTTGCTGCAGTTTGAGCCGCGCCAGCTGCCAGCACGGTCTGTGTAAGGGCTATATCGGCGGCAGCGACATCCCGGTCAAGTGTCGAACCGAGCGCGACATCCATCGCAGCGGATGCACTCGCGTCAGAGACCAACGCGGTGACACCATCGATGCTGGTTACTGCTCCTGCGCCGGTTTTTCGTGAAACATTCGTCGATGACAGCACAATTGAGCTGTAGCCACTCTCGGTGAAAGCGGCAAGATCGCTCGAAATAACGGTATCGGTGCGGGGCCGAAGGAAGCCATCGATCGCGTAGTCCCACCCGAGGATTTGCTCCGTGGTCGGGTACTCGGGGACCTCATCAACCCCTGTATCCATCGGGTTAGCGGAGGCTGTGGGTGCGGGGTCATCAGAGGTCGCATCGGGGTCAGCAAAATTTGCCGCATCCAGCGCAAAGTCAAAGGAAATTGGCTCAAGAGTCGAAGCTAAACCGCCCTGAGACGCGAGAGTGACATCCGCATTTCCGTAAGGCAGGGGCACCACGTCATTGCTGACGAGGGACAACCGCTCCAGCCAGGAACGCGCAGACTCAGGAGCACTCGTGCCCAGCACGCGAATGGAAGCCACAATCATCGGATCAATAGCGATCGCAATTGGTTTACCAGCCACGGCATCCAATTGACGAGTGAGCAACCCCAGAGGCGCGGTGTATTCGGCGAGCGTCTCAGCGTCAAGGATTCCACCGCCGCCGGAAGGCACCGTCATCGGTGCTATTACGGCAACGTTTGTAGCCGCGGACGCCGGGGTGAGGGCCGACACACGGCTCTCGGCAGGGGCGGCACTCGCTCCGGTCGCGGCAAGTGTCAGCCCGAGACCGAGTGCCAGTGCGGCACTGAAGACTCTTATCGGCAACGGGAAACCCCGTACTCTCGCTCAGCCAGCATGGTGTGAGTTTATTCGTCCTTGCCTGAATGGTGGGTGGTTTGATCACAAGCGAGCAAAATTCATCCGGTGCACGTGCGAAACTAGTCGCACCATGGAGAGTGTTGCCCACGCGATCGAGAGTCTCGACAAACTTGCCGACTCTAAGCCAGTAGCCACCCTAGCGGCGCGATTCGCTGCCGAGGGTTTCGAACTCGCGCTTGTCGGTGGACCCGTGCGGGATGCGTTCCTGGGCCGCAAGGTCACCGACCTTGATTTTGCGACCAACGCGAACCCCGATGACATCATGCGGCTCGTGAAGCCGATCTCGGATGTTCAGTGGGATATTGGGCGGGACTTCGGCACCATCGCTGCCCGCATCGACGGCGAAACGGTGGAGATCACGACCTATCGCGCCGATAGCTATGACGGCGAGACGCGCAAACCCGTGGTGGCGTTTGGAGATTCGCTCGAAAAAGACTTGGAACGCCGTGACTTCAGCGTGAACGCGATGGCGCTCCGTTTGCCCGAACGCGTTCTGGTTGACCCCTGGGGTGGCGTCGAACATCTCCTCAGCAAGACGATAACGACCCCGGGTTCCCCTGAGGTGTCTTTTGGAGATGACCCGCTTCGGATGATGCGGGCTGCCCGCTTCACGTCACAGTTGGGTTTCACGGTCTCCCCTACGACCGTCGCGGCGATGAAGCAACTTGCTCCGCAGCTCGACATCGTGAGTGTTGAGCGTGTGAGCGACGAGCTGACAAAACTCTTGAAGACGGATGACCCGGTTCCGGGCATCCGGTTGATGGTCGAGACCGGCCTTGCGGATCAGGTGCTTCCCGAGATCCCCGCTCTGAAACTTGAAGTGGACGAGCATGCTCACCACAAGGACGTTTACGAACACTCCTTGACCGTGCTGCGTCAGGCAATCGATCTCGAGAAGAGCCGCCCTACCATTGAGGGCCCCGACCTCATCTTGCGCATCGCGGCGCTGCTGCATGACATCGGTAAGCCGTCGACGCGAAAGATCGAGCGCGGTGGTGTGGTGACCTTCCACCACCACGATGTTGTTGGCGCGAAGCTTGCGACTAAGCGACTGCGTGCCCTGCGCTTTGACAAAGAGACCATCAACTCTGTTGTGCGTCTGGTCGAGTTGCACTTGCGATTCTTTGGCTACACCGAGGGTGCGTGGACCGATTCGGCTGTGCGTCGTTATGTTCGGGATGCTGGCGACCAGCTTGAGCGTCTTCATATCCTTACTCGGGCGGATGTCACGACCCGCAATGTGCGCAAGGCTGACCGGTTGTCATTTGCGTACGACGATCTCGAGGAACGCATTGCGGCGATCGCCGAAGCGGAGGGGATCGCCGCAGTGCGCCCCGATCTCGATGGCGAACAGATCATGGAAATACTGGGCCTCAAGCCGAGCCGTGCGGTCGGCGAGGCCTACAAGTTCTTGCTTGAGTTGCGCCTCGACGAAGGACCATTGGGGGCCGACGAAGCCGAAAAGCGGCTGCGGACGTGGTGGACTGAGCGCTCCTGAGCGTCGCTTTAATGGTCATCTTGAGTATTGACCCGCCAAGCAACTACACTAGGCAGGTTGTCTGACTGCTTTCGTGCGGTCGGATGAACGTCAACACCCTCCTGTTACAGACCGTCTGTAACCGTTTAAGTCCGAAGGAGGTGGGTTTGTGACGCATCAGTACGAACTCATGGTTATCCTCGATCCAGAGATCGACGAACGTACCGTGGCTCCCAGTCTCGACAAGTTCCTCAATGTCATCCGCAATGACGGTGGCACCATCGATAACATCGATATTTGGGGTCGCCGTCGTTTGGCCTACGAGATCAACAAGAAGACCGAAGGCATCTACGCCGTCGTCAACTTCACCGCAGAGAGCAAGTCGACAGACGAGCTTGACCGCCAACTCTCACTCAGCGAAGCTGTCATGCGCACCAAGGTGCTGCGTGCAGAAGCTGGGTTCGCTCAGGTAGCTGCTGCCAAGAAGGTTGCTGAAGAGAAGGCTGCTCGCAAGGCTGCTGCTCCGGCAAAGACTCCTGCTGCAGACGCTAAGGCTCCCGCAGCTCCGGCTGCTCCCGCTGCTGACGCCAAGGCTGAAGCGGAAGCTAAGTAACCGTGGCCGGCGAGACAGTCATTACGGTCGTGGGAAACCTCACGGCAGATCCCGAACTGCGTTACACGCAGGGTGGACTTGCCGTAGCTAACTTCACCATTGCCTCAACGCCGCGCACCTTCGATCGAGCATCCAACGAGTGGAAAGACGGAGAAGCACTATTCCTCCGCGCTTCCTGCTGGCGTGAATTCGCCGAGCATGTTGCCAGCTCACTGACCAAGGGAACCCGCGTTGTTGCGCAGGGTCGACTTCGTCAGCGTTCCTACGAAACCAAAGAGGGCGAAAAGCGCACGAGCATGGAATTGGAGATCGACGAGATCGGTCCCAGCCTCCGCTATGCAACGACGCAGATCACCCGCGCCCCCCGTGACAGCTCGGCTCCTCGCGGAGTTCAGCAGAACAACGGTGGCGGCCAGTCAAACGAAGAGCCGTGGGCAGCTAGCGCTCCTGCCGCATCCTCGGGCGACGTGTGGAACACCCCTGGTAACTACTCCGACGAGACGCCTTTCTAGGCCCTCGGCGCTCAATCTTAATTACAGAAAGAAGTAACACTCATGGCAGGAAAGAGCAGCGGCGACCGCCGCAAGCCCATCCGCAAAGGCAAGGACGGCAAGAACGCCGCACCAGCCAAGTCGATCCGCGTAGGCGTTATCGACTACAAGGATGTCGCAACGCTTCGTAAGTTCATCTCCGAGCGTGGAAAGATCCGCGCTCGTCGTATCACCGGTGTTTCCGTTCAGGAGCAGCGTCTCATCGCCACGGCTGTCAAGAACGCCCGTGAGATGGCATTGCTGCCTTACGCCGGCGCGGGCCGTTAAGGAGCCACCGACATGTCAAAGCTCATTCTCACTCACGAAGTGACCGGTCTCGGCGCGCCTGGCGACGTTGTAGACGTAAAGAACGGCTTCGCTCGTAACTACCTCATCCCCCAGGGCTTCGCCGTGGCGTGGACTCGCGGTGGCGAAAAGCAGGTTGAATCCATCAAGGCAGCACGCGCATCGCGTGAGCACGCCACTCTCGAAGAAGCGCAGGACCTCAAGGCTCGCCTCCAAGCGACCAAGGTCAAGCTCACTGTGACGGCTGGTCAGGGTGGACGACTGTTCGGTTCGGTCAAGCCCGCACACGTAGCGGATGCTGTTGCCGCTGCTGGACTTGGCGACATCGACAAGCGCAAGATCGAGATCACCTCGGCAATCAAGTCTGTGGGAGATCACGAAGCTACGATCCGTCTGCGCGACGACATCGTTGCGACGATCACTCTTCAGGTGGTTGCTAGCAAGTAACTGTTTTAAGACAAGGACGGCGGGCCAATCGGCTCGCCGTCCTTGTGCTTTAAGCCCACTTGTCAAGGGTTTTGTGCACAGGATTAAGAAAAATATGGAACCCTCAATCTTCACTTTAGACATGTTTCTACACACTGTGTGTGAAAAGTAAAAGAGCTGGTCAGAGATGCTTTTACAAGACTATTTGCTGTAGTTTCCACAGGACTTTCCACAGTTTGTTCACACGGCTTGCGGCGTTTCGTCCGAGTTGTGCACAACGTTATCCACAACCCCAGTTGTGGGTAGTTGATTCCCCTTCGTAAGGTGAAGCAGCCTTGAAGCGGGACTCGCTCTGGAGCACGCCCGAGTGTCAGGGGCTGCACGTATAAATAGGGCTGCCCCACTAGGAGGAAAACCATGTCGATTGCGCATCTAGGCCTTGCCGGCGACGATCGCCAATCCGGCGAATCTCGTGGCGGCTCGCGAGGCGATCGCGTTCCCCCACACGACCTCCTTGCCGAACAAAGTGCCATCGGCGGAATGCTCCTGAGCAAGGATGCTGTTGCCGACGTCATCGAAACCGTGCGCGGCGTGGACTTCTACGTTCCCAAGCACGAGACGATCTTCAACGCGGTGCTCACTCTGTACTCGCACGGTGAACCTACCGATGTCATCGCCGTCACCGACGAGCTCACCAAAACCGGAGAGCTTTCTCGCGCTGGGGGAGTCGAATACCTCCACACGCTCACGGGCCTAGTTCCTACCGCAGCCAACGCCGGCTTCTACGCGACCATCGTTACGGAGAAAGCTGTACTGCGTCGCCTTGTCGAGGCAGGAACCCGCATCGTTCAGATGGGTTACGCGAGTGAGGGCGAAGTTCTCGACCTCGTCAACAACGCCCAAGCCGAGATCTACTCCGTCACCGGCGGCGTCGAAACCGAAGACTACGTTCCCCTCACGATGGCCGTCGAAAGCGCCATCGATGAAATCGAAGCAGCGCGCGGCCGCGACGGCCAGATGATCGGTGTTCCCACCGGCTTTGCTGAGCTCGATGAACTCACCAACGGACTACACCCCGGCCAGCTGATCATTTTGGCCGCGCGACCAGCTATTGGTAAGTCGACTCTTGGTTTGGACTTTGCTCGCGCAGCATCCATCCATCATGACTTGCCGTCCATTGTGTTCTCGCTCGAAATGGGTCGAAGCGAAATCGCTATGCGACTCTTGTCGGCCGAGGCCAGTGTTCCACTGCAGCACATGCGTAAGGGTTCCGTGCACGCCAACGACTGGACCACCATCGCTCAGACGCGTGGTCGCATCAACGACGCACCGCTCTACATCGATGACAGCCCCAACATGACCCTCGTTGAGATCCGGGCCAAGTGCCGTCGGCTCAAGCAAAAAGTCGGGCTGCGCATGGTCATCATCGACTACCTGCAGCTCATGACAAGCGGTAAGAAAGTCGAATCACGTCAGCAAGAGGTCAGTGAGTTCTCGCGTGCTCTCAAGCTTCTCGCCAAGGAACTCGAAGTTCCGGTTATCGCTATCTCTCAGCTGAACCGTGGTCCTGAACAGCGAGCCGACAAGAAGCCTGCGCTCTCCGACCTTCGTGAATCAGGATCGCTCGAGCAAGACGCCGACATGGTGATCTTGCTGCACCGTGAAAGCGCCTACGAAGCAGATAGCCCTCGCGCCGGTGAAGCTGACCTCATCATTGCCAAGCACCGAAACGGACCAACACGCACCGTCACCGTGGGCTTCCACGGTCACTTCTCGCGGTTCGTCGACCTGCCGCCAGGGTCGTAGTCGGCTCGCTGAGAGCACTTCGCCGCGAGCCGCCTAGACTAGAGGCACCCGCTTGTTCAGAAAGAAGGCGATCGCTTGACTAGTGCTCACACTGAGCCGCTGCCTGCATCCACTGCGTGGTACGTTCCGCTTGCTCGCGCAATTCCCGCTCTGGCCCTTGCAGTCGTCATCACGTTCTCGGCCGATCACTCATCGCGCCTCGGGCTTGTCACGCTGGCCAGCTACACGCTTATCGTCGGTGCCGTGCTGTTGACTGCGAGCGTGCTCTCCACGCACCGTGGAATCGGGCGCAACCTCACGATTACCCAGGGCGTCCTTTCGATCGCTGCCGCCATCGCCGCCTTCATTGCGTCGAACGGCGGGCAAGCCTATTTCGTCTTCCTGCTGACCGCGTTCGCCGCGATCACCGGATTCATCGAGCTTTACCTCGGGCTGCGCAGCCGCAGCCGCGACGCATCATCGCGCGACTGGGTTTTCGTCGGCAGCCTCACCGCGCTGCTCGCCCTCGTAGTGCTGCTCGTGCCGCCGGGATTCAGCCAACCCTTTACTGGGCCGGATGGAATCGACCGTGAACTCACGGCATCCATCGTGGTGGTCGGACTTCTCGGAGCCTATTGGGCCATCCTTGGTGTGTACCTAGTGATTGCTGCACTCTCGCTCAAGTGGAGCACAACCGATCATGATGCTGTTACGGCAGCCGTGCAAGAGAAAGAGGACCAGTGACTACCCCAGACAAGCGTGACCGCACGCGCCCCGCAGAGATGCTCGGCCTCTCCGCAGTTTTCGGGCTGTTCACGGGACTGGTGGTTTTCATGGCTACCCGCGACCTGATGCTCGGCCTCATCTTTGCCGGTGTTGCCTTCATCGTGTCGCTGGTCGTTATCGCGATGCTCACCCTCGCGGTGCGCCCCGACAAGAACGAACTCCTCGATCTCGACGAACAAGATCGCGAAGCCGGGCACTAGCCTCCTCCCGTTCTGACCAGCCGCCGAGAGTTGGCTCAGCGCGGCAATAATTGTGGCGCGCCCGGAGTTCAGAATTTCACTCGAAGCCCTTTGACTCCCAGTCTTTATTAAGGTTAGGCTTACCTAAGCAACACTCGCTGCAGCGGGTGTTGCGTTTTTACGCCCGACCGCTTTCGGTCATCCGAAATAACTAAGGACATCATGAACTTTTCACGAACCCGGCACGGAGTACTCGTTGGAGTACTGGCTCTCGCGCTTGCTGCCTGCAGCACCGCGACGCCTGAAGCTGCAGATTCAGACGGAGCAGAAGCATCCGTTCAGTTCGAGGACAACAACGGCAGCCAGACCGTAGCTACGCCGTTCACTTCGGTCGTTGCCACTGACAACCGCACGTTCGAGACTCTCGCCTCGTGGGGCATCGAGCTCAGCGCCGCCGCCGTAGCGCTGATGCCGAGCACCATCTCCTACACTCAGGACGACTCAATCATCGACCTGGGCAACCACGGCGAGCCTGACCTCGAGGCTGTCGTTGCCGTCCAGCCCGACGTCATCATCAACGGGCAGCGGTTTGCGCAGTACCACGACGACTTCGCCAAGCTCGTACCTGACGCCGTGATCGTTGAGCTCGACCCGCGCGAGGGTGAGCCCTTTGACACCGAGCTCAAGCGCCAGACCACCGTTCTTGGCGAGATCTTCGGCAAGCAGGCAGAGGCCGAACAGCTGAACGCTGACTTCGACGCCGCCATCGAGCGCGTAAACGCGGCATACAACGCTGACGACTCCGTGATGGCTGTAATCACCTCGGGTGGAGAGATCGGATACTCGGCTCCCAGCGTCGGTCGTACCCTCGGCCCGCTCTTCGACCTCTTCGACTTCACCGCCGCACTGGATGTCGATGACAGCAGCGAAGACCACCAGGGTGATGACATCTCGGTAGAGGCAATCGCTGACTCCAACCCCGACTGGATTCTCGTTATGGACCGCGACGCCGCGATTCTCGCCGACGACCCCACCTACGTGCAGGGCAGCGAAGTTCTTGAGAACTCCGAAGCACTCTCGGGCGTCACCGCGGTGAAGGAAAGCAACCTCGTTTACATGCCGGCTGACACGTACACGAACGAGGGCATCCAGACGTACACCGAGTTCTTCAACGCAATCGCTGACGCGCTAGAAGCCAAGAACTAGCGTCGCTCACGCCGTTCGGTGCTGAAGCGTGCCCCCGGGCGATCTTCAGCACCGAACGGTTCTGGCCTTCAATCAGAAACCCTCACTCACGGATGACGTCAACACTGGCCCGACGGCGGCCCGCCAACACGACCACCCTCTTCGATTGGAAACTCCTGCTCGCGACGGTGGGCGTTGTGCTGCTGCTGATCGCCTCCCTGTTCACGGGGGTCTACGACATCTTCGGGGCGGATGACGGCCAAAGAATGTTCGGCATCACGCGCGTTCCGCGAACGATCGCGCTGGTGCTCGCGGGCGCCGCGATGGCAATGAGCGGCTTGGTGATGCAGCTGCTGACGCAGAACCGGTTCGTGGAACCAACCACGACGGGCACCACCGAGTGGGCAGGTCTTGGACTGCTCACCGTCATGATCCTCTTTCCGGGAGCCAGCATCCTCGCCCGTATGAGCGGAGCGGTCGTAGCCGGGTTCATCGGCACCGGAATCTTCTTCCTCTTCTTGCGCCGCGTAACCCTGCGTTCATCGCTGATCGTGCCGATCGTCGGCATCATGCTCGGCTCGGTGGTCGGCGCCATCTCCACCTACATTGCTCTCTCCACGGACATGCTTCAGAGCCTCTCCGTGTGGTTCGCCGGCAGCTTCACCTCGGTGATGCGCGGACAATACGAACTGCTCTGGATCGTTGCGCTCGTCGTTGTTGTGATTTTCTTGTTCGCCGACCGACTCACCGTTGCGGGGCTCGGCCAAGACATAGCGACGAATGTCGGCGTGAACTACAACCAGATTTTGCTCATCGGCACCGCGCTCATTGCCGTCGCGACCGGAGTGGTGACGGTTGTCGTGGGCAATCTGCCGTTCCTCGGCCTCATCGTTCCCAACATCGTGTCGATGTTCCGTGGCGACGACCTGCGCAGCAACCTGCCCTGGGTGTGTTTGCTGGGCATCGCGATCGTGACGGTGTGCGACATCGTCGGCCGCACGATCATCATGCCGTTCGAAGTTCCCGTGTCGCTCATCTTGGGTGTCGTGGGCGCGATCGTCTTCATTGCTCTCCTGTTGAAGCAGCGCCGTCGTGCATAGTCCCGTGGATGCTCAGGAGACGCCGATCGTCGCGGTCGGGTCGGCGACAAACTCGGAGTCGAGTCTTCAGAGCCCGAAGAAACCCAGGTTTGTGAAGCTGTCGAAGGCGCCTAAGAAGCCGAAGCCCGTAAAAGCAGCAAAGACGGCGGCTGGCTCGCCCGGCGTGACGGGGCCGTTCCCCACGTTTCGGGCGCGACGCCGATACTGGACGCTGCTCAGCATCCTGAGTGTGCTGGCTGTCGCGATCGGGTTCGGCCTGCTCGCCTGGAACAACCCGATGCCGGTGGGCACCGAAGGGTTCTGGCTCATCGCTGAGTTGCGCGCCACCAACGTCATCGTGATCGCCGTGGTGGCCTTCTGTCAGGCGATCGCAACCGTGAGTTTTCAGACGGTGACAAACAACCGGATTCTCACGCCATCCATCATGGGCTTCGAGTCGCTGTATGTGGCGGTGCAGACCTCTGCGGTGTACTTCCTGGGTATCAGCGGCATCGTCGCCCTGCAGGGTCTCCCCCAGTTCTTGCTTCAGATCGCCCTGATGGTCGGGCTCTCGCTGCTGCTGTACGGCTGGTTGCTTTCTGGAAAGTACGGCAACCTGCAGATCATGCTGCTCGTGGGCATCATCATCGGCGGCGGGCTGGGAGCAGTGTCGACGTTCATGCAGCGCCTGCTTACGCCCAGTGAGTTCGACATCCTGACGGCCCGCCTGTTCGGCTCCATCTCCAATGCGGATGCCAGCTACCTGCCCATCTCGCTCGTGCTCTGTCTGGTGGCCGGCAGCGTGCTGCTCTCGCAGGGTAAGCGCCTCAACATCATTGCGCTGGGTTCAGACACCGCCACGAATCTAGGAATCAGCTACCGCTTCGAGATCATGCGCGTGCTGTTCTTCGTATCGATTCTGATGGCTGTCTCGACGTCGCTCGTGGGTCCGATGACCTTCTTTGGGTTCTTGGTCGCCACGCTCGCTTACCAATTCGCGGATACCTACGACCACCGCCACATCTTTCCGATCGCGGTGTTGGCCGGGTTTGTGGTGTTGGGCGGAGCGTACTTCGTGATGAAGAACCTGTTCTACGCGCAAGGAGTGGTCTCGATCATCGTTGAACTTGTCGGAGGAACCGTCTTCCTCATCGTCATTCTGAGAAAGGGACGACTGTGATCACCCTGAGCAATGTGGGCAAAAGCTATGGGCACGACGTGACCATTGGTCCCGTCGATCTTACGATCCCAGAGGGCGGCATCACCGCGCTAGTAGGGCCGAACGGTGCGGGCAAATCCACGCTACTGACGATGATTGGCCGACTGCTTGGGATCGACTCCGGCCACATCGAAGTCGCGGGCTACGACGTCGCGAAGACTAAGTCGAAAGACCTCGCCAAGATCATCGCGATCTTGCGGCAAGAGAATCACTTCATCGCCCGCCTCACGGTGCGTCAGCTCGTGGGGTTCAGCCGCTTCCCGTATTCGCAAGGTCGACTGACCGAAGCGGATGAGGTTGCGATCAACAACTCCATCACCTTTCTGAATCTTGAAGGCCTGCAAGACCGCTACCTCGACGAGCTCTCAGGCGGACAGCGTCAACGCGCCTACGTTGCCATGGTGCTCGCGCAAGACACCGAATACGTGCTTCTGGATGAGCCCCTCAACAACCTCGACATGAAGCATTCGGTTCAGATGATGCGCCACCTGAAGCGCGCCGCCCAAGAACTCGGCCGCACCATCATCATCGTGCTCCACGACATCAACTTCGCGGGGCACTACGCCGACCACATCTGCGCCGTCAAAGATGGCCAAGTCACCGAGTTCGGAACGCCCGCTGAGATCTTGACCGATGACGTGCTCACCCGAATCTTTGACACACCCGTTCACGTCATCGACGGCCCTAACGGTGCCCTCGCTGTGTACTACTGACGGCCGTGCGCGGTCCCTGGGCAAATAGCCATGGCAGCCGAGCGGCTCGACGGCGCAGGACTTTGATCCTCTTGACGTTTCGGAAACTCAGGAGATTCGGGCGCAGCGAGATGTTCTGTCCGCAACCACTCACGCGTTTTCGGGGCAAAGCTAGCGGCGAGATACGAATTTCCTGAATTTCCCAAAGGGCGCGGCGGCGGTGGCGGTGGCGGTTACGACTGAGAAGCCACGAGTGAGAAACACAAAAGGCCGGCCTCGTGACGAGACCGGCCTTCAGAGCGCTACTGCGTAGAGCGTGAACTACTTGGCGTCGCCGAGGTAGTCGACGAGCGAGCTGGCAAGGCCGACATAGGTGGCGGGGGTCAGTGCCTGCAAACGTGCTTTGGCATCCGCACCAATGTCGAGCCCCGAGATGAACTCGGTGAGGTCGACGGAGTTGATGCGCTTGCCGCGCGTGAGTTCCTTGAGGATGGCGTAGGGGTCGCTGATGGTGCTGCGGCCCGCGGTGACCTCGGCGCGAATGACCGTCTGGATGGCCTCGCCGAGGATCTCCCAGTTGCTGTCGAGATCAGCGTCGAGAGCCACCGGGTCAAGGGCGATCTCCTTGAGGCCGCGCTCGATGTTGTCGAGAGCGAGCAGCGAGTGACCGTAGGCGACGCCCACGTTGCGCTGCGTCGTGGAGTCGGTGAGGTCGCGCTGGAGTCGTGAAGTCACGAGAGTCTGAGCGAGCGACTCGAGAAGAGCGCTCGAGAGCTCGAGGTTGGCCTCAGCGTTTTCGAAGCGGATCGGGTTGATCTTGTGCGGCATTGTCGACGAACCGGTTGCGCCCGCCTGCGGAATCTGGCGGAAGTAGCCCATCGAAATGTATGACCACACGTCAGTGCAGAGGTTGTGCAGCACCCGGTTGGCGTGACTCGTGGCCTGGTATAGCTCCACTTGCCAGTCGTGGGATTCGATCTGCGTCGTCAGCGGGTTCCAGTCGAGTCCGAGGGACTCCACGAACTCCTTCGAGAGAGCTGGCCAATTCTGCTCGGGGTCTGCAGCAAGGTGAGCAGCAAACGTGCCGGTCGCTCCGCTGAACTTGCCGAGGTAGCTGATGTCCTCAATGCGAGTCAGGATGCGGTCGAGACGGTACACAAAGACCGCGAACTCCTTGCCCATGGTGGTCGGCGTCGCCGGCTGACCGTGGGTGTGAGCGAGCATCGCGTTGTCGCGCATGAGCTCGGACTGCGCGCGAAGCGCATCGAGCACTGAACGGAACTTGGGCAGCCAGACTTCGCGCACAGCATCCGAGATGGTGAGCGCGTAAGAAAGGTTGTTTACGTCTTCGCTTGTGGCAGCGAAGTGGGTGAGTTCAGCGATCGCGGTGAGGCCCAGCTCGTCGAGCTTGGCGCGCACCAGGTACTCGACGGCCTTGACGTCGTGGCGGGTGGTGGCTTCGAGGCGAGCAAGTTCATCGATCTGTTCTTGGCCAAAATCGGTAGCGAAGTTGCGCAGGGCGGTGACCTGATCGGCGCTCATCGGGCTTGAACCGAACAGGCTCTTGCTCGTGAGGAAGATCAGCCACTCGACCTCGACATGCACGCGGGCCCGGTTGAGGCCTGCCTCGGAGAGGTGCTCCCCCAGGGCCGAAACTGCTGGGCGGTAGCGGCCGTCGAGGGGGCTCAGTGGTTGAACGGGCAACGGGCTCATGGGGCTCCCTAGTTGTTTTCGGTGTGTGCCGAAATTCCTGGCGTGATCTGGCGAAATAGTGAACCGCAGGCCCGCTCGATCATGCCGAGGACATGATCGAAGAGTGCGGCATCCGAATAGTAGGGGTCTGGCACATCGATGAGAGGAGCGAGTTCGCTGTCAAAGCTCAACATGGGCTGCACTTTCGACCGGTCTTGATCGTTGGGCGCCCACGTGCGCAGAATTCGTTCCTGTCCTCGATCAAACGCGACGATGAGGTCGAGCTTGCTGAACCATTCGGGGTCGAACTGGCGGGCGCGATGCCCAGAACCATTGTAGCCGCGCGCGGAAAGGGCGGCGATGGTGCGGTCATCGGCGGCTTCGCCCACATGCCAATCACCGGTTCCTGCCGAAGTGACGGCAATGTTGTTTTCAAGCCCCGCTTTCGCAACGAGGTCTTTGAACACTGCTTCTGCCATCGGTGAACGGCAGATGTTTCCCGTGCAGACGAAGCAAATCTTGAATGTAGACGAATCGGAGAGCGCGCGCTCGAAGGTCATGCTTCATTGTGTCGCAATTTCGACTCCTCAACAGCAGTGGTTCAGGGATTTTCGTCCCCGATGCTCGCCGGATGCCGCAGTGAGGCCGGGTGTTTGGCGAGAGTTGTCATGTCGGAAGGCGACCAATGACTACTCCCCCGGATACGACGGCTCATGACGCCCTCGGTTTTCAAGCACGACAGCTCCGAATGATCCTTGAGCGGCTGGCCACCGTCAGAGACTTTCTCCCCAACGGGAGCATCGACTGGCGAGGTCCTGCCCAGCAACACTTCGATGCGGGAATTGCCGACCTGCATCGCGAACTTGCGCGAGCGAGCACCCTCATCCAGTCCGCGGAACATCGCACGACGGTTGCTGCGCAGCAAGTGATGTCGCATGTCGGGTGAGCTCGTCATTTCTGGAGGAGGCAGCTATGCCGTTTCCACAGAAGAGATGCTGTCGAACGCGAGCAAGTTGCAGCGGGCCGCTGAAATGTCCCGAGACATCGCGGGAGCAATTCAGATGGTGGATGAGCGGCTCACGCGAAGCCAGTTAGAAACGTTGGGCATTCCCAGCGGCGTTGCTTTCGCCGAAGAGGATCTGCGGTGTGCTTTCACAACCCTTCAGATTCTTGCTTTTCGCGCGGATTGGCTGACCGGCATGGTGCGGGCTGCTGCCCAGACTTACGGCCTAGGGGAAGCCTTCGTTGAGGGGGTGACGCGCAAGGTTGCCGCAGAAGCTGCCGCTCTTCTTGGCTTTCTGTTTCCCACCGAGCTAGTGATTGTGGGCGGTGCCGTCGCGGCAGTTCCTGTAGTGGCAGGCATTGCGGTGGCCGCTCTTATAACCGGACACACCCCAGAGGACATTCTTGCCTCTGAACAATTTTCGGCAGCGCTGAACGAACTCATTACTGATCCTGTGTTCGTGCAAACGATGCGGTTCGCCGTCATGAATGTTGATGAGTTCGCGGTCGGAGCTTCGGGACTGCCACCTGGTCTGGTCTCCGCGCTCAGCGCGGCTGGTCTTATCGGAGTGTCATCATCAGCGGGCTTAATCAAGGGACTGGGCGGTGTCGCTGGGCTATTCAAAGAGACCCCCGTGACCTTGGTGAGCAAGACTCCCCCGACTCGTGTCGAACCTGCGCAGTCATTCGAGGAACGGGTTGAGCGCATTCCCCAACCAACACCTGATGAGCCGTGGCAAGTGCGCATCGAGACAATTTCGACACCGGGCGAAGAAGACCGCTACGACGTGTATGTCTCCGGCACCGTGAAATTTGACATCCTCAACTCAGCGGAACCGTGGGATGGCAGCAGCAATCTCTCCCTGGCCGCCTCTCACGACGCAGCCTCTGCTGCGGCCGTGGCTGCTGCGATGAAAGAGGCAGGAATCACGAGCACCAGTGCCGTGTCGTTCACCGGTCATTCTCAAGGCGCAGCGATCGCCGCTCGACTCGTCGAATCTGGGGAGTACAACACCGTGGGGCTGGTGACCGTCGGGGGAAACATCGGTCAAATAAAGCTCCCGCCCGATATTCCTGTGGTGATCGTTGAACACACAGACGATGTCGTCGTCGCTGCAGGCGGTCTTCAAGGCAACAACAGTGCCATCGTGGTGGAGCGAGAGGCCTACGCCGGTCGAACACTGCCTGAAGGCGTGCCTGTTCCTGCGCATCAGGCATCCGAATACCGTGAGACGGCGCGACGCATGGATCAGTCAGACGCCCCTGAGCTGCAGCAGGCGTGGCAGAAACTTGCTCCACCCTCCGGCAGCACAACGACCACCACAGTCACAACCTACGAGTACGAGCGGGCTAGGCCTTAGTGCTTCTTGCCCACGATGGGGCGAACGAGGATTCCGATGAACCAGCTGATGAGACCTAGAACGAGGGCTCCAAGCACTCCCCACCAGAAGCCGTCGACAACAAGCCCAAAGCCGAAGAGGCTTGAGATCCAGCTCGTCAGCAGCAGCAGCAGACCGTTCACGACCAGAGCAAGAAGCCCCAACGTCAGCACGTACAGGGGGAACGCAACAATTCGGATGAGATTGCCGAGCACCCCATTGACGATTCCGAAGACAGCGGCGACGATCAAGAACGTCAGCACAACCTCTAGGGTTCCCCCCGGAGCAAAGGACACAATCTGCACGCCGGCAACAACCACGGTAGTAAGCCACAAGGCAAGAGCGTTGATGAGCAAGCGCACGATGATTCCCATGCATCAACTATGCACCCCCGGTTTAGTAGGCCGCAACGGCAGCGGGCCAAACGCGGTTGTCTCTGCAATCGCGCACCGGGATCCAGCACTCCCGCGAATTCGTCACAGCCGTGAAACGAGCAGAGCGCTTCACGCCCCTAGGCTGGTCACGTGACCAGCAAACGAGTACAGCTCCGCCCCGAGATTGCCGCAATAGTGCCCTACCGTCAGGGTGCGCCCGCAGCCGCAGACGCTTTCAAGCTGTCCTCCAACGAAAACCCCTTCGAGCCGCTTCCCTCGGTGCTCGCGCAACTGACCACCGACACCATCAACCGGTACCCCGACGCATCCGCGCTCGACTTGCGTGCCCAGCTTGCCGAACGATTCGGGGTCACTGCTGACAGCGTCCAGGTCGGCGCGGGTTCCGTCGCCGTGCTCGCGCAGCTCATCAGCGCCGCCGCTGCCCCCGGCGATGAAGTCATCTACGCGTGGCGCAGCTTCGAGGCCTACCCGCTGCTGGTTTCCTCTGCCGGCGCCACAAGCGTGCAGATCGCGAATCAATCCGACCACCGACACGACCTCGACGCCATGAGCGCGGCCATCACCTCATCCACTCGCGTTGTTATTGTCTGCAGCCCCAACAACCCCACCAGCACAGTGGTGACGGATGCTGAATTCCGCGAGTTCATGGCGACAGTCCCCGACAACGTGCTTGTTGTGCTCGACGAGGCCTACCGCGAGTTCGTCACCGATCCCGCAGCGGTGCGCGGCGAAACCCTCATTGGCGAGTACTCCAATCTCGTGCTGTTGCGCACCTTCTCGAAGGCCTACGGCCTTGCCGGTCTCAGAATCGGGTACGCGATTGGTCCCGAGTACGTGATGGATGCGGCGCGAGCGGTAGCAATTCCGCTCTCTGTCACGGAACTTGCCCAACAAGCAGCCACCGCATCCCTCGACCATGAAAGTGAATTGTTGGAGCGCGTCAGCCGAATTAACGATGTGCGCGAAAGCATTGTGGTGGGCTTGCGCGAGCTGGGCTGGGCGGTTCCGACACCGAGCGGCAACTTTGTGTGGCTGCCCACTGGGGCAGCAACCAATTGGGCTGCGGAGGTGTTCCGCTCGCACGGGATTGTCGTTCGCGCACTCGGCGAAGGCCTCCGCGTGAGTGTCGGCGAGGAAGAATCTGTGGGGAAACTCCTAAGAGCAGCGCAAGAGGTTGTCACTTCAAAGGAAACGATCTAACGCTGGCCGCGTTAGATTAGTCGAATGTCTTATACCGCCGCGACGGTTCAGCTGCTGTCTCCCGAAGGCACGCTCGTTCACAGCGATGCCAGCGAACAGTACCTCCCGTTAGTAGACAAGCTCAGTGACGACGCTCTTCAAGAGCTCCACCGCCACATGGTTGTGATGCGCCGCTTCGACATCGAAGCCGCCAACCTGCAGCGTCAAGGTCAACTTGCCCTCTGGGTGCCCAGCCACGGGCAAGAAGCTGCCCAAGTGGGGTCGGCGCTCGCCGCAAAGCCCCAAGATCACCTCTTTCCTTCCTATCGGGAACACGTCATCGCGCTCACGCGCGGCGTCGACCCGATCACGATCCTCTCCATGTTCCGCGGCCTCAGCCACGGCGGGTGGGATCCGAAAGACCACGACAACTTCCATCTCTATACCCTCGTCATCGGCTCACAGACTCTGCACGCCACCGGCTACGCCATGGGAATGAATCTTGATGGCCGCAGTGGCACCGGCAACCCCGACACTGATGCCGCGGTCATGGTCTACTTCGGCGATGGCTCGACAAGCCAGGGTGACGTCAGTGAAGCAATGGTGTTCGCGGCCAGCTACCAAACGCCGCAAGTCTTCTTTCTGCAGAACAACCACTGGGCAATATCGGTTCCCGTGTCACGTCAGTCGCGCACCCCGCTCTATCTGCGCGGCGAAGGGTTCGGCATCCCAAGCGTGCAAATTGATGGCAACGACGTGCTCGCGAGCTACGCTGTGGCTCAAGCCAACCTGGACGCCGCCCGCTCCGGCGAGGGCCCCCGATTCATCGAAGCCCTCACCTACCGCATGGGTGCCCACACCACGAGCGACGACCCATCGAAGTATCGCGAGAACAGCGAACTCGAATTCTGGGCGCAGCGCGACCCCATCACTCGCTTCGAAACGTACTTGCGGGGGCGCGGCGCGAGTGAAAGCTTCTTCGCAGAGATCGCGGCGGAAGGTGACGACTTGGCTGCTGACATCCGCAAACGCATTCTCGAATTGCCGGTTCCCGCCACGTCGACGCTGTTTGACCACGTGTACTCCGATCCCCACCCCGTGATGGATGAGCAGCGTCAAGCGCTCACCGACTTCGAGGCGTCGTTTGAGGAGAACAACTAATGACTGAAACGATGACAATGGCGAAAGCCCTCAACGAGGGACTTCGTGCAGCGATGGCTGCGAACAGCAGAGTGCTGTTGATGGGCGAAGACATTGGCCCTCTCGGCGGAGTCTTCCGCGTCACCGAAGGTCTGCAGGCGGAGTTCAGCGACAAGCGAGTGCTCGACACTCCACTGGCTGAATCGGGCATCGTGGGTACCGCCATTGGGCTCGCGATGAGCGGATTCCGCCCCGTGTGTGAAATCCAGTTCGACGGTTTTATTTTTCCCGGCTTCGACCAGATCACCTCGCAATTGGCGAAGCTGACCGCGCGCCACGAGGGCACGCTCACGATGCCCGTTGTCATCCGCGTTCCCTACGGCGGACACATCGGCGCCGTCGAGCATCACCAGGAGAGCCCGGAAGCATACTTTGCTCACACTGCCGGACTTCGGCTGCTGAGCCCAGCTACCCCTCACGACGCTTACTGGATGATCCAGGAAGCAATCGCGAGCAACGACCCGGTGATGTTCTTTGAGCCCAAGTCGCGCTACTGGCAGAAGGGCGAGGTCGATCGGGAGTCGAGCGGCATTGCCACTCACGCCAGTCGGGTCGTGCGCGAGGGAACCGAAGTGACCGTGGTGGGCCATGGAGCGATTGTATCGATGCTCTTGCAGGCAGCGGAGCTCGCAGCCGAGGAAGGCACAAGCATTGAGGTAGTAGACCTTCGATCGCTCTCCCCCATCGACTACGACCCGATCGTGGCATCCGCCCAAAAAACGGGCCGCGTCGTTGTTGTTCAAGAGGCCCCAGGGAATGTCAGTGTGGGCTCAGAGGTTGCCGCAACGGTAACCGAGCGCGCGTTCTATTCGCTCGAAGCCCCCGTGCTGCGCGTGAGTGGTTACGACCTTCCATTCCCTCCGGCCAAGCTGGAATCCGTGTATCTGCCCAGTGTTGACCGCATCCTTGATGCTGTTGACCGGGCGTTGGCCTACTGACGAAGGAGGCCCTTGTGGCTGTATCTGAATTTCCTCTCCCCGATGTGGGCGAGGGGCTGACTGAAGCTGAGATCGTCTCCTGGAAGGTTGCGCCCGGTGATGACATCACCGTCAACCAAGTTCTCGTCGAAATCGAGACGGCCAAGTCACTCGTAGAGTTGCCATCGCCTTTCGCGGGCACGGTGCAGAAACTGCTTGTTGAAGAAGGAGCGACCGTTGAGGTCGGCACCCCCATCATCAGCGTGCAGTCCACCGGCGGCTCGGTTGAACTTACGGCACCCGGTTCTGGTGAAGATGAAAGCCACGGGTTGATGTCAGATGTCGGGCATGACAGCAGTGCCGCGAGCGACACAGCGTCTGCTGTTGCCGACACGGCATCCACGATTGCGAATGACGACGAGAAGCCCGGAGCTGTGCTCGTGGGGTACGGCACGGGCGGTCACGTGAATTCGCGTCGTCGCAAGGGCGGACAGCCGGCGAAGGATGACGCGAGCGCGACCGCCGCGTCGAAGCCGCGTCCGGCATCCGTTCCCGCTGCTTTCGCGAGCCCCATCATCGCCAAGCCGCCGATTCGCAAGCTGGCCAAGGATCTCGGGGTTGAACTTTCGGAGGTTGCTGCCACGGGTCTTGCCGGCGAAACCACGCGCGAAGACGTGATTCGTCACGCCTCGCAGGCCAGCGTCTTCCGCAATATCGAAACCCCAGCGTGGGGCGACGAGCGCGAAGAGCGAATCCCCGTCAAGGGAGTGCGCAAGGCAATCGCCAAGGCGATGGTGCACAGTGCGTTTACGGCACCTCACGTGAGCGTCTTCACCGACGTCGACGCCACGCGAACCATGGAGTTTGTGAAGCGCCTCAAGAACTCGCCTGACTTTGCGGGAGTGCGCGTAAGCCCCCTGCTCATCATGGCGAAGGCAGTGAACTGGGCGGTGCGTCGCAATCCCACCGTGAACTCGAGCTGGACTGACAAAGAGATCATCGTTCACCACTACGTGAACCTGGGTATCGCTGCGGCAACCCCGCGCGGACTCATTGTGCCGAACATCAAGGATGCTCAAGACTTGAGTCTCTTCGATCTTGCGAAGGCTCTCGAACAGTTGACGCTCACCGCGCGAGACGGCAAGACTCAGCCCGCCGAGATGTCGAATGGCACGATCACGATCACCAACATCGGCTCCTACGGCATGGACACGGGTACACCGATCATCAACCCCGGCGAGGCTGCCATTGTGGCGCTTGGCTCGATCAAACAAAAGCCGTGGGTTGTCGATGGTGAAGTGCGAGCTCGCTACGTCACCACAGTGAGCGCGAGTTTCGACCACCGCATCGTTGATGGCGATGTCGCAAGCCGTTTCGTCGCTGACCTTGCGAGCGTGCTCGAAGAGCCTGCACTTCTGCTCGATTAGCAGCCAGTCGGGGGCGATTGCGCTTTTGTGCTGCGGTGATTTCGCCACAGTAGTAGGTAGTGTGGCGGCATGTTCATCAAGAAAAAGTCGCCTGCAGCGCAGCCAGCATCAGAGTCGCAACGCCCCCGTATTCACGAACTCTGGACTGATCGCTTAGGTTCTTGGTCGATTAGAGCACTTCAAGTGCTCTTGCTGCTCACGCTCGTTTCGGTGATCGTTTTCGCGCTCACACAGATCAAGCTTGTTGTTATTCCGGTACTGATCGCGCTGATTTTTGCCGCTGCCGCGAGTCCGCTCGTGGTGTGGATGCGCCGCAAGGGTGTCGGGCGAGCGCTGTCGACCTGGATCACTTTGCTTGGCGGCATCCTCGTCTTTGGTGGACTCATCACCGCGATTGTGTTTGCGGTTCGTGACCAGTGGGGCGAGCTATCGGACTCTGCCGTGGAGGGCTTCGAGCAACTGAAGGGTTTTGCGCTTGATGGACCGTTCCCTATCGATCAAGATGCTCTCGATGAAGCGTGGAACGCAATCATCGATTTCGCGACGAGCGCGACCTTTGGGCTCGGCGCAATTCAGGGGGTGTCGGCGGCCGCTGAGGTTGTCACGGGCATCATTCTCGGTGTCGTGATCCTCTTCTTCTTCCTCAAAGATGGCGACCGCATTTGGGAGTTCTTCTTGCGGCCGCTTCGCGGTGAGCGTCTCGATCGCGGTCACCGCATCGGTCACACCGCGGTTCGTACCCTGGGTGGGTACGTGCGCGGTACGGCCACCGTCGCGGCCGTGGATGCCTTCGGTATCGGCATTGGACTCCTGATCTTGCAGGTTCCCCTCGCGTTGCCCCTCGCCGTGATTGTCTTCTTGGGCGCGTTCATTCCCCTTGTCGGAGCAACCGTTGCCGGCATCTTGGCCGCCGTAGTAGCACTCGTCACGAACGGTTGGGTCGTTGCGCTCATCGTTCTCGGCATTGTCGTGCTCGTCAACCAACTTGAGGGCAACTTTCTGCAGCCCGTCGTGATGGCGCAGTCGCTGAGCATCCACCCGCTCGTTATTTTGGTGGCGTTGACGGCAGGCACAATCTTGGGCGGCATTGTGGGCGCGGTCTTGGCGGTGCCGATCGCCGCCGTGGGGTGGGCAATTCTCAAGACGTGGAATGAATCGGGCGCGAAGCCTGATCTCGAGCCTGGGACAGTGAAAGAGGGCGCTCGACAGAAGTAGCGGCATAAGGGGCTGTGCCTCGAAGGGTGGAGCATGCGCTATGCTATTGATAACGAAACTCATTACCGCTATCAGCTAACGCCTTAGAAGGACACCCTGATGTCTCGCTTCACCACTTCTGTTTTCACTGCCCCCCGGTCTCGCGCGTTCACGGCAGCCGCCGTGCTTGCGGTCTCCGCAGTTACTCTTGCCGGTTGCTCCACGGCGCAGCCTGCCGCCGAAGACGATGGCACGATCGCCGTCGTCGCCTCCACGAGTGTCTACGGCAACTTGGTCGCGACTCTCGGCGGCGACGCCGTCTCCGTGACCAGCCTCATTGACAACCCCGCGCAAGACCCACACAGCTACGAAGCATCCGCTCGCGACCAACTCGCGGTCTCCAACGCTGACCTCGTGGTGCTCAACGGTGGTGGCTACGACCCCTTCGCTGAGGCTCTCTACGAGTCTTCCGGAGCATCCGCCGTTCTCATCAACGCGGTTGACGCTTCAGGGCTGCTCGAAGATGACCACGATCATGACCACGCGGATGAAGCGGATGACGCGGCCACCGACGATGCAGACCACGCAGAAGATGCGGACCACGCAGAAGATGCAGACCACGCGGATGACGCGACCGACGACCATGCCGCCGACGAGCACAGCACCGACGACGGCCACGATCACATCGAGGGCTTCAACGAGCACGTCTGGTACAGCTTCCACGCGATGGAGCACGTTGCCGAGCAGATTACTGCTGAGCTCAAGACTCTCAGCCCGGCAGATAGTGACACCTTCGACGCCTCGCTTGCGGCATTCATGAGCGACCTCGAGGGACTCGAGACTCAAGCAGACAAGCTTGCAGTTGTTGCGGACGACCGCGGGGTAGCGGTCACCGAGCCCGTTGCTGTCTACTTGCTCGAGGAGATCGGGCTTCACAATGAGACTCCCTCCGCGTTCACGGAAGCAATCGAAGAGGGTTCGGATGTTCCCCCGACGGCCCTGCGCGACGTGCTTGAGCTGATTGAGTCTGGCGATGTCGCGATGCTCGCCTACAACGAGCAGACTGCAAGCGCTGAGACTGAGCGAGTGCGTCTTACGGCCGAAGAAGCCGGACTTGCGGTGGTGTCGTTCACCGAGACCCTTCCCGAGGGGTCAGACTATGTCGAATGGATGACGTCAAATCTCGATGCGCTCGAAGTAGCCCTCGGCTAGTTAGCGAGTCGACCGAATGACCGCTACTGCACTGCCTGCCGTGCTCAGCATCCGTGATGGGGTGCTGGGCTTCGGCGCGCGCACCCTCTGGTCGGGGCTCGACCTCGATGTTGCGCCCGGCGAGTTTGTGGCGGTGCTCGGCTCGAACGGTTCCGGAAAGTCGAGCCTGTTGAAGGCGATTCTGGGGCAGCAGAAACTCGACGCCGGCACTATTACGGTTGCCGGGCATCCGGTTCACCGTGGTGATCGCCGCATTGGCTATATTCCGCAGCAGAAGCTGGCGGCGCCTGGCACACCGCTGCGCGGCCGCGACCTTGTGACCCTGGGCGTGAATGGCCACCGTTTCGGCGTGCCGACACTCCCCCGCAGCGTCAAGACTCACGTGGACGAGCTCATCGCGGCCGTTGGCGCAACCGAGTATGCGAGCAATCCCATTGGCTCGCTCTCAGGTGGCGAACAGCAGCGCTTGCGGGTAGCGCAGTCTTTGGCGGCGGATCCGGTGTTGTTGCTGTGCGACGAACCACTCTTGAGTCTTGATCTTCAGCATCAACGCGGGGTGTCAGAGCTTATTGATCAGCGTCGGCGTGAGCACAACACTGCAGTCGTTTTTGTGACACACGATGTGAACCCGGTGTTGGGCATGGTTGACCGCATCCTCTATTTGGCTGGCGGAAAGTTCACTATTGGCACCCCAGATGAGGTGTTGCGCAGCGAGGTCTTGACCGAGTTGTATGGCACCCCGGTTGAGGTTGTGCGGGTGGGTGGCCGCGTCATTGTGGCTGGCACGCCCCACGGCGATCACCATCACGAAGAGGAGATCGCATGACCCTCGACGACTTCTGGAGCCAGATCGTCGGCTTTGAGAACTATGGCGAACTCCTCAATCTGGTGCGGTTCTCTCTCATCGCCGCGGCAGTCTTGGGCATTACGGGCGGACTGATCGGCGTCTTCGTGATGCAACGCGATATGGCTTTTGCGGTGCACGGCATTAGCGAACTCTCTTTTGCGGGGGCAGCGGCAGCCCTGTTGTTCGGCGCCAATGTCGTCGCGGGCTCGATTGTCGGCTCACTTGTGGCGGCAATTCTGATCGGGATGCTCGGGGCGAAGGCTCGGGATCGAAATTCGATTATTGGCGTGCTCATGCCGTTTGGTTTGGGTTTGGGCATCCTGTTTCTGGCGCTCTACCCCGGACGCAGTGGCAACAAGTTTGGGCTCCTCACCGGTCAGATCATCACGGTCGATGGTGAACAGCTGGGTCTGCTGATCGTCATCAGCGTTGTCGTGTTGGCTGCGCTGTTCGTGGTGTGGAGGCCGCTCACCTTCGACAGCCTCGACCCTGAGGTCGCAGCAGCCCGTGGTGTGCCTTCGCGGGCTCTCGCGTTGGGCTTCATGGTTATGCTCGGTCTGATGGTTGCGGTTGCCGTGCAGATTATTGGCGCACTGTTGGTGATGGCATTGCTGGTCACGCCGGCTGCCGCCGCAATGCGGGTGTCGTCGTCGCCGCGCATGGTTCCGGTGCTGAGCATGATCTTCGGATTCGTGTCTGCAACGGGTGGCGTGCTGTTGGCCCTGGGCGGCTCGCTGCCGATTAGTCCGTACATCACAACAATTTCTTTTCTGATCTACCTGGTCTGCCGGGTGGTGGGTGCGCGCCGCGGGCGTGGTCGTGGCCACCGGGTGAGCCGGGCATCCGGAGCGCAACTGACCAGCGCAAGCGCAGGGGGCAAAAGTTAGAATGGTCACTATGAAGCGCAATACGTGGCAGCGAGAAGCGGTGCGGGATGCCCTGACCGAGTCAGAGGGCTTTGTGAGCGCTCAGGCGCTGCACAGTGCGCTTCGCGACGCCGGTAGCTCTATCGGTCTTGCCACTGTCTATCGCGCCTTGGCAGACCTCGCTGGAGCTGGTGACGCTGATTCGCTGCAGCAAGATGGCGAGAGCCTGTTTCGCGCGTGCACGCCTGACTCGCACCATCACCATTTGATCTGTCGTCAATGCGGCACGACCGTCGAAATTAAGGCGGATGAGGTGGAGCAGTGGGCAAAAAATGTTGCCGCAGAGCACGGTTTCACGCAGCCAAACCACATTGTTGACGTCTTCGGCTTGTGCCCAGCGTGCTCTAGCACGTAACATATACCGTTGATCGAGCGGTATCTTCCGCTCTCGTACACACATCCCACCCTGATCGAATCCGTGTGAAAGCGCGGTGCGAAAAGAATGCAGTGTGTGTGCCGACAAGTGATCTTGGGTAAGGCTTTGTCCTTACGGTAACTAGAACAGGAGTATCACCATGGCAGCAACCTGCCAAGTGACCGGCGCCATTCCCGGCTTCGGACACAACATCTCGCACTCGCACCGTCGCACCAAGCGCCGTTTCGACCCGAACATCCAGAAGAAGACGTACTACGTACCGTCGCTTCGCCGCAACGTAACTCTTCAGTTGTCCGCAAAGGGCATCAAGGTTATTGACGCTCGCGGCATCGAATCCGTTGTCAAGGACCTCCTTGCACGTGGGGAGAAGATCTAATGGCAAAGGCACAGGACGTACGTCCGATCATCAAGCTCCGTTCAACTGCTGGAACGGGCTACACCTATGTGACGCGCAAGAACCGTCGCAACAACCCCGACCGCCTCGTACTGAAGAAGTACGACCCAGTGGTTCGCAAGCACGTTGAATTCCGCGAGGAGCGCTAAACATGGCTAAAAAGAGCAAGATTGCAAAGAACGAACAGCGCAAAGTTATCGTTGCGCGTTACGCTGCGCGTCGTCTCGAGCTGAAGAAGGCTCTCGTCGACCCCAACGGAACTGACGAGTCGCGCGAGGCTGCACGCCTCGGACTTCAGAAGCTCCCCCGCGATGCTTCGCCGATCCGCGTACGCGGTCGCGACGCCATCGATGGACGTCCCCGTGGATTCCTCAACCAGTTTGGTGTTTCCCGTGTTCGCTTCCGTGAAATGGCTCACCGGGGCGAGTTGCCCGGAATTACCAAGTCAAGCTGGTAGATTCCAAGCGGTTCCGACGTTTTCTAACGTTTCGGAACAACTAACTGCACTACGTCCGAGGAGGACCACCTTATGGCTGACAAGTCGCTAAACCGTACTGAATTCGTAGCGGCGGTTGCCGCAGAGTCTGGCCAGAGCCAGGCTGCCGTTTCCGGCGTCGTTGACGCTTTCTTCTCCGTGCTGTCCAAGTCGGTCGGCGAAGGAACCAAGGTTTCGATCCCCGGATGGATGGCTGCAGAGCGCACCTTCCGCGAGGCTCGCACCGGCCGTAACCCGCAGACGGGTGAAGCAATCGAGATCAAGGCCAGCCACGGCGTAAAGCTCAGCGCAGGCAGCAAGCTCAAGGCAGCAGCCAAGGGCTAAGTAGCAACTTTGAAAAGGGCGGCATTCTCCGGGATGTCGCCCTTTTTGTTTGTGTGCCCGGCAATGGCCATACCGAGCAAACTCCCGCATAATCCCGAGTACTCTTGAGGGGTGTTACGAATCAGCCGGATCGCCGGTCCCGCCCTGCTGATCGTCATTGCCTTTGTCGTGGTCGTCGCCGGTCTGCAGTTTGGCGGTGGAGCAGAAGCTCCTATCCTGCTCGATCCCGGTGCTGTCGTGCGGTGGGGGCTCCCGATCTCCAAGCTTTTCGTGAATCTCGGGCTTGCCGCGACTATCGGTGGACTCATGATCGCTGTCTTTGCGATGAGTCCGAAGCGTGACGAGTTCACTCTCACTCTCGACTTCGCCGCGGCTGGCGCTGCCGTGTGGGCTGTCGCCTCCGCGTTTACGGGGTTTTTCACCTTCCTGGCGGTGCGCAACCAGCCCATTGACCTCTCAAGCGCCTTCGGCGACGTTCTGGCCAGCTTTCTGACCGTCACCGAACTCGGCCAAGCCTGGCTCGCGACTGTGCTCATAGCGGCTGCTGTGACCGTGCTGTGCTTCGCCGTGCGCAATATGAGCGCCCTCGTCTTCGTGCTCGTGCTCGCTGTCGCCGGGCTCATCCCCATGGCACTGCAGGGCCACAGCGGCGGAACTGAAGACCACGACGCCGCAACGAGTGCAATATTCCTGCACCTCGTCTTCGCCGCGCTCTGGCTTGGCGGACTCCTGGCCCTGGCGATAGCCCGCCCCGCGCTGGGCAAAGAGCGCCTTGCCATAGTGCTGCGGCGCTACTCCACCGTCGCACTCGTGAGCTTCATCGTGGTGGCCGCCTCCGGCTATGTGAGCGCAGAAATTCGTGTCGAAAATCTGACGAACCTGCTGTCGCCCTACGGCATCCTCGTGCTTGTCAAAGTGTTTGCCCTCATCGTGATGGGCCTCTTCGGAGCGGTGTACCGCAACTATGCGATTGGTCGGCTCGAAGCCAGCCCGCGCAAAGAACGCGGATGGTTCTGGTGGATTGTCACCGCCGAACTCGCTTTCATGGGCCTCGCCTCGGGCGCAGCTGCCGCGCTGGCCGCAACCCCAACACCCGTTCCCGAGATCGTGGCAGCTGATGTGCCCGACTCATCCCCCGCCGCCTACCTCACTGGCTCTGCCTTGCCGCCGCCGGTCAGCGCAAGCAACCTCTTCACCCTGTGGAGCTTCGACCTCATCTGGGTGCTGATCTGTGCCTTCGCGATCTTCTTCTACCTCGCGGGCGTGTGGCGCCTCCACAAGCGTGGCGACAGTTGGCCCATCCACCGCACCGTCTTCTGGGTGCTCGGGATGCTGTTGCTGTTCTACATCACGAACGGTGGAGTGAACGTCTACGAGGGCTACCTGTTCTCGATACACATGCTCGGGCACATGACCCTCGGCATGATGATTCCGGTGCTGCTCGTTCCAGGTGCGCCCGTCACCCTCGCGATGCGCGCGATCGCCAAGCGCACTGACGGCAGCCGCGGAGCCCGCGAATGGATTCTGCTCATCGTGCACTCGCGATACATGGCGATCATCGGGCATCCGATCGTGGCGGCAGCAATCTTCGTGGTCTCACTGTGGATCTTCTACTACACGCCGCTGTTCCGCTGGGCGACAACCGACCATGTGGGGCACGAGTGGATGATCATCCACTTCCTTGGGTCTGGATACCTCTTTGTGCAAGCCCTCATCGGAATCGACCCGTCGCCGCACCGCCCCGCCTACCCCCTTCGACTGTTGCTGCTGCTTGCCACGATGGCGTTCCATGCCTTCTTCGGGCTCGGACTCATGACGGGAACAGGCCTACTGCTCGCCGACTGGTACGGCGCCATGGGCTGGGACACCGGACTGAGTGCACTGGAAGATCAGCGCATTGGCGGCGGTATCGCGTGGAGCGTTGGCGAGATCCCCACGATCGCGCTCGCGATCGCGGTAGCCATCATGTGGCGTCGCAGCGACGGACGTGCTTCCGTGCGCTACGACCGCAAGGCGGATCGCGACGGCGACGCCGAACTAGATGCCTACAACGAGATGCTCGCGAAGCGCTAAGCTGTCGAACGATCGTGGCCCGGCAGCCGTCGGTGCCTAGGCACGCAGAAAACGTCTCTGTGTGTGCGACGTGCCTGCGTGCGCTAGTTGGGGTACTGGGCCGTGATGAGTAGCTCGTCCTCCGGCATAAACGTGACGAGATAGCTCGCCGTGAAGTCAACGCCTTCGTCGAAAGTAGAAACCGAGCCGTCGAAAATGGAACGCACGTCGACTGTGAGGTGAGCCGCGCCATCCGTGGCGGGCATCAGCCAGCTGCCCGTTGCAGAACCGGGAACGAGAGTCACCTCGGGGTAAGTTGCCATGCTCCACTCGGGCGTCGTCACGATGCGGTTAGCCATGGGCTGACCAAACGGGCACCCGGTGGGCAAAAGGACAACCTGAGTGGCGCACTCGTCGAGGTAGTCGTTAACTTCGCGCTGCACTTGCGCGACCATCGCATCATTAGCGACGACGTCGAGGCGCGCGCGAACGGTTTTTCCGGGGTCTGTTGCGGAGACCCTGATCGGCTCCGCGGTGAGGAACGTTGAGGTGTGGCTGATGTCGAAGCTGCTGGGAGTGAGCACAACGTACGGTGACGGAGTGTCTTGCGTTGGCGTCACAAATTCAGAACCATTCGCGGTGAAGCCCTGAGCGTTAGCGACCGTGAGTCGCACAATGCTCAGTGGAGGGGTCACGAACTTCCAATCTGCAAACACCCCAAAGCGGCTTCCGTCACGCTCGACCGTGAACGTCGAACGTGACGTGTTGCCGTCGAGGTCGAATACGAACGTCACGGTCTCGGTGCCATTTGCGTTGACCGTGCGCTCAGCAAGCGCGATGTTTTCAATTGTGCTGAGGGCAGAGGGACGCAAGAGGTCATGTGAGCCGGCAAGGAGCATGGAGCCTGCGCCCGTGGTGTCGATGGGCGTGGCGCCCGAACCGTCATCTGATGACGCTCCGTGCTCTTCGGCTAAGTGGATGTCGGCGATCTGAAGAGCTGACGGCATGTCGTGCCTCGCGAGAGCACCCAAATAGCTGCGTACGAACCCGCTTGAGCTAAACAGGGTCGAATTCACGATCAGCACCGTCGTGACGAAGGCAGCAATAATCAGCCCGAGCACGATAGACCAGGTGACAAGCTCGCGACGCATTCACACATCCTAAACCGCTGAGGTGAGAGAAACCCTGCACACAGAAAGTGACGCGCAGGCACAGTGCTGACCATCGGCAGCATTAGGGTGATTGGGTGTCCGAAATCACCCTCTCGCCCGAGCAAGCAGCCGTCTTCGCTGCGATCGAGACCACGCGCGAGAATCTCTTTGTCACAGGGCGTGCCGGCACCGGCAAATCAACGCTCCTGAACCACCTGGCACACAACACGTCAAAGCAGATCGTGATCTGTGCGCCGACCGGTGTTGCGGCTCTCAACGTCGGTGGGCAGACGATCCATTCACTGTTCAGGTTGCCGATCGGTGTTATCGCCGACCACGAGCTCGAGCAAAATGATCAGTTGCGCAAGCTGCTCAATACGATTGAGACTTTGGTCATTGACGAAGTATCGATGGTCAATGCCGACCTTCTCGACGCGATCGATCGCAGTCTGCGTCAGGCGCGACAGCGAAAGAAAGAACCGTTTGGGGGTGTGCAGGTTGTGCTGTTTGGCGATCCGTACCAACTCGCTCCGGTTCCTGGCGATCCGGATGAGCGCGCCTACTTCGAAGATCGCTACCGGTCGATCTGGTTCTTCGATGCGCTCGTGTGGCAAGAGACCGATCTCACGATTTACGAGCTCACGAGCATCCATCGCCAGCATGAGGATGAGTTCAAATACATGCTCAATGCCGTTCGTCACAACGGCGTTACCGCTGAGATCGCGGGCCGCCTCAATGCGGTGGGCGCTCGCCCCGCGCCCAACGACGGCACCATCACGCTCGCGACGACGAACAGCACTGTGACGCGCATCAACGCTTCTGCACTCGCCCGGCTGCCCGGCCGAGTGCTCACAGCGAAGGCCGAAATCTCGGGAGAGTTTGGCGGGCGCGCCTACCCGGCCGACGAGGCGCTTGAGCTCAAGGTGGGGGCGCAAGTGATGTTCTTGCGCAACGACACTCAAGAGGGCGGTACCCAGCGCTGGGTCAACGGCAGCGTCGGCACTGTCGTTAAGATTGCGGACACCGTGTGGGTCGAGGTCGACGGCCGCGACTACGAAGTGAAGCCCGCCGTCTGGGAGAAGTTCAAGTACTCCTACTCAGCGCGCACGAAAGCGCTGCGCAAGGATGTCGTGGCCGAGTTCACGCAGTTTCCGCTGCGCCTCGCGTGGGCCGTCACGATCCATAAGTCGCAGGGCAAAACCTACGACAGTGCGATCGTGGATCTCGGGCCTCGCTCGTTCGCTCCCGGCCAGACCTACGTTGCACTCAGCCGTATCAGTCGCCTTGAAGGGCTCTACCTCACGCGGCCGCTGCGCCCGAGCGACATCATCGTGGATGAGAACGTGGTGCGCTTCATGTCGCGCTCCAAGCCGATTCCCGCCATTCAGGCGTAGAGGTTTGGCCTGCGCTCCCCCATGTTGGGATCGCATTCCCCCGTTGCGACTGCCGCAAATTCTGGCTGCCGCTACTTCACGCTGCCGGCCGTGATGCCTTCCACGATCTGCTTGTTGAAGACGATATAGATCACGATCATCGGCAGTGTGACGATCGAGAGTGCCGAGAACAGGAGTCCGTAGTCGGTTACATACCGGCTAGAGAATGCAAGCAAGCCGGTCGGAATCGTCTTGAGCGCGTCATCCTGAATGTAGAGCAGCGCGAGCAAGAACTCGTTCCAGCTCGAGAGCGCCGAGAAGATCGCCACTGTCGCCAGACCGGGGCGAAGGAGCGGGAGCGCGATCGATCCGAAGACGCGCAAGTCACTCGCTCCGTCGATGCGCGCAGCTTCGAAGAGTTCGTTGGGCACGGCATCCAAGTAGACCTTGAGCAGGTACACGGTCAGCGGTAGCCCCATGGCGGTGTAGGGGATGATGAGTGCCCACCGCGTATCGGTAATGGCCAGCTGGGTGAACATCGTTGACTGGGCGATGAAGTACGACTGCAAGGGCAGCAGAAGCCCGAGAGCAAGTAACCCCATCAGCAGGTTACGGCCACGGAAGCGGTAACGGCTGAACGCGAAGGCGGCCGCCGCCCCTAACAGTAGGATGCCCAGAACCGAAGCCCCCGTGACGATGATGCTGTTGAGCGCGTACTGGCCGATGTGGCCGATCTCGAAGGCCTCCACCCAGCGCCCAAAGTCGATCTCGGTCGGAAGGGCGAACGGGGTCGCAAAAATGGCGGAGTTCGACTTGAAGCTGGAGAACACCATCCAGAGCATCGGGAAGAAGAACACGACGGCGATGACCGCGAGGGCGCCAGTGAAGAGCACATCGGGAATGCGCAGGGGAGTTTTGCGTCCCGCGTGATGCTTGCTGCCTGACGCTCGCTGCGAGGATGGCGCTTTAGGTTCGGTCAGGCTCATGAGCGCACGTCCTCTGGCTTCTCACGATTGACTCGCGTGAAGACTAGGCCCAGCGCCACAACAACAGCCGTGAGCACGACCGCCATGGCGGAGCCGTAGCCAACATTCTGGAAAGTGAATACTGATTTCACAAGGTAGGTCGTCGGGATCTCGGTGGCACCGTAAGGCCCGCCGTTGGTCATGACGTAGAAGAGGTCAAAGCCTTGGAAGCCGCCGGTGATGCAGAGCAGTAGCGCGACGGTAATCGCATTGCGAATCATCGGCACCTTGATGCGGCGAAAGAGCTGCCATTCGTTTGCACCATCGAGCCGAGCCGCCTCGATAACCTCGGTAGGCACTTGGTTGAAGGCCGCGTAGAAGATGGTCATGTAGAAACCGGCATATACCCAGCCGGAGACCACGCTGACAGCGAGGAGTGCGGTTGCCGGATCGCCGAGCCACACTCGCTGAAGGCTGTCGAGACCGAGGGATTGCAGCGCTGCGTTGAGAAGACCGAAGTCATTGTTGTAAACGAAGGCCCACAACACGGCAACGACGACCATCGGCAGCATGACCGGGGTGAAGATTGCCACGCGGAACCACAGTGAGCCCCGCCGGTGCACGCTCACGAGTCCGGCGAGAACGAGGCCCACTACGACCTCCAACACGATCGTGATGGCGATGTAGATGAGCACGTGCACGAAGGAGTCGCGGAATAAGACGTCGTTGGCGGCCTTGATGTAGTTGTCGATGCCGACAAACACCATGGTGCCGTAGCCATTCCATTCCGTGAAGCTGTAGGCGAAGGTCATGATCACGGGAAAGAGCACAGCGAAGCCGAAGACCGCCATGGCGGGCACCAAGAACAGATACGGGGTGGCCGTACGGTTCGCCTTCATCGGTGGATCCCTTCGAAAGAAAGAACTGGTCGTCCGCCTTCGGGTGACGGACGACCAGCAGTGTGGCTAACTAGCGAGGAGAGCTAGCCCAGCTTTTGATCTATGCCTGCAACGGCATCCGCGGGAGAGGTCTGGCCGCCGAGCACTTCAGCAAGCGCTGCGTAGAGAGCGTTGGCGGTCTCAAGGTCGTAACCAGTGTCGGGCGGTAGAACAATTGCGGGAGCTGACTCCAGCATGTTAATGAGGCCAGCACTGCGCGAGTCGATCTCGTCACCCGAGGATGCGGAGAGAGCCATCGGAGTGAGTTCTGCAGCGATAAACGCCTGAACGTTCTCATCGTTGTTGAGCAGGGCAAGGAACTCCGCAGCGAGGTCTTGCTTGCCGCTCTTCGCGTTGATGACGTAGCCGGTAACGACACCGATCACACTCTCCTGGTTGCCCTCACCGGGCATTGTCGGAAGGTTTACGTAGTCGAAGTTGAGGTCAGGCGCCTCGTCGATGGCCCAGCTCACGAGCCATGAGCCTATGGCGTGCATGGCGGCTTTGCCCTGGAAGAAGAGCTGAGCACCCTCGTTGTCGTCGACAGCATTCGCGCTTTCGTTGACGCAATTGTGATCAGCGAGCTCTTCGACGTAGCCAAAGGCTTCAACCCAGTCAGGGGTGTTGAAATCAGCTTCGCCCGACAGCGCGGCGCTGTAGGCCTCTTCGCCAACAACGCGCGAGGTCAAGTGGGCGAGCCAGTTACCCGCGGCCCACAAATCCTTGTTGCCGGAAGCGATCGGGATGATGCCCTCTGCATCGAGGGCGTCACACGTGGCGAGGAGCTCGTCCCAGGTGGTGGGAGGCGTGAGCCCGGCATCCGCGAAAATGTCTTCGTTGTACCAGAGCACATTGGCAACGTCGGCCGCATGCGGCACCATGACGATCTCGCCGTCAACGGTGAGCGAACCGAACACTTCTTCATCGAACAACCCGGCGATGGGGCCGGATGTCACAGCATCGGTGAGGTCGGCCGCGAAGCCATCAGCGGCGCGTTGTTCGAGTCGAGCACCGGCCCACTCGAAGTAAATGTCGGGAGCATTGCGCCCGTTGAGCAGGTTCGGGAGCCCAATGGTTTGGTACAGGTCGTCGTCTTGGTAGTTCATCTCGACGGTCAGATCGGGGTTCGCAGCCTCGAACTGAGCCGCCACGTCATCCCAGACACGGATCTGAGCTTCACCAGGAGAGCCCATCGCGATGCGGAGAACGTTGTCGTCGGAACCTCCTCCGCCGGCTGAACAACCGGTGAGGATCAGGGCTGAGGTGCTGAGAACAGCGACAGCAGCGAGGGTCTTCTTTCTCGTGACGGGCATGATCATTCCTTTGCTGTAGGTGATGCAGTGTCGGGTGATGCAGTGCGGTGTGGTGCAGGTAATGCAGGTGGTGCGGGTGGTGAGCCCCCGGCGGAAACGAGCTCCGCCAAAGTCATATCGAGCAGATCGCCGAAAACTCGGCGGCGAGCGGCGCGCAGCGCATCGAGGAAGGGACGAAGCCGCGACGGGCCATCGGTGGCGAGCCGGCCTGCAGCGGCGAGCTGCGCGATCTCCACGAGAGCGTGAGCGCCCACCCGGAACGACTCGAGCCACGGGCGCACTTCGTCAATGAGCTTCTGGTTGGTGACCGGGCCATCGAGCAGCCGATCAGCGCTGCGCACCATCGAGTCTGCAATCGTGAGCAACTCGGATGCCGCGGCCGCGGAATCGCCGTACTCCGACTCAAAAGTGAAGCGTTCGAGGGCCTCGCCCAGGGCGGGAGCGTCGTCAGCCGAGAGGCACGAAGAACGAACGGTGTCGGCGAACAGGCTGAAGTCTTCGGCGTTTTCGGGGCCAACGACATCCAGAATCGCTTGCTTCCAGCTGGCCTCGGGGTCGTAGCCCGCGGGGTCGCGCAGATAGTCGGCGATCGTAGCGAAGGGAATCTTGGAGGACTCGAAGAGGTCCATGCCGTTGGCGATGATGCCGGTCGAGAAGCGGTGCAACTGCGGATCACGGCCGCGATAAGGTCCGATGTGCAGCTCATGGCCCATCGCGACATCGTTCACGGGGTAGTTATCCCAGTAGGTAGCGGGGCGACCAGTGGCGCGGGCAAAAACAGCGGCATCGGCGAGATCGAGCGTGGCTGAACAGATGGCGCGACCCGTCCAGAAAAGGTCGATGCGCGGGTCAATGCCGAGCCCGAGCCGGCTGATGTATTGCTCATCGCCGTAACCCCAGTACTGCGTGGGGCACACTGTGAGATGAGTACTCGCGTCGAACTGGGCAAACACGCGGCCAATGACTGACTGGTGAGCCGTTACGAGATCGGGGAAGGCTGCTCTGTCGGCTGGATGTTGCAGCCGGGCCGGGATGTCATCCAACAACAGTCCGAAGCTGGTGACGCCTAGTTCGCGCACGGAGTCGAACTTGGCGAGCAGCATCGCAATGTCGTCATCGCTGGAGTACTTCATCGTGAGCCCGGGGGAGAGGCAATACATGAACGTCATGTCGTGCGTGGCGCAGCGCGCAATGAGTTGGGCCATGCGGGCGAGTTCGGCACCCTCATAGGGAGTGCGCCAGTCGTGCCGCACGAGCGGGTCGTCCTTAGGGGAGTACACGAAGGTGTTCATACCGCGTTCGCCGAGAAAGTCGATCAGGTCGAGGCGTTGGTTGTGGCTCCAGGGCGCGCCGTAGAAGCCCTCGATGACGCCGCGGACGGCGAAGGGCGAGGGCGTGGCGCTGACCCGGGAGTGAGTGGTCATGGTGTCGTTGTCCGGCCAATGAATCGGTGGTTGCTGACATCGCCGCTGGAGGTATTGCTGCTCTCGTAGATGTCGGGGATCACTCCGGCATCCACAGAAAGCTGAATGGCTTCGGCCATCACGGCGTTGAGAATTGCTGCTCCCACCACAGTAGAGGTCGCAGACACCCGGCTGCCGAGGCCAGCGATGTCCACGGCCGCATCGCCGACGGCGCCACCGTTGTCGATCACAACGGTGGCGAGCTCGTGGAGTCGCGGCAAGGTGGTGGGGCGGGCCTCGGGGGAGGTGGCGTGGGTGAGGCTCGTGATGGCAATAACGGGAGTGCCGTTAGCCATCGCCAACTGCACAATTTCAGAAGTCACTGCGTTGCTGCCGGAATTGGATGCCACGATCAGCACGTCATCCGGGGCGATGGGGTGATCGCGCAACAGTGCCTCAGCGAGGCCGGGAAGACGTTCGAGGGAGGTGCTGAGCAGCGCACTCGTGTGCAGCATCAGCCCGTCGAACAGGAGAGGCTTCACGTTCACGAGGCCACCTGCGCGGTAGTAGAGCTCTTCCGCCAACATATGGGAGTGGCCGGTGCCAAAGATGTGTATGGTGCGCTGCGCGACCAGAGCATCGGCGATGATGCGGGCGGCGGCGAGAATGTTGGCACCTTCGGTGGTGCGCAGCCGGTCAACGAGATCGGCTGCCAGTCCCAAGTAACGCGCGGCGGGAGAGTGCGCGTCGAGGGTGGTCGGGCTTGAGGAGGTCATGCGGGATTTCCTTCTTTCCACACGTGGATGAGGCTGCGATAAAGGTTGTCGGTGTTGCCAGAGCCGATCAGCAGGGCGCCATCCAGAGCCGAACCATCGGCGGGCCGGAACGACATGCCTTCGGAGGCGAGGTGCTCGACTAAGCGAGCGAAAAGCAGAGTGTTGGGGCCGAGCAGCTTGCCGCCCAGCGCGAGCGGAGCATCCACTGCCACCCAGGCCACGGCAACGCGAGCGGTGAGAAAGAGTTCGTGCGCCGCTTGCTCGACGATGGAGTTGGCGACAGCGTCACCGTCGCTTGCCGCGGCGAGAACAGAGCGCGCGAATTGAGAAATACGATTGACCGGGCGGTGAGCGCTATGAAGTCGGGCCGCCAAATTGTCGAGCCCCTCAAACTGTTCGGCAGCGCGCGTGGTGAGAGAGGTCGTCTCGCCGCGGCCATCGAGGGCGCGGAGCACCGCTGAGATTCCCCGGCTGCCGAGCCAGAACCCGCCGCCAGAATCGCCCAAAAGATAGCCATCTCCATCAACGGTGCGCGTCTCGCCGTTCTCGCGGACCGCAAGGCAGGCCACGCCGGTTCCGGTGTTGAGCGAGACGCCCGCCTCGGCAGAAAGAGCGCCGGCGTGAGAGGTAGCAGTATCGTTGGCGATCCACACCTCGCTGGCGCCCGTGGTGGCCGACACGAGTTCGGCCAGGCGTGAGAAGGAGGCGGTATCAGCGGGAACAGTCGTGAGACCCATGATCACGCGATCCACGGGGGCAAACTTGCCGTGGCTCCACGCGGTGGCAACGGCACCAGCAACGGAACGCATGGTGTCGCCTTCGAGACGGCTGACGCCATCCACTTCTACGGTTCCGGGCTGTGCGCTGCTCTTGAGTCGGATGCCAGATTGGCCGCCGTCGACAGCGAGCACGCGAAGCATTAGCTGTTCCGAGCCGGATCTGGTGAGAATGCGCCGCCCGAGACCTGAGCGGTGAGCTGGTACTTGTCGCCGCGGTAGAAGCAATTGGCGATCATGATGATGTTTCCGCGGGCGTCAGAGTCGACCATACGGATGCGCAGGCAGGCCTGGTTCTCGCTAATGGTGAGCAGCTCGCGCACTCGCTCGTCGGGCAAAACCGGTTCGATCGAGACGTTCGCGGCGCCGGGGGAGACGCGGTAGCGGCTGCTCAGTAGCTCGTAAAGGGAACCACCGAGGTCGCTGCCGTTGATTCCGGGAACGAGCGCTTGAGGGATCCAGACGGTTTCGACGGCCATGGCTTCGCCGCTGCCGAGGCGCAAGCGCGTGAAGCTGACGACGGGGTCGCCGGGCGCGATCTGAAGTTGGGTGGCCATTGCGGCATCGGCGGGAGCGACGCGGTAGGCGAGCAAGCGTGCGCTGGGCTCGAGGCCGCGATCGCGCATATCTTGTGAAAAAGAGGTGAGCCCGAGCAGTCGCACGAAGGGTTGTGGGGTGACGTAGGTGCCAGAACCGTGGCGGCGTTCAACCAGGCCCTCGGCGACGAGCGCGTCAACTGCGCGGCGGATCGTCATGCGGGCGACACCCCAGCGGGCACTCAAGTCGCGTTCGCTGGGCAGGCTCTTGCCCACCTCTGTCGACGCTACGAGTTCTCGCAAGCGCGCACGAAGGGTGTGTCGGGTGGACTCCTCTACGATCGTCACCCTCACATTGAAGCCCATTTTCGCAGGCCTGGTAAAGGGGGGAGTAGACCATTCCGGGGTACATTGTGCCGTAATCTAATAGAAACATTCCCGGTACTACGGTGTATCTTCCCGATAAACGCAGGGCAAGCGACGTGACATCTAGACCACTGTCGATTCAGCCCGGAAGCCACAATGTAGACCAGTTGACGCGACCGATATGGTGAATCCATGAGCAACATTCGGCCTGCGGGACTCTACGATCTTCCCGGCACCTATCGCGTGTGTCTTCAGACCGCGGATGCCGGGGCCGATGGGAGCGCTCTCTTCACGAATCCTGACCTCCTGGGCCACATCTATGTGGGCCCGTATCTCGTGGGTGCCCCCGATCTCGCGTTCGTCATCGCGGACGAACTCGGAGTCGCCGGCTACGTTCTCGGCGCCGCCGATACGCGCGAGTTTGAACAGTGGCAAGAACGGGAGTGGTGGCCGGTGTTGCGCGAGCAGTACCCGGCGACTTCCGGTAGCTCGCTCGATGTCGAGCTGATTTCTCACCTCCACTCGCCAGTAACGGCACCAGCTGCGGCGGTCGAGAATCATCCCGCCCACCTCCACATCGACCTACTGCCGCGCGTGCAAGGTACGGGCGCGGGGCGAGCAATGATGGAGACACTCTTTACGGCATTGCGCGCTCGCGGAGTACGCGGGGTTCACCTCGATGTTGGCGAAGACAACCACAATGCGATCTCGTTCTACCGTTACCTCGGCTTCGTTGAGTTGGCCCGCGGAGCAGACTCGATCTACCTCGGAATGGAACTGTCGTGATTCTGCCTGACTCCACCGCTACGCCACTTCGAGGCGGCCCCACGCTGCGCTGGGGCGTGCTCGCTCCCGGTGGCATCGCCACCGACTGGGTGGCGGCCATGCACGCCAACACTGACCAGCGGGTCGTTGCCGTGGCGTCGCGCTCGGCCGATCGCGCGGCGGAATTCGCTCAGAAGCATGGCATCGAGCGCAGCTATGGCAGCTACGACCAGCTCGTTGCTGACCCCGGCGTCGACATCGTCTACATCGCTGCGCCCAACGTATTTCACCAGCCGCTGGCGCTGCTCGCGATCGCCGCGGGCAAGCATGTCTTGATCGAGAAGCCCCTCGGCATCGACGCCGCTGACGCCCAAGTGATTGTGGACGCCGCACGAGCTGCTGGCGTCTTTGCCATGGAAGCCATGTGGACCCGCTTCTTGCCGCAAACCACGATCATCGCGCAACTCTTGGCTCAGGGCGAGCTCGGAGACGTGGCGATGGTCACGGCAGATTTCGGCGCCAACTTTGGTGCACCATCCGGTCAGCCGGTCTTTGACCCCGCGATGGGCGGTGGCTCGCTGCGCGACATCGGCATCTACCCCGTGTGGTTCTCGCAGTTCGTGCTCGGTGCCCCCAGCGCGGCTGTGGCAACGGGGCAGATGCTCGCGAGCGGTGTTGATGCGCAGGCGGCGGTGATTCTCGACCATGCCACCGGTGCCCAGGCCGTGTTGCACACGACGATGCTGGCCGACACCCCCACGGAGGCCCGCATCAGCGGCACGCGCGCTCGCGTTGAGGTGCGCACTCCGTTCTACGCGCCGAATGGTTTTGCTTTCGTGCGCGACGAGGAACGCATCGAGTTCACTGACGGCACGGGATTGCGCGGCCGCGAAGGGCTCGCTTTTCAGACGACGGCGATTGCCCAGCACATTGCAGCGGGGCGAACGGAAGCGCCCGAGCATCCACTCGATACGTCGCTCACGGTGTTGCGCACACTCGATGGCTTGCGCGGGCAGATTGAAGCACAGGGCTAAATTTTGCCGGCTTACTCCCGCAATCGCGGGGCTGTAGTGGAGAATTGACGAATGGAATTCTCCTTCGCCTTTACTCCTGACCTCATCGCGGTCTTTCTCACACTTTTCGTTCTCGAAATTGTGCTCGGAGTCGACAACGTCATCTTCATTTCGATCCTTGCATCGAAACTGCCGAAGGATCAGCAGGCGAAGGCTCGCAACCTAGGCCTCACTCTCGCGATGCTCATGCGCATCGTGCTCGTGCTGTTTGCGGGCTGGATCATCACGTTGAAGGACGAAATCTTCGTCGTCGGCGAGCTGGGGTTCTCGTGGAAAGACCTCATCCTTATCGCGGGTGGTGTCTTCCTCGTCTACAAGGCCGTCACCGAAATTCACCACAAACTTGAAGGCGACGAAGAGCACAGCTCTGGCGGTGGCAAGAAAGCGGCTACTTTTGGGTCGGTCATCGCGCAGATTCTGGTGCTCGACCTCGTGTTCTCACTCGATTCCGTGATCACGGCCGTCGGTATGACAGAGAACCTCGTCGTGATCATCACCGTGGTTGTGCTGTCGTTCGGCATCATGCTCTTCGCGGCCCGCTTTATCTTCACCTTCGTCAACAAGCATCCGACAGTGAAGATGCTGGCCCTGTCGTTCTTGCTCCTCATCGGAGTCTTCTTGATCGCCGAGGGATTCGGCGTCTACATCGACAAGGCCCTTATCTATGCGCCGATGGCGTTCGCCATTCTGGTCGAAGCTCTCAACCTGATCGTGGCGGCCCGGCGCGCTAAGCGCGAGGAGCGCCGCCAGCGCCCCGTGGGATTGCGCCCACGGTACGCCGATGTCGACGAGTCAATCGCGGTGCACACTGCTCTGGAGGGCCGTTCCAGCGCTGGCTCGGTCGGGCTGTCAAAGAAGCCCGTTGAGGGAGCTGTTGATTCTGAAGCTAGCGGCGTTCGCGATGAGCGCTCGGGGCTCGGATAGCGCGCTCAAGTCTCGGAAACACTGCGGGCGCGTGTGAAGGCAGCGCAGTAGAGGTTGCCCAAGGCGGGCCGTGCCGGTTCGGCGACACGACCCGCGCGGCAGGCTAGGCGGCCGCTTTCGCGCGCGACAGGTCGATGAATAGGTCGGTGTTGAACTGGTACGCGGCGAGCACTTCTTCAATGACTCGGTCGCGTTCAGCGTCATCCCACTCGACAGCATCGAGCTGGTCGCGGTACGTGTTTTTGAACTCTTTGGGCTTCGCGATCTCGTCGAACAGGTAGAAGCCGACACCGTTGGTTTCGAAACCGAACTGGCGTTGCATGATGGTGCGGATGATCTGACCGCCCGAGAGATCACCGAGGTAGCGGGTGTAGTGGTGGGCGATGAAGCCGCCAGCCCAGTTCTGGGCAGCGATCTCGCGCACGCGAGCGGCATAGGCGGCTGCGGTGGGCAGCGCGGTGATCTGATCGCGCCAGTTGGCACCGATCAAGAACTCGAGGTCGGCTTCGATCGCGGGAAGGCGCGTGAGCTGGGACGTGATGAACGGCGCCGCTACGGGGTCTGTGGAGAACTGCTCGGCGGCCGCTTCGATTGCTTCGTAAATGAAGTAGTGCTGAGCGACGAGGGCGATGTAGTCATCGCGGGTTCCCTTGCCCGTCATGAGGTCTTTCATGAAGTCGGCGCCCTCGCTGTCGCCGTGGCTTGACCAGGTGCGCTCGCGAAGAGCCTGCGAGAACGGAATGACGGCCACGGGGTCTCCTAGCGAAAGCGGGGTTAGGTATCCCTCACTCTAGCGAAGCCGAATTGGGCGAAACATCATCCGAAAGTTGGGTATTCCGCGGGACTGTATCGTGAGCACGTGAGTGCAACTGAACAGCCCCAGGTGATGGCAACGACTAAGCAGTGGTTCGCGCTGGGTGTGCTGATGCTGCCGACGCTGTTGGTGTCGATCGACAACACCGTGCTGAGCTTTGCCCTGCCGAGCATTGCCCGCGATCTGCGCCCGAGCGCGGTTGCCCAACTCTGGATTGTTGACGTTTATCCGCTGGTATTGGCCGCGTTGTTGGTAGGGACGGGCAACCTTGGCGATCGCTTTGGCCGTCGTCGTCTGCTGCTCATCGGTGCCTCAGGATTCGGAATCGTTTCGGTGCTCGCGGCGTTCGCTCCCGACGCCACCTCGCTTGTTCTCGCGCGCATTCTGTTGGGCGTCTTTGGCGCGATGCTCATGCCCTCCACGCTGTCGTTGCTTCGCTCGCTGTTTGCGGATCGCCGTCAGCGGCGCCTCGCGATTGCGATTTGGGCCGCAGGGTTCTCAGCGGGTTCCGCCATTGGGCCGCTCGTCGGGGGAGTGCTGCTGGAGAACTTCTGGTGGGGATCGGTGTTTCTCGTCGCTGTGCCGTTCCTGCTGCCGCTGCTGATCTTCGCGCCCGTCTTGATTCCCGAGTCGAAGGATCCCACCCCCGGACCGTTTGACCTGGGCAGCATACTGTTGTCGATTCTCACGCTCGGCCCGGCGGTGTACGCGATCAAAGAACTCGCGACCGAGGGTGTGGGAGTGCTGCCCGTTGTCCTGTTAGTAATTGCGGCGCTGTCCGGCTTTTTCTTTGTGCGCCGGCTGCTCGGGCAAGCCAATCCGATGCTCGATATGCAACTCTTTCGCGTGCCCTCGTTCAGTGGTGCCGTGCTCGTGAACCTCGTGAGCGTGTTCTCGTTGCTTGGCCTGCTTTTCTTCCTCACCCAGCACCTTCAGCTGGTGGAAGGATTGAGCCCGTTCGACGCTGCTCTTGCTCTGACGCCCGGCATTCTCGTGATCATTGTGGCGGGGCTCGCGGTGGTTCCACTCGTGCGTTTCGTGCGACCGGGATACCTGATGGCGGGCGGACTCACGCTGTCACTGCTCGCGTATGGCTCCATTGCACTGACCGGTAGCGATGCCACGGTGCTGAGCTACATCGTGGCGTTCTGTGTTCTTGGGGCCGGCATCGGTTCGGCCGAGACCCTCTCGAACGACCTCATCATTTCGAGCGTGACTCCAGACAAAGCGGGAGCGGCATCCGGAGTCTCAGAGACCGCTTACGAGCTCGGCGCAGTGCTGGGAACCGCGGTACTAGGGAGCATCCTGACCGCGTCGTACCGCTCGACCATTGAGATTCCGGAGGGGCTCAACGCTACCGATTCGACCGCAGCGCGCGAAACGCTGGGCGGTGCTGTTGAGGTCGCGTCGTCGGCGCCGGCCGGTGTGGGGGAGCAGCTGCTGGACTCCGCCCGTCACGCCTTCGACTCGGGAGTCGTCACCACGTCGTGGGTCGCCGTAGCGCTGATGGCGGTCGCGATCACGATCACGCTGGTGACGCTGCGCTCAGTGCGCAGCTAGCTACCTTCGTGAGCGGGTAGCTGGCTAGACGCTCACGCCAGTGGCGCGGCTGTCGGCGCCGATACCGACGAGCAGCAGTACGACAGCGGCCGCAAAGTGCAGAACATTGTCGGCGGCATTGAGCGCCAGAACGTTGAATTCTGATCCGATGAGCAGCAGTCCGGCGAACCCGAGCACGAGCAGGGCAAAGCCGAGCCCGGAGTTGGCGGCTCTCGCCGCAGCACGGTTGGAGAGTGCTGCTAGCACCAGCGCCGCACCAATTAAGATGTGGATAACGTTGTGGAAAACGTTCACTTGGAAGAGGTCGGCGAGCAGTCCGCCTTCGGTGTCGAAGAAACCTACACCGCCCGTGACGGTGAAACCCAGCAGCCCGATGAGCACAAAGAAGGCTCCGACGATTGAGCCAATCATGCGGTTGGGTGATCGGGTCATGATTTCTTCCCCCTTGCGGGCGCACGAGGTGTGTGCGCGATGCTGCTCCTTATTCGTACTCCTCCTCGGTGCTATTTGGCTAGAGCAGGGGAGGGTGAAACGTGAAGTGGATGCCGCAACGCTACTAGCTGTGCGGTCGAGCGTCGACGCCCAACTTGTCACACGCAGCGTCGTAGAGTTTCACGATCTCCTGGCGGATCTCCGCGCGCTCGCTAATCTCGGTGCTCCACGGCACGGTGACGTGATGTTCAATGCCGTCGACATCGGAGTACTGCCAGGTGCCTTCGCTGCCGTCGAGGGACACCATGGCTGCTGAGATTGCGGCAGATCCCGCGAACGCACGAACGATGAGCAGATTGTCATCGTTGTGGTCGCTGTTCATGTGGGCGAGGACTGCGGACACGGTTTCTTCGCTGAATGTGGTCACGGCTCTACGGTAGCTGGGAGTGGCCTTCAATGGGTTGATGGATACCCTCTAGGGGTATAGTGTGGCGCGCATGGACCACTCTCATCACGTTGCTCAGTTCCGTCGGCTGTTCTGGATCATGCTGGTGATCGCCGTGCCCGTCACGGCTTTCAGCATGATGTTTGCGCAGATCGTGGGCTACACGCTTCCCGACCTTGCGCTCATCCCGTGGATCTCGCCCGTGCTCGGTACCGTCATGTATTTCTGGGGCGGCAAGCCCTTCCTCACGGGCGGCTTCTCTGAACTGAAATCGCGCCAGCCGGGAATGATGCTCCTAATCTCGCTCGCGATCACTGTCGCGTTTGTCGCTTCGTGGGCATCCACGCTCGAGCTGATTGCGCACGAACTCGACTTCTGGTGGGAGCTTGCGCTGCTCATCGTCGTGATGTTGCTCGGCCACTGGGTAGAGATGCGGTCGCTGGCTCAAACCTCGAGTGCACTCGACTCGCTCGCCGCGTTGCTTCCGGATGAAGCGGAGAAGGTTGAGGGGGATGACTTCGTCACCGTGCATCCGTCTGACCTCGTGGTTGGCGATGTCGTAATCGTGCGCCCTGGCGGACGAGTGCCCGCCGACGGTGAAGTGATTGACGGTTCGGCCGAAGTGGATGAGTCGATGATCACGGGAGAGTCGCAGCCGGTTACACGCGGCGAGGGCGACCGCGTCGTGGCGGGAACCGTGGCCACCGATAACTCGATCCGCGTGAAGGTCACCGCGATTGGCGATGATACGGCGCTCGCGGGCATCACGAAACTTGTCGAAACGGCGCAGAGTTCATCGTCGCCCGCTCAGCGCATCGCCGACACCGCCGCTGGCTGGCTGTTCTGGTTCGCACTCGTTGCCGCCGCGATCACCGCAACCGTGTGGACTCTCGTGGGCAGCCCCGACGATGCCATCGTGCGCACCATCACCGTGCTCGTCATCGCCTGCCCACACGCTCTTGGCCTCGCCATCCCGCTCGTCGTCTCGATTTCGACCGAGCGCGCGGCACGAGCCGGGGTGCTCGTGAAAGACCGCATTGCGCTCGAAACAATGCGCAAGGTCGACACCGTTCTCTTTGACAAGACGGGCACCCTCACGAAGGGCGAACCCGCCGTGACGCACGTCGCGGGGGTCGGGGATGCGAGTGAAGACCAGGTGCTTCGACTCGCTGCCGCTGCTGAGTACGACAGTGAGCATCCGCTCGCAAAGGCGATTGTGGCGGCCTCGCGCGACCGCGAGCTCGAACGGGTCACTGCCTCAAACTTCAGCTCGTCGAGCGGTGTTGGCGTCGAAGCGTCTGTTGATGGTGCGACGATCAGCGTGGGCGGGCCGAGCATGCTGCGTCAGCACGACCAGAAGGCAATTGAGGTCACAACCGAGTGGGCGGATGCCGGCGCGATCATTCTGCACGTGCTCTCTGACGGTCACGTGATCGGCGCAATCGGTCTCGCGGATGAGGTGCGCGAAGACTCGCGCCAAGCGATCGATGCCCTGCACGCGCAGGGCGTCACAGTCGTGATGATCACGGGAGATGCGGATGCTGTTGCACAGTCGGTGGCCGCAGAGCTCGGTATCGACAAGGTGTTCTCGGGCGTGCATCCGGAAGACAAAGCCAGCAAGGTTGCCGAACTGCAGAAGGCGGGCGGCACCGTCGCGATGGTGGGTGATGGCGTGAACGATGCGCCAGCGCTTGCCCAAGCGGATGTCGGAATCGCGATCGGTGCCGGAACGGACGTGGCGATTGCTTCAGCCGGTGTTGTTCTCGCGAGCGATGACCCGCGCTCGGTGCTCGCCGTGTTCGAACTCTCGCGGCGCAGCTACGCCAAGATGCGCCAAAACCTGTGGTGGGCCGCCGGCTACAACCTCATTTCGGTTCCCCTCGCCGCTGGAGTGCTCGCCCCCATCGGCTTCGTCTTGCCGATCTCCGTCGGAGCACTGCTCATGTCGGCCTCAACCGTTGTTGTTGCGGCGAACGCTCAGCTCTTGCGCCGCCTCGACCTGCGGCCCGAAGCGGTTATCGGCAAGGACTGAGTTAGGCGGCCGAACTCCAGAAACAACTGTTGGTACCCACCGACGAGGATGGATGCCAACAGTATGCGCGTGAGGTTTAGCGGCCGAGCCAGCCGCCATCCACGTTGAGGATGGCGCCCGAGACGTAGTCGGAGGAGCGCGAGGCGAGGAACACGGTTCCAACCGCGAGGTCGTGTCGGGCCCTCGCCTCGACGCTCGTCCCGTGGAAGTCGCGCGTTGGACTAACGAACAAGCGCAACGAGCTATCTCGCCCGCCATCAGCCACATCGCCCGCTAAACGACTGACGGAAGAAATCCAATGGACACGTTAGTAAACTCGTGCCCCGACCCGGTCAGTCCCCAGCAAGAGAACCTTCAAAAACCGATCGGCACCTTCGAACGCGAGATCCACGCTGCAGCAATTAAGGTGTTCAAAACGATGACGGGCAACTAACAAACACTGCGCGGCATGTGTTTGTGCTAACCTCAAATTACTACATCTCCCACGCCTCTCTTGGATGCGCACTTGGGAGATTTTTTTGTTAAGGAGGAGCCCCCGATGTCCCGACAGCGTCGGCCATTGCGCCCACGTGGCAGTCTCCATTACGACAAAAAGGCGTTGAGCCTCGATAAACTCGTCGATCAGCTCGAGGAGCGCGGCTTAATGATTCCCGATCGGGATCGGGCCTCACGGTACCTTCGACATATTGGCTACTTCCGCCTCTCGCCATACACAATCCCGTTCCAGCACGGACAGCCGGATCATCTTTTCCGCGACGGGACTAACTTCGACGACGTACTGGACCTTTACGTCTTTGACCGAGCACTTCGACTGCTTGTCATGGACGCATTGGAGCGCGTCGAGGTCGCGATCCGCGCAGCGCTGTCCGATCATATGTCAACTAAGTACGACGATCCGCACTGGTATGTCAATCCCGTGCACTTTACGAGCGGCTCCAAACACCGAGGCCTGCTGCAGATCGTGCAGACGGCTTCGGATGACAAGCTTGAAGGCGAGCCTGAGTCGGTGGGGGTGGTTCAGGCCCCAGGAGGAGAAGCGCTCCCGTCGGGCGACCGTGCGGTGGCCCACCGTTCCGCCCTCGAACACTATTTGCTGACCTACGCAACTCCTGAATTGCCGCCGTCATGGCTCGTCGTCGAATCCCTCACGATCGGCCAGCTCAACAACACGATCAAGAACCTGAAACTGCGCGCCGACAGGACCGCGGTGGCGGCCAGCATCGGGCTGACCGAGCCAGTACTTGTGTCTTGGATGCGAACCTTTGTGCGTGCCCGGAACATTTGCGCTCACCACGGTCGCCTCTGGAACGTCGGTCTTGGCGTCTACCCAGCGGTCCCAAACTCGCGCGGAATCTCTTGGCTGAAGGGCGACAACGCTCTCCCTGCGCGCTCGGAAAAACGTCTATACCCAGTGCTTCTAGCACTCCAGTCAGTGCTCGATGTGGTGTCACCCCGGAGCGCTTGGGCGCAACGACTCTACGATCTCGTGAGCACTCGCCCACCCATGAACCTCGCGAGCATGGGTATTCCTAAGAATTGGGCAGATGATGACTTCTGGAGCGAGCACATCACTCGGTGATCTACCGATTGAAATTTCTCTCAGCGATCTTTAGCACGCTACCAATCTCCTCGATTCGATTGACTATTTGCCCATGCTGCTCGTTGCTGCGGCAGTTCTGGCAGTGTGCCGCAAGCCGATCGTCAGACGGACCATTACTAGCCGATTTCGGGAGATCAGTACGTTCCGTCCTTTTACATTTCGGCCATACTCAAAAACAACTGTTGGCACCCACCGACGAGGATGGATGCCAACAGCGTGTGCGTAAGGACTAGCGGCCGAGCCAGCCGCCATCCACGTTGAGGATGGCGCCCGAGACGTAGTCGGAGGAGCGCGAGGCGAGGAACACGGTGGCACCCGCGAGGTCGCTGCCGACGCCCCAACGACCAGCGGGGATGCGGTCGAGGATTGCCTTCGAGCGGTCGGGGTCGTCTTGCAGCGCCTGGGTGTTGTCGGTGGCGATGTAGCCGGGGGCGATCGCGTTCACGGTGATGCCCTTGCTGGCCCACTCGTTCGAGAGTGCCTTGGTGAGGCCGGCGATGCCCGACTTCGCTGCCGTGTAGCCGGGCACGTTGATGCCGCCCTGAAAGCTGAGCAGCGATGCCGTGAAGATGATCTTGCCGCGGCCACGCTCAATCATCGAGCGAGCAATGGCCTGCGTGAGGGTGAACTGGCTCGACAGGTTCACCTGAATAACGCGATCCCACAGCTCGGTAGGGTGCTCGGCGGCAGGGGCGCGCTCGATGGTTCCGGCATTGTTGACGAGGATGTCCACGTTGCGGGTCGCGAGAGTCTCGCCGAACGCGGCTACGGCATCCGGGTCGGCAAAGTCGCACGCGATGCCCTCGAAGGTGCGGCCATACGAGGTGACCGCCTTCTCGATGTCGCTGCCCGAAGCCTCGATGGTTGCGCTCACGCCGATAATGTTGGCGCCGGCGGCGGCGAGTGCCTCGGCCATGGCGAAGCCGATTCCACGCCGTGCGCCCGTGACGACTGCGGTGCTTCCGGTCAGGTCAAACATGCCGGTCAAGGGGTTGCCCTCGTGGTTCGCGCTCACTTCTGGCCCGCCACATCCACGAGAATTTTCATCGCTTTGCCCGCGGCAAGGTCAGCAAACGCTTCGCTGGTCTGCGACAGCGGCACAATGCGCGTGATGAGCAACTCGGCGGGGATGACGCCGCTGTCGACCAGCTCAATAGCCTTTTCGAAGTCGGTGCGTTGGTAAACGCGCGCCCCCAGAATCGTGAGTTCGCGCCAGAAGACGCGCTGCAGGTTGATCTCGCGCGGTGTCGGGTGAATCGCGACGACGACGAGAGTTCCGCGCACCTTCGCGAGGTCGGTGGCACCAAGCACGGCAGCCGCAGCACCCGAGACTTCGAAGACAACGTCGGCACCGGCATCCGCGGTCCACTCGTTGACCCACGCAACCTGGTCGACCTCGAGGGGGCTAATAGTCGTGAAGCCGAGCGCGTCAATCTGGGCGCGGCGACCGGCGTCGATCTCGATGACGACAACCTCGGCACCAAATTCGCGGGCGACGGATGCGATGAGCACACCAATCGGACCACCGCCGATAATCACGGCCTTGTCTCCGGGCGCGAGCCCCGAACGGCGAACATCATGCACCGCAACCGCAGCAGGCTCAACGAGCGCGGCGTGATCGAGGCGCAGCTCGGGCGGGAGGGCCACAAGCGTTTCGGCGGGAACATTCCACTTTCCCTGAAGGGCGCCGGGGGAATCGATGCCGATGAACTCAAGGTTCTGGCAAATGTGCTGATTGCCGGCGAGGCAGGCGGGGCACGTGTTGTCCCACCAGAGGGGCATGACGGTGACGTGGTCGCCAACGTTCCAGCCGTCAACGCCGTTGCCGAGGGCGGAAATGGTGCCGCTCATCTCGTGGCCGAAAGTGAGGGGCATCTGTACTCGAGCATCCATGTTGCCGTGCAGGATGTGCATATCGGTGCCGCAGAGACCGTTGTAGGCGACGGCAATTTGAACATCACCAGCTGCTGGAGGCTTCGGTTCGTATTCGTTGACCTCAAGGCGTTGCTCGCCAACATAACTCACGCTCAGCACTGGTGCGCTCCTTTGCGATTGGTGGTGCGCGAGGGTGATGAGCCACTGGATGTTGTTGATGAGCCGGTGGATGGCACTGGTTCCCTTGCGCCTATTTCTGCGCCATACTAGCATGATCAAACGATTGTTCACGAGTACAACAGAAGGCTGACCGGCAATGAATCACCGCAACGGCGCACCAACGGAGTCTGCGCCCTCTGAACTCCCGCTCGAGGGAATTCTCGTTCTGGACTTCAGTCAGTTTCTGGCCGGACCTGTTGCAGCACTTCGACTTGCCGACCTCGGTGCCCGCGTTATCAAGGTCGAACGACCCGGCACCGGCGACATCGGCCGCACTCTCGCCTTTGCCGGTCGCGAGTTCGACGGCGACACTGTTTCGTTCCATGCGATGAACCGCAACAAGGAGTCCATCACCGCTGACCTCAAGGTGGCCGACGATCTCGCCTACGTGAAAGAACTCGTTGAGCGCGCTGACGTGATCATCCAGAACTTCCGCCCCGGCGTCATGGAGCGCATCGGCCTCGACTTTGAATCTGTGCGCGCCATCAACCCCGGCATCGTCTACGCCAGCGCGACCGGCTACGGCGAAGAGGGGCCGTGGAAAGATCGCCCAGGGCAAGACCTCCTCGCTCAAGCGATGTCGGGCATCCCGTGGCTCAATGGCTCGAAGACTGACGGTCCTGTGCCCGTCGGTTTGTCGATCGCTGACCACCTGATGAGCTGCCACATTGCGCAGGGGGTCACGGCTCTTCTCGTGCGCAAGTTCCGCACCGGCAAGGGTGGGCTTGTGCAGACGAGCCTCCTCGAAGCGATGCTCGACCTGCAGTTCGAGCTGCTGAGCACCAAGCTCAACGACGACAGCATTACGGTGCAGCGTCACGGCGAGCACTCGGCCCACGCCTTCCTCGCCGCGCCCTACGGCACCTATCCCACCACAGATGGTTACATCGCGATGGCGATGAATCCGCTGCCCAAACTCGGCGATCTTCTCGGCATGCCAGAACTCAGTGAGATGCACGATCCGCAGCTTGCCTGGGATCGCCAAGAGTACGTCGAAGAGCTTCTCGCGGCACGCTTCGCGACAGGCACGACCCAGCAGTGGCTCGACGTCCTCGACGCTGGCGATGTGTGGTGTGCTCCAGTTCTCACGCTCGACGAACTGCTCGCCTCCGGCGGATTCGAAGCGATTCGGATGACGCAGCCCGTCACCCGCGGAGGCAACGAACTCTTCACGACCCGCAGTCCCATCCGCGTTGACGGCCAGATCCTCACGAGCAGTAAAGCGGCCCCCACCCTCGGGCAAGACAACGACCGAGTGCGAGCAGAGTTCCCGGCCAGAAAGGCAAGCGCATGAGCCCGACCATCCTTCGCGGAATGACCTGGGAGCACGAGCGCGGCTACGGCAGCGTCGTGAAGGCCGCCGAAGCGTATCGCTCGGTCGCTCCTGAGGTTGAGGTGCAGTGGGAGTACCGCTCGCTCCAGGCTTTTGCCGATCAGGATCTGCAGAGTCTCGTGGAGAACTACGATCTGCTCGTCATCGATCATCCGCACATTCCTGTTGCGGCGGAAGAGAAGCTCTTCGCTCCGCTCAATGGACGCGGATTCGATGCAGAACTCGCCACCTTGGCCACCCAATCGGTGGGGCGTTCGCACGAGTCGTACCAGCACCTCGGCCAGCAGTGGGGGCTCGCTCTCGACGCCGCTGCCCAGGTTTCCGCCTACCGGCCCGATCTTCTCGAGTCTGCGCCGAGCACGTGGGACGAAGTAATTGCGCTCGCCGAAGAGGGGCGCGTGCTGTGGCCCTTCAAGCCCGTCGATGCGTTCTCGAGCCTCGTCACTATCGCTTCTGGTCTCGGCGAAGACGCCATGACAACGCCCGGGGTTTTTCTCTCGGAAGACATGCTGACGCGAGCCATGGAACTGCTCACCCGCCTGGCGCGACTCGTGCCGGCCGAGAATGCAGGGTTCAACCCGATTCAGGTCGCTGATGTTCTCGCCGAGAGCGACACCTTCGCTTACGCTCCACTGCTCTTCGGATACACGAACTACTCCCGCGCTGGCTACCGATCGCACCGCTTGCAGTACATTGACATCCCGCGCTCGACCCGTGGTGTTGCCGGCTCGCTGCTGGGGGGAGCCGGAATCGCCGTCTCGTCTCGCAGTCAGGCGATGGATGCCGCGATCACACACGCCTTCTGGCTCGCGTCGGGTGACGTGCAAGCAGGAGCGTACTACGACGGCGGTGGCCAGCCAGGTAACGCCGTCGCGTGGGAGAGCGAGCGCACCAACGCCGACAGCCTCAACTTCTTCACGGGCACTCGCGCGACCCTCGAAGGCGCCTACTTGCGCCCACGGTTCGCGACCTACATCGAACTGCAGAATGCAGTCTCGCCCCTCGTGACCTCGGCCCTACTCGGCCAGATCTCGCTCTCCGAACTACGCGAACGCCTCGACGCTGGCGTCGCAGAATGGTTGGTGCGCTAATGCTGACAAAAGACCGTTGGTACGACGACCACGAGGTGGGGGAGCGACGCGAAACCGTCGGCCGCACGATCACGGAAGCCGACATCGTGTTGCACGCCGGCCAGACGGGTGACTTTTTTCCGCACCACATGGACGCCGCATGGATGGCAACCCAGCCAGCCGGTCAGCGCATCGCGCACGGAACCCTCATCGTCGCGGTAGCGGTGGGCATGACCGCTGGCGACATCAACCCACAATCAATGAGCTACGGCTACGACCGCATCCGCTTCATTCGCCCTGTTTTCATCGGTGACACCATTCGGGTGACCGCAGAGATTAGCGACATGGCGCTGCACCCGAAGCGACCGGATGAGGTTGGTTACGTGCACGAATTGGTGACGGTGATCAACCAGCACGGTGACACCGTGATGGTGCTGACTCACCTTTATCTGGTCAATCGACGTACCAGCGACTAGTTGCCCGAATACACTGGCAACCATGGCTACTTTGAGTGATGTTGCAACCCGCGCTGGAGTCTCGGTGTCGGCGGTATCGCGAGTGCTGAGCGACAAGCCCGGGGTACGGGTGAGCGAGGCAACCAGGCAACGTATTCACGAAGCGGCGCGCGAACTCAACTATCGCCCCAACTTCACCGCTCGAGCGCTCAAGTCGTCACGCACTCACGCGGTTGGACTCGTCGTGCCGGGAGTGACGAACGCGATTTTCGCTGAACTCATGCGGGGTGTTGAAGAAGAAGCCAGCAGCAAGGATTACATGGTGCTGATCGCGAGCACCGAACGTTTGCCTGAGGGTGAAGAATCAATCCCGCGCCTCATGGGTGAGGGACGAGTCGACGGAGTTCTCGTGCAATTCGGCGACCACTTGAGTGGTGACGACCTGCGCACCGTTACCGATAGCGGCCTTCCCGTTATCTCGATCAACACCATCAACCCGGGCAGCGGTGGCTCTGTTCGTCTTGAAGATGAAGCTGGGATGCGCCTCGCGACAGAGCACCTCATCGAGCTCGGTCACACCCGCATCGGCTACGCCGGCGGTGTGCCCACCTCGGAGTCGGGTCAGCGTCGTCTTGCCGGGTTCCTCGAAGCCATGGCGAATGCCAAGCTCACCGTTGAACCCGAGTTGGTAACCACCTTCGGGTATTACCCCAAGCAGGGTGCTCAGGCTCTCGACGCGATGGCGGAGCTGTCCACCCCGCCCACAGCAGTAGTTGTTGCGAACATCAACGCCGCTCACGGTGTGCTCTCCGAAGCGCGACGGTTGGGCATCCGCGTTCCTGAAGACATGTCGATCGTGGCCATGCACGACACCTGGACGGCAGAAATCGCCTGGCCGCCGCTCACCTGCGTGCGCCTGCCGCTCTACGAACTTGGCCGGGCCGCTATGGCCAGCCTGTGGGAGAACATCAACTCCGGAACCGCCGAAGACCGCATCATCGCCGACCCAGCACCGCAGCTGGTCGTGCGCGAATCGACCGCGCCACCCGCGCGCTAACTCTCTGGAGGAGCCTCCGTGCAGACTCGATCGACCCAACGGGGTCTTGAACTCACCGAAATCGGACTCGGAGCTGCGCAACTGGGCAACCTCTACCGGGAAACCACCGACGCTGAAGTCGAAGAGGGCGTCGCGGCAGCGTGGGATGCCGGCGTGCGCTACTTCGATACTGCGCCGCACTACGGGCTCGGGCTCTCCGAGCGCCGCCTTGGTGAACAATTGCGCACCCACCCGCGCGACGAATACGTGATTTCGAGCAAAGTCGGCAAGCTCCTCGTGCCGAACCCCGGCGGCGAAGACCGCATGGATGACGAAGGTTTTGCTGTTCCTGCCGTCACAAAACGGCAGTGGGATTTCAGCCGCGATGGCATCTTGCGGTCAGTCGAAGCATCGCTTGCACGCACCGGACTCGACTACCTCGATGTGCTCTACCTGCACGACCCCGATGATCACTTCGAGCAAGCCTCTACCGAAGGAATCGGTGCGCTCATCGAGTTGCGCGAACAGGGCGTCGTAAAAGCAGTGGGCGCCGGCATGAACGCAGCGGCACCGCTCGCGGAGCTTATTCGTCGCGCTGATGTTGACCTTGTTATGTGTGCCGGGCGGTTCACTCTGATCGATGACGAGGCGCTCGCCGATCTCTTGCCGACTGCCTTGGAGCGCAAGGTCGGCATCGTTGTCGCCGGTGTCTACAACTCTGGTCTGCTTGGACGCAACCGCCCGAGCCCCGACGCAACCTTCGACTACGAACCTGTTCCACCGGCGATTCTTGAGCGCGCCAATCGCGTGGCCGACGCGTGTGAAGCCCACGGCGTCACGCTGCCCGAGGCCGCCATTGCTTATGTTCTGCGGCATCCGGCTGTCATCTCGGTGGTCGTCGGCGCTCGCGGTGGCGATCAAGTGCGGTCGAATATCGAGCGCTACAGAGCGACAATGCCCGAGGGGCTATGGGGCGACCTTGAGGCCGCCGGCGTGATTGCTGCGCTGTAGCGACGTGCTGGTGTGGAGCTCGCATCCGGTCTAGACGCTCTTGTGATCAAACGATTGATCAGATACGGTAACCACTATCGCTCGCTACTAGAAATGAGGCGCCCTTCCCATGGGACTCACTGATACAGCTCTCACCATTACCGCCGTGCGCGCAGTGTTGCTTTCGCACCGGTACCAGCCAGGAGAAGAACTCACGTGGGTAGGAGGCACCATTTGGTCATGGGATGCCGCTCTCGTCGAGGTAACCCTCTCTGATGGAACAACCGGAGTCGGCGAAGCAGGCGCCGGCATCATGGCCGCCGAAGCCGTGCCCGGAATCGTGGATGCGTTCCGGCCCTACGTTCTCAATCAAGAATTCGCCCACCCGCTCGAAGTAGCCGACCACCTTCGCGCCTACACCGCTTTCTGGGCGCGCGGCGGAATGCTCAACGGTGTTGCCGGAGCGATCGAAACCGCGGCAGTGGATGCCGTAAGCAAGCGCCTCGGCGTGCCCGCCTACGACATTCTTGGCGGGCTCAAACGCGACTGGATCGAGTCCTACGCCAGTGGCGGACTCGGCACGACCTTCGGCGAGGTTTCAGACTGGGCAGCGGCACAGATCGAGGCAGGCTTCGGCACGGTGAAGTTCCGCGCGATGACCGACCCCGACACCACCATTGCGTTGCTCGACCACGTGACCGCGCTGCTGCCCGAGGGCGTGCAATTCGTGATCGATGCCGTGCAGGCCTGCGCCTCTCACCCCTGGCCCGTCGACGAAACAATTCGAGTCGGGCACAAAGCTGCCGAGCTGGGTGCCCGCTGGTATGAAGAGCCCTGCCAAGCGGATGACGTGGCCGGTTACGCGGCGGTGCGTGCTGCCGTCGACGTGCCCATCTCCGGTGTCGAATCCAACGGAACAGTCCGCGACTTCGCCCAACTTCTCGAGGCCAATGCGCTCGACGTCGCCCAGCCCGATGTCACTTTCGTTGGAGGGCCTAAAGCTTTTGCGCAAGTCGCCGAACTCGCCCACGCCAGCGGCGTAAAGACCGTTCCCCACGTCTGGGGCAGCGGCGTGACCTTCGCAGCGAACCTGCACACCGTTTTCGCCAACCCCCACGTTGAGCTCTTCGAGTACTGCACACTGCCGAATCCGCTGCGTGATGCGATGCGGGTGGAAGAGGTCGACTTCCGGGACGGTGGGATCGTGGCTCCGAAAGCCCCTGGCTTGGGCATCCAGTTGACTCCAGAGATCGAAGCGCGGTTTCCGTTTACTCCAGGAGGTGGACATGTCATCCGCTAGCACTCCATCCACCAACAGCTCGGGGTTTACGCCGCACCCCGGCGATGAGCGCCTCACGACCGCGATTCTCAGCGACTCGTGTGATGAGTCAGGGCTACGCAATCAAGTGCTGAACCAGCGCCTTGCTCCGATCACGCCAGGCTCGCGCGCGATCGGTCGCGCCCGCACTGTTCGCTTTGCGCCGGCGCTCGAATCCGATCTCGACGACCCCTACAAAGAGTCGATCGACTTCATTGACGGCATCGCTGCCGGTCAGATGATTGTCATTGCGACAGCGGAAAACAACGATTCAGGATTCTGGGGCGAACTGTTCAGCGCTGCCGCGATGGGTGCGAAAGCGTCCGGGGTTATTACGGATGGCAATCTGCGCGATACTGACAAGATCGCCGCACTGGGCTTTCCGGCATTCTCGCGCTCGCGTCGCCCCATCGACTTCCGTGCCCGCATGCGCGTCATCGCCTCCGATGTTGTCGTCGAGTTGGGCGGAGTGTTGATCGCACCCGGCGACCTCGTGATGGCGGACGATGATGGGGTGGTCGTGGTTCCTCAGGCGCGCGAAGACGAAATCTTGACTCGAGCTCGCGCCCGAGCAGCCAACGAATCGACGGTCCTGGCAGAACTGCTCGCCGGCGACTCGCTGCGCACCGTGTGGGAACGACACGGAATTCTCTAAACTGGCCACTCGCGAAGGGACAACACCGTGGTTTTTCCAATAATTGATGCCCACCAACACATCTGGAACCCCCACCGAGCTCACTATGACTGGCTCGACGAATCACTAGCACCTATCAATCAAGTGATGACGCTCGAGCAGCTCATTCCGGAACTGCGGGATGCCGGAGTCGACTACACAGTGCAAGTGCAGTCAGCAGATAACTTCGATGACACTCGCCTCATGGTGGAATCGGCGGCGGCCAATGAGCAAGTTGCGGCAATCGTGGGCTATGCGCCCATCGACCGCCCAGAGCAGGCGGCGCGCACAATTGAGTCGTGGCAGGGAGATACCCGCGTGGTTGGAGTGCGCACGCTTATTCATAATCAGGAAGATCCGGAGTGGTTGTTGCGCCCCAACGTTGCGGAAGGGCTGACGGTGCTGGAGCGCGCTGGGCTCACCTTCGACGTGGTCGCTGTGTTGCCCGAGCATCTCGCGCTGATTCCTGAATTGTCGCGGCGGCATCCGCAGCTCCGCATGGTTATCGACCACTTGGCGAAGCCGCCGATCGGCCTTGAGGAGCGCGAGCCGTGGTGGTCGGCGATTGCAACGGCGGCGGAGAACCCGAACGTTTATGCCAAGGTGAGCGGGCTCTACTCGGCGGCGGGTGCTCCGCAGCAGTGGACTACCGAGTTTGTGCGCCCCTTCTTTGAGCGTGCGCTCGACGTGTTTGGCCCTGCGCGTTTGATGTATGGCGGTGACTGGCCCATTTCGGTGCTCGCTGGCGGATACACGCGAGTGTGGCAAGGGCTCCAGCCGCTCTTCGACAGTGTGGATGCCGCCGACAGCGAGAAGCTGCTTGGCCGCACTGCTGCGGAGTTCTACGGCATCGATCCCGCCCGCATCGGCTACTAGGGCAGTGCGTGCAAACTGCGAGATAACGGTTGAAAAACCTTTGGTCAAACGTTTGCACAACCTTCGCGCTTGGTATAACGTTTGAGCACCGGAGAAATTGAGTCGTTCCAGCGTCTTGCATCTCTCCACTACGAAGCAGTAGTAACCCCCACCAAGGAGTGTCAATGAAGACGAAGAGGTTCCTTTCCGCCAGTGCAGGAGTGGCCATTATTTCCGCCGCTGCACTCGTTCTATCCGGCTGTTCAGCTGACGGAGGCGCAACCGCCCCCGAGCAAACTGACTCGGGTGGAAAAATCACGGTGTGGGTTGACCCACCCCGCGTTCCCGCAGCAGAAGCCTTCCAAGAAGCGCACCCCGAAATCGAGATCGACGTTGTTCAGATCGACGGCACCGTGGGCGGGCAGACCGTGAAGCAGGCTTTCGCCAACTTTGACTCCGCTGGATCAGGATGGCCCGACGCCATCTTCTTCCCCTCCAACGACGACATTGCCTGGGCAACCGGCGCAGCCAGCAACTACGCTGCCGACCTGACCGATCTGCTTCCCGATGTCATCGATGGTTACGACCCCGCAGTGCTCTCCTTCTGCGACATCGATGGTCAGATTCGCTGCCTCCGCAACGACGCTGCGCCTGACGTCTTCTGGTACAACAAGGCCTTCTTCGACGAAAACGGCTACACACTGCCGACCACGTGGGAAGAATATGGCGACCTTGCTGTCGAGATTGCCGCAGCTCACCCCGACAAGATCAGCGGATTCTTGGGAGACGCTTACGCCGTCAACCGCTACCTTCAGGCCGCCGACTGCCCCACCAACGACCGCCTCTCAGAGTCGGAAGTTCACATCAACCTCGACGACCCAAACTGTGTTCGCGCCAACGAATTGCTCTCGCAGATGTACGACGGTGGAGCACTCACCACTCAGGGAATCTTTGACGGTGACGCGGCAGCAGCCGGTGTAAACCTCGTCATGAGCCCCGGCGCTGTCTGGTGGGGAAACTACCTCTTCCGCGACACCTGGAAGATCCCTGCCGGCCAGATGAGTGCAAGCGCACCGCTGACCTGGGAAGGCGAATCAAGCCCGACCGCGGGTAACGAAGGTGGCGGCCTCTGGGGCGTTTCTTCACACATCACCGGAAAGCAGCTCGAGAACACGCTGACCTTCGCTACCTTCGTCGCCACCGACCCGGCTTGGCAGGTTGAGCTCTCAACCGGTCTCCCCGGCTACGGTCCGATTCAGGATGCGTGGCTCGCCAAGCTCGAAGCTGATGGCTACTTCGCTGACGTTGCAGCAGTGCAGCAGGCATTCAAGGATGCCGCTGGCGCAGTAGCACCGTACTCGTACATGCTTTACGACACGGGCGCAGCCTGGACCGAGACCGTCAGCCCCACGCTGATCGCCAACGGTTCAATGAGCGATGCCCTCAGTACCTTCGGAGAAGAACTTGTGAACCGCGCCACCTCGGTCGGTTACACGGTCACCGCCGAATAGAAGTAATCAGCTAGGCACAGCATGTGTGGGGGTTTCAGATCCATGAGGCCCCCACACTCTGTTCCACTCCCGAACGTATAGGCGAGGAATACATGAGCAGCACAACGCTAGCCACGAAGGGCACGGAGCCTCCGGCTACTGGGCCCCGGGCATCCACGACCCCGCGGCGTCACCGCACCCGCCACGCAGAGTCACGCGGCGCCTGGATCTTGCTCGCTCCTTACCTTGCGCTGTTTCTCATCGCCGCCGCGATTCCTATCGGCTACGCCTTCTGGATTGCCCTGCAAAAAGCGCCAACCCTCGTCAACCCCGCCAGCGGGTTCGGCGGTCTTGACTCGTTCATCACGGTAATTACCGACTATCGGTTCTCCGGAACGTTCATCAACATCTTCTCCGTCATGATCGTGTGGTTGCCACTCATGATGGTGGGCATCGTCGGCTTGGCACTGCTGGTTCACGCCAGCCCCGGCCGCTTCGGCTCTACGATGCGCTTCTTCTACTTCATTCCCGGAGCGTTGAGCGGTATCGCCAACTTCGTGCTCTGGGTTTACCTCCTCCACCCCACTCAGTCACCCCTCGCGCCACTCTGGCAAGAGGTGGGTTTTGGGTCTCTGAAAGAGATAGTCACCGACGGCAATATGCCCATGATCCTCACTGGAATGCTGTTCTTCCAGGGCGTCGGAACGTGGATCATCGTCGTCAACGGCGGGCTCAACGGTATTCCCGACGAAATCTTCGAAGCCGCCAAGATCGACGGAGCAAACGCGTGGGATCTGGCCTGGCGAATCAAGCTCCCGCTCATCCGCCCCTGGATTGGCTACGCCGCCCTCATGAACTTGGCCTACGGCTTTCAACTCTTCTTGGAGCCGTACTTGCTGCGACAAATCTCCTCGGGCGCGATCGCCGGCGAGTGGGCGCCAACCCAATTGGGGTACGCCTTCGCATTCACTAACCGCAACTTTCCGGCGGCGGCAGCACTGTCCATCATTCTGCTGGTGATCACCCTCAGCATCGGAGTTGTCATCGTGATGAAGAGCGGACTCTTCGGCGACGAGAAGGAGGAGAAGCGATGAGCAACAGCGCTCCCGGCGTCGTCGGCGCAAAACACTGGACTGTCGGTCGAATCGCCCGCATCACCGTGATGGTGGTCATCGCGGCCGCGTTTATCTTGCCCATCATCGGGTTCATTGCGATGGCCTTCCGAAGTCAAGAAGGTGTGCTCGCAGGCACCGACGGATTCCTCGGCCTTGGCGGAGTTTCGTGGGAAAACGCTGTCTACAGCTGGAGCCAGATCAATGGCTTTGGTCCCGGCGCCGGCGGACTCTTCACTCGGTGGGTCGGTAACTCCCTCGTCATTGCCGTCGTGGGTGGTGTGCTCGCTCTGGTCGCCGCGCTCCCTGCAGGCTACGCACTCGCGCGACTGCGATTCCGCGGTCGTAAGGTGATGCTCTTCGCCACGCTGCTCGCGATGGTGATGCCCAACACTGTTCTCGTCATCCCCCTGTTCCTCGAAGTGAACGCGATCGGTGCCGTCGGTCAGCTATGGCCGGTCGCCCTGATTATGGGCTTCTTCCCCTTCGGCACCTACCTCGTCTACATCCACTTCATGACGACCATGCCGCAAGAACTCGTTGAGGCTGCCCGCATCGATGGTCTGAGCGAGATCTCCACATTCTTCTATGTGGCACTTCCGATCTCGAAGCAAGTCATCGCGCTTGTTGCGTTCTTCTCCTTCGTGGCCAACTGGACCAACTTCTTCTTGCCCTTGGCGCTGCTGACCTCTAACCAGGAAAACAAAACTATCTCGATCGGCATCCAAGAACTCATCGGTGCCAGCCCGCTGTTCAACGCGACAGTGGCGGCTGGCCTCGACGTGAAGCTGTACATGCCGCAGCTCGCGCTTGCGACGTTCCTGTCGATGATCCCGCTGCTCATCGTGTTCCTCACGGCGCAACGCTTCCTGATTCGTGGACAAACCGTTGGTGCGGTGAAGGGATAGCAATGAAACGAGTCGCCCAGGTAATCGGCCTGCCACCCGAGAACCGTGAAGAGTACGAGCGGTACCACGCCGCCGTCTGGCCAACGATCCTCGAACGGCTCGCGGCCAGCAACATCCACAACTATTCGATCTATCGCCACGGCGACCTGCTGTTCTCGTACTTCGAGTACACCGGCGATGACTACGAAGCAGACCAGGCCGCCATCGCAGCCGACCCCGAAACGCAACGCTGGTGGGCGCTCCAAGAGCCGCTGCAACGGCCGCTGGATGATCGTGCGGAGGGCGAGTGGTGGAAAGAGCTTCCCGAGGTATTTCACAGTGACTAACTAGCTGCACCGCCAATCAGCGCACCGCAGCGCATCTTGACGCACTCTCGCGTCAACACCCCTTATCTGTTCTGAGCAAGGAGAACTCTTCAGCATGACTACCATCACCAGCGTTGACGTCTACGACGTTCGTTTTCCGACATCGCTCACCGCCGACGGCTCAGATGCAATGAACAAAGATGGCGACTACTCGGCGGCCTATGTCGTACTCCGCACTGACGAAGAGGGCGTCGCGGGCTACGGCTTCACTTTCACGATTGGCCGCGGTAATGACATCTGTGTTCTCGCAGCTCAACAGCGCGCAGTGCCCCTTGTCGGCCGGGATATTGATGAGATTGTCGGCAACCTCGGTGGCATTTACCGCGAGCTGAAGTCTGACTCGCAATTGCGCTGGCTCGGACCAGAAAAGGGTGTCGAACACTTGGCGATGGCCGCCGTGATGAACGCCGTCTGGGACCTTGCTGCTCGCCGCGCTAACAAGCCACTCTGGCGTCTGCTCGCGGACATGACCCCCGAGCAGCTCGTCGACACCGCAGACTTTCAGTACCTCACTGACGCGCTCACCAAAGAAGACGCCATCGCGATGCTGAGCGAACTTGCCCCTACCAAGGAGCAGCGCATCGCCGAACTCACCGAGTCGGGTTACCCCTGCTACACGACCAGTGCTGGCTGGCTGGGCTACTCCGATGAGAAGCTTCGCCGACTCTGCCAAGAGGCCGTGGATGCCGGCTACCGCCACATCAAACTGAAGGTCGGTGCGAATCTCGAGGAGGACATCCGTCGCTGCGGTATTGCCCGCGAAGTGATCGGTGCCGACGCGAAGCTCATGATCGACGCCAACCAGGTTTGGGACGTCGACGAGGCCATTGACTGGGTGAAAGCGCTCGCTCAGTTTGATCCGCTGTGGATTGAAGAACCGACAAGCCCGGATGACGTGCTCGGTCACGCTGCTATCCGCAAGGCGGTTGCCCCCATTGGCGTTGCGACGGGTGAGCACGGCATGAACCGGGTGCTCTTCAAGCAGATGTTCCAGGCCGAAGCGATCGACTTCTGCCAGCTCGATTCGGCACGCCTTGCGGGGCCGAACGAGATCATCGCCGTGTACTTGATGGCCAAAAAGTTCGGTGTTCCGGTGTGCCCCCACGCCGGTGGCGTTGGGCTCTGCGAACTCGTGCAGCACTTGTCGATCTTCGACTACGTTGCGGTGTCAGGCACTCTCGAGAACCGAGTTACCGAGTTCGTTGACCACCTCCACGAGCACTTCGTTGACCCCTGCATCGTCGAAAAGGGCGCCTATCGGGTGCCGATGGCTCCTGGTTACTCGGCCCAAATGCACGAGTCATCGCTCGCCGAGTTCTCGTTCCCCGGCGGCAGCTACTGGGTGGGTGCGGCTGCGTCTGTCGCGTCGTAGCGCCTGCAGGATCGTAGGGCTAGGCTGGTGGAATGATATAACCGACAGTTATTCATGATAGCTGCGGCTGGTGGCTAATTTTCTCAACCGCACTGATCGTAGTCTCGGCGCGCCCTGATTCCCCATTCGGAAGGTAGACACCGCATGACCCATCAGTTCTCCAGCTATGTCGCCATCGGCGACAGTTTTACCGAAGGCGTGGGAGACGAACTGCCGGATGGTCGGGTGCGCGGCTGGGCAGATCAAGTCGCGTTGGGGCTCGCGCTGGCCTCGCCCGAGCCCGTGACCTATGCGAATCTCGCCATTCGGGGGCGCCTTCTCGCGCCCATCGCGGGAGAGCAGTTGGCGGCGGCGGTTGCCCTCCGGCCTCAGCTGATGAGCCTCAATGGTGGCGGAAACGACATTCTGCGTCCCAAAGTGTCGCTGGATTCGATCACCGACCAACTGATCGCCGCCGTCGATACGGCGACGGCGAACGGCATCCATGTTCTGATGCTCAGTGGCGGAAACCCGAGCAAGCACTTGCCCTTGGGTTCGCTCATGTCGACGCGGGGCGATCGTTTGGCGAAGCAGGTGATGGAGCGGGTGTCGAAAGACAACGTCACGTTTGTCAACAATTGGGCTGACGAAGAACTCGCGAAGTTGAGTTACTGGTCGGTCGACAAGCTGCACCTCAATGCCCGCGGGCACGCCCGTGTTGCGAGCAATGTGCTGTCGGCACTAGAGATTCCGGTTCCCGACTTTGCTGCCGACGAGGGGCCAGCGGATGACGCTCGCCCCCACACTGCGGCCTACTGGCGTGAATACGTGCTCCCCTGGATCGGCCGCCGACTCACGGGGCGTTCCTCGGGCGACAACCGGGAGCCGAAGAGCGCGACTCTGCAGCCTGTGGAGATACCCGGGCGCTAACGCAACATGGCCGGGCAGTCAGCCGCATGGTGTGAGCTGCTAGCGGTGCGCCGCCAGCAGCTCGGCGAGCCGAGGTAGCTGGGTTTCGTCGACGAGCGCCGACCCGACCGCGACCACTTTGGCGCCAGCTGTGAGGTACTCGTCAGCGTTCGACGCATCCATTCCTCCGGTCGCGACAAAACGCATGCTCGGGAACGAACCGCGCATTGCTCCGAACCAGCTCGTGCCCAGAATGGATGCCGGGAAGGCCTTCACCCACGTGAGCCCAGCCCGCTGCGCTGTCTGAACTTCGGTCGCGGTGGCGACACCCGGAAGTGGCGGCATGCCCGCTTCGAAGGAGGCGCAAACAACGTCGAGGTCGAAGCCGGGGCTGACGGTGAAGGCGGCTCCGGCATCCGCGGCTTGGCGCACGTGTTCGAGGGTGACGACGGTTCCGGCACCAACAGATTTGCCCAGCTCCTTGCCGGCCGCAACAACAGCGCGCAGTGCTTCAACGTCTTCATCGCTCTGGATCGGCACCTCAACGGAATCGATGCCGAGCTCCCACGCAGTGCGTGCAAGCGAAACGCTGCGCTCGACCCCGAAGCCACGCAGGATCGCCATGAGCGGTTGGCCGTCGAAGAGCTGGTTGAGAGATTCGTTAGAGATCTGAGCCATGGGGAGTGCGCCTTTCAGAAGAGTGCAAATGCGGACGAGTTAGAGAGTGGGGAGGTCGGTCGTGGACTGCAAGACGAGAGCAGCGCGATCGTGACCGAGGCTCAGGCGCTGTTCGGGGCCGAGCCCAGTGAGGTAGCCGCTGAGGTAGCCGGCAGCAAAAGCATCACCGGCGCCGACAGCTTCGACGACCTTCACTGTGTGGGCTGGCACAAAAACGTGGCCAGCGCTTCCGAATTCGGTAGCGCCCACGTCGCCATCTTTGATCACGAGAATGTCGGGCTCGCCCAGCAGTTCTCGCACCGACTCGGGAGTACTCGTGCCCCACAGCACTTCAGCTTCATCACGGCCAACGAGCACGATGTCGGCGCGACGAGCGAGAGCGAGCAGGGTGGGCCCTGCGACGTCGACGGGCCACAGGGCGGCGCGGTAGTTGACGTCGAAGCTCACGACGGTAGTGCTGTTCTTCGCGCGGACGAGCACGGAATCGATCAGCGCCGCACAGCTCGCCGAGAGCGACGGGGTGATGCCCGAAATGTGTGTGATCGCAGCGTGCTCGAAGGGCACAGCGGCGAGATCATCCGGTGTCATCGCCGATGCGGCAGACCCTGCGCGATGGTAGATCACTCCGTTGCCGGGATCTTTGAAATAAAAACCGGTCGGGGCATCCGAGTTGAATTTCGCGAGACTCGTGTCGACACCGCGCTCGCGAAGTTGACGTTCCACGCGTCGCCCAAAAGAGTCCGAGCCGAGGTGGCCTGCCCAGGCGGCATGGTGTCCGAGCGCACTGAGGTGAACGGCAACGTTCGATTCAGCGCCGCCCGTTTCGAGCCGGAACAATTCGGCCGTCTCGAGGGACTCAGCGACAGTGGGCGTGATGAGCACCATCGTCTCACCGATGGTGATGATCTCGGGTTGCGGTGGAGTCTGCACGACTCCACTATCGACCATTTGCGCATTCTGTGCAACACTGTCGCATATAGTGCAACAGGCGTCGTCGACCCGCTGATCGAGCCGCGCAGTAGTTAGAGGGAGTCCGGATGTCGCAGAGCGTTCGTCGAGCAGCACGCATCATCGATTCGATTGCCCGCCACCCGGCCGGCGTGAGCGAGCTTGCGGATGAGTTCGGCGTGCACCGCTCCACGATGTTCCGCGAACTGCAGTCCCTCGAAGAGGTCGGCTACGTGCGCAAGCGACCGAGTGGTGAGTATGTGCTCGGTCTGCACCTTATTTCTCTCGCTCACCAAGCATCCGAGAGCTTCGACCTGGCCGAAATTGCGCACGAGCGACTCGTGAAACTGCACCGCACCGTCGGCAACACCATCCACCTTGCTGCCGTCGTCGACCACAACATTGTGTACGCCGACAAGATTGAAGACACCAGCGGAGTGCGCATGTATTCGCGCATCGGCAGCCCGGTTCGCCCCTACTGCAGCGGTGTGGGCAAAGTGATCCTGGCCGAGCTGGGGTCCGCTGATCGGGATGCCGTGCTCGCCGATGTGGTGTGGGAGAAGTTCACCGAAAAAACGTTGACCTCGCGCGCGGCACTCGATACCGAACTCTCCGCGGTCGCTGCGCGCGGCTGGGCGGTTGACGATGGCGAGTTCGAAGACTTCGTGAACTGCATCGCCGTGCCCATCCGCGGGCCGGCCGGTGTCGTTGGCGCGCTCTCGATCACCGCAATTCGGATGGTAGCCGACCTCAATGCGCTCAAGGCGCACCTTGCTCTGCTGCGCGGTGTCGCACGCGAGATTTCAGCGGAGCTCGGCGCGGTCTGAGCCGTGTTGCGGCTGTTTAGGAAACCGCACTCGATGGAGCCCAGAGGTTGATGCCGGCATCCTGGGCATGCTCGTCGATCGCCGCCAACTCTGCAGGTTCGAATTCGAGATTCTGTACTGCAGCAAGGTTCTGCTCCAGTTGCTCCACGCTTGATGCGCCGATGAGGGCAGAGGTGACTCGGTTGTCGCGAAGCGCCCACGAGATCGCAAGTTGGGCGAGTGACTGTCCGCGGCCGGAGGCGATGTCGTTGAGCGCCTTGACATGACCGAGGGTCGTGTCGTTGATCATTCCCGACTTCAAGGAGCCACCCTTGGCCGCACGTGAATCTGCGGGAATCTCCCCGAGATAGCGGTCAGTGAGCAGGCCCTGCGCGAGTGGCGAGAACGCGATCACGCCCAAGCCAAGTTCGTCGACGGTGTCGAGCAGCCCGTCTTCGATCCACCGGTTGAACATCGAATAGGAAGGCTGGTGAATGAGCAGTGGTGTTCCGAGCTCGCGCATGATTCGCACGGCTTCGCGAGTGCGCTCCGGCGAGTAGCTTGAGATGCCGGCGTAGAGTGCACGCCCCGACGTGACTGCCGTGTGCAGCGCCCCCATCGTTTCTTCGAGAGGAGTGTCGGGGTCGGCGCGGTGGGAGTAGAAGATGTCGACGTAGTCAAGGCCCAGACGATTCAGTGACTGGTCGAGGCTCGCGAGCAAGTACTTGCGTGACCCCATCACCCCGTAGGGTCCTGGCCACATGTCGTAGCCTGCCTTGCTGGAGATGATCATTTCGTCGCGGTAGGGCGTGAAGTCTTCCCGCAGAATCTGACCGAAATTCGATTCGGCAGAACCGGCGGGCGGGCCGTAGTTGTTAGCGAGATCGAAGTGCGTGACCCCAAGATCGAAAGCGCGACGCAGAATTGCACGCTGGTTGGTCAAGGGCTTGTCGTTGCCGAAGTTCTGCCAGAGGCCCAGTGACACTGCAGGCAGTTTCAGGCCACTTCGACCGACACGGCGGTAGGGCATCGGTTCGTAACGGGCATCATCAGCGACATAAACCATGGACTTATGCTGCCATGACTTGCTGGATACCTGATTGCAGAACGCGCTGGGGAAGCCCTACGCGTTCTTGCGTGCCGCTTCTGCGCGTCGTGCGTCACGCGCAGCATCCGCCGCCGCTGCCTCTTCTGGAGTGGGAGCGGTTCCGCCAAGGTGGCGCGGATGCCACCACTGGCCGGAGCCCTCTACGGGGTATGACTTTTGCGCGGTTTCGAGCAGACCTTCCATGGCATTTTTCAGCTGTGCGGTTGCCTCGAGCGCGTCATCCGTTGCCGTAACGGTGATGGGTTCACCCACGACCATCACGATGGGAACGTTGCTGCGTTCGCGCAGGGAAATCTTGCGATTCTTGGTCATGAGGCGTTGCCCGCCCCAGAGAGCCAGAGGAATGAGAGGAACGCCGGCTTCTGCAGCAAGTCGGGCCGCGCCAGTCTTGAAATCGCGAATCGTGAACGATGCGCTCACTCCAGCTTCAGGGAAGACGCCGATCAGTTCGCCTGACTTGAGCGCTTTCACGGCCGCGGCGTAAGCACTGGCACCAGCCTTCATGTCGACTGGGATGTGCTTCATATTCCGCATGAACGAACCGACGATGCGCTTGTCGAACACGCTCTTTTTCGCCATGAACCGGATGCGGCGACGATTGTGTAGCCATGTCGCCCACTCCACGAGTGCAAACTCGAGATAGCCGAAATGAGTCATCGCAATCACGGCACCGCCCGAGTCGGGCAAGTGCTGTGCTCCGATAACCGTGCGTCGAACGCGGAGAGCGCCGAACATGGCGCGTCCAGCACCGATCGCCGCCGTGTAGATGGGTTCGTTGCGATACCTCATTTGCCCACTTTAGGTGAGCGCCATGGGAGTTTGCTGCTGTCGAGTGGCGCCGGGTGCACGGGATGACTCGAGCCGTCGCATCCAGCGAACCCCCTGCTCGATCACAGTCAACACGGAGCACCCGTTCGTAGCATCGGGGCAGGGCCGCCCGAGAGTCGATCTCCGCCGAGGGTGCCCGCCCGTGTCCGGCCCTGTTCTGCGACTCTTGTGTGTTCTCGATCGCAGGGCGGGGTCGGCTTGTCAGTAAAAACTACTCACTTCCGTCAGGTGGCCTGCGGGGCTACTCTTCTGTCATGGACAGTGGGCGCTATCGTGACTCCGTGATTGCCGGGGGCATCAACCGGCGCGCTTCGGGGGCTGCGGCATCCGCGCTTCTGCTGGCTGTGGCGCTCGCCGGGTGCGTGCCGAGCGACTCTGGCTCTTCGGGGACAGCGAGCTCTAGTCCGCCCAGTTCCTCGCCTTCGTCGAGCTCGACACCGATGCCGACTCCGGATCCTCTCGTCATCCCTGGCTGCGACACCCTTCTTCCGCTCACTGACGCGCGCGACTTGTTTTCGCCCAACACTGAAGTTCTGGCTACGGAGGACACGGTTCCTCCTCGGGGTGACCCGCCAGAGTTTGATGTTGCAGCCTCGAACGCAACAATTGCGAAGAATTGCATCTGGGGTTTACCGAGATCTGATGGTGGCTTCACTCTCGCGGTGACGGACATTTCTGAGGCCGATGCGGAGAGCCTCACGACAGCGCTTGTGGCGGCTGGCTTCATGGGAGAAACCGTCAACGAGATCACAGAGCTCGAGCTGACCTCAGAGAACATGGTGGGCACCGCCAGCGACCTGCACTACTTTGTCGCTGATCTGTGGATCTACGTCAACGCGACAAGCGCCGATCTTGCCGTTGATGTTGCGGATCGAGCTCTCGATGCGGTGCGCGCAGCTAACCCCACTCGCACCTATTAGTCGGCCCCCGCGCACACCTGCGCTCCGCTAACGTCGTTAGCAACCGTTTGTGTGCGATTGTGCGCACGATCTGTCTACCCTGGGCGCAGATGAGGCTCTGGGCCCGCGGTGCGTCTAGGGCGGCCACACTGATCGAAAATCAAGTTTGCACAGTCAATCTTGATCATGTACGTTTTGTCTAGCCATCCAATGACGGATAAGGCCTAGGAAGGAACCTGGATCCAAGTGACTACACCTCTTGATTCCAAGAAACTGCGGGGCTTCGGCGTCGCAGGCCTCTTGGTCGCAGCACTCACATTGACCGCCTGCACAGCCCCAGCAGAAGAATCCACACCCGATGACTCCGACATCCTGATCTCTCAGGAAGCGTGTGATCGCAACAAGGCCGCAGGAACCATCACCTACATCTCTGGATACGGATACTCGGCCAGCGCTGGCCAGCTCGACGTATTCCTCGCCGACGAACTCGGCTACTTCGATGCCCTGTGCCTCGACGTAGAGATCAACGCATCGGGAGCAAACGGGCAACAGCTCGTCTCCTCTGGCCAAGCCGAGTTCACAGCACTCGGTTCGGCATCCGATGTGATGCTTGCCGCAGCAAACAGCAAGAACCTGACCGCGGTTGCCACCTACGGCAACACTCCACCCTTCTCGATCTTTGCGAACGAGAAGATCAAGAGCCTCAAGGATCTTGAGGGCGGTTCGCTCGGTTACTTCATCAACCTCACTCCGATCGCATCCGCAATGTTGGATGCCGCTGACGTCGATGTCAGCAAGGTCGAACTGATCAAGATGACCAACTACGACCCGACCGTGGTAACTCGCGGCCAGGTCGACGCCATTGTGGGGTACGCCTCTAACCAGCCCGAGAACCTTCGTGCGCAGGGCCTACCGTTCAGTGAGTTCTTCCCCTCTGACGTTGGTGTTGAGGGCACGTATAACGTCATGGAGGTCAACTCCGAGTTCTTGGCAGCCAACCGCGAAGTTGCGGCTGACTTCATGCGTGCATCGCTGCACGCACTGCAGTTCTGCCTCGACAGCAGCGATGAATGCCTCGACATGATCGCTCAGCTCGCCGAAGACAACGGGCAGGGTTCAGCATTCCCCCGTGAACAGCTTGAACGTACCTGGAACGTCGAATCTCAGTGGGTGCGCGACAGCAACAGTGGTCTCCCCGGAGCCCAGACTGCCGCTGACTGGGAAGCCGAGTACGAGCTCGTCAAGAAGTTCGGCAACGTCGACAGCCTGCCTCCCATCACCGACATGATGGACCAAACACTCGTCGCAGATCTCTATGCAGACGGTGAACTGATCTGGCCGGGAAATTAGCCAACCACCCAACTCGGATGCCGCACCATTCCACCCCTGGTGCGGCATCCGGTAACACGACACAGGTAGAAATTATGGATACCGCACAGCCGCACGCCGGCGTTCATATTGAGAACGTCTCCAAGAGTTTCGGCCCCGAGGGGGCACGCACGTTGGTGCTCAACCACGTGAGCCTGTCCATCAAGATGGGCGAGTTTGTCTCCGTTATTGGCCCGAGTGGTTGCGGAAAGTCGACGCTTCTCAAGACGGTTGCTGGCCTCATTGAGGCAGACAGTGGCACCGTGAAGGTCGACGGGATGACGGTGAAAGCCGCGACCAAGAACAAGATGATTGGTCTCGTTCCCCAGTCGCCAGCGCTGCTGCCCTGGCGCACCGTGCTCGACAATGTGCGTTTGCCTATGACCGTGAACCCCAAGGCGAATGCGAATCGCAATTTGCGCGACCCTCGAGAGATTCTGGAATCCTTTGGTTTGGGAGCCGCGCTCGACAAGTACCCAGGTCAGCTCTCCGGAGGAATGCAGCAGCGAGTAGCTATTGCCCGCGCTTTCGTGTTCGACCCGAGTGTTCTGCTCATGGACGAGCCATTTTCGGCACTTGACGAAATGAACCGTGATGCTCAGCGGCTCGGCTTGCTCGATTTTTGGCAGTCGAACCGCAAAGCGGTCATGTTCGTCACTCACTCGGTGCCCGAGGCGATCATGCTCTCTGACCGTATCGTCGTGATGGGTGCCCACCCGGGTCATATCGCCGAAATTATCGATGTACCGCTGCCGCGACCGCGCACCGTCGACGTGTACGCCACCGACGAATTCCGTGATCTTGAAGGTCACGTGCGCGAGACACTGCGCCAAGTGATGGGACAAAAGAGTGCCTAAGCGCCGCAAGAACGAGGACACCATGTCAACAACCGAAACCTCTGCTCTCGCCGTTCAGGCGGCAACGAGTGCAACCGGCCGCCGCTTTTCGCCGTTGGCCTCCGCCAAGTTCAAGCACAACCTCCGTTGGGCCAATTGGGCTCCCGCCGTCATCACTTTCGTGCTCGCGGCAGCGCTCTGGCAGATCACCGCGATCGCGAATCCCTATGTGATTCCGACCATCGATCAAGTCTGGTTGAGTCTCATCAACGACGCGGACACGTACTGGGCAAACATGCTTGTGACGGGTCTTGAGGTTGTGGTTGGCGCGAGCTCGGGCATCCTCGCCGGCTTCATTCTGGCGATCGTGATGGCCGAGTTTCAGATCATGGAACGCGCCATCATGCCCCTCGTGGTCGTTGTTATGGTCACCCCGATCGTCGCAATTGCTCCCGCCCTTGTGGTCGCGTTCGGCTTCGGGATGACGCCGAAGTTCATCGTGACCGCACTTGTCGTGTTCTTCCCGATGCTCGTCAACTCGCTTGCCGGGCTCCGAGATGTGGATGACCGTGCTCTCGACGTGATGAAGACGCTGCATGCCAGCCGCTGGGAGATCTTCCGCGATCTGCGTTTCACCGGATCAATGCCCTACGTCTTTGCGGGGCTTCGGATTGCTCTGCCGCTCGCCATCGTGGGTGCGGCGGTAGCCGAGTTCGTTGCCGCCGGTCAGCAAGCGGGGCTCGGATCACTCGTGACCATTGCGGCTGCGCAAGCCAACTTGCCCGTTACGTGGGCCAGCATCGCGCTGCTCTGCGTCATGGGAGTCATCCTGATTTCTCTCCTCGCCCTCGTGCGTAAGCGCGTTCTGTGGTGGAGCGATGGAGCCGCCGTCGGCCGTTAGTTTTTCGTCCCTCACGCACGTTTTCCCACTACAACTCTGACTTTTTTCACCCCCATCTGACTTTTTCACCACCATGAAAGGTTCCACCATGAAGAAGCTTCGCTTTGGCCTATTTGAGAATCCCCAAGCCAATGACTCGGGAACGTCGACGTGGCGTCACCCCGACAACAAGCGGGACATGTTTGACCGTCTCGATTACTGGCGCGAGATCACCACCATTTGCGAAGAAGCGGGCTTCGACTTCATGTTCTTGGCGGATGCCTGGGGCTGGGCTGATGTCAACGGCGAGCGTCCAGACATCTGCTCGGTCGAGGGCCTCGACTTGCCGCGACTCGATCCCGCGATTCTGGCCGCAGCCCTGATCTCGACGACCACGAATCTCGGTCTCGTGCTCACGGGATCCACTCTTCTTGAGCAGCCCTATGCTTTTGCTCGACGCATCGCCAGCCTTGATCACCTCTCGGGTGGGCGCATCGGGTGGAACGTCGTCACGACGGGAACCGCCGAGACCGCCTCCCAAGCGTTCGGTGTTCCGATGGTGGCGCACGATGAGCGCTACGACATGGCCGACGATTTCATGGAAGTCGTTTACAAGCTGTGGGAGGGCGCGTGGGAGCGTGACGCGCTCGAGCGCGACAAGAATGGTCGCTTCGCTGATCCTGCCAAGGTGCACCGCATCGAACACGACGGCCCGTACTTTAAGTCTCACGGTTATGGAAACTCCTCATACTCGCCGCAGGGCACCCCGGTGCTCTTCCAAGCGGGAACGTCCCCGCGGGGTCGAGAGTTCGGCGGCAAGCATGGCGAAGCAGTCTTCCTCGGCGGTGGTTCGGTGGAGAAGGTTGCCGAGCAGGTTGCGTCGATCCGCGAGGAGGCCGTGAAGAATGGCCGCGCCGCCGATTCCGTCAAGATCATGTCGGCATTCACGTGCGTCATTGGCGAGACTGCCGAAGACGCTCAGGCAAAGTACGACGCCGTGCGTGACACCGAGAGTCCCGATGTTGCGGTCGCGTCCTATGCCTGGTTTACGGGTCTCGACCTCTCATCTTTCGACCCGGCAACGCCGATGAAGGAACTGCACACCGAGCTTTCGCAGACTCAGGTGACACGCTTCGGCGACCAGACGGTCGGCGATGTTCTCGAGCAGTGGCATGGCAATGGCGTGCGCAGCAAGCCCTTCGTCGGCACGGCAGAGCAGATCGCAGACGAGATGATTGCTCTCGCCGAGGGTGCTGACCTTGATGGGTTCTTGCTTACGCCGATGATTCAGCCGAGCTCAACGATCGACTTCATTGAGCAAGTGTTGCCGATTCTGCGAGAGCGCGGCGTTGCCGGTGAAGGCTATGACGCACCAACCTTGCGTGAGCGTCTGCTCGGCACCGATGACTCGATTCTGCGCAGCGACCACCCTGGCGCCGCTTACCGGGCGACCTCGGCGACCGAGTAGAACTAGACGGTAGCGGCTCGAGCGGGGCGGGCGCCATCTTCACCGGCAAAGACGTAGTCGCCGGCACGGATGCGCTCGCTCACGTCTCGCGCCCACTGTTGCTCACCGCGCAATCGAGATGTAGCCAGTTCGAAGATCTCGCGCACGTAGGCGGGAGTCGAGGTCGAGGTTGCGACATCGCCAATGTGGTAGGTGTTGCTGGCAATTCTGGCGTCGATTTCGGTGACGCGGTGCGCGAGCCCGGCAAGCACTTCTTCGCGCTGCAGGGCGTACATGAACGACGTGAGCACCATGACGGGTTTGGTGTCGAAGACCTCGACGTTCCAAAGGGTGTCGCGAAGCATCCGAAGCAATTCCACTTCGCCTTCGTCGGTGATGCGGTAGGTCGTGCGCTCGGGGCGGTTGCCAGCAGATTCGGTGCCGTTTTCGGCGAGGTAGCCGTCGTTCGTGAGCGAGCGCAGCGCGTTGTAGATAGACCCGGGCTGGATGTTGGCCCACTCATCGATGTGCCAGGTCATGAGTTCGCGGCGCAGAAAGTAGCCATGAACAGGCTGGAACTGGTTTACAGCGCCGAGCACGACCAGGCGAGTTGTAGTCGACATGCCCCCAATCGTAGGGCAAGCAGCCTCGGAACTGGGGGAAAAGTCGCTTGTTTATATGATCAAAAATGACTAACATATGTTCCAATGTTCAAACTTGACTAGCAGTCGCTGGTTGAACAGCTCAAGCAAAGGAGTCCGCACATGTCCCTCGAGACCACCGCGGAAGAAATTTCCCCCCAGGTCGCACTTCGACGTGCGCTCTCGCTCTTTCCGACCGGTGTGGTAGCGCTCGCCGCTGTCGTCGACGGTGAACCGACCGGTATCGCCGTGAACTCATTCACCTCTGTCTCCCTTGACCCGCCGCTCGTCGCGGTGTGCCCTGCGCGCACCTCGGCCACCTGGCCTGTGCTCGCTCGAGCCACCCGCATCGGCCTCAGTGTTCTTGGTGCCGATCAAGAGAGCACGGCACGCAGCCTGGCCTCCCGCACGGGCGACCGCTTCGCCGACATTGCGTGGCGTGCGACCGAAGGGGGAGCTATTCACATGGATGGTGCCGCTCTGTGGCTTGAGTGTGAGATCCGCAATAGTTTCGATGGCGGCGACCACGAGATCGTGACCCTTGAGGTCATCAACTCTGAGGCCTTCCCCGAAGTCACCCCGCTTGTCTTCCACCTCAGCCAATTCCGCGGGCTCTAGCGGGGCAGCGTGCTCAGTGTTGTGGGCGGCCACACGCCCGCGTTACGTTCTCCAGCAACGGGTAGTGCTGTGCTCGCCGCTAGGGTTGGCCTAATGGAGCATCCCGCGACGCTGAGTTTTCGAGGCACTGTTGTACATGGTGACAAGCGCGGGCGTGAGCTTGGTTTCCCCACCGCGAACATCGCGGTCATCGATCACGGTGCTCTTCCTGTCGATGGCGTCTACGCCTGCTGGGTTACTTTTCCACCGGCGACAGTGCCGCATGGCGCGACGATCAGCATCGGAGACAACCCGACATTTGACGACGTGACCGATCGCAGGGTCGAGGCGTTCGTTCATGATTTCGATGGCGACCTTTACGGAGCCGAGGTCGAGTTCACGGTGCACTCATGGCTGCGAGGCATGTTCAGATGCGAGTCCCTCGACGAACTCATTGAGAAGACAGCGGCGGATGTCGCGGCCTCGCGCATCGCCCTCGCTCAACCTGCCCGGCGCCCCTAAATTCGCGGCTCCCCAGATTCGCTCATCTGAGCACTTTCGGGCCGCGATTTGGTTAGTCTTAGGCCATGCTTCTCAGTGATCGCGACATCCGGGCCGAACTCGACTCTGGCCGTATCGGCCTTGATCCGCTCGATCTCGAGATGGTCCAGCCGTCAAGTGTTGACGTGCGGCTCGACCGCTTCTTCCGTCTCTTCGACAACCACAAGTATCCGTACATTGATCCTTCAGAAGACCAGCCAGACCTCACTCATCTTCTTGAGGTGGATGCCGACCAGCCGTTCATCCTCCACCCCGGTGAATTCGTGCTCGGTTCCACGTTCGAGCTCGTGACGCTGCCCGACGATGTCGCGGCTCGCCTTGAAGGCAAAAGTTCGCTCGGACGCCTCGGCCTTCTCACCCACTCAACTGCCGGTTTCGTTGACCCTGGCTTCTCGGGACACGTCACTCTGGAACTCAGCAACGTCGCGACGCTTCCCATCAAGCTGTGGCCGGGGATGAAGATTGGCCAACTCTGCTTCATCAAGACCAGCTCACCCGTGGAATCGCCCTACGGCTCGGGCCAATACGGCTCGCGCTACCAAGGCCAGCGTGGGCCGACCGCCAGTCGCAGCTTCCAGAACTTCCACCGCACCGATGTGCGGTCGAACGATGCGGGTTCTCTCGGGGGTTAGTTCGCTGCGGCGTAGCGAGCCAGAAAGAGAGCTGCTTCGAAGCGCGAGCTCTAGCTTCTTGCGCTTGCCGCCTAGCGCTGAGCGTCTAGTTGCTCCAACTGCCAGCCGAGCCACGGACTAAACGCGAACGGGGTTGCGGCCACGGCGGTGTGCAGCGATCGGGGGTCAACCCAGTCGAACTCGTCGACTTCGTCAGGGTTGGGGGCTGCGGCATCCGTTGTCACGGCGCGGTACACGGGGCAAATCTCGTTCTCGACGATTCCGGATGAATCGACAGCGCGGTAACGGAAGTCGGGCAGCACCAGTTGCACGTCACTGACGGTGATTCCGAGCTCATGCTTGGCACGACGGATGATCGCGTCGGTCATGTCTTCGCCGGGAGCCGGATGCCCGCAGAACGAGTTCGTCCAGACGCCGGGCCACGTGAGCTTCGACAGCGCGCGACGAGTCACAAGTACTTCTCCCGCAGCGTTGTAGACATGGCAGGAGAACGCGAGATGGAGTGCGGTGTCTGTCGTGTGCACGAGGGCTTTATCGGCGACGCCGATGTGGTCGCCGGTATCGGAGAGAAGTACGACCTGCTCAGGGATTTCAGTCATGATCGCGATAGTCTGCCTAGGTGGAACGAAACGAAATGCCGCACCTCATGTGTCGGCTCGCACTCAGCCTAACCAATGTGTCTGAGCCTGCGGGGAGCTGGCGCGCGTGAGTGCGCGCCTGGCGCTGTATGACCGGGTCGCCGAAGACGCGGCCAGCATTGTTATCCGCAGCTATTCCACCTCGTTTTCTGCGGCATCCCGGTTTCTGGGTGCGGATGTTCGTCAGCACGTTGAGAACATTTACGCGCTCGTCCGCGTGGCTGATGAGATCGTCGACGGTGGTGCAGAAGAGGCCGGCCTCGACCTGCTTGCGACGACTCGCCAACTGAACGAACTTGAGCGCGAGACGGAACTCGCGATTGAGCAGGGTTTTAGCTCAAACCTCATCGTGCACGCCTTTGCGCTGACGGCCCGAGAGGTGTCGTTCGGTGCGGAGCTCACGGCTCCCTTTTTTGAATCAATGCGCATGGATCTCAGTGAGAAAGAGCACGATCAAGAGAGCTTTGAGCGTTACGTCTATGGTTCTGCCGAAGTCGTTGGGCTCATGTGCCTGTGTGCCTTCTTGCATGGCCACGATGTCAGCGACGAGCAGCGCGCCAAGTTTGAGCACGGCGCACAAGCGCTCGGCGCCGCCTTTCAGAAGGTCAACTTCTTGCGCGACCTTGCCGACGACTTCGAGACCCTCGGGCGCAGCTACTTCCCCGGCATCGATGTCGCGTCGTTCACCGAAGCCGAGAAGATCCGGCTGCTCGACGACCTTGATGCCGATCTGCGGGATGCCGCCATCGGCGCCGAATTGCCGGCGAGCAGCAAGAAAGCTGTTGCGCTCGCGCACTCTCTCTTTGCCCAACTCTCCAAGCGCATCCGGGCAACTCCGGTAAGCGAATTGGTGAAGACTCGGGTGCGGGTTCCAGATGCTGTAAAACTGCGGTTGGCTGCGGCTGCTGCGATGGGAGTGACCCCTCGACCATGAGTGACGTTGTTGTAATTGGTGGCGGTATTGCCGGGCTTGCGAGTGCGGCTTTGCTCGCGAAGGAGGGTCACTCTGTCACGCTTCTGGAGGGGCGGCCCGAGGTGGGCGGTCGCGCTGGTTCGTGGGAACATGACGGTTTTCGTTTCGACACGGGGCCGTCGTGGTATTTGATGCCGGAGGTGTTTGATCACTTCTACAAGCTCATGGGCACGAGCGCCGCTGAACAGCTCTCTCTGGTAACTCTCGATCCTGGTTACCGCGTCTACTTTGAGGGCGAGAAAGAAACCCTCGATATTTCTACCGACCTCGAAGAAAACCTTGCGCTGTTCGAGAGCATTGAGCCAGGTTCTGGCGCCCGCATGCGCAAGTACTTGGCCTCGGCCGAAGACACTTATGAGCTCGCCAAGAAGTACTTTCTGTATACGAGCTTTGCTGACCTGCGCACGAGCGCGACAAAAGAGGTGCTCGCGAAGGCCGCGCGCTTCATCCGCTTGCTCATTGAGCCCCTGTCGAAGCTGGTCGCTCGCACTGTCAAAGACGACCGATTGCGCAAAGTGCTCGGCTACCCCGCCGTGTTCTTGGGCTCCTCGCCGTATCTCACCCCGAGCATGTACCACCTCATGAGCCACCTCGATCTGTCGGATGGAGTGCTCTATCCGATGGGCGGTTTCACCCGGGTGATCGAAAGCATTGCCGACATCGCGCGCACGGCTGGTGTCGACATCCGCACCGATTCGAAGGTGACACGCATCGTGACGGTTGATGGTGTCGCGACCGGAGTCGAATACACGGATGCCGCGGGCACGTCGCACACGCTGACCGCCGACACTGTCGTCTCGGCCGCCGATCTTCACCACACCGAAACGACGATGCTCGAGCCCAGCGAGCAGACCTACCCTGCCGAGTACTGGCAGAAGAAGATCCCTGGCCCGAGTGCGCTCCTCTTGTACTTGGGCGTCAAGGGTGAACTGCCGGAGCTTGAGCACCACACGTTGCTTTTCATGAAGGACTGGCAAGAGGGCTTCGAGGCCATCTTTGGCCACGAGCCGACCGTGCCGGAACCAGCATCGCTCTACATTTGCAAGCCGAGTGGCGTTGACCCGAACGTAGCTCCCGAGGGTTACGAAAACGTGTTCGTGCTCGTGCCCATCCCGGCAGACCCCTCGATCGGCAGCGGGGAGATTGACGGCGACGGCGATCCACGCATTGAACGGCTCGCTGACAAGGTGATCGCTCAGATCAGCGACTGGACGGGCATCCCTGATCTCGCCGAACGCGTGACTGTGCGTCGCACTGTCGGCCCTGGCAACTTTGCTGACGAACTCAACGCGTGGCGTGGCACGGCGCTAGGCCCAGCCCACACTCTTAAGCAGAGTGCATTCTTCCGCGCAGGCAATGTGAGCAAGAAGGTGAAGGGGCTCTACTACGTGGGCGGGTCAACCATCCCGGGCATTGGTTTGCCGATGTGTCTGATCAGTGCCGAAGTGCTCGTCAAGCGGCTGCGCGGCGATACTTCCGCTGGCCCGCTCGCGGAGCCGCTTACTCCCGTCGCCGCGCCCCAACCGAAGCCGTGGCCGTGATCGTTCTCTACCTGCTCGCGCTGCTGGTTTCTCTCACCGGCATGGTGGTGCTCGATCGTCGGTTTGGTCTCTTCTTCTGGAGGGATGCTCGGCGCGCGCGCATCGTGCTTCCCGTCGGGGTGCTGTTCTTTCTCGTGTGGGATCTGTTCGGTGTCGGGCTCGGCATCTTCTTTCGAGGAGAGACCGAGTTCATGACAGGGCTGCTCGTGGCTCCCGAGGTTCCGCTCGAAGAAGTCTTCTTCCTCACGCTGCTCTGCTACCTCACCATGAACGTCTACGGCGCGCTCACTCGGGAGCCCCGCAGCGACTCTGAGAGGAGCACGGCATGACCTATTGGCTTCTCAACGCCGTCTTCTTGGCGCTCGTGGCGGTGCTCGCGATTGTCGTCGTTGTGCGTCGGCGCTCGCCGCAGTGGCGCGCCATTGCGATCACGATGGGCATTCTGTTGGTGATGACTGCTGTCTTCGACAACGTCATGATCTCGGTCGGCCTCGTGGGGTACAGCGCGGATGCCATCAGCGGTGCTTTCATCGGTGTCGCTCCGCTCGAAGACTTCGCGTATGCCGTCGCGGCCGTCGTTGCCCTGCCGTGCCTGTGGGCGCTGCTCGGGCCGCGAACCCCCGCGCGTGCGGCTGGCCCGAACGCGAGCACTGACCCTGGCTCGAGCATCCGGGCTGCCTCGGAGGATCGCCATGCTTAAGGACCTGTTTCTTTCCTCGCGCCCTTTGAGCTGGGTTAACACTGCCTTTCCTTTTGCGGCGGCGTACTATCTGACCGCCGGCGTGATCGACCTCACCTTTGTGCTCGGCACGGTCTTCTTCTTGGTGCCTTACAACTTGGCGATGTACGGCATCAATGACGTCTTCGACTACGAATCTGACTTGCGCAACCCGCGCAAGGGCGGAGTTGAGGGCGCGCTTCTTGACCCGCGGATGCACCGGCCAACGCTCATCGCCGCCGCCGTCACAACGATCCCGTTCCTCGTCTATCTCGTCATCGTCGGCAACCCTCTTTCGTGGCTCGTGCTGCTTATCAGCATGTTTGCCGTTGTTGCCTATTCGGCGAAGGGGTTGAGGTTCAAGGAGCGTCCGTTCCTCGACTCGTTGACGTCGAGCACCCACTTCGTCTCGCCAGCCATCTACGCGCTCGTGCTCGCGGGGGCCGTCTTCACGCCGCAACTGTGGGCAGTGTTGGGTGCATTCTTCCTGTGGGGGATTGCCTCGCACGCCTTCGGGGCTGTGCAAGATGTGGTCGCCGACCGAGCTGCCGATATTTCGTCGATCGCAACGGTGATTGGGGCGCGAGCCACCACGCGCTTTGCGGTCGTCGCCTACCTTGCGGGCGGCATCCTGTTGCTCTTCTCGGCCTTCCCTGGCCCGCTCGCCGCTATTCTCGTGCTGCCCTATGCGGCAATGTGTGCGCCATTCTGGAACATCACGGATGCCACAGCCGAGTCAGCAAACAAGGGGTGGAAGAACTTCCTCGCCCTCAATTTCGTCACAGGGTTCTTCGTGACGATGCTGCTGATTTGGTGGGCGTTTAGCCGCTAGTCCACAAGGGCTGTGAGCGCGACCCGTGTAACTTGAGCGGCCAAGCCAGCCTGCTCAGCCTGCTCAGCCTACGCAGCCTGAGCAGGCTAAAGAGTCGGAGGCTGAGCGCTTTCGCTCTGAGCTCGCAGATTCTTGGCCATCGTTTCGAGCACGGTCACCGCCGTTTGGTATTGCTCGGTGGTAACTCCCACGGTCGCTTTGGCGCGTTCTTCTGCAATTACGGCCGTGAGGCGTTCAACGACACTGCGACCGCGGTCGGTGAGGGTGTACAGCGATCCATTGATGGTGAGCCAGTCGCTTTCGACGAGTTCGTCGAGGGATTCGCGCGATGTCGTGTGGGCTTCGCCCATGGGCGGGGTCACGGCACTTTTCGGCATCAGGAATGGTGCGATTTCGATGTCGAGACGATCGATTCCGGCCGGCCCTTGGGAAAGCACGAGCAGCAATTGCCACTGTCGGCGAGTGATTCCGTGCTCTTCGAGCGTGACCGCGAAGAGGTCTTCAATGATCCGGTCAACCAGCTTGACCCAGTAGCTGATGGGTTGTTGCGTGTCCATGAGCTGACATTACTCCTTTTGCCTCGCGGAGGGTGGGCCTTCCCGCGAGATCACAGTGAAGGCCCACCCGAGCGCGATTGCCGTTAGTAGACGAAGCCGAGTTCGTCGGGGTAGTCGCCGAGTGCGGTCAACTGAGTGGCGGTCTGCTGAAGGTGCGAGAGAGTCAGGCCGAGAGTGCGAGGGCCGAAGCTTACGCGCGCGACTCCGAGCTCGGCCAGGCGGGTCAACGGCACGTAGCCAGCTCCGCCAATGACCGAGATCGGGCCGTTGATCTGCTCAATAGCCTGAGTAATCATGTTTTCGTCGCCGAGGCCGAGCACAAAGATGCAGTCCGCGCCTGCAGCAAGGTAGGAGTTTGCCCGCTCGACCATGTCATCCCACTCGCCTCCGCCAGCAAGAACGTCAACGCGGGCATTGATTGCGACGGGCACGCCAGTAGCGTCACCGGCCGCACGCGCGGCGGCGACCCGAGCAGTGGCGTGGGCGATATCGAAGAGCGGAGCTTTGGCGGGGCCTGAGCTGTCTTCGATGTTGAGACCGGATGCTCCCGCCGCGATCAAGCGTTCGACGTTGGCTTGCACGCCGGCGGCATCCGGTGCGTAGCCTTTCTCGAAGTCGACGGAGACGGGGATCTCGACGGCATTGCAGATGATGGATGCGGCTTTGAGCGCTTGCTCGACGGTGAGACCTTCGCCGTCGGCCACGCCGTGCGCGAAGCTCACCGCGTGGCTAGCCGTGGCGAGGGCGCGCACTCCAGGGGCTTCGGCAACGATGCGCGCGGTGATGGCGTCCCACACGTTGGAGACGATGAGGGGAGTTCCTGGCACGTGGAGTGAGCGCAGTAGTTCTGCGCGAGCGGCGGGGGTGGTGGCGTTTTCTGTCATGTGCCAAGCATCCCTTGCCTAGTTGGCTACTGCCAGTGAATTTCAGACGACACCCTTGCTAGTCGATGACCGATTGCTTGGCCTTGACGGGCAGCATGAGCCCGAGGCCAGCAAGCAGCACAATCACGATTCCGATGATGCCGAATCGAGTATCGCCGGTCATCGATACGAAGATCGTGAAGAGTCCGGGGGCGAGGAAGCTGACGGCGCGACCCGTTGTGGCATAAAGGCCGAAGATCTCGCCTTCTCGACCAACGGGGGTGATGCGGGCGAGGAAGCTACGGCTCGCGGCCTGCACCGGCCCGACGAAGAGTGTCAGGAACAGCCCAGCGATCCAGAACCCTGCCTTGGCGTCGCCGATGAACAGCACGGCGAGACCGGCGAGTACGAGACCGATCAGCGAGCCGATGATCACATTCTTGGCTCCGAGCTTGTCGTCGAGCCATCCGCCAATAAAGGTTCCGATACCGGCGACCAGGTTGGCGGCGACGGCGAAGTAGATGACTTCGCTCGGGCTAAACCCGAACACTTGAGCGGCGATGATGGCGCCGAACGTGAAGACAGCGGCCAGGCCATCCCGAAAGACTGCGCTCGCGAGCAAGAACATGAGCACTTGAGGACTCTTCTTGGCGAGGCTGGCGATGGTGCGAAAGAGCTTCAGGTAGCTCGCAAAGAAATTGACGCGGTTCTCTCGAGCGCCTGCGGGAATCTCGGGAACCGAAATCAAGACGGGGATGGCAAAGATCGCGAACCAGGCTGCTGATGCAAGCACGGCGAAGCGGATGTCGAGAGCGCCACCTTCAGCGCCGGTGGGTGCGTTCAGCAGGCCGCTGCCGGTTTCGCTTCCAAAGTCCTGAATGAACAGCACGAGCAGGATGATCAGCAGCACGATGCCGCCGATGTAGCCCATGCCCCAGCCGAAGCCCGAAACACGGCCGACGGTAGCGGGGGTGGAAACCTGCACGAGCATGGCGTTGTAGTTGACGCTCGCGAACTCGAAGAAGATGTTGCCGGCGGCGAGAAGTGCCGCGCCGAGGTAGATGTAGGAGGGAACGGGCACGACGAAGAACATGGCGCCCATGGCCAGTACGACGAGGCCAGTGTTGATCGCGAGCCACAGCTTGCGGCGTCCCGACCCATCGGAACGCTGGCCCAGGATGGGCGCCAGAATTGCGACGAGGATGCCGGCGATGGTGAGGGCACCAGAGATCACCGTGGTGTTGCCAGCTTTCGCGAGAACGAGTGCCGGGTTCTTCTCGTCGTCACCGGCGGCGGCAACGATCTCGGGGTCGATGAAGAGGCCGCTGGCGAGGTAGGTGCTGAATACGAAGGTGGTGACGACGGCATTGAATGCAGCGGACCCCCAGTCCCACAGGGCCCAGGCTCGCACTCGACGCTTGGGTATTGCGGCATCCGTGATGAGGCCTTGCCCCACGGTGCCGATCGCGCGCGTGTTCGAGACCCGAGGAACAGCAGGAGTGCCGGGGGCGTCGTTGTCGCCAGTCTTGTCCGTCATGCGAACAGGTTAGTGGTGTGCGGTAAACAATGGGTGCTGTTCGCGCCGCAAGTTCTCGCTAGTTGCTTCGTTTCTTCGGTGAGGGAAGAGTGCCGGGGCCCCGAGCGAATACCCTCCAGCCACCTTGAGTCACACACACTCAACTTTCAGCTACTGAGCTTGACTCTCGACGCGGGCAGGAGCAAACTTGATACATCGCGACTCAAGTTCGCAAACCCAAACGCTTAAAGGAGTAAGAGCACATGGCTCGAGCAGTAGGTATTGACCTCGGAACCACGAACTCCGTTGTTTCCGTTCTCGAAGGTGGAGAACCCACCGTCATCGCAAACGCCGAAGGTATGCGCACCACGCCATCCGTCGTCGCATTCACCAAGGATGGCGAAGTCCTCGTTGGTGAAACCGCCAAGCGTCAGGCCGTCACGAACGTTGACCGCACCATTGCTTCCGTCAAGCGCCACATCGGCACTGACTGGACCGTCAAGATCGACGACAAGAAGTACACCCCGCAGGAAATCTCCGCTCGTACGCTTGCCAAGCTCAAGCGCGACGCCGAGCAGTACCTGGGTGAAGACGTCACCGACGCCGTAATCACGGTTCCCGCATACTTCAACGACGCTGAGCGTCAGGCAACGAAGGAAGCCGGTGAGATCGCGGGCCTCAACGTTCTGCGCATCATCAACGAGCCCACCGCTGCTGCGCTCGCGTACGGCCTCGACAAGGGCAAGGAAGACGAGCTCATCCTGGTCTTCGACCTCGGTGGCGGAACGTTCGACGTTTCGTTGCTCGAAGTGGGCAAGGATGACGACTTCTCGACCATTCAGGTGAAGTCCACTTCGGGCGACAACCGCCTCGGTGGAGACGACTGGGATGCCCGCGTTGTTGACTACCTGATCCAGCGCTTCAAGGACTCGACGGGTGTCGACGTTTCTGGAGACAAGATCGCTAAGCAGCGCCTCAAGGAAGCTGCTGAGCAGGCTAAGAAAGAACTCTCGTCGCAGATGTCGGCAAGCATCCAGCTTCCGTACCTCTCGCTCACCGAAAATGGTCCGGCCAACCTCGACGAGACGCTGTCACGCGCCAAGTTCGAAGAGCTGACCGCTGACCTGCTCGAGCGCGTGCAGAAGCCCTTCAACGACGTCATCAAGGAGGCAGGCGTCAAGCTTGCTGACGTGGCGCACGTCGTTCTCGTGGGTGGATCAACCCGTATGCCCGCCGTTGTCGAGCTCGTCAAGAAGCTCACCGGTGGCAAGGAACCCAACAAGGGCGTGAACCCTGACGAGGTTGTCGCAGTCGGCGCAGCACTTCAGGCTGGTGTCTTGAAGGGTGAGCGCAAGGACGTTCTCCTCATCGACGTCACCCCGTTGAGCCTCGGTATCGAGACCAAGGGCGGAATGATGACCAAGCTCATCGACCGCAACACGGCAATCCCGACCAAGCGCAGCGAGACCTTCACCACTGCGGATGACAACCAGCCGTCCGTGTCGATTCAGGTCTTCCAGGGTGAGCGTGAGTTCACTCGCGACAACAAGAACCTCGGTACCTTCGAGCTCACCGGCATCGCGCCGGCGCCTCGCGGAATCCCGCAGGTTGAGGTCACCTTCGACATCGACGCCAACGGCATCGTGCACGTATCCGCTAAGGATAAGGGCACTGGCAAGGAGCAGTCGATGACGATCACGGGTGGCTCGAGCCTCTCGAAGGAAGACATCGAGCGTATGGTTCGCGAAGGTGAAGAGCACGCTGCAGAAGACAAGGCACGTCGCGAGGCTGCTGAAGTCCGCAACAACGCTGAACAGCTCGCATACTCCACCGGAAAGCTCATCACCGACAACGCAGAGAAGCTGCCAGAAGACGTCAAGACCGAGGTTCAGGCCGATGTCGACGCGCTCAACACGGCACTCGCTGGCGACGATGAAGCCGCGGTCAAGACCGCGTTCGACAAGCTCAGCGAAAGCCAGCAGAAGCTCGGTGAAGCAATCTACAAGCACCAGGAAGAAAACCCTGAGGCTGCTGCAGAGGGCGACGATGCAGCTGCGAGCGAGAGCTCGGATGAAGACATCGTCGACGCAGAAGTTGTTGACGAAGACGAAGCTGACTCGGACAAGAAGTAGATGTCTGACAAAAACAAGGACCACGACGACAACCAGGAGCCGGTGATCCGCGACAAACGTCGCGTCGATCCGGAAACCGGCGACATTCGTGCGGCCGACTCGGCTGCTACAGAGGAATCTGCGGCAGCCGAGGGGCAGCCCGCTGCTGATGAGGCTGCGGATGCTTCTGACGAATCTGCTGACGCTGGTGAACAGCCTGCTGCAGGTGCCGATAAGGCTCCCGACGAGCTGAGCGAAGAAGACCAACGTCTTCTTGAGGAAGCAAGTCGAGACCTCGTCGCCGAGATGCGCGATCAGATGCTTCGTGCGCAGGCTGAGCTGGTGAACTTCCGAACTCGCGTTGAGCGGGATCGGGTCGCTAACCGCGAAAGCGTGATTGCGGATGTTGTCCGGTCGATGCTGCCGGCTCTTGATGACCTCGACCGTGCCGACAAGCACGGCGACATCATTGAGGGATCGCCTTTGGCACTGGTCGCTCAGAAGATCAACTCCAGCTTCGAGCGGTTTGGGCTGCGCAAGATCGGTGAAAAGGGCGAAGCGTTCGATCCCGCTTTTCACGAGGCCGTTGTGCACTTGAACGACCCGGATGCAACCGAGAACACGATCGCCGACGTCATCGAGCCTGGCTACATTCTTGGTGAGCGCGTTGTGCGTGCCGCGAAGGTTGCAGTCTCTGGCCCTACTGAATAAGTCGGGGGTGGCGTGTAGTGGCTAGCCAAGATTGGTTCGATAAGGACTTTTATGCAGTGCTCGGTGTATCAAAGGATGTCTCCGAAGCTGATTTGAAGAAGACCTATCGCAAACTCGCGCGCCAGTTCCACCCGGACTCCAACCCGGGTGATCCGAAAGCTGAGGCGCGTTTCAAGGAAATCAGCGAAGCACATTCCGTGCTTTCTGATCCTGAAATGCGTCGCGAATACGATCAGGTTCGTGCCATGGGCTCGGGCGCCCGCTTCCAAGCGGGCGGCCAAGCCGGCGGCTTCGAAGATGTCTTTGGTGGCATGTTCGGTGGCGGCGGTCAGAGTTACGGCGGCGGTCAGTCGAGCGCGAGCTTCGAAGATCTCCTCGGTGGCATGTTCGGTGGGCCGGGCGGCCCTGGCGGCGGTCCCGGCTTCCGGGGTGGCCCCGCCAAGGGCCGTGACCTGGCGGCGAACACAACGCTCGACTTCGCGACAGCGATCAACGGCGAAACGATCAAGCTCCAACCAGCAGGCGGTCGTCCGATGAACGTCAAGGTTCCTGCGGGAGTCAGCGACGGTCAGAAGATCCGCCTCAAAGGTAAAGGTGAGCCGAGCCCCAATGGCGGCCCGGCTGGCGACTTGGTTTTGACGGTGACCGTGCGTAAGCATCCGGTATTCGAACGAGACGGCAACAACATTCGTGTTGTTGTCCCCGTCACGTTTGTGGAAGCAGTGCTCGGCGCCACCATCGAGGTTCCCACGCTCGGTGGCGCTCCCGTGAAACTGAAGGTTGCCCCTGGCACCCCGAGCGGGCGAGTATTGCGGGTAAAGGGTCGCGGAGTCGCGACAGCGAAAGCAACGGGAGACCTGCTTGCCGAAGTGCAAGTGGCGGTGCCCAACCGCATCCCGGAAGCTGCGCTTGCGCACCTCGAGGCCTTTGCAGAAGCGATGCCCGCAGAAAACCCGCGGGACGAACTGATTGCCAGAGCCAGGAGCTAATAACCATGGATGAGTTCACGCCCGCCTTCGCTATTGCCGTTGCGGCAGAGTTGGCAGGCATGCATCCGCAGACGCTGCGACAGTACGACCGTCTGGGTCTCGTGTCTCCCACGAGAACCAGCGGTCGGTCGCGGCGTTACTCTATGCGCGACGTTATGCAGTTGCGTGAAATTGCGGCGCTCAGCGCCGAAGGCCTCAACCTCGAAGGCATCAAGCGGATTCTCGATCTAGAAAACACGGTGACGGAGCTCAGCTCGCGCGTTCGCGAACTCGAAGCGGCGCTCGCCGACGAGCTTCTCGCCAGGCCGGGTCGCCGCGTCTTCGCCGCTGGTCAAGCGGGCGAAGTGATCTCCCTCAAGGCCGGAACGAGAGCCGAACGCACCGACCAGGTCGTGCTCTGGCGGCCGTTCGTTCGCCGCGATAACCAGCTGCCACGCTAATGACAAGGCCATCGCGTGAGCTCCCAGCAACCCCGCGAAAGGCGCGCTGATGTTCCGTGAAGCACCACCGCTCGGCGGCCCAGCCATTCTTCGACAACGCTGGAGCGAAGTCTCGTTTCTGCACTGGAAAGTAGACCCCGCGCTCGTCGCACCGTTCATGCCAGCAGGCTGCCGCCCGGATACCCTCAACGGCAGCACGTGGGTGGGGCTCATAGCTTTTCAGATGTCGCACAGTTCCTTCTTCGGTGGGCCCCGCATCCCGTGGCTCGGTGATTTTCCCGAAGTCAACGTGCGGCTCTATTCTGTCGATGACAAGGGCCGGCGAGGCGTTGTTTTTCTGTCCCTCGAGGCATCGCACCTGATTCCAGTACTCACCGCCAGAGCAGCTTTTGGGCTGCCCTATCAGTGGGCATCGATGAAGATCGGGCAGCGAGAAGGACAGGTTGCCTACAAGACGAAACGGCATGGCCGGCCGGATGCGGCATCCCACATCATTGTGCGTCCCGTGGACGATCCGGCGGCGAGCGTTGCGCTCGCGGCTGACCCGCTTGCGACGTTTCTGACTGCGCGGTGGGCGTTTCACGAGACCTACCGTGGACGCACTATCTACTGTCGCAACCACCACGAGCCGTGGCCCTTGCAGCCCGCTGAACTGGTGCACCTTGACGACGGGCTGCTGGCGGAGGCCGGGTTTGAGGGCCTCGCTGACCGCGCGCCGGATTCGGTCATGTACGCGAGCGATGTCACGACGACGTTCGCTACTCCCCAGCGACCTCTCCAAATTTCGAGGCCAATTGTGCGCCCGGTGTGGACGTCTGAGCGTTCTTCCTAGGGTCATTCAGCAATATGCCCAAGTCGCATAGACAATTTTGGGCAATATGGTCTCATCAGCACAAATGAGCATTGCCTCTTTGCTGACACAGGGACATGATGAGTAACCACAACGTCATATAGGCACAACACGATTGAAACGATGAACCCTGAGAATGATGGCACGGGGATAGTTCCCGTGAGCGCGTCATTCTCTCGGCTTTTCGCCGCAGACAACGACGCCACATAACGCAGGAGGCACCATGACGACAGTTCGCGCAGCGATCACTCAAACCACGTGGACAGGCGACAAGGAGTCGATGATCCAGAAGCACGAGCAATTCGCTCGGGATGCCAAAGAGCAGGGCGCTCAAGTCATTTGCTTCCAAGAATTGTTTTACGGCCCGTATTTTGGAATCACCGAAGACAAAAAGTATTACGCCTACGCCGAGCCCGCTGATGGCCCCATCGTGCAGCGTTTTCAAGCACTCGCCAAAGAACTCGACATGGTCATGATCTTGCCAATCTACGAAGAGGCCATGACCGGGGTTTACTACAACACCGCAGTGGTCGTGGACTCCGACGGCACCAACCTCGGTTCGTACCGTAAGCACCACATTCCTCATCTCGACCGGTTCTGGGAGAAGTTCTACTTCCGTCCCGGCAACATGGGGTACCCCGTTTTCAATACCGCGGTTGGCCCCATCGGCCTCTACATTTGCTACGACCGACACTTCCCCGAGGGCTGGCGCGAACTTGGTCTCAACGGTGCCGAGATTGTGTTCAACCCGAACGCCACCAAGCCCGGGCTCTCCAATCGTCTCTGGGAGGTCGAAGGCCCCGCCGCTGCGGTCGCCAATGGCTACTTTGTGCTTCAGCCCAACCGCGTTGGCCGCGAAGACAACGAATACGGTGACCTTGCTGTCGACTTCTACGGCACGAGCCAAGTGATCGACCCGCGCGGCAATTTTGTGGGAGAGCGCGGATCGGGCACCGACGAAGAAATCATGATTCGCGACCTCGACATGGACCTGGTTCGCCAGATGCGTGACGACTGGCAGTTCTACCGTGACCGTCGTCCGGACTCGTACACCTCGATTCCGAAGCCATAACGTCAGCCCCGGGCTGTCTACGCGCCCGGGGAAAACAGGCACACGACAAGCAAGAGGAGCGAATCATGGCCACCACTCTTATCTCCGGCGGAACAGTCGTCAGCTCAACGGGCCGAGCCCCAGCCGACGTCCTGATCGACGGCGAAGTAATCAAGGCTGTGCTGTCACCCGGCAGCACGCTGTTTGGAACGGATGTTGCGGCATCCGTCGACACCGTTATTGATGCCACGGGAAAGTACGTCATTCCCGGCGGCATCGATGCGCACACCCACATGGAGCTGCCCTTCGGTGGCACCGCGGCAATCGACACGTTCGAGACGGGCACTCGCGCTGCGGCGTGGGGCGGCACGACCGCGATCATCGACTTCGCGGTGCAGACCTTTGGCGAGCGCATCGAGGATTCTCTCGCAGCGTGGCACGGCAAGGCATCCGGCAACTGTGCGATCGACTACGGCTTTCACCAGATCGTTGGTGACGTTACGCCTGATTCGCTGAAGGCCATGGCGAAGCTGCCCGACGAGGGCATCACGAGCTTCAAGATGTTCATGGCGTATCCGGGCGTTTTCTATTCGGATGACGCTCAGATTCTGAAGGCCATGCAGGTGTCCCGCGACACCGGCCTCATGACGATGATGCACGCCGAGAACGGCCCGGTTATCGACGTTCTCGCTGAGCAGCTCGTGGAGCAGGGCAAAACTGACCCGTACTATCACGGTGTCGCTCGCGCCTGGGAGATGGAAGAGGAGGCGACGCATCGCGCGATCATGCTCGCCAAGCTCACCGGTGCTCCGCTCTACATCGTTCACGTCAGTGCGAAGCAAGCGGTCGAACAGATCGCCGGCGCTCGCGACCGCGGCCAGAACGTGTTTGCTGAGACCTGCCCGCAGTACCTGTACTTGAGCCTCGAAGAACAGCTGGGTGCTCAGAGCGAGCAGTACGGCCACTTCGAAGGCGCCAAGTGGGTGTGCTCGACTCCGTTGCGTTCGCGCGAAGAGGGCCATCAGGATGCCATGTGGCAGTCGCTGCGTACGAACGATGTGCAAATGGTCTCCACCGACCACTGCCCGTTCTGCATGAAAGACCAAAAAGAGTTGGGCCTCGCGGACTTCCGCAAGATCCCCAACGGCATGGGAACGGTCGAGCACCGTATGGACCTCATGTACCAAGGCGTTGTCACGGGAGAAATCACTCTCGAACGCTGGGTTGAACTAACGAGCACCACCCCCGCTCGAATGTTCGGAATCTATGGCCGTAAGGGCGTCATCCAGCCCGGTGCCGATGCCGACATCGTCGTCTACGACCCCAACGGCCACACCTCGATCGGTATGCCGGTCGACGAAAACGGCAAGCCAACGGGCAAGAAGCACCACATGAACATGGACCACGCTGCCTGGGAAGGCTTCGAAATCGACGGGCACGTCGACACCGTTCTCTCCCGTGGCAAGGTCATTGTGGACAACGATCAGTACCTCGGTTCGAAGGGTGATGGCCGCTTCATGAAGCGTGGCCTCACCCAGTACCTCACCTAAACGGTTGAAGTGCGGCATCCGTTCGGCAATGACCGACGGATGCTGCCTTGGCCTACCTTCCACGCGAACGAGGAGCACCATGGATTTCGGAGCAGTACTTCAGACCAACCCGCCAGCAGCGCGAACAGTTCAGCTCGCCAAGCTTGCTGAGGCACACGGCTTCAGCCATGTGTGGACGTTCGATTCCCACATTTTGTGGCAAGAGCCTTACGTGATTTACAGCCAGATTCTCGCCGAGACTCGAAAGATCACGATCGGCCCCATGGTGACAAACCCGGCCACTCGCGACTGGACAGTGACGGCATCCACCTACGCAACACTCAATGAGATGTACGGCAACCGCACCATTTGCGGCATTGGTCGTGGTGACTCTGCCGTGCGCGTCACGAACGGCAAACCGACAACGCTGAAGGATCTTCGCGAGTCGATTCACGTCATCCGCGAACTCGCGAACTCGCGCTCGGTCGAGCACGCCGGAGCACAATTGCAGTTTCCGTGGAGCACAGGCTCGGAGCTCGAAGTGTGGGTTGCCGCGTATGGCCCGCTCGCGCTCAAGCTCACCGGGGAAGTTGGCGACGGGTTCATCCTGCAGCTTGCCGACGTCGACATCGCCGAGTGGATGATCAAGAAAGTGCGTGACGCTGCTGAGGCGGTTGGTCGCGACCCGATGTCGATCAAGTTCTGTGTCGCCGCACCCATGTACATCGGTGACGATTGGGAGCACATGCGCGACCAGTGCCGCTGGTTTGGTGGAATGGTCGGCAATCACGTCGCCGACATCGTGAAGAAGTATGGGGCCGATGGTTCTGTGCCGAAAGCACTCACCGATTACATCAAGGAACGCGAAGGCTACGACTACAACGAGCACGGTCGGGCGGGCAACTCGCACGCCGCGTTCGTGCCCGACGAGATTGTCGACCGGTTCTGCCTCATGGGAACCGCTGAGCAACACATCGAGAAACTCGAGAAACTGCGGGCGCTCGGCGTTGACCAGTTTGCTGGCTACCTGCAGCACGACAATAAAGAGGAAACGCTGCGGGTCTATGGCGAAACAGTAATTCCCGCCCTGACCGATACCGTGACGGCGAAGGCCTAACCCGATGACGGCAACCCGCAACGACAAACGTGGGGGGAGTGCCGTCCACGTCTCGAACTCGTCAGCATCGATGGCCATGCCTGGGCGCGAGCGTCTGCTCAGTGGTTTCGGCTGGGGTATTGCTGGTGTGCTTCTGATCGCGCTGATCTGGGAGGGCTACAAGTTCTTCGGTCCAGACAACGGTGTGCTGATTGGTGAACTCCGCGTGCTCCCGCGCACGACCGACCTGGCCATGCCGCACCTCTGGGACATGATGGTGCGGTTGGCTGAGCCGGTTACGCGCGCCGACGGTGCACTTCCCCTCTGGGCCGTCGTTGCGCTCGCCGCTCTCACCACGCTCGGCATCGCCGCCGCGGGCTGGGCGGTAGGAGTGATCGTGGGCATCGCCTTCGCGCTCCTCATGCAGCGCTGGCGCCTCGCCGAATTCGGACTGCTGCCGTGGATCGTCATCAGCCAGACCGTACCGCTCATCGCCTTCGCCCCCGTGGTGAAGAGCTGGGGCTCCCGCGTCGAGATCGGCTCGTTCGAGTGGCAAGACTGGATGTCGGTGGCGCTCATTGCGAGCTACCTCGCGTTCTTCCCGATTACGGTCGGTGCGCTCAAGGGGCTGCAGTCTCCTGACCGCATCCACGTTGAACTGTTTGAAACCTACGCTTCGGGATACTGGCCGACACTGCTGAGGTTGCGGCTCCCGGCATCCGTTCCCTATCTTCTGCCTGCGCTTCGCCTTGGTGCGGCGAACGCCGTCATTGGCGCTGTTGTTGCCGAAGTGTCGACGGGACTTCAAGGCGGCATCGGGCGCCTGCTTATTCAATTCGCCGGTCAAGCATCGGGTGACCCTTCCAAAGCGTGGGGACCGATCTTCGGCGCCATCGTGCTTGGGCTCGTGGCTGCCGGCTCGGTGGCGCTGCTCGGCGTAATTCTCAAGGACTATAGACGAACCGAGGAGGCCGCATGAGCGACCAGATCCCGACCACTACTTCCGCCATCAACCTCGGCGCCAGCATGACAGCGGATGCCGCTGCCGTGCAGGTGCGCGGAGTCAACAAACAGTTTCAGACCGCGACCGGCATCGTGCATGCGCTCGAGAACATCGACCTCACGGTTCAGGCTGGCGAGTTCGTTTCGCTCATTGGCCCGTCGGGGTGTGGCAAGTCGACCCTCATGCGCTTGATTGCCGATCTTGACGATCCCACGTCTGGCGAGCTCACGGTGTTCGGTAAGACGGCGACGCAGGCTCGGCTCGATCAGGACTACGGCATCGCCTTTCAGCAGGCCGGGCTTTTGCCGTGGCGCTCGGTGGCCGCGAACGTCGCGCTTCCGCTGGAGTTGCACGGCGTAGCATCCGCTGCTCGTCGCACTCGTGTCGCGGAGCTGCTCGACATGGTGGGCCTCACCGAATTCGCCGACCGCTTTCCCGATCAACTCTCGGGCGGAATGCAGCAGCGCGTGGCTATCGCCCGTTCTCTTGCCGAGCAACCGCGACTGCTACTGATGGATGAGCCCTTCGGCGCCCTGGATGAGATGACGCGCGAAAAGATGCAGACCGACCTCGTTCGCATCGCCGCCGACACGGGAGCCGCTGTCGTGTTTGTGACCCACTCGATTCCTGAAGCGGTTTTCCTCTCTGACCGCGTCGTCGTTATGTCGCCGCGACCAGGGCGCATCAGCCAGATCGTTCCCATGCGATTGGCTGCCGCCGACGGCCGCGAAGAACGCGACGATGACCTGCGCGAAGCATCCTCCTTCTTCGAGATGGTTACCGAAGTGCGAGAAGCGTTGCACGGGGGAGCCGATCGCCGGGCCGACACCTCTCAGCGGAGCCCGCGAGGAGTGGATACTCGATGACGGCGAACTCGAGCACTACGGCGAACGCGATCCTTGGTCGCGGGGTGGGGGCGCGCCGCTCAAGGGGATGGAGCCCACGCACGGAAGCCACCCTTCGCGTCGTTGCGCCGGTTAGCTTCGGGCTGATCGTGCTCGTCATCTGGCAACTGCTCGTGACGGTGGGCGGTGTTTCTGATTACCTGTTGCCGAGCCCGGTCTCGATCGTGACGGAACTCGTAGATTTCTGGCCGTCCGTTGTCTCAGCCACGGCATTGACCGGCACTAACAGCCTGCTTGGACTACTCGTCGGCTCGCTCGTGGGCATCACTGCCGCGGCGCTCGCCGCGCGGTGGAGCATCATCGACCGGATGAGTGCACCGATCGTCGCGGCCCTCGCCGTTGTGCCGATCGTTGCTCTCGCCCCCGTGCTGAATTCGATGTTCGGTGCCGATAGCCAATTCGGTCGTCAAGCGATCGCCGCCATCGCCTCGTTTGTGCCAATCTTCATCAACACACTGCGGGGGTTCCGCCAGACGACTCCGGTGCATCGAGATCTGATGAAGGCCTACGCCGCGAACTCGGGCCAAATGCTGAAGTCGCTTACACTGCCCACGGCGCGCCCGTTCATTCTGACGGGCATCCGCATCGCATCCTCGCTCGCTGTGATTTCGGCACTCGTCGCAGAATACTTCGGCGGACCACGAGGGGGACTCGGCAGCTTGATTGCGACCTCGGCCGCCTCAAGTGCGTACGCCCGCGCCTGGGCATACGTCGTGGCATCCATCGCTCTCGGTTTGCTCTTTTACGTGGCGACGCTCGCACTCGAGCGACTCGTCTTGCGTCGCGTACCGACGGGAGGTGCTCGCTAACTACACGCTCGACCAGCTCTACCAGCAGTATCCACTTGCACCGTGAATCTGGAAGGTCTGACATGAAGTTCACTAAACGCCGCACACTCGCGGCCGGAGCATTCGCTGTTACGGCAGCGGTCCTCCTCGCAGCATGCTCCACTGGCGATGGGGGTGACGGCGGTTCTTCGGAGTCCGCTGACGGCCTCACCGAAGTGACGCTCCAACTCCAATGGCTCCCTCAGGGCCAGTTCGCCGGCTACTTTGCCGCAGCAGAGCAGGGCTACTTTGAAGAAGAGGGCCTCGACGTCGAAATCATCCCCTCGGGCGGTGACATTGTGCCGCAGGATGCTCTCGCCAACGGAGACGTTGACTACGCCGTTGCCTGGGTCCCCAAGGTGCTTGGCTCGATCGAGCAGGGTGCCAACCTGACCAACATTGCGCAGATCTTCCAGAAGTCGGGCACCCTTCAGGTGTCGTGGGCCGACTCGGGAATTGACTCAGTTGCTGACTTCGAGGGCAAGAAGATTGGCTCGTGGGGCTTCGGAAACGAGTGGGAAATCTTCGCAGCCATGGCAGCAGAAGGTCTCGACTCCTCGACTGTGCAGATCATCACACAGGACTTCAACATGAACGCGTTCCTGCAGGGCGACATCGATGCAGCTCAGGCAATGACCTACAACGAGTACGCCCAGCTGCTTGAGTCCACCGACCCCGACACAGGAGAGCTGTACCAGCCTGAAGACTTCAACGTCATCAGCTACGAAGACACCGTTGGCGCCATGCTCCAGGATGCGATCTGGGCGGACACCGAACGTCTCGACAGCGACGAGGACTACCAAGACACGACTGTTAAGTTCTTAAAGGCTGTTGTTAAGGGTTGGATCTACGCCGCGGAGAACCCCGAAGCTGCTGCCGAAACCACTCTTGCTGCCGGCTCTGGTTGGGGTCCAAGCCACGAACTGTGGATGGTCAACGAGACCAACAAGCTGATCTGGCCGGCACCGAACGGTATCGGCGTTATCGATGAAGCTGCGTGGGACCGCACGGTTGAGGGTGCCATCAGCGCCGTCAACGAATCGGGCGCCAGCCCCATCACGACGGCCCCGCCGGCAACGGCCTGGTCGAACGACTGGATCATGAAGGCTCTTGAAGAGCTCGAAGCCGATGGCGTTGACACGACCGGGGCAGACTTTGCGCCGATCGACGTCACCCTGCTTGAGGGCGGCAACTAGCCGAAAATGCTCGAGACGGATGCCGCCCTCACTCAGGTGAGGGCGGCATCCGTTCGTGTGGGGCTAGTGTGTTCCGCTACTCGCGTTCGTCGGCTCCGCGGGCCAGACGCTGCGAGACCCACACGGGGATGAACGAGGCGAGAATCACGACGGTCGCGACAACATTAACGAGGGAGGCCTCGTTGGGTCGCGCCATCTGGTTCATGATCCAGAGCGGCAGGGTGTCGACGCCCGGCGGGGCAGTGAAGATAGTGACAACAACTTCGTCGAAGCTCAGCGCGAAGGCCAGAATCGCTCCGGCAACGAAAGCACTGCGGAATTGCGGGAAGGTCACGAGGCGGAAGGTCTGCAGCGGAGTTGCGCCGAGGTCTCGGGAGGCTTCTTCGATGCTCGGGTTGATGCGGCGCAAGCGGGCGAGCACGTTGTTGAACACCATGACGATGCAGAAGGTGCCGTGGGCAATGATCATGCCGAAGTATCCGACCTCGATGCCGATCGGCTCGAGCACCTGGTTGTAGGTGTTGTTGAGGGCGACACCGGTCACGATGCCGGGCAGAGCAATCGGGAGCACGACGAGCAGGTTCACGGTCTGCTTGCCGAAGAACGTGTAGCGCTGCAGGGCAAAGGCCACGAGCGTGCCGAGGATGAGCGCAATAGCCGTGGCGCCGAGGCCCACGATGACCGAGTTGAGCAGGGCAGCCCGGATGGGTTCGCTCACGAACGCCTTCTCCCACCAGATGGTGGAGAACTCCGCGATCGGCCAGCTCGACAGGCGTGCGGCACTGAACGAGTTGATGACCACCAAAAACAGTGGGATGTACATGAACGCGACGGCAATCGCGACGATAGTGCCGAGGGTGAACTTGGCGCCGAGGGAGAGTCTCAACATGGCGGCATCACATCCGTTCCAGTGCGCCGGTGCGCTGCACGCTGACGAGGTAGATGACAACAAAGGCGATCGGCACGAGCGAGAACGCGGCGGCGATCGGAGGGTTCAGGTTGATGTTCGAGGCGATGATGCTGCCGATCATCTGGGTCGAGCCACCCACGAACTTGGCGGCGATGTAGTCGCCGAGGCTGAGGGAGAACGTGAAGATGGAGCCGGCAATGATCGCCGGTTTAATGAGGGGGAGAACAACCGTGCGGATGGTGAACCCGGCGCCAGCACCCAAGTCAGACGACGCGTCGAACAGGTTCGGTGGCAACTGGCGGATCGCGGTGTAGACCGGCACCGCCATGTAGGGCAACCACAGATAGGTGAGCGTCAGCACCACGGTGACGATGCTGAAGCCCGGGCCGCTGATGCCGAGCGGGCCGAGCATCGAGTTGAAGAAACCCTCTTCGGTGAAGGTGATGCGCATGGCCAGAATCTTCACGAGGTAGCCGGCCCAGAGCGGCAGGGTGATCGCCACGGCCAGAATTGCCCGCAGTTTCGGCGAGGCAACTTTCGCCATGAAGATGCCGAGTGGGACCGAGATCAGGATGCTCAACACAGTGACTGCGAGGGCGATGCCGAGAGTGCGCAGCGAAGTTGACGCATACGCGGGGTTCGCGATGATCTGCTCAAAGTTGCGGAGGGTGAAGCCCGGTTTCACCTTTGAAGTAAAGGGGTCGGTCACCCAGAACGCCGTCACGAGAAGCATGATGAGCGAGAAAATGTAGATGCCGATGAGCCACAGCATGGGCAGCGCCAGCAGTGCCGAGAGTTGCGCGCGGCGATTCATGGGAGTCCGATCGATTGGTGCGTGTGGGGAGTGCAGCTCGTGAGTTGCGGGTCGAGCGAGGGATGAGGGGTGGGTTGGTGAGGCCCACCCCTCGGGCTAGCTAGCTCTTGACGGAGAGCCAGGCATCCGTCCACTGCTGGAAGTTCGTGCAGGTGACGTCAGTGCGACCATCGATGCACTGCTCGATGGGGGTGGTCCAGAACCAGACGTTGCTGAAGTACTCTTCGTCGGTGGCGTTGAAGTACTCGCAGTGTGCTGCGGCTTCGTCGCTCGTCTCGCAGAAGGCAGCGTTGGCGGGAGCCATACCGAAGTTGGTGGCGATAGCACCGTTCACGTCAGCAGCGCTCGTGTAGTCGACCCAGGCGTACGCGCAGTTGGGCGACTGCGACTCGGCAGCGATCATCCAAGCGTCCGACCAACCGGTCGAACCCTCTTCGGGAAGCACGCTCTTGAACTTGTCGTCGTCAGTGAGCTTGCGCAGGATCTCCCACGAGGTACCGAGCGAGGTGGTTCCGCCGGCGAACGAGGTGATCTGAGCGGCAGGGTCAGCCCAGTACTCGGAGACGATCTTGTTCTGCTGCTTGAGCAGGTCGATCGCAGCGTCGAGCTGGTCCTGATCGAGTGCGTACGGGTTGGTGATACCGAGGTCGGGCTCGTGAGCCATCAGGTACACGGCTGCGTCAGCAATGTAGATCGGTGCGTCGTAGGCGATGATTTCGCCGGCATAGGGGCTGTCTGCTTCCCACGCAACATCCCAGCTGGTGGGTGCTTCGGTGACGACTTCGCTGTTGTACTGGAGGATGTTCGCACCGCGGCCAATGGGCACGCCGTATGACTTGCCGTTGATGGTGTCGTAGATCTGGCCCTTCATGCCCTCAACAATGTCGTCACCGAAGTTCGGCACGAGGTCAAGGTTGATTGGCTGGACGTCGCCACCGGCGATGAGGCGAAGGCTTGCGTCACCCGAAGCAGACACGAGGTCGTAGTCGCCCGTACGCATGAGCTGAACCATTTCGTCACTCGTGCCGGCAACGCGGCGGTTGACGGTGCAACCGGTTTCCGCAGTGAAGTCGTCGGACCAGGCAGGCTCAACGAAGCCGCTCCACGCGACAATATTGACTTCGCTTTCCATCTCGCCGAGCTCTTCGAGCATGGGAATATCAGGAACATCGATGCTGAGGCCGCCGGCAGCGGTGCCGTCGGTGTCAGCGGAACAGCCCGTGAGGGCGAGCGCGGCGACAGCAATGAACGCTGCGCCGGTCATGATCTTGGATCTCATGGTGACTCCTTTATGTGATTGGTGAGTGCTGGTGTGTTGCGGCTGGTCCGGTTGTGCCGGAAGCGCCGGTGCTGCGGGGTGGTCTGTTAGCCGATGCGTGAGGCATGATCGGTGGTCCATTCGACGCGCACCCGGTCGCCGCGCGCAAAAGCGGATTCGGCGGAAGGGTGGTGGTCATTGGCGCGTTCGGCAATCACGCGCACACCCGATTCGGTATCGACGAGAAAACGCGTGGTCGGTCCCGTGTACACCGTTTCGGAAACGGTGCCGACGAGAGACACGGCTCCGGCGCTCGCGGCGGTCTCGGCGGTGAGTAGGCGGACACGTTCGGGGCGAACGCTCGACTGCACGCCATCCGGTGAGAGCTCGGCAGGGATCAAATTCGAAAGGCCGAGGAACTTGGCCACGAACTCGGTCGCCGGGAATTCGTAGACCTCGCGAGCCGTGCCGACCTGTTCGACATGGCCGTTGTTGAAGACCGCAACGCGGTCGCTGAGGGTGAGGGCCTCTTCTTGGTCGTGGGTGACGAAGATGAAGGTGATGCCGACTTCGCGCTGAATCTGCTTCAGCTCGATCTGCATCTCTTCGCGCAGTTGCTTGTCGAGGGCGCCGAGCGGCTCATCGAGCAGCAACACTTGGGGCCGCAGGATGAGCGCGCGAGCCAGGGCGATGCGCTGGCGTTGGCCACCCGAGAGCTGGTGGGGCAGGCGGTCGGCCACGGCCGAAAGGCGAACCTGCTCAAGGGCGACGCCTACTTGAGCTGCCCGTTCGGCGCGGCTGACGCCGGCAACGCGCAGGCCGTAGCCCACGTTCTCGGCGATCGTGAAGTGCGGGAACAGCGCGTAATCCTGAAAGACGGTGTTGACCTGGCGGGCGTGGGGCGGAACCTGAGTGACGTCAACACCGCTGAGGTGGATGCTGCCGCTCGTGACGTTCTCGAAGCCTGCGATCATCCGCAGCACAGTCGTCTTGCCCGAGCCGGAGGGGCCGAGCATCGAGAGAAACTCGCCGGGCTTCACGTCGAGGTCGAGTGCCTCGACGGCGGTGAAGTCGCCGAATGTCTTGGAAACACCGGCGAGGCTGACGGCGCCGGGCGCGGGAGCGGAGTCCGTTGCGGACGAGGCTTGGTGAGCGGACGCGTGCACGAGTGACTCCTTGGAACGACGGTGATCTCTGAGTGAGAGTAAACCTATAGAACCAGAGTTCATATTTCAAGCGTGTGTCCAAATCGTCACAAAAGGGCAACGGCTCAGGTGATCGGTGCGAGAATTGAGCAATGCACTCGACTGACTCGGCAGATGCGCCGCGAAAAGGTGCGGTGATTGCTGATGACACCGCGCGCTCTCGCGATGCCGCGCGGCCCGGCAGACTGCAGGGTGCGCTCTTTCAGTCCATCGGTGACGCGGGCCGTGCCGAGCTCGTTGAGCGTCGACTCGCCAGCGCAATTACGGGCGGACACTTGCGTGCAGGAGAACGTCTCCCCTCTGAGAATGACCTCGCCCGAAGCTTCGGCGTAGCGCCGACAACCGTGCGCGAGTCTCTGCTTGCGTTGCGCAGTCAGGGTCTCGTGGTCACTCGTCGTGGTCGCAACGGCGGCAGTTTTGTGGCGGACTCAGCCGACCCGGTTGCCCATGCGCGCACCGCTTTGGCGGCGACATCCCGCGTCGCTCTTCGTGATTTGGGCGCCCACTACGCGGCTATCACGGCAGCATGCGTTCGTCTGGCCGCGCGGCGAGCAGTGCCCTCCGAAGTGCAGCAAGTGCGTTCTCGACTTGATCGTCTCGACGAGTCAGATCTTGAGCAGTGGCGCAGCACCCTCGATGATGCGCAGATCGAACTTGTCGCGCTCAGTCAGTCAGCCAGGCTCACTCGCGAGCAGATGCGATTGCAGGCCGAAATGTCGCCAATGCTTCGCCTGATTGACGTGGATGAGACATCCCGTCGGGCTCAACCAGTGCTGCTGGCCAGTGTCGTGGATGCTGTGGAAGCAAGTGATGACCACGAAGCTGTTGCCGCCACCGAACGCATGGTCGATGCCGTGATCAACTCCCTCATTCATCTGCAGTCGTCCTGGCGCTGAAGTAGCGGTGCGGGCCGTCTGGTGCATAGGATGCCACGAACAACACGAGTCAGAGTAGGCGGCACCCCGATGACCACGAGCGATAGCGCGGCGCAGCGATGACGACAGCAACGGGCACGAGCACCGCAGCTCGCGCGGCGGCCATCGTCTCGCAATATTTCCATGCTCCAATTGCCAGTCTTGAAGCCACCGCAGCGCTGCTCGGTACTGAGCTCGCGGTAGCCGGTGACCTCGGCCCCCTCTCGTCACAGCAGCTCGACTCTCTGGTTGAGCCTCATGCTCTCGCGACGGTCGCGCTGCCGGATGTTCACGTCTACGGTGCCGGTTTTATTGCTGCGGTTGGGCTGCTGACGGATGAGCGAAACCATCTGTCGTGGTGGCAGGGCGATGACCCCAAACGCCTACTCTTGGCTGCTCAATCGGTGAACAAAGAGCACATCGATTACAGCGAACTTGAGTGGTTCCGGGTACCGATGGAGACGGGTCGCGGCCATGTCGCTGGGCCCTATGTTGACTACCTCTGCAGCGATGAATACACCATCACGATTGCCGCACCCGTGCACATCGACGACACTTTTGTTGGTGTTGCTGGCCTCGATTTGCTGATCGATTCGGTTGAGCGACAGCTGTTGCCGAAGCTCGCCGAGCTTGGTGACAAAGTGACGCTCGTCAATAGTGTTGGCCGCGTTGTTGTCTCGACGGATCCACGTCACGCCACCGGCGATGCTGTGCGTGGCGGAGCGCTTGCCGACCTCGCGCGCACTGCGTGTGAGGGCGTCGCGCTGGAGATCATCGCGGAGTAGTTTGGCGCAGCGATCGCCGGCGACGGTCGTCGACGGCTATGGCCGGTCGCGATGGTTGGCAGCCGTGAGCGGCCTCGATGCCCGACAGCGATGGCCGACCGCAACCTCCGGCCGCCACCCCGAACGCACAAACGGCCTCCCGGTTATCCCGGAAAGCCGTTTGAGGGGGTGTGCGTGAGCTTAGGCAGCGGCGGTGGCCAGCTGCTCGGTGCGCACGGATGCCATTCCGCGCGACCAGGCAGTGAGCTGGTCGACCATCGGCGCGAGGGTGCCGGCGTTCTGCTCGGTCGGGGCGAAGACGCTGAAGTTTTCGAAGTCGGTGAACAGCGAGAACATGACGGAGCGCTGCACGTGAGCGACCTGAAGTTCGGAGAGCACTCCGCGCAGGTGCTCGACGGCGCGAACGCCACCCATCGAACCGTAGGAGACGAAGCCAGCGGCCTTGTTGTTGAACTCAGCGTTGAGGAACGAGAGGGCATTGACGAGAACGGGACCGGCGGTGTGGTTGTACTCATGGGCTACGAAGATGAAGCCGTCGAACTCGCTGATCTTGGCTGACCACGCCTTGGTGTGGTCGTTTTGGTAGTTCTGGTACGCGGCGGGGTAAGGCTCGTCGAGCATCGGAAGGTCGAAGTCGGCAATGTTCACGAGTTCGAACTCAGCGTCGTCGCGGGTCGAAACCTGGGCGAGAACCCATTCGGCTACGGACTGGTTGACGCTGCCGGGACGGCTGGCGCCCGTGATGATCGCAATCTTGGTCATGCTGTATCCCCTTAGGACGAGTTTTGTTGACGTGTCACTAAAGATGTTGTCATATCAACAATAAAGTGTCAAACTAAATATTGCGAATGATGAAAAGAGGCTGTCGTGACGAATGCGCGAGAAATGGATGACCGCGAAAACGACGTGTGGCGAGCCTTCGTGAGTGCCTCGCAGCAGCTGATCTCGTCTCTCGACAAGCAGCTGGCGCAGGATGCTCAGCTCTCCGGGCCCGAACATGCGGTGCTCGCGGCCCTCACCGAGTACGCCGCTGAATCGGACACTCTCGTTCGCGCCCGCGACCTCGGATTGTCCTTGGGCTGGGATCGCAGCCGACTCTCTCACCTGCTCAAGCGGATGGAAACTCGCGGCCTCCTCAAGCGCATGAGCTGCCCCTCGGATGCGCGCGGCCTAGACGTGCAGATCACCACCGACGGTCTCGAAGCCGTGCAGCAGGCATCATCCGGCTATACCGAATTTGTGCGCACGCACTTCTTTGACGTGCTGACCCCAGACGAGCAGAATGCTCTGGCCTCGGTCAGCCGCAAGATCAAGTCCACCCTTGAGCCGCAGTGCGACTCGGAGGGCCCCACCTCGTAGTTGCTGCGCTAGAGACGCAGAGCGCGGTCAGTCGAGCGTCTTCGTGAGAACTTCAAACTGCAGGTCATCGCGCCGCGGGGTGCCGACGCGCTCATCGCCATACGGGAACGGCTTCGTTATTCCGGTGCGCACGTAGCCGCGGCGTTCGTAAAACGCGATGAGTTCTTCCCGAACATCGATCACGGTCATCTGCATCACAGCGACGCCCCACTCGCGAGCCGCATAATTCTCGGCCTCAGTCAGAACTACGCTCCCGAGACCGCTGCCCTGCTGAGCGGGATCGACCGCGAACATGCCGAAGTAGCCCTTGCCGTCGACATCCGCCACGTGCGCGCACGCAACAAGCTGATCGCCGCGCTCTGCCAGCAGGATGATCGAACGGTCCCGCGACAGGTCCGCTTCTAATGCTGCGGCGTCGATGCGCTCGCCATCGATCAAGTCGGCTTCGCTCGTCCATCCGGTGCGGCTAGCGTGGCCCCGATAGGCCGACGTAACCAGTGCAACCAGGGCAGGGATGTCGTCGGTCGTTGCTGCGCGGAAGGCCAGGGTCGTCATGGCAGCAGCTTAGGCGCGAGTCTGCTGCGGAATTTCATCTTTCTCATTTCTGCTGGTTGCGAGTGGCGAACTCAAGCGTGATGAACGGGAGATTTTCGCGGTCAACTACGGCGGTGACCGATCCGCCGCTCGCGAGTTTTGCTCCAACCGCGTACACAAAAGGGTCGGTGGCGATGTCGACGCCAGACACCATGTCTCGTCGATCGCGCTCTGCCCTGCGAACTCCATCACTGGGATAGGCGTTTGCTCCAGCAACCTGGCGAGATCCACCCGTGGGTCGGGTGCGTTCTCGGGGGAGAACTCCGGTGAAATCCATGTTCTCATGGTGCGCTCGCGCGAGAGAAATGACAAGTGCTCGGGAAAATTGTTCGTCATCAATCCTGTGCGAACGGATGATTGCAGCATGCGGTCGACCCGGAGTAGATTTCCGACCACTGGGCACCAATAGCCACGTCCGCCAAAGGGGTCGTCAATGTCAGAAACCACCTGCCACAGGTCAGTCTCGCTCGACGGGTTCGTTGCCGGCCCCGAGCAGAGCCTTGAGAATCCGCTCGGGAAGCGTGGACTCGAGCTGCACAGCTGGCACCTCGGTGATGCGCGCACGAACGAAGCCGACCGGACTGCGAGCGGCTGGCTCATGCGCCCGCGCGGTGCGTATGTCATGGGCCGCAACATGTTTGGGCCGATCCGCGGGGAGTGGGATCAAGACTGGCGTGGGTGGTGGGGTGCCGAGCCGCCGTACCACGCCCCCGTTTTCGTGCTCACTCATCACGCGCACAAGCCCATCGAGATGGAGGGCGGGACAACGTTCTTCTTCGTCACCGACGGCTTTGATGCCGCCTATGCGCAGGCGCTTGAGATGGCCGCGGGCAAGGGCGTCGACATCGCGGGAGGGGCATCCACAGTGAGGCAAGCGCTCCTCGCCGGTGTCATCGACGAGTTGACGCTCGACATTACTCCTGTGTTGCTTGGCGCTGGCGAGCGACTCTTCGATGGGATCGAAACGTTTGGTTTCGAGCCAGTTGAAGTTCTGCAGTCGCCGCTGGCCACCCACATCCGCTACCGCCGCACCGGGTAGCGGGTGGCCGAGCTCGGTGGTGACCCGTGGCGATCGCTGACCCTCGCACTGGGGCAGGAGAAGCTATCTCTATATAGCTAGTTTTGAGCCATGCAGCCATTGACTCGGGTCACCCCCGCCACCATCGACGTTCTGCACACGTTCGTCGAATCATCCGACGCTCTCTGGGGGCTGCGGGTAATTAAGGAAAGCGGCCGCCCCGCAGGAAGTGTGTACCCGATCCTTGAACGACTGGAATCGTTGGGATGGGTCGCCTCTCGTTGGGAAGAAGATGACTCGCGACCAGGTCCGCGACGTCGCTACTACGAGCTCACCGATGGCGGTGCGGTTGCTGCTCGAGCGGCGATTGCATCATTCGTTGAGGCCCGACGTCCGAAAGCTGCTCCCAGTGTCATTGCTACTTCGGCGGTGACAGCATGAGCGCCTTCTCGACATTAATCGTGCGCGTCGCTGCATCACTTCTGCCGCCGGAATCCCGCGCCAGGTACCGGGAGCAATGGCTTGCAGATTTGCGGGATGCGCCTGAGCTGGGCATTGGGACAGGAGAAATCGCCGCGGGCTCGATGGCATTCGCCATGGCTCATGGCCGAGTGCTCCCGAATCTAGGCTCGGCGCGCGGGTGGACCGTAACCGCTCGGGCAAGGCTTGCCGTCGGGCTGTCCTTGAGCGTCGCGGTGTTGGCGATCGTGCAGGTATCCACTCTCAGCGCAGGTGGATTCGTCGGTAACACGGCCTATGACTTCATCACGTTCACCGCGTCGATGCTCCTGCTCGCTTTCGGGATCGTCGCACCGCTACTGGCTCTGATCTTGGCCTTTGCTACTGCAGGCATCACACGTCGGATACGTCTTGCCGTGGCCCTTCTCGTCATGGCGAGCACCGCTGCCATTTTTTCGGGCGCGCACGGCATCCAATTCTGGTGGATGTCCGTGCTGGGGCCCTTTACGCCGGGAAGCTTGATCTATCCCTTGGCGATCGTTCTCGTTGCTGTTGCTTGCAGGGTGGCGTGGCGAGAACTTCGCCCGGCTGAACAGGCTCCGTCACGGCGCATGCGACGCGAACTCTTGCTTGCCTCGGTCGCGGGCGGGCTCCTTGTCGCGACGGCCGCGATCGTTGGTTTTCTTCACGCGAGTGCGCTCTGGGATGCCCGCACTCCGCTCGTGTTTGAGCTCCCCTTTACTGAATCCAATCGTGCCTTCTTTGAAGATTGGATGACGCTCAAAGTGCAATTTGAAAGTCAGGTGACGACGGTTCTCGGATTGTGGATTGTTATCGGAGTTGTTAGCGCGGTCACGGTTGCTCTGTTCGGGCTCAGCCGGTGGGCGACGATCCGTCGGGTAATGGCACTTTCGTTCGGAGCGCTGAGCCTAGTTCTCCTTTCCTACGGGTCAATTCTTGTTTTTCTGAACCTGGGGTCTTCAGATGTCGCGGCGACCCAGCCTGTTGAATTGTTGATGCTCATCGCGCGTTGGACGCTTGTGGCGTTGATTGTGCTCGTGGTCGGTGGAGAGCGGAACACCATGAAAGCACGGCGCCAACTGCAATCTGCGCGACCATAATGGGTCAATGCCAATCCTCAATAAAGACATGACGCTGTGCATTTCGCTGGCCGCACGCCCCTCAAACCTAGGCACGCGATTTCACAACTATCTGTACGAAGAACTCGGCCTGAACTTCATTTACAAAGCCTTCACGACGAGCAACATTGAGGATGCCATCGCCGGGGTCAGAGGCCTGGGCATCCGCGGTTGTTCCGTTTCGATGCCGTTCAAAGAGGCAGTGCTTGAGCTTGTGGATGTTGTCGAGCACTCCGCCGCAGCGATCGAGTCGGTGAACACGATCGTGAACAATGACGGCGTGCTCACGGCATCCAACACTGACTACGAAGCTGTCGCGGATCTGATCGCACGCCACCAGCTCGACCCGAGCTTGTCGGTGCTGGTTCGCGGATCGGGTGGCATGGCGAAAGCGGTCGTCGCTGCGTTCCACGGTGCCGGTTTCGCCGACCTGACGGTGCTTGCCCGCAATGTCGAGGCCGGCGAAGCGCTGGCCGCGAAGTATGGCTACCGCGCCGTGAGCGTCACCCCGCAGCCGGGCCACGCGGTGATTATCAACGTCACCCCTCTCGGGATGGCGGGCGACGCTGCCGAAGAACTCGCGTTCACGCCCGACCACATCCGCGCCGCGCAGACGGTGTTCGATGTGGTGGCGTTCCCGGCCGAGACCCCGCTCATTCGGGCCGCTCGGGATGCCGGAAAACTCGTCATCACGGGCGCTGAAGTCATCGCGCTCCAAGCTGCGGCGCAATTCGTTCGCTACACCGGCGTCACGCCGACGCCCGACCAGATCGCACGTGCTTCGGCGTTCTCGCGGGAGTAGTGGCTCGTTCTGTGACTGACCCGCTACAGGCTTCCCTTGTCGATGGTCTATTTTCGTATTACATTAAACACATGAGTATAGGCGAATCGGTAAACGGAGTGCCCGTCACGGAAGAGCAGATCGCCGCATGGGCTGCTGAGGCAGAAGCTGGGTATGACGTCGCCAAGTTGAAAGAGCGCGGTCGTGGCCGCCCTGGGCGAGGCGCTGAACCTTCGCAGGTTGTGGCGCTTCGGCTCACTCCAGATGAACTTGCCGCGCTCGATGCCCGCGCGGCACGCGAGCACAAGACGCGGTCGGAGGCGATCCGCGACGCACTCACCTCATACGTCGCGTGAAGGTTCACGATTCGGCTCTCAAACACGGCGTTCGGTCGGAAGACTCAATCCAAGCTGCGACATGGTCGCTCTGGATCGAAGACCTTGATGATGACTCGCCCGCGCGCCAACTTCGCCTGGGGTTCGACACGCAGGGTCGTCTCCTTGAGACGGTTGTTCTCGTTTTCGACAGCGGAAACGAGCTAATCATCCACGCTATGAATGCTCGGCCGCAGATGCTGGATCTGCTGCCCTAGAAATTACTTGGAAAGCACCTACGCCCGCACCGAAACCGTCACCGTGAACTTGCTGTTGCGTCCGGCCTGGCGGGTGGGGCCGACGGTGCGGTTCAAGTAGTCGCGATACCCGAGGTGGGTGTTGAAAACGACCCACAGTTCTCCGCCGGGTTTCAGCGCGCGGCGGGCGTCAGCCAGCATCCGCAGAGCAACGCCCGCATGCACTGTCGCGCCGGTGTGGAAGGGCGGATTGCACACAATCAGATCAGCACTGGCCGCCGGGCGTTCGGTGAGAGCGTCTTCGCGCGCGGCCTCAACTCGCGCCTCGACACCGTTCGCGTCAGCCGTTTCACGGGTCGAGGCTACGGCGGCGATGGACTGGTCAATCGCGACAACGTTGAGGCCGGGGCGGGCGAGAGCGAGCGACGCGGCGAGCACGCCGGTGCCGCTGCCGAGGTCGATCGCGCTGCCGGCATCCGCCTTCATTTCGGGCAAAAACGTCAATAAGAAACGCGTGCCAATGTCGAGGGTGGCCCCGGCGAAGGCGCCACCGTGGGCGCTGACCGTGAGCTCATCGACGGGGAGCTCCGGCTCCCGCAAGACTGAGGTTGTGGGGTAGCGCTGTCCATCATTGTCATGCCGAATCCCGAGCGCGGTCAGAGTGCGCGACTTTTGCCGGGCACGCCCCGCATTCACTTCATTGAAGGAACGCGCCAACACGTCATTCATCGCGAGCGTCATGTGCTTGAGGCGGCCACCCGCAATCACCGTGACATCGGGGGCAGCATGGCGGGCAATGGCCTGCGCCCACTCATCCAGCTCGGCCAGGCTGCGCGGCAACTGCATCAGCACCACACGTGCACCCGATAGCAACGAGCCATTGAGCGTGTGCGATTCGTAGCGGTCAACCAGATCGCCCGCGTTCGACGCCAATGCCAACTCTGACACCAAAGAATCCTGAAAAACCCGGATGCCACGGCACCCCGCCAGCGCGGCAGCCCCGAGGGTGAGCGCCCCGTAGTTGTCACCCATCACGACAAGCTCACCAGGTTGGAGATCGGCCAACTGAGATTCCGCTTCATCAAGGATGAGGCGATCACTCGCATCCACCGCAAAAAGGTTGGGAGCTTCGACATCGGGCCAACGTCGCAGAGTGGCGAAAACGTGGTCAGACATGGGGAGCTCTTTCGGTGGCGCGGCACCGCAGCAAGGCTGAGCGGCTGACGCTAATCGTAGCCGAGCGCCCTGCGGCACTCCTTAACCCAAAGAGCGAGCGGCCCCGGCACTAGTGGGGCCACTCGCTCAACGGAACCTAGTTGTAGCCGCGTGTGATGTTCGGCTCGTCAATGCACAGAGGACATTCCTCTATATGTGTTGACGGGATGCAATCGCACATTAGCTGTTGGGGACGAGCGTGTACTTAGTAGAGAGGTACTCGTGGATGCCCTCCGAGCCGCCTTCGCGACCGATGCCGGACTGCTTGACACCACCGAAGGGGGCGGCCGCGTTGGAGAGTACGCCAACGTTGAGGCCCATCATTCCCGTGTCGAGGGCGTCAATCATCCGGTTTCCTCGAGCAAGGCTTTCGGTGAACACATACGAGACGAGACCATATTCGGTGTCGTTTGCGAGGCGCACGCCTTCAGCTTCGTCGGTGAATTCAACGATCGAGACAACCGGTCCGAAGATCTCTTCGCTCAGGATGTCGCTGTCGGCAGGAACGCCCGAAACGATCGTGGGCTCATAGAAGCTTCCATCGCCCTCGACACGCTTGCCACCGGAGACGAGAGTTGCGCCGCGCTTCACGGCATCCTGAACCAACTCGTCGGCCTTGTCGACGGCCTTGTCGTTGATGAGCGGGCCGATGTTGACACCATCTTCGGTGCCGCGACCGATCTTCATGTCGGCGACACGAGCGGCAACCTTGGCGGCGAATTCGGCCGCAACCGAGCTGTGCACGATGAAACGGTTGGCCGCGGTGCAGGCCTGACCGATGTTGCGGAACTTCGCGGCAATCGCGCCGTCGACCGCCTTGTCGAGGTCGGCGTCATCGAAGACAACGAACGGGGCGTTGCCGCCGAGTTCCATTGAGGTGCGCAGAACGTTTTCAGAGGCCTGCTTGATGAGTGCTTTGCCGACCGGAGTGGAGCCGGTGAACGAGAGCTTGCGCAGGCGAGAGTCGGCAATGATCGGCTCCGACACTTCAGACGAGCTCGACGTCGTCACCACGTTGAGCACGCCAGCGGGAAGGCCCGCCTCTTCGAAGAGCTTCGCCAGGAAGAGAGTCGTGAGCGGAGTGAGCGCTGCAGGCTTGACAACGACCGTGCAGCCGGCGGCCAGCGCGGGCGCAATCTTGCGGGTCGCCATCGCGAGGGGGAAGTTCCAGGGGGTGATCAAGAAGCACGGGCCAACCGGGCGTTGCGACACGATCATGCGACCCGTGCCCTCAGGGGTGTTGCCGAATCGACCCGAGATGCGCACGGCCTCTTCGCTGAACCAGCGCAAGAACTCGCCACCGTAGGTGACTTCACCGTTGGCTTCAGCGAGCGGCTTGCCCATCTCGAGCGTCATCAGCAGGGCGAGGTCATCGCGGTGCTCTTGCACGAGATCGAAAGTGCGACGCAGAATCTCGCCACGCTCACGAGCGGGCGTCGCGGCCCAGGAATCCTGAGCGGCCACTGCGGCGTCGAGGGCGCGCATGCCGTCTTCGGCCGAGGCATCCGAAATGGTGCGGATGACCTTGCCGGTAGCGGGGTCCGTCACGTCGAGTGTCTTGCTGCCCGATGCCGCTATCCACTGGCCGCCGATGAACAACTGGTTCGGTACTGCGTCGAGGAGCTGAGTTTCGGTGGAGTTCGTCATGCGGTGTACACCTTTCGTGGTGGGAAATCTGCGAGTCAGTCAAACAGCGCTAGCTGAGCTTCGGCTTGGCGCCGCGTGGGCGGGCACTGAGCGCGCGCCCAGTGCCCGCTGCCGGTGAACTAAGCCTTGGCGAGAGCATCGCGAACGACGTCGAGGCCGTCGGCGATGAGCTCGTCGGAGATCGAGAGCGGCGGGAGGAAGCGGATGACGTTTCCATAGGTTCCACAGGTCAGTACGACAACACCGGCGGCGTGCGCTGCAGCCGCGATCCGTCCGGTGAGGGCGGCGTCGGGTTCTTTCGTGGTGGGGTCGACGAGTTCCATGGCGATCATTCCGCCGCGGCCGCGAACGTCTCCGATGCGGGGGTCGCCGGCGCGGAGTCCGTTGAGGCGACCACGGAAGATGGTGCCGATTTCGCGGGCACGCTCGATGGCGCCCGACTCTTCGAAGGTGCGGATGGTGGCGAGCGCTGCGGCACAGGCGATCGGGTTTCCGCCGTAGGTTCCGCCGAGTCCGCCGACGTGAGCGGCATCCATGACATCGGCGCGGCCGGTCACTGCCGAGAGTGGAAGGCCGCCGGCGATGCCCTTGGCGGTCACCATGATGTCGGGAACGAGGTTCTCGTGGTTGGAAGCGAAGAGGTCTCCCGTGCGAGCGAAACCGGTCTGCACTTCGTCAGCGATGAAGATCACGTTGTTGGCGGTGGCCCACTCGCTGAGTGCCGGGAGGAATCCGGGGGCTGGTTCGATGAAGCCACCTTCGCCCTGAATGGGCTCGATGATGATCGCGGCGAGGTTGCTGGCGCCGACCTGCTTTTCGATCTGCAGGATGGCGCGGGCTGCGGCATCCTCGCCACTGATTCCGCCATCGCGGAACGGGTACGACATGGGGGCGCGGTAGATCTCCGACGCGAACGGGCCGAAGCCGCTCTTGTAGGGCATCGACTTGGCGGTGAGGCCCATCGTGAGGTTGGTGCGGCCGTGGTACGCGTGGTCGAAGGCAACAACGGCCTGCTTGCCGGTGAAGTAGCGGGCGATTTTGATGGCGTTCTCGACGGCTTCGGCGCCGGAGTTGAAGAGCGCGGTGCGCTTCTCGTGCGTGCCGGGGGTGATCTCGTTGAGCTTCTCGGCGACCTCGATGTAACTCTCGTAGCCGTTGATCATGAAGCACGTGTGGGTGAACTGGGCGACCTGCGCGGTGACGGCTTCGACAACGGCGGGCGCCGAGTTGCCGACACCGGTCACAGCGATGCCGGACCCAAAGTCGATGAGGGTGTTGCCGTCGACGTCGCGAAGCACGCCGCCACCGGCAGCTTCGACGAAGACGGGAAGAGTGATGCCGATTGCGGCGGCAACGGACTGCTTCTTGCGCTCAAGCAGTTCGAGCGAGCGCGGGCCGGGGATAGCGGTGACGAGGTCCCGCTTCTGCGGAAGCGAGGGGCCGCCGACCGGGGCCGTGGGAGCGAGGGAAGAAGTAGACATGGCCACCGGTATCCAATCTGTGTAGACGACCTGCGTGCTGTGAAAACGAGCCGCGTCGTGCAGAAAACGTTTGGTTCAACCTAGTGCGCGGATGCTCAACGCAACAGTCACAAAATGGCAGTCTTTGCGGCCAATGATGACAGAATGGCAGCAGGAGGATTGCCATGCCCACACCCCTCAGCGAGATCATCGCGACCGAGCGACTTGCCCTGCGCCCGCTCACCGACCGGGAGACCTTCGAACGCTCTGTCACCTGGGTGCACAACTCTGACCTCGACGACCCGACCCCCTTCGTGTCGGAGGGGCAGTTGCTGCTGACGACCGGGCGCCAGTTCGTTGACGGAGCCGACTCGGCGGCCACTCCCAACTTCGAAGCCTACGTCGCCCGACTCGTCAGCGCCGGGGTCGCCGCGATCGGATTCGGCACCGAAGTCATCACCCACGGAGTACCCGCCGGCCTCGTGGCGGCCTGCACCACCGCTGCCCTCCCGCTCTTCGAAGTGCCCTACCGCATTCCGTTCATCGCCATCAGTCGGCTCGTCGCCGACAACGAAGCCGAACAAGCCCGCGCCGGATTCGACCGCGCCCTCGCCGCTCAAAACGACATCGCTCGTGCCGCCGTCGGCAAAGGACGACTCGCTGCGGCCGCCACCGTTGCCGCCGAGCACCTCGGCTGCCGAGTGTGGATCTTCGACGCCGACGGCGAGCTCGTGAGCGAACCCGACACCGAGAAAAACGCGAAACGACTCGCGGATGCCGCCCCCGGCATCCGCGAGTCGGTCACCGAACTGCTGGCTCGGGCTCGTCGCGCACGCGTCGCCGACGACGCAGCGGACGAGCATCGCGTCGTGCAGACTCTCGGCTCAACAGGGAGGCTGTGTGGGGCCATCGCGTGGGTTCGCGACACCGAATTTGGGGCGCTGGATCGTTCGGTGATGACGGTATTGGCGGCGCTCGCCGAGGTGTCGCTCGAGCAGACCGAGAATCTGCGGGTGGGGCATCGGGCGATTCTGGAGCAGTTGTTTCAGCTGTTGAAGGATGGCCGGGTCGACAGTGTGCGGCGTGCGGTGCGGGTGGCGGGAATCGAGTTGCCGGCCGAGCGGTTTGCGGTGGCGGCGCTCGACCTGAGCGAGACGAGCGCGAGCGTGCGCGATGTGTTGGAGCGGCGGGCGGCGCGAGCAGACAGTCGCACTTTTGCGGTGGCGGATGGTCGGCATTTGCTTGTGCTGATTGATGCGAAGCAGCTTGCGGTGGAACGTCGGTTCTTTGGGGTGAGCGATCTCACGGTTGGGTTATCGGCTGAGGTTGGCTGGCCGGAGCTCACGGTCGCGATCACTCAGGCGGTTCGTTCGCTCGAGGCGGCGCCGCCTGAGACGGTCACCGAATTTGCGAGCCTCGTCGGAGAGAGTTTTTTCGGTCTGCTAGCCACGAGTTCGGTCGCCGATATTGCGCACGCTCGACTCGCGAGCGTGATCGAATCCACCCAAGGAATCGGGCTGCTGCGGTTCGCGCAAGTGTGGCTTCGGCACAACGGGCAGTGGGATCCTGCGGCGCGTGAGCTGGGCATCCATCGGCACGGTCTAAAGTCGCGGATGCAGCGGCTCTCCGAGCTCACCAATCTGAGCCTCGACACTTTCCAGGGCCGCGCCGAGTTGTGGGCAATGTTGGCCGCGATTGACCTTAGCGAAAAACCCTAACTTCCAATTTTTAGGTTTTCGCATGTAGCCTACGAACAATTCTCGGCGGCGTCGCCGGTCCTTTTCGAGCAGCGAGGAACCTCTCATGAAGACTTTTCAAGTGATCAATCCCTACACCGGCGAAGAGGGTCAAGCGCACCCTGCTGCGAGTGACGAAGTCATTGAGCAAATAGTCGCCGCAGCGCACTCCGAATACAACGGCGGAATGAACCGTGATCAGGTAAAAGAGCGCGCAGCGATCGTGACTCGCATTGCCGATTTGCTCGCTGAACGCGCCAACGAATTCGGCGAGATTATTGTGCGCGAAATGGGAAAGCCTTTGGCACAGGCAGTGGGCGAAGTTGAGTTCTCTGCTGACATTTTCCGCTACTTCGCCGACAACGCAGAAGAGTTCCTTGCCGATGAGCAGATTCCTGCCGGAGCTGGCACCGCTTGGATTCGCAAGAGCCCCATCGGACCCATCCTCGGCATCATGCCGTGGAACTTTCCGATCTACCAGATCGCTCGTTTCGCCGGCCCCAGCATCGTTCTCGGCAACCCCGTTTTGGTGAAGCCTGCGCAGCAGTGCCCCGAGTCGTCGGCGGCGCTCGAAGCGCTCATTCACGAAGCCGGTTTGCCAATCGGCGGCTACCAGAATGTGCTCGCCGACAACGACCAGATCGCTGCAATGATCGATGACCCGCGCATCCAGGGAGTCTCCCTTACGGGTTCCGAACGCGCCGGCGCAATCGTCGGTGCTGCGGCCGGGGCCAACCTCAAGAAGAGCGTTCTCGAATTGGGCGGCTCTGACCCGTTCATCCTCATGTCGACCGATGACATGGATGCCACCGTTGAGGCTGCCGTTGCCGCCCGCATCGACAACAATGGCCAGGCCTGCAACGGCGCCAAGCGTTTCGTCATCATCGACTCGCTCTACGAAGAATTCGCCGAGAAGTTCAGCGCCGCGATGGGGGCCATCACCGTGGGCGACCCCATGGAGGAGGGCACCGAGCTCGGCCCGATGTGTTCGCTCGCCGCCGCCAAGGGTCTCGAAGAGCAAGTCGCCGAGGCTGTTGCTGCTGGCGCTACCCTGCGTGTGGGAACCGGCAAGCGTGACGGCACCAAGTTTGCGCCTGCTGTGCTGGAAAACATCAGCCCCGAGAACCCCGCGTACATCACCGAATTCTTCGGGCCGGTTGCGCAACTGCACCGCGTCAGCAGTGAAGAAGAGGCCATCGTGCTCGCCAACGCGACGCCGTTCGGTCTCGGCTCGTACGTCTTCACGACGGATGCCGAGCAGGCCGATCGCCTCGCTGACGGCATCGACGCTGGCATGGTTTACATCAACGAGGTCGGGGCGGATGCTCCCGAGCTGCCTTTCGGTGGGGTCAAGAACTCTGGCACCGGTCGCGAGCTTGGCGCTCACGGCATTGACGAGTTCATGAACCGCAAGCTGGTCAAGCGCCCGTAACTCGCGCCGCGCTTCAGGGGACGAGCTACGGCTGCGTGTTTTCCGCGAGGGAACGCGTGCCCGTAGCTCGTCTTTTCTTTCCCACGGCGTCATAGCAGTCGGCGAGTTCGCTGGTGGCTCCCGCGAGCATTTCTGCGTCACCGCGCGCGTTTTTCACGACAGTTTTCAGTAGTTTGATGGCCTCTTTGTGGCGACCTTGCTCGGCGAGAACCTGAGCGGCGAAGCGCTCGATCGTGAGAGCACCGCTGGAGTCTTTGGCTGTGCGCAAGGCATTCGCGGCCTTGGTGGCCTGCTCGACGGCATCCTGAGGGTCACCGAGGATATGCAGGGCGCGAGCCTTGGCCGCAAGGGTTGCCGCCCACAGCCACGTTGCCTGATTCTGGTGGGTTTCCGCCGCCACTTCGTCGAAGATTGTGAGCGCAGAGCGGTCTCCGAGATGTGCCTGAGTCGTGCCGAGCGACTGCAAGACGTTCACATAGAGAGCTCCGTCACCCTCCGATTCACGCACGGCCGCGGCCGCTATCGTCAACGCTGCCCGGGCAGCTTCATGTTCGTCTCGCTGAGTGTGGATGGCTGCGGCGCTATGGCTGGCGCGGGCCAGATCGTCGAGAGCGCGAGCCTCGGTGTAGAGATTCGCGGCCATCGTCCAGACTTGAATCGCGGCATCCAGCTGATCGGTCGCTGCGAGGGAGTGCGCCATGAATTCGAGGCTTTCAGCGCGAATTTCAGGGGATGCACCGGTGGATGTTTCGTGGTTGTAGACCTCGGTGAGCATACCGATGGCCTCGGTATGGTTTTCTGTCGCCACGAGAGTGTTCGCGACCGCTTTGCGCGCTTCGCTGTTGTCGATTCCCATCTGATCAGCGATGGTCACCGCGTCTCGAAATCTCCCCAGAGCAATCGGCCGTTCTCGCGCATCGACCGCGATCCGACCGCTGAGGATAGTGGTTGAGTAGAGACGTTCAGTAACGTCGATTGCTTGGTAGAGATCGACCGCGCGGTTGACAGAGCGAAGAGCCTCGGCCGGTTTGTCTAGGCCGCTGAGAGCGAGGGCGTGAAACGTATGCGCTTCGGCCTGTTCCGTCCTGTTTCGCGCCGAGGCACGGAGCCTGTCTCCAAACTCCAGCATGCGCGCTGCGTCACCGGCGTCGTATGCGATTTGAACGAGAAAGCGTAGGGCGCGGAACTGGATCGAACCCGGATCTTCCGCGAGATCCGCTTGGAGGTACGCAAGTCCCGCGGAGGCATGGATGTTCTCGAGATCTCGGAACGATTGGCGCCACATCACCTCGGCGTGGGCGAGTAGGGTAATTGCGTGCAGCCGCGGAGGGAGGGCTGCCGATGCCTTTGACTCACGTTCGAGCGCCGCGAGGTCAAATGGTTCGGAACGGCCGAAAAGCGCCAACCCCATTCGGGCTTGGCTGTCGGCCTCGAGTGGTCGATCGAGCTCGAGCAGGAGGTCATGACGTTGCTGCGCAACTGTCTCGGCGGTTTCCGCTTGGCCCAACTGCACACAACACGCGGCAACGACGCCGAGAGCGGTGACGCGCGCCGATCCACTTGTCGCGAGCACTGCCTGGTTGGCGGCGCTGAGGGCAGGAACAAACTCTTCGGCCGTGAAGAGTTCTTCAGCACGAAGCAGCCACTGTTCGCCTTCGGTGGGAGCGTCGATATCAGAGAGAGCGAAGGCCATTCCCAAATTATCCCAGCCGCCGGGCGAATCGCACTCCCCGTCTTAGTGGGGCAGAACCGCGGTTAGAGTCAAACCTCAAGCAGTTCACCCGAGGGTGGTTCTCTGTGAGCGCACAGCATTTGCCTAGCCACGGGAGGACAAGCCGGTATAAACTTGAGTCGTCTTAACTCAAGTTTACGGAGGGTATGCAATGGCGAACATGCAGGGGGCCCCAAGCACTGACGAGGAGCAAAAAAGTGCCCTCGAGAAGTACGGGGTAAATCTCACAGAGATTGCCCGCAGCGGCAAACTCGACCCTGTGATCGGGCGTGACGCAGAGATTCGTCGAGTGAGCCAAGTGCTCACTCGGCGCACGAAAAACAACCCCGTTCTCATTGGTGAGCCTGGCGTGGGAAAGACCGCCGTTGTAGAGGGTCTCGCTCAGCGCATCATCGCCGGTGACGTTGCTGACTCCCTCAAAGATAAGCAGCTCATCTCCCTAGACCTCGCTGCTCTCGTTGCTGGCGCGAAGTACCGCGGTGAATTCGAAGAGCGCCTCAAAGCTGTACTCAAAGAGATCAAAGACTCCGACGGTGAGATCATCACCTTCATTGACGAACTGCACACCCTCATGGGCGCTGGTGGTGGCGACGGCTCGGTTGCGGCATCCAACATGCTCAAGCCGATGTTGGCGCGCGGTGAGTTGCGACTGATCGGTGCGACAACGCTTGATGAATACCGCCAATACATTGAGAAGGATGCCGCTCTCGAGCGCCGCTTTCAGCAAGTGTTCGTTGGCGAACCCTCGGTTGAAGACACCGTCGCGATTTTGCGCGGACTCAAGGAGCGCTACGAAGCGCACCACAAAGTAACCATTGCCGACTCCGCTCTCGTTGCTGCGGCTACTCTCAGCAACCGTTACATCTCGGGCCGCAAACTGCCAGACAAAGCAATTGACCTCGTTGATGAGGCCGCGAGTCACCTCAAGATGGAGATCGATTCGTCTCCCGTGGAGATTGACAAGCTCAAGCGAGCGGTTGATCGTCTCCGTATTGAAGAGCACGCGCTCAAGAAGGAGAAAGACGAAGCCTCCAAGGCGCGGCTGGCGAAGCTGCGCGAAGATCTTGGAGTGCAGAGCAAGCTGCTGAACGAACTCGAAGCTCGCTGGAAGCTTGAGAAGTCGAGCCTTACCGATGTCGGTGAGTTGAAAACTCGCCTGAACGACGCCCGTATTTCGTCAGAGCGAGCAATGCGCGATGGTGACTACCAAAAGGTGTCAAAGCTCGAGTACGAGACAATTCCCGCGATCATCGCGGCGCTCGAAAAGGCTGAAAGCAACGAGCCATCCGGACCGCGCATGGTCAACGACCAAGTGACCGAAGAAGACATTGCCTCCGTGGTGGCGGCATGGACGGGCATCCCTGTCGACCGGCTCACCGAGGGCGAGACCGAGAAGTTGCTGCACCTCGAAGCGGAACTCGGCAAGCGACTTATCGGCCAGAAAGATGCGGTACAGGCGGTGTCTGAAGCCGTGCGTCGCACGCGCGCCGGCATCTCTGACCCCGATCGACCGACGGGTTCGTTCTTGTTCCTCGGCCCGACTGGTGTGGGAAAAACAGAGCTCGCGAAGGCTCTGGCGCAGTATCTCTTCAATGATGAAAAAGCTCTCGTTCGCATCGACATGAGCGAATACGGCGAGAAGTTCTCCGTCTCACGCCTAGTCGGTGCCCCTCCTGGCTACATCGGTTTTGAGCAAGGCGGGCAGCTGACAGAGGCTGTGCGTCGGCGCCCCTATTCGGTGATCTTGCTCGATGAGGTCGAGAAGGCTCATCCAGAAGTCTTCGACATTCTCTTGCAAGTGCTCGATGACGGTCGACTTACCGATGGTCAAGGCCGCACGGTCGACTTCCGCAACGTGATTCTCGTTCTGACCAGCAACTTGGGCAGCCAGTTCATCACCGATCAAGAATTGCCGTGGGACGCTCGCAAATCCGCCGTTGACGACCTCGTACGCAAGTCATTCAAGCCTGAGTTCATTAACCGTCTCGACGACATTGTGGTCTTCCAGCCGCTCTCAACTGACGACCTCAGTCAGATCGTCGAACTCGACATTGATCGTCTCAGCAAGCGCCTCACTGATCGTCGACTGCAACTAGCGGTAACTCCGGATGCCCGCAGTTGGCTTGCCGAGCGCGGCTACGACCCGATCTATGGTGCGCGACCGCTGCGTCGACTCATGCAGCGCGAAATCGACGACAAACTTGCCAAGGCCCTGCTTGCGGGTCAGATTCGCGATGGAGATACCGTGCTGGTAGGTCTCGATAGTGCTGGTGACGGTCTTGAGGTTACGCAGGGCCCCGGAACCACCACGCCGTAGCGGCTAGAGGAACATCGGCCGATCGTCGTCGTTCTCGGTATCAATCGCCAGTTCGACGACGACCGGAACGTGGTCGCTTGGGCCATCGCCCTTGCGCTCTTCTCGATCAATGGATGCCTCGGTCACGAGTTCGTCGAAAGCGGGCGAACCCATCACGAAGTCGATGCGCATGCCCTCGTTGCGCGGGAACCGCAGGCGCTGGTAATCCCAGTAGGTGTAGCCCTCAATGTTCCGACTACGCAGAGCATCGATCATCCCGGCCTCTTCGAAGGCGCGGAAGGCAGCCCGCTCGGCGTCGCTCACGTGAGTCTTGCCCTCGAACGCCGCGATGTCCCAGACGTCGTGGTCGAAGGGGGCGATATTGAAGTCGCCCATCAGCGCCAGCGGCTGCTCGGGGTTCTCACTCATCCACTGGGCGGCCTGCGTCTTGAGGTTCGTGAGCCATTCGAGCTTGTAGGGGTAGTGGGGGTTGTCGAGCTCACGGCCGTTGGGCACGTACAGGCTCCACAGGCGCGCGCCCTCAACCGTGACGCCAATGGCGCGGGCTTCGATGGGCACGGTGCCGTCGTCGAGAGCCTTGCCGAAACCGGGCTGGGTATCGAAGCCGATCGTGACATCATCCATCGGGAGGCGGCTCGCGAACGCGACGCCGTTCCACTGGTTGAGCCCGTGGAGTTCTACCTCGTAGCCAGCCTCGGTGAAGGCGTCCATTGGGAACTGCTCCGGCTTGCACTTGATTTCTTGCATCGCGAGAACGTCAATATCTTCGCGAAGAAGCCAGTCGACGACGCGACCAACTCGGGTTCTGATGGAGTTCACGTTCCAGGTGGCAATGCGCATGGTTCAACGGTAATAGGTCTACCCCCAGATTGGGCGACGACAGCGTTGCACGCTGAACGTAGTGTCGAAATATGCACACGCGCGCTTTCGTAGACGACGAAGCGGAGCGGTGCACGAAAGAAGCGGAGTTGGCCGACCGCCTTGACCGCCGAAACGCTACCATCGTGGCGTTCTTAGGTTTCGTGGGTGTCGTTCTCACCGGTGCTTTGCTGATCGTGGGCGAGACGATCCTCTAAAGCACTCGCCACAGTGGGTATTCTGTACTCGTGACCGACGCCAAGCAGCAGCTCATTGAGCACATTTCCGCCGATGCCGTGTTCCACGGCGACTTCACTTTGACGAGCGGAAAGAAGGCCAGCTACTACGTCGACATGCGTCGCGTGAGCCTTGACCACCGTGTCGCACCTCTCATCGGTCAGGTCATGATTGACCTCATCGCTGAGATTCCCGACATTGTCGCTGTCGGCGGGATGACGATGGGGGCTGACCCGATTGCCTCGGCAATTCTTCACCAGGGTGCCATTCGCGGTCTCAGCTACGACGCTTTCGTCGTGCGCAAGGAGCCCAAGGACCATGGTCGCGGCCGTCAGGTCGAGGGCCCAGAACTTGAGGGCAAGCGCGTCATCGTTCTTGAAGACACGTCGACCACCGGTGGTTCACCCCTTGCCGCCATCGAAGCTCTCGAAAAGGTCGGCGCGATCATTGCCGGTGTCGCCGTCGTTGTCGATCGCGACACGGGCGCCAAAGAACGTATCGAGGCAGCAGGTTACCCGTACTTCTCGGCCATTGGGTTGGGTGAGTTGGGGCTGACTCCGTGACGTCGGGAGACAAATTTTCGGATGCCGATGACGGCACCAAACCTCCACAGTCCTTCTTCAACTGGGGACTGAAGCCGAGCGAGCCCGAGGAGCCTGCCGCTGCGCAGCCCGCTGCGACACCGCCTGCCGCTGCACCGGTAAACCCTGAGCTGCCGGGTCTGCTCAAGCTTCCGCCTGCGATCGAGTTGCCCGCCGCTGAAACGCCTGCAGTTGAGCCGCCCGCAACAGAAGCGATGAACATTGCCGACCTGCCCACCGGGGCAATGGATGTCGCGGACCTCCCCACCGCGGCCATGGACTTCCCCACGCGACGCCAGAGCTACCTTCCGGCCGCTATCGACCCTGCGCTCGAGGGCGCGACAGAGGTCTTGAGCGCCCAGTCGCTCGCGGGAATCTCCGCGGAAGCAGAGTCTGTTGACCATGACTCGGTTGACGACATCTTTGGCGAAGACAAATTTGTCGAGTACGACGATCAGGGTCTCACCCCGCAATCATCGACCGTCGTCGTACGGCAGCGAGTTACTGCGCCCCCACGGCCCCCGATTCCGCGCGGTCAGATGATCGCCCTGTCGATTGCCGGTGGCCTCGTTGCCGCCCTCGCCTTGGTTGCCCTGTTCCTGCTCGGCACTCGGATCGGCCAGACTGCCGCGCCAGTCGCCGCCGCTTCGGCGACGCCAACGCCCACTGCCACCGCGGAGGTTCCTGTCGTTGGTCCGGTCGCTCCCGGCACTTACCAGTGGAATGAGCTTGCGGGCGGCGAATGCCTTGAGCCCTTCGCGTCCGCATGGGAGCAGGAGTACACCGTTATCGAGTGTGCGAAACCTCATGCAGCCCAGTTGTTGACGATCGGGCAATTTGAGGATGAGGCATCCGAGCCCTATCCGGATGCCGAACAGCTCGCATCCCGCACGGCGAAGGCCTGCTCGACCGATGCCGTCATCGACTTTGCGGCAGCGAGATCAGTCGCTGATCTTGAAGTTGTGACAAACTTCCCCGCGACAGCGGACGAGTGGGATGCCGGAAACCGCGACTACTACTGCTTCGCGACGCGAGCCGGCGATGATGCCCTCACGGCATCAGTCGCCCAGCCGCAAAAGCCCGCGAACTAGTTGAGCAGGTCAGCGACGCTGTCGAGAACTTCGTTCGGACGGAACGGGTAGCGGTCGATTTCCTTCTGATCGCTGATTCCGGTGAGAACCAAGACAGTGTGCAGTCCGGCTTCGATGCCGGCAACAATGTCGGTGTCCATGCGGTCACCGATCATGCCGGTTGTCTCGCTGTGGGCACCAATCTTGTTGAGCGCCGAGCGGAACATCATCGGATTGGGCTTGCCCACGATGTACGGCTCGCGACCGGTGGCCTTGGTGATGAGGGCCGCGACGGCACCCGTAGCGGGCAGGGGTCCGTCAGCACTCGGGCCCGTGGCATCCGGGTTGGTCACAATGAAGCGGCTGCCGTTGCCAATGAGGCGGATGGCCTTGGTGATCGCTTCGAACGAATAGTTGCGGGTTTCGCCAATGACGACGTAGTCGGGGTTGGTTTCGGTCATGATGAAACCGGCCTCGTGGAGGGCGGTTGTGATGCCCGCCTCACCGATGACGAAGGCGCTGCCGCCGGGAATCTGCTCTTTCAAGAAGTCGGCTGTGGCCAGAGCGGAGGTCCAGATGGCCGACTCGGGCACGTCGAGACCTGATGCTTTGAGGCGTGCGCTGAGGTCGCGCGGCGTGAAGATCGAGTTATTGGTGAGCACCAGGTAGGGCTTCTCCTCGTCACGCCACTGCTGCAGGAGTTCGGAAGCACCGGGTACGGGGTGGTTTTCATGAACGAGCACGCCGTCCATGTCGGTGAGCCAGCACTCGATTTCGTCGCGATTTCTCATGGGCTCACTTTAGCGAACGCAGTCTGGGATGACAGCCGACCGGTAATAATTTCGACCGCGGCGGGGTTTTGTTCCACAAGCACGACGCGTCGTTTGAGGGCCTGCGCAACCGCTCCTGTTGTTCCGCTGCCCGCAAAGAAGTCGAGTACCCAGTCTCCGGGCTGACTGGATGCCTGAATAATGCGCCGCAGAATTCCTTCCGGTTTCTGGGTGGCATAGCCGGTCTTTTCTTTGCCGGTGGGGGAGACGATGGTGTGCCACCAGACATCCGTGGGCAGCTTGCCGCGCGCTGCTTTCTCGGGCGTCACCAGACCGGGAGCCATATAGGGCTCGCGATCGACTTCTTCATTGTTGAAGTAGTAGTTCTTGGGGTTCTTGACGTAAACCAGAATCGTGTCGTGCTTCGATGGCCACTTTTTGGTGGCGCGAGCGCCATAGTCGTAGGCCCAGATGATTTCGTTGAGAAAGCTGTCGCGGCCAAATAGGGCATCGAGGGCAACTTTGGCGTAGTGCACCTCTCGGTAGTCGAGGTGGAGGTAGAGGGTGCCTCGGTCGTCGAGTAGCCGCCATGCTTCCTGCAGCCGGGGTTCGAGAAACTCCCAATAGTCGGCGAAAGTGTCGTCGTAGGAGTACAAGATTCCCTTGATGGTGTCGTAGCTATTGCCGCCGAATCCCACCCGAGTGCCTTCGGCCGACCGTTGGGTGGTCAGCGCCTGGCGACGCTGAGTGCGCCCCGTGTTGAACGGCGGGTCGATGTAGATCAGTCGAAAGCTCTCGTCGGGGAGAGCACTGATGATGGGAAGGTTATCCCCATGCACCACAAGGTCGGGGCCATCGGGAGTCCAGTGCTGGTGCATTCCTTGAGATTAACAGTCCACGCTCTGCTGTGTTGCGCCTAGCCCGAAAGGTACATCAGCGTGGTGCGTGGCGACTATCGTGGAATGGTGACTGAACCGAACCCCAGCGTCGAGCTGTCGACCAACGGGGTGGGGCCGTGGCAGGGCGAATGGCCCACCGAACCCCACTACGACCCCGTGCTGCTCGAACGCGGCGATACCCGCAACGTTATTGACCGGTATCGCTACTGGAACATGGAAGCGATCGTCGCCGATCTCGACGTGACGCGGCATCCATTCCACGTGGCCATCGAGAACTGGCAGCACGACATGAACATCGGTTCCATCGTGCGCAGCGCCAACGCGTTCGGTGCCGACACCGTACACATCATTGGGCGGCGGCGCTGGAACAAACGCGGCGCCATGGTCACTGACCGTTACCAGCACGTGCTGCATCATCCGGATGTCGCGGCCTTCGTCGAGTGGACTGAAGCCAACGAGTTGCCGATCATTGCGATCGATAACGTGCCCGGCAGCGTCATTATCGAAACTTTTGACATACCGAAGCGCTGCGTGCTGCTTTTCGGTCAAGAAGGCCCCGGGCTGTCGCCCGAAGCGATCGACGCCGCGACGGATGTGGTGGAGATCAGCCAGTTCGGTTCGACCCGGTCTATTAATGCTTCCGCCGCGGCCGCTGTAGCGATGCACAATTGGATAACCCAGCACGTTAGCTTCACGAAGTAGGGAACAATGACACAGCCCGCGAAAGTGACCATCATCGGCGCCGGAATCGTGGGGCTGTGCACGGCCTGGTTTTTGCAGGAGCGTGGCGTAGAAGTCACGGTTCTCGACCGCACGGGTGTCGCTGCTGGTGCTTCGCTCGGTAACGCCGGCTGGGTTGCTCCCGCACTGACGCTTCCGCTGCCGGAGCCGTCGATCTTCAAGGTCGGCATCAAGGCAGTTATCGACCCCACCTCGCCCGTGTACGTACCGGTCGCGGCCAACTCGACCCTGTTGCGCTTTCTCGCCGGTTTCGCCCGCCACTCGACGCCCAAAATGTGGCGGCGCAACATGGTCACCTTCGCCGAGATCAATAAGTGGAGTCTTGAATCCTTCGACCGCATGGAAGACGGTGGAGTCTCCGCAGCTCTCAAACATGCCGAGCCATTCCTCGCGGCCTTTGTGAGCGAGCATGATCGCGAGACGATCACTCACGAGTTCGACGAAGTTGCCGCCGGTGGCGGCCACGTGAGCTTCGCGAAGATCACTGGTGACGAACTGCGAGAGTTCGAGCCGAGCGTGTCGAAGCTCGTGACGCATGGGCTGCGCGTGGATGGTCAGCGCTTCATCAACCCGCCCTCGTTCATGCAGGTGCTTGCGGCATCCGTGCGCGCCCGCGGCGGAACGATCGTTGAGGGGGCGAAGGCGACGGGCATCCGAGATCTGGGTGCCGCCGGCATCGCTGTCGATGTTGAGGGTCAGAACGCCGTGCTCAGCAACGAGGTCGTTATCGCCACGGGAACCTGGCTCGGCGACCTCGCTCGCCAATTCGGTGTGCGCCAAGTGGTGCAGTCGGGTCGCGGCTACAGCTTCAGTGTGAAGCCGCCCGTGATTCCCACGCACCCGATCTACTTGCCCGCCCAACGAGTTGCCTGCACTCCTCTCGGGGATCGGCTGCGCGTGGGAGGCATGATGGAGTTCCGCTCGGCCGAAGCTCCTGCCGACTCTCGCCGCATCCAAACCATCGTCAACGCGGCGAGCCCCATGTTCGACGGAGTCGACTGGGAAGCCCGCGACGAAGAATGGGTCGGCTCGCGCCCCTGCACGCCCGACGGGCTTCCGCTCGTGGGCGCCACGCGCTCGCCGCGAGTGCACGTTGCTGGCGGTCACGGAATGTGGGGAGTCACGCTCGGTCCCTTGACGGGGCGGATGCTCGCCGACTCCATAACGGGTGGCGACAAGCATCCGCTGCTCACCGCCTTCGACCCGCTGCGTTAATCGCTGGAGGCGTCGCGTGACGCTCCCACGAATGTTGAGTCCAAACTGCGTGTCTTCGAAGGCTCCTGTTCGACGTCATGCCACCATGGGCCAGTGAGCGCCCCTGACATAACTGCGGAAATGATGGATAGATTCCGGAATTCCGGGGCAGACGTCCACACAACAATCTTGCTTGGGGCTGGTGCTTCTACGACCTCAGGGTTGCCTGATTGGGACACCTTCGCGACTCGTCTTCTTCTTCAAAGCCGATCGGTACTCGAAGAGGAAACAGCGAAGCTTCTCCTTTCGCGTCAGGACCCACTAATCGTTGTCGAAGCTGCGCGTGTGGCCTTTGGTAAAAAGTGGGAGCCCAAGCTTCGTAACGCGCTGTATGACGGCGTGTCATCTTTGGACCCATCGCCGCTGCATCTGGCGGCAGTTGGACATTTTCTTGCGGGCAAAGGTGAGGACTCAAGCTTGGTCACTCTTAACTTTGACACCTTGCTAGAGGAGGCGATCCAGGGAGAAATGGGCTGCGAAGCAATTGCTGTAGTTGACGCTGAGCCTCACGACAGTGCGCACGCCGTTCACCACCTTCACGGCGTGATCACGCCGACCCGGACTGAGAGCGTGATTTTGACGTTATCTGACTTCACCTCCCTGATCGCGGCCAGTGATTCTTGGCAATCCGAGTACTTTCGGTCTGCACTCTCTCGCGGAGCGCTGGTTATCGCGGGCACGTCATATCGTGACCCAGACGTCCGGCAATGGCTTCATGCTGCGGTGCACGAACATCGCGCAGAAAACTCAGCCTTTGTGTTGCTAGCGCGCGAAGGTTTTGCTGTGTCGAAGGAGGACTTCAAGCGCATTGAAATCGCCTTGAGCGACCAATGGAAAGCGGTCGGTCTGACGCCGGTACTGCTTCAGGATCACTCAGACGCAGCGCAGATAATCAGAGAGCTTCGTCACTTTCATGGCGATGACTATCAGTCGCCTCAAGAGCGGGCGGTCGAAGTTTGGCATCGACATTCTAGAGATTTCGATGAGTTGCAACTCAAATATGTCGAGCGTCTTGAAGTCGGTGCGGCCACGATGAAGGAGGCGCTCGACGTCATGAAGCTAAATTTGACACTTTGGCTTTCAGACGGTGAAGGCAGGCTCGCACGATGGGCAGCCCAAGATCGACTCTATCGAGATTTCGACGCACTTCGAACGGTGGAAACCGGGCATGATAGCCCGTGGATTGCGGGTCGTGCTCTTGGCGCCGATGCGCTCCTGTTCCAGGACCTCGACCATGACGGGACGAAACAATGGAAGTCTGTGCTTGCGATTCCTGTCCCAGTCCGACACCCGAATTTCCCGACGCTTTCGAGTGCAGTCCTTACGATTGGATTGCCGGACTCTGCCAGCCGGTTCGAGAGTTCAAACCTTACTTGGGGTCCGCCGTTGGCCGAACTGGCCGATGAGCTTGGGAGTCTTCTCTCCTCTGTTGCATTTGGAGAGAGCAACATAGAATAAACACGCGATCACGAAAGGGGAAGTTGTGGCTAAGAAGAATTCAACAAGTTCCTATCAGAGCCTAGGCGACGGCGTTTACCGAGTTGCGGGTACGGTGCAGCGGAGTGCTGTCACAGGGCGTTACGTAACAGGCGGATCGTCAAAGGTCCGGCCAGATGCGGTCAAAGTGGAGGCTCGAAAACTGCCGAGTGCGCCCCCTGCCCATAAGCGGTAACGTCTTAGGCCTCTCTTTGCTGCTGGTTTAGAGCGGTCATCGTCCTCCTGTGCTCTAGCGGGGCAATTCTGGTGGGGTTGATCAGTATCAGGCCCTCGCTCTGGCCCGGAGGCTTGTACGTATATCGTCAGTTCGAATTCCAAGCTGGCTAAGCTGCTGGCGCATTTGTCTGAAGACCGGCGCACTTCCAGCCGGGTCGGAAATGGTGAGAACCGCAGCAAACTCAACGCCTTGAGCGGGCATTGCCTCGTCTGCTCGTGTGAGATAGTTCACGGCGAACTTCCAAGTGGAGCTAGGCCCCCTGCCGGTCAGGCGAGCTTCATACGATTTGGTCGTTTGCCACTTCAGGGATTCGTTGATTAGATCCCGTTCGGCGCGCGGCTGTCCTGTCGGGGCCTTAGGCGTGTTTACGGCATGAACACGATTCTCGAATCCGCCCGTCTTGGTTTGCTGCATAAGTTTCGCGCCGATGTTAACTCGCACTCGTTCATCACCGTGTTCGTAGGCGAGTTGAGGTCGTGCCACAAGGGTCAGCTTCGCGTACCCTCTGCACTTTCCGTGCGTGACGAGAGACGCCGGCCATGCGAACGTCAGGGTAGCTTGTTCACCGGGTTGGAGGACACTGTCGAATACAAGTGTAATTTCGGAGTCGTCGCTTTGAAGCATCTCTTCTGCTTCTCGTGGGACACCGTAGCCGACCAAATGGCGAGCCAGAGGCAAAACCTGCCGTTGGGCGTAAAGCTCGGGGACACGTGCGTGGTGGCTCAACATCGCAAGTAGAACCTCGCGCGAGACATCACCTTCGATCAATGAATCTAGATCGGCGAGCTGGCGCGCTACTAGCGGAGCCGCATAGCTTGTTCCTGCGTCAGTCACGGCGTTTCCGTTTACATCGATTGAGAAGAGCCCACTGCCATCGACGCCGGATGGGGTTCCTGATCCTCCGATGTGAGCGAAGTCTGGTTTAAGAGCCCCTCTTAGACCGGGGCCTCGGCGGCTGTACCGAGCAAGTGCAAATGGAACTTGATCAATCAAGCCCGGTGGGTTCAGTGCTGACACGGAGGCGTTGAAAAGACTCTCACCTGGTTCCGCTACGGTGCCATTGGTGTCCGCAACTAGGGCGGCGATCGCCGCGCTGGTATCCGAGGACCACTCGGGGCGCTCAAGTAGGGGCGGTAGGTTGCCGGCGGAAATGACCAAAATCACGTCGTGGCGTGCAGCGATCTGATCCAGCCGCATGGCTGTATAACCGTATTTCGCACGGTCCCCAGGGGTTTGAAAGTTTAGGCTGAAGTTAAAGACACGAACCCTGTGTCGGCTTCGCAAATCCGAGACTGCGGCTTCAACTTCGTCTAGAAACTCGGGGATCCCTCCGGGATAGTAGGCGTCGAATGGAATTCCAGTTTCGCCAGGATCTGCAGGCAAAACATCGACGTCATAGACCCGGCAACCGTGGGGTTGTTTCGAAAGATGCGGGTTCAGGGAGCCTGCCGCAACCAGCAACCCGGAGATGAATGTCCCGTGCGTTAAGTCGCGGTCTGTGGGCGCGAGTTGCCCCCAGCGGCCTTCTAACCAGCCACCGATTGCATCACCGACTCCTCCGTCGATAACACCGACTATCGATGGCGTATCGTCGGACGTCCGCTCGAAAATCTGATCCGGAACGCGAGAGCCTAAAGGAATGGGAACTCCTGCGGCTTGCTGCACGATTGGCGGCAGCAGGACGCGACGCACGAGAGGATGTTTGCATAGACTTTCCAACACGCGCTGGTGAAAGACGTCGTCCCGAAGCGCGACGTCAGGTGACTGCCGTAGTTCGTTTTTTCGGGGGGCCGGTTCAGCTTGTGAGCTGATTGCAACTCTGCTTCGGCTCCCAGGAGGCAACGGCTTCAGTGAGAGGGTCGGAGTCCCCTCGCTGGCCAGCCTCTCGACTTCGACACTGAAGGTGCTCAGTTCCCGCTCAAGGGATCGGAGCGCGGTTGTTTCGACGGATGCAAGTTCAGGATTTGAGGAAGCTGTAGCGATGGGGAACAGCTCGAAAAAGTAGCGGTGTCCAGTTCCTGCCCTAGCCAGCCATTCGGCTCCTTCAGCTGCGCTGAAGGAGCGCTTATTCTCGTCGATCCAAAGATGAAGCGAATCGATAGCGGACACCTCACATCGATATCTGGAGGGGTTAGGTGCTATTTCCCCGGTCCTGGTGTCTAGCTTGCCGATGACATCGATCTCTGCCTTTAGGACGGAGGAGAGGACCTTGCGCAGGCTGGCCGGGGTCGCGGCGTAGATCGGCTCGCCGATTCCTGCGGTTGCAACGTGAGGCGTGAGGGATGGGCGAAACAATCGTTGCTGAGGGCGATGGCTTTTTGCGATCGCATTGGGTGCCATGGCGACTCTTATATAGCCGAGCGCTCCACTATCGGGATTCTTCTCAATCGCGGACAAGATCGACTTCAGGGCTGCGGCGACTTCTGTTTGGTGTTTCGCAAAGGCCTGTGGTCGTGACGCAAAGAAATCAGTGCCGTTTCCATTCGGTGTGACTCTATCTCGTGGCGCACGTAGCGCCCCTGGGTTCAGGACGACTTGTACTGGTTCATTCGGCATTCGCGCCGCCATCCTCGCTGGCTAGATCTAACCTGCGCGCAATCGTCTTCGTGCTGCATTCAAAAAGCATTGCCAACTCCACCTTGCTGAATTTTTGTTCTGCACTAGCAAGTTGCCGCGTCAGAGTGGCTTCATCGGACTCGATCTCTGTTCGTTTTTCCGCACTAATATGCACCGAAGTTGACCGCGCCAGCTGTGTAACTGTTTGGATAGCGGTGTATCCCGAAGATGCTTGCAACAGCCGCCGTTTCCGGTATTTAGTTGCCATTGTCTGAAGCTCTGCTCCCGAAACTCCGTCGCACACCCAAGAAAGAAGCTTCGCTTCGGGAAGTGTCCTTTCCTGGTGATCGTCCAAGAATCGTCTTGCAATCTCTATCCTCTGCTCGAACTCAGGTAGCGGTACCGAAAGCTGAACTTCAAATCGTCGCCAGATAGCGGGGTCGAGAAGTGCCTCGTGGTTGGTGAGCCCGATAGTAATTCCGTGGCCGTCGCGCGAGTCCATATTCTGGAGAAGCGCATTGACTACACGCTTTATTTCCCCGACTTCGTTGGGATCGTCGCGCACTTTTGCGATTGCGTCGAATTCATCCAGCACTAGAACGCACTCGTAGCGGTTCGCAAAAGCAAACAACGCTCCAAGGTTGCGCGCGGTTGTCCCGAGATATGAGCTTATTAGCCCGTCTAGCCTTGCGAGTACGACTGGCATGCCCAAGCTTTTTGCGAGCCAGAGAGCAAGTGTTGTCTTTCCCGTTCCGGGTGCTCCGTAAACCAAGACCGACTGAGTTGCACGCATGCCGGCCTCGCCAAGGAGGGTGGCGTTCGCCCATTCCTGTATGAGTGCTTCGATGTTCTCTTGGACGGAGTTGGGGAATAGGGGCAAACTGACATGGATGTCCTCAGGCATCGTCACTGTTGCGAGGTTTGCCGAAGACTCTTTATCGACGGGCACGGGCACTGAACTCGTCAGGCGCTCTCCAGCTTCCAGAGTTGTATTGCTCTTCGCGATCCGACTTGGGGTAAGTCCGTGTTCGCGTGCGGATGTAGAAAGCGTCCTTCTGAGTGCAGCTGCCTCCTTCGTCTCGCCGGCCGCAGACATTGCTTCCGCAAGGCGCTCAATTTGGTGACGTAGCGGCGGAGTGTCATGCGCCATGGCGACACGTACTAATGACTTTAGGATAGCGAAGTGTTCCATGGGGACAGTGTACTTCAGTGTTCAGACAATATGCACTCAATACGGGACAAAATCGAGTGTGAGTGGGAGTTCACGCAGGTCGGTAGAACGAAGGCCGCTCCTAGCCGGCGCATGCCGCTGTGAGTGAGGGCGACGTGCGGAACTAACGTTCGTCGTCTTGGCGGTCAGGACCCCGCTCGGTCTTCGCAGCGAGTGGAACTTCAGCTTCGCATTCTGATTCGGGGAGCGACTCGCGCTCGTTGCTGCTTTGAGCGTCGCGCACGCGATCAACGAGTTCACGCCACGGGCCAACGAGCTGCTGCTCGGGGATGACCGCTTCGTGGGGCTCGCATCGGATTTCGTAGGTATAGCGGTCGGGCATGGTGCTGGTGGCCGGATGCTCGTGCCACGGCAGTTCCGCGATCAGCACGTACCACTGCTCGGGGTCGGGCTGCTCGTCGACAATGACATCCCACTCGACGCGGCGACCGAGGAGGCCACCGCTGCGCCACACCTGAACCTTCACACGTGCATGCTATCTCGTCACCATGAGGGCGAGGGGGAGGCGTGTGTAGCCTTGCAGTATGACTTCTGATTCACATCTCGCTCGCCTGTTTGGGCTTGACGGCCGGGTCGCGGTGGTCACGGGAGGTAGCTCTGGCATTGGCCGCGCAATCGCCCTTGCCCTTGGTGCTTCGGGGGCGCATGTTCTCGTTGCGGCGAGAACCGAGACGGCGATCGACGAAACTGTTGCCGCGATTCACGAGCTGGGCGGCACGGCAGGTGGGATCGTTGCTGACCTTTCTACCCGAGCTGGGGTCCATGCGCTGGCAGATGCGGCCGGAAATGTCGACATCATTGTGAACTCTGCGGGGATCAATCTCCGACCACCTTTGCCTGAACTCGAGGAGGCAGTGTGGGATGCCACGATGGCGGTGAACCTTGAAGCCCCCTTCATCCTCGGGCAGCGGCTGGCGCCCGGGATGGCGGAGCGGGGCTACGGTCGACTCATCCACATCAGCTCTCAGCAGGCTCAGAGACCATTTGCGAATAGCGGAGCCTATGGCGTTTCGAAGGCTGGTCTGGAAGCGTTGGCCAGATCTCAAGCGGAAGCGTGGTCGCCGTCTGGGGTGACCGCGAATGTTCTGGTGCCAGGGTTTGTGCAAACACCGCTAAACCGTCGACTCAGTTCGAATCCCGAGGTCGTCGAGGCGCTGGCCGCACGCACGCTTATTGGCCGGAATGGTTTGCCAGAGGACTTCGCGGGAGCCGTCGTGTTCTTGGCAGGCCCATCCTCCGCCTATGTAACGGGGCAACTGATCGCTGTCGACGGGGGCTTCTCGGTGCACTGACGCTGTTCCGAACGAGCATCGGCGAATGCGCCGCGGTCACGCCGCAGCAGGCACGACTCCGACGAGCGCCCAGCCCGAAATGACAGCACGGTGTTCGGCAGAGTCTTCTCCGAAGAGGGCGAGAGCCGTTTCGATTGTGGCAGCCGAGAACTCCGCGAAAGTGCTGTGGGGAGTGAGGGAACCGCCCGTGAGAGTGTCGTACCAAATCTGCCCCGCTTGCTGCCATGCAAAACCGCCGAGCGTGTCTGCGACGCTCCAGAATGCGCGATTGGGGATGCCCGAATTGAGGTGAACGCCACCGTTGTCGTCCTGAGTGACGATGTAGTCATCCATGTGGCCGGGCTGAGGATCTTTGCCGAGCACGTCGTCGTCATAGGCGGTGCCGGGTGCTTTGAGAGAGCGCAAGGCGGTGCCCTCGACCTCATCGGTGAAGATACCTTCGCCCACCAACCACGATGCATCAGCGGCGGTCGTGCCACGAGCGTATTGCTCGACAAGAGCGCCAAACACATCAGACACGTGCTCGTTGAGGGCACCGCTTTGATCCCGATAAACGAGCCCGGCCGTGTACTCGGTCACGCCGTGGGCGAGCTCATGCCCAATGACGCTGAGTGAGCGAGTGAAGCTGTCAAAGATCTCACCGTCACCGTCTCCGAACACCATGCGTGTGCCATCCCAAAACGCGTTGTCGTAGAGGTTGCCGAAATGCACTGTCGCTTCGAGCGTGGCCGAACGGTCGTCAATGGAATCCCGCTGAAAGACCTCCCAGAACAGAGCGAAGGTGTGACCGAGCCCGTCGTAGGCCTCGGTTGCCGCGACATCGTTGGTTGCCGGGGCGCCTTCTTCTCGCACCAGAATGCCGGGCAATGTTTCTGTGCCGCGGGCATCGGAGATGGCGCGCGTGATTTCACCGCGAACGCTTGGCTCATCAGGGAGCAGGGTGCGCGGAGGGAGGGTGTTCTTGCTGCGCCCGTGGTCGAGGTTCTCGTGCGCCACGTCGGTCAGCGAACGACGGGCTGCAGTGGCTGCGCGCTCGAAACGAGGATCGTCGAGGGTGGCAATCCGGGCCAGAAGAAACGGGGGAACAATTGCGCAGACAGTGTGATGGGCTGCGGGGGAAGAGAAAGCTCGCTGCGGCATCTGAGACATGCTTCATGCTGACACGGACCACCGACGGCGGCTCATGATTCCCACGGAGTGCTCAGCAACGCTGGTAACGCAATAAACCGTCAGAAATCGGCGAAAGTCCGCTCTCGGGTAGACTGAGGTGTAATCCCCCCACTTCTTCGAAGGGATCCACCATGCCAGCAATCGTCATCATCGGCGCCCAATGGGGCGACGAGGGCAAGGGAAAAGCAACCGACCTCCTCGGTAGCCGCATCGACTACGTCGTGAAATTCAACGGTGGCAACAACGCCGGACACACGGTCGTTATCGGCGACGAAAAGTACGCGCTTCACCTTCTGCCATCTGGCATCCTCACCGAAGGCGTCACCCCGATCATCGCTAACGGCGTCGTCATCGACGTCGAGGTTCTTTTTGAAGAACTGGATGCCCTGATCGCCCGTGGCGTCGACGTCTCCAAACTGCTGATTAGCGCCAACGCGCACATCATCACGAACTACCACCGCACCCTCGACAAGGTGACGGAACGCTTTCTCGGCAAGCGTCAGATCGGCACCACCGGCCGCGGAATTGGTCCGTCGTATGCCGACAAGATCAACCGCGTCGGCATCCGAGTTCAAGACCTGTTTGACGAAAAGATCCTTCGCCAAAAGGTTGAAGGTGCTCTCGACCAGAAGAACCACCTCCTCGTGAAGGTCTACAACCGTCGGGCGATCGAGGTTGACGAGATCGTCACCGAGCTGCTCAGCTACGCCGACCGTCTGCGCCCCATGGTCGCCGACACCGGTCTGCTGCTGAACCAGGCGCTCGATAAGGGCGACGTTGTGCTCTTTGAGGGTGGTCAAGCCACGATGTTGGATGTCGACCACGGCACCTACCCTTTCGTCACGTCATCCAACTCCACGTCGGGTGGCGCGGCTACCGGTTCGGGTGTTGCACCCAACCGTCTCGAGCGCATCATCGGAATCGTGAAGGCCTACACAACGCGTGTCGGTTCTGGTCCGTTCCCCACCGAACTGTTTGACGAGTCGGGCGAGTTCTTGCGCGCCAACGGTTTCGAGTTTGGAACCACCACCGGGCGTCCACGTCGCTGTGGGTGGTACGACGCCCCCATCGCTCGCTACACGGCGCGCGTCAACGGTGTCACCGACTTCGTGCTCACCAAGCTCGATGTGCTCACCGGCCTCACGACCATTCCGGTCTGCGTTGCCTACGACGTTGACGGTGTGCGCTTCGACGAAATGCCCGTATCACAATCAGACTTTCACCACGCGGTGCCGATCTACGAAGAGTTCCCCGGCTGGGAAGAAGACATCACCGGTGCTCGCACCTTCGATGACCTGCCCAAGAACGCGCAAGACTACGTGCTCGCCATCGAAAAGATGAGTGGAGCCCGCATGTCCGCGATCGGTATTGGCCCCGGCCGCGACGAAATCATCGTTCGTCACGACCTCGTCGACTAAACTTCGACACCCCAGCTCGCACTCAAGCGGCACGCACCGGAAAGATTCGGGGCGTGCCGCTTCTGCGTGCGGGTAGCCAATCCCGGGAGTGTTGGACACAAAGTCCGCAATCCGCGGGTGAAAGTCCGAAATCCGCAGGTTGGTGTCGTTGCGAAGTGGGAAGATTTCTAAGTGACCGTAACCCGCCCGCAGCACCGCATCCTTCACGGAAATTTCGTCTCCGTTGAGCCCCTGACCGAAGACCATCTCGCTGCGCTCGCGACAGTACTCGCGGTGCCGTCGGTTTTCGCTGGTGGTTATGGCGGAGGGCCGGTTGGGTTGCCCGCCGACGAAGCATCCTTCATCGAATGGATGCGCGCCGGCTACCTCGGTTACGCCGACCGGATGCCCTTCGCTGTGCGCCTCAACGCTGGTCCCGATGCCGGTCGCCTCGTTGGGGTGAGCACCCTCGGCGAGCTCGACGAAACCAACGCCAACGTACACTTCGGCTGGACCGCGTATGCGCCAGGCGTGTGGGGCACCGCGGTCAACCCCGAAACAAAGTTGCTCCTGTTGGGCTTCGCCTTCGACAGCGGCTACAACCGTGTGCGGATTCAAGCGGATGCCATCAACGAGCGTTCACGCGCAGCGATCCTCCGTCTCGGTGCTACCTTCGAGGGCATTCAGCGCAAGCACCAGCTCCGGGCCGATGGTTCGTGGCGCGACACCGCCGTGTACTCCGTCATTGATAGCGACTGGCCCGCGGTGAAAGCCGGGCTGCTTGAGCGGCTCGACGGGGCTGCCGCGCCCAGCGCGACCTCCCGCCACAGCACCGAGCAGGAGTCGCGCGCGTGAGCGCACCCGTTGCCCCCGCTGGCCGGGTCGAAAAGCACGACTCCGCATCCACTCTGGGCACAACGTTGCGCTTCGCCGCAGCCGGTCTCGTGTGGGGCTCCAGTTTTCTCTTCATGAAGGTCGCTCTGGATGGCGTGAGCTTTGGCCAAGTCGCCTGGAGTCGGGCGGTGCTCGGCGCTCTCGCACTCATCGTCGTGTTTGCGGTAAGTCGCCGTAAACTCCCGCGCCAACCCATCGTCTGGGCGCACTTCACAGTGCTTGCTTTTCTGTTTGCCGTGATTCCGTACCTGCTCTTTGCGTGGGCTGAGCAATATGTGAGCTCGGGGCTCGCGAGCATCTACAACGCCACAACGCCGATCATGACTGCGATCTTTGCCACCCTCGTGTTTCGAGTTGAAACGCTGACGCGCTCGCAGATTCTGGGCGTCACCCTCGGCATCTTCGGGGTGCTCGTGATCATTTCACCGTGGCAAGCCGGAGACATCAGCGGCAGTCTGCTCGGGCAACTCGCTTGTCTGGGCGCTGCCGCCTGTTACGGCGCCGCCATGAGCTACCAGCGCAAATTCGTCGCGCCCTACAAAGTTGCCGGCGTCACGTCAGCGACCATGAACATCGGCATCGCCGCTGTTATCTACATACTGCTCACCCCACTCGTTGCGACCGGCCCGGTGAACCTCACCCTTCCCGTCGTCGCGAGCCTGCTCGCTCTCGGAGTGCTTGGCACTGGCATGGCCTACGTCTGGAACTACCGGGTGCTCGCCGAATGGGGGCCGACCCGCACCTCCACTGTCACCTACATCACTCCCGTCATCGGCGTCATCCTGGGTTTCGTCATCTTGAAAGAAACCATGTCGTGGCACGAACCTGTCGGAGCCGTCATCGTGCTGGTGGGAGTGCTGCTGGCTCAGGGGCGGCTCACGTTGCCCACAAAGCGGACGCGTACGACACACAGCGATTAGGGCCGAAGCCCGGCAGCCATAGCTTCAGTGCGCGTTTCGGGCGATTTGCAAGAAATCCGAGATGTAGACGTTGTGTCAGCGCTGTCTGCCTGAAGTTCCTGCGAAACTTGAGCCGTGTCTTCCCCCTATTTGCTTCGCCGCGTTGGCGTCGGTGCAGCCGCGCTCGGCGTCATCGCCGCCATTGTTGCGCTCATCGTCGCGGTTTTCTCCAGCGCTGACGGCGGTGCTTCCGCAACGCCCGAAGTTCGCACCGTCAGCACCACAGCGGGAACTCTCGTGGGAGGGGAATCGATCACCATCACGGGTGCCGCTCTCGACGCTGTCACCCACGTCACCTTCGGTGGAGTCGCCGCCAGCGACGTAGTCATTGCCGACAACGGAACACTTACCGCCACGGTGCCCCCGGCCGTCGACTTTCAGCCAAACACGGTTGCTATTGAAGTGATGGCGGACACGGAACTGGTGCCCGCATCATCCTTCCTCGACTACACCTACGAAGCATCCACCCCGATCGATAAGCAGATGCACTACCTCCTTAAACACTGGGAGGACTACAACGATGAGGAGTTTGGCGACCTCAACTCCGTGGGCGGAGACTGCGCCAACTTCGTGAGCCAATCACTGCTCATGCGCGGCTGGGAAATGACCGACGAGTGGTACAACTACGACGCTGCCGCTGACTGGAGCAGCGCCTGGGGGTACGTGCCAGCCATGGAGAACTGGCTCAACTCCACTCCCGAACTCGGGGCAACGCAACTGAGCTTCAACGAGCGCGACCAAGTGAAGGTCGGCGATCTCGTGGTCTTCGACTGGAACGACAACGACTACCTCGACCACATCCAAGTGGTGTCTTCTGTAGAAAACATCGACGGCGAAATGGTCATCAAGATGGTCGGCCACAATCTCGACACCGACTACCGAGACCTCGACGAGACCATCACCGTCGACCACCCCGGTGCCACAGGACACTTCTGGAGTATCCCCTAGCAAACGCTGCTGCCGGAGCCGCCCGCTACGAGCTAAGGGCAGCGTCGACAATCGCCTTCGCTTCGGCCTGCACGAGCTTCAAGTGCTCTAAGCCCTTGAACGACTCGGCATAAATCTTGTACACATCTTCGGTGCCACTCGGGCGAGCAGCGAACCACGCAAACTCCGTCGTCACCTTGACCCCGCCGATCGAAGCGCCGTTTCCGGGAGCCTCCGAGAGCTTCGCCGTGATCGGATCACCCGCGAGCTCGGTGGCGGTGATCGCAGCACCACTCAACTTGCCGAGCGTCGCCTTCTGCTGGGCGTTGGCTGCGGCATCCACCCGCTCGTAGGCGGGATCACCAAATTCTTCAACAAGCTCGGCATAGAGAACGGATGGCGTCTTGCCGGTAACCGCGAGAATCTCGGCCGCCAACAACGCCAGCAAAATGCCGTCTTTGTCTGTAGTCCAGACGGAGCCATCTTTGCGCAAGAAACTCGCGCCAGCGCTCTCCTCGCCACCAAACGCCACTGAGCCGTCAACAAGTCCGGGAACAAACCACTTGAACCCCACCGGCACCTCGACGAGGTCGCGCCCCAGTGCGGCAGCGACCCGGTCAATCATGGAACTCGAGACGAGGGTCTTGCCGATTGCGGCATCCGGGTTCCAGCCCTCGCGGTGAGTGTAGAGATAGTGAATCGCGACAGCCAGATAATGGTTGGGGTTCATGAGTCCGCCATCGGGCGTGACGATGCCGTGGCGATCGGCGTCAGCGTCATTGCCGGTGAGGATGTCGAACTCGCTTCGGCGAGCCACGACAGAAGCCATGGCCGACTTCGATGACGGATCCATGCGAATCTTGCCGTCCCAGTCGAGCGTCATGAACGCCCACGTCGGGTCAACATCGGGATTCACGACAGTGAGGTCGAGGTCGTACTTCTCCGCAATCAGCTTCCAATAGTTGACGCTTGCACCACCGAGTGGGTCAGCGCCCAGACGGATGCCCGCCGTGCGGATCGCGTCGATGTCGATGATGTTCTCGAGGTCGTCAACATAGCGCCCGCGGAAGTCGTAGCTGCCCGCTGCCGTGTTGACTGCTCCGGCCGCGCCGACGCGCTTCACGGCCTGATTGCCGTCAGCAATGATTGCGTTCGCGCGATCAGCGATCCAGCCGGTCGCGTCGCTATCGGCCGGGCCACCGTGCGGCGGGTTGTACTTGAAGCCACCATCGCGGGGCGGATTGTGGCTGGGGGTGATGATGATTCCATCGGCCTGATCGCCGTGGTCCGCAGCGTTGTAGGCGATGATCGCGTGGCTCAGAGCAGGAGTCGGAACGAAATCATCGAACTCGTCTTTGAGCGCGAGCACACCGTTCGCGGCGAGCACATCAAGCGCCGTCGACTCGGCCGGCTGCGATAGCCCATGGGTATCGCGCCCAATAAACAACGGGCCCGTGATGCCCTGCCCGGCACGATATTCCACAATCGCCTGCGTGATGGCGGCGATGTGCGCTTCATTGAAAGCGGTATCGAGCGATGAGCCACGGTGGCCGCTCGTGCCGAACACCACCCGCTGCTCAGGGATCGAGACATCCGGAACCTGCGCGTAGTACGCCGCCACTAGCTCGGTCACATCAATGAGGTCGGATGCCTGGGCAATCGTGCCTGCGCGATCATTCATGCGCACCAGTCTTCCACCTTCGACCGCGTGGCCGTGTCATCTGGCACCCACGTAGCCCGTGCACGCTCTAAAGTCGTTGTATGGCAGCAGCAGATCAGGCCCACAATGACAGCGTCGACCCCGAAGTGCGGGAACAACTTTTGGGCGCCCGCCGCAGCATCGACAACATCGATGCGGCGCTCATCCATTTGCTTGCCGAGCGTTTCAAGTACACGCAGCAAGTCGGTCGGCTCAAGGCGACCAAGGGACTGCCCGCGTCGGATCCCAACCGTGAGCGTGACCAGATTGCTCGCCTCAAATCACTCGCCGAAGAGTCACACCTCGACCCTGCTTTTGCCGAGAAATGGTTCAACTTTGTGGTCGCCGAGGTCATTCACCACCACGAGCAGATCGCGTCGGGCGGCGAGCCCGAAACGAGCAAGTAGCCAGTCAGCCAGCCAGCCGCGCTGCGTCTTCGCGACCGCTAGATAGTTTGCCAGTCGGGGCGATTGGCCCAGGTGTAGCGGTAGTAGTCGGCATTCTGGAGTTTCGAGGCAGCCGCTTCGTCGACGAGCACGGTGACGTGTGGGTGCAATTGGATAGCGCTGCCGGGTTGGCTCGCGGTCAGTGGCCCTTCAACGGCGGCCGCGATCGCGTCTGCTTTGCCCTCGCCGAAAGCGAGCAGCACCAGGTGGCGGGCGCGCAGGATCGTGCCGAGTCCTTGAGTGAGGCAGTGCCGGGGCACATCGTCAATGCTGTCGAAGAAGCGCGCATTGTCCTGCCGGGTTTGCTCCGTGAGCGTCTTGATGCGGGTGAGCGAGGCGAACGAAGAGCCGGGCTCATTGAAACCGATGTGGCCGGTGCTGCCGATGCCGAGGATCTGCAGATCGATGCCTCCGGCATCCGTAATGTCTCGTTCGTAGTTGGCGCCGGCAGTCTCAATCGCCGGGCTGTTGTAGCCGGGAAGGTGAACGAGGCTCGGCGTGAGCCCCAGCGGTTCGACGACTTCGCGAGTGATGACGGCACGGTAGCTTTCTGGATGCCCCTCCGGCAGCCCCACGTACTCATCGAGGGCGAAGCCGCGGACGGCGGAAACGTCGAGAGGGTTTGCTTCGAGCGAGCGTGCGAGTGCTTGGTACACCGGCAAGGGCGTTGAACCTGTTGCGAGTCCGAGAACGGCATCTGGTTGCTGTTCGATGAGCGAACGGATGGCGTGGGCGGCGAGTTCGCCTGCCTGCTCACGGTGATCAACGATGACGACTTCGGCCATGGGAAAGCTCCTCAGAAAGTTGGGGGTGGTGGGGCAGTGGAGGTAGTGCGGTGCGAAAAGTCTCGGCAGCTGGGCCAACGCGGGCTAGAACAGCGTGTAACCGCCATCAACAGTTACTATCGATCCGGTCATAAAGCTTGAGGCTGAGCTCGCCAGCAGCACCGTCACCGGGCCAAGTTCGGCGGGCAGGCCATACCGTTTGAGGGCGGCCGGCTCCACGCAACTCGCCTGATATTCAGGCTGATCAACGGGAGAGGCTTCGGTGAGGATGTAGCCCGGCGCGATGGCGTTGACTCGAATGCCATGCGGTGCCCACTCCGCAGCGAGCGCCTTCGTCAACTGGTGCACTCCGGCTTTCGAGGCGAGGTAGGAGGCCTGCCAGCGCGGCTGGTTCACGATCTCGGCCGACATCGACCCCACGTTCACGATCGTGCCGCCGCCGTGCGCTGCCATGTAGCGGCCGACAGAGCGGCTGCAATTCCAGACCCCATCAAGGTTCGTCGCCATGACATCGCGCCACACGGTATCCGGCGTATCGAAAGCAGAACCGCCGATACTGATGCCCGCGTTATTGACGAGGATGTCGAGGCCGCCCAACTCAGCGGTGACTCGAGTCACCGCGGCATCGATGGAAGCGACATCCGTGACATCGAGAACGACGCCGAGGGCGCGGATGCCGCGCTGCTCCAACTGTTCGGCAGCAGCATCCGCGTCACTGAGCCTGCGCGCGCAGACGGCGACCGTCGCTCCTGCCTCGCCGAGTGCCTGGGCGAGAGCGAAACCGATGCCCCGATTGGCTCCGGTGACTAGAGCCACGCGGCCCTTGAGCGAGAAGCTGTCGAGAACGGTGCTCATGCCGACACGATCTGGTTCACGGTATCGGCATCAAGAATGCGATCGAGCACTACCCGTGCGGCACCCATGATGCCGCCGCGCTGTTTAGCCTGAGTGACCTCAACTTCGAGCCCATCCGTGGCCAAAGGAAGGCACTCGGTATAGATCGCCGAACGCACACCAGCGACGAACGCGCCCGCTTCGGCAAGCGTGCCACCGAGAACAATCCGCTCCGGATTAGAGAAATTGACGACGGTAGCTAAGACGGTACCGGTGCGCATCCCGGCCTCGCGCAGCATCTGAGTGGCCAGCGGATGTCCATTGCGCGCAAGCTCAAGCACGCCCAGAGTGTCGTCGACCGCAACAGAAGCTGACTGCAGGCTCGTGACGATTGCAGCTCCGCCGGCTACGGCATCCAAACAGCCGTTTCGACCGCACGAGCACGGCGTTGCCGGAGCGCCGTGCACGGTGACATGACTGATGTCGCCGGCCATTCCATGGTGGCCATGATGAAGCTCGCCGCCGACAATGATGCCACCGCCGATGCTCGAACCGGCCTTAATGAAGACAAAGTCATTGACGTCTTCGTTGCGGCTGATGTGTTCGCCGAGGGCCATGAGGTTGGCGTCGTTGTCAACGACAGCGGGCACTCCTGACAGGCGGTGAAGTTCTGCGGCAACATCGAGGCCATCCCAGCCGGGCATGCGCGAGGGGGAGATCAGGATGCCCTCTGGCTGGCTAATGGGGCCAGGAAGGCCGAGTCCGATTCCGATCACGCGACTGCCCGGCTGCGCGTGTTCCGCGACCAACCGCTTCGTCATCTCCACTACCCACGGGAGGATAACGTGCGGCCCGTCTGCGATGTCGATGTCGGTGTGCTGCTCGGCCAATAGTTCTGCCCGCATGTCGAATAGCCCGAGTGAGGCGTGGCGGGCACCGAGGTCTACGCCGACGATGAGGCCGCCGCTGGGGTCGACCTCAAGCTGCCGAGGGCGCCTACCGCCGTGGGAATCCCCACTGCCCGCTTCGCGAAGGTAGCCAGCTTCGATCAGCAGTTCCACCCTCACAGCGACGGTAGTCGGTGACAGTCCAGTTGCTCGGGCAACTTCGGCTCGAGACGTTGCGCGCCCATTGCGTACGAGGGTGAGGATGCCGCCGGGGGAGCCCGCTGTGTTGGACAGCGGTGGCGTCACGGGTTTCGGCATCGGTAACCAATCGGGTCGGTGTGAGTACGAGTGTAGTGAGTCACGTTAGTGCATTATTGGAGTAAGTTCTAGTCAAATTGCACACAACGTAATTACTTAGTACGCTCAACACCACCCGATGGCGGGTCCAGCAATACCCCGAGATAGCCGCGCTGGTGCGTGCGAGGAGTGAACTGATGAGCGAGAGCGACAAGCCCACTAACACTGAGGCGGCGCCCGCTATGGTGAGCCTGCGCGCCGTCGACAAGCACTACGGCGAACTCCACGTGCTGCAAAACATCACGCTTGAGGTTGCCGAACGCGAAGTCGTCGTGGTCGTCGGGCCTTCTGGATCAGGAAAGTCCACCCTCTGCCGCACCATCAACCGACTCGAAACCATCGACTCCGGTGAGATTCACCTCGATGGGCAGCCATTGCCCGTCGAAGGTGCCGAACTCGCCCGGCTACGTTCTGAAGTCGGGATGGTGTTCCAGTCGTTTAACCTCTTCGCGCACCTCACTATCCTCGAGAACGTCACGCTGGCGCCGATCAACGTGCTCAAGATGAAGAAGGCAGACGCTCAACGCGAAGGTCTTGAACTCCTCGCACGAGTAGGTATTGCCGACAAGGCCGATCAATTCCCCGCGCAACTCTCTGGCGGCCAACAGCAACGCGCCGCTATCGCTCGCGCCCTCGCCATGCACCCCAAAGTGATGCTCTTCGACGAGCCCACCTCGGCGCTTGACCCCGAAATGGTCGGCGAAGTCTTAGAAGTAATGACATCGCTCGCTGCCGAGGGCATGACGATGGTTGTCGTCACCCACGAGATGGGCTTCGCGCGAAAAGCAGCAGACCGAGTCGTCTTTATGGATGCCGGGCAAATCGTCGAAGAGAACACTCCCATCGAGTTCTTCGACAACCCGCGATCGGAGCGCGCACGTTCGTTCCTCGCATCGATCCTCGCTCACTAGAGCCTTCACCCACACAGCTTTACCCGCACACAACTGCACCACCAACCACGAGAGAAAAGGAATCACATGTTCGCATCACGATCCTCACGCAGACGAGGCGCCGTACTTGGCGCTGTAGTCGCCGTGACGGCGCTGGCCCTCAGCGCTTGCTCCACCGACTCGTCTAGCAATGTTCCCGGAGGCAACGACGCCGCTGAGGTGAGCGACGTTCAGGCAATGCTTGCCGGAGCACCCGTCGCCGACGACGCCCTCTTCACCCCCGGATCGACCATGGAAAAGATCCGCGACCGCGGAACCCTCCTCGTGGGCGAAGCGCTCGACGCACCGCTGCTTTCGCAGCAGGACCCCACCAACCCGGATGACGTTTCCGGCTTCGATGCCTACCTCGCGCAACTGCTTTCGGTCTACATCTTCGGTGAGCCTCGCGTGGAGATCGTGCCCCCGGCATCCGAGACTCGTGAAGCACTGCTGCAAAACGGCACCGTTGACGTTGTCTTCAACACCTACACGATTACCGAAGAGCGTGCCGAGCAGATCAGCTTCGCTGGCCCGTACTTCAGCTCAGGACTCGCTGTTGCTGTGAAGGCTGACAACGATGACATCACGGGAATCGACGACCTCGGTGGCAAGACTGTCATCGTTGGCGCCAACACTCCCGCCGTCCTTGCGGTTCCCGAAGAGCAGCCCACAGCAGAGCTCGTTGACTTCGCAACCGACCCGCAGGCAGTTCAGGCACTCCTCCAGGGCCGTGGCGACGCTTACGTTCAGGACTACACTCTGCTCGCCAGCAATGCTGCAGCGAACTCCGACCTCAAGGTTGTTGGCCAGCCCTTCACGGCTGAGCCCTACGGTATCGGCCTCGGACTCGGCGACACCGAGTTCAAGGACTTCATCAACAACTGGCTGCTCGAGATCCAGGATGGCGGACAGTGGGGCCAGGCGTGGACCTACAGCCTCGGAACCGTCGTAGAGTCAGAAATCCCGACGCCGCCGACCATCGGATCGGTGCCCGGCTCCTAACGAGCGCGAAGCAACGCCAGGAGACTACAGATGGATATATTCACGGAGAATGCAGGGCTGCTCCTCGACGCGATCGGCACAACGCTGCTGATGGTTCTCGTCGCGGGTGTCGGATCCCTTCTTCTCGGAGTCTTGGTGACGGTGGCGCGGGTAAGCCCCATCCCCATCCTCCGACGAGCCGCATTCCTTTATGTGCAGTTCTTCATCAACGTGCCTCTCCTGGCGTTGCTTCTTCTCGCCGTCTTCGCTCTACCGGATGCCGGCCTCATTCTTCCGCTTCTGCCGACCGCGATCATCGTGCTCACGGTCTACGAAGCAGCCTACGTTGCTGAGGCCGTGCGCAGCGGAATCAACACCGTTTCGGTTGGCCAGATTGAAGCGAGCCGTGCACTCGGCCTCACCCTCTGGCAAAGCCTGCGCCTCATCGTGATTCCGCAGTCTCTTCGCGCCGTCGTGCAACCGCTCGGAAACGTCATGATTGCGCTCGCGATGAACACAGCGCTCGCCGCTGTCATCGGCGTTGTCGAGCTGACTTCTCGCGTGAACAAGATCAACCTGGTTTACGCGCAGCCGATTGAAATCTTCACCGCGGCCGGACTCGTCTACATGCTGATCGCGCTCCTGATCGGCCTTGCTGCCGGCCGAATTGAACGTAAGGTGGCGATCCTCCGATGAGCACTTCCAACACCAACGTTGCTTCCTATCTTTATGAGGTTCCCGGGCCTCGCGGCCGCCGCCGAATCATCATCGGCTCGATTATCAGCGCGCTCATCCTCGCTGGCATCATCTTTGCTGGGCTCTGGCAGTTCGGCAGCAGAGGGCAGCTCGACGCCGACAAGTGGCTACCGTTCCTCGACCTCGCCATTTGGCAATACCTTGGCGTCGGTCTGCTCGGCACTCTGCAAGCAGCGGCGATTGTTGCCGTTCTCGGTGCTGCCTTCGGAACACTTCTTGCCCTCGGGCGAGTCAGCAAGGTTCGCTGGCTGAGCTGGCTCTGTGCCGGATACATCGAGGTCGCCCGCACCGTGCCGGTGCTGCTGCTGATCTACCTGATGCTCTTCGGATTGCCGCAACTGGGCATCAACTTTCCGGTGCTCTGGAAACTCGCTATTCCTCTGACGCTCGCGAATGCTGCCGTGTTTGCTGAAATCGTTCGCGCGGGCATCCTGAGCTTGCCGCGTGGTCAAGCCGAAGCCGCCTTCAGCCTGGGGCTGCGCAGCAATCAAGTCATGCGGCTCGTTGTTCTGCCTCAAGCGGTGCGCAACGTGACCCCGTCTCTCATCACTCAACTGGTGAGCCTGATGAAAGACACCTCGCTCGGCTTCATCGTGGCCTTTACCGAGTTGCTCTACCGTGGTCAGGTGCTTTCGAGCTTCAACCACTTGCTCATTCAGACCTACCTCGTCGTGACCATCATTTACTTGGTCGTCAATGGAAGCCTCTCGGGGTTGGCGTCGCGACTGCAAAAGAAACCCGGTCGTCGACGCACGACTGTTGCCAGTGCCACGATGGCGCTTCCGCTTCCCACTCCTGGTGGGTCATCATCACAGAAAGCACCCCATGTCTGATCTCACCGCTGGCACCCTCTCCGAACTCGCGATCATTCGACGTTCGGGCATGATCGAGAGCCGTCACTTTGGTTCGCTGCTCGCGTTCGCTGCCGATGGAACTGTGGCGCTTGAACTCGGGGCTCCCGATGTCGAGGTGCTGCCGCGCTCAACCGTGAAGCCTCTGCAGGCGATGGCCTGCCTCGAAGCGGGCGCTGACCTGTCTGGTCCAGAGCTCGCGATCGCCGCCGGCAGCCACACCGGCGAAGACGCTCACGTCGCCGTGGTCTCGGCGATTCTTGAGCGCGCTGGACTCGATGAGCATGCTCTTGGATGCCCGGTCGATCGCCCCGAAGATGAAGCGACCTTCGAGCGCATGATCCGGGACGGCGAAGGCCGAAATCGTCTGCGGATGAACTGCTCCGGCAAGCACGCGGCAATGCTGCTGGCGTGTGCCGTGAATGGATGGTCGACCACTGACTACCTCGACCCTTCGCATCCGCTGCAGCAGCAAGTGCAGAAGACGATGGCGGAGATGACCGGAGTGCCTGCGTCACACACGGCCATTGACGGATGCGGTGCCCCGCTCTTCGGAACCACCGTGCGTGGAGTAGCCGCATCGTTCCGCTCGCTGGTCGTGGCTGATCCCGTGAGTGCTGCTGGGCGCGTTGCCGCCGCAATGCGCGAGTACCCGTTCTACGTGGGCGGAAGCGGCCACGCCAACAGCGAGCTCATGAAGAACCTCCCGGGTGCGCTGTCCAAGGGCGGGGCCGAGGGCGTCATCGGTGTTGCGACGAAGGATGGGGCATCCGTATCGATGAAAATCATTGACGGTAGCCCGCGTGCGACGACGATTATCGCGCTCGCCGTTCTCGGATCGTTGGGTTACGACACTGCAGCGGCGGCAGCCTTTGCCGAGGTTCCTATTCTGGGCGGCGGAATTCCTGTCGGCCAGATCGAGGTTGGTGCAGACCTGCGCGACGCGATGTCGGCCGGACGCGCCTGACGATGACAATTCTTGAAGTCTGTCTTGATGATCTGGCAGGCGCGCTGACCGCTGAACGATCGGGAGCGCACCGTATCGAGCTCTGTGCAGCACTGGATGAGGGCGGAATCACGCCGAGCGTGGGCACAGTCACGACGGTTCTCGCCTCCCTCACCTCCATGACAGTCATGGTGCTCATTCGCCAGCGCGGGGGCGACTTTGTCTACTCGCCGGCGGAGGTTGACGCCATGGTCGCCGACATCACGGCAATCCGCAGTCTGCCGCGTGCTGATGGAGTGATCGTCGGATTCGTCATCGGCGCCTTGACTGCCGACGGCACGATCGATGAAGCGGCAACGACCGCTCTGCTCGCTGCCTGCGAAGAGCATCCGGTTACTTTCCACAAAGCCTTTGATTTGACGGTCGATCAGCCGAAAGCGCTAGAAACGTTGATTGATCTTGGCGTTGCGCGGGTGCTGACATCGGGCGGCGCCGCCACCGTGCTTGACGGGCAAGCCGAGCTTGCGGCGCTGGTGACTCAAGCCGGCGAGCGAATGACAATCCTGGCCGGGGGCGGCGTTCGCTCCCACAATGCCCGCGAAATCCTCGCGACAACGGGCGTCACCGAACTCCACTTTCGGGCACCCGCGACCGTGCCGAGCCATGGCTTTCAGGGTGGAGCATCCGCTCTTTATGACAGCGGCACCCGCACGGTGACTTCTGCTGCTCTCGTAAGGGAGATGCGTGCTGTCGTGGATGCCTCATGACTGTCGTAAACACGCTGGCGGATGTCGTCGTTGCGGTCGATCTCGGTGGTACCGCCATCAAGGGCTCCCTCGTCTCGGAGACCGGCGAAACAGTGGCCACCTCGACGCGCAGCACCCCAGCAACCGACATCATCGACACGCTCATGGAGCTGATCGCGGAGCTGATCGCTGCCGCGACGGCCCACGGGAGAACCGTGATCGCTGCCGCTGTCGTTACTCCCGGGATGGTCGACGAGAGCTCTGGCGTGGTGGTGTATGCCTCCAACTTGAACTGGAAGAACGTTCCGCTGCTCGCAGAGTTGCAAAGCCGACTCTCCATCCCTGTCACCGTGGGGCACGATGTGCGTGCCGCTGGACTCGCGGAGAGTCGACTTGGTGCGGCTCAGGACGTTGACGATTTCACGCTCATTCCGATCGGAACGGGGATGGCAGCGGCGATCGTGTCGGCATCCGGAGCGGTGCGCGGTGCCCTGGGGGCTGCCGGAGAAATCGGTCACATTCCGATCGTTCAGGGTGGAGAACTGTGCACGTGCGGGCAACGAGGTTGCCTAGAGGTCTACGTTTCTGGTGCCGGGGTGGCTCGGCGCTATGCGGCTCGTGCGGGAGGAAATCTCTCGTCGAGGGAGATCGTGGCGCGGCTCGGTTCGGATGCCGACGCGGATTCTGTGTGGGATGAAGCTGCGCGCGCGCTCGCCCAAGGACTAGCAACAGTCACTCTGCTTCTTGACCCGGCGGTCATCGTTCTCGGGGGTGGCTTCTCTCAAGCGGGTGCGGCGCTTCTGCACCCCGTCACGCGGTATCTTGACGAACTTCTGGTCTGGCGCGATGCCCCCGATGTGGTGCTCTCTCGCCTCGGTGGTGACGCGGGACGGGTGGGGGCAGCACTGCTCGCCTTTGCGTGCGTCGATCGCCTTGAGGTCGCCGATACCTGGGTTCTCGATGCCGAGCGAGTGCCGCTCTAGTACGGTCGGCACAATGACAGATCTCGGGATAGCGATTGTCGGCCGTGGCGTGATGGGCACCGCCCATGCGCAGGCGCTCGCAGCGCTGGGTCGAGCCGAGCAGATTCGCTACGTTGTGGCGCGCACGCTCGGGGCAACTCTTGAGGCGGCTCCGCGCGCGACAGTAGTGGATGACCTTGAGATCGTGCTTTCTGATCCCGACGTTCACGTCGTCTCAATTTGCACTCCCTCGGGCAGTCATCGCGAGCTGGCAGTGCGCGCTTTGGCCGCGGGCAAACATGTGTTGCTCGAGAAACCAATTGCATTGACGCTCGAAGACAGTCGCGCGATCTGCGATGCCGCGGAGAGCAGCGGAACGATCTTCATGGTGGCGCATGTGGTGCGATTCTTTGAGGGCTATCGCCTTCTCGCTCGCGACATCGCAGCCGGGAAGATCGGCGCACCACTCTCGGCGCAGGCAGTTCGTGCCGGCAGCAGACCGGAGTGGTCGGACTGGCTTCGCAACTATTCGCAGGCGGGCGGCATTCTGGTCGACTTCGGCATCCATGACATCGACCAGCTGAATCTTCTACTGGGTGACCCGGTCGAGGTCACGGCGACAGGACCGGTGCCGTTTGGGCCCATCGAGACGACGATTAGATACCGCAGCGGTGCGGTTGGTGTCGTGCGGAGTTTTGCCGATCTGCCCACTGATGAGCCGTTCCACAGCTCTATTGAGGTGCGCGGAACTGCGGGAGTTGCCCGGTATGACTTTGCCGCCGGGAGTGCGGAGGCTTTGGAGAACGCCGAAGCTGCCGAGGATCCATATGCCCGGCAGTGGCAGTACTTCCTTGACTGCGTCGCACAGGGGGTTGCTCCCGAGTGGTGTCCTCCAGCGGCGGCGGTTGCTGCTCTTGAGGTGGCTTTGGCGGCAACGAAATCGCTCGAGTTGGGCATCCCGGTACGCGTAAAGCCGGCAGCGTCGGTCTGACGCTGCCGGCTTCGCGGCGGGTGAGGCTTAGGCGCCGAAGGCCTCCGCGAGGGTTCCGCGGTGTGCGGTGAGCAGCTCTTCGAGGGTCAGGGTGAACTGGTCCTGGATTTCGAGGGCGGGAGCGGCAGCATCCGTGACTCCGATGCGCACGGCGGGGTAGCCGCGGCCTTCGCAGAGCCCGCGGAACTTCACGTCATCTTCGCGAGGGATCGACACGATCATGCGGCCGGTCGATTCGCTGAAGAGGGCGGTGGCGGCGTCGATTCCGTCACGCTCGAGCAGGTCGCCCAACCAGACGCGGGCGCCAACACCGAAGCGCATGACGGACTCGGCAAGAGTTTGAGCGAGCCCACCATCGGCGAGGTCGTGCGCGCTGGCGATGATGTTGAGCTCGTTGCCGGCCTTGATGAGATCGGCAAGCTGGCGCTCGGCGGCAAGGTCAACCTTGGGCGGTAGGCCACCGAGGTGGTTGTGAATGGTGCCGGCCCAGGCCGAGCCGTCGAGCTCAAGCGAGGTGGTGCCGAGCAGGTAGATGTTGTTGCCTTCGTCTTGCCAACCGCTCGGGATGCGCTCAGCAACGTCACGGATCAGGCCGAGCACCGCGACCACGGGGGTCGGGTGAATGGGCACATCGCCGGTCTGGTTGTAGAAGGAGACGTTTCCGCCGGTGACGGGGATTTCCATCTCGAGGCACGCGTCGGCGAGACCTTCGACGGCGCGGCTGAACTGCCACATGACTTCGGGGTTCTCGGGGCTGCCGAAGTTGAGGCAGTCACTGACAGCGACGGGGTTCGCGCCGGTGGCGGCAACGTTGCGGAACGCTTCAGCAAGAGCAAGTTGGGCTCCGGCGTAGGGGTCGAGTTGGCAGAAACGGCCATTGGCGTCGGTCGCGACAGAGAAGCCGAGGCCACTTTCTTCGTCGATGCGGACCATGCCGGCGTCATCCGGGAAGCTCAGTGCGGTGTTGCCGAGCACGTAGCGGTCGTACTGGTCGGTGATCCAGCTCTTGTCGGCCAAGTTGGGGCTTGCGAGCAACTGCACCATTTGGTCGCGCAGTTCGATGCTGTCTTTGGGGCGGGCGAGTCCGGAGGCGGTGTCGGCTTGAAGCTTGTCGATCCACTTGGGGTAGGCGACGGGGCGGTCGTAGACGGGCCCATCGATGGCGACGGTGCGGGGCTCGACATTGACGATTTCTTCGCCGTGCCAGTTGATGACGAGACGGCCGGTATCGGTGACTTCACCGAGCACACTGGTTTCAACGTCCCACTTCTCGACGACCTTGAGGAAGCCTTCGAGCTTCTCAGGCTTGACGATCGCCATCATGCGCTCTTGGCTTTCGGACATCAGAATTTCTTCTGCTGTGAGGGTGGGGTCGCGCAGCAGTACCTTCTCGAGTTCGATGAACATGCCACCGTCACCGTTAGAGGCGAGCTCGCTCGTTGCACAGCTGATGCCGGCAGCGCCGAGGTCTTGGATGCCCTCAACGAGGTCTCCCTGGAACAGTTCGAGGCAGCACTCGATGAGTACTTTTTCGGCGAAGGGGTCGCCGACCTGAACGGCGGGGCGCTTGGTGGGGCCACCTTCTGAGAAGGAATCGGAGGCGAGAATGGATGCTCCGCCGATGCCATCGCCACCGGTGCGGGCACCGAACAGCACAACTTTGTTGCCCACGCCGCGAGCGTTAGCGAGGTGCAGGTCTTCGTGGCGCAGCACTCCAACGGCTAGTGCGTTGACGAGTGGGTTGGCCTGGTAGACGGAGTCGAAGTAGGTTTCGCCGCCGATGTTGGGAAGGCCGAGGCAGTTGCCGTAGAAGCTGATGCCCGAGACGACACCCTTGGCTACGCGAGCAGTGTCTGGGTTGTCGATGGCGCCGAAGCGGAGCGCATCCATGACAGCAACGGGGCGGGCGCCCATGGAGATGATGTCGCGGACGATTCCACCAACACCGGTTGCGGCACCCTGGAAGGGTTCGATGTAGCTGGGGTGGTTGTGGCTTTCGATCTTGAAGGTCACAGCCCAGCCTTCACCGACGTCGATGACGCCAGCGTTTTCGCCCATGCCGACCATGAGGTTCTTCGACATGTTCTCGCTGACCTTTTTGCCGAACTGGCGAAGGTAGTTCTTGGAGGACTTGTAGGAGCAGTGCTCGCTCCACATGACGGAGTACATGGCGAGCTCACCGCTGGTGGGGCGGCGGCCGAGAATTTCGCGAATCTTCGCGTACTCATCGTCTTTCAACCCCAGGGCGCCGTAGGGCTGCTCTTTCTCGGGCGTAGCCATCGCGTTCGATACCGTGTCGGCAACATGCTGGCGGGAATTGGTTGAGACGTCAGTCACGAGGGGCTTCTCCCAGAAGATTATGGATGCCGGGGTGCTCACGCCGGCCGCCTCCAGTCTACCTAGGTGCGCGGGCGCACTTCAGCGGGTCACAACAGCATCAGGATGAACCCCGCAACGATGCTCAAGAGGCCGATTGCGGTGAGGATCGAGCCGAGGAGGACGGCGCCGTTCATGCGGCGGGGCCGCGCAAGACTCCACCGAGAGGGATGGCACTCGTCGTAGTACAGATCGACTTGGGCGCCGACATCCATGATCGGAGCCTCGGATGGTTCGTGAAGGATGGAGTGCTGACTGCCATCGCCATCGGACCAGCGAAAGCCTTGAAAGCCACCGGCTTCGAAAACCTCGGCACTTGTCTTGACCCATTTGCACGCCCGCATGGCCATGATCCAGCCAAAAATCAGCAGCGGGATGCCGGGGACGAGTCCGACCCACGACATCGTTTCGAGCACCGCTCCCCACGCGCCCTCAGGTCCGCTCATTGTGCAATATTATCTGCTGCCGGGGTTCTGCAGGGTGCCGCTGGTGGCTACGAGGATGACGTTGAAGGGGACCACGCAACTACTCCAACGAGAGGTTGCGGTGGATGTGCTTGGCTGCATTTCTGGCAACCCTCCGCTCATGCGAGTATGAGTCACATGACGGCTGTGGAGACGGATGGCATTATCGCGGCGGTGTCGGAAACTTTGCGGCGCACGGTCACGCTCGTGCGCCCGCTGGCTGGCGGACAGCACGCGACGACGCTTGTGGTCGCGGACTCGACCACCGAGTACGTCGTCAGAGTGTTTCCGCCATTGGACGATGCGGTCGTGCATGAGCCACAGATCCTCGATTGGGTCGCCGCTCTGGGCGATCGTGTGCCTCGGCTCATCGCCACAGGCGAGTTCGGCGACTGCCCGTTCATTGTCACTTCGCTGGTCGCTGGCGGCCCGCCCTCATCCGACTTGCCGCTGCAGAGTATTGCGGGGCAAATGGCGGCGGTATTGGCGCAGATCCATCAACTCGACAGTGTCGGCCTCCGAACCCTGTCTTGGGAAACGCCGCGCGGTGACAGCACGATAGAGGTGCTTGGGAGCAAAGCGTGGAAGCAGCTTGACCTGGCCGACCACGTTCTCACCCATTACGACTTCTGGTGCGGAAATGCCATGTGGAAGGGCGACACGCTCACCGGTGTCGTCGATTGGTCGGGCGCTCGCAGTGCTCCACGCGGCTTGGATGTGTCATGGTGCCGCCTCGACCTCGTGCTCCTCGGCTCCGTCGACGCAGCAGATCATTTTCTCGCCGAGTACGAGCGTGAATCGGGGCATTCCCTTCCCGACATCCATGCGTGGGATCTGGTGGCTGCCGCCCGGTCGGCCTCTCGCGTTGAATCCTGGGCCCCCAACTATCGCGGTATCGGATACAGCGACCTCACTGAGAGCACTCTCCGCGCGCGTATGGACGACTGGACCTCACTGCTCTGCGTCAGCTGACTGTGCGTTCTCGGCATCCGTTCGACGTCGACCTGAATGCAGCTATGAGCGTGGGCCTCTGTTGTTACGGCCGACAGCAGGCGCCTATGCGGATGCCCGTAAGGGGGTTCGATTGCGAAACATTCTTTGTCGCGGAACCTCACTGCCCACTTGTCGGAGGGGCATGGTAGTTTGTATGTAATCGTTCAGCCCGCCCGGTATTCTGGTGTGGGCTGGATTTCTTTAACATGGCAGAATCAGGCTGTGGCCGCCACTTCTAAGAAGTATCAGACGATCGATCAGCAGGTCGATCTACTGAGAACTCGTGGCCTCGAAATTGATGGAGAACCGGAACGTTGGCTCCGCTCTGTGAACTACTACCGGCTCAGCGGCTACTGGTATATCTATCGGCAAATAGCCGTATCGAAAGATGGCAAAGTCAGCCGCTCGGATCAGTTTGAAGCCGGAACAACGTTTTCGTCAATCACAGACCTATACGAATTTGATCGCAAGCTTCGCACTCTTCTGCACGATGGTGTCGAACGTGTAGAAGTGGCGCTCCGCAGCCAAGTCAGTTACGTGCTCGGCGCTCACGGGCCACTCTCCTATGAAATCCCATCCACTTTTCGAGACACCTTCGATCATCAAGGCTGGCTTTCGGATGTGGATAGACGCGTGACCCGGGCCTCCAGACGGTCCCCCTCCATTCAGCATCACCAAAACCAGCGCAGCGGTGTAATCCCCATCTGGGTTCTGGTCGACATTCTCGATTTCTCCGATGTCTCTAAACTTTTTGAGGGCATGAAGGTTAGCGATCAATACGCGGTAGCCGACGGGCTAGGTTTACACATCGACTTAGACAAAGTCACCGGGAATCAGCGGAACAAATCTCTCAAGAACCATCCGCTGGCTCGCTGGCTCGAACAACTGTCAGTCGTCCGTAATATTGCAGCACACCATGGGAGACTCTGGAACCGAACGGTCGTCCCAGCCCCAACCGCCGCTATGAAAACAATTGAGGGCCTCGAGGGCCTGCCAAAGGGACAGAGCGAGAGCATCTTCGGCGCTCTCGCGGTCATCGCGAAGATTCTCCAGACGACATCACCGGGCTCGACTTGGGTCCACAAGGTGGGCGCGCTAGCGGGCCAGTCGCTCGACGAGATGCCTAGGCGTTCAACTCGGGAGATGGGCTTCCCCGACGACTGGCGCACAACGAAACCTTGGGTTGGCAGGTAGGGGAGGGACCACTAGTTCCAGTGCGCACCTTTAGCTATCCATTCCCGCACCCATCGTTCACCACCTGACGTCCGCTACGCACAGACCTTCTGCGCTCTCGCGATAGAAGACAAAAATCGGGCTCACGTCGCTGGTCCCGCTCCATCCTTCGAGGTTGATGCTCCAGGAGGCATCGAGCGACGGCCGGTCGAAAGAGGCGTCGGCATAGAACTGTTCGGGCTCTCCGGCGCGCAATCCGTTCCAGGCTTGCGCGTCACCAAAGCCCGCTGCAAAGTCTTCGCACGCGAGCGCGTCTTGATCACCTGAGGATGCAGCGCGGAGGAGCTGGTTCGTCGTGTCGATGACGCGAGCGCCGTCGGCGCCCCAGATGGCGATGTCGATCCAACGCCCCGCAAGGATCGCCAAGGCCACGACCGCAATGATCACGCCAGCGATCGGCAGTAGTCTTCGCGTCTTCATGGGGTAACCATAAGCGTCAGGCATCGAGAGACGACTCGGTGTTGAGCCCAGACAAGCTGACCGCGAAGCCCCCGATCATGAGGATTCCGGCGATGCCGCCAATCGCAAATGGGAGTAGGAACGTCGGTGGTGAAGCCGTGAGCGGCCCCGCTTCGTCGATCCACGTGCCGTACTCAATGCCGTGGAAGAACAGCAGCACCAGAATGGCGGCGCCCAGTAGTCCGCTCGTCACTGCCCAGATTCGGTTTCGCATGTTTGTGTTCTCCACGAGTGGATGAAAGTAGGTGAGGGTCGAAGGGTGCCTGCGCCGCTGGCGCAGTTAGCCCTGCCCGGGCCCGCCCCAGCGACCGCCGTCGGGAGGCTCTGGGCAGACGGTGTCCTCGGTGAAGACGCCGATCTCCGCGCGCACGGCGACTCCGTCCGCGGTGCGGTTCACTGTGAAGGCGATGCCTTCGAGGGAATCTTGCTCAGGAACGTTGCCGAGGGTCGCGCTGTCTATTTCTGGCCCGCCGGAAAGCGGTAGCGCCCCGGGGTCAATTAGCCCCGCGGTCGGGTGCTCCTTGAGCCAGTTCGCAGTGTCGATTACGTCCGCACCCGCGATGCTCCAATATCCCGTCCGCGTCTCCATAGGCGAGCACGGCCACGCATAGTACGAGTATGCGAACGGTGGTGTGGTTGCCGGGATACTCTCGGAGAGCACGGCATCGGGCGGCAGTATCGCGCCGTCGAGCCACGAGTCGGCCTTTGCGACAGCAGCAGAATCCACCTTCGTGGCGGCGGGAGAAGGGGAAGTGGATAGCGATGGTTCCGGAGCGGCAGCGCCGTCATCCGCTACCGCTGCGCATCCCGCCAGAAGTGCGGCGCTAACCGACAAGACGAAGACACTGCGTAGACGTGGCATTTGCTCACCTTACGTCGTGACGGTGATTCTGCCTAGATGGTCGCCGGGATTAGACCGCGGCGAGATCGAGCGCACGTTTGCGACCCGGCAGCGGGAACCAGCGCCCATCGTGTTGGCCGACGCGGATCGGATGCGCGAAGGGGGTCGTCACGTTTTCGGTGGTCAGCACCTGTTCGGCTGGCCCGGCCTGCGAGATCCGCCCGTCTGCAATTAGTGCGGCAGGGGATGTCGTGGAGGGCAGTTCTTCGAGGTGATGCGTCACGAGAATCGAGGCCAGTCGCGGAAAGCTGTGGGTGAGCGCATCGATGGTTTCGAGGAGTTGCTCGCGCGCCGCGACATCCAGCCCGGTGCTGGGCTCGTCGAGAAGCAGCAGGTCGGGTTCGGCGATCAGTGCGCGCGCGATGAGTGCTCTGCCGCGTTCTCCTTGCGACAGCGTCGGCCACCGGTGGGCGTCCTTGCCTGCCAGCCCCATCTGTTCGATGAGTTCTGCCGCGCGTTGGGTCTGCTGCGCGGTGGGTTCCCAGCGCGGGGGAGTCTCGAGGGATCCGGTGAGGCCAGTGAGTACGACACCCCGAATCGTGAGGGGTGCGTGAAGCGGATGACGCGGGTTGACGTGCCCGATCGAGTTACCCATCGCTCGCAGTTCGACCCGGTCGAGGTGCTCAATTACATACACCCTACAAATTTGTAGGGTGTATATTGGCGCTGTGGCCGAAAATAGAAATCGCGTGGAGTCAACTACTCACAGCGAGAATGGGCAGATTGTTTTTAAGCACGCGGGAGATAACGGGTCATTCTGGGTGCATGAGGACTCCGAACCTGCGATCAGGATGTCAGACGGCCGAATTATGCCATTCTCGAAGTTCAAATCCATGCCGGGCATCTTCGATGCGATCATCATCGAAGACGTACCCAAGGAGAAGCGGCCGACTCGCCCCAAGAAATACGCGTCGAAGACTGGGGCATCTGCGCCGAAACGAGTTGGAAAGCTTCTTCAAGCACAGCAGCGAGTTGAGTTTCTTATAGATAGCCTCGGGAGTCAACGAGAGCTCGCGGAATTGCTGAATGTTTCAAGGGGTCAGCCTAGCAAGTGGCTCAAGGGTGCGGAGAGCCCTAGCGCGGACACGGGAGCGTTTCTCGTCGATCTCGACCATGTAATCGCGCGCGCGTCCCTGGTCTGGGGCGGCGAAGTGTCTAAGCGATGGCTCGTCGGTTCCGAGCCGTTCTTGGGGGGTGCGCGACCCATTGATGTGCTGCGTCAATATGGAAGCCGGGACGTGATCGACGCTTTGGATGCAGTGACTGCGGGTAGTTATTCCTGATGCTGGTATACCGCGTTTTCGGCTACGACCCGGCGGCAGCCATTGGGGGTTCAGGCCACCCAACCTATATCTTTCCTAGACAGACGACAGGTCGTTGGGACAATTACGACCAGTACAAAATTGTCTATGTTGCGGCATCCCCTGAGGGCGCGATCGCAGAAATGTTCGCACGCATTCCCGAATGGTCCGACAGTATGTTTGACGTAGGCTACCTGCCTGGCGGGAGGTTCGCACTCGCGACTTTTTCAGTGCCGGATGGAATCTCCCTTCGAGACCTCGATGACGCGAATACTTTGGTTGAAATGTCGCTTAGGCCCACACAGGTAGTAATTCAGAATCCGTCTTACACCCAAGGGCTTGCGCTGTCGATATTTCGTGAGCGCAGGAATGATGGAAGCAAGCGATGGGCTGGAATTCGCTGGTGGTCCGCTTGGAAAGCTCAGTGGCCTGTAATGGCGATCTGGATTGAACCTGGAGAGCCCTTTCCGCTCAGATTGCAGTCTGTCGAACCGCTTGACGTGGCTCATATCGCAGTGGTGGACGCCGCAAGCTCCCTCGTTCGACAGTTCGTTTCTTGACGAAGGTCGTTCAGCCAGCATCTAGCCTGCAACGCGCCTGCTGGAGGCCGAGAAGCGCGCAAAGCGGATAGCGTCACGCGCAAGTTGTCTTGATCTATTCAAAACAACTGATACGGTCGTAACCATGGAAACAGTGACGGATGCGGCGCTCGCCGACACTCTGCGAGAGGCCGGTCTGAAAGTGACCGAGTCCCGCGTCGCTGTGCTGAGCGCGCTCACCGACATCCCGCACTCGGATGCCGACACGATCTTCGGGGCTGTGCTGCCGAGTTTGCCCGGCACCTCGATCCAAGCCGTCTACGGAGTGCTGGCTGCACTCACGACGGCGGGCTTGCTGCGCAAGATCGAACCGGCAGGGTCATCCGCCCTCTATGAACGCCGCATTGGCGACAATCACCACCACATCGTGTGCACCGAATGCAGTGCCGTGCGTGACGTTGACTGCGTCGTCGGTCACGCGCCGTGCCTCGCCCCCTCCGATGCCGGTGGCTTCACTGTGCACACCGCCGAAGTGAACTTTTGGGGCGTCTGCCCCGATTGCCAGAACGTATCGATCATCCACCCCCACACAAAGGAGACATCGTGACCAAACCCACGACTACCCAGGCCGGCGCACCCATTGCGAGCGACGAACATTCGCTCACCACGGGTCCTGATGGCGTAACAGCACTCCACGACCGTTTTCTGGTCGAGAAGCTTGCGTCGTTCAACCGTGAGCGTGTGCCGGAGCGCAACCCTCACGCCAAGGGCGGTGGAGCATTTGGTGAATTCGTCGTCACCGAAGACGTCTCGCAATTCACGAAGGCCGCCGTCTTCCAAAAGGGCGCCAAGAGCGAAACCATTCTGCGTTTCTCCTCCGTCGCCGGTGAGCAGGGTTCGCCCGACACCTGGCGCGACGTTCGTGGCTTCGCACTGCGTTTCTACAGCACCGAAGGTAACTACGACATCGTCGGAAACAACACTCCCGTGTTCTTCCTCCGCGACGCCATGAAGTTCCCCGACTTCATCCACTCGCAGAAGCGCATGGGCGATTCCGGCCTGCGCAACGGCGACATGCAGTGGGACTTCTGGACCCTCTCGCCCGAAAGCGCCCACCAGGTCACGTACCTCATGGGTGACCGCGGACTCTCGAAGTCATGGCGTCACCTCAACGGCTACGGCTCGCACACCTACCAGTGGATCAACGCCGCCGGTGAGCGCTTCTGGGTGCAGTACCACTTCCACTCCCGCCAGGGCGTAGAGCTGATGGAAGCTGCGGATGCCGAGCGCATCGCCGGAGAAGACGCCGACTACTACCGTCGCGACCTCTTCGACTCCATCGCTAACGGCGACTACCCCACCTGGGATGTCTCCGTTCAGATCATGCCGTACGAAGAAGCAAAGACCTACCGCTTCAACCCCTTCGACATGACCAAGGTCTGGTCGCACAAGGACTATCCGCTGATTCCGGTCGGCCACTTCACGCTCAACCGCAATCCGGAGAGCTTCTTCGCGCAGATTGAACAGTCAGCGTTCTCGCCGTCGAACATGGTTCCCGGCACCGACATCAGCCCCGACAAGATGCTGATGGCGCGTGTGTTCTCCTACCCGGATGCCCAGCGCAACCGCATCGGAGCCAACTACAACCAGCTCCCCGTCAACCAGCCTCACGCCTCTGAAGCGCGCAACTACCAGCACGAAGGCGCCATGAACTACAAGATTGGCGACGCCGCTGACCGCGTCTACACGCCGAACTCGTTCGGTGGACCAGCAGCTCAGCCCGAGCTCGCTGGCGAAGGCGGCTGGGCAAGCGACGGCGAACTCATGCGCAGCGCCCAGACACTGCACTCTGAAGACGACGACTTCGGCCAGGCCGGAACGCTCTACCGCGATGTGTTCTCCGCAGAATCCAAGAAGCGCTTCATCGAAACCCTCACCGGCCAGGGCCGCGGCATCACCGTGCCCGAGATCCTCGAGCGCTTCTACTGGTACTGGGGCAGCGTGGATGCCGAACTCGGCGCCACCCTGCGCAAGACCGTTCCGGGCAATGGCGACACCGCCAACGAAGAAGCCGACCCCGTCGGAGTCGGCCCCGCCGAGTAACACTGCAGTGACTCGTCTGCGCTAACGCGGAGTCGAACAACGGATGCCCGGTCCCGAGTGTGGGGGCCGGGCATCCGTTCGTTAAAACAGCGCCGGCAACCGCTGGGATGCGCGAGAGCTGACGTGCGAGAGCGCTAGCCCGCGAGCGCCAGAGCCCCATCGATGATCGCAACCGCCCCGCCGACGTAGGCGATGATGACGACCGCGATGCGCGCCGCCCGGTGGCTGACGTGAGAGTTGAGCACCTCACCCAGCACCAACCCGACAATGAGCGCAGCCACAATCACGAGCCAACTCAGGGCATCCAGTTGGGGAAGAGCGCCGTCAGAGAACAGACTCTTAGTAACGAGCGATGCCGTTCCGACAACCACAAAATAGGGCTGCAGGGTTGCCGCGAATTTCACTTGAGGCCACCGCATCATCACCGCATAAATACTGATCGCGGGGCCGCCAACGCCGGCAGCAGTATTCATAAATCCGGATGCTGCGCCAGCCACGATCGCCGCCGGGCGGGCCGCCGCCACGAATGTTGTGCGCCGGATCATCAGAGTCGCCGTGAGCGCGACAATCACCAGCACGCCAATGCTTAACTGTGTGATCGGGCCCGGCAGCCGAGTGACAAGAAGCGAGCCAGGCACAATGGCGATTACTGCCGGGATGACCAGCCACGCGAAAGTGCGCCACTCAATGTTGCGCCACACGCGCGGCACAATGAGCGCCGCCGACACCACACCGCACAGATTCACGACAAGAACGCCGTCGAAGGGGCCAAGCAGGATGACGACGAGCGGTGAAGCGACGAGCGCGAAGCCCATTCCGGTGATGCGTTGCGACAGTGCCCCCACGAGAACGGAGAGCGCGACGAGAGCAAGCACTGATCAAGACTAGAGTGCTTGTCTAACCGCCGCAGACAACAGTGGCCGAACGGCGCGAACTAGAGCGTTTTGGAATAGCAGACGCTGAGGGGTTCGCCCACGTAGTCACCAAAGTTCTCGATGCGCCCGTAGCCTTCGCGCTCATAGAAGCGCATCGCGTCAGGCTGGGCTGTGCCCGTCTCCAACAGGAGCTGCGTCGCCGACTGGGCGCGGGCCCACTCTTCGAGCCCCTTGAGCACGGCAATTGAAATGCCGGTGCCTCGCTGGGCTGGCGTGACATACATGCGCTTGATCTCGAAACGGTCATTATCGAGTTCGCGAAGCCCACCACACCCGGCAGGAACGCCATCGACGTAGGCAATAAGGAACACCACTACCGAGTCAGCGGTGGGCTTTACGCCGGGTTCGCTGTCTTCGGTTCCGTAGCGCGCAGTGAGTTCAGCCCGCTGCGCGGAACGAAGCATTACGGAGTCAGCGTGCTCAAACGGAACGCTACGGAGTTCAAGTTCGTAAGTGTCTTCCACGTCAGAATCCTAGTGTGCGCGGCTGACTATGCCTCCCAGATTTTGCGAGAGCACAGCTAGAGGGTGCAGACTTCGAATCATGGAGAATGCGAACGGCATCGTGCCGAGCGTTGGCGGCGGGCCGATCAGTGACCACGCCGTGCCGGTCGCGATGAAAGCCTCAGTTCACGCATTCGACGAGGCGGTTCAGGCTGTTCGTGCAGGTGAGTTCGATGTGGATGCCGCCTCCGACCAACTCATTAGCCTTCTGACCGAAAAAGAACTGCTCGGTTTGCTCGACGGAGACTCCCCGCGTCGCCTCTTACCCTTCATTCCTGCCCTCCTCGGGCGACGACCGTTCGTGGCCGGTGCGGTGTCGCGGCTCGGCATCCCGGGCATCCGGTTCAGCGACGGTGCTCGTGGTGTTGTGATCGGTGCCGCTACCGCGTTCCCGGTGACGATGGCGCGAGCAGCAACGTGGGATCCGGCCCTCGAAGAGCGGGTCGGGGCGGCGATCGGCGCCGAGACGCGCGCGAGGGGCGCCAACTACTCTGCCTCGGTGTGCGTGAACTTGCTGCGGCATCCGGCCTGGGGCCGCGCGCAGGAGTGCTACGGCGAAGATCCGGTGCTGGTCGGGCAGATGGGCTCGGCCCTCACTCGCGGTGTTCGGGTGCACACGATGGCGTGTGTGAAACACTTCGCGCTCAACTCGATGGAGAACGAGCGTTTCGAGGTCGACGTCGCCGTCGATGACCACGCGCTGCATGAGGTGTATTTGCCCCACTTCAAAGCGGTGGTGGATGCCGGAGCCGACTCCGTGATGAGTGCCTATAACAAGGTGCGTGGCGAATACATGGACGTCAATCGCGCCCTACTGACAGATGTGCTGCGAGACGAATGGGGTTTTACCGGATTCGTAACAAGCGACTGGGTATTCGGCACTCATGATGCGGTCGGGAGTCTGCAGGCCGGAATGGACATCGAGATGCCGCTACGGATGCTGCGAGCGCGCGCGCTGCCTGCCGCACTTCGTCGTGGGGAGCTTGACCGCGCGACAGTAGTGCAGGCGGCGCACCGCATCCTGCGGACCAGCGTTCTTCATGCGGCAACGCGGGAGAAGCAGGAGCCGAAGGTGACCGTCATCGCCTCCGCCGAGCATCGGGCCCTTGCGCTCCAAGCCGCCGCAGAATCGATCGTGCTGCTCAAGAACGATGCCGTCGGCGAGGCACCGCTGCTTCCGCTGGCTCCCGGCACACGGCGGCTCGCCGTCATCGGCCGCCTCGCTGACGAAGCGAACCTGGGCGATCACGGCTCCTCGCGGGTTCGTCCGCCGTCCACCGTCTCCCCGCTGCAAGGATTGCGCGAAGCGTTCCCGGATGCGCAGATTACGACCGACAACGGCACGAACGAGAGCGCTGCAGCCGAGCTCGCGGCGCAGGCAGAAACCGCTGTCGTTGTCGTGGGCCTCGACCAGCACGACGAGGGTGAGTCTGTCGTCACCGGCGGAGTCGACGTCGGGGTGCTGGGCCGCGCGTTCAACTCTGGCTTATCGCGGCGCCTCTTCATCGGGCTCGCTCACCTCGCGGCGCGGTTTGTGCGGGGCGGCGATAGGAGCTCGCTTGAGCTTCGACCATCCGACGCCAGTCTCATCCGGGCCGTTACCGAGGCCAACCCCCGCACCGTTGTGGTGCTGGTCGGCGGAAGCGCGATCTTGACCGAGGAGTGGCGGGATCGCGTTCCCGCCCTTGTTCTTGCGTGGTACGGCGGGATGGAGGGCGGGCACGCGCTCGCGAGCATGCTCACAGGAGACATCGAACCTGGAGGGCGCCTGCCCTTTGTCATACCGCGAGACGTGGCACATTTGCCGCCGTTCGATAGCGCAGCGAAGGCGGTCGTCTACGACGATAAATGGGGCCAGCGACACCTGGATGGTCAGGGCATTGCTCCCGCGTTCCCCCTCGGTTTCGGCTTGGGCTACACGACCATGACGCACGAACTTCTCGACCACACCTTCACCGAATCGGGTGGAACCGCTCGCGTTCTCGTGACCAATACGGGCGACCGCGACGGATCCACCGTCGTGCAGCTCTACGCCGCCGATCTGTCGGCCGGGCATCCGGTGGCCCAGCTCGTGGGGTTTCAGAAAGTGACGGTGCCGCGCGGGGAGAGCACGACCGTGCAGATCGGACTCGACGCGGGACCGACGTTGCAGCGTGACCCGAGCACCCGGCAGTGGCACCCCCGAGCGGGTGACTGGGCGCTGATCGTCGCTCAACACAGCCCTTCACACTGGACCGGAGCAGTGCCGTTGCGAACCGCTGACGGCTAACTGTCGGCGTCGATCGCCGACGCCTAACGCCTAACGCCTAACGCCTAACGCCAAACGGATTGCGGCTGCGACTACCCTGCGACTCTGTCTACTCGCGGGGCAGGGCGTCGATTCGCACGCGCAGCGCATCGTCGTTGCGCAGCACTGCCCGAATCAGTCGGCGCCCCTCCCAGCGGATCGAGGCGAGCGTTTGGTCGGGCCTCAACACGAGCTCTCCTTCAGAAGACGCGTACCGTTTCTGCAGGTCTTCCAACTCCTCTGCTCTCAGCAGCGCCACCGTGCTGTTATCGGTGGGATCAGTGAGCCGAACGAGGGCGGATTCTCCCCGGAGGTCGCTCGCTACCAATTGTCGTTCGCTGGCGGAGAGAATGGATTTTTGAGCAGCACGAGTCACGACGATCGGACGGCTCGGGCCGTCAAGCAAGCCAGCGAGAACGTCTGCCGCGGCATCCGGTCGGCCCGTGCTTTTCGCCGCCGATTTCATCCGTTGCAGGCGCCCAGGCTCGGTCAAGATTTGGTCGATCTTCCAGCCGAGGGTGGTGACGTTGTTGCAGCGAACCGCGGCACCCTGTTCCAGCAGGTAGTCACCGTTGCGAACTTCTTGCCCCGGGATGGGGTTCACCAGCACCATGGGCAACCCTGCTGCCATGCATTCGGAGGCGGATAGCCCACCCGGTTTGCCCACGAACAGGTCGGCGCTCCTCAGCAAGGCGGGCATCTCTGTCGTAAACCCGAGCACAGTGAAACGATCATCGGTGCCGACGAGCTTCTCAATGCCCCGTCGAGTCTCCTCGTTGTGCCCACAGACCACGGTCGCTGTGAACGCCGAGCGCATGTGCAGCGTCTGCCGTACCGTCGCGATCGCGTAATCTCCGCCTGCGGCGCCGGCAGAGATCACGATGTGGGGGATGTCGTGGGCGGCGCGGTCTGGTTCGGCATCCGAATATCTACTGATCGGGATGCCGGTGGCTGCCACACGATCGGGCGGAAGTCCGAGCGCTATCAGCTCGATCTTGCCTTCCTCGCGCGCCAGATTAAACGAGTGGAACGCGCTCGTCAGCCAGAGACCTTGAGGATCATAATCGGTCGTCACAACCGCGGTTTTGGCATCAATGACTCCGCGCATGAGGAGTGTGGCCATGAGCTGGGCGGGAAGAAAGTGTGTGCTGACGATTGCGGTCGGCTGGAAGCGTTTGATCGCGCGGATCACGGGAAGCGAGTTGGCTTGGGTCCACGGGTCGATCGGTCCCCTTCGCCAAAATGGTGCATCGCTGACGTCATAGGCCCAGTCGAGCAGCCACGGCAGACCCTTCGCGAGCACGAAATAGCCTTTGCCCACCACGTCACGGTAGAGAGCGCTGCTGACCTGCAAGACGTCGAGCACTTGCACTTCAGCGATCTCGGTGCGGGTCGCGCAGGCTTGGTGCACTGCCGCAGCGGCGCTGTTATGGCCCGAGCCGACGCCGGCGGACAGGATCAGTACCCGCTCTCCTCCGGTCACGGGAAGCTGAGGGCGGCGCTTCACGGGCATGGGGGAATGATAGCCGAACCGGGTGCGGGCGGGCCGGTTGTGCGCGCGTGAATCCCGCGGTAGTTATTTACACCCAATGGTGATCGTTGGTCGCCGCGCGGGCCGCTTTCGCGAATCCCTCAAACCGTTCGCGCTCCACGACGTCATACATTTCAGCCGCAATGGATGCCTCGAGTCGGTCGATCTGCTCAGACACCGCCGCGGACTGCTCGGGGCGTTGCGCGCGGTATCCCACTTCTTGCAGCAGTTGGAACAAGCGCTCAACTACCCCGGGGTCGCTCGCGCCGTAGCGGCGCGGCTGCGTCATGGCGATATCGAGCAGGCTCACAAAGTCGTGGGTCTTGATGATCACTCGCACCAGATCGTCGTCGTCGCTGAGCCCTGTCGATTGCACGGGCATGTCGGCGATCGAGCAGAGGGTCGCCGAAATATGGCCGAGCGTGTGAACGGCAGTCGTCGGGTCGTTCACTCCCGGTGAGAGCGCCCGTGACGCGATATCGACGAGTTGCCGAATGCCAAAACCAATATCTTGGCTAGCGGTGCGTTCGTAGGCGAGGCCGATAGCGCTCGCTAGGGGGCCGTTGATTTCGGCGCGTTCGTCGTCATCCACGTGGCGGAGGGGGTCGCGTGGCCACCAGCGCGCAATGGGGGTTCCGCTGACCACATGGTGCCCGACCGGGTGCTCTTCTCGCACCACAATGTCGTGCTTGATGGCGAGCGTGAGAAGTCGCGAGCGGTCGATCGAACGAATGAACCCTGAGCGTGTTGCGAGGCTCAGCTCGAGTCGCTCGGCTGGCGGCCACTCGGGTAGGTCGACTTCGCCGGTAGCCATAGTGGATGACACGAGCTCGATGGTCTTGCTGGTTTCGACGTACACCTGACGCATGGTGGTCTCAATGCGCAGTTGCCGCGCGAGGTGTGCCAAGAAGAGCGTCAGCATGACAACGCTCGCCAAAGTCAGGAGCGAAGCTAAGGTCACTGCGAGTCGCGGCACGAGGGGGTCAATGGTGTCTGAGCCATCTTGAACGGTGCGCAGAACGGTGAGGGCGTAAGCGAAGGTGCCGACGAAGACCGCGAGGGTCCAGTGCACGGTGCGGTCTTTCAGGAAGGTGCGCAGTACGCGCGGCGATGCTTGGCTGCTCGCGAGCTGCAGTGCAACAACGGTGAGGGAGAAAGTCAACGACGTTGCCGTGATGAGGGAGCCCGAGATGGCGGAGAGCACTGAACGGGCACTCTCCGGGCCGCCCGCAAAGAGCAACCGTTCGAGAGTCACGGGCAATGATGAGTCGATTGCGCGGTCGATGAGCGGGATGACAATTCCCAAAGCCACCGCGAGTGCGATTGAAATGGTGGGGAGGGGCCACAGTTCGGCGGCGACTCCTTCGCGCACTGTGGCAGCCCAGCGACGCAAAGAGTTTCGTCGTGCACTGTGAGTTGCTTGATCGCCCACGCTGTCCCTCTCGTGTTGTCGCCGACGTTGATCACGTCAGTAAACCACGTCACGCCATCACGTCAGGCAATGCCCCAGCGCCTGCCTCTAGGGTGGAACAACGCGAATGAAAGGAAATCACTCGAGTGTTCGAATGGAAATCGTGGCTGGGCCTTGCCCTCGCTGTGGTGATTGCGCTGGTTGCTGTTGTGGTCGTGGTGGGAGTGATCTCGCTCATTGTGCGCGGAATCGCCCGATTGCGACCAGGGGTTTATGAAACGCTTGCACCCTTGCGTCGACGCTTGAGGGTGCTGCTCGCGCTTCTCGCTATCTGGGTCGCGATCTCTATTACGCTGCCCGTTCAGGATCTCCGCGACGTCACCAACGGTGTCTTCCGCGTCTTAGTGATTGCTGCAAGTGGCTGGGTGCTCATTGCGGTCATCAACCTGCTGCTCAATCGTGCTCTGCACCGCTACCCGATTGACGTTCCCGACAATCGTGCCGCTCGCCGCATCCGCACTCAGGTTCAACTCATTCGGCGCGTCTTGGCTGCCGTCATCGTCATCGTTACTGTTGGTGCGATCCTCTTGACTCTCCCCGGCGCACAGGCTCTGGGGGCTAGCGTGCTGGCTTCCGCCGGCCTCGTCAGCGTCGTCGCCGGTATCGCCGCCCAATCCGCTCTCGCTAACGTTTTTGCGGGAATGCAGCTCGCCTTCAGCGACGCCATCCGAGTGGATGATGTTGTGATCGCCGACGGCGAATGGGGTCGTATCGAAGAGATCACTCTCACCTACATCGTCGTGAGCATTTGGGATCAGCGCCGCCTCGTGCTGCCTTCCACCTACTTCACGACCACGCCATTCCAGAACTGGACCCGCAACGCCACCGAGCTGCTCGGCGAGGTCAACTTCGACCTCGACTGGCGAGTCAGCATCGACCAGATGCGCACGCAACTGAAGAAGATCGTTGCCGAATCCGACCTGTGGGATGGCCGCACCGCCAACATCCAAGTCGTCGACACCACCGGTGGTTTCGTTCGGGTTCGGGTTCTTATCAGTGCCGCAGATTCGGGCGCCCAATGGGATCTCCGCACGCACGTGCGTGAAGAGATGGTCGAGTGGTTGCAGTCGAAGAACCCCGCAGCGCTGCCTCGCACCCGCGTGCTCATGGTCGAAAACGAGGCGCGTGCGCGCAGCAAGGGCTCCTCTGAACCTCAAGACCGCGGGCTCTTTAGCGGTAGTGCCGAAGCAGATGCCCGTCGCCAGGAGTTTACGGGCGCCATTCCCGTGCAAGAGAATGGTCGGGACAACATTCTTGATGTTGCCGAGTCGGATCCGGAAGACCCGCACGACCCCCTCGACAAGCGCAGTACCCACGATAAGGACTAGTACCGCATGCCCGCAGTCGACAGTGCTGTCAGCTCCTCTCCACTGAGTTCACGCAGTTGGGGGCTTGTGCCCGCAGCGCTGTTGAGCGGATCAGCGGTGCTGATGTTCTCGCTCAGGCTCACGCTTCTTGGCTACCTCGTGGTCGCTATCGCGCTCGCTGCAGCGTGGTTCACCGATCGCAACAAGCACACTGAGGGCTTGGCGAAGGACCTGTTTCTGATTGCGGTCGGAATGGTCATCGTCTCCACGGTGTCGGTCGCCGCCGACATCAGCTGGGGCAACTTCTTTCTTCTCGGGTTTGTGCTGGCGGCCGCCGTAGCTGTGCCCTACGCTCTGTCGCGGTTTGTGTTCAAAGACCGACTTATTCGCTTTCCGTGGCGGGGCGGATGGCCGTGGAACCGTGTTCAGTGGGGCTACTTGTTTCTCGTGCTCTTTCTTGGCTGGCTCATTTTGCCGTTCTACTTCATCACGAGCGGGGTCTACCTCAACTGGCCCATTGTCACGACGCCCGACGAGATCGGCCGCCTCTTTGTTGGAGTGAACGCGGTCGGCACCTGGGATGAGTTGTTCTTCATCCTCACCGTATTCGTGCTCTTCCGCAGGCACTTCCCCGTGTGGCAGGCCAACCTGCTGCAGATGGTGATCTTTGTGTCGTTCCTGTGGGAACTCGGCTACCAGTCGTGGGGCCCGCTGCTCACTATCCCGTTCGCCCTCCTGCAGGGCTGGATCTTCTCCACCACAAAGTCGCTCGTCTATGTACTGAGCGTGCACCTACTCTTCGATGCTGTCGTGTTCCTCGTCATTGTGCACGCCAGAAACCCGGGAGTGATTCCGTTCTTCCTGCTCTAGAACGACGCTAGTCTTTGCCGCCGGGAGGCCCAACTGTGATCAGCACGACATAGAGCGCGACAACGGCGGCAATGATGACGCTCGCGAGCAGCACCGGGTGGTTGAGCGCCCAGCGCATCGTGCGGTCAATCCAGCCAGCATCACGCGGATGCTCAGAAGCTTCTTTGCGCCAGTCACCGTTCAGGCGACCCGAACGTGCAAGCCACAGCTCAACCGGAATCGTGGCGTAGGGGATCACAGCGCTACCGATAGTGAGAACGGCGGTGCCGACGCTCCAACGCTGGTTCACCGTCAACAACACGGCAGTGGCACCGTACGCGAGGAAGACGAAACCGTGGATGGCCCCACCGATCGACACCGCGACATCCAGCCCCGCCGTAGCGCGCAAGATGAGGCCGGTGATCAGGAGGGTCCAGGTGACCGCTTCAGCGAATGCCAGTACGCGAAACAGTGACTTCGGTGTTGCAAACATCAGGCTGAACTTTCGGAGTTAGGCGTTGGCCATCAACGAGCTAATCGCGCTCGTGAAGAACGTGAGACCGTCGGTGCCCGAACGCATTGCGACGCGAGTGTCTGGACCAAAGCCAGGCTCGGTGGCGTGCTCCGGATGCGGCATCAAGCCAACAACATTGCCGCGAGCATTCGAAATGCCGGCAATGTCATTCGCTGAACCGTTGGGGTTGACCTCGAGGTAGCGGAACACAACCTGGCCTTCACCCTCAAGGCGATCAAGAGTGGCCTGGTCGGCAATGTAGCCGCCCTCACCGTTCTTCAACGGGATGATGATCTCTTCGTCTTCTTTGAAGCCGTTGCTCCAAGCGGTGTCAACATTCTCGACACGCAGTTTCTGGTCGCGGCACACAAAGTCACCGTGGTCGTTGCGCACGAGACCACCGGGAAGAAGGTGCGACTCCACCAAAATCTGAAAACCGTTGCAAATGCCGAGCACCGGCATTCCGCCGTTCGCAGCCGCGATGACCTCGCTCATGATGGGCGAGTGGGCTGCGATTGCGCCGGCACGAAGGTAGTCGCCGTAGCTGAACCCGCCCGGCAGAACAATGGCATCCACATTTTTGAGGTCGTGGTCGCCGTGCCACAGGGCTACCGGCTCGCCGCCACCCAGCTTGACCGCACGCTGAGCGTCACGGTCGTCGAGCGAACCCGGGAAGGTGATGACTCCGATGCGCACTATGCGCCCTGAGCGTCGTCGGCGGAACGAGCCTCGCCGACATAAATCACATCTTCGATCACCGTGTTGGCCAGAAGATCGTTGGCGATCTCCCGGGCCTCAGCCAGCAGCTCATCAGTGATCGGACCCTCAACGGTGAGCTCAAATCGCTTACCGATGCGCACCGAAGTGAACTCGTTCTTGTCGAGACGGACGAGGGCGCCGGCTACAGCCTTGCCCTGAGGATCGAGGATTTCAGCCTTGGGCATTACCTCGACGACGATTGTTGGCACCGAATCACTCCATGATTTCGCGCGGGAAGATGCCCTCAGTCTAGCGGAGCGCGACGGTGCGCCAGACTGTACCCATGGACATCGATCGCGCAGTGCAATCCCGCATCGTCAGAACCCTCGTGGCGGGCCAGGTGCTCGCCGGTCTCGGTCTGGGTGCGACCGTTGCTGTTGGCGCGATTCTGGCCGCGGACCTGGGCGGCGAGACGCTGTCTGGTGCGGCAGCAACATCCAGCACTCTCGGTGCAGCGCTCGTCTCAATTCCGCTGGCGCGACTCGCTCAACGCTGGGGGCGGCGACCCGCACTGGCCTTGGGTGCCGGTGTCGCGGCTGGTGGTTCGCTCATCACTGTTCTTGCCGTGGGCCTCGCCTTTTTTCCGCTGCTCATTCTGGGTTTCGCGATGCTCGGCGTGGGAACGGCCGTTGGTCTTCAGGCGCGCTTTGCGGCGACGGATGTTGCGGCTGCCGAACATCGCGGCCGCGACCTGTCGCTCGTCGTGTGGTCCACCACGATCGGTGCCGTCGCGGGCCCCAACCTGATTGGTCCAGGCGAAGCTATTGCGCAGTGGTTGTCACTGCCCACAAACACAGGATCGTTCGCCTTTGCGATTGCAGCCCAGCTCGCAGCTATGGCGCTGTACCTCGTGGCGTTGCGGCCCGATCCGCTCACCCTCGCTCGCAATCGCCCTGTCGACAGCGCGGTTGCTGCGGATGCCGGAATAGTGCGCGGTCGAGGCCCGTTGGTCTTCGCGATCGCTGCCATCGCGATTAGCCACGCGGTGATGGTCTCGATTATGGCGATGACGCCAGTGCACCTCAGTCATCACGGAGCGAGCCTCACGATCATCGGCTTCACGATCAGCCTGCACATCGCCGGTATGTACGCGCTCTCTCCCGTGTTCGGTTGGGCAAGTGACCGTTTTGGCCGCATTCCCACGATCCTTATCGGGCAGGGATTCTTCGCGGCATCCGTTTTCGTCGTCGCACTCGGACAACTCAGCAATGCGGCCGTCACCGTCGGGCTTGTGTTGCTCGGCCTCGGCTGGAGCGCATCAACCGTGGCAGGCTCAGCCCTCGTCGCCGACCTCGCCACCGGAAAGACGAAGCTGCGGATTCAGGGACGCAGCGACACGATCATGAGCCTCGCTGGTGCGTTCGGTGGAGGCTTCGCCGGGCCGATTCTCGCGATCGTTGGCTACGCCGGGCTCGCGTGGGGTGCAGGAATTCTTGTGCTGATTGTTGCCGCTGGCGCGCTCGTCGTCTGGCGCAGCGCCTCCGTTGCCGCAGCCGAGAAGCTGCTGCTGAGCGACGTCGCAGGGCCCGCGTCATAACAAAGGCCTCTCCGCGCAGTGCGCAGAGAGGCCTCGTCAAGAATTCGCGAGAATGCGATTACTGCTGAAGAGCAGCCTGAAGGTCGAAGTTCAGGGTTACATCTTCGCCGAGGAGTACGCCACCGGTTTCGAGAGCGGCGTTGTAGTTGACGCCGAAGTCGGTGCGGTTGATGACGGTGCTTGCGCTCGCTGCGGCGATGGTCTGGCCGTAGGGGTTCGTGGCGATTCCGCCGAACTCGCCCTTGAGGGTGATGGGCTTGGTGACTCCGCGAAGCGTGAGGTCGCCTTCAATCGTGAGGTCGTCGCCGTCGATTGCGATCGAGGTCGACGTGAAAGTGGTGGTGGGGAACTGCTCGACGTTGAAGAAGTCGTTGGTGCGCAGGTGACCATCGCGGTCTGCCTGGTTGGTGTTGATCGTCGCCATGTCGATCTCTGCCGTCACCGAGTTCTCGGCGGGGTTCTCTGACGTGACGATGGTGCCGCTAAAGCCGTCGAACGTGCCGCGGACCTTGCTGATCATGAGGTGCTTGACCGTGAACGACACGGTGGAGTGGGTGGGGTCGAGCTGCCAAGTACCAGCGACAAAGTTGGTGTGGGTGTCAAGTGAAGTAGTCATGTGTTCGTGAACTACGGGGCGGGTGCGCTTATTCCTCAAAACGGGACTAGTTTTCTGAGAATGCACCGAGTGCGACGGGGTGCAAATGGGCGAGCATCCGCCCCACAATAAGTCAGCGACAGTCGCTAGGCTCGCAGTATGGATATCACCGGACTCGACGAATTTCTTGAGCAGAACGACTTCTCGGGCACGGTCCTCATTAAGCGGGGTAACGCGACCGTCTTTGAGGCGGTTGCCGGCAAGGCCAGCCAGCGCTGGGACGTGCCGAACACAACAGACACTCGATTCGATTCCAGCTCAATCACGAAACTCTTCACGAGCGTGGCAGCGCTGCAACAGGTGTCGAAGAATGACCTCGATCTCGAAACATCCATTCATCACTATGTTGACCTCGCCGACACCGAGATTGACCCTGCTGTCACTCTCCTGCACGTGCTCACCCACACGAGTGGCATTGCGGATGACGTGGATGAAGAAGAAGGCGAAAGCTACGCCGACCTGTGGGCTGAGTTCCCGACGTACACGATTCTTGAGCCCAGCGATCAGCTGCCCACCTTTGTGAATAAGGAGCCGCTCGCTGATCCCGGCGTCGAGTGCGTGTACACCAACGCAGGCTATGTGCTCGCGGGTCTCGCGATCGAGAAGGTCACCAAGACGGGCTACCGCCAGTACATTTTCGACGAGGTCTTCGCGCCCGCGGGCATGACGGATTCGGGTTTTTATGACCGTCGGGATGCCGCGCCGCGCGTTGCCGAAGGCTGGGACTACATCGACGGCCGCTGGGTTTCCAATATCTACAGCGCCCCGCCCATTGGTTTGCCCGATGGCGGAGCCCACGTCACCGCCGCAGACCTCATCCGTTTCATTCAGGCGGTGCGCAATGGCGAACTTCTCGATAGCGAGTTCACGGAAGAGTTCCTCACCCCTCAAGTGCAGTACGACGATGAGACCTGGTACGGATTCGGACTCGAGTTCGACATGAACGACGACGGAACTGTGCGCAGCTACTTTGCGGATGGGGTCAGCCCCGGAGCGTCGGGAATCGTGCGTCACTATCTCGACGACGGGCTCGACGTTGTAGTGCTGTCGAACTCTGAAGAGGGCGCGTGGCCGGTCATCCGCGAGATCGACGAACGCCTCGGCGGTTAGCTCGCGGCGCTCACCCGAATCTGGTTGGCCCACGGGTCATCGAAACTGACCGTCTGGCCATCGTGACGCAACTGGATGCCGTGGTGCGTCATCCGTTCGCCTAGCTCGCCGAGATCATCAAGGCTTGGCACGGTGATGTCGACTTGGGCCAACCCGAGAGCGGGCAGGCGCGGACCAGCACCGCTCGAGTTCCACGTGTTCATGGCCATGTGGTGGTGGTAGCCGCCAGCGCTGACGAATACGGCGCTACCGGGAATCTCCGTGGTCGCTTCGAAGCCGAGTTGGTTGACGTAGAACTCCCGCGCAGTGCGCACGTCGCCCACTTGAAGGTGCACGTGACCGACGCGTGCCCCACCGATGACGGGTTGCTCGACTGCACTCTCGGTGAGGTTCTCGTGCAAAAACGTGTTGGGGTCGAGATAGAGCGTGCTCATCTCGACGGTGCCGTGAACCCAGCTCCACTCGGTGCGGTCGCGATCCCAGTACAGTTCGACGCCATTGCCTTCGGGGTCGGTGAAATAGAATGCCTTGCTCACGAGGTGGTCTGAGCTGCCGGTGAACGTCTGGGGGTAGCGAGTGGCGACCGAGTAGACGGATGCCGCAAGCGCTTCTTCCGTATCGAACAGGATGGCCGTGTGAAAGAGTCCGGCATCGCGAGGGCTCGCATGCTTGAGTGCCGGCGAATGCTTGAGGATCACGACGGGTGTGGTGCCGCGACCGAGCACGACGGTGTCGGATGACTCGCTGAGCACTGTCAGCGCCACGGCATCCCGGTAGTACGCGGTGAGAGCGTCAAGGTTAGCGACGCTGAGAGTCACAGCGCCCATGGCGGTGTCGGCGGCAAGGAGGTCGGTCATGTCGGATATAACCTCGCCACCGAGCGCGGTATTCCTCCGCGATCTAGGCGGCGCTCAGGCCCTTGCTCTCAGCGAGCGAGCGCAAGCCGGCAGCCAATCGCGAGACACCTTCGTTGAAGATTTCGTCGCGACCGTTCGAGCCGTACATGACGCGGATGTAGCCTTCGCCCGCGTCGCCGAACCAGGTGCCGGGGGAGACGCCCAGTTGCTGAGTGCTCACCAAATGCTTGACCACTTCGATCGAAGTGCCGAGCTCGGCAATGTTGACCCAGTGGTAGAAGCCGCCCTCGGGCATCGACGCTCCGACGCCCGGAATTCCGTGGAGGGCATCGAAGATGGCGTTGCGGCGCTGGTTGTAGATGACGAACCACTCGTCGGTGTAGGCCGGATTCTCGTAGGCAGCGGCGACGCCATACTGGGCGAAGGTGTTGGTCGGGCCGACGTAGTTGAAGGTCGCAATCTTCAGCAGGGGCATGATCTCTGCTGGTGCAACGAGGTAACCGACCCGGAAACCGGTAAGCCCCAGGTCTTTCGAGGTTCCGAATACGGTGAGGGTGCGTTCGCGCATGCCGGGCAGCGTCGCGAAGTTCACATAGTCTGCGCCGTCGTAGACCTGACGTTCAAAGTCTTGATCAACAATGACGCCGAGGTCGAACTCTTCGGCGAGAGCTGCCAGCTCCAACAGGTTTTCGCGCGTGTATACCGTGCCGGTGGGGTTGTTGGGGTTGGTGATCACGATCGCACGGGTGCGTTCCGTGATGCGCGAGCGGAATTCATCCATCCGCAGGGCGAAGCCATCTTCTGCGTAGGTCGGAACCTGAACGCAGACCGCACCCATCTGGTGGATGTCGTTGATGTTTTCAGCGAAGCCGGGGCTCGTCACGAGCACTTCGTCACCGTGGCCCGGGCGGATACAGATACGAATCGAGAGAAAGAGGGTGAAGGCTGAGCTTGGCCCCACCATCAGTTCTGTTTCGGGGTCGATCTCCATGCCATTGAAGTCACGAAGCTTGTTGACGAGAGCGGTCTTGAGCCGAGGCTCGGCGTAGCCGTTGTCGAGTGAGTAGTGAGTCTTGCCATCATCGAGAGCCTGCTTGGTGGCATCGATCACGTGGTCAGGAAGGCACTTGTCTGGTGCAAAGGGGTCGGCGCCCATCATCATGATTCGACGCTCAGGGTCGAGCCCCGCATAGAGGGAAAAGTCGGGGGCGGCGAGGTCTCGCCACGAATCATCGATGCGCACGGAATTACTTTCTGTTGGAGCTACGGAGGGCAGTTAGTCGTCGATGCCGAGAATGTGGCTCAGCGGCGAGGTGTCTTCGACGCGCCCGAGGCTGATCATCGCTTCTACCCGCTGGAGCCCGGGAACGGCCCCCAATTTCTCGAGCAAAAGGTTTTGAAGTTCAGCGTGATCTTTGAGCCGAAAGCGCGCCATCATGTCGTAAGTGCCACTGAGAATCAGAATCTCGGTGAGCGAGGGGATGGTTTGCAGCGCCTCGACGACGCTGGGCATTTTGGCATCGGAGGTGATCTTGATGGGGATCACGACGAGCATGGGGCGGCCCATGGCCGACCAGTCCATCTCGATACTGCGCCGGCGGATGACACCCGTGCGCTCAAGACGCGCGACTCGTTCTCCCACGCTCGGCGCCGACATCCCGACCATCGCGCCGAGACTGCGCAACGAGATGCTGGAGTCTTCGTGCAAATGGCGGATGAGCTGCAGATCGATTGTGTCGAGCTCAACCTGGGGTGTGCTCTTCTGCAGCAGGTCGATAATCGTCGTCGGCTCAGCCATTCTGGGCAAAGCCGTTCGCTTCGAGGTTGTTGAGCAAATCGAGCGTGAACTGGATGTGGGTGAGGTAGTCCTCGAGGTAGCCGTGTTCGTTGTAGCCGTGCATGTTTCCCTCCGGTCGCAGTGTTCCGGTGGGCGAGATGAGGGGAGCCCCCAGATGCTCAAGGAAAAATGCTCCTGGACCGGAACCCGTCATCACATCGTAGATGACGGGTTCTGCCTCGAAAGCTTTCGTGGCGGCCTCGAGCACGGAGACGGCGAATGGCGTGTCTACCGGCGAGAATGCGGGCTGCATGGTGCGGATGAGCTCGATCTGAATGTCGGGCGCGGTCGAGCTGAAGTGGGTCTTCAAGGTGTCAAAGCAGGCGCGCGGATCCATGCCGGGAACGAGCCCAAAGCGCACCCGTGCCGTGCAGCTTGCGGGGATGCTCTGGCGAACACTTGAGTCGAGGTCGAAGCCCGACAGGCTCATTGACGGGCGGAAAATGAAGTTCTCTTTGAGCCGGGCCGCGGGGAGACCTTGCAGCGGGCTCACGCCGGGAAGGCTAATGGCGTCAATCGGCAGCGACAGCTCTTGAGTGCGTTTCTTCGCCGCGGCATCGGGAGTGATTGCGGAGTCAGTGAAGCCGGGCACCGCAATCGCACCCTCGTCGTCGACAAGCGACGTAATCGCCTTCATCATCTCGAGCGGCGCTGAACGCAGAATCTGCGAATACGAGGGGTGCTGGTTGGAAGCCAAGATGTTCAGGCTCAGACTGATCTCCATGCCGCCGCGGCATCCGAAACCAACCGCGGGGCGACCGTCGTCTTCGCGAAGGTAGCTTTCCCACAGCACGGCGTCGGAGCTGAGGCGTTCGGCATTCTCGGCGAGCACTGTTTCGAGGCCGGGGCTACCGATCTCTTCACAGGGGTCGGCGAGGTAGATCATGCTGTAGGGCAGGCCATCGGGGTGATCTTCGATGAAGAGTTCGAGCGCACGAAGGCGGCTCGTGACATCCGCTTTATCATCGCAGGCACCGCGAGCCCACATCGCACCGTCGCGAATCTCTGACTCGAAGGGGCCCGAGATCCACTGGTCGAGGTCGCCGGCAGGCTGCACGTCGTAGTGGTTGTAGAGCATGAGCGTTTTGTCGCTCGCTCCGGGGAAGTAGGCGACGACGACCGGCCCGTATTCGGGAATCTCGATGCGTTCGACGCGCTCGCTGAGCTGGCGGAGTCTCTGCTCCAGCCAGTCAGCGGCAGCCTCGATTGCGTCACGGTCGCCTGCCACGGAGGGGAAGCGACAGAATTCCTGCCATTCGCGGATGCTCTGCTCGCGAGCGGCATCAATACGGGGGTCGCGCACGCTTAGACTCCTCGCGAAATCGCTACGGGGGTGAGCTCGTACGGGTAGTCCGTGATGAGCTCGGCACCATCCTCGGTGACGAGAACGATGTCTTCGAGGCGAACGCCGCCGAAACCTTGGCGGTAGCAGCCGGGCTCGATGGCGATCACGTCACCGGCAACGAGTACGGCATCGTTCTGGCCGAGACCGGGAGCTTCGTGAACTTCGAGGCCGATTCCGTGGCCGAGGCTGTGGAAGTAGCCCTCGGTGAGAACTTCACCTGGCTTTTTGGTGAGTTGAGTGGGGAAGCCAGCGTTGCTGATCGGCTCACACGAGATACGGTGCAGCTCGGCAACGGGAAGGCCGGGGCGAATCGCCGCGAGGGTGTTGTCGAATGCTTCTTTGACGATGCGCCAGTACGTTTCGAGCTCTTCGTTGATCTCGCCCTTGACGAAGGTGCGGGTCATGTCGGAGTTGCCGCCCGATGCGGTGTCGCGCGGGCAAATATCAACGGTGACGGGCTCGCCCTCAAAGATCTGGCCCGAGCCAGCGTGGTGACCGATGCAGGTCTGTTCGCCGTGCGCGACGATGAGGCCAGCATCTTCGCAGCCGTTGCGCAAGAAGGCGGCGCGGATGCCCGTCTTCAAGTCTTCACACGTGAGGGGCTTGCCGTCGATGAGCAATCCGCCATCGGCGCCGACCGTTGCCGCTTCCATCTGGGTCGCGACGTGCGCAACGCCTGCTTCGGCGGCGATCTGCGCACGGCGCATGCCGGCGAGTTCTGCTGGCGATTTCACGCGGCGACGCATCTCGAAGAGGTCGTTATCGACGGTCAACTCGATCCCCGCTGCGCGGAGGTGGTCGGCGACGCCGAGCGGGAAGGTGGAGGGAACGCTCGCGCTCGTCACGCCGGTGCGCTTGCACGCCTCAACTAAGCAGTCGAGCTCGGCGAGGTCGGGGCCCTGTCCGGAGGCACGCAAGTCATCGAAGCCGAGTTCTTCGAGTGGGAAGACGGTCATGTTGTCGACGTCGCGCATCCGGGCGGCCTCAAGCGACTTGATGGCGGTGTACCGCTTGCCGTCAACCTCAATGTAGAGGAACGGGTCGTGCACCTCGTGGGTGATTACGTGTCGCATGTCTGCGGACATCGTGCTCGAAAACATGAGGATTGGCGCGCTCGTCATCGTCTCTACTTCTTTCTTTGCTCGGTGCGGCTGCATGCCGTCTTGGCGAAACCTTACGGCATCGCGCTGAAAGCAATGATAGGCCATGTGTCGTTTTTGTAAATTGTTTGTAAGGCAGCTAGGCAATGCAACCTAACAACGCGATAACATTGTGGCACTTTACTTTAGGTTGCAGATTTTCACGCCTAATGTAATTCCAACGCCCGGCGCAGCTCACCGATTGCACCGCAGGCGCTCATTGCACAGGAGGAAGCATGAAGACAGCACGTTTCGGGATGGGCGCTGTAGCGCTCGTTTCTGTTGTCTCGCTCACTCTCGCCGGCTGCGCGAGCAGCGATGGCGGAGATTCGGGCGACACCAACAAGATCATCACGACCAACGGAAGCGAGCCGCTCGGTCCGCTCATCACCGTCGGCACTACCGAGACCGGTGGCGGCAAGATTCTGACGTCCATCTATGCGGGTCTGGTTTCCTATGCAGCCGATGGCAGCATCCAGAACGACGTCGCTGAGTCGATCGAGTCTGAGGATGGTCAAAACTGGACCGTCACGCTCAAGGACGGCTGGACGTTCACGAACGGTGAAGCAGTTACCGCGAACTCTTTCGTCGATGCATGGACTTATGGTGCGACCTTCAGCAACGCACAGGCATCGTCGTACTTCTTCGACAACATCGAAGGATTCGACTACGAGGCTGATTCCGAGCTCACAGGATTGAACGTTGTGGATGACCTCACGTTTGAGGTGGCCCTCACCGCTCCCGAAGCTGACTGGCCCCTGCGTCTTGGCTACACCGCCTACATGCCGTTGCCGTCGGTTGCTTTCGAGGACCTCGAAGCGTTCGGCGAGAACCCCATCGGGAACGGTCCGTACATGATGGATGGTGAAGACGCGTGGCAACACGACGTGCAGATCGATCTCGTTACGAACCCCGACTACGAGGGTGTGCGCAAACCAGCCAATGCCGGTGTGACGTTCAAGTTCTACACCTCGCAGGATGCCGCTTACGCTGACGTTCTTGGTGGAAACCTTGACGTTCTCGACGCCGTTCCCGACAGTGCTTTTGGGCTCTTCGAGGAAGAATTTGGTGACCGCGCTATCAACCAGCCGGCCGCTATCTTCCAGGCATTCAACATTCCTTACTACCTTGACCACTTCAGCGGTGAAGAAGGAAAGCTGCGTCGTGCGGCAATCTCGATGTCAATCGACCGTGATGAGATCACAAGCGTGATCTTTGAGGGAACTCGCACGCCGGCCACTGACTTCACGTCGCCCGTCGTTGACGGCTACTCGAGCTCGCTCGAGGGCGCTGACGTGCTCGCTTACAACCCTGAAGAAGCTCAGAAGCTGTGGGCAGAGGCCGACGCCATTTCACCGTTCGGTGACGCGACGTTCGACATCGCCTACAACGCCGATGGTGGACACCAAGGGTGGGTTGACGCTGTAGCAAACAGCATCAAGAACACGCTCGGAATTGAAGCGATCGGCAAGTCGTACCCCGACTTCAAGTCGTCGCTTGAAGACCGCGTTGCAGGCACGCTGACCGGTGCAACTCGCGCCGGATGGCAGGCAGACTACCCCTCGCTCTACAACTTCTTGGCTCCCCTCTACCAGACCGGTGCGGGATCCAACTATGAGGGTTACACGAGCCCTGAGTTCGATGCTCTCCTCAAGGAAGGCGCGCAAGCGCAGTCCGTTGATGAGGCAACCGCTCTCTACCAGCAGGCTCAGGAAGTCCTCCTCGAGGACCTCCCCAGCATTCCGCTCTGGTACTCGAACGCCACCGGTGTCTACGCAGACACCGTGAGCAACGTCGAGTTCGGTTGGGATTCAGTACCGCTGTACTACCAGATCACCGCCAACTAGCCAGACTGGCGTGAACTAACACCAGGGATACGATGCCCGGGTCGACTTCGGTCGGCCCGGGCATTCCTGTGTGCGCACTGTTGGCAATTCAGCCCAGTAGAGGCGAGCCAGCCGCGGTGGCGCCCAGCTAGCTTGGCTCGAAGGTTGGGTAGTCCGTGTAGCCTTCGGGCCCGCCGCCGTAGAAGGTCGAGGCATCGGGGCTGTTCAGGGGCAGGTTCTCTCGCCAACGGTAGGCCAGGTCGGGGTTTGCGATAGCCGGACGGCCCACGACAACGCCCTCGGCGTGACCGTCGCGAACCAGGCTGAGGGCCTCATCACGAGTCGTCATCTGCGCGAAGCCACTGTTGAGCAGCACCGGTCCGCCGAAGCGGGCCCGCAACTCTTGTACGAAAGTGCCGGTGGGTTCGGCGTGCAGCACGCTGAGGTAAGCAAGGCCGAGCGGGGCGAGGGCGTCGACCAAAGTGCCGTAGGTCGCAAGTGCGTCGGCGCTATCCGTTTCTAACGCGTCTTGGATGTTGTGTTGCGGAGAAATGCGCAGTCCCACGCGGCCGGCACCGAGTGCATCCGCTACCGCGGTCACGACCTCGATTACGAAGCGAGCGCGATTCTCGGGGGAGCCGCCGTACCGGTCGTCGCGCTGGTTGGAGGCGGGGGAGAGGAATTCGTGCAGCAGGTATCCGTTTGCCGAGTGAAGCTCCACGCCGTCGAACCCTGCGTCGATAGCGTTGCGTGAGGCTGTCACAAACTCGTCGACAACGCCGGCGAGTTCACCCTCGGTGAGCGCGTGCGGCACCGGGTAGGGCTGCTTGCCATCGTAGGTTCGGGTCTGACCATTGATCGCGATCGCGCTTGGACCGACAACGGTGCGCCCACCGTTGGTGCTCTCGTGGCTCACCCGTCCGGCGTGCATCACCTGTGCGACGATCTGGCCGCCTGCTGCGTGAACTCCGGCCGTAACCTGCTTCCACCCCTCGAGTTGCTCGGGCGTGACGAGGCCGGGCTGGCCGGGAAAGCCTTGCCCCGCGTGGCTCGGATAGGTGCCCTCGGACACAATCAGGCCGAGCGAGGCGCGCTGCGCGTAGTGCTCGACGACCATCGGGCCGGGAACGCCCGCTTTTCCTGATCGGGTGCGCGTGAGCGGGGCCATGACCAAGCGGTTGGTCAGGCGCAGCTCGCCGAGGGTCGTGGGGGAAAACAAATTCACAGCGGATCTCTTTCTGTTGCTCGTATCAGATCCAACATCGGCTGGCACGAACTATTCCTCCCTGAGAAAGTGCCCGGTTCGCCGGTTATAACGCGCACGAGGGTTGTGTAGGTGGCCGGTTTGGATGCGTTCTCTAAGGCACGCGCCTCCAGTCGGTAGGCATCCTGCGATAGCCGTCTCGCGGGAGTTCGCGGAGGGTGCCAAGGATGGCGAGGGCGGAAGCGGTGGCGATAATGATTGCAATGAACATGGCATAAACACTATGATCATGTAAAACCTGCCAACAGTGGCAGGCGTGTCGCCTTTCGAATGAATACTGCCAACTCGGGGTGTGGCCTATTCGGCGAAGAGTAGAGGACCTCATGGAACGCGTAGCGGTCATCGTGCAAGACGGATTCACGCCATTCGAGTTCGGGCTAGCCTGCGAAGCCTTCGGTCTCGATCGCACCGACGACGGCATCCAATCGTTCGACTTTCGAGTGCTGACTCCCGAGCCCGGTGCTATCCGCAGCAGCATCGGCTACACGATGAACGTCGAAGACGACCTCTCCTTCGCTGATGACGCCGACGTGATCGTGCTCACTCCCGTTCCGCGTGCTACGTGGGGCACGGTGGATGCGCGAATCTCCGCAGCGCTCGAACGGGCGGTCGCGCGCGGAGCCTGGGTGCTCGCCATCTGTAGCGGTTCGTTCACCTTGGCGGCATCCGGACTGCTCGATGGCCGTCGTGCCACAACGCATTGGATGTACGCGCAGGCCTTTGCTGACATGTACCCGAAGATCGACGTCGACCCCGACGTGCTTTATGTGCAGGATGACCGCATCATCACGAGTGCGGGAACGGCAGCGGGGATTGACGCGTGCTTGCACCTGTTGCGGCAAGAGCTCGGGGCTGAGATTACCAATCGCATAGCGCGCCGCATGGTGATCGCTCCGCAGCGCGATGGGGGCCAGGCGCAGTTCATCAGCAAGCCATTACCCGTTGTGTCAACCGAATCGTTCGCTGCCGTGACCGAATGGATGCTGCAAAACCTGCGTGATGAGCTTCCGGTCGAGGAACTCGCGCGCCGGGCACAAATGTCCCCGCGCACCTTCGCGCGACGCTTCAAGACGGATCTCGGCACCACCCCCGCGGCTTGGCTGGGGCGGCAACGGTTGCTTCACGCCCAACGGCTTCTCGAGGAGACGTCACTCGGGCTTGAGCAGGTGGCGTGGGAGAGCGGTTTTGGTTCCGCCGCCGTGCTGCGGCAGAACTTCGCACGCAAACTCGGCGTCACACCCACGGCGTATCGCAGCCGATTCAGCTGTGCGGAGAACGTGGCGGTCAGTGCCTAGCAGTGAGAACGCCGTAGCGCGATGCTAGCCGCCCGCTTAGGATGCCCCGGGCTCCGCCATAGCCAACAAGCGGTCCCGCACTGACTCGAGCTCTGACGCCGTCAGGAACGGGCTGTCGATGGAGGTAGCTAGCCCCTCGGCAGCTAGCCGGAGCACGAGCGATGTTGCGATGTCGATTCCGTCAGAGGCGAAGGCCGCTCGCCAAGCTTCGGCATCGTCGTTCAAAATATTCTGAATCGACTGTTCGCTCCCGGACACCAGCATGAGGAAGGTGGGGGAGAAGAATTGCCTCATGAAGACACTTTCGGAGGCAAGCGTTCGAATGTAGCCGCGAAGTAGTTTTCCTGCTCGATTCTCCGAGATGTCTACGTTCGAGTGGACTTCATCCCAGAACCGTTGCGTCGCATCGGAGACGATGGCGTCAACGAGCGCATCGCGACTAGCAAAGTGATGAGTGAGAGCCCCTTTCGAGACGCCCGCTCTCGTTGCGACGTCGGCAAGGCTGACAGACGTTCCGCGCTCGGAAATGAGCTGAATCCCAGCCTCAATGAGTGCATTGCGCGTGCGTTCCTTGTCTCTCGTTGCACTTTTACCGCTGTCCAGCACGGATCTCCTCGCTCTCGGTGGTGTTTTTTGTGTCCGTTGGCGCAGCCAAGGGGATGAGCCGCCACGCAACAAAGGCCGCGACGACCAGCAACGCTGCGGCGATGAACGTGGTCATCTGCATGCCGTGAGTAAACGCCTCCTGCGCGATTGATAATAGTTCCAGATTCTTGCCTGCAAAGCTGGCGGATGCACTCGCCAGCGATTCCGTGAGCGATTCGGCGTCTGCGGATGAGGTGCTTGCCGGAATCTGAAGGTGTGCCCGGTAGACGGCGGTCTGAATCGAGCCGAGCACCGCAATACCCAGCGCGACCCCGAGTTCGTAGGCGGTTTCGGCGATTGACGAGGCTGCCCCGGCGCGCGCGGGCGGCGCGGCGGAGACCACGGCATCGGTCGAGAGTGTCATCGCGATTCCGATTCCTAACCCGACGACCCCCAGCGAGATTCCCATCCACAAAAAGCTGGGTAGGCCTTCGGTCAGCGCAAGGCCGGTCAATCCCGCCGCTCCGAGTAGCAGCCCGGTGGCAATGGCTCTGCCGAGTCCCAGCTTCGACAGCAGCGTTCCCACGATCGCGATCACGGCAATCGAAGCGAGCATCGCGGGCATCTCCGCCAATCCGGCCCAGAACGGTGAATAGCCTTTCACCAGTTGTAGGTACTGGGAGAGAAAGAAGAGCACCCCGAAGAACGCGAAGATTGCTAATCCATTCGCCGCGACAGCGCCGCTAAAGGCGGGGATGCGGAAAAGGCTGATATCGACGAGGGGCTCCGGCAATCGTTGTTGGCGGCGGACGAAAATCCACCCGGAAACTGCACTGATGAGGATGCCGGCCAGCACTGACCAGTCCACGCCTTGGCTTATAGCGTGCTTGATGGCGTAAACGACGGGCACAATCGCGAGCACGGACAGTGCGGCAGAAAGGAGGTCGATTCGCGCCGATTGCGAGTTCTTTGATTCGGGCAGAAGCACAAGGCCGAAGATCACAATGAGCGTAATGACCGGAACATTGATGAGGAAGACCGATCCCCACCAGAAGTGTTCGAGCAGGATGCCGCCCACGAGTGGTCCCAGTGCTCCGCCTGCGGTAGCGCCGGCCGCCCATATTGCTACTGCCTTTGTGCGTTGAGTTGGGTTGAGGAAGAGGTTGCGAATGATGGACAGCGTGGAGGGCATGATTGTCGCACCCGCAACGCCGAGGAGCGCTCGAGCGAGAATGAGCATCTCGGCTGAGGGTGCGAACGCTGCCAAGAGGGAGGCGGCCCCGAACGCCACGCTGCCGATGAGAAGCAGTCGCTTGCGTCCGATTCGGTCAGCAAGATTGCCCATGGTCACGAGCAGGCCCGCGAGAACGAATGAGTAGATGTCCCCGATCCACAGTATTTCCGTGGCGGTTGGTGCCAGGTTTGCGGTGAGGGCAGGCACGGCGAGGTAGAGAACAGTCCCGTCAATTGCGAGCAGCATGACGGCCAAGATCAGCACGGAAAGGGCAAGCCATTCTTTGCGGCAGGCAACGGGGAAGGCTGGTTGAGCTGTATTCACTAGCCCAGCATAACAAACCTATCGTTTTGTTATGAACAACGAATGGTTTGTTAGGCCCGATCGTGAAGCGTGATCTGGTAGCCGTCGAGGTCGGCGAAAGTGAAGGTGCGACCGAATGGGCCGTCCGTCGGCGCTGAGATGATGGTGACTCCGTTGGCGGTGAGCGTGTCGTGGATGTCTTGGGCATCTGGTGCATGGAGCCAGATGCCTACGCCCAGTCCTGGCTGCGTGACCGAGTCGAGGTCGACGCCGGGGGCGGCGGAGCGGACGGCGAAGGCGGCGGGCTTCGTGTCGAACACGATCGCATGGGGCGGGCCGGGCTGGCGGGTCAAGCCCAAGTACTTTTGGTAGAACGCGCCCGCGGCGTCGAGGTCGCGAACCTGCAGCGAAATGAATCCTGGTCCGGATGAGTGAGGCATTGTTGCTCCTTGGGGGTGCATGTCAGTTAGTTGACATCCTGCACTCTATGTCAGAATATTGACATGACGCAACAACCGTCGGGAATTGATCTAGAAACATCCGTGGGGTATCTCGTGAAAGAGACATCTAGTGCGCTGCGGTCGTCGATGGAGGCGGTGCTTCGACCGCTGGGGATGAGCATCACCCACTACTCGTGTCTCGAGCTCTTGGCGCAACGGCCCGGCCTCTCCAACTCGGAGCTCGCGCGCGGCACTTTTGTTACTCGTCAAGCCATGAACGTGTTGCTCCTGTCTCTCGAGCGTGACGGCCTCATCGTTAGACCGGAGCAACCAGCAGCCGGGCGCGTTCTGCCAGCGGAGCTCACCGCCGCTGGCCGGCGACAATTGGCGACCGCTAGCGCTTCGATTAAAGCTGTTGAAGACAGGATGAAGTCCGCCTTGAGCATTGACGAGCAGGCGCATTTGCGCGATCTTCTGACGCGGTGCGTGACCTCATTGCGTGGTTCTGGTGAGTGACTCGGTCTACCGACGCGTGCTCGGCGTCGAACTCGACACGCTGGCTCCCGAGCTTCGCCCGTACTTCGACGGCGGGCAACGAATCGGTGTCGGCAGCGGAGTATTCGAGGTGGCGGGTTCGCCACTGCGCATTCTGAAGCCGGTGTTGGCCTTCATGGCATGGCAGCGCATCCTCTTCCCAGAGTATGCCCGCGACGTGCCGTTTGATGTCGTGAATACTCCCACCTCGGATGGCCGCCTCAGCGCAGTGCGCACCTTCCATTTCGCGGGGCGCGATCGTCCTCTGCAGGATGAAATGCGCGTCGTCGATGGTCGACTGCACGACTTTTTGGGCAGACGTGGTGGCTTCGAAGTGCGTCTGGCGCTCACGGTTGCTGACGGCCGTATGCGGCTGCGCTCCGACCGTCAGTGGCTAAACGTGGCGGGCCTGCGCATCCGCATTCCCGCCCTCGCTACAGTCACGGTTGACGAGTCGTGGTCGGATGGAGCGCAGCATGTGGATGTTCGGCTCCGCACCCCGTTGCTGGGCGACTGGTTTCGCTATGCCGGGCACTTCACTTACAGCTACCAGCCTCGCTAAATCCACCCCTGTTGCCAGGCTTTGTCGGCGGCATCGTGACGGGATTGCGCGTCGAGTTTTGTCATTGCTGACGATAAGTAATTGCGCACGGTGCCTGGCGCGAGATGCAGGGCATCGGCGATTTCTTGCACGCTCATCGTGGAGCGGCTAAAACGCAGCGCGTCGAGTTCCCGGTCGGTGAGCGGGCAGCGTTCGGCAGTGAGAGCCGTCGCGGCAATCTCGGCGTCGATGTAGCGCTTGCCGGCCGCGACATCCCGAATCACTGCGGCGAGATCTTCTGCGGGTGTCGACTTCGGAACAAAGCCTGAGACCCGCGCAGCGAGAGCCCGGCGCAGCACGCCGGGGCGGGCATGCCGCGTCACGATGACCACTTTCGTCGCGACGGTCGAGAGGATGCGCGTGGCGGCTTCGATTCCGTCGGCCTGCGGCATCTCTAGGTCGAGCAGGCATACATCCGGTTGCAGCTCGAGCGCTTGCGCCGCCGCCGCAACACCGTTGTCGACACTCGCAACAACGTCGATGTCGGGTTCGAGGTTGAGGAGCGCGCTGAGGGCTCCTCGAATGAGATGTTCATCGTCGGCGATAAGAAGGCGGATGACGCGGGGCTCCGTAGCGGCGTCGGTCACGGCAGTGTCGCTCATGCTGTCACGCTCGCGCGGGCCGGAATTCGCACCCTCAACTCGAAGCGGCCAGCGCCCGTATCGCTGTCGGTCGCGAGCTCCCCATCGAGGGCGGAGACGCGCACGCGCAGCCCGGCGAGCCCACTGCTGGGGGTGTCGCCGAGGGGAGAAGCCGCGCCAACCCCGTCGTTAATAATCGTGAGGGTGCTCGCCACGGCATCGGTGTCGAGGCGGATCGAGACATGAGTCGCGGTGCTATGCCGCAAAATATTGGTGGTTGCTTCGCGCACGGCGAGCCCGAGTGCGCGGCGGGCATCTGCGTCGGCGGGCATGGCGCCCACCACCAGCTCGCACTGTGCGCCGGCGGCCGACAGCACTTCGCGAGCATTCTCTAGCTCATTGTCGAGCTCGACTTCGCGATATCCGGCCACAAGCGAACGGGTCTCTTCGAGCGCCTGCTTGGCGATGAGTCGAGTTTCGTGAATGTGTTCGCGTGCTGCCTCGGGGTCAATGGCGAGCATCCGTTCGGCCAACTCCGATTTGAGGGCGATGACTTGCAAGTGGTGGCCTTGGATGTCGTGCAGGTCGGAGGCGAATCGCAGCCTTTCCTCGGCGACAGCAAGTTCGGCTGCACTAGAACGGTGGCGGTCGAGGGTCACGACGATGTCCCACCACCACAGACCCGAAAGCACCATAATGGGCAGCAGCAGGCCATAGAAGACCGCCAGCCACACGTTGCTAATCGCACTAGGGCTGACCGGGTTGCCAAAGACGGTTGCCGAAAGAATCGGGTGGGCTACAGAGATGAGCAGCCCCGTGATCAGCACGCTCCACAACCAGCGGCGAGGCAGCAGCGGAGCAATCACGCAGACGGCCATCCACAGCGGAAGCACGGCGAGAAAGCCCACGTCGGGCCTGAACAGTCCCAGCACCCACACCGCCGCAGCGGGGACGAGGAGCGCGATCAGCCACCAGGTGTTCGGGATGCCTTCCCCGCGGCCTGTGCGCAGGAACCAGCATCCGCGGATCTGAGCCGTCGCTGAAACGAGAGTTAACGCAATGAGGAGAGCATCGAGAGGGGAACGGGACTGCGCGAAGTTCGCCAGAATGCTGAGGATCACAATTGCATCGAGCACGATGTAGAAGAACACGATCGAGCCGAGAGTGTAGTTCCAGGTGGTGCGCACACCTCGGGCCTGTTCGCGACCGGGCAGTTTCTCGGTCGGCGTGACCGGCGTGGCCTGTGCCTCGGTATCGGAGGTGGCGGTGCCGGGCCTCACGACAACCCCGGTACTGGGGCCTGGGCGGGCAGGGCTGATGCGAACATGCTCCCAGCGTAGAGCAGTGACATTTGTCATGGTCAGTGATGCGAAAGTGCAGCGGATGCCGTGACACGGTGCCACTGCCCAGCGCCGGAGCTAGCGGCAAAGATTGAATCATCGCCGAGCACGAACGCCGGCAATCACTCGGATGCACTCCCTCATCCGGCGTCTTAACGGAAAGGCACACCATGTACGACACCCTCAGCAATTTCACGTCAAGCCTCCCGGAGCTTCTCCAGTGGGTTGGGGTCATGCTGATTGCAGCGATCCCATTTGTGGAGTCGTACGGTGGCTCAGTGCTCGGCATCATTGCGGGCGTCAATCCGGTTGTCGCGATTGTTGCTGCGATTGTCGGAAACTTTGTCTCGATGCTGATCGTGGTGCTCACCGCCCACGGAGTTCGTTCAAAAGTGTCGAGCAATCGGGAACCGAAACCCGAGACTGCACGTCGCGAGAAACTGCGGGCACGCTTCGACCGCTATGGAGTGGCCGGGGTAAGCCTGCTCGGTCAAACCCTTCTGCCGAGCCAGATCACTTCCGGCGCAATGGTGTCCTTCGGTGCGTCGAAGAACGCCGTCATCGTGTGGCAGACAATTTCGATCATCATCTGGGGTGTCGTGTTCGGTGTGCTCGCGACGCTCGGCATCACTGTTCTGCGCTAGCCGGATGCTCGCGGCTGACGCTCATCGGAGGCTACGGGCGATCTCAGGCTAGCGACCGTCCATCAGCCCGCCCAGCATCCCACCAGTCGAGCACGCGGGTTCCGATGAGTGTCAGCCAGCGCGATGGTTGACCTTCGGGCACGTCGATCGTGAACCAGTTGCGGCCCTTCAGCGGGGTTGTCTGAAGCCAGGTGCCATCCTGCTGGCGGGCATCGCGCATGACTGCGATCGCGTCTGCAAGGCGGGCGTCGGGTTCCGCGCAGTCGAACTGCGCGGCATCCCAAAAGTAGTCGAGTGCCGCAAGCGCGCTGTAGCGGTGGCGGTTTGGGTAAACGAAGTGTGTCACGAAGCTACCGACCTGCTCTCCAGTGGTCGCGCGATAGAGAAGTTTGCGCGTCAGTAGATATTCTTCGCCGCGATGCCGAGACTCAGTCACGCTAGCGTCCCCGGTTATCCGCTCGTAGGAGAGCATGCCGCGCAAAGCATTGAGGGTCGAGTGAAAGGATGATCGAGTCGAGTTGCCTTCTTCGGCTTCGCAATTCCAACCACCGTCCGCGAGTTGGTGGGCAGGAAACCACGCCGCAAGTGCGGAAACGTCAGCGCCGAGCCACGCACCGTTCGCGAGAGTGAACGAGTTTATGCAGACATCAACTTCGCCTCCCCAATAGGGAAGGTCGTCATACTCCCAGCGACTATTTGCCTCAAGCTTCGCAACCGTATCGCCAAGCTCAGACGCGGCAACTCCCCACTCCCTGAGGTCTTTAAGCGACCAGGTCGTGGCAACCCATGGTTGCCCTGGCTTTTCAGCCTCAGGACTATCGAAATATTGCGCAGGAAAGTATGCGCCACCAGCCCACTGCCCATCAGGATCTTGCTTCGCGAGCAACTCTGCACCGAAACCTTCGATAGCAACACGAGCCCGCGTCGCCTTCCAGATGGCGGGCTCCGCATGGATTAGATCCCGTTCAACCTGCCAACGAAGTGCAGGATCGGAATCGAGCAGCCACTCCATAACGTTCGACTGGTCCGTCATTGCAGCACTATAGCTCCGACATTCGAGGTGTGGAAGAGCGACTTGCTACGCGGTAAGCCGCTCAATCAGCTCGCGATACCGGGCAGCAGTCTGCTCCACGATGTCGGCAGGAAGCTCGGGCGGAACGCCCTGCTTGTCCCAGTGGGCGGAGAGCCAGTTGCGCACGATCTGCTTGTCGAAGCTCACGAGACGGCCAGGGCCACCGGCGGCGTAAAGTTCGGCATCCCAGTAACGGCTCGAATCGCTCGTCAAAACTTCGTCGGCGAGAACGAGAGCACCCGTCTCCGGGTCGGCACCGAATTCGAACTTGGTGTCAGCGAGAATCACCCCACGCGTCTCTGCGATTGCGGACGCCCGCGCAAAAATGTCGAGCGAAGCATCCCGAAGCGCAGCCGCCACTTCAGCGCCCACAAGCTCAACGGTGCGCTCAAAGCTGATGTTCTCGTCGTGCTCACCCATCGGCGCTTTCCACGCCGGAGTGTAGATGGGTTCGGGCAGGCGGTCGCCATCGCTCAAACCAGCAGGCAGCGCAATGCCGCACACGCTTTGCGATTCCTGATACTCCAACCAGCCGCTGCCCGACAGGTAACCACGAACGACACACTCCACGGGATACATTTCGAGCCGCTTCACGACCATCGACCGGTCAGCAAGCTCCGCAGGCGCCTCGACTGTGGTGTCGGCCAAATGGTTCGCCACGTCAGGCAACTGTGCGAACCACCACTTGCTCAACTGTGTCAGCAAAGCACCCTTGCTCGGGATGCCCGGCTCAAGCACATGGTCGAATGCACTCACCCGATCACTGGCAACCATGAGCACAAGCTGTTGCTCGTCGGGGCGCACATACAAGTCACGGACTTTGCCGGAATACGTCAGCGTCCAGGCGCTCGCCTCGGCATCGCTCGCCGCAGCATCCGCACCAGTATCGTTCACGGCGTCACTCACTTCGCGACGCGCAAAGCAATATCGCTGCGGAAGTGCGAACCCTCAAGGTGGATGTGTCCGAGAGCTTCGTAGGCACGTTCGCGGGCGACCGCGAAACTTTCACCGGTCGCGACAATGCTCAGCACGCGTCCGCCTGTGGCCACAAACTCGTCACCCTTTTTGGCGGTGGCTGCGTGGGCGATAGTGATTCCCTCAACGGCGAGTGCGGCATCCAACCCCGTAATGGGGCGCCCGATCTTGGGGTTCTCGGGGTAGCCCTCGCTCGCAAGCACAACAGTGACGGCGACATCGTCGCTAAACACCGGCGCAGCATGGTCGGCGAGGCCGCCAGTTGCTGCCGCGTAGAGCAGCGAACTCAGGGGCGTCACCAAACGAGGGAGAACGACCTGAGTCTCAGGGTCACCGAAGCGTGCGTTGAACTCGATAACGCGGATGCCGTCCTTCGTGACGATGAGCCCGCAATAGAGCAACCCGATGAAGGGTGTTTGCTCCTCGGCGAGCTGACGAACCGTCGGCAGCGCAATGGTTTCGATGACTTCGTCAACGAAACCAGCGGGGAGCCAGTTGAGCGGCGAGTACGCGCCCATGCCGCCCGTGTTGGGTCCGTCGTCGCCGTCGTAGGCACGCTTGTAGTCCTGAGCGGGAGACAGCGGAACAACGCTGTGGCCATCGCTCAACAGAAAGAGCGACACCTCTTCGCCCGCCAGGTACTCCTCCACAAGAACGCTGCCGTAGGTGAGCCAGTGCTTAGCGTGATCAACGGCCGCATTGCGGTCGCCCGTCACGAGAACACCCTTACCGGCGGCAAGACCATCAGCCTTCACCACATAAGGGGCACCGAACTCGTCGAGGGCATCAGTGGCTTCGTCAATCGAGCCCGCGCGGTGGGCGCGACCGGTGGGAACATTAGCGGCATCCATGATGCGCTTCGCAAAAGTCTTGCTGCCCTCAAGGGCAGCGGCAGCCTTGCCGGGACCGAACACGGCAATGCCGCGACGACGCAGGGCATCGGCGACGCCCTCAACCAGAGGGGCCTCTGGTCCGACGATGACCAGCTCGATGTCGTTGTCGAGGGCATACTCGGTGACAACATCACCACGAGTGGGGTCGAGCGCCACCGTCTCGACGACCGCTGCAATGCCGGCATTGCCGGGCGCAGCCGTGATGTCGTGCGTCTCCTCCTCGCTCAGAAGAGACGTCACAATGGCGTGCTCGCGGGCACCGGATCCAAGAACAAGAATTCGCACAAGCACAGCCTAACCAAGCCCACAGCCTCAATTGCTAGCGTTAAGGTATGGCACAGGTGAAGATTGCCCCCATAGCGGGCGAAGCAAGCATCCGAATGGTGCGAGACGGTCGAGCCGATCGCGATGCGACCGCCACCGCCGTGCGCTACCTCCTGCAAGTTCTCGCCAAAGAAGCCGAAGGCAACTCGGTCGAAGTGCGCGTGCCTCCACACGGCGCCGTTCAAGCGATCGAGGGCCCCAACCACACGCGCGGCACCCCACCCAACGTGGTCGAAATGGATGCTGAAACCTGGATTGCCCTCGCCACGGGAACACGGGAGTGGGCCGAAGCCCTCGACTCCGGCGATATCAGTGCCTCAGGGTCGCGCGCCGACCTCAGCGAGTACTTGCCCGTGGTGTGGGAGAGAATAGTTCCGTGAGTACTACGCCAGAACACGAGCCCGCGGCATCCGCCCCGCAGCAGCCTGCGATGAAGACCACGGTCGAATCACTGGGTGTGAGCATTCGCCGCGCACCCAAGTACGGCGCGTTCATGATCGTCGGTGGTGGGCTCGGTGCCGTAGCCACGTTCATTCTCACGATGGCGTTCCCCGTTGATCCCTCGGTCGGATTCGGTACCCTCTTTGGCTACTTCAGTCTCTTTGGTATTCCTGCCGGTGTCGCAGTCGGTGCTCTCGTCGCGCTCATCGCCGACCGCTCCTCGCGCCGTCGCGCTAAGTCGGGAACGGCCGAGCACGAAATCTCGGAGCCAGAAGCGTACGAGGGCACGCTCGAATAGCGAGCGCTAGCTCAGCTGCGTCTGCTCGAGCCAATCGAGGTAATCGGGCGTGATGTTGCCCGAAACGTATTCGCCCGTGAAGCAGCTCATTTCGAGCGCGGACACGTTTGAACCTTCGGTGATCGCGGCCTGCATGTCTTCGACCTCTTGGTAGATGAGGGCGTCGGCGCCGAGTTCCATGGCGATTTCGGGAATCTTGCGGCCGTGGCCGATAAGTTCTGCACGGGTCGGCATGTTGATGCCGTAGACGTGGGGGAAGCGCACGGGCGGTGCTGCTGAGGTGAAGGTGACCTTGTTGGCGCCAGCTTCGCGAGCCATTTGCACGATCTCTTTTGAAGTGGTGCCGCGCACGATCGAGTCATCCACAATCAGGATGTTCTTGCCTTTGAACTCGCTCGACATCGCATTGAGCTTCTGCTTGACACTCTTCTTGCGTTCGGCCTGGCCGGGCATGATGAACGTGCGGCCAACGTAGCGGTTCTTGTAGAAGCCTTCGCGGTATTCAACACCGAGCTTCTGGGCGACCTGCATGGCGGCGGGGCGCGACGAGTCCGGGATCGGCATAACAACGTCGATGTCGCCCATGGGGGTGTACTTGGCGATGGTGTCGGCGAGCTTGTTGCCCAAACGAAGGCGTGCTTCGTAAACGGAAATGCCGTTCATGATCGAGTCGGGGCGCGCAAGGTAAACGTATTCGAACGAGCACGGAATCAGCACCGGTGCTTTGGCGCACTGCTTAGAGAACATTTCGCCGTCGGGCGTGATGAAAATTGCTTCGCCGGGAGCGACATCTCGCACCAGTTCGTAACCGGCACTCTCCAGCACGAGAGATTCGGATGCCACGATCCACTCGGTGCCGACGAGACCTGTCTGGCGGCGACCCAGCACCAACGGACGGATGCCGTAGGGGTCACGGAACGCGAGCAGGCCGTGCCCGGCGATCAACGCGATCGCGGCGTAGGAGCCCTCAACGCGCTCGTGCACGCGCTCGATAGCGGTGAAAACCTGCTCGGGGTCAAGGTCGAGACCCGAAACCTGCTCTTGAAGTTCGTTGGCCAACACGTTGACGAGAAGTTCGGTGTCGCTCGTGGTGTTGAGGTGGCGACGATCGATGCGGAACAGTTCATCGGTCAGTTGCTGCGTGTTTGTCAGGTTGCCATTGTGAACGAGGATGATGCCGTACGGCGCGTTCACATAGAACGGCTGAGCTTCTTGCTCATTGAACGCGTTGCCTTTGGTCGCGTAACGAACATGGCCGAGACCGGAGGTTCCGACGAGGTTGCGCATATCGCGAGTGCGGTAAGCCTCACGCACTTGACCGTTAGCTTTCTGCAAGTGCAGAGTGTTGCCATCCGCGGTGGCAATACCTGTGGAATCTTGACCGCGGTGCTGCAGTAGTAGCAGTGCGTCGTATACCTGTTGGTTGACGGGCTGAGAAGAGACGATACCGACAATGCCGCACATGCTTTCGCGTGGCTCCCTGAGGTCGAAGAGCAAGTACCCGGGGTGAGTACGGTCTAGTTTCTCATACCCCAGCTGATCTGCGGCGACCGGGTTACATCAGACCGGTACGCTAGAGCCGTGACCGAGAACTCTTCCTCCAGTTATGCCGCAGCCGGTGTTGACACCGCAGCTGGTGACCGTGCCGTAGAACTCATGAAAGCGGCCGTCAGCGCCACTCATGGGCCCAACGTGGTCGGAGGGTTCGGCGGATTCGCAGGCCTCTATGACGCCTCGTTCCTCAAGGACTACACGCACCCCCTGATGGCGACGTCGACGGATGGCGTAGGCACGAAGGTTGCGATCGCTCAGGCGCTCGACAAGCACGACACCATCGGCCAAGACCTCGTCGGCATGGTCGTCGACGACATCGTCGTGGTGGGCGCTAAACCCCTCTTTATGACCGACTACATTGCGTGCGGCAAAGTCGTTCCTTCGCGTATCGCTGACATCGTTGCCGGTATTGCTCGTGGATGCTCGGCAACCGGCACTGCGCTGGTGGGCGGCGAAACGGCAGAACACCCCGGTCTTCTCGGCCCAGACGACTACGACGTTGCCGGTGCAGCAACGGGCGTGGTTGAAGCAGGATCCCAACTCGGCCCGCACCTCGTGGCTGATGGCGACGTTGTGATCGCGATGGAATCCTCGGGCATCCACTCGAATGGTTTCTCGCTTGTTCGCCACATTTTGGCCAACAACAAGGTCGGCTATAGCGACCACCTCAACGAACTCGGCGGAGTTGTCGGCGAAGTGCTCCTCGAGCCGACCCGCCTCTACACAATGCCGCTGCTCAACCTGCTCGATGCGCAGCCTGGCGCAGTGCACTCCCTCAGCCATGTCACCGGTGGTGGCATCGCCGCCAACCTCGCGCGCGTGCTGCCCGTCGGGTCGTGGGTTGAAGTCGAACGCTCCACGTGGTCGCCGCCCACCGTATTCCGGGTGCTCTCCGACCTGGCCGGTTCCAGCCTCGAAAGTGCCGAAGGAACCTGGAACCTCGGAATCGGCATGATCGCGATCGTGGCTGCAGACGCCGCCGACGCAACCATCGCCTCCCTGACCGCCGACGGCATCCCTTCGTGGGAAGTCGGTCGCGTCTCGATGGCCGCCCATGACCTCTCTGGTTTCGAACAGGGCGCCAAGGGCGTCAACGGTGGCGCTGTGCGGCTGAGCGGTTCGTTCGCCAACTAGTCGCTGGTTATAGCTGCTGCGGCAGGTGCCAATCCTGCTGCGGATGTCGTGAGCAGTGCGCGTATGGTGCGCACTGCTGGCGCTTCCGTCATTGTCGCTCGCCAAATGAGAGTGATCGGGCGCGTCGGCACGGGGTCTCTGAGAGGGACTGCCACAACGCTGGCCGGAAGTTGCCCACGCCCGAGGCGGGGCACGAGAGCAACGGCTGCCCCCACTTCGACGAGCGCTACTTGAGAAGCAAACTCGAGACACCGAAAGTCGATGCGTGGTGGGTGTGGGTCGCCGCGGAACATGTGACAAAACCACTCGTAGCAAATCGTTCCGTCAGGCGTGCAGGCCCACGTACGGTCGCGCACGTCCTCTGGAGTGACAAAAGCACTGCGCGCGAGCGGGTCGTCTTCGTGAACCAACACGTCGGCGACATCCCGAAAGAGTTCTTCGCTGCACAGGCTCGGCGGCATGGCCATGCCCACGCCCTCCCAGTGGTGCACTAGCGCGATGTCGAGGGCGCCGGCGGCGACGGCCGCAACCGCATCCCAGGGTTCGAACTCGGTGATCGTGACGCGAAGCTCGGGAAAGTCACTTGTGACCTGCGCGAGAAGCTGGGGGATTATCCCGCGTACCGCAGTGGAGAAGGCGCCCAATTTAAGGGTGCCTGCTGGGCGGGTGCCGGCGTCGTGCAGTCCTGAGCGGAGCTCTTCAATGCGTTTGCGCAACATAGCCCCCTCATCGACAACGCGGCGGCCAGCAGCGGTGAGCACAACGCCTCGGCCCTCTCGATCAAGCAGCTGCGCGCCGAGGTCACGTTCGAGCCGCTTGATCTGTTGCGATACCGCGGATGGCGTGAAGCCGAGATCGTTTGCGGCGGCGTGAACCGTACCTGTTCGTGAAATTGCGATGAGAGCGTCGATGGCGGCCAAATCGATCATGCACCAATTATGTAGCTAGTCCACCGGATAGTGTGCAAAACCGTGCGCTGGTGCTTCCTCATTTGAGCCGTAAGACTACTCAGCATGCCCCTTCGTTCGATACTCGCTGCCGTGCTCGTTGCCGTTATCTGGGGACTCAACTTCGTCGTGATCGATGTGGGACTTGAGGGGATGCCGCCGACGCTGTTTGTCGCGTTGCGCTTTGCCGCGGTGATTGTTCCTGCAATCTTCTTTGTTCCTCGGCCTAAGTCGCGGTTTCGCGACGTAGTACTCATCGGGCTGTTCATGAGTCTCGGGCAGTTCGGACTGCTCTACACGGCGCTCGCGATGGGGATGCCCGCGGGTCTTGCCTCGCTCGTGCTTCAAGCGCAAGTGGTGCTCACCGTGGTATTCGCGGCTCTCGCTCTGCGTGAAACTCCGACCCGCAGCCAGCTGCTCGGAGTCGTCGTTGGTGCGGCCGGACTCGTGGTGGTGGGCAGCGGTCGCGGGGCGGAAACGCCCGTCCTCGCCTTCTTCGTGACGCTGGCCGCTGCCGCATCGTGGGCCATCGGCAATGTCATCGCACGCCGGGTCGGCCGCATCGGCACAACATCCTCGCCCTTGGCCGGGCTCTCGCTCACGGTCTGGTCGGCGTTGGTTGTGCCCCTTCCGATGCTTGCGCTCGCCGTGGTGATCAACGGGGCGGATGCTGTCGGCTTCGCCCTCACTCACCTCACTGTTCCGCAGCTACTGTCGACCGCCTACACCGCGTGGCTCGCCAGCCTGGTCGGGTACGGCATCTGGAACACACTGCTTGCGCGTCATGCGGCCTCGGCCGTAGTGCCGTTCACGATGCTCGTGCCCGTGGTCGGAATGACCACCGCGTGGCTCGCACTGGGTGAAATCCCGACCGTGCTCGAAGCGGTTGGCGGACTGATGTTGCTCCTCGGCGTCGCCATAACCACGGGACTAGTGGGCCGAAGCCTCCGGCGACAGCGGCTTGCGTTGTCGTAGCGCGAAAATTTCGACAGCACCCGGCTGCTCTGAGCCAGAATCGTCGTTCCGTGCGCTTGAATGGGCGCTATGGCAACTGACAAACCCGAACCACTCCTGACGCGCGACGGTTCACCCGCCGCAGCACTCTGGAGTCTCAACTCGCGCTGGCGTCACATCAACCACGGGTCGTACGGCGCAGTCCCCGTCTTCGCGCAATTGCGTCGCCTCACTTATCTGCAAGAAGCCGAGAGCGCCCCGCAACGCTGGTTCGGCGCCGCGCCTGCTCGTGTTGCGCAGGCCCGCGCCGACCTCGCCGACTTCATCGGGGTGGATGCTGATCACTTTGGGTTCGTTCCGAACGCTAGTGCCGGCATGACGGCATCCATCCGTTCCCTGCAATTGAAACCGGGCGACGAACTAGTTATCACCGACCACACGTACGGGGCGGTCGCTTTCTCCGCCAAGCGCGAAGCCCGCCAGCGCGGCGCTACAGTGCGCACTGTTCCTATCGATCTGGATGCTTCGCCAAAACAGATTGTGAACGCGCTCGGCAAGGCGCTCGCCAAAAAACCTGCCGGCCTCATCGTCGACGCCTCCAGTTCGTCAACGGCGCGAGAGTTCCCGCTTGCTGAATTGGCAGCACTCGCTGCACAGCACGAAGTGCCCCTTCTCGTGGATGCTGCTCACGCGCCCGGCATTCAGCACCGACCTGCAGAGGGCGTGGCGGCATCCGCCTGGGTCGGAAACCTCCACAAGTTCGCCTGCGGTTTTCGCGGAACAGCGGTGCTCGTTGCCGAGAAGACCTTCGCGAAAGAGCTGTATCCGCTCATCGACTCGTGGGGAATGGATGAGCCGTTTCCCGCACGCTTCGACCAGCAGGGCACCATTGACTACACCCCCTGGCTCGCCACGGTGGATGTCATCACCGGTCTCGAAGATCGCATCGGATGGGATGCTATCCGCGCCTACATCGACACCCTGCTGAACTACTCAACCGACATCGTCGCCGATGCGCTCGATGCGGCCTCAGGCGAAGAATCGCGAGTGGATGTCGGAGCACCGGCTCCGGGAATGCGTCTGTTGCGTTTGCCCGGCACTCTCGGCGCTACCGGCCCCGAAGCTCAAGCCCTACGCCAGCGCATTACCGACACACTCGGTTTCGAGACTCAGATCACCAACTGGCGCGACACCGGCTACCTGCGTCTCGCCGCGCACGCCTACAACACGGCCGACGACTACGAGCGCTTCGCGGAAGACGTCGTGCCGACGCTCGTGAACTGGAGCCGCGAGGGCTAGCCCGTACAGTGCGCGAGAGTCCCGCGTCGTGGAGTGCACGTCGTAGCTACAACCCGGAAGCTGCGCTCGCCGCACGAACACGGTCTGCATCGACCTCGATACCCAAGCCGGGCGCGTCCAGCGCTGTCAGCCGACCCACACTTGAGTGCGATTCGGGCGCCCCGACAATGTCATAAAGTTCGTTGCGTCGAGGAGCCAACTCAAACTCATCGCATGCCTCGCTCGCGAGGGAAAGCGCGAGAGACGCCGCATACACGAGCGGTCCAGCAAACGCGTGGGCATTCGCTTTCACGCCGGCTCGGGCGCACAGCGCTGCGGCAGCGCGAAAACCGCTGACTCCCTCGACTCGCCCCGGGTCCAAACCCACGACATCCACCGTGCCCGTGCTGACGATCTCGCTCACGCCCGTCGCGTTCCACTCGCGCTCCCCGTAGGCGATAAGCACACCGCGAGCATTGTCGTGCAAGTGCCGGTAACCGTCAGGATCGCGGGCTCCGAGCGGCTCTTCGAGCCACGACAGCCCTAGCGGTGCCAAAGAGTCGATGCGGTCTTGAGCTTGCTCAACACTCCAGCCCACCCGCGGACCAACATCGATCATGATCTGGGTGTGCTCGCCTACCGCAGCGCGAAGGGCCGTCATGAAGGCAATATCTCGCTCCAGTTCAACCCCCAACCGAGACGCCCCAGCCTTGCCGAAAGCAATCTTGATCCCAGAGGCCCCGCGACGAAGAACCCACTCAGCCATCTCCGAGGTCATCTCGTCCAAGTCGGAGACCGAGGCATGGCACGTAATGATCGGCTCAAGGCTTGCGCTGGCGGATGCGCCAAGCAATTGAGCCAGATTGCGTCCTCCACGATGGCCGACTAGATCCCAGAGCGCCATATCGATAGCCGACACCGCGAAACTCGCAATTCCAGCACCGCCATGCCACCAGGCGTGTGCCGCCATCGTCGCATTCGCTGAATCAGGGGAAGCCGAAGTCCCCACGAGAGCATCGGCGAAGCCGCGAACGAGAACGGCGGTCGCGCTCGCAGCCTCACGCACGATGGTGGCTGCCTCGCCCCAACCCACATGACCCGCGTCATCCACCACTCGTACCAAGCAGCTGTAGCGTGTGCTGTCGTGATCGTTGGATTCGCGGTAGGGCATCGGAAACGCCTCGACCTGCACAATGACTGGATGATTCATCGAGCAACGCTCCCGCCGTGAGCTGCACTGCGATATACGAGCTCAAGCGCCTCGGCTGTCAGAGCACCCAGAGATCCCGGCGCCGGGTTATCGCCACGCCCGAGTGCACTCTCGATGAGAGCGTGCGCGGGCCCAGACGCCTGGTACGCTCCATCGCCCTCGGAAAGACTCAGGCGGTGTTCGCCACTGTCTGGTCGATAAATCCAGGCCTCTTCGCGAAGAACATCGACCATTGCTTGCCCTTCGCTGCCCACCGCCCGAACCTGAAGATCATGCTTGTCTTTCCACGCTCCGGCATGCGCGGAGGCGCCTGAAAGCACGCCAATAGCGCCGCTTTCAAAGGTGAGGACTGCGGCGTCATGCAACTCCACCGCTGTCGTCGCTGCGCCAAACATCTGAGCGGATGCTGCAACAACACGGTCAGGAAATAGGGAGAGTGTGAGGCCCAAAGCGTGACTCAATTGCGCTTGACCATATCCGCCACCGGAGATGAGCGGATCAGTCCAGGTGGCAGTCTGCGGGGCAGAATCTTCAGCAGAATCTGGGTACGCTCCAGTGCCGCTCAAGAGTTCCCGTGTCGAGGATGACATGTGCACAGTCACGTGTTCAAGACGGCCGACCCCGACGCGATTAATCAACGCTCGAGCATCTCGGATCATCCTCATGTAGTTCCACCCGAAGGCGATCAAGAGTTCACGCTCGTTCTCTCGCGCAATCGCAACCAAATCCCAGGCCTCGGATGCCGCAATAGTCATTGGCTTCTCGCATAACACGTGAGCGCCCGCTCGCAACGCGGCGGACGCGTGCTCGTGGTGAAGCGACGAGGGCGAAGCGACGATCACCGCGTCCACTCCGGGGCTGAGTACGTCACGATAGTCGGTCGAGGCACAGGCGAAACCGAACTTGTCGCGGATGCGTGCGGCGGCATCCGCATTCGACCGGCAGACGCCGACCAGCTCAACATCGTCACGCGAGGCGAGAGCTGGCAAGTGGGCGGCCACCGCCCAGGACCCCGCGCCGATCACTGAAACTCGGATCTTCTTCATTGAATACCTCCGGATGTTGCTGGTGTTAGCCGGTCACGCGGTAGCGGCGGAGTGCTGATGCAAGAACGCTGAATCCTTCAACGAGTTGGCCCTCGTAGCCGCTTGGTGTGCCATCTTTCATTCTCCAGTCGATTCCGGAGCCGAGCCCGCCGAATGACGTGTCATCGGCAATTGTGGTGGCAAGTTCTTCGAGAACCTGCGCTGCTGTGTCATTAAGGCCGACTCGATCGAGTGCTTCGACGATCACTCGAGTGCCGTGGTGAGAGTATCCGCCTTGCTGGTAACTGCCCATGGGAAGTCCGAAGACGACACCACCGATGTCGTACTCGGGAATACGCCAGATGTTGAGTGGGATGCCGTTGCGGAAGTCCGTGAGCCCGATCGAATCCCAGGCAGCGACGAGCGATTCCATAACGCCACGCGCAGCCTCGACAGGCAAGAGTTCTGTCATGCAGGCCATTCCATTCAGCTGGGAAAACCCGTAGTCGTGCAGAGCGCCATCCTTCGAGCGCCATCCCGCTATGAGTCCCGTGTCGGAGTTGTAGAAAGTGTCGAAGTAGTTGCTCTTGAGCAGTGCTCGGCTCGCGAGAAGGCGGGCGGCGAGCTCACTTTCTCCGTGAGCCTCGAGCACGGGAATCCACAGCGACCATGTTTCGAACACCACCGCGTTGGCCCAGGCGTCTTTCCAGCCGAAAGACAGTACGTCAGCCCAACAGGTGCTCCACTGATGGTCGCCACTGTTGCCGACGCGCAACTCTGATTCAACGAGGCCGTCTCCGTCGACATCGCGAGCGAGCATGCTTTCAATTTCTCGCAGGAGGGTTGCACGGTTTCGCGCGAACCATTCTCCTGATGACTCCCACGCAGCGAACCGTGCTGCAGCGCCGAGCGTATTTGCGCTCATATGCACGTACTCGTCATCGAGACGATAGTCACCGTGAGACGTCGTTCCGCTGCCATAGCTGGGAGCGCCGTCGAGCCAGCGCTGCAATGATCGGCCCACCCACTCCATCGCCGGGAGATTCGGAACCTCATCCAGCTGCTCAGCGATAGCAGAAACATCGGCTAGCGATGTGGTGCAGTGCATCGAAGCACCGTTGTTGGAATAGGTCGCTGTGTCGCCACGGAATGGCAGAGCGGTGAGCGTGTGCCGTTCGAGCATCCGGCGAATTGCTGCTGGAGTGTCATCGCTAAGCGTTGCGAGAGTGGGGGTTTCGACGGCGAGCTCGATGTCTGCCGCATGGTGTCCCGCCGGCAAAATATAGTCTCCGAACCCTGTCGCAATCTCGCCAACTTTAAGCTCAAGGGTGTTGGTGTCGAGGGGGCGCACGGAGTCGCTGCGCCAGAGTGCATTCTCGCTGCCGCTGATACTGAGGGTTCCGTGGCGAGGAAAGTGCCAGGCGAGGGGGCCGTCGAGCAGGCCGGTCTCACCGCGGTACGTGAGCTGGCCGAGCGCACACGATGGCGTGACGCGATTGTTCGTGGCGACGTGCCACGCCGAACTGGTCCACGCGCGGCGTTCTACATCGCTCGTACGCTCGACGTGCATCCGGATGCGGTCAGCTTCGACCGTAAATTCCAGAACGTAGCTTTGGGATGCCGCCTCGCTCGTGAACTCGTAGCGCACTGTCGAGCCCCGAACCGTTGTTGTCCCGACGTAGTCGGTGTGCAGGAATCCGAGAGGCATGAGCCCGGTAGTTGCTGTAAACCGTGGGCCCTGGGCAAGATACTCGGCGTTTTGATCGCGCAACACGGGATAGACCCCCGAGGGATAAACGCCGCTGCGAACGATATCCATCGATCGCGGCATTTGCAGCAGATTGAAATGAGTATTTCCCGCTCCGTCAGCATCTAGCGCTAAGTAGGACCATGCGGGGGAAGTAAGTCGAAAACCGACCTGAAGGTGGGGTGTGTTGAATCGCACTTCAGTCTGAGTTGCGCGAGCGCTGACTTCGGGAGACTGGTGGCTGAGATCGAGGGCCGATACCGAGAGGCTGCCTTCGTTATCTGGTTCCCAGTCGTTGTTTGTTTCTCCCTCAAGTAGGAGGCCAGTGGATGCCAAATTCCATCCTGGCCACCATTCGTCGGTGGCTGCCCGTCGAACTTGGGCTACGAGTGAACTTGCTTCAAGCCCACCGAGGTTGATGCTTGCGCCTTGCGTGAGAACTTCCTCGGCGGTGGATCTCAAGTGGCCTACCTCGCGCCAACCGTTTTCGCCGTTCTCTGTGAAGACCACGACGTCGAGCGCAGCGTCAATTTCTTGCCCGCTTGCGCACTTATGGTATCCGGGTGCTTGGGCGACCGAGAGTCTGTTGAAGACCGCTGGTTTGTTCGTAAAGATGGCCCGCTGGTGAATGATTCGCTGGTCTGGCGCGCTTTCTTCTCTGTCCGTCGGAGTGCTCCACAACGAGCGCGTGTGAAGCCTCATAGGGGCGGCCTTTTCCATCTCCCACGACGGTGTGGCGAGTGGATGTGAGAAGAGGTTCATCAAAACCGGTAACCTTTCCAGAAACGTTGACAGGATGAATGTAACCGACTTACGCTCTCAACGAAAGCCCCATCGCGAACACCCGAGGAAAACAAAGAATGGCCGCAAAGACGCGCACGCTATCGAAAGTGACCAACCCTGGTCAGGCCTTCGTCCTGCCCCAGCTCTTGCTCATTCTCGCCTTCATCTTTTGGCCACTGTGCGCTGTCTTCTACTACTCCACCACTCAATACGACGGGCTCTCTGAACCCATCAATGTGGGCCTCGACAACTTCGTCTTCTTGGCGACCTGGCCAGATTTCTACCGCATCCTCCTGAACAACCTTGTGCTCATCGGCGGTGTAGTCGTGTGGGTTCTCGTGCCTTTCATCATGGCCATCGCAGTTTTCCCGATGAAGGCAGCATCGACGATTCGGGCGATCTTGTATATTCCGGCAATGTTGCCACCCATCATCGTCGGTGGAGTGTTCCGCATCGTCCTCGCGGATGAGGGCCCAGTCAACGCTGGCCTTCGAGCCGCCGGCCTTGGCTTCCTCGCGCCCGGGTGGTTTACCGACCCGAACTTCGTTCTCATCACCGTTGTCGTTGTCATCGGGTGGGCAACACTCGGAAGCGGTGTGCTCTTTTATTCCACGGGGCTAGCGGCAATTTCGCCAAGCTACATCGAGGCAGCTCAACTCGACGGCGTGAACCGGTGGCAGCTGATTTGGCACATCTATCGCCCAGCGCTGCGACCCATAACGAGATTTTGGATACTTCTCTTGACGATCTCGACCGTGACCGGTTTCTTTCCCTGGATCTATGGACTCACTCAGGGTGGCCCCGGTGTGGCGTCGACGACCCTCGACTATGCCGTGTACGCGACGCTCAATCAGGGATCGACGCTCGGGCGAGGTGCCGCGATCGCGGTCGTCAGTCTCGTTTTCATCGCGCTCATTGTGCTCATTCAGACCGGGATGCGGCGTATCCGCAAGGCGGAGGAGTGGAACTAGCCATGAAGAAGAACAACTGGTTCGAAACAGTCATTGTCGCTCTTGCGCTCATCATCGTGCTGGGGCCCATTTTGTGGGTCGTACGCGTTGCCCTCAAGCCCACCGCCGAATACGTCGGCGAACCGGCCAATTTCGGCGGCACCTGGACACTCGAGAACATCGGCACGGTCTGGGTCACCGGCGGAATGGCTCAAGCAATCCTTCACTCAACGATCACCGTGGGGGTGGGGGCAACCCTTGCGGTCACTCTCGCCGCCTGCACTGGCTTCGCGCTCGCGCGCTATCAGTTCCTTGGTCGACGTTTCACGATCGCGCTCACGACTTCGGCCATGTTTCTGCCCGCAGCTGCCCTCGTGATCCCCATGTTCGAATTGCTTCAAGTGTGGGGGATGCTGGATTCACTTGTGTGGCTTGGTGTTGTGTACGGGGTCATGTTCTCCGCGTGGGCAACAGTCTTCATGCGATCGTTTTTCTCGCAGTTGCCCTCTGAAGTCTTCGAGGCCGGTGATGTGGATGGTGCTGGGCCAATCAGGCAGTTCGTCTCGATCGCACTGCCGATGGCTAAGCCCGCACTCGCGACCGCTTTCATCCTGACCTGCTTCTTGCAGTGGAGCGAGCTTCTGCTTGCTTTGTTGCTGCTGCCATCCGGCGATACGCCGACGGTCGCAGTAGCGATTGCGCAGTTCTCGTCACAGTTCCGCACCGGAGGCCCGCTTACTGCAGCAGCAATGCTCGTTGGCACGGCTCCGGTGCTCTTGCTCTTTGTTTTCGGACAAAGGTGGCTGCAAGCCGGAGCCATATCGGGGGCGGTCAAGGACTGAATCTCAGACCGCCCCCTACCCCCAGGGGTGATCGCAAGACCATCCCAGCACTACCCCAAGGTGGGCAAAGAAGCGCATCACAATCACACAATGGAGGTACGACAAGTGTCACAGATATTCACAAAACGGCGTGGACTCTCGATCGCTGCGGCAATCGGAGTTGGCGCACTGCTCGCGGGTTGCGCCAGCGGCGACAACTCAGGTTCGGCCGATTCACCGATTACCCTTCTGACCAGTGGCGATGCTGACACCACTCAGGGTCAAGGCAAGGCCATGAACGACGTCATTGCTTTGTTCACCGAACAAACCGGAGTCGAAGCAGAACAGGATCGCGTTCCCTTCGATCAGTTCTTGGCATCCGCAACGACAAAGGCGCGGGCAGGAAAGCTTGGCGATGTTGTTGAGATGTTGCCTGGCGCGAACTTCGAGTCGCTGTTCAGCTCGGTGGCCGACCTCACTCAAGAGCAGTTTGCCGATGCAGACCTTCTCAGCGGTTGGTCTGCCACGGTCAAGGACGTCGCCGATGATTCCGTATTTGCTGGTGTGCCCGTCGGTGCACAAGGTGTCGTCTGGTACTACAACAAAGCACTCTTCGAGCAAGTTGGCCTTGATCCCGAGGCTCCACCAGCTACGTGGGATGAGATGCTCGCAACGTGCGATGCCTTCAAGGCCGAAGGCATCTCTCCAATTGGGATGTCGGGAAGCGACTCCTTCATCCTGTGGTGGGCATGGTCATCCCTTTCACCGCAGTTCTTCTCTACCGAAGACGTGAACGCGGTTCGCGCCGGCGATATCCCGCTCAACGATGAGCGCTTTATGGACTCGTTGCAGCCGTTACTTGATTCCTACAATGCGGATTGCTGGAACGATGACTTCGCTGGCAAGAAGTTCACCGATGTAGAAGCAGATTTCGGTGCTGGCAAAGTCGCCATGGTCCCCGGGCTCATTTCGAATGCAATCAACTGGAAAGTGTGGGACGACAAGCTTGGCACTGACGCCTATGGCGTCTTCAACGCTCCCAAAGTTGCAGGAACCAGCCTTCAGGGTCAGTTCTTCAACCCCGTTCTGATGTACGGAGTGAGCGCGAAGTCGCAGAATCCGGATGCCGCGCTCAAGCTGATCGAGACGATGGCCTCTGCCGAAGGACAAACGATCCTGCTCAAGGAAGCAAGCCAGTTCCCGAACCGCACCGACGTTGATGTTGTCGGTGTAACGGGAAGCACCGGTGCGGGCCAGATCCTAGAAATCGTCGACGCTGTTGGTGGAGTCGACGTTGCTCAGAACCAGTTCAACGGTGCTGCGCAATCGGCGTCATGGACCAACCTCACCCAGACGATGATCTCGGGTGACCTGTCCGCGTTCCTTGACGACCTCGAGAAGCAGCAGCGCGGCTAATCGCCGTAAGCGACGAGTCCGAGCCACTACCCTCACCACGCGCTTGGTGAAAGAAAAACGGAGTTCAAAGAACATGCACAATCAACCAGTTCACGCTGAACACGATCCTCTGGATCCGCAAGCGCACGGCCTGACGATTACCCGCATCGAGACGATCCCTATGGTCGCACCGCTTGCCCGAGAGTTTCGAGGTAGCCACTACCACATGACTCATCGCGCAACGATTGTGACCCGGATCCACACCGATGCGGGAATCATCGGAGAGGCATATACCGGAGATGAACACGAGACGATGTTTGACATCGATCGCATCATTCACGAAGAACTCGCTCCCACACTGATCGGCCAAGATGCAATGGCAATTGAACGGCTGTGGGATTCCGGGTACAAAGTGACGTTCGATATTCTTCGTGATCGCCGGCTCGGACTCGTCGCCCTCGCGGCAGTGAATACTGCTATTTGGGATGCTGTCGGTAAGGCACTCAAGACGCCACTCTGGAAACTCTGGGGAGGATATCGCAATGAGTTGCCAATGATCGCGATCGGTGGCTACTACGGTGAACCTCTCGGGAGCATCGCTGATGAAATGCATCACTATCAAGAGCTGGGTCTAGCCGGGGTCAAGTTCAAAGTTGGTGGGCTGAGCGCCGCGGAAGATGCGGCTCGTATTACTGCAGCTCGCGAAGCGGCTGGAGATGACTTCATCATCTGCATCGATGCCAATCAGGGCTACAAGCCAGATGTCGCGGTCGACCTGAGCCGGCGGATCGGTGATCTCAACATCCGCTGGTTCGAAGAGCCGGTCGAGTGGCACAACGATAAACGCTCAATGCGGGATGTGCGTTTTCGGGGGCCCGTTCCCGTCTGCGCCGGTCAAACCGAATTCAGCGCCAGCGGTTGCCGGGATCTGATGGAAACGGGCGCGATAGATGTGTGCAATTTTGATTCCTCGTGGTCGGGCGGGCCGACCGCGTGGTTGCGAACCGCCGCAATCGCGACCTCGTATGACGTGCAGATGGGGCACCATGAGGAGCCGCAAGTGTCGACACACTTGCTGGCGAGTCAAGCTCACGGCACTCTCGCCGAGTGTTTCCACCCCGATCGCGACCCGTTCTGGTGGAACATGATTGTTAACAGACCAGAACTCAACAACGGCATCCTGACCCTGAGCGACCGCCCCGGGTTGGGCTGGGATCTGAACTGGGACTACATCGACCAGTATCGGGTCTCGAAAGACTAGGTGAATAAAACATGAGCGATCTCTCTGGAAACCGGCGAGGAATGGGCGAGCGTCGACAGACTCCGCCACTTCGCCGAGCAGGAATGCGAGAAGTAGCAGAACGCGCAGGCGTCGCTATCTCGTCGGTCTCCCGAGTGATTTCCGACCATCCGGATGTCAGCGACAAGATGCGTGAACGCGTGCTCGCAGCCATCGACGAGCTGGGATTTCAACCGGATGCTCTCGCCCAAAGTTTGCGCACCGGCGAGAGTTTCACGATTGGCTTTGTCGCTGCCGACATCGGTAACCCTCTTCTTGCCCAGATCGCAATGGGGGCGGAGCGTGTGCTCCGTCAACGCGGCTATTCGATGTTGGTGGCGAACTCCTTCAACGAGCCAGGGCTTGCCCTTGAGCAATTGCGGTCAATGGAGCAACGCCGTATCGATGGCTTGCTGATTTCGGTCAGTGATGAGAACGATGAGGCGCTCAATAAGGCTCTCGATTCCGCGCATTACCCGATCACACTCATCGATCGTGAAATTGCGACGACGTCGGCCTCGGCAGTGCTCAGCGACCATGCTCAAGGTATCCGGGCGGCGGTTGAACACCTGATTTCGCTGGGGCATCGGTCGATTGCCCTCGTTAACGGTAGTTCTCAAGTGCGACCATCGCGTGAACGAGCGGAGACTCTGGCCGCGGTAGCGAGTGAGTACCCGAACGTTGTGTCGACCATCCGAATGGGCGATTTCAGTGCTGAGCACGGTTATAGCGCAACCATTGAGCTGATGAGCGCTGCGGATGCTCCCACTGCTCTGATTGCAGGAAGCAACCAGATTCTCGTCGGAGTGTTGCGCGCGTTGCGCGAGCTCATGCTCGACATTCCCGGTGATGTCAGCCTCGTCACGTGTGACGACGTGGCGCTTTCCGAGTTCCTTACTCCCGCGATCAGCACCATTTCGCGCGACCCTGCCGAAATTGGCCGCACCGCTGCTGAGCTCGTACTGGCTCAGCTGGGTGGCGCCGAAAGCGAAGAAGCGCATTTACCAACAGGATTCAGAACCACAGACAGTTGCGGTACCCCGCGACAGAAGTAGGAAGTTGTGAGCTAATGACGTACCACCCTGTGAGCCCAACGCTCGCTGACCCACTGCCCGCAGATGCCCTTGAGCTATTGCGTTCGATGTATGAGATCCGGTTTTTTGAAGACGAGATCATGGGTCTTTTCAGCAAGAATTTGGTGCGAGGCAGTACGCATCTTTGTCAGGGGCAAGAGGCTGTCACCGTTGGGGTGTGCAGTGCGCTCAGCCCAGGTGACACGATGACGTGCACGTATCGCGGCCATGGTGCCGTGTTGGCGATGGGGGCTCCCCTTGACCGCGCCTTTGGAGAGATCCTTGGGCGGGCAGGCGGGCTGTGTGGGGGCAAAGGCGGCTCCATGCATCTTGCCGATGTCTCTGTCGGCGCTTTGGGATCGAACGCGATCGTTGGCGCTCACCTCCCGACGACCGTTGGTGCCGCTCTTGCCTCAAGCTATCGGGGCACTTCTGAAGTGAGCGTGGCGTTCTTTGGCGACGGCTCCACCAACATTGGGGCATTTCACGAATCCCTCAATATGGCCGCAATCTGGAAGTTGCCGGCGATTTTTGTCATCGAGAACAACCAATACGGTGAGTATTCGACGATGGCGTCGACTACCCCCGTTGAACGCTTGAGCGATCGAGCTGCGGCTTATGGCATGCCGGGAGTCTTCGTCGACGGCAATGATGTTATCGGGATGCGCGCCGTTACGACCGAGGCTGTCGAGCGTGCTCGAGCGGGCGAAGGTCCGACACTCATCGAGGCCGATACCTACCGCCACAGCGGTCATTCGCGCAGCGACCCCGCCAAATATCGGCCGGAAGACGAAGTTAAATCGTGGTTTGCCCGTGACCCCATTGTGAAATTGCGCGAGGCGATTGAGGCTGCAGGTGGGGCGGATGCTGCTGCCGCTGTTGAGCGCGCGGCCCGAGACGAAGTCGCCGCAGCCCGAGATCTCGCACTCACGTGGCCTGAGCCAGAACTTTCTGCCGGAATGGAGCACATCTACTCATGAGCGACACCCTCAACTATCGCCAAGTTATTGCTCGCGCTATTGCTGATGAGATGCGCGACGATCCCGATGTGTTCATGATCGGTGAGGATATTGGTGCAGCAGGCGGGGCGTTTAAGACATCCGCCGGGCTGTTTGAAGAATTTGGGCCACGCCGCGTTCGAGACACCCCGATATCGGAGCAAGCAATTGTTGGTGCAGCTCTCGGCGCAGCGATCATGGGTTTGCGTCCCATCGCTGAAATTATGTTTGCCGACTTCGCGGGCGTCTGTTACGACCAAATTGTGAATCAGGTCGCCAAGCATCGTTACATGACGGGCGGGCAAGTGACGGTTCCTTTGACGATTCGCATGGCAAACGGCGCGGGTACGGGATTCGCGGCTCAGCACTCTCAGGCTGGTGAGAATTGGTTCCTGAATGTCCCCGGTCTCAAAGTGGTCGTTCCCGGAACTGTTGAGGATCTTTATGGCTTGCTTCGTGGCTCGATCCGTGACAACGATCCGGTGCTTTTCTTCGAACACAAGGGACTGTTTTCGTTGAAGGGCGAGGTGCCAACAGGCGACGACGCCGTGCTGCCTTTGGGGGTGGCCGCCGTCGTGCGAGAGGGCTCGGATGTCACGATCGTCGCAACCCAGCAGATGCGTCACCGTGCGGTGGAGGCGGCGGATGCTCTTGCCGCAGCCGGAATCGAGGCTGAGGTTATTGATCCGCGCACGCTGATTCCTTTCGATGACGATGCTGTTGCTCGTTCACTGGCGAAGACGTCACGACTGCTCGTGGTGCAGGAGTCTCCGCGCGACGGCAGTTGGGGTGCATCGTTGGTCTCGCGAATGACAACAGAACACTTCACGCTGTTGGATGCTCCACCTTCGCTGCTCTCCAGCCCGGATACACCCGTTCCCTACGCTTCCATTCTGGAAGAGGCGTGGCTGCCGTCCGTCGACGCGATTGTGGCGAAAGCGAAAGAACTCGTAGCGTTCTAAAGTTGTCTCGACAAAAAGCGAGCGCCCGACCCATCAGGGTCGGGCGCTCGCTTTTTCACGTTGTGTGATGAAGGCTGCTGTTAGGCGGTGCGAGTTTCCTCGTCGTCTTCATCGTCTTCGGTGTCGTACGTGTCGCTGTACGAATCACCAGCGGAGTACTCCGGCCACTTCTCACTGTCTTCGGAAACCGGGGCAGTGTTTTCTGATCCGCTCAATTCTCGAGCGAGCGCGCCATAGTTGGTGTCTGGGCTGAAGTACTTCAAATCCCGAGCAACCTTGGTGTGCTTTGCCTTTTGACGGCCGCGTCCCATGCGAGACCCCCTCATACGTCTGTCCCGGTGCACTGACGGTGGCCAGCGAACGAGCGAACAGGGATGGATGAAAACTAACCTGAAGTTTAGCACGCACGACAGAGAGGTCTTGGTTGGCGGTGCACAGGTGTGGTTGGGGCAGGTAACGTTAGCCCGTGACATCCACCACTGAAACCGACACCTCTGTTGTCGTGATTGGTGCTGGCCAAGCGGGATTGTCGGTCGCCTACTATTTGCGGCGACTTGGTCTCGATCCCGGCAACGACTTTGTGCTCCTTGATCGCGGCCCCGGAACCGGTGGCGCCTGGCAGCACCGTTGGGAAGCGTTGCGCATTGGTTCTGCCCATCGCATCAACGATCTGCCAGGGCTCGATGAACTCGGGTTGAGTTTTGAAACCGCTGACCGCCACATGCCAGCCAAGAAAGTCGTGGCTGACTACTACCGTGCGTACGAAGATCATTACGACTTCAAAGTGGTTCGCAACGCCGATGTTGTGGCCGTCGACAACTTTGGTGAACACCTCAACGTGACGTTCACGCTCGATGGCGAGGAAACGAAAACGGTCAGCACGATGCTGGTCATCAATGCGACTGGCACGTGGGGCGCTCCCTTCATTCCCTGGTATCCGGGGCTCAAGTCGTTCGAAGGGCGCCATTTGCACACGAGCGAGTATCGAAGCGCTCGAGAGTTCACCGACCAGAGTGTCGTCGTGGTGGGCGGTGGTACCTCAGCAATCGGGTTCCTGCTCGAGTTGGAAAACCTTGCGGCCAACCTCACCTGGGTCAGCCGACGCCCCATCGACTTTCTCGAAGACGGTCCCCTCAATCTCGAAGCGCGCAAAGAAGCAGTGCTCATCCAGGATGAGGCGGCCCGGGCCGGCCGAGTGCTGCCCAGCATTGTCAGCGGCACTGGTGTTCCTCGTACCCGCCGCATCCAAGCAGGCATTGAGCGAGGCGTTCTGACGCCACGACCCATGTTTTCGAGCATTGAGCCGGATGGTGTTCGCTGGAAAGACGGTGCGTTTCAGCAGGCAGATGCCATCATTTGGTCCACGGGTTTTCGGCCAGAACTGCGCCACCTCGCGCCCTTAAAACTGCGTGAAAAAGAGGGTGGCGTTTCTGTCGGGCAAGGTGTCGCATGGCGGGACCCTCGCATCTTCTTCGCGGGGTACGGCCCGCAAGCATCCACGATCGGTGCCAACCGAGCGGGGCGGATGATCGCCCGTCAGGCCATCGCCACCCTCAGCAAGATGCAAGCCATGAAGAACGGGCGCTAGCGCTCCCAGCCGTCAGGATTAATGACAGCCGCGTTGATTAGGCTCACGGCATGATCACGACGCTGGCAATTGAGGGATTTCGGTCGCTGCGACATGTAGTGCTTCCGCTGGCGAGGCTCACGGTTATTTCGGGCGCGAATGGCGTCGGCAAATCGAGTGTGTATCGCAGTTTGCGGTTACTGGCCGAGGTCGGTCAGTCTGGCGCGATTGCTGCACTAGCGCGTGAGGGTGGATTGCAATCACTGTTGTGGGCGGGGCCAGAGTCGGGGGCGACCGCTGCACGGCAATTCGGGCATCCGGTTCAAGGAACGGTGCGCCGCAACTCTGTCGCGTTGAAGCTTGGCTACGCGAGCACAGGTTTTGGGTATGCGGTCGACTTCGGGTTGCCGACAGACCAGAGCACAATGTTTGCCCGTGATCCTGAGATCAAAGCAGAGTCAGTGTTCAGCGGTGCAGTTTTGCGCCCAGCTACAGCGCTGACCGAACGACACAACGGTGCAGTTCGCGTCAGGAATTCTGGTGGTGAGTGGATTCCGCACGACTACAGACTTCGTCCAACCGAAAGCATGGTGGCGGCATTCGCGGACCCCGTTGCAGCTCCCGAACTCATGGAAGTGCGCCAGAATCTGAGTTCTTGGCGCTTCTACGATCATTTTCGAACGGACCCTCAGGCCCCCGTTCGGCAGCCACAGTTGGGCACCCGCACTCCCGTCTTGGACCACAGTGGCACCGACCTCGCCGCGGCGCTGCAAACCATCACTGAATTTGGCGACCGTGCGCTACTCGATCGCACTATCGCTCGAGCCTTTGACGGTGCATCGGTGAAGGTGCACGCGCAAGACGGGCTCTTCTCTCTCGTCATGGTGCAGCCAGGGTTACTGCGCCCACTCGAGGCGAACGAGCTTTCGGACGGCACGCTGCGGTTCTTGCTGCTCGTCGCGGCACTACTGTCGCCCAGCCCGCCCACTCTGCTCGTACTGAACGAACCAGAGACCAGCTTGCACCCCAGATTGCTTGCCCCTCTGGCTGAACTCGTTGAGGCAGCATCCGCGCACACACAAATCGTTGTGGTTTCGCACGCCTCCGGTTTGGTCGACGAACTTGAGGAAGCGGGAGCGAGTCGTATTCACCTCGAGAAGCGCGACGGTGAAACCAGCATTGAGGGCCAAGGAATGCTTGACGAACCAGCGTGGAGTTGGCCGAAACGCTAGCGCGCGGCCGCCGTGCACCTTTATGAAGCGAGTGCGATGAGACCGAAGTAGGTGGCGGCTGCGACGCCAATGCCGACGACGAGGTTGGCGAGCACGCTCACAACAGCAACCCGCACTCGCCGAATGTTCACGATCTGCATAGTCTCGACGCTCAGTGTGCTGAAGGTCGTAAGGCCCCCGCAGAGCCCGGTCAGCAGAATGATCTCTAGATTCGGGTCGATAGTGCCGACATGAGCCATTCCCGCGAGAGTTCCGCCTAGAGCAGATCCAACGATGTTCACGACCAGTACCGCCCACGGAAAGCCGGTGGTTGAAGAGAAAGCGCGTGCCGTCAAGTAGCGCAGCACAGCCCCAACCGCGCCGGCTCCGAGGATCGCAAACACTACCCCGGCGGTCATTCGTTCACCAGGTCAGGGCGGCGGTTGCGGCTGAAGCCCAAGCGGAGCCCCAGGGCGGCGGCGGCAAGCCCGAGCACTGCCGTGGCTGCAACATAAATGAGCGCTGGTACCCACTGATTGACGCCGATGAGCTGAACCGCAGCGACGGCGAGGGCCGAAAAAGTGGTGAAGGAACCCAGCAGGCCCGCTCCCAGTCCCGCGCGCGCCCAGGCCGGCGACGGTGCCCACAGTTCGGCGACGACGAGCGCGAGAACGAAACTGCCAGCAATGTTGGCGACGAGGGTCGACAGCGGAAAGAGACCGTCATCCGTAGCGAAGACGAGATCGAGGGCGAAACGCATCCCGGTGCCGAGCGCGCCGCCCACAGCGACGGCAGCTATTTCGCGAATCATGCGCTGCCTTTCGTGTGCCAATGCTCAAGCGGGTGCTGCCTACACGATCACCCTAAGGCAAGCGGCAGGTGCTCGATGCTATTCGCCCCACCCATGTCGCGCGCTCTTAACACAGCGTTGCTCAAGCAGTCTTAGACTGAGGCAATGACCCGAACCACTGCGCGCCGCCGACGTTGGCCGTGGATCGCGCTCATCGTCGCGGTAGTTCTGCTCGTGCCGATCGCGATTATTGTGGTTCCGATTCTCACTCACGAGAGCGCCGGGCAATCGAGCCAGCAGCTTGGTGACGGAGAATGGCCGCTCTCGGTGACCGCCGAGGGGGATGACGGGCGCACTCGCACCTTGACGCTCGCTGGAGAAAACGGCGAACCGATCGACACCGAGGCCCTTGTGCGCGGTGAACGGGTGGTAGTGACAGGAAGTGGCTACGACGGAAGTCGGGGTGTCTACGTCGCGGTGTGCGTCATCCCGCCAACTCCCGCAGACAAGCCAGGTCCCTGCATCGGTGGTGTACCGAGCCAGCAGCAAGAGAACGTCGCCGAGGGCACTGTGCAGTGGGCGCCCAGCAATTGGATTAACGCTGACTGGGCCTGGCGGCTCTTTGGCGCTCGCAGCTATGACGACACCACGGATGGCACTTTCACTGCGTATCTCGAGCTTGGAGATCCGCAGGGCGAGGATGCCGACTGCATTACGAACAAGTGCGGTATCTTCACGCGCAACGACCACACGGCACTCAACGATCGAGTTCAGGATGTTTACGTGCCGGTGAAGTTCGCCGAATAACGGTCGCTGCCGCTACCCGCTGAGGCAGCGACTACTGCGTAACGGCAACGTCGGGGCGCGGCTCCGGCGTCACCACGGTGTCGGCCGTGATGGCAGCCGGCACCATGAGGCGCGGAATCGTGAAGTGCACGATGGGTCCGATCAGGAGCGCGAATGCGAGCGTGCCCCAGCCGAGGTTTCCGCCCAGAATTGCACCGATCGTGAGTACGACAAGTTCGATGCTGCTGCGCACGATCCAGATCTTGCCGCCGTAGCGGTGGTGGATGCCCGTCATCAGGCCGTCCCGCGGTCCGGGCCCAAAGCGTGCCCCGAGGTAGAGGCCCGTAGCTATGCCCAAGAGCACTAGCCCGGCGACGAACACGAGGATACGCAGACCGAGGCCTTCGATCTCGGGCAGGATCCAGAGACCGATTTGGGCGCTCGGCCCGACGAGGGCGACATTGAAGACTGTGCCAATCCCGGGTTTCTGGCGGATGGGAATCCACAACAGCAGCACGACGAGGCCAATGATGTTGGTGACAAAACCAAAGGGGATGCCGGTGCTGAGCGAAACACCCTGCCCGAGAACATCCCACGGGGCGACGCCAATCTCTGCGCGAATCATGAGCGCGATAGCGATGCCGTAGAAGAACAGGCCGAAGCCGAGTTGGGCAATTCGTCGTGCCATGGTTGCGCGGGGAGTCATAAAAGTATCCAATTACGGGATTGGACTTCGAGCAAGAGGCCAATCACGCTATCGTGGCCTCATGAACAGCCTTTCTGCCCGCGCATTGGTTGTCATGATGGGCGAGTGGCGTGCATCCGGTTCGAATGCGGCCTACTCCGCCGTAGCTGACCGCATCCGGCTACTCATCATGGACGGCCGCATACTCACGTCGACACGTTTGCCTGCAGAGCGGGAGCTGGCTCTCGCGCTCGGGGTAAGTCGAACAACAGTGACGGCGGCCTATTCAGCTCTGCGCGAGGGCGGCTACGTGGAGAGCACACGGGGCTCGGGCAGTGTCGCTCAGCTTCCGCACCGCGCAAGTCTGATTCCTGATTTAGCGGCCCCGCAGATGTTGGACTTCAGTAAGTCGACGATGTCGGCAGCGCCTGAAGTGATTGAGGCCTCCCGGCGTGCGGCAGAACAATTGCCGGCGTACTTGGGGGAGTCGGGCTTCGATCCGGTCGGTCTTCCCGTGCTGCGCGAGGCTATTGCGCGCCGCTACGAAGAACGAGGCTTGCCCACGAGTCCTGACCAGATCATGGTGACGTTGGGTGCTCAGCACGCTATCGCGCTCATTTCCCGCACGCTGATGGCGCGCGGTGATCGGGCCCTCATGGAAAACCCGAGCTACCCCCACGCGCTTGACGCACTGCGTGCTGCCGGTGCGCGACTTGTTCCTGTGGGAGTTTCGACGGAGACCGGCTGGGATGCCATTGCTGTCGAGCAGGCTATTCAACGCACGAGCCCCTCACTCGCTTATCTCATGCCCGATTTTCACAACCCCACTGGGCAGTCGATGCCTGACGAGCTCCGCGAGAAAGTGCTGTCGCTCGCTGCCCGCCAGGGCACGGCGGTGATCGCTGACGAGACGATGGCAGAGCTCGACCTCGATGGCAGTGGCACTCGCTTGCCTTTTGCCGCGCACGGCAATGCCATTTCGGTGGGCTCAGTTGGCAAGACGGTCTGGGGCGGTCTGCGCACCGGCTGGATCCGTGCAGATCACGCCACCATCCGACAACTAGTGCGTGCTCGCTCTGCCGGTGACCTCGGAACGCCCTTGCTTGAGCAACTTGTCGTCACCAACGTTCTCGAAGATTTTCCTTCGATACTGGATGCCCGACGCGCCTCTTTACGCGCCGGCCGCGAGCACCTCTCTGCTCTCCTCGCCGAGCAACTGCCGTCGTGGCAGGTGCCGCACACCCCGGGTGGAATGACCGCCTGGGTCGGTCTCGGCCAGCCCGTTAGCTCGCAACTGGTGCTCGCTGCCCGCAATGAAGGGCTCATGATTGCGGCCGGTCCACGGTTCGGAATGGATGGCGCTTTTGAACGCTTCCTCCGCATCCCGTTCAGCGGGAGTGCAGCCGACCTCGAGCGAGGAGTCTCGGCGCTCGCCGCAGCGTGGTCGACGATCATCCGGCATCCGTTCTCGCCTGCCAGCAGCGAGCTCGCAAACGTGGTGTAGTCCACGGGTGTCAGGTTTAACCCAGATGTAATCTCGCGAGAGTACGCGCATTCTTGTGCGGGCTGCGAGAATTGCTCTCACCAAGAAGTGGTTTTGCAACCGCGCCCGCGTTTAACAGCAACGAAAGTTCCCTCGTGCATCTGCTCTCCGTTTTCTCTTTACGTAACCGTGCACTGATTGCGCTTGTCACGATTGTCATCGGAATTTTTGGTGGAGTGGCACTCACCTCGCTCAAGCAAGAGCTCATTCCTTCGCTGTCACTACCCCAGATTTTCATTGTGTCGACCTACCCTGGTGCGTCGCCAGCGGTTGTCGATAAGGATGTTTCGGCCCCCATCGAGGCGGCCATTCAGGGTGTTCCCGGCCTCGAGTCCACGTCGTCAACCTCGAACTCCAACTTCTCCAATATCTCGGCCTCCTTCGATTACGGCACCAATATTGCGACCGCTGAACAGAAGATTCAGCTCGCCATTAACCGCATCTCTGGTCAGCTTCCTGACTCCGCCGACACCCAAGTATTTACCTTCAACTTCACCGACTTGCCTGTCGTGCAGATCGCCGTCTCGAGTGATCTTGATGCGCGCGAACTGTCTCGCAAGCTCGAAGAATCCACTCTTGTCGATCTCAAGAAGGTCGATGGTGTCAGCGACGCAACTCTGCTCGGCACCTCAACGCAACGCGTCGTCATCACCCCCGATCCTGAGAAGCTTTTCGCGAATGGCCTGAACAACCAGGACATCACGGCGGCCCTTGACGACAATGGCGTTCTGTTGCCCGCCGGTGAAATCACGGAAGATGGCCAAACTCTCACGGTGCAGGCAGGCAACCGAATCACCTCGGTCGATGCGATTGAGGCGTTGCCCTTGCTCGGTGGCTCGAACACTGAGGTTGTCACGCTGAGTGATGTCTCGACTGTCGAGGTCATCGACGACCCTGAGACGGGAATCTCTCGAGTCAACGGTGAGAACGCCCTCACGATCGCCATCACGAAGAGCCCTTCGGGAAACACCGTCGCGGTATCAAACGCCGTCAACGATCTCATCCCTGAGTTGGAAGAAGCGCTCGGCAGCAACACTCAGTTCACCGTCGTGTTCGACCAGGCGCCGTTCATCCAAGAATCGATCAACAGCCTCACGACTGAGGGTCTGCTCGGGCTCGTCTTCGCTGTCATCGTCATCTTGGTGTTCTTGCTGTCGATCCGCTCGACGCTCGTGACCGCAATTTCGATCCCGGCATCCGTGCTCATCACGTTCATCGGTATGCAGGTGTCTGGCTACACGCTGAACATCATTACCCTCGGTGCGCTCACGATCTCTATTGGTCGAGTGGTGGATGACTCGATTGTGGTTATTGAGAACATCAAGCGACACGTCTCGATGGGAGAGCCGAAGCTTCAGGCGATTCAGACTGCCGTGAAGGAAGTTGCGGGAGCCATCACGGCGTCGACCGTGACAACCATTGCGGTCTTCTTGCCGCTCGCTCTCGTCGGCGATGTGACCGGCGAACTGTTCCGGCCCTTTGCCTTGACAACAGCAATTGCGCTCGCGGCGTCGCTTTTCGTTTCGCTCACGATTGTGCCGGTGCTGGCGTACTGGTTCCTTGGCAACAAAACTGCTCCGCGGCACACCGAAGCAGCTGTCGAGCATCCTCATGCCGCTGGCCTGCCACAGGAGGAGAAGACCACCGCACTCCAGCGCGGCTACCTCCCCGTCATCCACTGGACGCTCAAGCGCCCGGTCGCGACCCTGCTAACCGCTGTGCTTCTTCTCGGCGGAACCGTCGCGCTCGTGCCGTTTATGAAGACCAACTTCATCGGTGACAGCGGTCAAAACACGCTGACAGTGAGTCAGACGCTGCCGCTCGGGGCAAGTCTCGAAGCTCGCGACGAAGCCGCAAAAAAGGTCGAAGAAGTGCTGACCGGCATCGAGGGCGTTGAGACTGTTCAGCTGTCAATCGGATCCAGTGGTGGCTCTCTGCGAGCCGCTTTCTCAAGCGGTGGAGCGAGTACTTTCTCACTCACGACCGACCCCGAAGTCGATCAGGTTGAGCTTCAGAAAACCGTGCGTGACGCGGTTGCTGATATCGACGACGCGGGTGAAATCACGCTCGCTTCTGCATCGAGCGGTTTCGCATCGAGCGACATCGAGATCAACATCACGGCGACGAGCGATTCTGAACTGCGCGAAGCCTCGGATGCCCTGCTTGAGCAGGTACGCGACCTCGATGTCGTTGCCGAAGCCACGAGCAACCTCTCGGAACAGCAGCCCTTTATCTCCATCACGGTGGACCGCGAGAAGGCCGCGAAGCTCGGCCTCAGCGAGATCGCTGTCGGCGGAATTGTCGCGGGGGCAATGAACCCGAGCGCTGTCGGAAGTGCCGTCATTGACGAGGCAACTCTTTCGATCTACATCCTCAACGAGTCGGCGCCTGTCACTATCGCCGAACTTCGTGATTTCGAGATTCCGAGCGCTGCTGGTCTAGTTCCGCTCACTGACGTTGCAACGGTGGATGTCGAAGACGGGCCCGCGAGCATCACTTCGGTGAAGGGCGTACGTAGCGCCACTCTCAGCGTGACGCCGGGCAGTGACGATGTCGGCACAGCATCCGCGTTGGTTGCCGCCGCCGTGGAGGAAGCCGATCTTCCTGCGGGAGCTTCGGCCGAGCTCGGCGGCGTGGCAACCGAGCAGACGGATGCCTTCCAGCAGCTTGGTCTTGCCCTTCTGGTCGCGATTCTGATCGTGTATGTCGTGATGGTTGCCACCTTCAAGAGCTTGCGCCAGCCGCTGCTGCTGCTTGTATCGGTTCCGTTCGCCGCGACCGGTGCCATCGCGTTACAGGTTATTTCGGGCATCCCGCTCGGTGTTGCTTCGCTTATCGGTGTGCTCATGCTGATCGGTATCGTCGTCACGAACGCGATCGTGCTCGTTGACCTCATCAACCAGTACCGTGCGCGCGGAATGCGGGCCCGGGAAGCGATTGTCGAAGGTTCTTCTCGCCGACTTCGCCCCATCCTGATGACGGCAGCCGCCACAATCTTCGCGCTCCTGCCGCTCGGAATTGGTCTTACGGGTGAGGGTGGCTTCATTTCGCAGCCGCTCGCCATCATCGTGATCGGTGGACTCATCTCGTCGACGCTGCTCACGCTTATCGTGTTGCCGGTGCTCTACTACGTTGTCGAAGGTGCCAAGGAGCGTCGCGAAGACCGCAAGTCTGCTGGCACTGACCGCAAGAGCCGACGCGCAGCCAAGAAGGCCGGTCGCGCGACTCCCACGGCGGCGACTGCGGAGTAGAAGTTCTCTCGATCACTCGCCTCAGCTGGGCTCTACGCTGAGCGCGCTCCGATGTGCAGGAGCCGCAGTTGTTCGCAAACAACGAGCATGTGAGGGGCGAAGCCCTTCGGGCTCTCGGAGTGTTCACGCCAGTATCGCTCATGAACTGTGCGCCAATGCGAAAGGCTTCGGTCGCCCTCACCCTCCGCGAAGGCGTGAGATTCGGGAACCTCATCGAAAGGGATCAGATCGATCGCCGTGGTCTCCAGCAACGCGCGGGGAACTCCGCGTCCGTCGAGGATGATGTTCAGCCAGCCCACTTCAGGTAAGGGGTCGCCAGTGTGTTCATAGTCCCAGAGAGATGACGCTGTTGCGGTCTTAGTGCCGGCTAACACTAGGTCTAAAAGGCCATCGGCGTGGCCGGGGGTTGCGCCGAAAGCCCATGCATCAGGGGCCGCCTCGGGGAGTCCCTGAATCGCGGCGCGGCACTCGCGCCAGAATTCGTCAACCGTCAGGGTTGTGCTCATCTACTCATCCTAAGTTGACGCTCTTTTCCCGCGCCGGAACCCACGGATGTTCTAGGCTGGTGCGGGGAAACGGAGATTCTGTCATGAACAATGCTTGGGGTAATGGCACGCTGGGCCAGTCGATTCCGGTGCCGGTCGTGCACTCGGATCAGTTTGGTTGGGCGCGCAATCAGTGGGCAGACCAGCCTGTTGTCTGGCCGAAGTCACCGCCGCGGGTTGCTCCGCTCACCGTGACTACTCACGTTCTCCTGGGGCTGTTCCTGATCGTTGGTCTCGCGGGCGTCATCCTTTATCTCATCGAATACCTCGAAGCGTCGGCGGTTGATTCGAATCGGCAACTGGTTCTCGGCGCGATCGTGGGCGACCTTGCCATTGCGCTAATCGCGGCGACTTTGGCTAGGTTCAACTTTGCCGTCGGTTTTGCTCGAGTCTTGTTCTTGTTTTTTGCTGTGACAGCGGTACTTGGTTTGGCTTGTGGCGTTCTGGTCATTGTGCGGGACCACGATCGTGCATTCGAGTTTGAGACCATCCCGCAGTTGGCGAACTTACCCTTGCTCATCGCGGGCGCAGTCTTTGTCGTTCTCGCAATCGTTGTGTGGAGAAGTCTCATAACGCAAGTGAGCAGTTTCGCCCACTGGCGTGGAAACGTACTCACAGCGCTCAACACCGTCTTTCCTCACGGCCGGCGCGAGCGGGTCTTTGCCAGCGAGCCCGTCATGATTGATGAGAATTCGGGTGAACTCGAACGCCGTCTCGCTGTGGCCGAACGCCTCACAGCTCCCTTACTCGAGCAGCTGCTGCGGATGCCAGGCGTCACGATTGTTCAGGGCATCGAGGTGCCGGGCTCACGCACGACCCACGTCGGGCACGCTGTCGTCGCGGGCAACCAGATCGCATTTATCGATTCCTTGCTCTGGGCTCCAGGCGAGTATGTCTTGGATGCTTGGGGTCGCGTGGTCCGAGATGGAAAGATCGACGAACATATCAACGTGACCACCGCACTCGCCGCTAAGCGACTTACCGAGGACCGTCCTCAACTCATCTCTCGGTCGTGGGCCGTCGTGCACAGGCTGGCGGATGCCCCGCTCACGATCGCGACAGCCCCGCAAAATAGCGTTCACGTGGTGAGCCCGGAGGACCTTCTGCGCGAGGTTGGTGAATGGCTGGCTCCGGTGGGAGAGCAGGTTGATGCCTTCGCCCTGCAGTTCGCGATCAATTCGCGCCTCAAGTAAACCGGCGTGCTCTACCTCGTTCTCGCTATTGCGCGCCGAATGCAGTAAAGTTGATAAGTCGGCTCAAGACAGCGCGAAATCTCGCGTATGGGTTTGTAAGTCTTGCGGGCCGGTTTGCCAGTCCATCCAACTGGTGACAATCACACGAATGTATGTGACGGCCTCGGTCAAAGACTGCCCGGGTTCAGTAGTGCAGCGTACGAATGTTCAAGCTAGTTAGAAGATGACCAATTGGTGTCTACCAAGTCGGTTTCTCGCTAATTAAATGGTGAGCGTTGGCGTGCGCGCGTGCTCCACGCACTAGATGTGTTCCATCTAAGAACAACCCGGAAAGAACTATGCCTAATTTCAATAAACCTGCCACGGGTCGTGGCAACAAAAACTTCAACTCCGGTGCGCCTAAGCGCGGCGGTTCACGCAGCGAAGGTCACCGCGGATTCCGCCCCGATCAGGGTGAAGCTCCCAAGCGTCGCTGGAGTGCGGATGACCGTGCTGCTCGTACCGGTGACCGTCGCCCAGGTTCGGCTCGCCCCAACCGCGACGACCGTCGCCCCGACTGGACACCTCGCGAGAAGCCTGCCCGTGGTGGACGCCCCGAATTCGGCGACCGCAACGAGCGTCCCTCGTATGGCGACCGCCCGCAGCGCAACGAACGTGGTGCCTATGGTGACCGCAGCCAGCGCGACTCGCGTCCCGAGCGCGGTGGCCGTCCTTCGTACGGTGACCGTCCTGAGCGTGGTGGTTACGCCGGTCGTTCAGAGCGTCCCTCGTATAACGATCGCGGTGCATCCGCTGGTCGTGGCGAGCGTCCTTCGTACGGTGACCGTCCTGACCGTGGCGGTCGTCCTGAGCGTGGTGGTTACGCCGGTCGTTCAGAGCGTCCCTCGTATAACGATCGCAACGATCGTGGTGCATCCGCTGGTCGCAGCGAGCGTCCCGCGTACGGTGACCGCCCCGAGCGCGGTGGCCGTCCTTCGTACGGCGACCGCAACGAGCGCCCGCAGCGCACCGAGCGTCCGTCGTACAACGACCGCAACGATCGTGGCGCACGCCCCGATCGTTCAGAGCGTCCCTCGTACAACGATCGCGCCCAGCGCACCGAGCGCCCCTCATACGGTGACCGTAACGACCGTGGTGCATCCGCTGGTCGCGCCGAGCGCCCGTCGTACAACGACCGTGCACAGCGCACCGAGCGTCCTGCGTACAACGACCGCGCCCAACGCTCAGAGCGTCCCGCTTATGGCGACCGCCCCGAGCGTGGTGGACGCCCGTCGTACGCTGACCGCGCCGAGCGCCCGCAGCGCACCGAGCGTCGCGAAAGCTCCTACTACCCGAACCGTGACGAGAAGTCGTCGCACGAGATCCAAGAAGATGTTGTTCTTGAGCGTCTCGAAGCCAAGGTAGTTACCGCCAGCGAGGTTGAAGGCAAAACCTTTATCGACCTCGGCATCGGTTCTAACATCTCGCGTCAGCTCGCATCCATGGGTGCAGAGTCGCCGTTCCCCATTCAGGCAGCAACCATCCCCGACGTTCTCGCCGGCAAGGATGTTCTTGGCCGCGGAAAGACCGGATCGGGCAAGACCATCGCTTTCGGTGCGCCCCTCGTTGAGCGCCTCATGGAAAACAACGGTGGCAAGGACCGTCAGATGGGCCGCAAGCCACGCGCCCTCATCCTGGCTCCGACTCGTGAGCTCGCTCAGCAGATCGACCGAACCGTTCAGCCCATCGCTCGCAGCGTTGGCCTGTTCACCACGACCATCGTGGGTGGCGTTCCCCAGTACAAGCAGGTTGCCGCGCTTCAGCGCGGTGTCGATGTCATCATCGCGACTCCCGGTCGTGTTGAAGACCTCGTACAGCAGGGTCGTCTCGACCTCAGCCAGGTGAAGGTTACTGTTCTCGACGAGGCCGACCACATGTGCGACCTCGGGTTCCTTGAGCCCGTTCAGCGCATCCTGCGCGAGACGAGCGATGGCGGCCAGAAATTGCTGTTCTCTGCGACTCTCGACAAGGGTGTTGCGACGCTCGTCAACGAGTTCTTGGTTGACCCGGCCGTGCACGAGGTCGCCGGTGAAGACCAGGCTTCCTCCACGATCGACCACAAGGTTCTGCTCATCGAGCAGCGCGAGAAGCGTGCCATCATCCGCCAGCTTGCTGGTGGCGACGGCAAGACTCTCGTCTTCACTCGTACGCGTGCGTTCGCAGAAGAAATGGCTGACTACCTAGAGGATGCCGGAATTCCGGCCACGAGCCTCCACGGTGACCTCAACCAGTCGCGTCGTACCCGCAACCTGCAGCAGCTCACGAGCGGACGAGTCAACGTGCTCGTCGCCACTGACGTTGCAGCCCGCGGCATCCACGTGGATGACATCAGCCTCGTTATTCAGGCTGACGCCCCCGAGGAGTACAAGACGTACCTGCACCGCGCCGGCCGCACCGGTCGCGCAGGCAAGGTCGGAACCGTGGTCACGCTCATCAACCGCAACCGTCGTCGCAAGATGGACGAACTGCTCGGCCGCGCCGAAATCGATGCTGAGTCGATCGACGTAGCGCCCGGCGATGCTGTTATCGACAGGCTTGCAGCGCTCTAACTAGCGCGCAGCTCACTCGAGCATAAGAATGCCCCGGATGCCCCACTCGCGTGGTCGGTATCCGGGGCTTTCTGTCTTTCACGGTACGCACGAAACGCTCTCGTAGACTCGCACCATGAACGAGAAGAAATCAGTCGCCGCGCGCGCTGGCGCAGCGGTAGGGCAGGGCGTCAGCACAGCCGCTCACGGAACGCGCGCAGCGATCCGCAAAAACCCGAAAGCTAACCGCGTGTATCGCACGACAGTTGGTGTCGTGGGTGGCACGACGGTCGCGCTTGGCGTTGTACTGATTCCGTTGCCCGGCCCCGGTTCGCTGGTTGCTCTCGGTGGGTTGGCGCTTCTTGGCACCGAATTCGAGCCGGCGACGAAGGCAAGCGGCAAAGCGAATGCTCTTGCGCGCAAGGCGCTCTCCGCGGCGCAAGAGAAGCGCAAAAAGCGTGCCGCTCAACGAGCCGAGGCCTACTCTGAAGCTGACGCCGACGCTGAACACAGCGCTTCATCACCGAAATAGTCCGCTGCCGATCGCTTTCAGCACAGCAGTACGTGCTCATACTCGGGAGAGCACGAAGCAAGACGCCGCCACATGTTCAGGAGCGCCGTCGCGTTGTCAGTTTTGCGTCGCGGAGTTTTGTCAGGGTTCGACCGTATTGTTCGGGCATGACTTCTCATGATGAAACTCAAGACGAGCCGATGATGGATGGCGCGACCGACGCTTCGGCGGGCGCTAAACGGCAGGGCAAAAACGACCAAATCGAGGCCGACGCTGCGCGCGACAGTGCGCTCGAAGACAGTGCTGTCGAAGACAGCGTTCGCAGTGTTCGCGCGGTCGGCGAGGATCGGACTGCAGAAAGCGCAGACGGTAAGTAGGGTCCGCGTAGGCGGATCGTGTAGATCGCGTGCGTGGCGGTTCGTGCGCGACTGTTTTCGCGGGAGCTGCGCTGGCGCATCCCGAACAAAACACAAATGTGGCGGTCGTCGCACAAGTGCAATAGAGTGTCGTCATGTCGGACACTCACAATGAACGCGCCCTAGAAGACGAGATCGTTACCGACTTTAGCGAGCGGATGTCATACGGCTCGTACTTGGAACTCGACACGCTGCTGAGTGCGCAGTCTCCGCAAAGCAAGCCCGAGCATCACGACGAGATGTTGTTCATCATCCAGCATCAGACCACCGAGTTGTGGCTTAAGCTCGTGATTCATGAACTCGTCGCGGCCCGTGATCTCATTGCCGGCGACAATCTATCGATGGCGCTCAAGCGCATCGCGCGCGTCAAGCACATCCAGCGCACCCTCACCGAACAGTGGTCGGTTCTTGCGACGCTCACTCCGAGTGAGTATTCGCAGTTCCGCGACTACTTGGGCAGCTCATCCGGTTTCCAGTCCTACCAGTACCGTGCGGTCGAGTTTCTGCTCGGCAACAAGAATGCGGGAATGCTGAAGGTATTCGAAGCGCAGCCTGAAGCTCACGCTCTGTTGAGCAAGCTGTTGGCCGAGCCGAGTGTGTACGACGAATTCTTGCGCTACCTGAGCCGGCACGGTTACGAGATTCCGGATGCCGTTCTCAACCGCGATGTCACCCGCGGGTATGAGCAAAACGAGCAGCTCATCAACACCTTCCGTCATATCTACGACAACGAGAGCGAACACTGGCTCGCCTACGAGGCCTGCGAAGAGTTCGTTGACCTCGAAGAGAACTTCCAGCTCTGGCGCTTCCGTCACATGAAGACGGTCATGCGCATTATTGGTACGAAGCGGGGAACGGGTGGCTCGAGCGGAGTTGGTTTCTTGCAGAAAGCTCTCGACCTCACCTTCTTTCCTGAGCTGTTCGCCGTGCGCACCGAGATCGGTCGCCCGTGACCGCGGAACCCGACCCGGAATCCGGCTCCGACTCGGCTCTCAGCGTCGACTACGCCGTCGATGGCTATTGGCTGCGCCAATGGCACGGTCCCGCGACAGTGCGCGTCAGTCCGCACGGCATCCGAGCGATAGCGGATGCCGCAAGCCCGAATGCGATCCGTCTTCCGGGAGTGCTGCTTCCGGGCTTTCGCGACGCGCACGTGCATCTGGGCCTGACGCAGCCGCGCGCTCTCGTGGCTGGGGGTCTCGCGGCCGTTGACGATCTGGGTGGTCATCCTGATCGCCTTCGTGAGTGGGCTCGCGATGACGCGGTGCCGGCGCTGAAGTATGCGGGGGCATTCATCACCGCTCCTGGCGGCTATCCGAGTAAGCGAGCTTGGGCTGCGACCCTCGCGGTCGCTGAAGTGTCAACGGGTGAGGAGGCTATGGCTGCGGTCGCCGAGCAGCGTGCGGCTGGAGCCACGTTTGTGAAGCTCGCACTCAATGCTGAAGACGGGCCTGTCGTTGACGATGACACCCTGCAGGCGCTCGTTGATTATGCCCACAGCGGGGGCATCGAGGTGGTCGCTCACGTTCAAGGTTCTGGTCAAGCACAGCGCGCTTTCGAGGCGGGGGTTGATCGCCTCGCACACACGCCGTGGACCGAGAGGCTCAGTGATCCATTCATCCGTGAAATGGCGAAACCACACTCTCGCTTTCTGGCCGGTCGACACTCGTGGATCAGCACTCTCGACATCCATGGTTATGGCCAGCGCGGCCGTGACTTTGAGGCGGCGAGTGAGAACCTGCGACGGTTCCATGCTGCGGGCGGCACCGTTCGCTACGGCACAGACTTAGGCAACGGCGAGCTACCTCTTGGCCTCAACCAGCGTGAATTGACCGCGCTGCAGGATTCGGGTGTGCGCTACGACGCCCTTTTGCGCACACTGTGCTTGCCCGGTTTTGGCAGCGCTGTCAGCTACCTGCCCACAGTGCCGGCCGCGGATGCTGATTTCGCATCGTGGCTCATGACTGTCACCGTCGTCACCGCTCGCGACCTGCTCCAGCCCAACTTCGCCGTGAGCGCGACCCGCGCGCGCTCGGCTCGCAATGGCGACGTCGCCGTTGCTGCTGCAACAACCCCCATCCCGACCACCTGGAGGAACGACCAATGACCGACACCCACGCCCCGAGAGCTGCGCACATCGACGCCAGCGCGGCAATCGACACGAGCGCTGACGCTGCCGCAGCTCTCGATGCCGCCGACCCGCTGAAGAGCTATCCCGCTCAGTTCGTGCGTTCGGATGAAGTGCGGGCGTATCTCGACGGCAACTCGCTCGGGCGCCCGACGACTGCCAGTGCAGCACGGCTCGCTGAGTTCGTTGAGCAGCAGTGGGGTGGTCGCCTCATCCGTGGCTGGGATGAGTCTTGGTACGAATTGCCGCTGACGCTCGGTGATCGTCTCGGCGCTGCCACGCTCGGTGCCGCCGCCGGGCAGACGTTCATCGGCGACTCGACAACTGTCGTGCTCTACAAGCTGATTCGGGCGGGGCTCAGCGCACGCCCCAACCGCAGCGAGATCGTGATTGACACCGGCAACTTCCCGACCGATCGCTACCTCGTTGAGGGCATCGCGGCAGAGCTCGGCAAGACCCTGCGCTGGATCGATCCGGCGAGCGACGCGGGGGTAACCGCCAGCGAGGTGAAAGCCGCGCTCAATGAAAACACGGCGCTCGTTGTTGTCAGTCACGTCGCGTACCGCTCGGGCCACCTCGCCGATATGCGGGGAATCACAGAACTTGTCCACGATGCCGGAGCGCTCGTGCTCTGGGATCTCTGCCACTCTGCTGGCGTCGTCGACACTCAACTCGATGCCTGGGGCGTCGACCTCGCAGCCGGATGCACGTACAAATACCTCAACGGAGGCCCGGGTTCTCCGGCGTTCGGTTACGTGCGCGCCGAGCACATCGACACCATGACGCAGCCGATCCAGGGCTGGATGGGCAGCAACAACCCCTTCGAAATGGGGCCCGGTTATGCGCCCCACGCGGGTATCCGTCGCTTCATTAGCGGCACTCCATCGATCGTTGGTTCGCTCGCGATGCACGACATGCTTGGGCTCATCGAAGAAGCGGGCATTCCCGCAATCCGCGCCAAGTCGGTTGCTCTCACCGAATACGCGCTTGCGCTCATCGACCAGTTGCTAGTGCCGCTCGGCGTCACCGTAAGCTCTCCGCGGGATTCCGCCGAACGGGGCAGCCACGTGACGATCGACCACGAAAGCTTCGCCGCCGTGAATGCCGAACTCTGGAAACAGGGGATCATTCCTGACTTCCGTCGGCCCCACGGCATCCGTCTTGGACTATCGCCGCTCAGCACAACCTTCGCCGAAGTGCAGCTGGGCATCGACGCTATTCACGCGCAGCTCTCGAAATAACCGACCGTGATTCTGGATGATTTCGACTCCCGACCGGGGAGTGCAACCTCACTTCTGCGCACGTTTGTGGGTTCGCAGCTGCGTCAGCTCGGTGGCTGGATCTCGTCGGCGCATCTCGTGCGCATCATGGAGGCGCTTGGAGTGCCAGCCAATGGCGCTCGCAGTGCAATCGCGCGCGTGAAATCGAAAGGTCTCTTGCTGCCCGAGGTCGTTAATGGCCACCAGGGGTACCGAGTCAACAGTGACGCCGTGCCGATGCTCGAGAGCGGGGACCGTCGCATCTTCAGCTTCCGCCAGCAGCGCGAGGATGACGCGTGGTGTCTGATCTCGTTCTCGATTCCGGAGTCGCGTCGTGACGCGCGGCACCAGTTGCGCCGTCGGCTCGGCTGGATCGGGTGCGGTACCGTTGCGACCGGCCTGTGGATCTGCCCCGCCCACCTGAAGGGGGAGGTGTTGGGCATCCTCGATGACCTCGACCTCAGGGACTGCGCAACCCTGTTTATCGCGGGGCGACCCGAACTGAATCGGTCGTTTGCGGATGCGGCAGCGCAGTGGTGGGATCTTGACCGCTTGCGCGAATTACATGACCGCTTTCTGGCCCAGAACTCTGCTTTGGTGGGGCCCGCCTCGAGTGACGCTGAGGCTTTCGCGCGCTACATTCACGCCCTCGATCAATGGCGGGTTATTCCGTATCTTGATCCGGGTTTGCCCGACTCGGCGCTTCCTGAGGACTGGCCGGGGCGGTCGAGCCTCGACCTGTTCGGTCGCATTTCGCGTTCGCTGGCCGCCCGGGCTCACGGTTTCGCCCGCGCCACGAGCGCGTAGCGGCGCTGATCACTCGCGCAGAAGAACAACGGGTTACGCGCACATGAGCAATCCGTTTAAAACCTTGGAATGAGCTGTGGGCACGGCTATGGTCTGAAATACCCCTTATTGGGGGTAGACCGTTGATTTCACAATTCATAAGGGGACTGCCCGCTATGTATCCACGAAGCAGCAGGCCAACGAGGCTTACGATCGGGGCTCTTGCCACGTCGTGCGCCATTGCGTTGGCTACGATTACCGCTCCGGCTGCCCTAGCCGCCGAAGTAACAACGACCATTGCCGACGTTCAGGGCACTTCCGCCTCGAGCACCATGGTCGGCGACACCGTCACTGTCGAGGGTGTTGTCACCGCTGACTACCGTGGGGCTTCGGGCTACCGCGGCATCGTCATTCAGACTCCCGGGTCGGGCGGGGCGAGCGATGCTACGCCTGGCGCCTCCGATGGAATCTTCCTCTACCTCAACAACGCGAACCCGCCCGTCGCTATTGGCGACAAGGTCACCGCGACCGGCCCCGTCGATGAACGCTTCGGCCAGACTCAGCTCGGTGCCGGCTCCACGCCCGCGAGCGTAGAACTCGTCACCGCTGCCGCCGATCTCGATCCCGCCGATCTTGTGCACGCATCCGCTCTCGATGCCAGCGTCGTTGGTGCCGATCGGGAGCCGCTCGAGTCCATGCTCGTCACTCCGACCGGTGACTACCTCGTCTCATCAAGCCACCAGCTCTACAACTTCGGCACGCTCTGGCTCAGCCCAGAGGAGCTCGCCGTCAAGAGCACCGAAACCACGGATGCCGGAGCCGACGCCACTGCGATCGCCGCCGCCAACCGTGCCAGCCGTATCCTCCTCGATGATGGCTACAGCATCCAAGTTTCCAACGGGTCTCACCCCGGTGACCAGCCGTACTTCTCGGCTGACACCGTCGTGCGCAACGGCGACACCGTTCAGTTCCCGGCGAACCCTTACGTTCTCAGCTACGGCTTTGATGACTGGCGTTTGCAGCCCACCATCGCGATCAACGATGCGACCCCGGCGGAGTACCTGCCCACGTTCGAATCAACGAACCCGCGCGAAGAGTCGGCTCCTGTCGTCGGCGGAGAATTCAAGGTCTCAGCATTCAACGTCTACAACTACTTCACGACTCTGACGAGCGAAGATTCGGATGCTCGTGGTGCTGACACCGCAGAAGAGTTCGCTATCCAGCAATCGAAGATCGTGGCAGCCATCAACTCCCTCGACGCGGATGTTGTGGGCCTCATGGAGATCGAGAACTCGATCAAGTTGGGTGGAGACCTCGACGAAGCACTCATCGACCTCGTTGGTGCTCTTAACGCGGCAGCCGGTGCGGGAACGTGGGATTACGTTCGCACACCAGCAGCTCTCAACGATGCAGCCATCACTGACTTCATCACGAACGCGATCATCTTCAAGCCAGCAGCCGCCACCCCGGTGGGGGATAGCTTCACGGCGGTCGATGAGTCGGTCTGGGATATCGCGCGTGAGCCGATCGCTCAAACTTTTGAGTCGAACGGTGAACTTGTCACGGTGATCGCTAACCACTTCAAGTCAAAGGGTGGTTCGGGAACAGAACCTAGTGACGGTCAAGGCTTCTTCAACGCAGAACGCGTTGAGCAGGCCAACGCCGTCAAGGACCTCGTTGACTCGATCTCCGCTGACGAAGCCAAAAGCGACCAGGTTGTTCTTGTTGGTGACTTCAACGCCTACTCCGAAGAAGACCCCATTCAGGTCTTCACCTCGGCGGGCTACGTCGACACTCTCGCCGCAATGACCGACGACCAGTACACCTACACCTTCGATGGCGAACTCGGATCGCTCGACCACATCATCGTTTCGCCGTCGCTTGCCGACCGCGTAACTGATGCTGCCGTCTGGAACATCAACTCGCCTGAGTGGTCAGACCGCGGTTATGCCTACCCGGCGGCCGAATCGGGAACTGTCTTCCGTTCGAGCGACCACGACCCGATCAGCATCGGCCTCAGTACCGAGGCAGCGCCGGTCGAGATTGAGATTCTCACCACGAACGATTTCCACGGTCGAATTGAAGCGGGCGGTGGGGTTCCCGGTGCAGCTCAGCTCGGTGGAATGGTGAACTACTGGGAAGCGCTCAACCCCAACACCACGTTCGTCGGTGCTGGTGACTTCGTTGGTGCAACGACCTTCACGTCGTTCATTCAAAACGACCAGCCCACCATCGACGTGCTCAACGAAATTGGACTCGACACGAGTTCCTTCGGAAACCACGAATTCGATCAGGGCCGTGCTGACGTTGACGACCGCATCTTGGATGCCGCCGACTGGCCCTACCTCGCAGCGAACCTCTATGACCGGGACACCAACGCTCCGGCCTACGACGAGTACTTCCTGCAAGAGTTCGACGGTGTGAGTGTTGGATTCATCGGTGCAGTCACTGAAGATCTCAACGAACTCGTGAGCCCCGCTGGAATCGAGTCCCTCGAGATTCGCGGAATCGTTGACGAGGTAGACCGCGTTGCGGACTACCTCACCGACGGAAACGACGCCAATGGCGAAGCAGACGTTCTCGTGCTGCTGGTTCACGAAGGTGCGGCATCCACCGACATCGCAGCATCAACGGACAACTCGGCCTTTGGTCAGATTGTCACGGGCGTGAGCCCGAAGGTTGAAGCGATCGTGTCGGGTCACACTCACCTTGCCTACGACCACGAAGTCACCGTGCCCGGCATGGACCGCCCTCGCCTGGTCGTCTCGGCTGGACAGTACGGTTCCAACTACGGTCACTTTGATCTGACTGTTGACCCGGCAACGAAGGAGATCATCAACTTCGAAGCCGAGGTTCTGCCGATTACTGGCTTTGAACCTGACCTCGCCGTGCAGGCGATTGTCGATGAAGCTACCGCAGCTGCGGCTGAGCTCGGCAATGCCAAGGTCGGAGAGATCTCGGACAGCATGTTCCGTGCGGTGCAGTCGCCGGTAGACGGAACCCCGTTCCCGGAGAACCGCGGTGGAGAGTCGACCCTCGGCAACTTCGTCGCTGATGTTCAGCTCTGGGCAGCATCCGAATTGGGCGCTGAGATTGCGTTCATGAACCCCGGTGGTTTGCGCACTGACCTTGTCTACGAAGCATCGGGCGCGGGCGACGCAGACGGCGAAGTGACCTACCGTGAGGCGGCGAACGTTCAGCCGTTCGGTAACACGCTCACGACGATGTCGCTGACCGGTGCTCAAATCAAGATGGTTCTTGAAGAGCAGTGGCAGCCGGCGGGTGCGCAGCGTCCCTTCCTCAAGCTCGGCGTTTCGGAAGGGTTGACCTACGCGTACGACCCGACTGCTGCTCAGGGCGAGCGAGTGACCGCGATGTACCTCAACGGTGTTCCCGTGGATGCCGCAGCCAGCTACAAGGTGGTTGCTAACTCCTTCCTCGCGGCCGGTGGCGACAACTTCGCCACTCTGGCTGAGGGAACCGACCGCGCCGACAGCGGCCGCGTCGACCTGCAGTCGATGGTCGAGTGGTTCGAAGAGAACACCGTCGCAAGCCCACCGCTTGAACAGCGCGCCATCGGTGCTGTTGTTTCGGCTCCGGATGCCGACGGCTTCAACCCGGGAGACGACGTCACGCTCGACCTCTCCTCGCTCACCTTCAGCCGGGGCGGCTCAGGCGCCACCACGGTCGAGGTTTCGGTTGATGGAAACGTGCTCGGTTCGGCAACGATCGACCGCACCATCGTGAACACCACGGATGAGCAGGGTCGCGCAACGGTGACCGTCACGATTCCCGCCGGCACGCCTTCGGGCACGCTCGCGTTGACCGTCACGGTTCCGGGAACGGATACCGCGATTGCGGTACCGATCGAAGTTGTGACTACTGCTGAAGCCATCGAGAACACGAAGGCTCCGAGCATCCGCGGAAAGGTCGAAGTCGGCAAGACTGTCAAGGCAGTGCACGGCAACTGGAGCGTGAAGTCACCCGACTACAGCTACCAGTGGCTGCGCGATGGCGCGCCGATCGCTGGCGCGACAGATAGCCGCTACCGCATTACGACCGAAGACATCGGAACCGAGCTGAGCGTGCAAGTCACGGCCAGCAAGGATGGTTACACCGATGGTGTCGCCGAGTCCGACGCTCAATCAGTGGAGAAGATCTCCTCGAGTGTGCGGTCGAGCCTCTCTTCCTGGTTGGTCTGGGGCAACCGCTCCGTGACGGCGGATGCCAGTGTCAAGGTCGGCAAGGATGGCTCGACCGCCGGAGAGGTGACCTTCTATGACGGTCGCACCGCAGTCGGCACGAGCACGGTAGACAAGCGCGGTAATGCCTCGCTGAAACTGCCGAAGTTGAGCCGCGGCATCCACCTCATCTGGGTCGAGTACTCCGGTAACGACACAGTGAAGTCAAGCTCGAGCTTCCCGCGCTTGGTGATTGTTCTTTAGTCGCCAGTACGTAACTAGCTGAGTGAAACGAAGAGGGCCCCGCATGTTGCGGGGCCCTCTTTCGTGTAGCGCCCATTACAGAATTACCCAGTGTGATGAAATAAATTTGGTGTGCTGATTGCTACTAACTATGGTGAGCAAGCTCCCATCGATCTCCGACCTACGAAGGAACCCCTGAATCATGGCTAGTCGTATCTACAACAACGTCACCGAACTCGTCGGTAATACTCCGCTGGTTCAGCTCAACTCCGTAACAGACGGTGCTGGCGCAACGGTGCTCGCAAAGCTTGAATTCCAGAACCCGTCAGCCAGCGTGAAGGACCGTATTGGTGTTGCCATCATTGATGCGGCAGAAAAGGCCGGTGCGCTCAAGCCTGGCGGAACCATCGTTGAGGGCACGAGTGGAAACACCGGAATCGCCTTGGCCATGGTCGGCGCTGCTCGCGGGTACCGCGTTGTTCTGACGATGCCCGAGAGCATGAGCAAGGAGCGCCGAATGTTGCTTCGCGCGTTCGGTGCCGAGCTTGTACTGACCCCTGCTGGTGAAGGCATGCGCGGCGCTGTCGAGAAGGCAGCAGAGATCGTCGCAAACACTGAAGGCGCTGTTGCTGCTCAGCAGTTCGCCAATGCAGCGAACCCCGCCATTCACCGCGAAACCACGGGTCCCGAAATCTGGAACGACACCGACGGCGCCGTCGACATCTTCGTCGCCGGTATCGGAACTGGTGGAACGATCACCGGTGCTGGTGGCTTCCTCAAGGAACAGAACCCTGAGATCAAGGTTGTTGCTGTTGAGCCTGAAGAGTCGGCCATCCTCAACGGTGGAGCACCTGGTCCCCACAAGATTCAGGGAATCGGGGCCAACTTTGTGCCCGAGATTCTCGACCGCGATGTGTACGACGAGGTTCTCGACGTCAACATCACGCAGTCCGTCACGATGGCACGCCGCCTTGCTGCCGAGGAGGGCATCCTTGCCGGTATTTCTTCCGGTGCAACTGTGCACGCCGCTCTTGAGCTCGCGAAGCGCCCCGAGAACGCGGACAAGACGATCGTCGTTATCGTTGCGAGCTTCGGTGAGCGTTACCTGTCGACCCTTCTCTACGAAGACCTCGTCGACTAGTCACTCTTCGTTTTAGCTATCGCCGGTTACCACCACTAACGACGGAATTTTCTATTGTTTGCTCGAACTCGTGAAGATATTGCTGCGGTGCGCCGGCGCGATCCGGCCGCTCGCGGTGCTTTCGAGATCTGGCTGACCTATTCAGGAATGCACGCCGTGTGGGGTTACCGGTTTACGCATTGGTTGTGGACTGCGCGGGCGCTTTTTCTCGCCCGCGTAGTCTCCCAGTTCGTTCGCTTTTTGACCGGGGTAGAGATCCACCCTGCCGCTCAGATCGGTCGCCGCGTCATCATTGACCACGGTTCTGGCGTCGTCATTGGTGAAACTGCCATCGTGGGCGACGACGTATTGATCTACCACGGCGTCACTCTCGGCGGCACAAGTTCGCAGGGCGGCAAGCGTCACCCCACTCTCGGCAGCGACATCGTTGTGGGGGCCGGTGCGGCCATCCTCGGCGACATCACGATCGGGTCTGGTTCCGTTGTGGGTGCTGGTGCGGTAGTTGTGGCGGATGCCCCAGCCGATTCTCTTCTCGTCGGAGCTCCCGCCGTCGCTCGACCCAAGCGTGGAACGAAAGCCCCGCTCGACGACTTCGGTTACACCGATCCTGCGATCTATATCTAGCGCGACTGCTGTTCTCGCTAGGGTGGACTGTTCGTCAGATTAGTAAGTTATGCTCAGCCGCATGGTGAGTACCGAGCTGCTGCACACTGCCCCTGAGCCCGCGGGCATCGTCGTCGAGAATGTTGGTCGATCGTTCGGCAACGTCCATGCCGTCCGCGATGCGAGTTTCGTCGCAGACCCCGGCACGGTTACTGGCCTCATTGGTCCGAATGGTTCCGGCAAAACCACCCTCATGCTCATGCTGGGTTCGCTGCTTCAGCCGGATGCCGGCAGCATCCGGATTGCCGGTCATGATCCTGTGACCGAGACCGCTGCGGTGCGTTCGCGGCTGGGGTGGATGCCCGATGTTCTCGGTTCGTGGTCCACAATCAGCGTGCGTGACACCCTCATTTACACGGCGCGAATGTACGCTATGGATAAAACGACCGCTGCGGGGCGTGCAGCGGAACTCATTGCCCTCGTTGACCTTGGTGAACTCGCCGACAGCCCCACGCGTGTGCTCTCGAGAGGCCAGAAACAGCGGCTGAGTCTCGCTCGCGCGCTCGTGCATGACCCGTCGGTTTTGCTGCTCGATGAACCAGCCTCTGGCCTCGACCCCGTAGCTCGCGCCCACTTGCGCACCCTTGTTCGCCGTCTCGCTTCCGAAGGCAAGACGCTTCTCGTGTCGAGCCACGTGCTCTCTGAGCTAGACGAAATGGCTGACGGTGCCGTGTACCTATCGAAGGGCGTCACAGCATCCGCGGAAGCCTTGGCGCGAAGTCGCGCGACGGCTCGGCCCTGGCGCATCCGCTCGAGCGACGCCGTGGCTCTGCGCGCGGCACTCGTTGCTGAGGGAATCGAGGAGGCCGCGATAGCGACCGATCGCACGGAACTGATTGTTGCTCTGGAGGGCGAGGCTGCGGCATCCGCCCTGCTTGCTCGCTTGGTGGGTGCCGGAGTCGCAATCAGCACTTTTGCCCCAGCCGTAGGCGACCTCGAACATGCCTTCATCGATCTCAGCACGGAGGACAATAAATGAAAGCGTTCTTCTCTGGCGTTGGAGTGATTCTCTCGCTCGAACTGCGTCAACGCGTGCGCACCACGAGTTGGTACATTCTTCTCGCCGTTTTTGTGGGCCTGATCTTCATGGTGACGGTGTTGCTGTCATTTGCGCTGAGCGGCTTCGGTAGCGATGACAACGGCGCTGGCGGTATCTTCTCGACGATCATCTACTTTGTGCTGCTCTTGGGCACTCTTGTTGCCCCAGCGCTTTCGGGCAACGCGATCAATGGTGACCGGGATGCTGGCACGCTCGCGACGACGCAAGTGACGCTCATCACCACGGGCCAACTCATCATGGGCAAGTTTCTTTCGGCGTGGGTGACGGCACTTGCGTTCTTGGCGGCGGCTATACCGTTTCTCGTTTATTCGGCTCTCGTTGGCCAATTGCGGGCAAGCACGATCCTTGTCTCGATTGTGATTTTGGCGCTTGAACTTGGAGTCGTGGCGGCAGTAGGGGTTGGGCTCTCAGGGCTACTCTCGCGACCGCTCTTCTCTATCGTGGTTACCTATCTCGTGGTTGCCGCACTCAGCGTCGGAACTCTCATCGCCTTCGGTCTCGGCGGGCTAGCGCTGCAGACGACGGCGACACGGACCTCAAGCTACGCCCTCGAGTACGACAGCGCGGGCGCGCCAACGGCCTGTTCGGCACCCGAGAGCTATGAGTATCAGACGCCTCGATTCGATCTTTTTTGGGGCGCACTAGCGTCCAACCCGTACGTCATTTTGGCGGATGCTGTGCCGACCACGTATGACACAAACGGTCAGCCGACAGATCTCTTCGGCTACTTCAAGCTGGGCACCCGGATGGCGCAAACCGCGCCGGACCTAGAGGGCGGCTACAACGAGTGCGTCGTGGGAGAGCGAGAGCAGTATCCGGACTCCCCAAGCGCTCGCGAGGTGATTGACTCCACCACTCCGAGCTGGGCGGTCGGGTTAGCGGTGCACCTTGCCCTCGCCGGAGGGCTTCTTGCTGGGGCCTGGTCGCGCACGAAGACCCCAGCAGCACAGCTGAGTCGCGGCAGCCGCATCGCCTAATGTCTCATTCCGGTTTCGGTCGATGAATCTGTAGCGTAAGCGCTTGCAGAACCCTCTCGGAGTGGCTTAGCGTGATTGATGAACACGCTCTCTGGAGATTTTGTCACTCTGAGGGGCGGGTTCTGAGCTGCAGTTGTTCCCCCGTATGCTGCTCGGCTTGCGGGCAAAACCTCGACGAGGAGGATTTGTATGATTTCCCACCACTATCGACGAGCCTTGCTGCCGATTGCCACTCTGGGCATCGCAAGTATGGTTCTCACCGGCTGCGCATCAGGCTCTGGTGGCGCAGGCGGGCCCGGCGATTCAGGAGACGCGGATGGCGTTGTCACCATCTACGGAACCATTGCCGACACAGAAGCTGAACTTCTCGAAGAATCCTGGGCTGACTGGGAGACCGAGAACGACATCGACATCCAGTACGAATCCAGTAAAGAGTTTGAAGCTCAGATCAGTATTCGTGCGCAGGGTGGCAACGCGCCCGACCTTGCAATCTTCCCGCAGCCAGGTCTGCTTGCTGACCTTGCATCTCGCGACTACATCCAGCCGGCACCCGAAGGCGTTCAAGCGAACGTCGACGAGTACTGGTCAGACGACTGGGCCGCGTATGCAACCACGGGTGACACACTGTACGGCGCGCCGCTGATGGCCAGCGTCAAGGGCTTCGTGTGGTACGCCCCGTCACAGTTCGCTGAGTGGGGCGTTGAGGTTCCCGAAACATGGGACGAACTGCTCACCCTCACGCAGACGATTGCTGACACCACCGGAACCGCACCGTGGTGTGCAGGATTCGGTTCGGATGCCGCAACAGGCTGGCCGGGAACGGACTGGGTAGAAGACCTCGTTCTTCGCGAAGCCGGAGCGGAGACCTACGACAAGTGGGTTTCACACGAGATTCCGTTCAGTGACCCTGCCATCGTTTCTGCCTTCGATTCCGTGGGCGAGATCCTCTTGAACCCTGACTATGTGAACGCGGGATTCGGCGATGTGAAGTCGATCAACAGCACACCCTTCGGTGACCCGGCTCGTGCCTTGGGCGACGGAACCTGTGCGCTGCACCACCAGGCATCGTTCTTTGATGGCTTCATCCAGGATCCCAAGAACGGCAACGCTTCAGTGGGACCGGATGCTGACATCTGGGCCTTCGTCACTCCTTCCGTTGAGGCCGGCGGCAACGCTGTCACCGGTGGTGGCGAGATTGTCGGCGCGTTCTCGAACGACGAAGACACCATCAAGGTGCAGGAATATCTCTCGAGCCCCGAGTGGGCAAACTCTCGCGTAGCTCTCGGTGGTGTCATCAGCGCTAACAATGGCCTTGACCCCGCCAACGCGAGCAGCCCGATCCTTCAGCAGGCCATTGAGATTCTGCAAGACCCCGAAACGACGTTCCGCTTCGACGCCTCCGACCTCATGCCGGGTGTTGTTGGCGCAGGTTCGTTCTGGACGGGAATGGTCGACTGGGTCAACGGCAAGTCAACCGAAGAAGTGCTCTCGACGATCGATGCCTCATGGCCGTCTGAGTAGTTCGACTTCATAGAGTGATCGCGGTATGAGTCGCGGGCTGGGATGTTGTCCCAGCCCGCACTTATATCCGCACCACGCGACAGAGTTGTCGTAGAGTCAGAGCAGCGAAGAGTCCAGTGATGCACTCGAAAGGTTTGTCATGTCAGCTTTCCTAGCCTGGGTTTCGACCCTTCCAGCCCTTGCACAAATCCCCCTTGTGCTGCTGGCGTTCTTCGCAGTGATCGCACTGCTGATTTTCTTTCTCGAAGTTGCGCCGCGATCGGGACGCAAATTCACCATCATCCGCGCCGTTGCGTGCGTGCTCATTCCCGGGCTCGTGTTTCTTGCGCTCGGCTCAGTCTTGTGGGCGGCAGCCGCGGCAACCGTGTTCGGCGCACTGTTCTTTTACCTCGACTACAGGTCAAAGCAAGGCGCTGGGTACTTGTTCCAGCTGGTCGGTTTTCTGAGTCCCGCCATCTTCCTCCTGGCCATCGGACTCATCTACCCGACGATCCAGACCACGATTCAAGCGTTCATGAATAGCCGCGGAACCCGCTTTGTTGGCCTTGAGAACTTCATCTGGATCTTCACTCAAGACACCGGCATCCGCACTGTCGCCAACACGTTCGTCTGGGTGCTGATTGTTCCCGCCGTCTCCACCATTTTTGGTCTCGCCTACGCCGTGTTTATCGACAAGTCGCGCGGCGAAAAAGTGTTCAAACTCCTCGTCTTCATGCCCATGGCTATCTCGTTCGTGGGCGCAAGCATCATCTGGCGTTTCGTGTACGCCGTGCGACCCGCCGGGCAGGAGCAGATCGGTCTTCTCAACCAGATTGTGGTCTGGCTCGGCGGTGAACCCGTCTCGTGGCTGTCGAATTCGCCGTGGAATACGTTCTTTCTCATCGTGGTGCTGATCTGGATTCAGACCGGTTTCGCCATGGTGATCCTGTCGGCTGCGATCAAGGGTGTTCCCGCTGAGCAACTCGAGGCCGCGGAGCTTGACGGGACCAATGCGTGGCAGCGCTTTATGAATGTCACCGTGCCGGGCATCCGCAGCTCACTCGTCGTTGTCTTGACCACGATCTCGATTGCCTCCCTGAAGGTCTTCGACATCGTTCGAACAATGACGGCCGGTGCCAATGAGACCAGCGTGATCGCCAACGAAATGTACTCCCAATGGCAAGGCTTCGAAGTCGGCAGGTCGGCAGCTTTCGCCGTCGTGCTGTTCCTGATGGTGTTGCCGATTGTTATCTATAACGCGAGACAGATCCAAAAGCAGAGGGAGATCCGATGACTGCGACAGTTCCCGCACGAGTTCCGGTCGACAAGAAGACCAAGAAGCAACTCGCTCGAGGTGAAGGGGCTGGAACGCGCACCAAGAAGCGCCTCACGAGCCGAGGGGCAACTATTGCCGCTCTCGTCATCGCGGTGCTCTGGACGACACCCACTTTCGGCCTCTTCATTTCGTCGATCCGGCCGCCGGAGCAGATTCTCCGCAACGGTTGGTGGACGATCTTCCAGAACCCCGGGTTCACTCTGAACAACTACACCGAGGTGCTCGCCGCGGGTAACAGCACGCTGAACCTTGCGGGCGCATTCATTAACTCGATTGCCATCACGCTTCCGGCCACGATCTTTCCGCTCGTGATCGCCAGCCTGGCTGCCTATGCCTTCGCCTGGATCAAGTTCCCTGGTCGAAACTGGATGTTTATTGGCGTCTTTGCGCTGCAGATTGTGCCTCTACAGATGGCGCTTGTTCCCCTGCTGAGCCTGTTCTCCCGTGGCCTGTCGATCGGCGACGTTGAACTGTTCTCAAGCCTCAACGCCTCCAACTCCTATTCGCAAGTGTGGATTGCGCACACGATCTTCGCGCTCCCGCTAGCAATCTTCCTGCTGCACAACTTCGTCGCCGAGATCCCGGGTGAACTCATTGAGGCAGCTCGAGTGGATGGTGCTGGTCACGGTCAGATCTTCTTCCGCATTGTGCTCCCGCTCACGATGCCGGCAATCGCCTCCTTCGCGATCTTCCAGTTCCTCTGGGTCTGGAACGACCTTCTCGTAGCGCTGGTATTTGCCGACGGACGAGTTGCGCCCATGACGAAGCTCTTGGCAGAGATCACCGGTAGCCGCGGTCAAGATTGGAACCTGCTCACCGCCGGTGCCTTCATCTCGATCCTCGTGCCACTCATCGTGTTCTTCGCACTGCAGCGGTACTTCGTACGCGGACTCCTCGCCGGATCGACGAAGGGCTAATTCGACGAAGGGATCGCGTGCAGAACGTGCCGGGGGCTGATGCGTCGTCAGAACGGCTGCGCGTTAGCCGCCAAGCACAAGCAGGATGCTTGCGGCGATGCCCAAGGCGATGCCCACATATTGCACGGGCGCGATTCTCTCGCGCAGCACAATCGCCGCCAGCAACACCGTGCCAGCGGGGTAAAGAGCAGTGAGCACCGCGATGACCGAGAGGTCACCCGTGCGAACGCCCGTAATGATGGCCATGTTGGCGATCACATCGAGGGTGCCGCCGACCATAGCGAAGTAGATTCCACGACGCCACGCGGGGTGTCGGGCGGGAGCTGATGCTCCGGCTCGCTTGCGCTTAGCTAACGCGGCCATGACAAAGAACAGCGTGAACATGAGCAGCGCATTGACGACGCGGTTGCCCACAACGGGAATGATGCCAGAGTCGTCGGGCGCGGCATCCAGAATCACAAAGAAGAGCCCGATTGCGCTGCCAGCGCCCACCGCCATGAGGAGCGCTTTGAGGCTCGGACGCACGGCGTCTTTCTCGGGAACGAAACCGACGAGCACGACCGCGATGAGCGCGACGGGGATCGCGACGAAACCGAACGTGCCCAGGGACTCTCCGCGCAGCAGGCCGACCGTCACCGGCACAAGCGCCGACATTACGGCCGTCACGGGGGACAGGATACTCATGGGCCCGATCGCGAGGCAGGCGTAGAGCAAGCCGATCGCTACTGCGCTGTTGACTCCCGCGAGTATGCCGTAAAGCACCGCTTCGGTTGACCACACGTTGGTGACGAAAGGGAAGATGAAGAGCAGCACAACGAGCCCAGCCAGGGCGCCGACTGCGGTTGCCAAAATGGGGCTAATCCGTTTGGCAGCGATGCCACCGAAAAAGTCTGCGGCACCGAAGGTGAGCGCGCTAGAAAGCCCGAGAAATACGGTAAACATGGTGCCTGTCGCTGTGGGGACGAATCAAGCCAATGGTAGTGGCTGCGCCTAGACTTCTCGGCATGGTGTCTGCCCAGTCTGTTCTTGAGTCCACGTTCGGTTACGACTCGTTCCGGGGGCAGCAGGGCGAGATCATCGACACGATAGTCGGCGGCGGCGATGCCCTTGTTCTCATGCCGACCGGTGGCGGCAAGTCGCTGTGTTACCAGATTCCCGCTCTCGTGCGTGAGGGCACCGGCGTAGTTATCTCGCCTCTCATCGCTTTGATGCAAGATCAGGTGGATGCTCTCGCCGCCGTTGGCGCGCGTGCCGCGTTCCTCAACTCCACCCAGTCCGCCGACGAGCGCACTCGCGTCGAAAACGCGTACCGGGCTGGTGAGCTGGATCTGCTCTACCTCGCCCCGGAGCGCCTCCGCGTTTCCTCCACTGTCGATCTGCTCAAGCAGGGCCAGATCGGGCTTTTCGCCATCGACGAAGCGCACTGTGTGTCGCAGTGGGGCCACGACTTTCGCCCCGACTACCTGCAGCTCGATGTGTTGCACGACCTGTGGCCGAGCGTCCCACGTATTGCGCTGACCGCCACCGCGACCGAAGCCACTCGCAAAGAGATCGCCCAGCGACTCAAACTCACCGACGCCACCCCGTATGTTTCTAGCTTTGACCGGCCCAACATCCAGTACCGCATAGAAGCGAAGGCGCAGCCGCTGCAGCAATTGCTGACGCTGCTGACCACCGAGCATCCGGGCGATGCGGGCATTGTGTATTGCCTGTCGCGAGCTTCGGTCGAGAAGACGGCGCAGTTCTTGGTCGAGAACGGCATCCCCGCGCTGCCGTATCACGCGGGTCTCGACTCGCGAGTGCGGGCAAGCAACCAGAGCCGCTTCTTGCGAGAAGAGGGCATGGTGATGGTTGCGACAATTGCGTTCGGTATGGGCATCGACAAGCCTGACGTGCGCTTCGTCGCGCACCTCGATCTGCCCAAGAGTGTTGAGGGTTATTACCAAGAGACTGGGCGTGCCGGCCGTGACGGTTTGCCCGCAACCGCGTGGCTTGCCTATGGCCTGCAGGATGTCATGCAGCAGCGGCGCATGATAGATCAGTCGGGCGGCGATCTGGCTCACCGTCGTAATCTGAGCGCCCACCTCGATGCGATGCTCGCGCTGTGCGAGACAGTGGAGTGTCGCCGCGTGCAGTTGCTTGGCTACTTCGGTCAAGACTCGACTGCTTGCGGCAATTGCGACACGTGTCTGTCGCCGCCCGAGTCGTGGGATGGCACTGTTGCGGCCCAAAAGTTGATGTCCACGATTGTGCGACTGGAGCGCGAACGCAACCAGAAGTTTGGCGCCGGACACCTGGTCGACATCCTGATCGGCAAGATCACTCCGCGGGTAACTCAGCAACGACACGACGACCTCGCAACGTTCGGCATCGGTTCGGATGTCTCGGAGCAAGACTGGCGTTCGGTTGTGCGGCAGTTGCTCGCGCAATCGCTGCTGGCGGTGCAAGGGGAGTACGGCACGCTTGCGATTACGCCTGAGAGCGCCTCGGTGCTGAACGGATCGCGCACGGTCAAGCTGCGCAAGGAAGCGCCTCGCAAGGGGCGCGGATCGAGTGCCGGTGGCGGTGCGGCGAAGCGCAAGGTCATGACTGATCTGCCCTCCTCGGCGACCGACCTCTTCGAGAGTCTGCGGTCATGGCGTGCCGGTGTCGCCCGCGACAATGGGGTTCCGGCGTACGTTGTGTTCGCGGATGCCACCCTGCGCGGTATCGCCGTCACGAAGCCCGAGTCGCTGGCTGAGCTCTCGGAGATCAGCGGTGTCGGTGAGAAGAAACTCGAGACCTTTGGGGCGGCAGTGCTTGCGGTTGTCGCCGGCGGATCGGGTGAGGTCGAAGCCGCACGCGGTGTCGCTGCCGTTGCTGCACCGGTGTCCACTGCAGCCGCTCCCTCGACTCCACCGAGGCAGTCACGGCCGGCGACACGGCCGGCGTCTTCGCGACCTGCCTCTCGACCGGCCGCAGCGCGCCCGGCCCCGGCAACCGCGGTTCCCGGCGACGAAGACGACATCCCGTTCTACTCGGATGACGATGCTCCGTACGATGGGCCCCCTGAGTTCTAAACTTTTCGTCTCAGGTTAGGTATGCCATACTTAGGCAATGCTTACCTTGGAACGCGAGATCGCGAAAGACGCCCGCCCGGGCTATCGACCGTTCATGGCGCGTGTGGAAAGCATCCGCGAACTTTCGTCTCACTTTAGGCGCGTCACCTTCACGGGGCCGGAGTTCGAGACTTTCGGAACTGATGGTTTCGACCAGCGCATCAAGATAGTTTTGCCGCTTCCGGGCATCGGCTTGAGCGACATTGGTGCAACCGATCCTGAGACTATCGCCGAAGGCACGTGGTACTCCCGCTGGCGTGCGCTGCCCGACGAGGCACGTAACCCTTTCCGCACCTACACGATTCGTGCTGTGCGGCCCGAACTTCGCGAGATTGACGTCGACATGGTCTTCCATGGCGCTAACGGTCCCGCCGGTCGCTGGCTCGCTAAGGCAACGATCGGTGACGAGGTCATTATCGTCGGCCCCGACGCCGCAAGCATCAACTCTGGCGTCGGAATCGACTGGCACCCTGGCCCCGCTCGCACCGTACTTCTTGCGGGTGACGAAACATCCGCGCCCGCTATCTGCAGCATCCTCGAGCGCCTCGATCCCAGTGTGCAGGCTCACGCGTTCATTGAGATTCCGGATGCCGCAGACAAGCTTCCGCTTGACGTGGGCGTCAATTGCTCCGTCACGTGGCTCGCGCGCAACGAGCAGCCCGCAGGCTCCGCGCTCGACCCCGCCGTCCGGGCGTGGACGAAAGCCAATTCGTCACTCGTGTTACCCGCACTCTCCCCTGCTGAGCAGCCGCTGGGTGACATCGACGTTGATACTGAACTGTTGTGGGATTCGCCGGGTGTAGCATCCGGAACCCACTTTTATGCCTGGCTTGCGGCAGAAGCAAGCGTCATCAAACTGCTTCGCCGTTTTCTCGTGAGCGAGACCGGCGTTGACCGCAAGCAGGTTGCCTTTATGGGCTACTGGCGTCTCGGCAAGTCCGAAGCGCAGTAACTCGCACCGCAACAACGACAACCACCGCCCATGACCCAGACCGTTCCGGCTTCGCGCACGACGCTGAGCCTCCGTACCCGGCGCTGGGTCACCCTGTTCGCAGCTCTCGGGCTGCTCGCAGTAGTTCTCGTGTTGAGCCTTGCTCTTGGCGCTCGCGGCGTCGAGTTCTCACAAATCTGGCAGGCACTCTTTGCTCCCGAGGCGGGCAACAACGACCAGCTTGTGATCCGGGAGTTGCGGCTGCCCCGCACTATCGTCGGCGTGCTCGCAGGGCTCTCGCTTGGCGTAGCCGGTGCAGTCATGCAGGGAGTCACTCGCAATCCGCTCGCAGATCCGGGCCTCCTCGGTGTCAACGCCGGGGCCTCGCTTGCGGTTGTCTTTGCGATCAGTGTGCTGTCGATCTCTAACCCCACGGGCTACATTTGGTTCGCTTTTGCCGGGGCTGCTGCTGCCGCGAGTATCGTTTACGCGATTGGCTCGCTCGGTCGGGAAGGGGCAACCCCTGTCAAGCTTGTGCTTGCCGGAACAGCCGTCACCGCCGGCATCACGTCGATGATCTCGCTGGTCCTTATCTCGGATGCCGACACCCTCAACACCTATCGGTTCTGGTCGGTGGGCTCCCTTGCAAGCAGCAATCTCGACGCTGTGCAGATTGTCATTGGTTTCGTGATGATTGGGGCCGTTCTCGCTATCACTTCGGGGCGGATGCTCAACCTCGTCGCCCTCGGCGATGACCTCGCTCGTGGCCTCGGTCAGCGGATCCACGTAGCCCGGGCAATTGCTGCCGGAGCTGTCGTTCTGCTCTGCGGATCAGCCACTGCTCTCGCCGGGCCGATCGTCTTTGTCGGTCTTGTTGTGCCCCACATTGTGCGCCCGTTCACTGGCCCTGATTACCGCTGGATCATCGCAGTCTCTGCCGTGGTCGGTCCCAGCCTCCTCTTGGTCGCTGACATTGTGGGTCGCCTCGTGGTCGCGCCTTCTGAGCTCGAAGCGGGACTCGTTGTAGCGCTAATTGGCGCCCCGGTCATGATCGCCCTCGTGCGCCGAGTGAAGTTGGCTGGACTGTGAATCGCACTCAACGCATCATCACCGGGTTGTCGATTGGTGCCCTCGCCCTCGCTCTCGTCAGTATTGCGGTTGGGGCATATACGCTAGCGTTGCCCGATTTGCTCGCAACACTGTTCGGCGGCGGCACCCCGTCAGACCGCTTCATTGTCTTTAAACTGCGGCTTCCACGTGTGTTGCTCGCGATGCTTGTTGCTGTCGGCTTTGGCCTTGCCGGCGCACTGTTCCAAAGCTTGCTGCGTAATCCTCTGGCGAGCCCCGACATCATTGGTATCAGTGGTGGCGCTAGCGTTGCCGCAGTGCTCAGCCTCCTCATTTTTGGGGCGACCGGGCTTGTCGTGTCGCTTTCCGCTCTCGTCGGCGCGCTCATCGTCGCCTTCGTGATCTACCTCTTATCGTGGCGCTCAGGCATGAACGGAATGCGCTTCGTTCTGATCGGTGTCGGCATCGCGTTCATGGCGCAATCGGTGATCGGCTACCTCATTACCCGCGGGGATGTCCGCGACGCACAGCAGGCGCTCGTCTGGATGGTCGGCGGGCTTGGCGGTGCCAGCTGGGAAGACGTACTCATCATGGTCGTCAGTCTCGTCGTGTTGGTGCCCGCAGTTGTGCTGCTCGCTTCACGACTCCGGATGCTGCAGCTCGGCGATGATCTTGCTGCGGGCCTCGGCGTGGCCGTGCAGCGCTCGCGGCTCGCCCTCATCGTCGTGGCTGTCGCCCTCGTGGCGATCGCAACCGCCCTTGTGGGGCCGCTCGCGTTTGTCGCTTTCGTCTCCGCCCCAATTGCTCGACGACTAGTGCGCGGGGGAGGGCTCGCGCTTGTGCCGAGTGCCCTTGTGGCGATTGTTCTTGTGCTTGGCGCTGACTTTGTTGCCCAACATCTCCTCACCACAGGAACTCAGGTGCCCACCGGAATTGTCACGGGCATCGTGGGTGCTCCGTACTTGCTGTGGCTCATCTCCACCACCAACCGCGAAGGACGTGCCTCGTGACCCAGATTGACGCGCCCCAACGGCCTACGCACGATCTGCGCGCCGACAACGTGACTCTCAACTATGGCGGCCGCGACATTGTGTCGAACGTGAGTGTGGGGATTCCTGACGGCAAGATGACCGTGATTGTGGGCGCGAATGCCTGCGGCAAGTCGACTCTGCTGCGCGGATTGTCACGGCTGCTGCGACCGGCTTCTGGTCGAGTGATGCTCGACGGGCGCGACATCCATTCGCTGCAGTCGAAAGAGGTTGCTCAGCTTGTCGGAATATTGCCGCAGTCGCCGATTGCCCCCGAGGGCATCACGGTGCGCGACCTTGTGGCGCGAGGGCGTTATCCGCATCAGGGTTGGTTTCAGCAGTGGTCGCCGTCGGATGAGGCGGCTGTCGAGCACGCGTTGAACGCGACCGATACTGCCGAGTTGGCGTCGCGGCGCATCGAAGAGCTTTCTGGCGGTCAACGTCAGCGGGTGTGGATCGCGATGGCGTTGAGCCAGAATCCCGACATCCTGCTGCTTGATGAACCGACGACGTTCTTGGATGTGCGTCACCAGCTTGATGCGCTTGACGTGCTCGCTGACCTCAATCGAGAACGCGGAACCACTGTTGTCATGGTGCTGCACGAGCTGAACCTAGCGGCACGCTATGCCGATCACATGATTCTGATGTGTGAGGGGCGCATCCTCGCTCAAGGAACACCGTCTGAAGTGGTTACAGCCGAGCGGATGCGCGAAGCTTTCGGCCTTGAGGCTCAGATCATTGATGATCCGGTGTCGCATTCACCGATGGTGATTCCGCTTGGTCGCCGCTAGTTCGCAGGGCTACCGCGCCTTGCCCACCTAGATGTCCCGCTTTCCCCACCCAGCTTGCGAATATTGGTTAGGCAAGCCTATCCTTACCATGCACCTATCGTTCGATCGAGGAGATCAATGTCACGCCGACCCCGCCTTGCCGCTCTCGCGGCGGCCACCGCTGCACTTATCGCGCTGAGCGGATGCTCTGCTTCCGGCCCAGATGGCGATGCAGAAGCGCCTGCAGCATCCGACGCTTTCCCTGTCACCATCGAGCACGCGTTCGGTGAGACCGTCATCGAGAGCGAACCCCAGCGGGTTCTCACCCTGGGGTGGGGCAGCGGCGACGCCGTGCTCGCGCTCGGTGTGGTTCCTGTGGGTATGGAGGCACAGAACTACGGTGGCGACGAGAACGGCGTTTTGCCGTGGGCCGCGGATGCTCTCGCTGACCTCGGTGGCGATGCTCCCCTTATCTTCCCTGCCACCGCTGATGCTCCCGCCTACGAGCAGATCGCCGAAGCTGCGCCGGATCTGATCCTGGCGACGTACTCGGGAATCACTGAAGAGCAGTACGACCTCCTCAGCGAGATCGCACCCGTTGTCGCTTACCCCGACCTGCCGTGGACCACCCCGTGGCGTGATGTGATCAGCATCACCGGCACCGCTTTGGGCAAGTCAACCGCAGCGGATGAGGTGCTCGCGAGCATCGACGAGATCGTTGCCGAGAAAGCTGCCGAGCATCCTGAGTTTGCAGGCAAGACCTTTGCTGCAACCTATGACGTTGGAGGAACCTTCTACGTCTACAAGCCAGCTGACCCCCGCGTGGAGTTCTTGATTGACCTCGGTCTCGAAAGCGCTCCAGCCGTTGACGCTCTCTCGAACGGCGATTCCTCGTTCTACTACACGCTCAGCTACGAAAAGCTCGATGCGCTCGATAGCGACTTGCTGATCGGATACTTTGAGAACCAAGAGGCGGGCGAGGCTTTCGCTGCCCAGCCCTACGCGCAGAGCATTCCAGCCGTCGCTGCTGGCGGGTTGGTCTCTGTCGAAGGTGCAGCTCTTGTATCTTCGGTTTCTCCTCCCACGGCACTCTCGCTGCCCTGGGGTGTCGACAGCTTCGTTGACGCGATCGCCGCAGCGCTGAAGTAACGCACGATCTAAACCTCGCGGTTTCTATGAAAGGGCCCCGCCGACGAATGCGTCGGCGGGGCCCTTTGGCGTCTGCAGGAGTTGAGCGCAGGCTAGTTGGCTGGAGCTGCGGGAGCTTCGCCAGCTTCTGCTGCGGCCTGCTGTTCAGCAACCTGCTTGTGAACCTCGGTCATGTCGAGGTTCTTGACGCCCTCGATGACCTGCTCGAGAGCAGGGGCGGGGAGTGCGCCGGGCTGTGAGAACACGAGCACGCCGTCACGGAACGCCATGAGGGTCGGGATCGAGGTGATTCCCGCAGCGCCAGCGAGCTCCTGCTGGTCTTCGGTGTCTACCTTGCCGAACGTGATGTCCGGGTGAGCTTCGCTCGCGGCCTCAAAAATGGGGCCGAATTGCTTACAGGGGCCACACCATTCGGCCCAAAAATCTACAAGCGTGATTCCTTCTTTGGTGACCGTCTGGCCAAAGTCTTCTGCGGTGAGAGTAATAGTCGACATAGTTACATCCTTTCACGGAGCGGAACAACGGCAACTGAATAATGATTCCCACAACGCTACGGCGGCTGATTTGCGGTTTTCCACAAAGGGATGCGGTGGGTCCGGCATCCACTTGGTTGACGGTCAACGAGCCACTTTGCACCCGCCCGCAAGGCTCGTACCGTGACAATTACCGAACTTTCAGGAATCGAGATAGCCATGACCCAGGTTCACGACCACACGGCGACCGAGACGGCGCCGGAATCATCCATCCCCGCCCGCGACGACGCTGCCACCCCCGCTGGCAACCCCGCCATCAATGTTGAGTGGTTGGGAGAATATCTTCTGGGCAAGTGGGCGAAAGCGCGCAAGGAATCACGCGCACTCATGTCGAACCCCGAGTTCCACCGCGTTGACGGGCTGTCGATGGAAGACCACCGTGAACGGGTTCTTCACCAGCTTTCACTTCTCGTCGATAACGGCGCCGTTCAGCGCGCGTTCCCGGCTGAGCTCGGCGGCAACGACGACCACGGCGGAAACATTGCGGCCTTCGAAGAGGTCGTTCTCGCTGACCCCTCGCTGCAGATCAAATCTGGCGTTCAATGGGGCCTGTTCGGCGCGGCCGTTCTGCACCTCGGCACGAAAGAGCACCACGACAAGTGGCTCCCCGACATCATGAGTCTCAAGATTCCTGGCGCTTTCGCGATGACCGAGATCGGTCACGGTTCGGATGTCGCGAGCATCGCCACGACAGCGACCTATGACCCCGACACCGACGAGTTCGTCATCAACACCCCGTTTCGCGCGGCCTGGAAGGACTACCTCGGCAACGCTGCGCTTCACGGCAAAGCAGCCACGGTTTTCGCGCAGCTCATCACCAAGGACGTCAACCACGGCGTGCACGCGTTTTACGTTCCGCTTCGTGACGACAACGGATTCCTTCCCGGAATCTCGGGCGAGGATGACGGTCTCAAGGGCGGCTTGAACGGTATCGACAACGGCCGCTTGGCTTTCGACCACGTCCGTGTTCCCCGCACTAACCTCCTCAACCGCTACGGCAGTGTCGACGACAACGGCGACTACAGTTCTGACATCGACAGCCCCGGCCGTCGCTTCTTCACGATGCTGGGCACGCTCGTTCAGGGCCGTGTTTCTCTCGATGGCGCCGCAGTGCTCGCGAGCAAGCTAGCCCTCACCATTGCCATCACGTACGGCTCGGAGCGCCGACAGTTCACGGCATCCAGCAACACCAAAGAAGAAGTGATTCTCGACTACCAGCGTCACCAGCGTCGACTGCTGCCGCGACTCGCACAGACCTACGCGATGTCGTTCGCGCACGAGGAATTCCTCGACAAATTTGATGGCGTCTTCTCTGGTCGAACCGACACTGATGCCGACCGCCAGGACCTCGAAACGATTGCGGCAGCGCTGAAGCCGCTCAGCACGTGGGCTGCCCTCGACATTCTGCAGGAAGCCCGTGAGGCGTGTGGTGGTTCTGGTTTCATGGCCGAGAACCGTCTCACCCAGATGCGCGCCGACATGGATGTGTACGCCACCTTCGAGGGTGACAACAACGTGTTGCTGCAGTTGGTTGCCAAGCGCCTTCTCACCGACTACTCGCGCAAGTTCGCTAGCGCAGATCCGGGAGCGCTCGCCCAGTACGTTGCCGATCAGGTTAGCGACGCCGCCGTGAACCGCACTGGCTTGCGCCGTTTTGCGCAGAACGTTGTTGACTTCGGTTCCACCGCCCGGTCGATCGGGTATGTGCGCGACACTGATTCACAGCGCCAGTTGTTGACGGATCGCGTGGAGACGATGGTGGCGGATGTCGCGGGCAAGCTGCGTCCGGCGACGAAGCTTCCGCAGGCTGAGGCTGCCGCTCTCTTCAACAGTCACCAGAATCAGCTCATCATGACGGCCTACGCGCATGCCGAGCTGCTGCAGTGGGAGGCGTTCACTCGGGCCCTCGAGAAGATCGAGGATAAGGACACCGCGAAGGTCATGACCTGGTTGCGTGACCTCTTCGGCTTCTCGCTGATCGAGAAGAACCTCGCGTGGTACCTCATGCACGGTCGCATCTCGACGAACCGTGCTCAGGCGATCACCGACTACATCGATGACCGCTTGCTGCCGCGCTTGCGCCCGCAGGCTCTGGATCTCGTTGCCGCGTTTGGTCTCACCGACGAGTTGGTGCGTGCACCGATCGCCTCGGGTGCCGAAGCCATTCGCCAAAACGAGGCGCGCGACTACTACGCCGAGCGTCGCGCATCTGGCGAGGAGCCGGTGCACGAGAAGGATCTGAAGCAGAAGAAGCGACGCTAGCGCGCTCGCCCTCCGAAATTTTTGGAGGCTGCCGGCTCAAACACAAGGGGTGTTGTCGGCAGCCTTAACCACTCGCAGGTTGGGTTTGCTCGGAGCGCAGCCTTGCAACTGCGAATACTGTTGCGCTCGTAAGTACGGCGGCGACAGCGATGATTGCGGCAACCGCGGTGGGTTCTGAGATCCGGTCTCCGGTAAGCCTGCCGACGGCGACCCACGCGAGCCCCCAGCTGAGCGAAAGAGATGGCGCAAAGTGGGCGCGGCCGCGAGCGGCGAGGGCGATGCCCACTGCTCCGGCGACGATGATGATGGCCACACCCCACACGTCTTCGTGGATTCCGAACCCGGAAAATCCGATAGCGACCAGCCACGCCGTGATGTTCGCTGCGGTCGCAACACACACCCACCCGAGATAGAGGCCAATGGTGCCATCGGTGACGATCGCATCGATCGCGCCAGCTGCGGGCAAGTTCACGGTGGTCAGGTATGCCTTGATGAGCACAATCAGCAGCAGGATGATCACGGGAACGCTAAGTGCAAGCAGGCCGTATTGGATGGAGAGAATCCAGACCGCATTGAGAACCAGCGAGGCAGCAACCCAGTAGCCGACGCGGCGGTGCAATTCGGTGCTTGACTGCTTCGGCAACATTTGCCATACGGCGTACGCGATGAGGCCGAAGTAGATGACGCTCCAGATGCCAAACGCTGAACCGGCGGGGGCGATGACGGTGGCGTCGGCGCTGAGCGCACCGCCCGCAGCATCCTGAATCGGAGTCCCGCCCGCGGCACCAGAGCCGACGAAGGCCCCGACGAGGGCGAAAACTGCGCTCGCTGCGACGGTGATCTGCCTGACCACATCAGTGGATTCACGCATCACGTTCTCCTTCGGTTGGCTCTTAGCCTAGAACTCCTGCGCAGGAGTCACCGAAAGAATCGCGGGGTTGTTAGTGCGTGAAGCCGGCGAGCAGACTCGGCACGGCAAGGTTCACAAGAAGGATGACACCGGTGAGCGCAACGATCCCGCCCATTGCGACGAGAGCAAGCTTGCCGAGAACGGCGACAACAGAGATGGTCTTCATGCTCTAAGGGTAGCGGAGGAGCGGATGCGAACTGCCACCCCGGCGGAGAGAGTCACGACCGCACCGCCGATGATGGTCGGAACCGTGAGCTCCTCCCCGAGAATCAGAGCGGCCCAGGCGATGCTCAATACCGGTTGCACCAATTGCACCTGGCTGACCTGCGCCATCGGCCCGATTGCGAGTCCGCGGTACCACGCGAAGAAACCGAGGAACATACTCACCACGGCTAAGTATCCAAACGCAGCCCACTCGATAGGTTCGGCGGCCGGCGGCTGTTGGATTGCTGAGATCACCGCGAGCGGGATCTTCGCCGGCGCTGCAGCAGCTGCTGACCAACTACTTCGCGGCACGCACTGTGAAATAATGCCGTGAACAAATTTACGAGCTCATTTTGACATGACTCCTCGAGCTCACACCCTGCCTCAACGGCAAGGTCGAATGCTCACACCGGATCGACTCCGAAGAGTTACACCTGCTCGTCGAAGATCTAGGTCATCGACGGTGTCATTCTGCAAAACGACGGGCTCCAGCACCGGAAGGACTACTTCAACGACGATCGAGAAAGCTATTCGTACCAGAGTTGTTCGAGGCTGATGGCTATGGCTGCGCCCTCGTCCAGTCGGACTTCGGCGATATTTGCCCAGTCCCGCTGCTGTCCGTCTGTACTCCGAGAGAGTATGACCTCGCTCGCATCCCCTCCACGTGCTTAGTCGTTGAGATTCGACCGGTAGTCAAAATGAGTCGACCGCATCGATCAATTCTGAGGAAGACGTTTCACAGCCATCAATCAACCTACTTATTGGAAGATTAGTCGACGGCAACAAACGTTGACGAGTCTGGACGGGATCCGCCGTCCCGCAAGAGATTGGTGTCAGATGAAGTGTCCTAACGATGGCGAGACGTTGCTTCTTTCCGAACGATCCGGAATCGAGATCGATTACTGCCCGCAGTGTCGAGGAGTCTGGTTAGATCGAGGAGAACTCGACAAGATCGTGGAGCGCTCGCAGGCTGAAGCCTCCTCGGCTCCATACGAGCAAGAACCGCCTAGGCGAAGCAGTGGTCACGGTCATCAGAGTCACGGGTCGCAACGCGAGCAATACGGCAGACGGAAGGAAAGTTGGCTCAGCAACCTGTTCGACTGAGACCAGAGAGGGAGCTCGGGTTCCGCCCGAAAGAGAAGCTCGCTGTACTTCGACAACTCGAGGAATTCGACGGCAGCGTGGCGGCGAATTACCGTTAGTACACCGGCACCGGGACCGCGTATTTCACACGGCGCAAACTGATTGAAGATGGGCGGTTCGCAGAACTGAGCAATCGATTCAGCGTGCCGCACCATTCGCCGTACGCGTCGTAGCCTGTGATAATTTAGCGCGTCCGTAGGTCGCGCCTCAGGCGCGATTCGGATCGCACTACGTTGCCTCGTATGTGAAGCGCACTGGTGCCATCACGATCAACCTGCCCGGCGATGGACGAACCGGAACGTAGTCGGGTTCAGTCGGCCCCAGCGTCCGAGCGCTACAGGCCATATGAGATCCAATGCTCAGGGCACTAAGCCGGGGGCTACCTAAATTTCATGGATCATGTGCTCTCTAAGCTGCTGTTCGTTGACGAACGAGTCCAGACCGACGACGGTAAGGAATTCGGCCGAATCTTCACCTGGTGTTTGTTCAACACGGGCATCAGGCATCCCTATTTCAGGTCAGCCACGCCGCTCTGACGCCCCACGGCTGAACGCTCACGTCGCACTCACCCCGAAAGGTTCAGCCGGCTTCAGCGTCGACGGCGTGACCCAGCTAAACGTTGAAGGGCTAGCGCCCGCACTCCACGCTGCGATAGTGGTTCGGCTAACAGAGCGTCTGACCGCTGAATGTTCCACTGGGTGCTGTAGGAGGCGCTGCATGCAGCATGATCGTGTGGTCTACGTGTTCGAGTCCCAGTTCCAACAGAACTCGCACATGGGAATCCGCGAGTTCGTAGTGGGCTACGCGTCCGCTCCGGTGCACCTCGACGACTCGGTGCGCACGCAACAAACGAAGTGCGTGGGACGCCGCAGATTCACTGAGGTCGATGGCTGCAGCCAAATCACGAACACACATAGGACCGTTGAGTAAAGCGATCAGGATCCGAACTCGGCTCGGCTCGCCCAATAGTTTGAATACGTCAGCCAAGTTTGCGATGTCAGCTTCCAACGGCATGTTCGATCTAGCAGTCTGGACATGCTCGGCATTTACGGTGCGCGCGAGAGCGATCGCGGGTGGAACCCGAGGCACCGTTTGTCTGTCTTGGTTCACTTTGCGTCTGCTCATATGTCCAACTGGATACACATTTCCTCCATAACTATACTGCGTTGGTCGTCTCGTTGTACTCTCTCGGTTCACATTGGATTGTTGCGTGAGAGATGTTGTAGCGCTCGTCCAGCAGTCCGAGAACCGCATCGAGTACATCCTGATAATCACTGTCGGAATCGATTGCCACATGCCCGCTGGCGCTTTCCAAACCTGACGTGATTGTCCACACATGCAGATCGTGCACCTCTGCCACCCCCGGAAGTGCCAGAATCTCGCGACGAATTTCTTCGATATCAAGATGCGGAGGGGCGACCTCCATCAGGATCCGCAGGGCCTGACTCGTGAGCTTCCAGGTACGAGGGAGGATGAACAATCCGATGCCGACCCCAATGATTGGATCAACGTATTGCCATCCCGTTGTATACAGGATGATTGCGGCAACGATAACTCCGACGGAACCCAATAGATCCGCGAAGACTTCCAAGTATGCGCCTTTGAGGTTTAGGCTCTCCTTGGACCCCGCCATCAAGAGTCTGAAACTGATCAGGTTGACGACTAAACCGATGAACGCCACGATAAATAGGGGCAGTCCTGGCACTTCGGGAGGATTGCTGAAACGCTTTATAGCCTCGATGAGGACATACCCTGCGACAGCGAACAGGAGGATACCGTTTGCTAGGGCGGCGAGGACCTCAAGCCGATAAAAGCCGTAGGTTCGTTGCGTCGTGGTCGGCCGAGATGCCAAGGTTATCGCTGTCAATGCCATGCCGAGACCAAGAACATCGGTGCCCATGTGTGCGGCATCGGAGATGAGAGCTAGTGAATTGAAGGTGAAACCGGCGATGAATTCGACAATCATGTATGTCGCCGTCAGCGCGAACGCAATGAACAGCGGTTTGCGATGCTGCCCAGCCGCGCTCACTGCAGAAGCATGTGAATGATCAGAGCCCATAGCTCAGCCTCTCCCTAAAAATTTGGTGTGGTCCGTCTCCCTAGAATTCCCGCAGGAGCGCGATCTTGACGTTGGCAGTTCGATGACTTCCATTCGAGCCAGCGCTCCAATAAATCTCGATCCCATATCTGAACATTCTTGCATACTTCGCAGGCGCGCTGTTGTTGGTGGTCGTAGTCTGCGGCTCGCAAACTCCGAGGCCTGTGGGTTCGGAGAGCATAAACAGGCACGCGCAGAGTATCCGAAAGTCGTAAACGGCGATAGCGAGAGGGGGTGCTCAATCAAGATGGTCGCTACGGCGGGTTGAGCGATGGCGACGTAAAGACCGAGAGACCAATGTTCGCTGTATTCGATGAGTCGAATGCATCGGCGAACGCCCCGCCAGCAGCTGCCGTTTTGGGTGAACGATACAAACGGAGCACTAGGCCACTGCAAGAAACATCGTCGCGCTGGAGCCCATTGATCCGAATCAACTGGAGAGAATATTTCGCCTCCGTGTGCACGAACCTAATCCACACGCTAGCAGGGCCCCTCGTCTCGGCCAACATAGTGACCACATGCTCGGCAGAGAGTTGGATGCCGGAGCTTGCGCTCGGACTCCTTGCGACCGATCGTTGTAACTACAGTGCAGCCAGGAGCTCCTTCATGTAGGTCATTTCGCTCTTCTGGGTGCGCACCATTCTCTCCGCAAGAGAGGTTACGACCTCATTGGTCGACCGGTCGAGGAGTGCTTGGGCCATCTCGACCCCGCCGGTGTGGTGCGCGATCATGAGCTTAAGGAAAATTGCGTCGGAGCTATCAGTGCTTGTCCTCAGCTCCTCCATCTGCTCAAAGGTGGCTAGGCCGGGCATCACCATTTCCGAGTGGGGTGCGGAACCCATGTCGCTTGGGCTGCCATCGAGCGTCGGCTGCATCATCCATGTCATCGAGGGTTCGGCGGAAGCTTGCGGCAACTTCCACATCGTCAACCAACCGTACATTTGGCCCGCCTGCTGCCCCTGAGCGGTAGCAATGTCGTACGCGAGCGTGCGGATCTCTTCGTTGTTGCTCTTCTCGCGGATGATCATAGACATTTCGATCGCTTGCTGATGGTGAACCTGCATGTCACGTGCGAAGCCGGCTTCTGCGCTCGTCGTCGATGGGGTTGATGGTGCTACCGGGAATACCAGGCGCCCAAGAAAGATCCCAGCGATCAGCAACAGGACCGCGGCGAGCACTGCGGCGACTACTTGCGGCATAGGCCGCCTCAACGGCGCATCTGCTGCGTCATTCACGCGATCCGCCCTGGGCCATCGATCGCACCGGAGCAGGAGGCACCCGCCTCAGGCGCGTCGCCGCCCTGCCAGAATTTGTCGACGAAGTCCTGAAGCCGAGGATCGTCAACGCCGTCCAGCTCTACCTGATTCGCCCACGCCGAGATAACGACGGGGGACTGAAGGTCGGACATGGGGGAGAGTACCGAGAAAGTCGACGGCACAGCATCCTGGAGTGCCTTCAGATCGTCGCCCGTTACCTGATCCGGGTTGTATGTGACCCAGACAGCGCCGTGCTCTTGTGAATGCACGGCGTTCTCGTTGGGAACGGGTTCGGTGTAGATTCCGCAATTGAGCCAGGCTGGGGCGTGCTCGCCGCCGGCGGGAGGGCTCTGCGCGTAGTCGACCACGCCTTCGACATGTCCTGCGACGACATCGGGATAGTTCTGCAATCCGGTGATTTCGATGGCATCCGGGCTCACTTTTGGGGTGCCGTTCGTGACAACAATGGTGACGATCAGGGCCAGAACACCGACCGCTGCGACTATGCCCGTCACGATGCCGATTAGGCGATTGCGCTTTTCCGCGGCCTGCTTCTTTTTGAGAGCGGCGACCTTTACAGCACGATTCTCAGCACGTTGCTGCTTCACTGTGAGGTCTTTGCGGGCGGCGGGAGGCATCGGTGACTCTGAGTTGCGGGGTTTCACTGTGAAGATCCTGTCATCGGGTTGGTGGGCAGGGAAGGCAATATCTATGAAGATTAGTCCACTCAGTTTGTGAGGAACGCCAGAGACGATCTACCCGCCGAGAACGTCATAGCAGGTTCGCGAGCAGAACTCTCGACGTACCGCGAATGTGACGAGGACGAGGGTTCCCTTGACGGTCGTTGAGCAGGGTCGCGCCTGAAGCGTTCATGGTTGCTGAAGATCAGTAGCGCTGCAATGGAGCTGACACACAGTGATGCTCACCCTTGCTCATACCCGCAAGTCGCAACATCCCGAATTGGCGCTATAATCGTCAGATGACGATTGAAAATGAGGCCCAAGTGGGCGCGTGCGGACAGCTCAATCCTGCCGTGGCGCTGTTCAATTCCCTCAGCGACCCGACCCGCCTTAGCATCGTGATGCGAATGACCGGCGGGGAGGTGCGAGTAGGCGATCTCGTCGGCGAACTCGGCCTAGCCCAGTCCACGGTGTCGGCGCATGTGGCGTGTCTGCGCGACTGCGGCCTTGTTCAGGGTCGAGTACAGGGACGCAGCGTGTACTACTCACTCGCACGCCCGGAACTCATGGACATGCTTGCCCAGGCCGAGGTCCTCCTCGCTGCCACCGGTAGCGCGGTCAGCCTGTGCCCAAATTACGGCACGGGCAGTGTCGGCGTCGCCTCACTTACGAAGGAGAGTGCCCGATGAGCGATGCCTGCGGCTGCAGCGATGAACAGGCCAAAACCGGAGGAGCCAACGAACCAGAGAAAGCCGTAGGATTCTGGCACGTGACCGAGATCCGGGCCGCTGCGATTTCCGGTGGGCTGCTGATCGTGGCGTGGATCGCGGGGTTGTTGGGTGGCCCGCAATGGCTGACGCTGCCTCTGGAAATCGCGGCGCTGCTAGTTGCCGCCTGGACGTTTGTCCCCTCCACAATTCGGCGTCTCGCGAAAGGCAAAATCGGGGTCGGCACGCTGATGACCATCGCTGCCGTCGGCGCGGTCGTGCTCGGGCAGGTCGAGGAAGCGGCAACCCTCGCCTTCCTCTACGCGATCTCCGAGGGGCTAGAGGAATACTCTTTAACGAAAACCCGCCGAGGCCTGCGCGCATTGTTGGATCTGGTCCCGGCTGAGGCGACCATCCTGCGAGACGGCGCGGAAGCCACCGTCGCCCCGACAGAGCTCGCCCAGGGGGACCGCATGGTCGTCCGGCCCGGGGAACGCTTGGCCACCGACGGCAGGATCATCACGGGCCGGACCTCCCTGGACACCTCGGCACTGACCGGGGAATCTGTCCCGGTTGAGGCCGGGCCTGGAACCGAGGTCTATGCCGGGTCCATCAACGGAACAGGCCCGCTCGAAGTCGAGGTCACCAGCACAGCCGAGAACAACTCGCTGGCGAGGATAGTCCACATCGTCGAGGCCGAGCAGTCCCGCAAAGGCCCGGGCCAGCGCCTGGCCGACTCGATCGCCAGCAAGCTCGTTCCTGGCATCCTGATCGTTGCAGCCCTGATAATCCTTTACGGCTTCATCGTCGGCGAACCGCTGCTGTGGTTTGAGCGTGCCCTCGTAGTCCTAGTTGCAGCCTCGCCGTGCGCCCTGGCCATCTCAGTACCTGTCACCGTCGTCGCTTCCGTGGGTGCGGCCACCCGCCTCGGGGTGCTGATCAAGGGCGGAGGTGCTCTCGAAACCCTCGGCAGGATCCGCACCATCGCACTGGATAAAACAGGAACCCTCACACGCAACAAGCCAGCCGTGATCGACATCGCGGTCACCGAGACCGCGACCCGCCAGCACGTGCTCGCTCTCGCCGCAGGCCTCGAATCCCGCAGTGAGCACCCTCTGGCTCGCGCCATCCTCGCTGCGACCCTGGACCGTGCGGCCGTCACGGACGTGGACGCTGTTCCCGGTGCTGGCCTGGAAGGTCGGCTGGAGGGTCGGATCGTCCGGCTCGGGCGTCCGGGCTGGATCGACGCCGGGCCACTGGCCCCCGACATCGAACGGATGCAGCATGCGGGTGCCACCGCGGTTTTAATTGAGGACGACGGGCTGGTAATCGGTGCGATCGCGGTCCGTGACGAGCTGCGTCCCGAGGCCCGCGAGGTCGTCACCCGGCTCAAGGCGTCCGGCTACACTATCGCGATGCTGACTGGTGACAACATCATCACCGCCACTGCACTCGGCAAGGCGGCAGGCATCCCAGAGATCTATGCGGATCTGCGCCCTGAGGATAAGGCGGAGATCATCCGCACGCTCAAGGCCCGACAGGGCACCGCGATGGTCGGCGACGGCATCAACGATGCTCCGGCTTTGGCAACGGCCGATACTGGCATCGCCATGGGCGCCATGGGGACCGACGTCGCCATCGAAACGGCGGACATCGCTCTCATGGGCGAGGATCTTAACCACCTGCCCCAGGTGCTCGATCACGCGCGCAGGACCAGGGGCATCATGTTCCAAAACGTGGGTCTGTCCCTGCTTCTGATCGCGGTGCTAATCCCCCTCGCACTTTTCGGGGTTCTGGGTCTTGCCGCAGTGGTCCTGATCCACGAACTTGCCGAAATTGTCGTGATTGGCAATGGCGTCCGGGCCGGCCAGATCACCCGTAAAACTACCCTAAAGGAAAGCCAATTCGCCTCGGCTTTGGAGTCGACCGTATGAGCGCCACAACTTCCATGCCCAAAACACCCACCCGATCCGCGCGCAGGATTAGAACCGTGCTGCTGGTCAGTGCGGTACTCATAGCTGCCACCGATTTAGCAATCAAAGCACTCGTCGAAGCGCTACTTTTCCGTGGGAACGTCGTCGACCTGGGACTGATGAACATTAGGCTGCTCTACAACTCGGGGGTTGCGTTCAGCCTTGGGACTAATCTTCCTGCCGGGGTTCTCATCGCGGGAACCGGCCTGATAATCATTGGGCTGATCTGGTACACGGTCTCTGTTGCTCCGACCATGACCGCGCTCTCCCGTGCGGGCGCGGCGCTGCTTCTCGGTGGTGCGCTTGGCAACTTCATTGACAGGCTCGACGGGCGCGGTGTCGTCGACTACTTACATACCGGCTGGTTTCCCACATTCAATCTTGCCGACGTATTCATCACCGCAGGGGTAGCACTGTTCATTTTAGGTACGTTGCTGTCCCCGCGAACCCAAACCCGCCGCTGACCACAACCCGAGTGCACCATAGGACCCGGCCGGCCGAGCTTCACCGCTGCATGGCTGCTAGTTTGCACGGTCTAACTGCCCAACGAGAGTTCTTCTGCAATTCGATCACGTAGCCGACGATCTCGGTTCAGGGGAATCTGCGAGTTGGTGTGCAAGTGCAGTTTGTGATCATCGTTCTGGTGCTCAGTGAAATCCGTCAGCCAGAAGTTATTCGGTCCGCTGACAGCGAAGCATTGACTACGGTGGTACCCGAACTTCAGGCCTCCGTGGATCCAACAAGGCCCAGTGGACGATGGGGGCCCCGGGCAAGCTATTTCAGACGTCAACTAGACGGCGCAGCAGACCGCGTCCCGCCCATGAGCGACCTGCTAGCCCACGCCCGAAAGACAAATTCTCGGGTCAATTTCCTTGTTGCGGACCGTTGCTCCCTTGTGAATAAGCATCATCTTCTTTGGCGATTCTCACCACGGGCGTCTGAGTTCACGATTACGTAGTTCCGCGAGGTACTCGTTATAGGCGTCCAGTTCGGTATCGCCGTGCACATCGGATCGCCGGTCGGCTAGAGCCGCCTTCGAGGTATCGTCGTGGAACCACCGACGAAGGATGTAGAGCATCATGAGGACGGTAGGAGCTTCCCCGTATGACCAGGCAAGCCCCCCTGCGATGCCCTGATCGGCGAGCGGGTTGACGCCCATTGACGGTGGAGGCGTGCCGAAGGAGTCGGCAAGCAGGAAGGGGCTCATCATGACGATTACACCGAAAAACGCGTGAAGTGCGACCTCGGCGGTGAGGTCAAGCACTCGGGCTGGGAACGACATCCGAACAGGCAGCGGGTCGTCGCTGAGGATAGGAATTGTGAAGAGAATTCCCGCGGCGAGGAAACTGAGTTCTAAGCCGAGATGGCCAAACGGAAGAGCGAGAATCAGGTCAGCTAAACCTGCGAGATAAAGACCATAGAAGAAGAACAAGAAAAGCGGGACGGTAACGACAGGATGCAACAGCCACCGGCTGCCTCGGCTTCGGAGTCCGATGAATGCAAAGCGGAGCACAAAGCGCCCCAAGCCGTGATGAGGGGTTGCGCGAAGGAGCAGCGTTCCTGGCAGTCCAAGTATGAGTAACGGGGGCACAAGCATCATCAGGGTCAACTGCTGGAACATGAATACGGACAGCATTACGTAGCCATAGCCTTCAACGCCAAGTCCCGTGACAATGACAATTATCAAACATCCCAACAGGAACGTGAGAGTTCGCCACACTGGCCACGGACGTCCGCTTGCCCAAAGCCGAACGGCTCCCAGCAAATACACCGCGGCCAGTGCCACGCCAATGATGGGGATAAGAGGCACCGGTTGGAGGTCGAAAGCGAGGAACTGGCCAAGGCTTGGAGGGGAATCAGGAATGCTCACCCAGTCGGCATTCATACTTGCGGAGCTCCATTCTTTTGGCGTTCGCTGTTGCCCGGCATCAAGGAATTGGCAGGTCCTCTGAGAAAAAGTACGAGCGTCCGAGGGCTGGCCTCACCAGAAACTGCTGAGGCAGCGACAGCGTTGAGTAAGCGACTCGAAGAAGTTGGCATGGTAGAAAACGGTATGAATAAAATGGAACCTACGAACGAGAGGCTGTGCGTCTGCGATCCGAGACGACGACACCGGCCCGTGGCGTTCTGCTCTAGCTGTAGTCGATAAATTGAGTGAGTGGAAGGTTTTCGTTGATCCGAGAATTATCTCACAAACTCATCAGTGGCTGAGGCTATCGTCTTTCTGCATCGTTGGTTCGGTAGTCCCCACGATTGCGGTGGTCTGCACGAAAGGTCGCGGATGTTCAACAGTTGGCGACGTGGACGCACCGTACCCGCGAATATCTAGCTCGCAATCCCTAGGGTGAGGGACCGTTCGGCTATTTGACAGCTTCGAGGTACAGGTGGCCATTAAGCTAGTACTTTGTGAAAGGAGAGGGACGGCTTGATGGGTGAAACGCTGGCTTTTTCGCACCGTCCGCAATCCCGCTGGAGGCGCGTCGGGATTGCCCTCATCGTAGTTCCCGCGGCTCTCATCGCCCTACTTGCGGTGCACTTTTTCCTTGCAGAATCTCAGGTGCCAACACCTCACGCTGTGAGTTCTTCAACTGTGGGGTCGCCAATACTCTTGGCAGTTCAAGGGGATTCTGCTTTAAGTGATGTGTGCATAGAGACCTGCGGTCCCGTCCACGACCTGGTAGCTGTGGCATGTGTGCTCGCACTTTTAGTCTCGGTGTTTTTCATACTCTTCCACTTTTTGCGCCTCGATTTGGAAAGCCCGAGGCAGGTATTCCAGAGCGTAATGCAGCGCCTTTTTGTACAAGTTCCGGCGTCTCGACCTTCGCTCCTGATCCTTTCTATTAGTCGAACCTGATTCGCGTTCGCCCAGCTGTGCTACATAAATTTCGCACGCGCTGAAGCGATTCACGACATTCGACCAATAGAAGAGAACGTGATTGAGGATTAGAACAGTCGGACCCGTAGCCGCTTTGCCCGACACGGGCTTGGTTCTTTCGGGAGCCCAGTACAGGCACGTGATGCCCAGTCAGTTCATCCTCTTCAGCACCATCTTTTCCGGGAGTGCCGCCCGTATTTACTCTCGGCGCCACTCGTCACGCAGTTTGGACACAATGAACTACCGCAACCATGCTCCTCGGGGAGCAGTTACTCGTCGCCAAAGTCTCAAGTTCGAGCGCGACGCACAACGCTCGCGAGGCCGCAGATCCTCGGAAACGTTGGCCCGTGCAGCATCACCACGCCGCCTGCCTGAGGGGGCAACTACTTGGCGCCCCGCGCGCAGCGGTGCTAGGGGTGGTATCGCGATCATTCTAATCGCGTTGCTGGCGGGCACGTACCTACTACCGGCGTACGCGACGCCAGAGAGCGGCGCAACCGAAGTATTTGCTAGCCAATCTGTGCCGATACAGTCGCTGAGTGTCGCGGACACACGCCCGACACGACAGGACGACTTTCCGGAACGTGATAGCTTCAGCGCAATCAAGGCGGTCCCTGGGGCAGCACCATACTCGCTCACTGCCGACACGTTCACTAACGACCCAAACTCGCTGATCCAGTGGCCTTTCTTGGTGGGGGCCCCAATCAGCAGCGGGTTTGGATACCGCACTTGCGATGGATGCCCGGTCTTCAACAAAGGCATCGACATCACTCCTGGATTGGGTACTCCGATTCAGGCCATCGCCGACGGCATAGTCACTCAAGTGGGCGCAAATGATGCGGACTACGGGACCAACCTCATAATCACCCACCAGATCGATGGTCAGATTATTAGTAGCCGGTATGCCCACATGGTCGAAGGTTCATCGCCACTAGCAGTTGGCGACAGGGTTTCAGTAGGCGATCTCGTCGGCCAGGTGGGTAACACGGGCATCAGCACTGGCCCTCACCTGCATTTCGAGATCCTCCTTGACGGAGTCACTCCGACTGATCCGTACGTCTGGATGAAAGCGAAGATTGGCTCGTAAACAGGCCCCAGACCAGCACCGCGCTTCACGACAGCACTCACCCGATCGAAAGGAAAACCGCCACATGTTTCCGTTTGCGATTCCCGGTCCTGAAATTGGTTTCATTGAGATCGGGCCGGATGGGTCCGCTGCACGGGTAGGTGACATCTGAGTTGGCTAGCCAGAGAGGGTGGCCTGAAGGACGTTGCTGTGCCTAAGCCCTATCCCCGTGATTTCCGCGACGTCGTCGTTCGTGTTGCGCGTAACCGTGAGTCTGGTGTGACGATCAAGCAGATTGCGTAAGACTTTGGTGTTCACACGATGACGTTGCAGAAGCGGTTCCAGCGGTTCCACGGTCGATGACGGCTCGGAGCCTTGTCAGAGCCAGACTGAGTCGACCGAGCTTCGAGAGGCCCGGAATCGAATCCGGCTGCTCGAGCGGGAGGTCGAAGTTCTTCGCTGGGCTGCGGTGTACCTGTCGCAGGCTAACCTGCCTGGAAAAGGCTCTACCCGCTCGTGAAGGAGCTCGCCGCTGACAGCATCGCTGCGGAGGCGTTGGAACTGTGCACGTTGGGCGCGGTGTCCGTGGCGGTGAAAATCCCCGCCTGATGCGCCCATTTATAACAAGTGATCCTCACGAACCCGAACCCGAGCTCGCGCACGACCTGCTCTTCGCCCGTGGGATAGAGCAAGTGGCCTCCCGACGCCAGCGATAGCACGCGTTAACACTGAGCCCTGACCCGGCCGCGAGGGCAAAGACCGCACCCCCCACGATCCAACCGGCGAAAAACTCCTCCGCTCTTTCGACTTGTACTGCACATTCTCTAGACCCGTCAGCCGGTTGACCATTACACCCTCACGTTCAGGGTGTTGCGACGATGACTGGAATTCAAGCAGGTTACCGCCGCCGACGGGACATGAGGGAAGTGATCGGCACGAAAGCGAGGTTCCTCACTGAAAAGTGAGTGCGAGGGGTGAGTTGGTGCCTCACGCTTTGTGGGCGCGAGGGCTTGCAGTTATCTGATCGTTTGGGCTCGACGGGTCGACGTTTCCAAGGGTGTCGTAGACGCGTTTGCGGCGCCCGTCGGCGGTCGTGGCATACCCGGTGGGCTTCTTCGTCGAGGTGAAGAAGTTCAACCGCGCCGAGACCACCGTGCAGAGCTCGCCAAGCAGGGCGAGCTCTGCACGGTGACGAAGGGTTTGTCCAGATCGCCCACCTCGGCCAGTAGCGGCAGTCACAAGCCGAGAATCACGGTCAGGCACTTCCCGCAGACATCCCATCAGCGCCCACACATGCTCCGGCAGCAGGGACTCGTCGCTGTAGCCCTTCCGGTCGCAGCCGCCGCTTACTGACCTGCTCGGCAGGGTCAGGCAGCGCCGAGCCAGTGCGCATCCGCCTCGAGCGGCTCATTCCCGTCGTCGCCATCACCTCATCAAGGATACGGCCCCGGTCGATCTTGGACGCCTGCCGATACGCAGTACGCAGCTTGTTCGTGACATGTCGCCTGGCGGCCATCGGAATTTTGCCTTCCACACAGGCAAGCTTCGCGCTCTAAGTAGCTGAGGCAGCAAGCAATCCCTCGCGCGCAATGAAGATGAGGCACGTCGGAAAGTGTTACTTGGTCTTGGGCTCCCGGTAGGCTAGCAGGCGCAGTGCGTTGGCCACCACCAGTAGGGTTGATCCCTCGTGGACCAAGACAGCGAGGCCGATCCCGAAGATCCCTGTGATGGTTGCCGGGATGAGGACGGCGACGACACCCAGGCTGACCCAAAGGTTCTGGCGGATGATCCGGCTGGACTGGCGGCTCAGGTTCACGGCGAAGGGGAGCCGTTCGAGATCGTCACCCATGAGGGCTACATCCGCGGTTTCCATGGCGACATCGGAGCCGGCCGCGCCCATGGCGATTCCTACGGTGGCGTTGGCCATGGCCGGTGCGTCATTGACGCCGTCGCCGACCATGGCGACCTTGTGTTCCCTGGTGCGCAGGTCGATCACGGCCTTCACCTTGTCTTCGGGCAGGAGATCACCGCGGGCCTCGTCGAGTCCGAGCTTCCCGGCGACCGCGTTCGCGACGGTTTGGTTGTCACCGGAGAGCATGATCATGTGACGGATGCCGGCGGCACGCAGCTGCGTAACGACCGTCGCCGCGGAGTCCCGGGGCGTGTCCATCAGGCCGAGGACGCCCAGGTACCGGGATCCCCGGCGGACCACCATGGTGGTCCGCCCTGCCGCCTCGAGCCGGGCGGTGGAGTCGGTGATGTTCTTCGTTAGCGGTGCTCCGTCGATTTCCGTGAAGAGCCGTTGCTTGCCGATGTGAATCTCTTCACCATCGATCAGTGCGCTGACTCCACGGCCGGTGATGCTGGTGACTGCTCCGGCGGAAAGGAGGGGTGTTCCGTCCAGTCGGGTGCGGGCCGCCGTCACGATAGCGGAGGCCAGAGGGTGGTCGCTCTGCGACTCGACAGCCCAGGCGACGCTGAGCAGCTCGGATTCCTTGACGCCGTCAGCCGGTTCGACATCAGTCAGCTCCGGTTTGCCTGCCGTGAGGGTGCCGGTTTTGTCGAAGGCAATCGCACGCAGGGTGCCGAGGTTTTCCAGCGGACCGCCGCCCTTGATGAGCAGCCCGCCGCGTGCGGCACGGGCCAGCCCGCTCAGAACCGCGCTCGGTGTCGAAATGGCCAGCGCGCAGGGGCTCGCGGCGACCAGAACAGCCAGGGCGCGGTACAACGTGGCGGAAAACGGTTCGTCAATGACAAAGCCGGCAAAGAGCAGCACGACGACGAGGATCAGCACGGCGGGGACGAACACGCGCTGGAACCGGTCCGTGAAGCGTTGGGTCGGGGACGTTTGGGCCTGGGCTTCGCTGACCATCCGCACTACGCGGGCGAGCGTGGAATCCTTGGACAGCCGGGTCACTTCGATCTCGAGTGCGCCTGGTCCGTTGACTGTGCCGGCGTAGATGCGGCTCTCCGCGGGTATGTCCTGTTCGACACGGGAATCGCCCGGCCTGATCGGGGCCTTGTCGACCGGGATGCTCTCGCCGGTCACAGCTGACTGATCCACACTGCTTTGGCCGACGACGACGAAACCGTCCGAGGGGATGCGAGTGTTGGGTTTGATGATGACGGTGTCACCAAGCCGCAGCTCCCCCACCGGAATCTCCTGTTCGGTGCCGTCGCGCTTCACGATCGCGCTCACCGGAGCGAGTTCCGCCAGGGCCTGGATGGCGCGCCGGGCGCGTCCCATGGCGTAGCTCTCCAAGGCGTGGCCGATGCTAAACAACGCAAGCAGCAGGGCGCCCTCGGCCAGTTCCCCGAGCACTGCGGCGCCGGCAGCTGCGACCAGCATCAGGAAGTCGATCTCGAATCGCTTGGCCATCACCGTCTGGATGGCTTCCTTGAGCGTGAAGTAGCCGCCGAAGAAATAGGCTGCGATGTACAGCCCCGTCGAGACGGCGTCCGGAACAGAGGAACTCAGCCCGAGCAAGAAGCCCGTCGCGAGGGTAAGGGCGCTCAGAACCGCGAAGATCAGTTCGCTTCGCTCACCGAAGATCCCGCCGTGCTTGTGATCATCCTTCTTGTGCCCTTCTGTCTCGTGCGCGGACAATGGGGCAGCACCTGACTCGAGCCTTTCTGTAGTGCCGGGCTGGCCGGTTCGCGGTGTCCCGAAGTGCTCGAGGAGTTCCAGGATCGCTTGGTCCGAGGTGCGGTCGGTGAGGTATTCGACGGAGACGGAACCGGTGGCTGACGCATGGGCCTCCACTACGCCGTCCAAGCTGCGCAGCCGCTGCTCGAGCAGCCGCGCCCGGGCCGGCCGCGAGATGCCGTCTACTCCGACGCTGAGGTGGCCGAAGTCGCTGTCCACTCGTGCCCCCAGGGACACGGTCAGTTCACGGATCCGCTGCAGGCTGATAACGTCCGGTTCGAAGTGCACGCACAGCTGGGCTGCTCCGGTGCCGTCTGCGCGTTTGACGTGGGCATTCATGACGCCCTCCCGGGACTGAAGACCGGCGGTCAGTTGCTGCACGCAGATGTCCTGTTCATCCAATGCCTCGGGTAGCACAGTGTTGAGGTCAAGTTGAGTGTCGGTTGCCATGAGTGTTCATTCCCAGTGTCAGGGTGGAGCCGGGTAAGGAGTGTTGGTTTAAGGCGTCGGGGTTACCCCAACAGGTTGCTGAGGAATCCGCCGCGCTTCCGGCGGTCGGTCCGCTCCCCGTGTCCTGAGTCGCGACCGTCGTGGCCGCCGCGGCGGCTGTCCCCTTGGTCTGGGTACTGGGGTTGCGGGTATCCGGGCGCGGGATTCCGGCCGACGTAGAAGGAGCTTTCGACGTCCATCGACGACTCGAGCTCGCCCCGATCCAAGAAGATTCCTCGGCGGCCGTCGCATTGATTGATGACGACACCGTTGCCTTCATAGGGGCGCAATTCCGCTCCGTCTTTGGGGCAGGTGGGAGTGGCGAGCGAAGGGTTCACAGTGACTCCTGATGGGTGGGTTCGGTAGAGGATTCGACTCCGGAAGGGCTTGAGCTAATAGCCGGGGAGTGACCGACATGGGTGATCGCCATGTCCAGCAGCATCCGGACGTGGCTATCGTCGAGCCGGTAAAAAACGACGCGGCCTGCGCGGCGGGTCTTCACGACGCGCTGCGCCCGCATGAGGCGGAGGGCCTGGCTAACCGAGGATTCGCTCTGGCCGCTCACTGAGGCGAGGTCGTGCACGCACACCTCGCCGACTTCGAGTAAAGTGGCGAGGATCCGGACGCGGCCGGGATCCCCCAGCAGCCGGAACACACTGGCGACCCGTTCAATATCCTCCGTCAAGGGCAGCGCCCCTTGGAGAACATCACCCCGTGCCCGGCCGTCGCCGTCCAGCGGTCCGGACGGGTTGGGAATGGACTGAAGTCTTCGGATCATATGAATATCTTATCATTTGATCAGATATGAACAAGGGGCTGGTTTGGCGGTAGGGCCGCACCACGTCCTTAGCACGCCCCAACCGACCCCAGACCAACGGGAAAATTGAACGCTTCAACCGCACCCTCGCCCAGGAATGGGCCTACTCGAGCAGCTACTCAACCCACAAAGCACGCGCAGCCAGGTACCCACACTGGCTCCACCACTATAAATACCACAGACCCGACCGGCATCGGCGGACAATTACCCTCAGACCGCGCCCACAACCTCACAGGGAATTACAGCTATGCCATTCAGCGCCCCAAGTCGTTGATCTATCGCATCCTGAGTTCGCGAAGATCCCGGACCTGCCGGTCTACGGAACGTCTCGCTGGCCTCGACCAGATGTATGTGTTCAGGTAATCGTGGCTTGAAATGACCTGTAAACGCTTGTCCTGCACCAGTGTGATGGCGCAGTCTCTCCACTCACGAACGGATTTTCCGTGAAGGCGTGGGCCCTTGTAGTCGGGGGACGTAGGTAGCGCTTTCGCACGAGAGCGAGCAGAGCGTCGGTGGTTATGCTCCTCCTCCAGTGCTGGTGTCGCTTGAACGTACACGCAGGAGCCAGCTTCGAGGCCCCGTCAAACAAGGGCGTGCACGACACAGCAAAACCGGAGCAAGCCTGCCTATGGTTGCCACCATGCAGATGACCACACCCGCCCCGCTGGCAAATAGACGAAACCGCTCATGGATCGCCAGGGGCGCAGAAGTGATAGTGCTGGCTAGCATCGCCGGCGCGACGCTCACAGGTTGTTCCGTGGTTTCCGATGTGGTTGCTGGTCAAGTCAGTGGGGCGGCCTGCAGCGCTGGATCTGGAGTCGCGGAACGGGTTGCCACGGACGTGACCACTGCTATCGGCGACATCGCCGTTGCCCCCGCCGCGGCTCTCGCGACGTTGAAGGCCGCCGAGGACGCGTTGGGGGTTGGCGTCCTAGGAATCACGGCCGAGCCCGCCGCGTCAGCTGTCGCGGACGCTAAGTCGACATTGGGTGAGCTCGTCGTGATTGCGCAGGACGCGACGACGGGTGTTCCAGTGGACCAAGAAGCCGTGGACACCCTGCTTGAGCAATTCACCGTTGACCTCGCGGGGGTCTGCTGACCCGAGGGCGCGACATCGCCGCGGCGGCGAGCGCGCCGAGACTCAACCCAATAGTTTGCCATTCGAGCTGGCGACCAACGAGGGTCGCAGATGTTGTCGACTCGATCAGGGGGCACGTCCTGAACCAGATCCAATGCTCGAATTCTGTCGATTGCCAACTGCTGGGCGCTCTGGTCGGTGCGTCCGAAGTCGGCGTTGTTGGAGGACGCGCACATCACACGGGCGCCGTCGCTGGCCGACTATCGCAACACCTGATTGTCGACGACGTCGAATCAGAGGCTGATCCCCACTGCAGCGTCGCCGATCGTGAAGATCGAATCCATGCTGCCGGGCGTGAAGTCCCTCTGGATCAGGTCGATGAGATCGGAGGCAAAAGGGCGCCAGAAATCACCGCCGCAGACGTACTCGCGGAACGGAACGGGACGGGACGTTTCTTATCCTAGAAGTCCACTGCGCTCTGGCTGGGGCCCCAAAAGGATCTCGGTATTGTAGGTGAGGCCAATGCGTTCTGTGATTCCCCAACCAATGAGAGGCGCGGCCATTTTTCGCGAGATATCGTCAAATATCGTCGCCATAGAGGTATCTCTAAGCGGACTGCGGGCTGCGGATGTCTCTGGCCACAGCACGACGTCGATGCGCTAACCGTAGAGATGAATCCTCGCCTAACGTCGTGCCGCGAGCAGATTTCCCGGGCCGCGGTCATCAAAGTAGCCGGTGGGCCCCGAACTGAAACACTCCTGCCGCGCCAGCAGCAGCGAGTACGACCAAGAAAATTACGCCAACGCCATACATACCAACCCAGCCGATAAGGAAGGACAGCGAGCTATCTGACTGCGACATTGCGACGCGTCCCCAAGGGAAGCCGCCGTACGGTCGCGTACAGGCGATCGCATCCCTCAGCAGCCAGAGCCCGGCGATAGTTACGGGCAGCAACCCCAGCCGTCCGAACGTGTAGGGCCAGACTTTCGGGAAGCGAGCGGTACGCAGGCGAAGTGGCCAGGCTTCCGGCGGTGAACCAAAGTGAGTGAAGTAGCACCAGTGCAGCCATCGGCAAACGACCGAGAAAGAGGAAAGCCTACTCGATGTGAGCTAGGTAAAAGGCGACCCCACCGATGAAACCAACCAGAGTCGCACCCCGACACCGCGGCCGAGTAAGGTCACCAGAATCATCGCGATAACTGGGAATGCAAGTACGCTGACTCCTCCGTCCGGGAATATTGCGCCCAAAGTTACCCCTGCTGCGACCGCGGAGATCATCGTGGCCACAAGCGGGAGCAGTGGCCTGAAACACGCAGGTCCTGCGACAGTCTAGCCAGCGATCATTCCACCGGAGCCCATCGTCTCGGCTCGCAACGAGATGCAGTTTCTGTGAACCGCCGCCCGGCTGTTTGCATAGGTCGAGGCCTCCTCGAGCCCAGGTCGCACGCGGGCGTACGAAGTTGTCATCGTAGATTGGGTGGCTGCTTGGACACTGCGACGTTGATGCACTAACGCTGGTGGGAGATAGGGGGCAGATTCAAGCTCGTGGCGCTTGTATCCTTGAGTGTGGACCTATCGCTGTCGCCTGACCTCATCGCCGCCTTCCTGACGCTTTTCGTGCTCGAAATCGTTCTAGGGATCGACAACGTCATCTTCATCTCTATCCTCGCCAGTAAGCTCCCGATCGACCAGCAAGCTAATGCGCGGAACCTCGGTCTGAGCCTTGCGATGGTCACTAGGATCGGGCTACTGTTCGTCGCATCGTGGATCATCTCCCTCACAAACGATCTCTTCGCACTGTTCGGGATGGGGTTCTCCGGCCGCGACATTATCCTCATCGTCGGCGGGTTTTTCCTCATCTACAAGGCAGTGGGAGAGATCCACGAAAAGCTGGAAGGCGCCGAGTCGGAGGGGGCTGCAGGGAGCAAAGCCGTGTCCTTCGGTGCGGTAATCGTGCAGATCCTGCTGCTCGACATCGTCTTCTCATTCGATTCCGTCATCACGGCGGTCGGCATGGTCGACAACCTTCCGGTGATTATCGCGGCCGTCGTTCTCTCCTTCGGAGTGATGCTCTTCTCCTCGAAGTTCATCTTCACATTCGTGAACCGGCACCCCACAGTGAAGATGCTTGCACTCGCGTTCCTCGTGCTTATCGGCGTGGCCCTGATCGCCGACGGCTTCGAGGCGAAAATCGACAAGGCCCTGATCTACGTGCCTATCGCGTTCGCGATTGTGGTTGAAGCGCTGAACCTTGTCTACAAGGCGAGGCAGGAGAAGCGGCGGGGTGAGGGAACGGAACCCGTGAAGCTCCGATCCGCCTACGTGAAATCGTCCGACGACGACGCTGTCGCTGCAGCAACCTCAAACGATCCGAAAAGCGGTTCCGTAACGCTGTCCCGCAAGCCTGTATCCGGCACCCACCAGAGTGGGTGAAAGGGCCAGCGCAAACCAGCTGCTCGTCTGAATCTAGAGCTATCCTCTAGGTAGCTAGCTGTATGGATCCACTCTGGAACCGTCAATACATACCTCAAGGTGGAGGTGGTAAAAGGTCAAATAGCCGGTGTCGCCAACCTGGCCGATCATGACGTACTGCCCACACCCCCTGTCCTGGCTCGCTGCCGTCACAATGCCGGACGAGGCAGCGATTATGGGTGAGCCATAGCCAGCCATGATATCGATGCCATTGTGGAACTTGCCACCGTCGCGCCACCCATATCCATCGTTTACGGGCGATTGGATGGCCACATCTCCAGCATTCCGGACTCCGCGGCGGACGTGACCTGTAAGGGCGAGATCGTCTCGATGCCGAAAGTATCACGTGCGTTGGGGCGCTTGGGAAGGTTGAGACTTACAAGCTTTGTGATTCGGGAGGCAGCGTCTCGACGGAAGCTGTCGTCAGGGTGGGAGACGACTGTTCGGGTGCTCCAAGGGCGACGACGGGTACACTAAGGCCGATCAGCAGCGCGCCAATGTCGCAGAACGTAAAGAGGGCGTTCAAGAAATCACGTTCGGGACGCGGGCGGTTGAGATGGACACTCTCGCCAGTGAACGACCAATTCGTGGATTGTCGCGTCATGCACCGGCCGGGCGAAGCATCATGGCTGAAGCCCGCTTTCAAGATCCCGAAGCTGTGGGCGGACTTTACGGACTCGCCCAGAGTTCGACCTGGGTTGCCTACTGCCCTCAGGGGTAGTTCCCGACATGAAGGAGGTGGAGCAATGTCGTTATCGCGAGTGCGACCGTTCGTTCGCTGCACCATGTGGAGGTGAGCGCTGCTGGCCCTCGTTGGGATACCCGCACGTCCTCTGGGATTCATAGCGAGGTACGCCCTAAGTTTGGAATCGGCGGTTTCTCCTGACGGAGATCACGGGCACCACCACTGGCCGATCCCTTCGCCGTTCAAACACATGGTGTTGGGATATTGAACCCCGCCTCGGACCAGTCGAGACCACCAACCATAAAATCCTCATCGACGGGGTCTGGGTCGGATCTTGGTGTCTACTGATCGCGGTCACCGAAACACTCGAGATCCTTGCCTGGCAGTAGCGCGCCCGTGAATCCACTGCAGTCTGGACGGCACTATTGGAACGCATCCCCGGCCCCGCGGTGGTCGCTGGTGATGGCGGTGCTGGAATTGCGTCAGCGGTGCACCGTGTCTGGATAGAAACCCGGACACAACAATGTCTGTTCCACGTGTAGGTGAACATTCGGCCATCTCATCCTTAGTATCCGCACCGACGCAGGCCGACGCCTGCGCGCATTGTCCCGAGAACTACGCAACCACCCGACCAAGAGCCAGCACACACATCTGAGACCGAGGAATAGCCCGAGCCGAGTTGCAACGACACCACCGCAACAGCCGAAGAAGGCCTCTGGGCCAGATCAGATGGGCAGGCAGGAGACATGACACACGCCCGAACCCATCCACACGTTCTGGGCCCATAAGCCAGATCTGCACGGGTACGATCTTCGGCACACGGCCGCGGTCATACTTTTTGTGCAGGACTCTCTGCTCCGGACGTGCACGCGATCCTCGGGCACTGGTCCCCCGCTGTGGCGCATTCGGCACTGAGCGGCGTCTATGCCACGAAATCGATAGGTCAACTTGAAGGGGGTGAAGAAGCCGCACAATCCAGCTACTGCTGGGAATCTAATGGTGGCTCCGACGGGCGTCGATCCCGTGACCTCACGATTTTCAGTCGTGCGCTCTACCAACTGAGCTACAGAGCCGTAAGAGTTGCCTCTTACTCGTAAAGGTTTCCCCCTACTACACAAAAAGCCCCTCCTTTCGAAGAGGCGTTCTGTTTGCGACCCTGACCGGACTTGAACCGGCGACCTCCGCCGTGACAGGGCGGCGCGCTAACCAACTGCGCTACAGGGCCTAGCTATTTAATTCTGTGTTTGTCTGGTGACCCCAACGGGATTCGAACCCGTGCTGCCGCCGTGAAAGGGCGGTGTCCTAGGCCACTAAACGATGGGGCCTCGAAGTCACAGAACTTCTTAGCTACCGAGGGAAAAGCATACGGTGCCTTTCGCGAATTACCAAACCGAGAACCAGCCCAGCCAAGCAACGCCCGAAAACATGTTTTCCAACAGGCTTAAATGTACTCGACTCTTGGACCTACAGATACTACGTTCATTGAAAGGTTGAGACTTTTGCTCAATCTGTTGTTAGTGTGGTCAGTGTTATTGGTGTGACTGGTGTCCGCTGGTCTGCGCTCATCACGGTCGAGGGGAACTATGAACGTCATACATGCGAGTCGGGGGACCGCATCGAAGCTCACGTTGCGCGCGCTGGGTTTTCGAGTAATCGGCTTCACTGCCGTGCTCAGTCTTGTTGTCGGAGCAACGCTCTCCGCCAGTAGTAGCCAAGCCGCATTCGCCGTTGAGTACCCCACCTGGAGTGACGTCGCTGACGCCCGCAACAACGAGGCCGCGACCAAGAAGGTCGTCAACCGCATCAAGGCCGCTCTCGTTCAGCTTGAAAGCCAAGCCGCTGCAGCTCAGAAGGATACCGAAGACAAGGGCACAATCTGGCAAGATGCCGATACCAAGTACCAGGCCAAGTCTGCACAAACCGCGACGCTTCAAGAGCAGGCTGATGCCGCGACGATCGAAGCAGACGAAGCTGAGAAGCGCATCGGTGAACTTGCCGCACGGCTTGTCCGTGGCGGAAGTGGCGACGTGACCACCAACCTTCTCGCCAACTCACAAGACGCCGACGCGTTGCTCTACAACTTGGGTATGTCGTCGAAGATTTCGCAGCAGACATCCGCACTCTTTGATCGCGCCGTGCAAGCCCGCAATATCGCCCAGTCGCTAAGTGATGCCGCAGAGGTTGCTCGCACTGAACTTGAGGCTCTCAAGATTGCTGCAGAAAAAGCGTTCGTTGCGGCGCAAGAGGCATCCAGGCTCGCCGAAGCTGCGCTCGCGGAACAAAAAGAACGCAAGATTGAGTTCGACGCTCAGCTTGCCGCCCTCACTTCTGCTCGCCAGGCAACAGAGACCAGCTACCTCGCCGGTGTTCGCAAGCGTGAAGAAGAACGTGCCGCTGCTCAAGCCGCAGCCGAGGCTGCCGCGCAGGTTCCCAATATTGATGCCGGTGAAATTAGTTTGAGCGGTTGGGCTCTCCCTGTCAGGGGATATATCACTTCGGTCTACGGCTACAGCTCGAACTATGGTTCGACTTTCCACAAGGGTGTTGACCTTGGGGCCAGTTGCGGGACCAACATTTACGCAGCCGCGAGCGGAACCGTTATCTACGCAGGTTACGGTTGGAATGGTGGTTACGGGAACTACATCATCATCGAGCACGCGAACGGATTGCGCACCGCATACGGTCATACCCTTGACGGTGGCCTTCGCGTTTCCACGGGCCAGCGCGTAGCAGTCGGTGCCCTCATCGCCAAGGTGGGGACTACTGGAAACTCCACCGGGTGCCACCTCCACTACGAAGTTCGCCCCAGTGGTTGGGACACCACCGACCCGGTTTCGTTCATGTCGAGGCAGGGCATCCGCGTCGGCTAACGATCTGCGCTTCACTACTTAAACGCCAATGGCGGGTGCCCGAAAGCATCCGCCATTTCGCGTTAAGCCGCCAGTGCGGCCCGATAAGGCCGCGACCAGAGAAGGCTAGTGGCCTTCGGCCTTGAGCTTCTCGAAGCCGGCAAGAACGATGTCTTCAGCCTCGGCCGCGTTGCCCCAGCCCTCAAGCTTGACCCACTTGCCTGGCTCAAGGTCCTTGTAGTGCTCGAAGAAGTGCTCGATCTCGCGGCGCGTGAACTCTGGCACATCTTCCAGATCCTGGATGTGCGACCAGCGCGGGTCCTTGGCCTGAACACAGATGATCTTGGAGTCGATTCCGCCGTCGTCGCTCATGTTGAGCACAGCAACGGGGCGAACCGAGATGCCAACACCGGGGAAGGTGGGGGCGTCGAGCAGAATGAGGGCGTCAACTGGGTCACCGTCGAGGCCGAGAGTGTTCTCGAAGAAGCCGTAATCGGTGGGGTAGGCGAAGGTCGTGAAGAGGTAACGGTCAAGATAAACACGACCAGTTTCGTGGTCAACTTCGTACTTGTTCCGGCTTCCGCGCGGAATCTCAACGACAACGTCGTATGCGGCCATCTGGGTGCTCCTAAGAAAATTGGGGGGTTGCTGCAATAACGTTACTGGATGCACTCCGAACGTCGCCCCCGGTTGACTCCCGCTATTGCTGATGTCCGCCGTGCTGTGCGCACCGCACTGGCTGCTCTGGTGCCACAGAGCGAGGGGCGCCCCGCCGCTCGAGGACGAGGCGCCGACGAGTCACGCAGCCCCGGTGCCGGGTCGACGCCGCTCGTGCTTGTCGCCCTCAGCGGGGGCCCTGATTCTCTCGCGCTTGCGGCGGCGACCGCCTTCGAGGCGTCCAAGGCTGGCGTGCGCGCCGGTGCCGTGATCGTGAATCACAATCTTCAAGAGGGGTCAGCGGATGTCGCAGCCGCCGCCGCGCAGCAAGCACGCGACTTAGGGCTTGACCCCGTAGACATCCGCTCGGTTCTCGTCGGTGACGCCGGAGGCCCCGAGTCTGCCGCCCGTGACGCGCGCTACGCGGCGCTCGCCGCTGCCGCTGCCGAGCACGGTGCTCTCCGGGTGCTGCTCGGCCACACTCTCGACGATCAGGCCGAAACAGTGCTGCTCGGGCTTGCCCGCGGCAGTGGCGCGGGCAGCCTGAAGGGGATGGCAGTCGACACCGGGCAGTATCTACGTCCGCTGCTCGCCATCACCCGCGCCACGACAGTTCAGTGCTGCGAGGACTCCGGAATCGTGGCGTGGAATGACCCGCACAATCTCGATACGTCCTACACGCGAGTGCGGGTTCGGCAGACTATTTTGCCGTTGCTGGAGAGTGAACTTGGCCCCGGCATCCGCGACGCTTTAGTGCGCACGGCCGACCAGGCACGCGAAGACGCGGAAGCGCTCGACCATTTTGCCGAAGAAATGGCAGAAGATTTGGCCGATATTTCGGAGGCCGGAATCTCGTTGCCCGTGCGTGCGCTCGCTGCCAATCCTGCCGCTCTTCGCCAGCGTTTAATTAGGTTGGCGGTCGCGAGCGAGTTCCATGTTTCACTGAGCCGCAGCCACACTCTGGAGATTGCACGGCTCGTCACCGACTGGAGGGGGCAGGGACCGATTGACGTTCCCGGCGTTAGGGTTGAACGACGAGAGAACCTTCTCCACTTTTCGGCCCACAGTGAGGAACGCGATGCAGTTTAGCGATGTCGAAGGAGACCTCAGCGAGGTCCTTCTGACTCAGGATGAGATCCACGAGAAGATCGCCGTCATGGCGCGTCAGATCGAAGCCGACTATGCCGGCGAGAAGCTGCTGCTCGTCGGTGTGCTGCGCGGAGCCGTCATGGTCATGGCTGACCTCGCGCGTGAACTCAACCTGCCGCTGGAGATGGACTGGATGGCCGTCTCCTCGTATGGCGCTGGCACACAGTCCTCGGGTGTGGTTCGTATTCTCAAAGACCTCGACAGCGATCTTGAGGGCCGCAAGGTGCTCATCGTTGAAGACATCATCGACTCGGGCCTCACGCTCTCGTGGTTGCTCGGCAACCTCCGCAGCCGTGGCGCCGCCTCGGTGGAGATCTGCACCCTGCTGCGTAAGCCAGAGGCTGCCAAGGTCGAAGTAGAGGTCAAGTACGTTGGTTTCGACATCCCCAACGCTTTTGTTGTCGGGTACGGCCTCGACTATGCCGAGAAGTACCGCAATCTGCGCGGCGTTGCAGTGCTCGCACCCCACGTCTACGCCTAGGGCTCGCTGAATGAGGGCGCAGGCGGCAATTGATCAGGCCACCGACGAGATTGTTGGTCTGTTTGAAAATCGGGTGACCGAGCAGAAAACTCCGGGAACGTTCTTTGCGGTCTTCGGCCCGGACGGCATTGTTCTGGAGGGCGGCTACGGCGAGAAGGTTCTCGGTGAGGGCACCGCTCCCGATCGCGACACGGTGTTCCGTATCGCGTCGTGCACGAAGAGCTTCACGTGCACGATGCTGCTGATTCTGCGCGACCGCGGCGAGCTGAATCTTGATGCGCCGATCACTGATTTTGTTCCGGCATTCCGAGCGCTTGCTCCCGAGGCCGCTCCTGTCACTCCCAGCGTGCGTCAGCTCATGACGATGTCGGCCGGGTTCCCCACCGATAACCCGTGGGGCGACCGCATGGAGGAGATGACGAGGGCAGAACTCGACGAGTTCGTTGCGACGGGCATCCGCTATTCGAGCACGCCGGGCACCCGTTTCGAGTATTCGAACCTTGGCTATGCGCTGCTCAACGAAGTCATCGCGGAGGTCACGGGTCGCAGCTACATCGAGGCAATGACCGCCGAGATTCTTGAGCCTCTTGGTCTCACCTCGACACGCTTCGATGAAGACCCGGATGCCGATATCGCCCTCGGTTACCGGCTGGCGAATGGCGTGTGGCAGGTTCAGCCGTTCACTAAGCCCGGTGTCTTTTCGGCCATGGGCGGTTTGTTTTCTACCGCGACTGACTTGGTGCGTTGGTCGCTGTGGCTCGCTGGTGCCCTTGACGCGGAGCGCACATCAGAGGGACCGCTGTCTTCGGCAAGTCGTCGGGAGTTGCAGCAGATTCAGCGGGTTGTTCCGGATGGGATCTCGAAGGTTGCCGAGTTCTCGGAGCCAACTGCTCACGGTTATGGCTATGGTCTATTTGTTGACGAGGGTTCGACGAAGATCGTGTCGCATTCGGGCGGCTACCCCGGCTTCAGCGCGCACATGCGCTGGCATGCGCCGACCGGGCTCGGAATCGTGGCCTTCGAGAATGGCACTTTTGCGGCATCCTCGATTCCGGCAACTCAGGCCCTGCAGGCGGCCCTCAATGCTTATGGCGAGCTGACAACCCCTGCGGCAGCCTGGCCAGAGACTCTTGCGGCACGCGAGGTCTTTGATGGACTTGTGCGCGAGTGGGATACCCCGACCGCAGAGGGACTCGCTGCGGTGAACCTGGCGCTCGATGTTCCGTGGACCGAACGCGTTGCCGCGATTGCGAAGGCTGTGGCAGAAGTCGGGCCGCTCACTGCCGCTCCGCTCACGGAACTGCCCCGCACGCTCAGCGATACTCCGGCAGTCACGAACTGGACGATCGACGGTGAGCGTGGCCGAATCAAGTGCCACATCTTGATGAGCCCGGAGCTTCCACCGCGCGTGCAAACGTTCGCGGTCACGACCGAAAACCACTAGCGCGCCGAGCGCCGGGGCTCGCAGTGACTCCGGTCACGGCAGCGCAACTGATCGCAACCTGAAACGGCATTACGCCGAGGGAAAACACGCAGTGGTCTTGCAGCGCGATGACGGTAACCTTGCAGCACGTTTCTTCAGAGAGAGGTACTGGGTCATTCGACTCGGAACATCATGGATTTTAAGCGCATTTTTCGCGGCCCGGTTCCGTACATCATCATCGGTATTGCCGCCGTTTCGATCGCCGCGAGCTTTCTTTTGGGTGAGGGCTTCAAAGAGGTCACCACTCAAGAAGGTCTTGAGCTTCTTCAGGGATCAACAGTCTCCTCTGCCACGATCATCGATGGTGAGCAGCGGGTTGACCTTGAGCTCTCCAAGGCTGACGGCGATAACGGCACCAAGGTGCAGTTCTACTATGTAGCTCCGCGTGGCACCGAGGTCGTTTCGGCGATCAATGGCGCCGACGTTAAGGAGTTCAACGACAAGGTTCCTCAGGAGAACTTCTTCGTTTCCTTCCTCTCGATCATGCTGCCGTTCTTGATCATCGGCATCATCTTCTTCTTCATCTTCAGCCGCATGCAGGGTGGCGGCGGCAAGGTCATGCAGTTTGGCAAGTCGAAAGCCAAGCTCGTGGGCAAAGACACCCCACAGGCCACATTCGCGGATGTTGCTGGCGCTGACGAAGCCATTGAAGAGCTTGAAGAGATCAAAGACTTCTTGAAAGAGCCAGCCAAGTTCTTGGCCGTCGGTGCCCGTATCCCGAAGGGCGTACTGCTGTACGGCCCTCCCGGTACAGGTAAAACCCTCTTGGCGAAGGCCACTGCGGGCGAAGCTGGAGTGCCGTTCTACACGATTTCTGGTTCTGACTTCGTTGAAATGTTCGTGGGTGTGGGCGCGAGCCGCGTTCGTGACCTCTTCGAGCAGGCTAAGCAAAACTCGCCCGCGATCATCTTCATTGACGAGATCGACGCTGTCGGTCGTCACCGTGGTGCCGGAATCGGTGGCGGTAACGATGAGCGCGAGCAGACCCTCAACCAGCTGCTGGTTGAAATGGATGGCTTCGACGTGAAGAGCAACGTCATCCTGATTGCTGCAACCAACCGCCCTGACGTTCTCGACCCTGCGCTTCTGCGCCCTGGTCGTTTCGACCGCCAAATCGGTGTCGATGCTCCTGACATGATCGGTCGCAAGCAGATCCTCGAAGTGCACGCCAAGGGCAAGCCGATGGCTGAGGGAGTCGACCTTGAGGTTCTCGCTCGCAAGACGCCAGGCTTCACCGGTGCTGACCTCGCGAACGTGCTCAACGAAGCCGCTCTGCTGACGGCTCGTTCGAACGCGCAACTGATCGACAACCGTGCGCTCGATGAGGCCGTTGACCGTGTGATGGCCGGACCTCAGCGCCGTTCGCGCCTCATGAACGACAAAGAGAAGCTCATCACTGCGTATCACGAGGGTGGTCACGCGGTCGCTGCCGCCTCGATGCGCAACACCGACCCCGTCACGAAAATCACAATCCTCCCTCGCGGTCGTGCCCTCGGCTACACGATGGTTATGCCACTCGAAGACAAGTACTCCGTTACGCGCAACGAGCTGCTCGATCAGCTCGCGTATGCGATGGGTGGCCGCGTCGCGGAAGAAATCGTGTTCCACGACCCGACGACCGGGGCATCCAACGACATCGAAAAGGCCACCTCGATTGCTCGCCGCATGGTCACCGAGTACGGCATGAGCGCCAAAGTTGGTTCCGTGAAGCTCGGTAGCGCTTCGAGCGAGCCCTTCATGGGCCGCGACATGAGCTCAAGCCGCGAATACTCCGACGACCTCGCCAAGATCATTGACGATGAAGTTCGGATGCTCATCGACCAGGCCCACGACGAGGCATGGCAGATGCTGAACGAGAACCGCAAGGTGCTCGACAAGCTCGCCCGCGAACTGATGGAGAAAGAGACGCTCGACCACGTTGAGCTCGACAAGATCTTCAAGGGGATCGCCAAGCTTCCCGAGCGCCCGCAGTGGCTCTCGAGCGACGCGCGCCCTGTTTCGCAGCTGCCTCCGATCAAGGTGCCCAAGAAGAAGGTCACCGAAGCGGAAGCGAGCGACAGCGACGAAAGCACGCCATCGAAACCGGCACGCACCCCACGGCCACGCAAGTCGCCGGGTGTAGCAACGGCCTAGGTGCGGCATGTCGATCGACATCGCGCGCATTGAAGCTGCGGTAGCCGAAATTCTGGATGCCGTCGGCGAAGATCCGACGCGGGCTGGCCTCACCGCCACCCCACGTCGGGTCGCCGAGGCGTACTCAGAGTTCTTTGCGGGCAACGAGGTCGACCCTCTCGTGCATCTCTCCGACAGCATCGAGTTCACGGCGAAAGCGGATCAGACCGGTGAACTGGTTGTGCTGCGCGACATCGAGTTCCGATCAATGTGTGAGCACCATTTGCTGCCGTTCTTGGGCGTCGCCCACGTGGCGTACGTTCCCGATGAGCGCATCATTGGGCTCGGCAACATTGCTCGCGTCGTCGAAACGATCGCGGCGCGCGCTCAACTGCAAGAGCGGTTAACGGAAGAGATCGCGGACGCTTTCGACGAGGGTCTCTCGCCCACGGGCGTGCTCGTCGTCATTGATGCGGTTCATGGCTGTGTCTCGACCAGAGGCCCGCGACAGACAGCGAGTTCGACCGTGACACTCGCCTCGCGCGGAACCCTCAGCAACCCCGTTGAGCGAGCAGAAGTCATCGCCCTTATCGGCCGAGGCGGCAATGCGTAGAAACCCTCGCGTGACCGTCCCCCAGATCTTGGGCATCCTGAACGTCACGCCCGATTCCTTCAGCGACGGCGGCCAATTTGAGCACGTTGATGCCGCCATTGCTCGGGGGATTGAACTGCGAAACAACGGCGCGGATGTCGTGGACGTCGGCGGCGAATCGACTCGCCCCGGTGCCGAACGGGTGCCGCCTGCGGTTGAGCAGAAGCGGGTAATCCCGGTGATCGAAGCGCTCACGGCCGAGGGCGTGACGGTGAGCATCGACACCATGAGCGCCGAAACAGCACTGGCCGCGGCGAATGCGGGAGCATCCATCATCAATGATGTCTCCGGCGGTCTTGCCGACCCCGAAATGTATCGCGTCGTCGCCGAAACTGATCTGATCTACATCGCGATGCACTGGCGTGGGCACAGCACCGAAATGGACCAACTGACTCACTACGACGATGTTGTTGCCGACGTGCGCAGCGAACTCAAGGCCCGGCTGGCCGAGATGATGGTGTGGGGAGTAAAGCCCAATCGGGTAGTTCTTGACCCCGGTCTCGGTTTCGCGAAGAAGTCGCGTCACAACTGGGCGCTCTTGGGGCGACTAGACGAAATCACGTCCCTCGGGCATCCGGTTCTCATCGGCGCTTCGCGCAAACGGTTTCTTGCATCGATGCTGCCCGCCGACGCTCCGCCAGCCGAGAGAGATCTCGCCACCGCTGTAATCAGCAATGTTGCCGCCGAAGCCGGGGTGTGGGCGGTGCGAGTGCACGATGTTCCCTCGACACAGATTGCACTGTCGGTGTACCGCGCAATGCAGAAGGGTAGGAGACGATGAATCCCGCACTGGACGAAATTACCCTCACAGGCTTGCGCGCAACAGCGTTTCACGGCGTTTTTGACCACGAGCGGCGTGACGGTCAACTCTTTGTCATCGACGCGACGGTGTATCTCGACTTCGCGGCCGCCGCCCGCACAGACGAGCTTGCCCGCACCATCCACTACGGCGAACTGGCCGAAGAAATTGTGGCTGCTGTCGAGAGCAACCCCGTCGATCTCATCGAGACCGTCGTCGAGCGCATCGCCGCGGTTGTGCTCACGCACGACGCTGCCGTGAGCACCAAGATCACACTCCACAAGCCCGAAGCGCCCATCACTGTTCCCTTCGATGACGTGTCCGTCACGATCACTCGCCACCGCGCCGCAGCCCCGCACACCGTGGGGTTCAGCGCCGACCCGCAGGCACATTCATGATTCGTCAACAACGACTCCGCGTTGAGTTGCCCGTCATGCTCGCCCTCGGCAGCAACCTTGGCGACCGCGAAGCCACCCTGCGCGATGCCGTGCACGCCATCAATGCGCTCGACGGAGTGACCGTGGATGCGGCCTCGAGCATCGTGCAAACACCGGCTCTTAAACTCTCCGGGATTGACCACTCGGCCCCCGCCTATCTCAATGCGGTCGTCTCAGCTCGGAGCGCGCTGGAGCCGCACGCGCTCCTCGCTGAGCTGCAGCGCATCGAAGCCGAGAATGGCCGCGTGCGTGAAGAACGCTGGGGCGATCGCACTCTCGACATCGACATCATTTCGTTCGCCCACCTCCACGTGGATGACGAGCTCCTGACGATCCCGCATCCTCGCGCCGCTGACCGCGCGTTCGTTCTTGTGCCACTGATGCAGCTTGATCCCCACGCGAATCTTGTCGGAGTAGGTGCTGCCGCTGAGTTGCTCGCCGGTATCGAGAACGACACCACTGAGTATGAGGCGGCGCCCCTGTGGTAGCCCGCACCTCTGTTCTGCATCTGGTGGCAGTGGCAGCAGCGGGTGCCGCTGTCGGCTGGTTGCTTGAAGTGCTGCTGACAGCTTCCGGAAAGCCCATTGTGCTGCCCTCGATCGCCTTGGCAGTCTCGCTGTTCTTGATAGCCGTCGTCGTGGTGCTTTTGGCCGTGCAGGTATTCCGTTCCTCGCGCGGGCTGCGCAAGCAACGCGTCAACCCCTTCTTCGCCTTGCGCGTCGTTGTGCTGGCGAAAGCAGCAAGTTTTTCGGGGGCCCTATTGGGCGGTGGCGCGCTCGCGATCTCGTTCTATCTTCTCAGCCGTACGGTGTCGCCCGGCGCCGGAACAATCGCCACCAGTTTTGTCGTTTCGAGTGGCGCGATAGTCTTGCTGGTCGCAGGACTGATTGCGGAACGTTTGTGCACTATTCCGCCTGATGACGACGACCCGTCGTCGCAGAGTCCGATGGACCCCCAAGGAGCAGCGTGACCGAGAGACTCGATCTTCCCGACGCCGAGTGGCGCGGAGTTTCCCGCAAATACGCCTTCGTTGAAGTCGGGGGCCTTCTCATTTTCGGCATCATTCTCACCATCGGCACCTCGATCCCCACCTTCGTTACGAGTATTTCGTGGCTCGCGGCGATCCCCATTTCGCTCGGCATCATTTTTCTGATCAACATCATCCTCACCCCGCGCAGAGTGCGCGCGATCGGCTTTATGTTGCGCGAAGATGACCTCGTCTTTCGCCGCGGGCTGATGTTCCGTCGCGTCGTTGCTGTGCCCTACGGCCGCATGCAACTCGTCGACATCAACCGCGGGCCCCTTGACCGTGCCGTCGGGCTGAGCGAGCTGAAGTTTGTGACAGCGGCGGCATCAACCGGGGTCGTTATTCCTGGACTGCCTGAGCAGGATGCTGAGGAGTTGAGAGACACGCTCGTCGCCCTGGCTGAGAGCCGCAGGGCCGGACTGTGAGCGACCCCCGCGAGCCTGCGGCCGAGCAAGCGCAGCCTGTCGCGCCAGTCGCTCCGGCCGAGACTGCGGCTGCTGCCGAGGCTGCTGAAGTGCCTGTCGCACCCGCCGCACTCGACCTGAAGGTGCCCGAGAGCGCGCGTCGTCTCGCTGACGGAGAGTGGCATCGGCTGCACCCGGCCACGCCCTTCTTGCGCGGCGGTATCGCTTTTGTGGCGATCATTGGTGTCATCGTGGTCAATGCTCGCGATGTTTTTCTCGACACGATTTTCGGTGGTGGAAGCCGGGAGCTGCGGTTCTTGGAACGATTCGCTGAATCCAGTCTCATTCTGCTGGCAATTCTCGCCGTTGTCGTGATCCTGCTTCTGAGCGTCGGTGGCTTCTACCTGTCGTGGCGGATGCACACCTTCCGCATCACCGATGAGCTCGTGGAGGTGCGCAGCGGTATCGTGTTCCGCACCAACCGCCGTGGCCGACTTGATCGCATCCAGGGCATCAATATTTCGCGGCCTTTTCTTGCGCGACTTTTTGGCGCGGCCAAGCTCGAAGTGAACGTTGCTGGTCAAGACGCCAACGTTGAACTCGCCTATCTGGGCTCTGCGGGAGCCGATGACTTGCGGATCGCGATCCTACAGCTTGCCTCGGGCACGCGCGCGGCCGAAGCAGCGGCGGCCTCCGCAGCGCCGGACAGCCTGGGCGGCCTCGTCGAGTCGCGGGTGAATGAGTTATTGGCCCCCGAGCTTGACCCGAACGCGGCACCACCCGAGTCGATCGTTCGCATTAGCATCCCGCGCCTTATTGGATCGCTCGTGCTGAGCGAAGCGACCGTCATCGCGATTCTGGTGGGCATCGGCATCATCACGACGACCGTCGTGACCGGCGAGTATGGCTGGATTTTTGCGCTACTGCCTGGCCTGTTGGGTCTCGGTGGTTATTTGGCATCGCGACTCACGCGCTCACTGCGGTACTCGATTGCGTCGACGGATGACGGCATCCGGGTCGGTTATGGTCTGCTGTCGACGACCAACGAGACGCTCCCGCCCGGGCGCATTCACGCCGTTGAGGTCTCGCAGCCGCTGTTGTGGCGCATCGCCGGATGGTGGGAAATCAAGATCAACACTGCCTCGCAAGCAGCAACCTCAGGCGGTGCGACGGCCAAGACAACACTTTTGCCCGTCGGTGATTTGAACGACGTGCACCGTGTACTGCAGCTAATTCTGCCGAGCCTCGCCAATGACGAATCGCGCGAGCTGCTCGACGCGGGACTCGCCGCCGGAGCCCACGACGATGCCTACGTCACGTCGCCGAAGCGAGCTGCGGCTTTGCGTTGGTTCTCGTGGCGCCGCAACGGTTTTGTTCTCATTGCGGATGCCGTAGCGCTGCGCAAGGGAGCTATCTGGCGTTCCCTCGTGCTTGTGCCCGAAGCGCGCATGCAAAGCGTCAGCATGAACGAGGGCCCGCTACTGCGCCGCATGGGTCTCGCGGAACTCCGAGTGCACACCGTTGCTGGCCCCATCGCGGCCACGATCGGTGCTCTCGATCGCAACGATGTCGTGCGATTCTTCGACGAAGTTGCGCACGCTGCTGTTCACGCGGCCGGTGTGGATACGAGTCACCGCTGGCGCAGCGCAAGCGCACAGGCAAGCGCCAACCAGCCTGAAGCGGCAAACGAGCCGTCGACAACACCTGTTGACGAGTCCGCACCACCCGAGGGCCAGGCGTAGTGGCGCAGGCAGCAGGCCGGCTCGGAATCGGCATTATTGGCGCGGGCAAAGTTGGCCCGATTCTGGGGGCAGCACTTGCGGGCGCTGGCCACGCCATTGTGGGCATCGCGGCGACGTCGGAACGCAACCTCGAGCGAGCGAGTGCGATACTTCCTGATGTTCCCGTGCTCGATATCCCGACTCTCGTCGAGCGGAGCGAGCTCGTCATTCTGGCGATTCCCGAGGGCGAAATTGAGTCGTTCGCTCAAGGGCTCGCCGATGCTGGTGTCTGGCAACCGGGGCAACTCGTGTTGCACACTGCGCCAGGGCTCGGCTATGAGGCGCTGGCGCCAGCGCTTGCGGCGGGTGCGATTCCGCTTGCCGTGCATCCGGCCATGGTGTTCACGGGAACAAGCCTCGACCTCTCGCGCCTGCACGAAACGTATTGTGCGGTGAGCGCACCCACGCCGGTGTTGCCGATCGCGCAAGCGCTCGTCGTCGAAATGGGTGCTGAACCCATCGTGATCAGCGAGAGTGAGCGCGCCGTCTGGGCCGAAGCCGTTAGTACCGCGACAAGTTTCTCGGCCGCGATCGTCGGTCAATCCTTAGATTTGCTCGGTAGCGTCGGGGTGGATGCCCCCGCTCGCGTTCTTGGTCCGCTGTTACGTTCCTCGGTCGAGAGTGCGCTTGCGCGAGCAACCGCTACTAGCATCGATGTTTCCTTGCTCGACCCCGAGCCGAGGCCCTATTCACCGGAGGATCCCTCGTGAGTTCACACCCCCGCCCGCAAGTTATTGAGACCGTCGCGGGTATGCGCGATGTGGTGGCGCATGAGCGCTCCGCAGGCCGCACCGTTGCACTGACGCCCACTCTGGGCGCCCTGCACCAGGGGCATCTTGCTCACGTTGAGCGCGCCGCGGAACTGGCGGATGTGCGAATCGTCTCCATCTTTGTGAATCCCACCCAGTTCGGTGCCAACGAGGATCTTGAGAAGTATCCGCGCACCATGGATGAAGATCTGGACATGCTCGGCACGCTGGGGGTTCCTTATGTCTTCGCGCCCAGTGTTGAGGAGATGTATCCGAAGGGACCAACCTCCACCACGATTTCTGCTGGCCAGATCGGCACAATGTTCGAAGGCAAGACGCGTCCCGGCCACTTCGACGCTGTGCTCACAGTCGTCGCTAAGCTGCTCGCCATTACGAGCCCCCAGTTCGTCACATTCGGTCAGAAGGATGCCCAGCAGCTCTTTCTCGTTCGCCAGATGATCACCGACCTCAACATCCCGGTGCAGCTCGAGATCATCGAGACGGTTCGCGAAGAAGACGGCCTCGCCCTGTCGAGCCGCAATCAGTTCTTGGATGCCAGCCAGCGTGAGGCAGCATCCATTCTGTCGGCTGCTCTCAAAGCGGCGACCTCGGCCGCCGATAGTGGCCTCGATGCTGTCATTGCGGCGGCGCAGGGTGCGCTAATGGGCGAGTCACGCGTCGAGCTCGACTACTTCACGGTTGTCGACACCGACACCTTCATGCCGGTGCCGGACGGCTACCGCGGGCCCGCCGTTGCGCTCGTGGCAGCACGTGTTGGTGAGACGAGACTGATCGACAACTCAAGCCTCTACGTCGGCTAGGGCAGCGGGGGTCTCTCGTGGCCCCGCTAAACGCCAAGAACCGCCGCAATGCACTGAGAGTGTGTGCTTCACCGCAGCCATTTGGCGAGCACCTGGACATCCGCATTCTCGTAGCCCAAGCGGTCGTAGAAGCCGGTTGCCTGTTGGTTTGTCGAGCGGACCATGAGCTGAACCTTCACGGCACCCTGCTCGCGTAGCCAGTCTTCGGCGGACGCCATAAGACTTTTGCCCACTCCGTTTCCTCGATGGTGGTCAGCGACGGCGAGGTAATAGACCCATCCTCTGTGGCCATCGTGCCCGGCCATGACGGTGCCGATGAGTGTCTGATCGTCGAAGCATCCCAGTACCGTCGAACTTGGGCCCGTCAGCGCGCGTTCCAGATCTGATGCTGGTGGATTCCATGGCCTCGTTAGTCCAGCTGAGTGCCACAGTTCAGCCGCAGCGTCGACGTCAGAAGAGCTGAGCGTGCGGATTATCATCGCCCTATTCTGCCGCACGAAGCGACGAGAGACGGCGGCCTTACTCCACGCTAACGGGGGCACAGCGAGCGGCGCGACAGCGTGTCGCTATCCCGGCTACGATTGAGGGCGTGAATGACGCCGCTAACGCCCCCGAGCCCACCGAGGCTGAAGTTTCTGAGCAAAAAGCTGTTCGCTTAGAGAAGCGTCAGCGACTCATCGATTCGGGTGCTGAAGCATATCCGGTCGGCGTCGCTATCACCACGAGCATCCCGGCCGTGCGCGAGAAGTATCCTTCGCTTGAAGCGGATGACACCACGGGTGATGTTGTCGGTCTTGCGGGTCGCATCGTGCACCTTCGCAATACCGGCAAGCTGTGCTTCGCGTCGCTGCAGTCTGGCGACGGCCAGCGCATCCAAGTCATGGTTTCTCTCGGCGAGGTTGGCGAAGATTCACTCGCTCTCTGGAAAGAACTTGTTGACCTCGGAGATCACCTCTTCGTCAGCGGCGAGATCATTTCGAGCCGCCGCGGCGAGCTTTCCGTCATGGTCAAGGAATGGAAAATTGCCGCCAAGGCAGTGCTTCCTTTGCCCAACCTGCACTCCGAGTTGAGCGACGAACAGCGTGTTCGTAGCCGCTACCTCGACCTCATCGTTCGCGACCAAGCACGTTTCACTGTGCGTGCTCGGGCCAAGGTCAACGCGAGCCTGCGGGCAACGTTTGCCGCGCACGACTACCTCGAAGTCGAAACGCCGATGCTGCAGACGATGCACGGTGGAGCATCCGCTCGCCCCTTCGTCACGCACTCCAACGCCTTCGACACCGAACTGTATTTGCGCATCGCTCCTGAACTGTTCTTGAAGCGTGCCGTCGTCGGTGGCATCGAGCGTGCCTTCGAGATCAACCGCAACTTCCGCAACGAGGGTGCAGACTCCACGCACTCACCCGAGTTCGCGATGGTGGAGGCCTACCAGGCCTACGGCGACTACAACCAGATGGCTGACCTGACGCAAGAGCTCGTTCAGAACTCTGCCGTCGCCGTCACAGGCTCGATGCTTGTCACGCTGTCTGATGGCACCGAGTATGACCTCGGTGGTGACTGGGCGCGCATTTCGATGTACGACTCCCTCAACGAAGCAGCAGGGCTCAGCGTCACTCCGCAGACTCCCGCTGACGAGTTGAAGACTCTTGCGGATGCCGTCGGCATCGAAGTCACTCAGCCCACTCACGGCAAGTATGTCGAAGAATTGTGGGAGCACTACGTGAAGCCGGGCCTCGACCGCCCGACCTTCGTCATGGACTTCCCCGTCGACACAAGCCCGCTCGTGCGCGACCACCGCAGCATCGAGGGCGTTGTCGAAAAGTGGGACCTCTACGTTCGCGGCTTCGAACTGGCCACCGGCTATTCCGAGCTCGTTGACCCGGTTATTCAGCGTGAACGATTTGTCGAGCAAGCGTTGCTCGCCAGCCAGGGCGACGTTGAAGCCATGCGCCTCGACGAAGAGTTCATCCGGGCGCTTGAGCACGGCATGCCCCCGACCGGTGGAATCGGTGTCGGCGTTGACCGCTTGCTCATGGCCATCACGGGTCTGGGCATCCGCGAAACCATCCTCTTCCCGCTGGTTAAGTAGTCCCCATGAGTGACCACGAGAGCCCAGACACCCCGGCAACGCCCGCGGCTTCTTCAGAGCCGGCGAAGTCGACGGTCACCCCTCTGCGCATCGCACTGTGGGTGCTGGTGGCTGGCGCTGGACTCTTCATGCTCATTTCGGGACTCGTCGGCGTCTTTGTGAAGGCTCAATAGTGGATCGCAAATCGTCGCGACTCATCATGACTGTGACTCTCGTGGGACTTGTCGTACTCATCGCGATAGTCACCCTCGTCAACGGTTAGGGTAGAAACGTGCCTCAAGAATTCTGGTCGAACGCGATCTTTTCCGTTGTCCCGACGATCGCCGTTGGGCTCGTCTTCTGGTTCGTGATGGCAGCGATCATTCGCTCCGACCGCACTGAACGCAGCAGCTACGCCAAGATCGAGGCAGAAGAGCGCGCCAAGATGGCGGCCCAAGCCGCTGACCCGAGCGAGTCGTAGTCTTCGACCAACATATTCTCAGCCGCGCCGCCCTACTCGCGCGGTTTCAGCCTGATCGTCGGCAGTTCTGGTGCGGGCAGCGGATGCCCGTCAAAGTTCTCGACGGTGCCGAAACGTCCGGAGGGGTTTGTGCCCTCAATCACGTCAGCCTGCCACTGCGCGCGAAAATCGACTATCTCGTCGTGACTGCGCCCGATGAAGTTCCACCACATGATGATGGCTTCGCCGAGCGGTTCGCCGCCCAGAAGCAAGAGCCGGGCATCCGTCGCGGCAGTGATGGTGAGTTCGGTGAGGCCGGGCGCGAGGTAGGCGAGATGATCGGTGGGGGTCTGCACCGTGGCGACAGTCACGTCTCCGGCATCCACGAGCACGCCGTGCTCGAATCCCGGGTTGACAGAAAGCGTGATGGTCGTGCCCGCCGGGATGTTGAGCTGTGCGCCCAGCAGGGGAGAGAAGACGTGTGCCGGCGAGGAGACCCCGGCAAGTTCACCGATAAACACACTGACGCTCGCGCCCTGATGCTCGAAAGGGGACGGCGCGTAGTTCTCAAAAGTGGGAGCGGTGTCGCGGTGCGCGTCGGGGAGAGCAACCCAGAGCTGCGCCCCGTGCAGCAGAGTCGGTTCGGCAGGCGAGACCTCCGAATGCGAGATGCCGCGACCGGCCGTCATGAGATTCAACTCTCCTGGCCGAACGGTCGCGAGACTGCCGACGCTATCGCGGTGCTCGATGTCGCCGGCAAAAAGCCAACTCACGGTTTGCAAGCCCGTATGCGGATGCGGCGGCACGTGCATCCGGGTGGATTCTGGCCCGTAGTGGTCGACGAAACACCAGCCGCCGATGAGCGATCGAGAACGCTGGGGAAGCGTGCGCCGCACATTCATGGCACGCGGGCCACCGAGCGGAACGTCGCGAGGCTCAAGCAATTGCACGCCAGTACCCTGCTGCGTTTCGCACAGCACCTCAGCGGGATTCTCTTCAGGGTTGCTCACGGTGGCTCCTCACCCGATCGTCACGTCGCTGAGAGCTAGCGTGCCACAAAAATCACCCCGCGATAAGCCGGGTCACCGTAGGCGATCATCTGATCGAGCACCGCGACCGAGACGGGAAGGTCGTGCGAATCGACCCACGTTTCGCCCTGCTGTGCTGTGATCCAGGGGTCATTGAGCAGCACAGTGTCGCCCTTCACCGAGTGGGCAACAACCCAGTGCGGTGTGGAGACGTCGTGCATGGGCTCTTCCTCGATCAACAGCACGGCGAGCTCTCCCGCCGCAACGCGCTCGGTAATCTGCTCAATCGACAACGGGTCAGTGTGTTGCTGGATGCCGCGGCTCGCGACCTCGGCACGAGACTGCTCTTGCAGCTGCTCACGGAAGGTTCGCTCGTCCCCCTCATAGCCTTCGAGAAGAGTGGGAGCGGTGGTGTCGAGGTGCAACTCAAGACGGATGGGGGACGCTGACTCTGTGATCGCATCGTGCACGGCCACCGCGAGACCGAGAGGCTCGCAGGCCGGAAAGTTCGTAGCCGCGCGCCAAAAAGCGAGCTCGCGCTCACGCGCGGCCTCGTCTTCAGCATCAGCGAACGGTTCAAGGCCGAGATGGCTGAGCGCCGTCATCGCGGCGACAGCACCGCACGTGAACATCGTCGTCTGACCGTAGTAACGCAACTGCTCGTGCGGCCACAAATCGTGCCACAGCGCGAAACCGCGAACGCCCTGAGTGCCATCCGCCGACGAGATCGGGTCGCGCAGCGCGGTGAAGCCGAGATCGCTCGCGAAGGCGGGAAGCTCGGCATGCGCGGGGAGCTGCCACTTGAGGCAAGCGTCACCGCGCTCGGCGGAAGCCGCAATGACCTGCCCGAGGAGGGTGCGGGCTGCCGTCTCCGCGGAGGCTGCTCCGGCAGAGCCGCCATCAGACCAGAGTTCGACGAGCTTCGTGTAGCGCGTATTGGGGCGACCCGACGTGAGAGCCGCAGCCATTCCGGTGGGGGAGTTGAGCATCCACACCCGGGGGTCGTACGGTCCGCGATCGCGTTGCCACTCGGCAACCCGCTCAGCCCCGAGAGCTTCGATGAGGTGAGCAGGCGCGTCCGCGGGCGCGAACTGAATGACAGCGTCAGCGTCAGCGTCGACGGCAGTACCGGCAGTACCGGCAGCGGGAGAGGGAGTGGGAGCAGGAGTGGAGTTGTCCACGGGGTCCTTTCGGGGCGAAGCGGGCGCTTGTGGCGCCGACCTCAGTGAGTAGGTGCTTCGTGAATTGACGCTGCAACGAGCGCCTGAGTGTAGGGATGAGTCGGCGCATTGAGGACGTCGTGACAGAGGCCAGACTCCACGACGTCGCCGTGGCGCAGCACGTAGACGCGGTCGGCCAGTTGACGCACCACGGCAAGGTCGTGCGAGATGAAGAGGATCGAGAGGCCGAGTTCGACACGCAGTTTCGCCAGCAGGTCGAGAATCTGTTTCTGCACAGACACATCGAGTGCCGAAACCGATTCGTCGCAAATCAGCAGTTCGGGTTGCACCGCCAGAGCGCGAGCAATAGCTACCCGTTGACGTTGCCCACCCGACAGTTCGGCCGGCCGCTTGCGCGCGAACTCGAGCGGCAACTCCACCAGGTGAAGCAAACCATTGAGGTCGGATGCCGGACGTCCCGCCACCCGCAACGCCAACTTCAGCGACCTGCCGACACTGATCATCGGGTTCAGTGACGAATACGGGTCTTGAAACACGATCTGCATTTGCTTAGGCGTGCGCGAAGCACGGCCGGGAGCGAGAGCAACACCGTCGAACATGATTGTTCCGCTCGACTCTCGTTCAAGGCCCGCAATGCAGCGCGCGATCGTGGTCTTACCCGAACCGCTCTCGCCGACAATTCCGACGGTCTCGCCACGGCCGACAGTGACACTGACTCCGTGCAGCACGGCCTTGCCGCTGAAGTTCTTGGTGACATCGGTCGCAACAACGAGATCGGTTGCCGCAGCAATCTCGCCTCCCGTGGCAGACACATCGCCCGACACGGCCGCCCCGGATGCCGCCCGCGCGACCCCGGCGGAGCGGTCAGTCAGCGAGGGGTCGGCTTCGATGAGCGCCCGCGTGTAGGGGTGGCTTGGCGTATTGAGCACGGAGCTCGTGATGCCGCGCTCCACAATTTCACCGTGGCGCATGACAAGCACATGCTCCGCACGCCCGCGCACCATGCCGAGGTCGTGCGAGATGAGCAGGGCAGCCATGCCGCGCTTCGCTTGCAGTCGCCGAAGTAGGTCGAGAATCTCGCCCTGATTACTCGCGTCAAGAGCTGTGGTTGGCTCGTCAGCAATGAGCAGCTCGGGGTCAGTGGCGAGCGCCGCCGCGATGGCAACCCGCTGACGCATTCCGCCGGACAGTTCGTGGGGAAAGGCGCGCGCAACATCCGCGGGCAGGTTCACTTCGGCTAGCCGTTGAGTGACGAGCTCGGCGCATTCTGCGGCGCTGAGGCGAGTAGCGCTCGCGGCCTGAATCGTCATCCCGATCTGGGCGCCGCACCGGTGCACGGGGCTCAAGCTCGTGAAAGGATCTTGCAGCAGCAGAGAGATGCGGCGACCTCGAGTGGCGCGCCAGACAACATCCGTGGCCGGCAGTTCGATCGTGGAACTCGTGAGCGTGATCGTGCCGCGCGCCGTGAAGCCGTTCGGCAGCAAACCAGCAATGGCTTTCGCCGAGAGTGTCTTGCCCGAACCCGATTCTCCAATGAGGGCAAGGGTCTCACCCGGCGCGATAGAGAAATCGAACGGCTCCACAACAACCCCAGCGGGTCCATCAACTCTCAAGCCGGAAACGGCTACCTGGTTCTCGCTCATGAACGTCCCGTTCTGGTCAAAACTTGGCCGAGCCAGTCGCCGACGAGGTTCGCGGCCGACGCGACACCGATGATGAGCAAAGCCGGAACGAGCACAGCAGCCGGATTGTCGACCATGATCGCGCGACCATCCGTCAACTGGCGACCCCAATCAGCTGTGCCCGGAGCAACGCCAACGCCCAAGAACGACAGCGACGAAAACGCCACAAGCGCAAAGGCGACATTGAGCATCGAGTTCGTGATGATGAGCGACGACACATTCGGCAACACCTGCGTAAACATGATGCGCGCCTTCGACAGCGACAGCATCTGGGCCGCCTCCACGAACGGTCGCGCCGCCTGCTCCATCACCCCGGCTCGCACAATACGGATGTCCGAAGGCGAGAACAACAAGATCAACAACAGCACCGTCATCCAATAGCCAGCACCAAACACACCAGCAACCACAATCGCGGCAAGCAACAGAGGGAGGGAAAACAGAAGGTCAGTCCAGCGCCCAATAATGAAGTCGATCGGACCACGAAGATAACCAGACACCGTGCCAAGCAGAATGCCGAGAAGCATCGACCCGAGTGCAACACACACCGGACCAACGAGAGCGGATGCTGCTCCCGCGATCGTCAGCGCGAGCACGTCACGGCCCAATTCGTCGGTGCCGAGAAGGTGGCCAGGGCTGCCAGGGGGCAAGAGGGAATCGAGGATCGACTGGGCTGTGGCATCCGGGGCAATGAGGTTGCCAAAAAGCACGAGGAACGCGGCGACTCCGAGCAGGGCGAGAGACAACCACACGGCAACCGGATGACGGCGGCGCGAGCCGGGTGCTTTAGCGAGAACTATGGCTTCGGTGCTGCTCACTGTGCACCCTCCTTAGCGCGGATGCGGGGATCGAGGAAGATGTAGGCGAGGTCGGCAAGCAGGGCGATCGTTGCAATTGTCACCGCGACCAGCAGGGTGAGTGCTTGCACGACGGCGATGTCTTTGAAGAGCACGGAGCCTTGCAGCAGGGTGCCGAGTCCCGGCAGCGCAAACGTGGTTTCGGCAAGAACGGTGCCACCCACGAGGAAGGTCAGCACGAGGCTCGCGCCTGTGACGATGGGGATGGCGGCGTTGCGCAGAGCGATCATGTGCACTTGGTGGTCGGGGAGGCCTCGAGCGCGGCCGAAGGTCACATAGTCGCTTTCGAGCTCGCGCAGCATGGCCGTGCGAGTGAGTTTGAGGATGATCGCGCCGAGCCCGAGTGCCAGAGTGATGGCGGGCAGCACGAGGTGCCAGAGGGTGTCGAGGCCGCCGTCGCCGGAACCATAGACGGGGAAGATCGGAACGTAGAACGCGAACCCGTAAAGAAGGAGGAGGCCGACGGCGAAGGTGGGAGCACTGAGGCCCACAATTCCGAAGCCGGTGGCGAAGCGGTCAATCCAGCTTCCCGAACGCACGGCGCTTTGGACGCCGAGGGGAACCGCCACAATCACGGCGAGCACGAAGGCAAATCCGCTCAGCGCTGCTGTGATGCCGAGCCGCGACCCGATCACATTCGAGACGGAATCTTGCAGGCGGATGGACTGCCCGAAGTCACCGGTGAGAGTGTTGCCCAACCAGATCAGGTATTGCATATAGAGCGGCTGGTCGAGGTTGTACTGCGCGCGGATAGCGGCGATGGCCTCCGGCGATGATGCACGGTTGCCGAGCAAGTTCTTGACGATGTCGCCGGGAGCGAGGTGCAGCATCGAGAACACAATGATCGAGAGCACCAACAGAATTCCGACGGTGCCGAGCACGCGCACCACAAGCATGCGGCCCAAGGACCGAGCTTGTGATGCGCGTGCAATCGGGGTGGTTGTCACAGATTATCCAGCGGGAGTGAGCAGGGTTGGCCACGAGGAGATGAACGCGAATGAGCTGTAGTTGCTCATGTCGATGTTCTTCGAGAACGCGGTTGCGGATTGTCCCCACCAGAGCGGAACGCTGATGACGTCTTCGGCCTGCAGCGTTTCAGCCTCGATGAGGAGGTCGATGCGGGCGGCGGGGTCATTTTCAGCGCCAACTCGTTCGAACAGCGAGAGAATTTCGGGGTTCTCGTAGTTCGAGATGTTGTAGTCGCCGAGCATGTAGGTCGACACTTCGGCAGGGTCACCCAGAGTGGAGAAGTACCACATGAGGCCTACGCCATAGCTGCTGTCTTGCTCGAGGCTCGCGAGCCATTCCTCGATGGGAACTTCACGAACATTCAGCGTGATGCCGATCTTGGAGAGGTTCTCGGCGAGTGACTGCGCTGCGGTGCCGAGCTGCGGGCCGGTCGAGGGGAACAGCATGTCGGTTTCGAAGCCATCCGGGTGGTCAGAGGCTGCCAGTGCTGCGGCTGCCGCGTCGAGGTCGAAGTCGTACTGCGGGATAGTCGCGAGCAAGTCGCGAGCGTCATCGGGGCTGTAGACGCTTCCGAGGGATTCCGGGGTAGCGATTGCGGTGGCAACTTCGCCGTGACCGCGCAGCAGCTTGTCGACGATTGTGGTGCGGTCGACGCTGTGGGCGAATGCTTCACGCACCTTCGGATCGTTGAACGGCTCGAGTGCGGTGTTGAAGTACATGCCGACATAGGAGAGGTCGTTGACGTAGTCAACACGCATGTTGTCGAGGTCTTCCCACTGGGTCGACTGAGCAAGCGGCACATTGAAGGCCACGTCGATGTCGCCAGACTGGGCGGCAAGCAAGCGAGTGCCCTCATCGGGGATGAACTTGACGTTGATGTTCTTCACCTCGGGAAGGTCGCCCCACCACGTGTCGACGCGTTCGAAGTTCACGTGCGAGTCGGGCACGAACTCGGTGACCTTGTAAGGGCCAGTGCCCAGAAGCAGTGCGCTGCTCGTACCGACTTCGCCGTTGTTCTCTTCCCAGAACTTCTGCGAAGTGATGAAAGCTGCACCACCCGTACTCATGTTGGCGGCGAATGCCGCATCAGGGGCTGACAGGGTCACGGTGACTTCGAGGTCGCCCGTCTTCTCGACACTCTCCACGCCGCCCAAGTAGTACGACAGGCCGGGTGAACTGGTTTCGTCCCGCGCCTGCTCGAGGCTGAACACAACGTCATCAGCGGTCACCGGGGTGCCGTCTTGGAACTGGGCATCGTCACGCAGCTCGTAGACATAGGTCACATCATCCGGCTGGTCCCACGATTCGGCGAGGCCGGGCTGCAAGGCGCCGTCAGCATCGATCGAGACGAGGCCCTCTTGAGTGATGGAGGCGATGTAGTAGTTGAGGATTCCGCTCTCGGCGCCTACATACAGGCTGGAAAGCGAGCCGGGCAGAGCAACAGTGATGGTGTCAATGTTGCCGTCGCCGGTGGGGGTGCTCGATGTGGCGCAGCCAGCGAGCAACAGGGCCGAGGCAGCAACGGCGACGGTGGATGCCCTCGCCCCCTTGGCCAGGGTGGAGTTAGTAGTTCTCATGCGAAGTTCGTGCCTTTCGGTGAGCGTTACAGGAGGGGTGAAGGGTGCGGATGAAAATTTCGCGCGTTGGAGATGAGAATGCTGCGACAGTGCCGCGCGATCACTGCTGGTTTTCCGGGCCACCTCTCGCATGGCCAATAACCGGAGGGCTACGGCGATGCTGGGGGTGTCGGCTGAGTCGTCGAGAGTGGTCGCATAGATGCGTCGACGAAGTTTGGGTTGCAACTCGAGGGCAACGACGCCGCCGGGCAGTGCGGTCGTGGCGAGAGCGAGCTCTGAGAGGAACGTCACACCGATTCCGGATGCCACGAGCGCAAGTGCCGCGCCCGTTGTTGTGACACCATGCCGCAGGGTGGGCTTCTCGCCCAGACCGGTGGCAACGGCGACAAGTTGTTCGGTGCAGGTCGCTGGGCCGCCGATCCACGTGAAGGGGAGGAGCCCGGCGACGCTCGCCGTCGAACCCAGCTGGTCGGCAACCGCACGGGGAACAATCGCGAGCACATTTTCGGAGAGCAGGAAGCGCGAACGCAGTCCCTCCGCGCTCGTGTGCGAACTCGTTGCGGTGGTGTGGTCGCTCGCGTAGCGGTAGTCGAGGGCGATATCGGCGCGACCATCGGCAACGGCTTTGAGGGCGGCATCCGGTGCTGCTTCGCTGAATTCGACGTGGATGCCCGGAAACTCTCGATCGAGGCGCGAGAGCAGCGGCGCGATGATGCTGGCAACGGCGGCGGGGAAGGCGGCGAGGCGAACGGCGCCGCGGTCGAGCCCGAGGTGGGCGGTGAGGTCGCTGGCGGCGGCGGTGATGGCGGCGTCGATGCGGGGGGCGTGGCGCGCGAGGAGGGCGCCGGCTTCGGTGAGTTCCATGCCGCGCGGGGTGCGCGCGACGAGGGCGATGTTCAGGCGAGCTTCGCTGCGCTTGAGCTGTTGGGTGATGGCGGGCTGGCTGAATCCCAGGCGACGAGCTGCGGCTGAAACGCTGCCGGTTTCGGCGATCGCGACCAGAATGCGCAGCATGTGCAGGTCGAGCGCGCGAGTGAGTTCGTCAAGGGTGACGGATTCTTCAGGTGCGTCCTGCATAACGACACCTTATGGCCAAACGACCACTACATAACGTTACAGAATGATTAACTTTGGCTGGGTGGCGCTCGCTGCGACTACCGGTCAGCGGTCACGAGCAAGTCACCGACTTCGCAATCGAGCGCTACGCAGACGGCAAACAGCGTCGAGAATCGGATGGCGCGGGCCCGGTCATTCTTCAAAATGGAGAGGTTCACGACGCTCACGCCCACAATTTCGCTCAGCCGTGTGAGCGTCATCCCTCGTTGCTCGAGCAGTTCATCGAGCCGACAGTGGATGCCGGTGGCGTCGTTCTCGTCCGCCGGCACCATCAGACGAGCCCGTCGGTCTCGCGCTGGAGGCGCTCGCCGAATTCGAAAGCGGCACCGACGACGCCGAGGGCGAGACCCCACGCGAGGGGAGCGAAGTCCACCAGTACGCCAAACACCATGAGGCCTTCTCCGGCTATCCCGCTGTCGTGGCTTGCGAGAACGGGCTCGCCCAGAAACCTGACGACTTCAGCGTTCGCGATCCCTTGAATCAAGGGAACGAACATTCCTGTAGCCATTACCAGCACGCTCGCAGCCAGGGTCGACCATGTGGCGGAGCGTGCAAAGGGACGTTTCTTGAGGAGTCGCGTGCCGAGAATGAACACAATTACAGAGAGGCCGAGGCCCAGAAGGGCGCCGACTGTCTCCTGTCCGACCAAGAGCACGCGTATGGCGGTGGGCAAGCCGTCGATGACGAGGGACACGGACTCATAGCTGGCGGAACTGATGGCGGTAACCCTGTCGGCGAAGTCTGGGGAGCCGGGATTGGCGATTTCGAGTCCGTCAATTCTGATCTCGCTGGCGGTAAGTAAGTGCACTGATCGAAGCACAAGGGCGACGAGGTTCACGACTCCGACTGCTAGTGCGCCAAAGGTGATCGCGCGGAGTCCCCGATTGTTGAGAACTTCGAGTCTCTGCTCTGTCTTTGGTTGGAGTTTCATGCCGAATTCCTAACGTTTTTCGATACTATCGATAATCGTTAACATAATGCTTATCGATAGGGTGCGCAAGCGCTGGACGTACTGCACGTCGCGTCCCTTGTCGAATACGCAAATTCCCCGGCAGCCTCCCCGGGAACGAAACGTAAGCTTGAGTCGTGTTTTTCCTCGGCGGATCCTGAGCGTGGTGGCTGTTCTGGCGCTGCTCGCGCCCGCGCTAGGCGGGTGCACCGTGAGCGATGAGCAAGCATCCGACCTCCGCATCGAAGGACTCTCTGAGGAACAGCGCCGCGATTTCGTGAACAGTCTTGCCGAACTCAGAGCAATCCCGGGGGTGAGTGAGGTGTCGTGGACGCCAACTCCGAAGACGTATTGGGAGAGCTACGCGACAATTGAGGTCGAGGTGAGCGAAGCGTTTGCAGAGCAGCAAGTGAGCGCGATAGCCGCGACGATGAATCGCTACGACGGGGGCGGTAACAATCCCGCCCTGCCGGTTTCGTTCAGTATTCGTCTCGTCGGCGACGATGACGCCGGATTCACGGTTTTTGGGCTCGGCCTTCCGCGCGACCAGGTCGTTGAGAACTATCGATACTGGCGAGAAATCACCGCCGTGATGGCGCTCAAGATGAGGATGGATCTTCACTCGACTGTTTCCCGCAGAGACTATGACATGCGCGTCATTTCGGCTCCGACCGACGTGCATCCACTACAACCTCTGCACCAGATGATTGACCATTACGACGGACTTGCCTCACTTTCTTCTCCGGAAGGCAGGCCCGCTGATGCGCTCTACGCCGACGGCACGGGAGTTTTTGAGCTCTGGTCCATCCCGGGCTTGCAGTCGTCTGGTTCGCTTCCGCCCCGTGGAGTGGCGGAGCTAGCCGAAAGGCTCAGCAGTCTTTTTCCCTTGCGCGCTAACCCTTGGATCACCTCGGAGCCCGAGGCCGAGGGTAGCTTTCCGGAAGGAGCCAGCATTCGCTGGGCGAACGACAACATGCAGCAGCAGGGTCGTCAGGTGGAGTTGCTTTTCCCCGAATACTCCGAGGCGGACTGGCCCGCGATTGTCGCCGCAGCCGCGGCATCCTCTCAACTACCCGGGCTCAATTTCCAGTATTACGCCTCCGATCGCGACTTCTTCTTCCACACCTCGACGTGCGAGGGGACCGTGCAACCCACCGTCGACGATCAAGCGCTCGTCGACGCGGTGCGGGCGAGCGGGGTAACCCTGCTGGAAGGGGCAGCGCCGGGGCAGTGCATCCCTGAGTTCTACTAGCGAGTGGGCCACACCTCCGCATCAGCGTGCAGGCCTCGGCGCGTGCATCCCTGAGCGCCGGCCGCACACAGTCACGCCTAGGGCGAACAGGGGACTATTTCACGATTTCTGTCGTTAGTCTCTTTACATCGGTACCGAATCTGAAGCGGTATCTAAGGAGTGAAGAGATGTTTGAGAGATTTACCGACCGCGCCCGTCGTGTAGTCGTTTTGGCCCAAGAAGAGGCCAAGATGCTCAACCACAACTACATCGGCACTGAGCACATTCTGCTTGGCCTCATCCACGAGGGTGAAGGCGTTGCCGCAAAGGCGCTGGAGTCTTTGGGTATCTCGCTCGATTCCGTGCGCGAGCAAGTGCAAGACATTATCGGCCAGGGTCAGCAGCAGCCGACCGGCCACATCCCCTTTACGCCGCGCGCCAAAAAGGTACTTGAACTGAGCCTGCGCGAAGCGCTGCAGCTCGGCCACAACTACATCGGCACCGAGCACATCCTGTTGGGTCTCATCCGTGAGGGTGAAGGCGTTGCCGCTCAGGTACTCGTCAAGCTCGGCGCTGACCTCAACAAGGTTCGCCAGCAGGTCATCCAGCTGCTCGGTAGTTTCCAGGGCAAAGAGGCGGTTGCCGTTGGCGGCAATGAGTCAGCGCCCGACAAGGGATCGCAGGTTCTTGACCAGTTCGGCCGCAACCTCACTCAGGCGGCTCGCGATGGCAAGCTCGACCCCGTGATCGGTCGCGAGAAGGAGATGGAACGCGTTATGCAGATCCTCTCCCGCCGCACCAAGAACAACCCGGTGCTCATCGGTGAACCCGGTGTCGGTAAGACGGCTGTTGTCGAAGGCCTCGCCAACGCGATTGTTGCGGGCGACGTACCTGAAACGCTGAAAGACAAGCAGCTGTACTCGCTCGACCTCGGAAGCCTCATCGCCGGTAGCCGCTACCGCGGTGACTTCGAAGAGCGCCTCAAGAAGGTCACGAAAGAGATCCGCACTCGCGGCGACATCATCGTCTTCATCGACGAGATCCACAGCCTCGTCGGTGCCGGCGCTGCTGAAGGCGCCATCGACGCAGCCTCGATCCTCAAGCCGCTTCTGGCTCGTGGCGAGCTCCAGACCATCGGTGCGACGACCCTCGACGAATACCGCAAGCACTTTGAGAAGGATGCCGCGCTTGAGCGCCGCTTCCAGTCCGTGCAGGTGCACGAACCTAACCTCCCGCACACCATCAACATCCTCAAGGGACTGCGCGACAAGTACGAGTCGTTCCACAAGGTCTCCATCACCGACGGTGCCATTGTTGCCGCAGCAAACCTCGCCGACCGTTACGTCGCCGACCGTTTCTTGCCAGACAAGGCCATCGACCTGCTCGACGAAGCTGGCGCACGCCTCCGCTTGTCGATCCTGTCGGCACCGCCAGAGCTGCGCGAATTCGACGACAAGATCGCCGACGTTCGCTCGCGCAAGGAAGGTGCCATCGAAGACCAAGACTTCGAGAAGGCCGCTAGCCTGCGCGACGAAGAAAAGAAGCTGCTCGGAGAGCGCCTGCGCCTCGAGAAGCAGTGGAAGTCGGGCGACGTCGGCTCAAGCGGAATCGTGGATGAAGGCCTGATTGCCGAAGTTCTGGCAGCAGCAACCGGCATCCCCGTCTTCAAGCTCACCGAAGAAGAATCCAGCCGCCTTATCTTCATGGAGAAGGCACTCCACATGCGCGTCATCGGTCAAGAGGAAGCCATCTCGGTTCTCTCCAAGACCATTCGTCGTACCCGTGCAGGCCTCAAGGACCCCAACCGTCCGAGCGGTTCGTTTATCTTCGCCGGTCCTACCGGTGTCGGTAAGACCGAACTCGCGAAGGCTCTTGCCGAGTTCCTGTTCGACGACGAGTCGGCCATGATCTCGCTCGACATGAGTGAGTACGGCGAGAAGCACACCGTGTCGCGACTGTTCGGTGCCCCTCCCGGATTCGTAGGATTCGAAGAGGGTGGCCAGCTCACCGAGAAGGTGCGCCGCAAGCCGTTCAGCGTTGTGCTCTTCGACGAGATCGAGAAGGCTCACCCCGACATCTTCAACTCGCTCCTGCAGATCCTCGAAGAGGGTCGCTTGACCGACGGCCAGGGCCGCGTGGTGGACTTCAAGAACACCGTCATCATCATGACCACCAACCTCGGTACGAAGGACATCACCGCTGGCCCCATGGGCTTCCAGGTGGAAGGCGACTCCTCAACAACCTACGACCGCATGCGCGGCAAGGTTGTTGAAGAACTCAAGAAGCACTTCAAGCCTGAGTTCCTCAACCGTGTTGACGAGACCATCGTCTTCCCGCAGCTGAGCAAGCCAGAACTGCTGCAGATTGTCGACCTCTTCATCAAGCGTCTCTCGGAGCGCATGATGGATCGCGACCTCACGGTCGAGATCACGGTTCCTGCCAAGGAGCGTCTCATCGAAGTCGGGTTCGACCCCGCCCTCGGTGCACGACCGCTTCGCCGCGCAGTGCAGCACGAAGTCGAAGACGCGCTCAGCGAGAAGATCCTTCACGGTGAACTCAACGCTGGCGACCACGTTCACGTTGACTTCGTTGACAACAAGTTCGTGTTCGTCACGAGCCGCCAGCCCGGACTCCCCGAAAAGGAACCGGCCGAGGTCGAAGCCTAAACAACGCACCACCCACCAGCGGTTGGGCATTACTTTCGAGTGAGTGCCCAACCGCTGGTGTCGTTTAAGGCTTATCTCACGAGGTCACTGTGCCGAGCATCCGCCTCGACTGCTACTCTCGCCGGATGCGAGCGACACGATGGGCGATCCTCGGCCCCGGAGCGATCAGTGCAGATTTCGCACAATCACTTCAGCAGAGTGAGCACGGCATCCTGCACGCCGTCGCAAGCTCTAACGCCGAGCGGGCCGCGCACTTTGCGCGCAACCACGGTGTTGCGCTGAGCGGCAGCTATGAGAGCGTTCTTGACCGCGACGATATCGATGCCGTCTACATCGGCACCGTGCACACCACCCACGCGCCGCTCGCGATAGCTGCGCTCTCTGCAGGTAAAGCTGTGCTGTGCGAAAAGCCCATTAGTCCTACTCTCGATGAGACGCTGCGCGTGCTGAAGGCTGCGCGCGACGCCCACGTGCCCTTCGTGGAGGCCTTCAAATACCGGTTCGGTCCCCTCGCCGCAACACTGCGAGACCTCATCGCGACCGGTGAAATCGGAGACATTCAGAAGCTAGAGGCGGGTTTCGGGTTCACGGCGGAGCATCGTGAGGGTCGCCTTTTCGATCCGCAGCTTGCAGGTGGTGCCATTCTGGATGCTGGTGCCTACCCGGCATCGCTCGCGGTGGGCATCGCAACCTGGGCACCACACGGAACTCGCCAACCGGGCCCACGGCGGTTATCCGTTACCTCCGGTGAAGGAGAGATCGGATCGACCGGTGTTGACGAGTGGGCCACGGCGAAGGTATCGAGCGGTGACTTCGCGGCGAGCATCCGCACCTCGATCGTTGCTGACCTGCCTCGATCGTGCACCATTGTGGGAACACGGGGCGCGATCGAAGTCTCTAACGTCTGGGGGAGTCGGCACGAGAGCGCAACCGAACTCATCCTGAACCCGAGCGGAAGGCCCGCACAGACAATGAGTTTCGCCACCGTCGACCCGATGGCGGCAGAAGCAGATGCGGTGTCACTTGCCCTCGACGACGGGCGAGTTGAAATCCCCGAGATGCCGTGGGCTGACAGTATCGCTACCGCCGAGTTGTTGGGTCAGTGGCGGGCTTCGCTTAACTGAGGTCGCGGCGGGGCGCTGGCTCTGGACGGTGCACACCCCGAGGGCGATAACCCAGACTCTCCGACAAACCCACGATATCGGCCAACTACCAGATCGTGGAAAGCCACATTTCCGTGCCTTGAAGCCCCGGCATCGTCTCGGCAGAATCGCTGCCCGGTGCGCGGAAGCCGAATCCCTCTTCGGGAACCCAGCGGATGAGCGCCTGATCGAGCAGTTGCTCGGCGACGGCACGCACCTCCGCGGAGCGATAGCCGTGTGAGCGAGTCAGCCAGAGCGGATGCGCGATGTCGAGAATGTTGCACGCATTCTGTTCCTGCGGCTCGACGATGCTCGGCTCTCTACTGTGACGCAGAACCGTGTCCACGACGGCTTCTGGACAAGGAACAGGAAGGCCCCACTGCGCGAAGGTGCCGCGAGTCGCGCGGTAGAACCCGTTAACGACCTGCAAGAGTCCATCCTGTGAGTTCGAGCTGCCCCACATTCCTGTCGCCGGATCGACGGCGGTGAGCATCCACCCCAGCAGCGTTTCTCTCAAGCCTGCAGGCACGGTGTCGCCCCGCTCTTGGCTCCACTGGATCGCCGTGCCAATGATATCGACGCAGTGGCCGCCGTGCCACGCGTTATCTTTCCACGGAAGTTCACCCAAGAATGCGCTGAGCTGTGCAGGCGAGGCCTCAGTGACGAGGCGAAGCGGCCACTCGAGCTGTTCGCCTAACAGGGCAAGCGCATAGCCGACGCTCAGCACGTGATAGCCCGCGTCGGGGTCGAAATTGTCAAGGCCGAGAGAAGGCACGGTGCCTGTTGTAGACGGCGGCATCATTTGAGCGCCGTCGCTGCTGAGCTGCGGGATTGCGCCCGTCGTGGGGTCCTGCCACGACGTGAGCCGCGTCACGTGCTCTTCTGCCGAGAGCTGGGGTGGCGTTTCGTTGAGCAACAGCGCCGCGATTTCGATGGCATCGCAGTGGGCTCGCACGGTCGGCTCAGCGCCGGGCCGGTCGATAAACCTCGCGAGCGAAGGGTTCCAGGAGCGGTCGAGGATGCGCGTGGCCTGAGCGCGTGCCTGGATGCCGAAGTCGCGTAATCGTTCGGCACGATCATCCGTCGGTGTCGGTGTCGGTGTCGGTGTCGGTGTCGGTATCTGTGCCTCTGAGGCCACGTTCTTGACCTCAGAGGGCTGCTGGGCCACGACGTCAACTGGTTCGAGGACCGCAGCCGGCTCGACTCGCCACCGCAAGAACCGTGCCGGGTTGCCGCCGACGATGGCGCCGTCGGGAACGTCCTTCGTGACAACAGCACCCGCGGCGAGCACCGTCTGGTTACCCACGGTAACGCCGTCTAGCACGACGACGTGCGAACCGATCCAGACGTCATCGCCGATAGTGATCCCACGACTCACGAGAGGTTGCCGGAAAAACTCGACCGTAGTGTCAGCGATGGTGTGGTTGAAGCCAAGTAAGGAAGTGTGGGCGCCCATCCGCACCGCATTGCCGAGGTGAACTGTGCCGCGCACCACGGTATAAGGATTGATACTGCAATCGCGGCCGATGTGAATCGTGCCAGTGAGGTATGCGCCCGCCGCTATATAACTGCGATCGCCAAGCCGGAGACTTTCACAGTCGACGTTCGAAAGTTCAGAGACGAAACACTCGTCACCAAGCTTGTAGCGGGGTCCAGTCGAGCGAAGTTCAGCCTGGTGCTGACGCTGCAACTCGTGAGCATCGGCGCTCGCTAAACTCCAGAAGTTCCACGGCGAAAATTGGTGCGGGTCAATCAACGATCAGGCCCCTGACTCACTGGAACTGCGCGGAGGAGCCGTCGATCCGCGCACGTTGAGGCTCGGGCTCAAGACCACGCGGTTGACTGGGCGAGTGGGGTCCGCGATGCGTGAAATGAGCAGCCCGACTGCAGCAGCACCGACCGCTTCTCGTGGAGGGCTCACTGCCGTCAGCGCCGGCGTGAACAATTGAGCCACTTCGTCGTCATAGGCGATGATCGACAGGTCTTCCGGAATTGAGATTCCGCGCGCGAGAGCAAGGTCAACGAACGCCATCGCTTCAGGGTCGGAGTGCACGAGAAGAGCTGTTACCCCGGTGGCGAGGGTCATGTCGAGCGTGGCATTGACGGCATCCGAAAATTCGGGGCTGATGCGGTCGGGCCGTGTCATCAGCGAGGGTCTCGAGCGGTAGCGTTATTGCGTGAGCACATTCAGCATCCGCCCGGCGATCACCGCCGACGTTCGGTCAATTCAGGGCCTCGTGGAGCCTCTCGTCAACGAGCGCATCCTTCTGGGTAAAGATCTCGTTGTCTTCTACGAAGCAGTGCAAGAGTTTCGGGTTGCGGTCTCCCCAGACGGCACCGTCATCGGTTGCGGTGCCCTCCACGTGATGTGGCAAGACCTGGCCGAAGTGCGCACTCTTGCGGTTTCTTCGCAATGGCTTGGACAAGGAGTTGGTCATGCGCTCCTGAACCATATTGAGACGGATGCCCGCGCGCTGGGCCTCGAGCGCCTGTTTTGTTTGACCTTCGAGACCGCGTTCTTCAGTCGCCACGGTTTCGAGCCGGTAGAAGAAGAACTGGTCGATCCTGCCGTTTTCGCCCAGTTGTCGCTGTCGCCTGACGAAGGTGTGGCCGAATTTCTGGATCTTTCCCGTGTAAAACCCAATACCCTCGGCAACACGCGCATGCTGAAGCGCCTTTAGCGGCCCCAGACGTTTAGCCTTGCGGTATGTCGACGTTTAGGAACCCTGTCGGCCCACAATCAAGCAGCGTGTATTGGCGCCGGCGCTTGATAGTCGGGCTAGGTCTCCTCGCTGTGATCGCAATCATCCTGTTGATTGTGTTCGGCCCCAAAGCATCGTCAGATCCCGCTTCTCCCTCCCCGAGTGAGACACCGGCTGGCGCGTCATCCAATACTCCAGTTGAGACGGATGCCGCGGGCTCTACTGTGTGTGACCCCGCCAAGCTCACGCTCGAAGCGGTCACCGACGCTTCCAGTTACGACGAGGGTCAGAACCCCCAATTGTCGTTCTCTATCAAGAGCACCATGACGGAGCGGTGCTCTGTTGAGGCGGGCAGCGACATCCAAGAGTTCGTTATTACTAGCGGCGAAGACGAAATCTGGAACTCTAAGCACTGCCAAACTGGCGGTGAAGCGGGCACTGTGGTGCTGCAGCCGGGAGTTCCGGTGCAATCAAGCTCGATCGAGTGGGACCGTACCCGCTCGGCGACAGACACGTGTGAGTCGGACCGTCCTGTCGTTACCGCGGGTGGTGCCAGCTATCACCTTGAGGTTTCACTTGGCGACATTAGCTCTGAGAGCACCAAACAGTTCTTGTTGAACTAACCCGGATAGGTCATGACTTCTTCAACCTCCGCGGCGCAGAGCGCCGAATTCAGTTCGCCCATGCTCGCGCAAGCTCTTGAAGCGGGTGACCCCATGTCGGTGGCGCTCGCCTTGCGCAACGATCGCGTCATGGTGCCCATGCTGGTCGATGTCAGTAGTGGCGATGACGCGCAGGAGGCGGGGGAGCCTCAAGTTCGCGTATTTCGGCGTGGGGATGCCGACCAGTACATGCTCTTGTTGTTCTCCTCGGTCGACACCTACGTGGCCATGGTGCCCGAGGAATCTGACCATCAGGTTGTCGCTTATCGTGCCGATGAGTTGAGGGCATTCTTGGAGACTAATAAGGGTGTTTTGGAGTCTGTCTGGTTCGACGTCGCAGGCCCTCACACTATGCAAGCGTCGCCCGATGACATTCTGGATGCCCTCACACTTTCGTGACGGGCGTTGCTGCCAAGTTTTTCCGTAGTTTGGTCCGCGCGCGTTTTCTCGCGACCTGACCCAGTTCAGGGGACAAGTAGCCCAAAAGAGAGCATTTCGGGCCTTTTTCGGCACTCTTTCGGGTTACATCCAGACTCAGCCCAACATCAATGTTATAAACAGGCCTTTCTATCCCCCGTCTGCGCCCGTTACTCTATTCAACGTGGAAGACAACAGTTTCGGTGTGCCAGCGGGATGGTACCCAGACCCTTTGGGTCTGCCCCAGTTGCGCTGGTGGGATGCCCAAGCCTGGACTGAGCACACCTCAGATGCTCGCGCCCCTATCGTTGTGCAGCCGGCGACCAAGCTGGCATTCGCCGACGATGACTTCGACGACGATTCAAGCGAGTTGCCGTCGCGACGAGAGCAACGTGATCGGGAACGCACCGATGACGATTTCCTCGTCACTGAGACGCGTAGCGAGCCAGAGCCCGAGACGGCCCCTGTTCATGACGAGCTGAGCGCTCAACCACTTCTCGCAATGACGCTGCGCGAGCTTGAAGCTCCCGTTGATGAGTCTCGCGAGCTCGAAGAGCCTTTGCTGCTGCCGAAGTCTGCTGCTGCTCACGCGAACACGATGCCCGGTGCATCCACCCTGAGTGCTTACGCGGAAGAAGAAGAAGCGCCTGAGCGCGAGATTCGTCAACACCGCACTTACAACCCCGCAGTCTGGCTCATCGCAGTCCTTCCTCTCCTGCAGCTTCTTGTCAGCATGTTCTTGATTGCCGTTGCTGGTCTTGGCGACAACTTGCCTTTGCTGCTTGTTGTGTGGATTGCTCCTTACGTTGTTGTGCTGGGTCTTGCCGCCTACGACAACCTTCTGCTGCAGGTGTGGGGTCATGAACACCCAGCGAACGCTGCATGGGCATTCTTGACGGCTCCCGTCTACCTCGTGATCCGCGGTATCCGCACGATGCGCGAGACCGGCAAGGGAATTGCTCCGATCGCTACGTGGTCGGCAACTCTCGTGTCGCTCGTGATCGGAATGCTGATTCTTCCAGGGCTGATCATTTCGCTCATCCCTCAGACCTTTAGCAACCAGATCGAGAATTCGATTCAGGCTCAGGCGGCAACGCTGGGTGCCAACATCGAACTCGACTGCCCGGCAACACCGCCGGTACTTGTGGGTGACACTTTCACGTGCCGCGCTGTAAAGCCCGATAACGGCCAGCGCGACTCGATCTTGGTGAGCCTGCAGCGCGAAAACGGCTGGATCAGCTGGCGCGTAGAGGACTGGGGTCTCTGGACTCTGTTCGGCTAGCCACTCGGCTTCCACGTTCTGTGTCGCAACGGCGGCTCATCTTCGGATGGGCCGCCGTTGCGTCGTTACGGTTAGAACTCCGGAATCTGTACGCGTTCGTCGGTGGCGCTCGCGAAGGCGAGGCGGAGCGCTTCACGCACGTGTGCCGCATCGGAATCAAGCACTGTGCTGAACCCGAGACGTGCCGCTTCTGCTCGTCGCTGTTTTGCGGAGGAGGCGGGGCGAATTTCGCCAGCCAAGCTGATTTCGCCCACGACAGCCATCGTGGCGGAGAACGCTTTGTCTTTGTAGGCGCTGGCAATGGCGAGAGCGATCGCGAGATCGGCGCCCGGTTCGGTGACCCGGATGCCGCCCACCGTCGAGACGTACACGTCGAAGGTCGAGAGAGGAATTCCCGCTCGTCGCTCAAGCACCGCGAGCAACATCGCCACTCGAGAAGCGTCGACACCGTTGACTACGCGACGGGGCTGTGGCGCTTGCGACTTCACGATGAGAGCTTGCACCTCCACGGGGAGGGCACGTCTGCCCTCGAGCGCGATGGTGACGCACGTTCCACTCACTGGTTGGCGGGCGTGGGAGAGGAAGAGGCCGCTGGGGTCGGAGACTTCGGCGATGCCTTCGCCCGTCATCTCGAAGCAGCCAACTTCTTCGGTGGAGCCGAAACGGTTCTTGTGCGCGCGCACGAAGCGCAGTGCTGTCTGGCGGTCTCCTTCGAACTGAAGCACGACATCCACGAGGTGTTCGAGTAGTCGTGGGCCCGCTATGTTGCCGTCTTTCGTGACGTGGCCGACGAGCAAAATGGGCAGGTTCTGGTCTTTGCTGACACGGATGAGCGTGGAGGCGACTTCGCGTACTTGAGAAGGCCCGCCCGCAATGCCCTCTGTTGCGGTGGAGGCGACGGTTTGCACGGAGTCGACGATCACGAGCTGAGGTTTCACGTGGTCGATCTGGCCGAGAATTGTGCCGAGGTCAGTCTCAGCAGCGAGGAACAGTGACGGGTGAAGAGCGTTGGTGCGCTCGGCGCGCAGACGAACCTGGCTCACGGATTCTTCGGCCGTGACATAGAGAACCCGCTGACCGGATGCCGCTGCCCGAGAAGCAACTTCGAGCAACAGCGTGGACTTGCCGACGCCTGGCTCGCCACTCAACAGAATGGCAGCGCCGGGAACGACGCCGCCGCCAAGCACGCGGTCAAACTCGGTGATGCCACTTGGCCAGTGCGCGACCGACTCGGCGCCGATCTCGGTGATCGAGCGTGCACCGCTTGCTTCAGAGACAGCAACGGTCGAGACGCGCTTGGCGATGCCGGTGTTGGCTCCCGCATCGGTGACGGTGCCCCACTGCTGGCACTCGCCGCAGCGACCGACCCATTTGATGGAGGTCCAGCCGCACTCAGTGCAGCGAAAGTTAGTTACAGCTCGGGCCATGTTTCAAGAGTAGGCGTCACGACTGACACCGCTAGGCGAGAGTGAGGAACAGCTTCTCGATGTCGTCTTGAGTCATTCCGTCGTGGCTGCCCGTGTTGCCAGCCGCGTCTTCTGTGGAGCATGACTGGAGCGCGTTCGCGATGATCATGAAGCCAGCCCGGTCAAGCGCCTTGCTCACAGCAGAGAGCTGCGTGACGACGTCTTTGCAGTTCGACTCCGGGCCCATCGACTCGATGAGTGCCCGGAGTTGTCCTTCGGCGCGCTTGAGGCGGTTCATGACCTTGCGCATAGCTTCGGGGTCGTGGTTGGCCTCGCGTTCCGTGGTGAGGGCAGCGACAGCATCCGTGGTCATGGTTAGTTGACCTTGGTCACGGGGAGACCAGAGTTGCGCCACGCCGACGTTCCGCCCTCGACGTTGACAGCATCAAAGCCCTGAGTGCTGAGCCATTCGACGGCTTGCGCGCTGCGTCCGCCGCTTTCGCAGATGACGTACACGGTGTCGTCGCGGTCAATTTCTTCGACGCGAGCAACGAGTTCTCCGAGGGGAATACTCGCAGCAGTGGGTGCATGCCCCGAAACGTATTCGACGGGCTCGCGCACATCAACGATGACGGGGTTGGTGAGTTCGGACAGGGTCGTGGTTGTAACAGTATTCATGAGACTCCTTCTGTGAGGGATGGGTGGTTGAGTGAAAGAAATGGGCGGGGAGAACGTGTCGGTCTACGAAGTGGCGGCACTCCAGGTGCGGTAGCCACCATCGAGATTGACGGCATCGAAGCCGTTCTGGGCGAGGATGCGCACGGCGGTGTGACCGCGCTGCCCCACCTGGCAGTGTGCAATAACGCGGCGGTCGCCGAGTTCATCGAGTCGACCGCGCAAGTCATCGAGCGGAATGTTGACGGCGTGCGGGATGGCGCCGCGTTCGAATTCGGCGACGGTGCGAACATCCACCAGCAATGCTCCTGCCGCCAGCTCGGCATCGATTTCGTGCCACTGGATCGAGGCGCTGAGTCCGTCGCGCAAATTCTTCGCAACATAGCCGAGGTGGTTGATGGGGTCTTTCGCCGAACCATATTGCGGGGCGTAGGCGAGTTCGAGATCAGCGAGGGCGCTCGCGGGAATGCCGAAGCTCGTAGCGGTCGCGAGCACATCCATGCGCTTATCGACGCCCTCTTTGCCGACAGCTTGAGCGCCGAGAATCAGATCGGTCTCGGCGTCAACAATGAGCTTGAGCGAGAGCGACTGGGCGCCGGGGTAGTAGCCCGCGTGCGAGACGGGGTGAGTGTGGATGACGCGAATATCGCGACCAGCGGCCCGAAGCGCGCGTTCGGTCGAACCGAGACTCGCGACGGTGAGGTCGAAGACGCCGACAATGGCAGTGCCGAGTGCCGGCCGTGACGCTACGTCATCGCCCGCGAGGGTATCGGCCAGGTAGCGACCGTCACGGTTCGCGGGGCCAGCCAGCGCCACGAGCTCATGCTCGCCGCTGATCGCGCCGACCTTCTCGGCAACGTCGCCGACCGCATAAATGTGGGGTGCACTGGTGCGGTATCCAGCGGTCACTTGGATGCCGCCTCCTGCCCCTGTGGCCAAACCGGCGTGCACGGCGAGGGCGTTATCGGGGCGCACACCGATAGCCGCGACGACAACGTCTGCCGCGACGCTTGAGCCATCACTGAGTTGGACGGAGGAGTCATCCACCGCCACCGCTTCGGTTCCGAGACGCAGGTCGACACCGTTGGCGCGCAAGTGGGCTTCGACGGGGCTGACCATTTCAGCGTCGAGGGTGCTCAGAATGTGAGCGGGGCGTTGAATCAGGGTGACGGCGAGGCCGCGCTTGGCGAGGTTCTCGGCCATCTCGACACCGATATAGCCGGCGCCAAGCACGACAACGTTGGCGGTCGCCGGGTCGAGGTCGCCGAGGGAGGTGTGGAGGGCGTCGACGTCTTCGATGTTGCGGAGTACGAGCATCCGTTCGCTGCCGGCAATCGCGGGGATGGCAGCACTCGCGCCGGTCGCAATCACGAGTTCATCGAAGTGTTCGGTGCTTGTGGTGTCGTCGTCGCGGCTGTGCACGGTGATGGTGTGCTCGGTGGGGTCAATGGCGGTCACTTCGTGGTTGACCCGCACGTCGAGGCCGAATCGGCTGCCAAGGCTCGCCGGGGTCTGCAGCAAGAGCTCTGCGCGTTCAGTAATGACGCCACCGAGGTAGTAGGCGAGGCCGCAGTTGGCGAACGACACATGCCCGCTGCGCTCAAACACCACGATCTCGGCGTGCTCATCGCGGCGACGCATGCGGGTGGCGAATGACATTCCGGCGGCGACTCCGCCGATGACGAGGATGCGGCGGGGGCGGGGAGTGGTGGTGTTGCTCATCGTGCCAGCATACCCCCGGGGGTATGCTGCTGGCCACTTGTTCTCCCCAAGCTGAACATACGCAGGGTGGCACTGAGAAGCAAAGCGACTACCGGCGCGCGCCCTGAGGCGGGAACGCAGTGTTCTTGACTCGCGGAAGGTGGCGGGGGCGCGCTCTCTGGAAGCACCCGTGAACTTTATGAGGAATACGCGATTCTTGCGGCCGAGGTGTTTACGATGGGGGAACGAACAAGGGAGCATCGCGGTGGCCGACAAGAACATAGATCCACGATTCGACCCCGTCTTTCAGCGCGGGTATGCGGCAGGCCAGGGCGGGGAACGCTCCGACGCCGCTGCAGCCGCACGGAATGTTGATGCCTACCGAGACGGTTCGGTGGGCTTCACCCCTCCCGCGGGTCGGGCTTCGAGCGCTAGTCCCGCCGCTCCGTTAGACCAACGGGCGGATGACCGGATAGGTGTTCCGCCGGTCAACTCGCGTGTGAGCGCGCCTGAGCCGCGCCATCCGGAACCGGGTTATGGGCAGTCTGGAATGCGTGAACTGGGCGACCTCTCACCCCAATCGCACTACGTCGGCGAGGCGGGGACTCCTCAGGAAAGTGATTCGCCCGCGCCCGTGAAGAGCATCGCCCGCAACCCATGGATATACGTGCTGTGGGCCGTAGGCGCAGGCTTTACCGCTGCCGGAATTACGGGACAACTGTGGGCGTACTCGAAGCTGTACACGCAATCGGGCGTCGATGTTCTCGACTACGGGCTAATAACGTCGATTCAAGGTCTCGCACCGATCGTCGCCACCGTGGGCGGGTTGAGCCTGGTCGGAGCGATGGTCGTGCATGCCCTCAACTGGATGCGCCAGAACCCGTAACGGGATACTCACGAGCCCGTGAAGCCGCGTCGGGTTACCCGATCCGCAGCATCCGCGCCATTATCGTCTGATTGAACCAGCTGAGAGACTCGCTTCATGAACAACATTGCTTGGGCAGCGGGACGGTGGACGACGCCGCCGCTTCACCACGAGACCAAGGATGACGGCCTCCACGTCACCGCACGGGAGAACAGCGACGCCTGGCGGATCACCTCGTACGGGTTCATCCACGACTCCGAGCACGCGCTTCTGGCGCCATTCGAGCAAGACAGTGCCGTCGAGGTGTCATTCCTCCTGAACTTCGCGGCCCAGTTTGATCAGGCAGGAGTCTTCATCCGAACGGACGAAAACAACTGGATCAAAGCCGGGATCGAATGGAGCGACGGCGAGGAGAGCCTGGGCGCTGTCGTCACGCGAGGTGTGTCCGACTGGTCTCTTTCTCCCACGCCTGGATGGGGCGGACGGCTAGTTACCGTGCGTGCCAGCCGATCGGGCGACGCCGTGACGATTCGCGCGAGGGTGGATGACGAGCCCTGGCGCCTTGTACGAGTGGCACCGCTCGACCCGGATGCTGCCGTCTCTGCGGGGCCGTTCTGCTGCGCGCCTACGCGCAGCGGTCTGACAGTGCATTTCATTTCGTGGCGCACTACTCCGCCGGACGCGAGCCTGCATCCGGAGAGCTGACGGGCCCCGACGTCTATTACGGGCTGCGTGTTCTCGGCGCGATGCCTGTGAGCGCCGTCGATGGGATGCGCAAGAACCCGTGAACCCGCGTCGCCAATATTTGTACTAAACTCTCTCCCGGTACCGTGTCCGAGCGGCCGAAGGTGCAACTCTCGAAAAGTTGTGTGTGTGAAAGCGCACCGTGGGTTCAAATCCCACCGGTACCGCCACAGAAAAAGCCCCGCATTCCTTGTGAATGCGGGGCTTTTTCTTTGCATGAACGGCGCTTCGAGTCGCTTTAGAACTGGGACTTGTTGCTTGGCCGATTGGGATCGTCATCGCGAAAAGGGAGCGCCGCGACAACGAGCGCCGGAATGATAAATCCGATCGCGAAAGACAGCCAAAAGAACGAACCAAAGCTGCGATCCTTGCGCTTGGCGGCTCCGCCCACGAGAAGCGCGACGAGCACGTTTACAACAAAGATGCCGCCGAGAACGAGTGAATAAACCAGGTCGAATGTTGCGGGGAGTAGAGGGTTCACCCGCCGAGCCTATCGAGTCGCGCCGAGACCGTCGACCTCCGCGAGTTCCTTGTCAGTCGCCATGCGGAATCCGCCACCAGCGGGGGCTTCAACTGGGTGGCGCGGTTGCCCGCGGGTAGCCAATAGGCTGGCCCCGATCGACGTGGCAAGAATCACGAAGATGACTCCGAGCGAGATTGTCGTCGAGATGTAGAACACCTCGAGTAGGAGCATTTTGATGCCGACCCAGACGAGCAAGAGGGCGAGCCCGATCTTCAAGTAGATGAAGCGGTGCATGAGGTCGGCGAGCAGAAAGTACATGGCGCGCAAACCCAGAATCGCAAAGGCATTGGCGGTGAACACCAAGAAGGCTTCATCGGTGACGGCGAAGATCGCGGGAATCGAGTCAACAGCAAACACAATGTCAGTGACCTCGACCAGCACAAGCACAGCCAAGAGCGGGGTAGCGAGCAGCACGCCCGCTTTGCGCACGACAAGTCGCTGCCCGTAGAAGGCATCTGTCATGGGCACCCGTCGGCGGAAGACCTTCAACACCACAGACTTCTCGGGGTTGTAGTGTTCGTTTCGTTTCCGAAGCATCTGGATGCCCGTGAACACCAAGAATGCCCCGAACACGTACAGCACCCAGGCGAAGCTACTGAGAAGCGCTGCGCCGGCGGCAATGAAGAGGCCGCGGAACACGAGGGCCCCGATCACGCCGAGAAACAACACTCGGTGCTGGAACTGCGGAGGTACTGCAAAGGCGGTGAAGATGATGGCCCAGACGAAGACGTTATCGACGGCTAGGGACTTTTCGATAATGAAGCCTGCGAAATATTGCTGGCCGAATTCGGCGCCAAACAACCACCAGATGATTCCGCCAAAGGTCACGCCTGAGGCGACCCACACAACAGACCAAGCTGCGGCCTCTTTCACGCTAATGACGTGAGCGGTTCGATGCGCGATCAGGTCGATCGCGAGCATCAGGAGAATAACGCCGACAACGGCCAGCCAAGCCCAGAGGGGAACGTTCACAAAGACTCCAGAATGTTAGAAATTCTGGAGGTCTCGTCGAGCCCTCTCGGGCCCTAGCTGCACCGGGCCATGATGACACGACCGTAATGACGATGAGCTTCGCGGGGACTACTCCCCTCCGTATTCATACTTAAACATATTCTGCGGTCGCACACAACGAATCCGACGCGGATGCGGCGTTTTCGCAGCTTGCGGCGCTCTACAGCTGTTTGATCATTTCGAGTTCGCGCCTCGACTTGTCGAGAACGTAGGGAACCGAGTGGCCGGTTAGCGTGAAGCCGCGCCGCTCGTAGGCGACGCGGGCCCGAGCGTTGTCTTCGTGCACGCCGAGAGTGAGCGTGCTGCCATAGGCGGATGCCCACTCTTCGACCGCTGCAAGCAGGGCATCCGTCACCCCAGCTTCGCGTCCGCGAAAGTCTGGCGAGACATACACACCCACGAGAAGTGGACCGGTTCGCGCGTCAGGGATATAGCCGCCCATCGTGCCCACCCACCTGCCCTCGGCAGTGATGGCAGCTAAAGCGATGCCGCGAGGGTTCTGACCGCGCACAGCACGAACGCGCCACTCTTCTTCTGAAGTGATTCGAGCGCTCTCAAGGCGTTCGGCAAAACCAATCGGGGTATCGTCGAGCATCTCCAGCCGCAGATCGCGAACCTCGCGCCAGTCGGCTGCATCAGTTCGTCGTACGGAGAATTCTTGAGCGGCCATTAGTGGAGCTTAGCTGCACCGCGCAGGTGCGAGATCAGCAACGATTCGTGCCTCGGAGGCGAACGAACTGCGCGCGCATTATCGTGAGGAGATCTCGCTAGAATGACATCTTGACTAACGGGAGGGTGACCGCACGATGCTCTTTGTGCCTCGCCTGCCCGCCTGGGCCATTTCGCGTCCTCGACTTCACACTGCACTCGATGCGGCTCGCGATGGGGCGTGCGTTGTCGTACATGCGCCCGAAGGCTTCGGCAAAACCATCGCGGTCGCCGAGTGGGCGCACACTCGCGGCGACAATGGCGTGTGGGTCACTCTTGATCCCTCCGCGCACTCTCGGCAAGCGGTGTGGCGGCGTATCCTTCGAGCTCTTGATGTGCCTGAACTCACTCTCTTGCTTGCAGAGTTCGAATCAGAAGACCCCGGAAGCTTTCGCGAAGCGGTCAGTTGGGCTCTCGCCGAGCGCGCTCCCGTCATCGTTATTGACGAGTGCGATTACATCGACGACGCCGACTTTCTCACGGATCTGAAATATTTGCGAGGAACCGGTGCTGCCGGATTCGTCTTGATTGGTCGCACCTCACCGGGCGTCGCTGATGCGCCCACGCAGTGGAGTGACTCGCTCGTGGCCGTCACTCGCGAGCAGCTCGCCCTCAGCCAGACTGAGACAGGTGAAGTGCTCGAAGCCTCCGACGTGCCGATCTCGCTTGTTGACAGCGTGTGGGAGCGAGCTCAAGGATGGCCACGAGGAACGCGTGCCGTTGCCAGCGCTCTCGACAGCCACGCCTCTCGACTCGTCGCCACCCATGTGATTGACGATGCCCTCGAACAAGCCGCCAACGGCATGTTGGTCACATTGCGAAGCTTGGGCAGCGATGTGGTGCGCGTCGCCCAGCTTTCTGCGCTCGTGGGTCCAGCATCCGGTGCGGTCATCAAAGAACTGCTGCCCGACGTCGACGTTGAACACGCGCTGTGCGATCTCGAACTGACGGGTGCGGGAATGTGGGCAGAGTCGCGGGGAGAGCCGGAGTTTCAGCTTGTTCCGCACATCCGTACTCTCGTAGAGCGTTCCGAAGGCGGTTTATCACAGTTACGAACGCCCGCCCTGTTGCGCGCTGCAGCTCAGATCGCTGAAGACGCCGGGCGCACTGCAGACGCGGCACGGCATCTCTGCGCGATCGCGGATTGGACTGCTCTGCAGGCTCTCGCCAAACGCAACTTTCGTGCGATCTTGGTCTTCGAGAAGGAAGAGTGGCTGGCTGTCACTCGCACGATTCCCGTTTCTGCTTTTCAGCAGGAGCCGATTGTGGGCGTGCTGCACGCTCTGCTCGCGAACACTGATCCAACGGAAAGTTCTTCACGGTTGCGCGCGATCGTTGGGCTCGCTCTGAGCCACATCACTAATCGACTTCGATCGACTCCGGATGCCGTCGATCAGGTCTGGACGACAGTGTCGTTGCTGGGCGGCCAGCGGTTGTCTGGGCGATACAACGCAGCTCTCAGGACAGCGAATTCGGTGGATGCAGTGATCCAGACTCTCACCGCGGAGCAGCGTGAAAGTCTGGAATCCTTGCTCCCCGTCGCGCACTTGCACGTGGGAACGACCCGTCTCTACGCGGGAGCGGTGACGCAGTCGCGAGACGATTTTCGGCACTCGCTCTCTGCCTATGCCGAGCCGGGATGGGGCACTGTTCATGCCGGCAGCCTGATCGCCCTTTCCCACGCTCTAGATGGAGAGTTCGTCGAGGCTGGGCGTGCGATCACCGAGGTGTTGGATGCCCCTAAACCGCGTTCGTGGCGGGGAACCTACTCGGCGGCAGGAACTCATCTGGCCGAAGCCATGATCGCTCTTGAGCGAGGTGATGCGCAGGGCGCGCTCGAAAGTGTTGATCTGCTGCAATCGCATTACAGCACCATCGAGCATTGGCCGTTGATGCTGTGGCTGCGCGGCCAAGCCTCACTCCTTCAGGAAGGCGCAGACGTCTCGGAGTGGACGTTTGTTGATCAGGTTCAACGCCGTGCTCAGCGCACTCCCACGAGCGAATGGATGAATTCACTGCTTGTCGCGACACGGATCGATCTGCTTCTTGCCTCTGGCGAGTTTGGTCGCGCTCAGCGCGTAGTGGAATCGTCACGCAAGAGCAACGCGATGCCGCTGCGTATTGCTCGCGCGCGAGTGAAGCTCTTGACTGGTGATAACGACACGGCGATCGCCAAGACTGCTGCGATTCTTGAGCAGCACGGCCTGCCGCCGCGAACGCAGCTCAATGCTCTGCTCATCAGCGCAGTCGCCTACTTGCGAGCGGGCGCTCCTGAGAAGGCGAACAAGGATGCTCGAGAGGCGCTTCGCATTGTCGAGGCTCATGAGCTCTCTTCGCCGTTGCGCACAATCCCCGCCGATGAGGCGAATGTTTTGGGGCTCTCGGTCGCCACGACGGACGCGAGCGAGAGCGCTGCCGCCGAAGCCAACCCTTTCGGCACTCACGCCCCACTCCCGCGACTGACCAACACCGAACTCGCTGTTCTTGCCTCCCTCGTTCAGCACTCATCGGCCGCCGATCTTGCGACGGCGCTCTATGTGTCACCGAACACGGTGAAGGCGCATTTGCGGTCGATCTACCGCAAACTTGGGGCCCGAAGCCGCGCACAAGCCCTCGCCATCGCGCGCACTCGAGGACTCGTTTAATGGGGGCTCGCACGCGAAGCACCCTTCTACCTTCGCTTTCGGTGACGATGGGCGCGATCTATGTCGCGATCGGTGGCGTTGTGGCAGTTCTGTTGCCTCTTCGCGTTGAAGAGATCACCCCCGACGGCAAAGTAGAAGCACTCGCGGTTATCTCCTCCGTTGCGTTCGCAGTCACCCTGTTCGCGCAGCCCCTGATTGGCGCGGTCAGCGATCGCACTCGCGACGCGCTTGGCGGTCGGGTTCCGTGGGTGATCGGCAGTGCTCTGATCGGAGCTATCGCGATTGCCGCGATGGGCTCCGCCACTACAGTCGTTGCGCTCTGCGTACTGTGGGCCGTTGGGCAGTTTGCGTTGAACGGGGCGGATGTCGCGACATCCGCCTATGTTGTGGATTCGTACCCTCGGGGCAGTCGCGGCGTTCCTTCGGGAGCAATTGTTGCGAGCGTTGCGCTCGGCACGGGCGTCGGCGTCGTGGTGTCCGGGGCTCTCAGCTCCACCTCTCAAGTCGCCTGCATTGTGGTGGCTGCCGTTGCGGCACTCGGGGGCCTCAGTTTCGCTCGCGTGCAGCGCAGCCGACCGCCGCTCGTGACTCCGCGGCAACCTCGCCCGAAAATTGTGTGGAGCTTCGCCCGGCTGAACCCCCGAAAATACCCCGACTTTGCGTGGGCCGTCGCGACCCGATTTCTGTTCACCCTCGGGCAACAGGGTGTCACGGTGTACCTGCTCTACATCGTCGGCGATATCGACGGGGTCAGTAGGGATGCCGCACCGCTCTTCGTCGCGGCCCTTACGGCGACCGGGCTCGTGTTTCTTTTCACCTCCGCCGCCATTGCGGGAGTCGTGAGTGACCGCTGGGGCCGGCGCCGCACCGTGCTCCTCGTGAGCAGCGCGGTAATGGCCTTCGCGATGCTCGTGCCCCTGTTCTGGCCACACATTGCGGTCATGTTTGTGTTCGCGGCGTTGAAAGGGATCGCACTTGGCGGGCACCTTGCCGCGGCAGGCGCGCTCATCAGCGAAGTCCTTCCCGGCGGGGATGCTGCCGCAGGTCGCGACCTCGGGATGGCCAACGTTGCCGTCAACGCCGCGCAAGCTGTTGCCCCGCTGCTCGCCGGTGCTGTCATTGTTCTTGCGGGTGGCTACGCAGCACTATTCGTTGTCGGAATAGTGGCAGCGCTCGCCTCCGGTGTCACCATTCTCCAGGTGCGGAGCGTTCGTTAGGCGTGAAATCGAGCCCCGTCGGCTACCGACGGCAGGAGCCGGAGGATCCACACGCCAGCAGCTTTAGAAATCGGCGATGACGAGTTTCTTCATCTCGAGCAGCGCCGCGAAGGCTCCGGGGCGGGCCATGAGCTCGGCCATCCGGTCCGGAATGATCTGCCAGCTCACACCAAATTTGTCTTTGCACCAGCCGCACGCTTCGGCCTCTGGAACGGCAGACAGCGCCGCCCACAACCTGTCGATCTCGTCTTGATCGGCGCACGGAACGCTGAACGACACCGCCTCGGTGAAGGTGACGTGCTGCCGGGTGGCGGCATCCATGGCAACGAACCACAGATCTCTGAGCTTCACATCACCAAACATGACAGACCCCGGATGCGCAGGGCCCGTGCGTTCGGTGTAGCGAACATCAGCGCCCAATTGTGAGCCGTCAAAGACTGAGGCGTAGAAATCCATCGCCTCCCGCGCGCGGTTCTGCACGCCCTTGCCGAAGAGCAAGGCTGGCATGATCGTCGGGCGCGGCTCACCATCGGGGTTGCTTAAGATGAGTTGCCAATTCACGCCAAAACGGTCGCGCAACCATCCGTACCGCGGGCTGAAATCGTAGGCGTCGATGGGCATGAGTGCACTGCCACCGTCGATGAGCGCGTTCCAGAGCGCATCGAGGTTGCTGCGAGCATCCGCATCACGCGAGGGATCGAAGTTGACCATGAACGAGAGGGCTTCGTTAAAGGGAAACCGCTCACCAGCGTTGATGGCGAGAAACTCTTGATCGGCCAGGCGGAAGTCGATCGTGAGCACTGAACCCGCGAGGTCTCGTTGAAAGTCCGCTAGTCCCTCAGCGGGATACGGTGTGGTGCCCAGTATGGAACTGTTGCGAAAAATGGACGTGTAGAAGGTCGCTGCTTCTTCGGCATCGCCGTTGAACCACAGGCACGGCGTGATCGTTTTCATGGCGTTTCTCCTCGAACCCATGTCGTCGCAACGCGCGGCGGCTAGTGCGATGAGCATAGACCTGTCGCGCCGCGTGTTCTAGTGCGTGATGGTAATTGCGAGCGGCCCCTGATCGCTGCAGAGTCACTTAAACTGAGCGGATGACGAACTCCGAGGCGACGAGCAACCTCATCGCGCCGCGACGGGAGTGGCGCTACGCTCTCCGCCGCGCTTATCACGGCTTCATGCTGCACCGCGGGATCGATTCGGCGGCAACTCTGGCGTTCTTCTCGGCGCTCGCTACCTTGCCGGCCGCTCTCAGCGTTGTTTCTGCCTTCGCACTCGCTCAGGGGGAGGAGAAGGCGGCAGAGACAGTGCTCGACCTCGCCAATGAAGTGCTGAAGCCCGCCACTGTTGACGTGCTGAAGGAGCCCCTTACTCAACTATTCTCGGTCGGCAGTCCCGGCCTGGCCCTTGCGATGGGGCTCGTGCTCAGCGTGTGGTCGCTATCGAGCTATGCGACAGCTTTTGGCCGCGCAGCCAACAGCGTGTACGAAGTCCAAGAGGGTCGACGCTTTGTGAAGTTCCGCGGACTCATGCTTGTTCTTTCAGCGTTTTTGCTGGCAGCATTTGCCGCGGTCGTCGTCTTGCTCCTCACCACTACGAATGTGGCGACGGCAATCGGCACAGAGCTGGGAATCGGCGACCCGTGGGTGGCGATCTGGTCGTTCGGCCGTTGGCCCGTGCTGCTCGCTATCCTCACCGTCATCATTGCGGTGCTCTACTACTACACTCCCAACATCCGCCATGAACGGATGCGTTGGGTCAGCACCGGGGCTCTGTTTGCGATCGTCACGTGGGGGCTTGCGACCGCAGGATTCGGTTTTTACGCGTCTACGGTTGCTAGCTACGACCGCGTTTATGGTTGGCTCGGGGGTGCTCTCGCGCTCCTCATCTGGCTGTACATCAGCAACCTCGCTCTCGTGGCGGGGCTAGAAGTGGATGCCGAATTTACCCGACTGCGACAGTTGCTTGCTGGGGTGCCTGCCGAGAACACTGTGCAGTTGCCGCTGCGCGATACGTTTCGCAATCTCGTGCTTGCACGACGCCAGGCTGAGGACGAAGCACGGGCGATCAGTATTCGCAATCGCGAATAGTGCGGTGAGCGCCGTCAGAGGTTCGCCGATCTTGCAGCGGTTGTGCTTCTCCGGATAGGCTCGCCACTACGGCTGGAAACGTTACCAAGTCCGGAGGAGTGTCATGTCACGCAAAGTCGCTGTTGTCACAGGAGCCGCCCGAGGGCTGGGGGCTGCCATCTGCCGTGCTCTGGTTGACGACGGGTACCAGGTCGCCGCGCTTGACCTCACGGCATCCGCTGAAACTCACGACGGCATCCTCACTATCGAGTGCGATGTCTCTGATGAAGTTGCAGTAAATGCGGCGATAAATTCTGTCGAGCAGCAGCTCGGAATGCCGTCGGTGCTGGTTAATAATGCGGGCATTCTCGCTCCGGGGCGCATCGATGACACCAGCCTAGAAGTCTGGAATCGCACCCTAGCCGTCAACCTGACAAGCGCCTTCCTCTTGAGCAAGCGCGTGCTGCCCGGGATGCGTACCGCTGGCTACGGTCGCATCATCAACGTGGGCTCATCCGCGGGCAAGAATGGGGGGTTCAGCACGGGCGGGGCGTACGCAGCGTCTAAGGCCGCGATGATGTGCCTAGCGAAATCGATTGCTACGGCGGAACGAAGCAACGGCATCACCTCGAATGCGGTTGCTCCCAGCATGATCGAAACCGACATGATGGGCGCACTTCCCTCGAAAGCCATGCTCGACCGTGTTCCCGTCGGTCGAATGGGAACACCAGCCGAAGTCGCCAACGTCGTTCGCTTTCTCGCCTCTGAAGGTGCAGCCTATGTCAACGGCGAAGTAATCGATGTCGATGGCGGCCTCTTCATCGACTAGCCTGCGTGACCGGCCGCTCGGGTGCGCCGCCGCACCTTCGCACCGCTGCAACGTTGCAGCAGAATCAGGAGCCCATTGTGAACGACATTCCCTTTGTTGATACCCATGTGCACTTCTATGACCTCGGGCATCCCGAGTTGCGTTATTCGTGGCTCGATCCGCAACTGGATCACCCGGTGATCGGCAATATCGACGCGGTGAAGTCGCGTCAGTACCGTCCAGAAGACTTTCTGGCAGAGTCGCGCTTCAACCACGTGAGCAAAGCCATCCACGTGCAAGCGGCTCTGGGCAGCCCCGATCCCGTCGTCGAGACGCAGTGGCTCAGCGAGGGCTTCGAACGCACGGGGATTCCCCACGGCATCATCGCGCACTCGAATCTGATGGCCGACGATCTGGAGGCCGAGCTCGACCGGCACGCAGAGTTCGCTGGTTTCCGCGGCATCCGTGATTTCTCTGAGGGTGACTATCTCGTTGATGAACGCTACCGGCGCGGAGTGCGCACGCTCGGCGCTCGCGGACTTGTCGCATCGATCGACTGCCTGCCCGAAACGTTCAGCAAGGTCGCAGATCTCGCCGCGTCGGCACCCGAGACATCGATCTGCGTTGATCATTGTGGTTTTCCGCGTCAGCGCGATGACGAGTACTTCGCGTTCTGGAAGCGCGAGATGACCGAAATCGCTGCCCGGCCGAATACGTTCATCAAAGTGTCGGGATTGGGCATGGTCGACCAGCGTTGGACGCTCGATTCTTTGCGTCCCTGGGTGGACGCTTCCATCGACCTCTTCGGCACCGACCGCACCGTATTCGGGTCGAACTGGCCACTAGACCGACTCTTCAGCTCCTACAGCGACCTGATTCAGGCCTATCGCACGCTCATTTCGGGCTACGCGCCACACGAGCAGTTGGCGCTGTTTTCGGGCAATGCTGAGCGAATCTACGACGTGTGATGGGAGGAACGCACGTGTGACTTGAACCTGCGCAACCGCAGACTGTTCAGCACGACGAACACCGAAGAGAACGCCATCGCTGCGCCCGCAATGAGCGGGTTCAGCAGGCCAAGCATCGCGATCGGTAGGGCAGCCACGTTGTAGGCGAAAGCCCAAAACAGGTTGCCGCGGATCACGCCGAGGGTGCGCTTGGCGAGGCGAACCGCGTCGGCGACCACTAGCAGGTCGCCGCTGACGACCGTGATGTCGCTGGCTGCAATCGCGGCATCCGTTCCGCCACCCATGGCGATGCCGAGGTCGGCGGCGGCGAGCGCGGCAGAGTCGTTGACCCCGTCACCGACCATCGCGACGGTGCGGCCTTCGGCTTGCAATTGGCGGATGACGTCGAGTTTGCCCTGCGGAGTGACTCCGGCGTGCACGTCGGAGATTCCCACAACGGCGGCGACGGATGCTGCCGCTCCTGCATTGTCGCCGGTGAGCAGCACGGGGCGCAGGCCGAGCCGCGTGAACTCGGCTATGGCGTCCGCACTGCTTGCCTTGACGGTGTCGCCGACAACCAGCACGCCTCGGGCCTGACCGTCCCACGCGATGACCATCGCGGTGGAGCCGGCAACTTCAGCTTTCTCAACCAGAGTGAGGGCGGCATCCGACACTGTCTGGTGGTGGTCGGTCGTGAGCCACGAGGGCTTGCCGACGAACACCACAGTGTCGTCGATTGTCGCCTGAACACCATTGCCCGCGTGCGAGGCGAAGCCGGTAGCGAGTGGCAGTTCGAGGCTGCGTTGGGTTGCGGCGGCGACTACGGCACGGCCGACCGGATGCTCGGAGCCAGCTTCCACGGCGGCGGCGCGAGCCAATACGAGCTCCTTGTTTTCGCCGTCGAGCACCTCGATCGAGCTGAGGCGCATTTCGCCGGTCGTAACGGTTCCGGTCTTGTCGAGCACGATCGTGTCGACGGTGCGCGTACGTTCGAGCACTTGGGGTCCGCTGATGAGGATGCCAAGTTGTGAACCGCGACCCGTTCCGACGAGGAGGGCGGTGGGCGTTGCGAGTCCGAGGGCGCAGGGGCACGCGATGACGAGGGTCGTGACGGCGGCCGTGAAAGCGAGTTCGATGGGCCCGCCGGCGATTATCCAGCCGACGAACGCAACGACGGCAAGGCCGAGAACGACGGGAACGAAGATCGCCGAAACGCGATCGGCGAGACGCTGGATGTCGGCTTTGCCAGTTTGGGCTTCTTCGACAAGTCGGCCGAGGCGGGCCAGTTCGGTGTCGCGGCCAACGCGGGTGATTTCGATGACGAGTCGTCCGCCGACGTTGAGGGTGGCGCCCGTTACGCGATCGTCGGGGCCGACTTCGACGGGAACGGATTCGCCGGTGAGCATGCTCGCATCGACGGCGGAGTTACCTTCGATCACGAGGGCATCGCTGGCGATCTTCTCGCCGGGCCGCACGACGACGTGGTCGCCGACGGCCAGCGCCGAGACGGCGATGCGCTGCTCGATACCGTCGCGCAGAACGGTGGCATCTTTTGCGCCGAGCTCGAGGAGGGCACGTAGGGCAGCCCCCGACTCGCGGCTTGCGCGGGCTTCGATGTATTTGCCGAGCAGGATGAACACGGTGACGGCCGCGGCAACTTCAAGGTAGATCTCGCTAGCGCCACCGTGCGGGGTTCCGAAGAACGTCATCGTCATGTGCATCCCGGCTTCGCCAGCGCCGCCCACGAAGAGAGCGTAGAGCGACCAGCCGAAAGCGGCGATGACGCCGAGGCTGATGAGGGTATCCATGGTGGCGGCACCGTGGCGCAGATTGATCGCGGCGGCTCGGTGGAATGGCCAGGCACCCCACACGGCCACGGGAGCCGCGAGAGTGAGGGCGAGCCACTGCCAGTAGGTGAACTGCAGGGCAGGAATCATCGACAGCAGAACGACAGGCACGGTGAGGGCGGTCGAGACGAGCAGTCGGTGCAGTAGCTGCGCGGCGCGGTCATCTGCGGCGGGTGAGCTCGCGGCATCCGGGGTCTCGGAGATCGGCGCGGGGATGACGGCGCTATACCCAGCAGCCTTGACAGTTTCCAGAAACTGGGCGGTGTCGGTGCCTTCGGGGGCGCGAACACGAGCTTTTTCGGTCGCGTAGTTCACGGTCGCCTCGACGCCGGGAAGCTTGTTGAGCTTGCGCTCGATGCGGTTAGCGCACGAGGAACAGGTCATCCCGGTGATGTCGAGTTCGACATCGAGAAAGTTGACGGTGTCGGCGGTTTGTGCGGTGCTCGCCGTGAGCGGTTCGGAGGTCATCAGAGGCTCTTCACGAGCGTGTAGCCGGCCTCCTCGATTGCGGCGCCGACAGTTGCGTCGTCAAGGGGAGCATCGGAGGTGATCGAGACGGTGGAGGGCAGCCCCGAGGCGAGGTCGACGGTCACTTCGGTTACGCCAGCCACTTCGGTGAGTTCTTCGGTGACGCTGGAGACGCAGTGGTTGCAGGTCATTCCTTCGACCAGGTAATCAGCGGTGTGAGACATTGTTCTCCTTCTATTGGGGCGTGTGCGTGTGCAGGTGCAGGGGTGTGTTCCGGCTGCGGTGGGCAGGCGCGGGTAAATGCTGTGGTCAGGACCGCACGAGTCGCGCGATGGCGGCGCTCGCTTCGCGAATCTTCTCGTCGGCTACGGCGCCACCTTCGCGGCTGGCTTCGGCGACGCAGTGGCTGAGGTGGTCATCGAGCAGGGCGAGCGCGACTGATTCGAGGGCTTTGGTCGCGGCTGAGACTTGAGTGAGCACGTCAATGCAGTAGGTGTCTTCTTCGACCATGCGGTGGATGCCGCGAACCTGACCTTCAGCGCGACGCAGTCGTTTCAGCAGTTGCTCTTTGTTGTCGTCGTAGCCGACCATGGCATTCCTTTCGCACGGATACCCCTTAGGGGTATCACCATTACACGCCTTGCGTGCGCGAAAGTCAACCGGCGATAGATGCGCGAGTGAGTGCTGACTCGAATTCGGCGACTGATCCGGCTACGGCATCCAGTTCTCGATCGGTGAGTATTGCGGTGATGCTGCCGTCGTCGTGATGGGCGAGCACGAGGGGCAGTCGGGCGTTCGCGACGAATTCCGTTTCGGTGGGGGTGATCTCGTTGCGGTGCCGCACGTCGAAGGGCACTCCGAGGCGGTTGACCATGGCGTCCCATTCGGGTTTGCGGCGAAGGGGTGAGTGGGTGATGTCGCACAGCGCGCAGGCGGTGGTGCCGAGGAGGTGGCCGATCACATACCGCGTTTCGCCCCACAGCCCGCCGTCGGCGTTGTAGATGCCGGTGTAGCGGATGATCGCCATGATGTCTCCTCGGGTGCGGTGATGCGGTGTCTAGCCTCCCTGTAGTTCGGAGCCGTGGTTAGCCGCGGATGGCTTTGTAGATTGACTCGCGCAGATCGCGCCAGAAGTGTGCCGTGGATTGCGATTGTTCGAGTGGTTTGCCGTTGAGCACGATGCCTGGGGACGTGGAATTGATGGTCATGACGTGGTTGGCGAATTGGTGCGCGGTGTTCGCTGAATTCTTGGCGGTTGATGTCAGTGCGGTTCGCGATGTCTCGAGGTGGTTGCTGGCTGAGGTGGCGACGGTGTTGGCGGTGGCCAGGATGTTGTCGCGGTGAACAGCGAGTGCTTTGGCCGCGTTCATGATGATGGCGAGTATGGCGAGCACGGCGGCGATCGTGAGGGGAACGACGACTTCTTCTGCTCGAGTGGGGAAGGGGAGATCGAGGCGTCCGACAGAGAGGTTTTCGATGATGCCGGTGGTGCCGCCACCGGCAACGAAGCTGGCGTAGGCGTCGGTGAGTAGTCCTGCGAGGCTTCCGAGGGCGGTGGCGGTGGCACCGATGACGAGTGCGAAGAGAAAGTCGCGGCCGCGACTGACTGGGCCGTGTGAGCCTAGGGCGAAGAGTTGAAATGCTGCAAACATTCCGATCGCGGCGACTGCGGCCGCGATTCCAGTTCCGAGTAGTCCGACGAAGACTGCTGCGGCGATGGCGAGGGGTATTGCTAACACCGAGAGGAACGCGCCGAGGGCGAAATTGCGGGGCTTGGTGTGGGGATCTGACACTGTGGCAACCTCCGATCGCGCTGCTACGGCAGCGTTGCGATAGCTTCCAGAGTAGCTTTTTGCTGGCGCGCTGGCGCGCTGGCACGATTATTTGTCTGCCCCTCCGGGTGTGAGGCTCTGCGGGGCTATCTGCGGAGGGTGGTAGTTGGCACAGGCGAGCTCATTGTGATGTCATCCAGATCCCAGCGTCCGGCTCCCACCAGCCGTCAGTAACAGTTCCGTCCAATATCGGGTTCAGCATTGCTCGGACGCGTTCCTCGGCGGCTGAGACATTGGGGAAATTGTCCAAGAGCCCGAGGGGTCGAGCGAGCACCAGGTATCGACTTGACCAGTCCGGAGGGACGACGAATGCTTCAATTTGTTCGAGTTCACGACGCTTGGACTCAGTTGATACGGCAATCCACAGGCGTCGAGCATCGAAGGATTCCGTTATCGAAATAAAAAGGAGATCGATCAAGTCCTTGACGCGCGACGAAGGAGATTTGCTCTCTCCGTATGTCGCGTGGGTTGCGCATAATTTGTCCGCTACTTGGTCCACTATTGGGTACAGCACGTAGTCGTAAGTGCGTAGACGGGCAAGCGGCAATCGATTGGCCGGGCTCAACGTTTCGAGCTCACCAGTGGGCTTGTAGCCGGCTGCAAGATCGATCGACAGAGTGCTCTGCTTCGACACGCCAACATAGACGTCAAAAGTCAGGCGGCAGCCAGCCGTATAGGGCTGGTTCTCTCCGTCCAACTGGTTGACCCTGTTCGCAAGTTCGAATCTAAATGATCCTCAAGGTCGACGGTCGCCAGCTGTTTCAGATCGGCTACGGCAGCTTCGAGGTCGCCCTCTCCCGACGACAAGTCGATATCTTTTGTGGCCCTACTGGTTGACAGCCGAGCGAGCATCCCGGTGCCGCCCTTGAGAGCAAACTTGGGTGGCTGAACGGAAAACACTCTGCAGAGGAATCGGTCAAACGTCGCTTGTCGGATCAGATCGCCGACACCGACTGAGGTGGCTCGCACGTCTCGCTGTGCGGCACTTTTGATTGCTGCCTGAACGGCGCGACCGTTGGGATACGGAGATTCGTCAGCCTGCATCGGATGCCTGCTTCTGCGTCGCGAGATTCTGTAGCACATTGACATCCTTCACGAGCGCTTGCACGGATCGCATATCGTCCCCGGATGTGACACTTTGCGATCGTTCAATCGGCATTGCGAGGGCTTCGGATGGCATTGTTGCGTCGTCGGGAGAGGTCGCAGAGAGCCATGCTGGGTTTGAAGTCACCCGTTTGATTTGGGTTGCGACATCCACGCGGCCCAGTTCGAGAAGCTTCCTCAGTAGTGCGAGTCCGTCGTCCTTGGGAAATCCATTTCGTGCGGCGAGCGGGTTAAGAAGGTTCGCCAGAAAATCGAGTTGAACGGTTCTGGAACGGAGCGCATCGCCAACGAGATCCCCGACCAGGCTGAGGTCTTCTTTGTCTTGCACTAGGTCCGCGATCGTTCGTTCGATTCCCGTGGTCGGAATTCCGGCTACCAGTGTGATCTGGTCGGCTGCGAGGGGCCTTCGCTTGAATCGGATATCGGGGCGCTGCGACTGTCGACGAGTTGGCGAAGTAAAAACATAGGGAGTGGGAAGGAGGTCTCCGACTCCGTGCAGGGCCGCCGCCGTATTTCCGCTCACCACGATGCCGACTGCCCCGTCGCGAATGCGGTCTTCGGCCACACGATCTGGATCGAGGCTGAGCCAAGCAGCTCGAATGTCGTCGAACTCGTGGGGCGAACTCCCTGCATCTCTATAGACGCCATGAGCTAGACGCTCGAGATGTCCACTCTCAGCGAGCCGCGCAATTTGTACTCGGCTTACATGTTGCGAACTCGCCTGCGAGGTCGTGACCATTCCCCACTGGCCTGACGAGATTTCAGCCAGCGCTCGTAGAGCTTCTGACACGTTCATGCTTGAATTGTAACGTCTAGATAGATACTTTTCAAGTACAAGCGGATGTTTTTCGCGTCCAAATGGACAGAACCTGATCCCACGCTGCCAGCCGTGGGGCACGCCGCCTGACGTAGGCGTCTGAATACTTGTGACGTAGTTGTCGAGTTAATTGGTCGCGCAAGACGTGTCGTAGGGGTTAGCCGCGCAGGGCGAGTGCAAACGGGAGTACGGCTTCTGTTCCGGCTTCGCGGAGTGCTTTGGCGGCGATGGTGAGGGTCCAGCGGGAGTCGACGAGGTCGTCGACGAGCAGGATGGGGCCGTTGGGTAGCGGGTTGCCTGCGGCTGATGCGGTGCCCTCGGTGTAGCCCTCGGCGGTTCCAGCTGCGTCGCTGCCGCCGGCCCATTCGAACTGTCCCCACACGCTCGCGAGTCGGTAGGCGCTGTTGCCGCCGGGTTCGCCGGTGGGTCCGCCGCCGGTGTGGCTGAGGGTGCCGAGGTAGGGCAGTTTGCCGGCGCTCGCGAGGGCTTGGGCGACGGATGCCACGAGTTGTGGTCGGCTGCGTGACGGCATGGAGACCACGGCGACGGGTCGCTCATCCCAGCCCCAGTCGGCGAGCACGCGCACGCAGGCGGCGACGAGCGCGGGGCTTGCGGGTGCGTCGGGGGTTCCGGGGGCGAAGAGGGTGCGCAGGGTGCCGCCCCAGCCGAGGTCGGTGAGGCGGGCGAGGGCGCGGCCTTCGCTGGCGCGCAGTTCGGGGGTGATGCGTCCGCGTACGGGGACGCCGAGCTTGTCGGCTCCGGTGGGCCATTGCGCGCGGGGTTCGATGGGCACGCCGACTTTGTCGAGGGTGGCGGTGGCGCGGGTGGTGGCATCCGTGCTGATGTCGGTGGGGTACCAGACGCCGGCGCAGTTGTCGCAGCGGCCGCATTCGGTGGCGGTGTCGTCGTCGAGGGCGCGTTGCAGGTATTCCATGCGGCAGCCTTCGGTGCCGGTGGGCAGCCGTTCGTAGTCGAGCATGTGTTGTTGTTCGGCGCGGCGGGCGGCGGTGACTCCGGCGTAGCGTTCGGCGTCGTAGCTCCAGGGTTGGCCGGTGGCGGTCCAGCCGCCTTGCACGCGGGCGACGGCTCCATCCACGTCGAGCACTTTGAGCAGGAGTTCGAGGGGTGTGCGGCGCAGGTTCACACGGGCTTCGAGCGCCGGTGTGGAGACGGGCCCGGCCCCGGTGTTCGCTGCTTCAGTTAGTTCAGCGATGACGAGTTCGGCGTTGGTTTGGTCGGGCATGGATGCGGTGGCGAAGTATTCCCAGATGTCTTCGTCTTCGCGGCCCGGCATCAGCAGCACGTCGGCGTTGTCGGTGGCGCGGCCGGCACGGCCGACTTGTTGGTAGTACGCGACGGGGGAGGAGGGGGCGCCGAGGTGGATGACGAAGCCGAGGTCGGGTTTGTCGAAGCCCATACCGAGGGCGCTCGTGGCGACGAGTGCTTTCACGGTGTTGTTTTTGAGCGCCTGTTCGGATTCTTCGCGTTCTTGCGGGTCGGTTTTGCCGGTGTAGGCGCGCACCTCCAGGCCGCTGTCGCGCAGTAGCCGCGCGGTGTCTTCGGCGGCGGAGACGGTGAGCGTGTAGATGATGCCGCTGCCGGGCAGTTCGGCGAGGTGGCTCAGCAGCCAGCCGAGGCGAGCTCGGGCATCCGCGAGTTTAAGGACTCCTAGGCGTAGGGATGCTCGCGCGAGGGGTCCGCGGATGGTGACGACTTCGGTGCCCGCAGTGGCTGGGTTTTCGGTGCTGCCGGTGGGGTTGGTTTCGAGTTGCGCGGCGATGTCGGCGACGACGCGGGAGTTGGCGGTGGCGGTGGTGGCGAGCACGGGGACGCCGTCGGGCATGGTGGCGATGAGTTCGCGCAGGCGGCGGTAGTCGGGGCGAAAGTCGTGGCCCCAGTCGCTGATGCAGTGCGCTTCGTCGACGACGAGCATCCCGATGCGGTTGATCAGTGTGGGCAGTTGGTTGTCGCGAAAGCTGGGGTTGTTGAGGCGTTCGGGGGAGACGAGCAGCACGTCGACTTCATCGTTGGCGAGCTGCTGCTGAACTTCGGCCCATTCGTGCGGGTTGGTGGAGTTGATGGCGACGGCTCGAACTCCGGCGCGGGATGCCGCGGCAATCTGATCCCGCATGAGCGCGAGCAGTGGCGAAACGAGCACGGTAGGGCCCGCACCTCGTCGGCGCATGAGCAGCGTAGAAACGAAGTAGACGGCGGACTTTCCCCACCCCGTACGTTGCACGACAAGCGCGCGGCGGCGCCCACCGACGAGCGTCTCGATCGCCTCAAACTGTCCCTCATGAAAATCGGCACTCTCATTGCCGACAAGCGTGCGGAGAACGGTCAGGGCATCGGTGCGGGTATCTGTCACGTGGCTAGTGTGGCAGGGGGTGCTGACTTTTCGGTGCGGGAGGGGGTTTATAAGATGATCCCTAATGTGCGCCGATTGGAGTGATGAGCCGCGAGTAAGTAATCGTTTTCCTACGTGGCTTACTCGTCGATCTGCTCGAGGGGGACGAATTGGTCGAATTTTTCCCGATCTTCTCCGGTAATTATTGCGTGAGCGGCACGCCCCAAGTGATACCCAAGGTTGACAGGTACAGCGTTTCCAATCTGCTTGTACTGGGCGGATACTGAGCCTGAGAAGGCCCACTCATCAGGGAACGTCTGGATGCGCGCGTACTCGCGCACATTCAGGGGGCGGGTTTCTTCGGGATGGCAACGCTCAGTCTGCTTTTGGGCAGGATTGCATGTGAGGGTAAGCGAAGGCTCGTCCCAGCTCAGCCTTCTTGCCATTCCAGTCTTCCCACCGCCTAGGTGATAGCTGCCCTTTAAGTAGTCGCGCTGGAGAGAGTCAGGGAGGTCGCGCCAGTAACCACCTGCAGGAACTTGACTCATGACATTTCGCTTGTACTCCGAGTACTCCTGGCCAGCGGACTTTGGCGCATCGCCGATTGCATCCCAAAGGCTCACGATGTAATCACGTTCCCGCGGGAAAAGAATCGGCGAATCAACATCATTGCGCACAGCTACGATGATCAATCTTTCTCGCTTCTGCGGAACGTCGAGATACTGCCCCCTGAGAACTCGGTAGTTGACCTTGTAATCCAGATCCTGGAGCACGGCGACCATGGTCTTGAGCGTCCGCCCGCTGTCGTGCCCCAGCAGTCCTCTGACATTTTCTCCGATTGCGACCTTCGGTCGAACTTCCTTCACAGCCCGAGCGAACTCGTAAAATAGCGTCCCGCGCGTATCCTCAAACCCTTGTTTTTTGCCAGCGTAGCTAAAAGCCTGGCATGGGAATCCGCCTTCGAGAAGATCAACCTTGCCCGCAAACGGGGTGAAATCTACGGTCGTAACGTCGCCTTCAACAACATTCCAGTCCGGTCGGTTCAGCCGAAGTGTAGCTGCAGCGTGCTTGTCGAATTCGTTCAGAAGGAGGTGACCAAACCCGGCGTTGGATAGCCCTAGGGCGGTTCCTCCGGCTCCAGCGAAGAGATCAATGGCGCTGAGTCCAGTTTTTTCGCTGTGGAGGATCGAGAAGTGACGATCTCCTTGACTGCGCGAGTGCTGTTTCTGTTGCAAGCGTTCGATTTCAGCGGTGTCGAATAGGCGGTGATTGGTCTCCGAGCGTGTGCTCCTAATCATCCCGCGCTTATCCCAGCGCCGAATAGTGTCAACGGAGACGTTGAGGTGTTGTGCGGCGGCAGCGACGTTTAGGAGGGTCATGAGTCCATTCTACGGTAACCATTGCCCTATGCAGTGGTTACCAGATAGCCGTGTTCGATCAAGAATCTCCCGCCGCGCTATGTCCGCGCCGCTAGAGTCGAAACTAAGTGACAAATTCTTGGGTGGAGAGGTGTTTCGATTGACTTATCTGGACTTTATCTCGGACGACCGACTTTTCGAGTGCACAAGGGATCTTCTAGGGCACTTGGAGAATGCCCACGCAAAGAAAGACCGGACGCTCTACAAGAACGTCCTCGACCCCTTTGGCGCTCTATTCGAAGCTCAACAAGATGGGTATTTCCTCGACGATTGGATTGCTGCGGAGCGCGCTCGACAAGTTCAGAAGACGTTTCAGAACCACCTCGGTACATTTCATGAGCGAATTCTCGGGAGCATAGAAGGGTGGACTCGTCTCGGAAACGCGCCATCGAGAGTCGATCTGACGAACAAGAACCTCAGAATTATTGCGGAGGTGAAAAATAAATTTAACACCATAACCGGCACACGCTTGCCTCAAGCCTTAAGTACCTTGACCGAACAGGCGCGCACTTACAGAGCTGAGTGGGGCGGCGACGTCACCGCGTATCTTGTATACATAATCCCTCAGAAACCGGCAGGCATAACGAAGCTCCATAAGAAAGTCCCGCGAATCGGTGAGGTCCAAATCATTGACGGTGCCCGATTCTACGACCTCGCATCCGGAGAGAAGGACGCTCTCGCTCAGCTCTTTTACGTGCTCCCGGACGTTATCGCTTCGATAACGGGTCGATACACCTCGGAGGGTGGTGCCGCTGAGCTCAGAGAGAGCTTTTCTAACCTATACATCCGCGCGTACGGGAGCGCAGCATGGAACCGCGTCGAGTTGGCACGGGGTGGCTCGTTTTGATTTCTAGAGGACAAGCTTTGTGTCCTCCGAGTTCACCTTGAGCGCTCGACCCAAAATTCCGGCGCTACATCTCCCCCCCCCCCCGATTCAAGCGAACGCGCAAGACAGGGTGCTCAAGATGCGCCTGACCGATACGCGCATCATAAACAGACTTAGCGGCTTGCGATCAGGAGTGCGCCGTAGGTTCGATATCTACGCAGCGCGCTCGCGTTAGGCGCTCGCCGCCGTTTCAATCAGTTCGACGGCAGGGATATCGGCAGGTGCCCATTCGAGGTCGCTCAGCTCGGGTGGCGCGAGCCAACGAACCTCCGCGTGCTCAGTCAGCGCTGGTGTGCCGGAGAGCAGTTCGCAGTAGAACGTGGTCAGCACGACGATTCCGAAGTCGTACTCGTGAGTCGTGGTGGTGATCAGCTCGCCCACTGCCACCTCGCACTCGAGTTCTTCGGTGATCTCCCGTGCGAGTGCATCGCGGGGAGTCTCTCCGGCTTCGATCTTGCCGCCAGGGAACTCCCACATCCCGGGCAACGCTCCGCCGGGCCCGCGCTGCGCGCACAGTATGAGGCCTTCGCGCACGATGACTGCGCCGACGACGTTGATCTGTTTCTTCACTGATGATCTCTCGGGACGTCCGCAGGGGCAGCTGGTTGGCTTTCGAAGCAGGATCGACCTGCTCGCTTCAGCCTATTGGCGAGCCCCAACTCGGCGACATCCGACACCGTTTAACGCTTATATCGAAGACCCATAAATTTCAGGCTTTAGGCAAGCGGAGGTCTATCGAAATAACTCGAACGTCGTTTGAGAACCTCGGTATTCTTCTTCCAATGAAGAAAAATCAGAAAAAACGGCGCTACAGCGGCATTGTCATCGCTATAGGAGTCTCATCGGTTGTGGGTCCTGCCTCCTACTTGTTACTGTCCCTGGCTGGCAATCAAGGAGCCGGCGCCATTGTCTTATGGATCACTGCGCTTCCCTCGATTATTTTTGTCTCGGTGTCACTCGTAGTGCTTGGAGCCGCTGCGCCGTATCGGCCGCTTGTTAGCCGCGAATCGCTGCTCTGGTCCTGGCTGCACTTTCTGGGGCGAGGGTCTGCCGGAGTGCTCTTGCTCGTGTCAGGCTCTCTAATTGGAGCGCTTCTTGGCATCCTCGCTGCTGACCCTGGAGATGACTTTTCAGGACTAATCTTCTTTGGCGCTGCTGTGGTTTACGTGTGGCTCACGATGATTGCGATCATGTGGACGATCCGGGCCTCAGTCGACGTCAAGCGCCTAGGAGCTCAACGTGAGCGACTGATCGAGGAATGGTTAGTCGAACAGAAGACACGGAAGCCGAAGCCAAAGGCGGTGCTTTTAGCGTCGGGATCCGAGCTCGCGTCTGTTGTGATCGTCGGACTCGTAATGGTATTTCTTCTCACAACAGCCCTCTTCGGCATAGCGACGTTGAGCGGTTTCTGGTCGTCCTCTTAGCGGTGGAAAATTGAGCAGCTCGCGCTGTCCGTCCAGATCAAGAACGATTTCACAACGCGATTCTTTGGGAATGTTGAAACCCGCAAGGCCGATCCATTCATCGCTGGCAGCGGCACCCTAAGTCCTACTTCTGGCAGCTTGGGCACCACCACATGTAGCGGGTGTCGGTGGGGCCGGTGCCGAGCTGGTCTGACTCGATGCGGGTGCCGCAGCGCAGGCACGCTTCGCCGCGCCGCCCATGCACCCAGTAGCGGGGTTTGCCGCGCGGCAGGCCCGTGAGATTGCGGATCGGGCGGTCCTTGTTCACCATGATCGCCTTGAACGCGAGCGCGACGAGGCGCTTCGGGTCGGCGATCTCGCCGATGGGAGTGTGCGGGCGAACACCGCGCAGAAAGCTCAACTCGTTCGCATACACATTGCCGAGGCCCGCCAGATTCCGCTGATCGAGCAGCGCGAGTGCTACCGGCCGCGCCGGGTCTGACAGCAGGTTCGCCAGCGCGAGATCGGCATCCCAGTCGGGCCCCAGAAGGTCAGGGCCCAGATGGCCCACAATGCTGTCTTCGGATGCCGTGGGCACCACCTCAAGCAGCCCCAGTTCGAAACCTACCGCCGTCTTCGTTGCCGTGCTCAACACTCCTCGAGCCAAGTAGGACGGCTTGCGCCACCGCTCGCCGGCGCCGTAAATCTGCCACACGCCCTCCATCTTGAGGTGGCTGTGGATGGTGTGGTCGCCCACCCGAATCAGCAGGTGCTTGCCGCGCGGCACCACGCTCGTGACGGTCTGTCCGCTGAGGTCGAGCGTCGCAAAGGCGGGCACCCGAAAGTCGGTGCGGGTGAGCACTTGCTGGTCGAGCGCGGCCCGTAGTTTCGCTGCCGCCTTATAGACGGAATCACCCTCAGGCACGAAGCCTCAACCCCTGCGGCGTCGCGACAAACCCAGCCTCCACGAGGGCTTTGCCCACCGGGGTGCCGACGGCGAAATCACCGTTGACTTTCTCGATGCGCAGCTTCGGCAGCGTTCCGCGCAGGGTGCTCGTCAGGGACCGCGTCGCGGCGTCCACGACGGCTGGTTCCAGATCGAAGGCCAGCAGCGACTTGCCACCACGCTCTAGGTAGAGCGCAAGGTGCCCATCGACCATCACGATGATCGCACCAGCCTTGCGGCCGGGGCGATGCTTCTTGGGGGAGTCAGCGGCAGGCTTAGCTGGAGCAGGATCAAGATTCTCGTCAGACGGGTCGGCAGCGTCTGCGCCGTCACCCCCAGCATCCTCGCCACCTAGCCCCGGCCATCCAAGAGCAGCCCCGTAGGGGTTGGCGGGATCTGTCGCGGCGAGGGTGATCGCCAGAAGTTGGGGCGCAGCATCTGGATCCCGAGTGAAACCACGCAGGCGGTCAACGGTGGCTCCGGTCGCAAACTGGGCAGCACCGAGCCCCTCGATGAAGTAGCCGCGGCGGGCGCGACCGGTCTCTTCGAAACCACTCAGCACCCGGTAGGTCAAGGCGAAACCACCACGGATGCCCTCGCTCACGACCGCGCCGCGCGTGACGACAGCGTGCCGTTCGAGCATCAACTCGGCCGTCGACTTGGCGCGCACTGTCGTCTCACCCTCGGCGGTCTCGAGCAGCGCCCACCGGCCGGACGCACTCGGCGGCCCCGCCTGCGCCACCGTCGAAACGCGACCACGATAGGCGCGAGCCCGTGCCGGACGCGGTGCCCGAGTAGCCCGCACGGTTCCTCCGAGATGCGCCCGCAGAGGCGCAAAGCTGTCGTTCGTGATGAGCGACCGCCACACCAAATCCCACAGTTCCTTCAGCAGCACCTTGTCATCCGTGCTGCCCACCTGATTCGACAGCTGCCTAAAGAAGAATGCACCGCCACCGGCCAGCGCCTCCAGAATGCTCTGCTGCAATTCGCTCAGCCCATCCCTGTCGGGCTCGGGCAGCGTCAGCGCAGCGGTCGCGGCCGGGTGCAAACTAATCCAGCCATCGCTGCCGGCCAGCGCACCCTGCCCGGCCCACACCACTTCGCCCGAGGTCGTCAGCTCATCGAGCCACGCGGGCGAATAGTCGCGAATGCGGGCATTCAGAATGAAGTTCTCCCACGCGGATGCCGGGGCTGAGTACCCAGCCAGTTGGTCGATCACTTGGGCCAGGCCATCAACACCGCGCAGCGAGTCGCCCGCAGCGGACACGTGTTGCCAGGCGGGCAGGAACCGACCAAGCGTCGCGTGCGACACCGGCTCGACCTCTTGCCGCAGTGCCGCAAGCGAACGACTGCGCAGGCGTCGGAGCACATCCACCGAGCACCATTCGGTGCCGCTCGCGCCGGGGCGAAACTCGCCATCGACCACGCGGCGGTCGGACGCGAGGCGACGCAGGGTGTCCTGCACGACGGCGGTTCCGAGACCGAAGCGTGCTGCGGCATCCGCCAGTGTGAAGGGTCCGTGGGTGCGGGCGTAGCGACTGACAAGGTCACCGACGGGATCATCAACGGGCTCGATGAACGCGGCGGGCACACCAATCGGCAGCGGAACCCCGAGCGCATCACGCAGTCGTGCCGAATCTTCGATGCCAGCCCAGCGGCGTTCGCCCGCGATGGTCACTTCGAGCACGCGGTTCGCTTTCGCGAGCCCGGCGAGGTCGGTGGCGAGGGCTGCACCGGTCACGAGCGAGCGCGCTTCGATCTCGGCGACGGTCTGCGGGCCAAGCACGCGCAGCAGGTCGACGAGCCCCTCAGCATCCCGAGCGTGACGTTCTGGCACCAGCCGTTGCAGCTCATTCTCGGTCTGGGCAATCACGTCAGGGTCGAGCAGTTCGCGCAGCTCGGCGCGACCAAGAAGCTCAGCAAGCAGCGCCGGGTCAAGCGAGAGAGCAGCGGCGCGACGCTCGGCAAGCGGCGAATCACCCTCGTATACGAAAGCGGCCATATAGCCGAACAGGAGGGCGCGCGCGAACGGCGACGGCACCTCCGTCTCCGTCTCCATCACCCGGATGCCGCGGCTCGCGATGCGCTTCGTCACCGCCGTGAGCGCCGGCAGGTCGTACACGTCCTGCAGCACCTCGCGCACCGTCTCAAGCACAATCGGAAAGCTCGGGTACTTGCGCGCCACATCCAACAGTTGCGAGGCGCGTTGGCGTTGTTGCCACAGCGGCGAACGCTTGCCGGGGTCGCGGCGCGGCAACAGCAGAGCGCGAGCAGCGCACTCCCTAAAGCGTGCCGCAAACAGCGCCGAACCACCGACTTCTTCCGTGACAATCTGCTCAAGCTCATCAGCGTCGAACACAAAAAGGTCGGCACCGGGCGGGGCGGCATCGGTGTCTGGAATGCGCACGACGATGCCATCGTCACCGGCCATGGCCGCGCCATCCACCCCCAACTGTTCGCGGATGCGCGCCGTAATCGCCAACGCCCACGGCGCGTGCACGGGCATGCCGTACGGGGAATGCAAGATCACACGCCAGTCGCCCAGCTCATCCCGGAAGCGTTCGACCACGAGAGTCGTATCGCTCGGCACGTGACCAGTAGAGGCCTTTTGCTCGGTGACGAGAGCGATCAGGTTCGTGACGGCATGCTCATCGAGCCCGATTGACTGCGCTCGAGCGCGCGCATCATCAGCGGATGCCGTAGCAATTTCTTTAGTGAACGCCCCGATGGCTTCGCCCAGCTCTGCCGGGCGGCCCAAGCCATCGCCCTTCCAGAACGGAACACGGCCGGGTTGCCCGAACGCGGGGGAGACGAGCACTTGGTCGTGGGTTATGTCTTCGATGCGCCAGCTCGTGGTGCCGAGGGCGAAGACGTCGCCGACACGGGATTCGTAGACCATCTCTTCGTCGAGTTCGCCAACGCGACGGCCGGGGGCTCCCGCTTCGCCGCCGATCATGAAGACGCCGAAGAGGCCGCGGTCGGGGATGGTGCCGCCCGAGGTGACAGCGAGGCGTTGGGCTCCGGGGCGACCGCTGAGGGTTCCCGCGACACGATCCCAGACCACGCGAGGCCGCAGTTCGGAGAATTCGTCGCTCGGGTAGAGCCCGCTCAGGAGGTCGAGGGTCGCGTCGAAGGCACTGCGCGGCAGGGTCGAGAAGGGGGCGCTGCGGCGAACGGTGTCGAACCAGTCCTCGATATCGATTTCATCGAGAGCGACGGCCGCGACAGTTTGCTGCGCCAGCACGTCGAGCGGGTTTGTCGGCACGGAGAGGGCTTCGATCTGGCCGCTTCGCATCCGCTCCACAGCAACCGAAGTGTGGATGAGGTCGGTGCGGTGCTTCGGAAAAAGCAGGCCTTTAGAGATTTCTCCGACCTGATGCCCGGCTCGCCCAATGCGCTGAAGCCCACTCGCAACCGACGGCGGCGACTCGACCTGGATCACGAGGTCGACGGCACCCATATCAATGCCGAGTTCGAGTGAGCTCGTCGCGACGACGCAGCGCAGCACTCCCGTCTTGAGGTCATCTTCGATGATCGCCCGCTGGTCTTTGCTGACCGAGCCGTGGTGCGCGCGGGCCAGCAGCGGGGCGGCACCCAGCGTTGATCCGCCCTGCGCCATCATCTGGGCTGGCGGCTTCCACGGTTGCTGCGGTGCAGCGTAGGCGGCGGCATCCGCACTGGCTTGGCTGCGGGCGCGGGCTTCGTCGCCATCGATGCTGCCGTCGCTCATCCGCTCGTCATAAATCTCATTGAGCCGGGCGGTGAGGCGTTCGGCCAGTCGCCGCGAATTCGCGAACACAATCGTGGAGCGGTGGTCGAGAATCGCATCCACGATGCGTTCTTCGACGTGCGGCCAGAGCGAACCCGCAGATTCGGGCGTCGCCTCATCATCGTGGCCGGAGCCTCCCGCCGCGGTGTCGCGCGCTGACGCCACCGTGCCCGGAATGGTCATATCGGGCACGGGAACGATGACGCTCAACTCGAACGTTTTCGCCGACGGCGGGTGCACGATCGTCACGGGGGCGCGTCCGCCCAAGAACCGAGCAACCTCTTCGATGGGACGCACGGTGGCCGACAGCCCGATGCGTTGCACGGGTTTCGTGAGCAGGGCATCCAACCGCTCCAACGACAGCGCAAGGTGGGCACCACGCTTGGTGGCAGCGACGGCGTGCACTTCGTCGATGATGACGGTGTCGACGTTCTTGAGGGTGTCGCGGGCCGCCGAGGTGAGCATCAGATACAGCGACTCGGGAGTAGTGATGAGGATGTCGGGAGGGGTGCGTGCAAGCAGGCGGCGGTCTTGCGCGGTCGTGTCTCCCGATCGCACGCCCACGGTGATGTCGGTTTCGCCGAGCCCGAGGCGGCGGGCCGTTTGAGTGACGCCGACGAGGGGCGCCCGAAGGTTGCGCTCGACGTCAACGCCCAGAGCCTTGAGTGGAGAAATGTAGAGCACGCGGGTGCGCTGCTTGGGGTTAGTGGGGGGAGGGCTCGACGCGAGCTGGTCGATCGCCCACAGAAATGAGGCGAGCGTCTTGCCCGAACCGGTGGGGGCGACCACGAGCGCATTGGCTCCCGACGAGACGGCATCCCAGGCGCCGAGCTGCGCCGGGGTGGCAGCATCGAACGCGCCCTCGAACCACTCTCGGGTGGCGGGCGAAAATTTGCCGAGCACATCGCTCATTGTTCTATCTTCGTCGCAACCGCTGACAGCGCACTACGGATTTCGCCCAAGGCGTGCTGGTTGCCCCCTTCTACGCGTGCGTGTGCAGAAAGCTCACGAAGTCGTTGAGTTCGTCGGTCGAGATCGAGTGCGCTAGGCCTTCGTAGATGTGGGTTTCCGCACGGGCATGGTCGACGAGCCATTCTTCGGTCCGCTCAATGGCGGCTGCGGGAATAACGGGGTCGTCGGTGCCGCGTCCCCAAAATACGGGCGGGCGGATGCTCGTGAGCGCCGCATCGGCGGGGTGCGCAGCACTGGCCACGAACCCGGAGAGTGCGACGGCACAGCTGAAGCGTTCCGGGGCGAGCCGCAAGAGTTGGAGCGACATGGCGGCTCCCTGCGAGAAACCGAGGAGGCTCACACTCGTGAACTGCTGGCCATCAAGCCATTCGAGCACGGCGTTGGCTGCGTCATCCACACCAGAAACCTGGGGGAGCCCGCCACCGCTGAGGTCGATGGGGAACCACGAGAACCCGCCACTTTCGAGGATGGGCGCTCGCAGCGAGGCGATGACGGGGCCGAGCGGCAGGGCCGGTGCCATGCCAAACAGATCGCCCTCGTGGGAGCCGTAGCCGTGGAGCAACACGATGAGCGGACGCCCGGCCCGTTCCCGTTCGGGGGCCGACCAGAGCACTGCGGAGGAATCGATCTGCATGGGCAAAGCCTACGGGGCGCGGCCTAGGGGCTCACTGTGACGGCGAGCGCGGTCGAGAAGAGCTCGAACTTTGTGCCCAGCGCGGAGAGCGCAGCCGTATCGCAGGTCAGCACTGCGAGGAGCTCGCCCTCCGAACCAGGCATCGACCGCGCCGCAATTTCAATGGTCTGGGAAACACCATCGGCGCTCTTCTGGTCAATCGTCGCTGAAGCGAACTCGATCGTTGACTCGCTGGCGGCGCTCGCGATTGCGATGTCTATGGGGGCGCCCGCATTAAGAATCAACGCGTCAGGATTATCGGCCGTGAAACCTTTGATTTCCCGGGAAAGAAGGGCGTAGGAGAGCTCAGCGTCGCTCGCAGACTCGGCCTCGGACACAGCAACACCTTGCGACGTGATGAGCTGGCACCCCGTGGCCTCATCCTGAAACACGTCGATGCCGTCCTGATCGAAGGGCAGCGCCTGCCAGGTTGGCTCAAGCGTGAACGACCACACGGGTTGACCCTCGAAAACAGCACTCCCCTCGAGCGGAACCTTCTTCGCCGCCTCGGTGCGATCATCCGAGGAGTCGGAAGCGCCCGGAATCGGGGCGGCCCCGCGCGCAGGCTCGCAGTCGCCATAGACGTAGCAATTGAGTCCTTGACTTGCCTGGCCAAGCAATAAGCCGGTGAACACTATGGCGACAAGGCCCGAGAGAACCAGAAAAGGAACCCCGAATAAAAGCGCCCAGGCCCACCAGGGCCACCCGCGACGAGCCTGGGCCGGATGGGGAGTCGCCGATGGCGCGGTGGTAGCGGGGTTGTTCTCAGTCATGGTTCCCTTTCGCGTTGCAGACGAGTGCCTGAGTCAAGAACGCTAAAGACACAGAGCCACCCGGGAGGTGGGGACGGCGCTCCCTGTGCACAGAGGTAGAACTGGCGACATTGTTGACGACTAGTCCGGACTCCACACGCCACTCTCCGCAGCTGGCACTCGGCATGCGGGCATCCTCGCGAGGCCAGCACTAGCCGCTCACCTCAGTCGGTGCCAGACTGCACCTAACAGCCCGAAGGCGAAGGAGCCAAAAAATGCAGCTAACAAACAAAGTCTTTGTTGTCACCGGCGGTGGCAACGGAATGGGACGAGAAGTAGTGCTCGGACTCCTTGCCCGAGGTGCCCGAGTAGCGGCGGTCGACCTGAACGAGCCGGGACTTGCGGAGATGGCGAAACTGGCCGGCGCGGCATCCGCCCAACTGACGACCCACCCTCTGAACGTGACTGATCGCCACGCAGTGCTTGCCCTCCCCGATGCGGTAATTCACGCCCACGGCCAAGTCGATGGAGTCTTGAACGTTGCGGGCATCATCCAGCCCTTTGTGAAACTGACAGAGCTCGACTTCGACACCATCGAGCGGGTCTTCAACGTCAACTTCTGGGGTGTCGTGAACATGACCAAAGCATTTCTGCCTGCCCTCACGGCGCGCCCCGAAGCCGCCGTGCTCAACGTCGCGAGCATGGGCGGCTTTCTTCCCGTGCCCGGTCAGGCTGCCTACGGGGCGAGCAAGGCTGCCGTCAAACTGTTCACCGAAGCGCTCTACGCAGAAAGTTTGGGCACCAACCTCGCCGTCACCATCGTGTTCCCCGGCGGCGTGGGAACGAACATCACCGCAAACTCCGGCGTCGCAATGCCCGAAGTTGCCGCTGCCAAGCCGGGCAAAGAATACAAAACAACCAGCCCAGCGGATGCCGGCCAGCAGATCATCGAAGGCCTAGAGAAAGGCTCCTTCCGTGTCGTCATCGGCAGCGATGCCAAGTTCATGGACCGTTTCTCACGATTCTCTCCGCGCCGAGCAACCGAACTGATCGCCTCCAAGATGAAGGACCTGCTCGGCTGAGGCGACGCGAAAGTCCGGGCGGAAGAGATGCTGCATGACTGCCCGTGACGGGGCGCCGCGGCATCCGCCCCGCTGTCGGGTGCGCACCAAAGTTGCACGCTGTGCACGCCACAGCCGCACGATAGGTGACAATGGAGCATGAGCTCCGTCGGCACACCAGATCCCAACTCGTCTTGGCTTTCAGATGAAGAGCTTGCGGAGACCCGCAGGCGACTGCCGCTGATCTATGTTGAGGCTGTTCCAGTGCGCGTGGATGGGCTGGGTCGCGTCACTGAGGTCGGCACTCTTGTGCGCGGCAACGATGGTGAGATCACGCGGACGCTCGTCTCTGGTCGTGTCATGTTTGGCGAGACGTTGCGCGATGCCCTGTTCCGTCATCTGGAAAAGGATCTGGGCCCCATGGCCTTCCCGCTGTTGCCCGCAAGCCCGACTCCGTTCATGGTCGCCGAGTACTTCCCGTGGCCCGGCGATAGCCAGTTCACCGATCCTCGCCAGCACGCCGTCTCGATGGCGTACGTCGTTCCCGTCACGGGCACGTGCGAGCCGCGTCAGGATGCGCTCGAGCTGACCTGGTTGAGCCCGGCCGCGGCGGTCTCCGACGATGTCACCGCCGATATGGAGGGTGGCCGCGGGGCGCTCTTGCGCGCGGCGCTCGCCTCTGTCGGGGTACTACCGTAACTGCGAGCTAGCTCCTGCGGGTCAGTCTGCTGCGGGTCAGTCTGCTGCGGGCAAACTTTGGAAATTCAGGAAAACCGTTCGCGTGGTCGCGCTCGGTCGCGTCTGGTGGCGAAGAAAGCACAGAACTCTGCGGGAGCAATGCCGTGCACACGGACGACTCAGCAGAATTTCCTGAATTTCCGTAGTGCAGCGTGACCGCGCTCGCGGTCGGAGAGTAGTAGTGCGCTGCGCGCTCTGCGTTGCGCGCTGTGCGCTCTGCGTTACGCGTCCGCGTCCGCGTTACGCGTCCGCGTCCGCTGCCGCTGCCGCTACCGCCACGCAATGTTGGAAATTCAGGAAATCTGGTGCGCGCGCGTGGGCTGCCAGTATGGATGCCCCGAAATTCGGGCATGCAGAGGCCGGTGCACATTGGTCGAAACAGAGTTTCCTGAATTTCCGAAGGGATGCACTCACACCAGCGCGAGCTGCCCCTGAATTTCCGAACGGATGCGCTCACACCAGCGCGCACTGCCACAGCCGGCTTAAACGCCGAAGGGCGACGAACCCCACCCCAGCAGTGCTGGGAGGTGCTCGCCGCCCTTCGGCAGTGAAACTATGTTTTCGGGCTGCCTTGGCCGCCCCAAAAGATATGGCCCGAGGGCCCAGCGCTAGGTCCTAGTGCCCGCTGCTTGAAGCGCGACGGTTCGGCCGAACGACCTGGCCAACACGAACCGGTCCACCGTTGCCGGCCTGAGCGCGACCCTTGCCACCGCGCGGACGCGAGGGGGCTTCGGACTGCTGCTGGCGCGGCTGGTGGGTTGAACGCTGTTCGCTTGCACCGGAACCGGCGACAACGGCTCCGCGACCGGAACCCTGCTGCGAGTTACGCTGCTGGCCGCTGCGAGCGCCGCCGCGGGGCTGGCCATCACGGGCACCATCACGAGCACCGTCGCGTGCTGCACCGTTACGGCCGCCACGAGCGCCACCGCCACCGCCACCGTTACCAGCACCGCCGCGTCCACCGGCGCCACCACGGCCACCCTCACGGGCTCCGTCGCGTTCGCCTTCATAGAATCCGGCGCCTTCGCCACCACGACGTGAACGCTTGCGCTGGGCGTTTGCGCCCTGCGAGCGTCCACCCTGCGACTGGCCACGGGCGGGAGCTGCTGCGCGAGGCGCAGGCTTGACGTATTCGGCAACTTCACCGGTCAGAGCAATGACGGCATCCGACTTTGCGTTCACGTGCTGCGGGGTCACCGTGATGGCGGCCTTACGCAACAGCGCTGCGGTGTCTTTGCGTTGGGTGGGCAGAACGATCGTGACGACGTCGCCCTCTTCGCCAGCACGAGCGGTACGGCCGCTGCGGTGCAGGTAGGCCTTGTGTTCTGCTGGCGGGTCAACGTGGATGACCAACTCAATGTTGTCGACGTGCACGCCTCGCGCTGCAACGTCAGTAGCAACAAGCACCTTCACGTCGCCAGCGGAGAATGCGGCGAGGTTACGGTCACGGGCAACCTGCGACAGGTTTCCGTGCAGGTCAACGGCGGGGATTCCGGCATCCGTCAACTGGCGTGCCAGCTTCTTGGCGTGGTGCTTGGTGCGCATGAAGAGGATGCGGCGGCCGGTTCCCGATGCCAGCTTCTCGACGAGAACGCGCTTGGATTCGACGCTCTCGGTCTCGAACACGTGGTGAGTCATGGCGGAGACGTGCGAGGTCGCTTCGTCAACAGAGTGCAGTACCTCGTTGTGCAGGAAGCGGCGAACCAGCTTGTCTACACCGTTGTCGAGGGTGGCGCTGAACAGCATGCGCTGTCCATTGCTGGGGGTCTTGTCGAGGATGCGGGTCACCACGGGCAAGAAGCCAAGGTCGGCCATGTGGTCGGCCTCGTCAAGCACGGTGATCTCTACGGCGTCGAGGCTCACGAAGCCCTGCTTCATGAGGTCTTCGAGACGGCCGGGGCAGGCAACGACGATATCGACGCCGGCCTTGAGGGCGGCAACCTGACGGTTCTGGCTTACGCCACCGAAAATCGTGGTGGTGTTGAGGCCGTAGGCGGCAGCGAGAGGTTCGATCACAGCAGAGATCTGCGTGGCGAGCTCACGGGTCGGTGCGAGCACGAGGCCGAGGGGGCGACCCGAGCGGCGCTTGCCACCCGAGAGTTTTCCGCCGAGGCGCGCAACCATCGGGAGGGAGAAGGCGAGGGTCTTGCCTGAGCCTGTCTTTCCGCGGCCGAGAACATCGCGGCCGTTGAGCGTGTCAGGCAGGGTGTCGAGTTGGATGGGGAATGGCGTGGTTTTGCCGTCGGCTGCGAGTGCAGCAACGAGAGGGGCGGGCACGCCAAGCGAGCTAAAAGTTTGTTCAGTCAAAACGGTGGTGCCTTTCGGGCATAAGTAACAGATGGGCGTTACACCGGAGGCGCACGGGTTCAGAAAGCACCGACGCTGTTCCTCAAGAACTGCACCAGGCTGATCTACACCGACCCAATCAGGCGTTTCGCACGAATGCGGCACACAGGTCAGATCTCGAACTTTCGTTCGGCGCGGATGACTCCAGTTCGCCGGAGAAAGTTATCTACGAGCCACACGTTTCTGATTGCCGTGGGCGAGAAGAGGGAAGCGTTCTACGACGCAGGGAAACACAATTGTTTCGCAAGTAACCCCAGCGTAGCAGTTATGCCCCTAGTAGCGCTCGCCTACCGGCACTTGCACAGCCAAAGTGTTGCCGGCCTGAGCCAGCGGGCACGCCCACGCGGGGTCGTAGGCGCACGACGGGTTATAGGCAAAGTTGAAGTCGAGCACGAGCGATTCTGGCGTGCTGCCCGGCCCCAGATCGGCACCCTTGACGGTGTCGAGAAGGTAGCGGCCGCCACCATAGGTGCCACCCTTCACACGAGAGAGGGCATCTTTCACGGGCACAAAAATTCCGCCACCATACGACGCCAACCGCCACACATCGAGAGACCCCACCTGATCAATCTCGACCGTGCCCAGCAGGTCGAAAGGCACCACGCCATCCGTTCCCGTCTCCACATTCATGCGGCTACCATCCCCACGAACAATGGATGCCTCGAAACGCCAATCGGGATCGTACGCCTCAAACGGCAGCCCCTTAAAGTCGCGCAGGTCCTCGGGCAACAGCGGCGAAGCTGGATGCGTAGCAAACATCTCATCTCGACCCGCACGCCAGTCGGCGTGGGCGCTCGCAGCATCCGGATTTTCACGGATGGCGGCATAGAGAGCAAAGTTGCGGCGGCGCCAGTCGGCGACCTCAAGGGCGGTCATGGCTTCAGGCTATCCCGGGCGGCCGACAGCGAGCGTGGCGCTGACGAGTTCCCGGTGTGGGCTGCACCTGCGGCAGGGGCCAATTCCGCCCTGCCGACTCTTACTTGTCGCGGGCGAGCAGCCTGCGCACTTCGCTCTCGGCAGAGGCGAGGCGGTGCGGGGCGATGGTTTCCCCCGCCGAGAAGAGGTCGACGATGCGCGGGTCAACGTAGCTCTTCTTCGCGATTGCTGGAGTGTTGCCGAGTACCTCTGCGGCGGCCTCCATCGCTTCACGGATTGCCCGGGAGCGCGCCCGCTGACTCGAGGGCGCGCCATCCTCCGCAAGGTTCAGCGCGAGACTCGACGCTGCCGCGATTGTGCCGCGCAGGGTGCGAAAGTCTTTGGCGGTGAACTCGCCGCCGGTGCGTTCGCGCACATAGTCGTTGATGTCGGCGGCCGTCAGTGAGACACGTTCGCGGCCCTCGCGCCACGACAGCACCGATGCATCGGGAGCGCTGCGGAGGCGTCGTCGAATGAATTCGGCGAGGTCGGCATCCACAATTTCGCTCTCCCACTGCTGGCCGCTCTTGGCAGGAAAACACAAGTGCACGCGGTCGCCCACGACCGTGACGTGATCGCACAGCAAAGTGGAGAGACCGTGGCTGCCGTGTTCTTCGGCGTAGCGCTCGCTGCCGACCCGCAATGAGCCGGTGTCGAGCATCCGAAAGGCGGCAGCAAGAGTGCGTTGGCGGGGGTCTTCGCTTGAGCGCAGTGTGCGCGTGACGACCCCGCGTGCGCCAGGCAAAGCGGCAGCGAGTTCGAGGGCCCGATCGAACTTCACGCGATCTTGACGCTCACGCCAAGCGGGGTGATAAATGTACTGGCGACGGCCAGCCTCGTCGAGTCCAGTGGCTAAGACATGGCCGTTGTCGTAGGGACTAATCCACACTTCGGTCCACGCTGGTGGGATGGCCAGCGACCTGAAACGAGACGCGAGAGAGGCATCGATGACGGTGGCGCCATCAGGGTCGCGAAAACTGAACCCCCGCCCCGATCGCACACGCGAATAGCCGCGCCCTGTCGTATTACTCCGCCGCAGTCGAGGCACAGCGTGTTCCTTTCGCGCCCGCGATTCGGCTCACTAGCCGAGGGCTGAGCCGACGTCGGCCAACCTAGAGCGAAAGACTAGTTCTCCTAGTTGTGCCCCACCTCCATGAAGGGGCCAATCGTCGAAGAGCAGCCCCGCGCCACTGCCAGAACGCCCAATAGAGCGGCCACAGCATGGGAGTGAGGGCACCGGCGCTGAAGATGAGTTGATCGCGGTAGAGGGTTTTGCCTCCCGGCGCGGCGCTAATCGCCATGGAGTGTTCCCAGTGAGTGACGAGAGCGAGGGGGCCGCTCAGCCCGCGACCGCTGTCACGCATCACTCGAACTCCGGTGGGGGCATCCGGAAACGACACATCAATCACTTGCTGGCCAACGGGAAAAATCCCCCCAGCCGACATGTGCACCGGATGCTCGCCCGGCTGCCACAGCTCAGGAAAACCTCCCACCTCTAACGATCTGAAGGTAGACAGTGGAGCTGAAACCTCTTGAAACACTTGGGGACTCCGGATGGCGCGCCACGCATCGTCGGGAGCACAATCGAGTTCAAGTTTCAGTAGCACGCGCATGAACCCAGTGTGCTCTTGTCACATTCAGTAATCCAGCCTCATCTCACGCGATCTACGGTTTAGCCTCAAGAAGTGAACGATCCCCGCACTCAACCCCAGTACCAGGTCCGCTTTGGCTTCGGTCGCGCCCACGCGAACGAACTGAGCGTTGGCGCAGATGTGGTCGTGTGGGCGGATGCTCTTGCCGACGGTTCAACGCCCGCCCCCGAGCTGCCCGGAACGTTCTCCATTCTCAGCGCCGGAACCGGGGCAGCCACGGCCGTCGCCGAGTGGGTCATCGCGCAACAAGAACTCAAGGGTGACCGTTTCACCGTCGCCGTCATCGCTGCCGGAAACGTGGACGGCGGGTTCACCGTCGACGACCTCCTCGCGGCGGGTGCGATCGTGGATGCTCTCGCCGACGCCGGTATTGACTACATTTCTCCGGAAGCGGCATCCGCTGTCGCTGCGTTTTTCGGCCTCAAATCTGCTCACAACCATTTGTTGTCGGCGAGCACGGCGGGTCAGCAACTGATTCTGGATGAGGGGCGTGGCGCACTTGATGCCGCCATTGTCAGCAACGGTTCAGCCGGCTTTGCCATCGTTCGGGAATGACGCTTGCTCGTCGAGCGTTGAACTGAGCAGTCACTGACCGAGAAACTCGTCATTGGCTCAGCAATGACCGACTCAATGGAGGACAGTATGAAGGCAGTAATCGGCGACACCGTCATCGCAGAAGCACCCCAAGAAAATCTCATCAAGATCGAGGGCAACTGGTACTTTCCGCCGGCGAGCGTGAACCACGAACTGCTGGAGAAGAGCCCCACTCCGTACCACTGCCCATGGAAGGGCGACTGCCAGTACTTCACGGTCAGCGCCAACGGCCAGCAGTATCAGGACCGCGCTTTCGCCTACCCCGATTTGCTCCCCGGTGCGGCAGAGCGCGTGGGCAAAGACTTCTCCAACTACGTCACTTTCTGGAAAGAGGTTCAGTTCGTCGACTAATCGACAACTGATAGTGCCCCGCTAGCGACGCGTGCGCGTGTGCGTGCGTGCGAACGCGAGCTGTCGCTCGGTGGCGCCTCTCTTTGTGCGCAGTTAGCGTGCTGCATTTCGGGCACGGTGGCTGCGCACTTTTGCGCGGTTGCCACACCGTTGCATCGAACACCACCGGCGGTTGTTGGAGCGTGATTCGTCGTAGAAGACGAGGGCGCAATCCTCGGCCGCGCATTCGCGGATGCGTTCGTGTTGTTCCGCTCCGAAAAGAAACACGGCTTCGCGCGCCATCGTCGCGAGCGCCTGACCGGTGCGAACGCGAGTGCGACCGGCCTGCAGCCCGCCTCCAGCCAGCCGTGGTGGAACATCCGGGGTCGCGGCAAAAAGGTTAATGATGTCGATCTGCTGGGGCGCGGGCTGCCCGTTCGCACTCAGTGCAGTTGCGATTGTGGCGATAGCCTCACGCAAACCTTTCGCATCGGTGAGATCGCGATCGGTGACGGTGCCATCGCAGGCCTCAAAGCGGCCTTCAAGCCACGTTGCGAGATCGGCGGGGGTGTTCAGTCGCTCCCAGACGGGGTTATTGCCCATCGCTCCGGTGTAGGCAAAGTCGAGAGCGCGGGCGCCAGAATCAAACCACCACTGTTGCGAGGTGCGAGAGGTAAACCACTGGCCGGTCACCGCCCCTGTGTTGTCTAGTGCGGGCGTGCCGGTTGGGGAATCAGTTTCGGGATGATGCACCTAACCATTATCGCCGGTTACGGCGCCCGGCGTGACCGGCTGCGCTCGCGGCTACCCGCGAGGGCGCGACACAACCCGGTGCACCCACTCGATGCGGTTCGCGGAGCTGAACGTGCGGGAGCACAGCCCACACGCGAGCGGTCGGCTCGGCTTGCGGTAGCGAAAATGCTGGTGACCGGCAGGGCACGTGCCCACCCACGGGGCAAACTCGTCGGCGATCGCGCCGCCGTGCAGGCGCTTGCCCTCATAGCCCAGCTCTTTCGCAACCGCTTTCCACTGTGCTCCGTGCCCGGCACCGGGCCCAGCCATGGCATGCGCAATCTCGTGCAGGAGCACTTGGTGGATTTCGTCATCCTTGTAGCGCGCAGCGAGATACTTCGACACTGAGATGCGTTTGTGGGTGTAGTTGCAGAGCCCCGCGCGAGTCTTGGCGTTGTCGAAAGTGAACTGCCAACCCTCATTCAAGTGCAGTCGGATAAGCGCTTCCGCCCACACGCGCACTCGGGAAAGTTCAGCCACCTGTTGAGGCTAATCGATGAATCTCTAGCCCAACCGCATGGTGTTGTCGGCAAGTTCGACTTCATCCGCGTCCATTGCTGCTTCGATGGATGCCGCACGGTCTGCTTCTCGCTGTGCTCGGGCCCGACGACGCTTACGCTTGTGTGCACTTGAAATGATCCCGCTGGCAATCATGAATCCGGCGTAGACGAACAGGGCAACGGCGATAACGGGAACGAGCCATGATTTGGCACTGCCGTTCACGAAGTTGCTGAGGTACCCAATCCACGGAACGCTGTACCAGAGCTTGCCCTGCACTTGCACCGGCAGCACCTGCAATTCGTCGGCGACATCATTGTTGTCGCCTTTCAAGGTGAAGGTGCGGCTACCGTCGCTTGAGTTGGTGATCCCGGCCACGCGGTGCGTAATGACGCCGGGTTCGCCTGACTTGATTTGATAGGTGATGACATCGCCTACAACGATCTGCTCAGTCTCTATGGGCTTGACGACAATAAGGGTTCCCGGGGGCAATCGTGGTTCCATCGAGCTCGTTAGTACCGTGAGCGGCATAGCGCCAGCGAGGTTGGGGATGACGATAACGAGTGCGCCGATGAGAACTACGAGCGCGAAGAGGCCACCGCTGATGCCCATCCCGAGGTAGTGGAGAACACCGTGGGGTTTTTCTTCGTCAGCATGGGCAACGGAACGAGCAGCTGCGCGAGTGGTCACATCAGACATCTTCTCGATCCCTTCGTTTGCGGCGGCCGACGAGCCAAGAGATTCCGGCGCCGATTAACACGGCGACGAACAAGATGAGTACAAGGTACTCCTGGTAGAGACGCCACGTGTTGGGGTCGAGCGCAAAAGCGGCGGGGAAGGTCGGAGTGAGTTCGTTCGCTGCGTTGGCGTTGGCGCTGGTGTCAGTGACTGCAGGGTTGGGGCGCGGCGCGGGAATTGCCAGCGCGGTGGTGTCTCTCTCTGGCGGTGTTGTCGTCGTCGGGCTGCTAGTGCCGGGCAACAGTGGCACTGTCGAGCCAGAGTTGCCGCAGTGTGTTGCGGGCAGGCTTCCGGGTGTCGCGTCCGACAGCGCAAAGCGAAGCGACATGGATGCCGTGGCTCCTTGACCTTGCGAGCCGAAGAGGTCGCCGAGCGTCAACGTCGATGTCACGGGCACGGTCTGTCCCGGAGCAATGAGTAGTCCTTCGTTGGTCACGAGACAGGGGGAGGCTCCGCTAATTGCGTGGGAGGCTCCCGAGATGCTCGGAGTGCTTGTCGTAACAGTCAGGGCGTTTGCGAAGTGCGAGTCGGAGAACGATACGTCTCGCAGGGTGACGCGAAGATATCCCGCCGCGGTTCCTGTATTGCGCACGTAGATTGTCTTGGTTTCGCTGTCTCCCGGGCTGAGAGTAGCGATGCTACCGAAGAGTGCCCCGGGCAGATTGCGGGCAAAACTTACTCCGTCTGTGCTCAGTTCAATCACGCCGACGCCCGTTGCTGCGCTGGCGGGTGCAGCGCCGAGAACGAGCATTAGCGCTGCCGCCGCGACCAGACCGGATGCCCGCTGAATTAGTTTGCGCATGAGACACCGGGTCCCCACCACGGGTTCGAATACCACAGTCCGACGGCGGTTGATGGGCTTGATTGTGTTGAGTTGCTGGCGATCGCAATCACGGTGATCGAGCCACTGCTTGAGATGTCGCCTGCGGTGATGGTTGTTGACGTTCCTGAAACTGTTCGGAGCAGGGTTGGGCCTGTGCCGTTGTCGAAGTAGACGCCGTAGGTGATGGTAGTTCCCGCGGGTGCTGTCGATGCTGACCACGAGACGATGGCTTCGGGCCAGGCGCCCCACCAGCCGGCTTGAGTCGTGCATCTCATGTTCGAGGGGGCGTTCAAGGCTCGGATGGACTGTGTGAAAGATCGATCGGCAATAGCGGCGGCGTCGCTGGTGTTCCAATTGGTGCCCGCGCTGGCATTCACCGCGTAGGTGGCGGTGATCGTCTTGCCAGCTTGAGCCGACATGCTGTCGGTGAATGTCGTCGACGCGCAGAGAGTCGCGCTGGCCGTAGATGCGACTGTCATGTTGAGGCTGCTGAGGGAGACGGTGCCGCCCGCAAGAGTGCTCGACACAACGGGAGTCGTAGCGGCGCACGCCGAGCTCGTGCCAGCCCAGAACTTCACAGCAATTAGCCCGCCAGCAAGCGTTCCGGTTCGGGAGATCGTGATGCTCGTAACGGAGGCTTCTACGGATCCGGTGTTCCGCACGGTGATGGGCTTGGTGACGGTCTGGTTGGTTGCTGTGTAAGTGAACGGACCAAGTGCGCTGATTGTTCCCGCGCCTCCGGCCGTTGCAGTCGACAGGGCTACTGCGCCCGTAGTCGCGGTAGCGGTCTTAGCGGAGGATGCAGTCCAAGCGGCGAAGCTGACACCGGAGACGAGAGTGAGGAACACGGCAACACCGGCGACGACAGAAAGACGCGTGGAGCGACTCATTCCGCGGTATCCCTGGGGAGTTTCGCGCTCTGTTGTGCGGATCACGGCTGAACTCCCGAGATGGTGGCGGTAATGGCAACGTTGGTCGACTGTGCCGTCGAGGGGGCATTCGCCGGAAGGGTCACGACGAGGCAGGCGCTCGCGGTCGCGCCGGCGGCAAGAGTGCTGTTCAAGGTTCCGGAGGGAACGCCCGAGGCAGGGCATGCGCCGTTGGCGACTGAAATGGTGAAGGGGTTCGTCGTAGACGATCCCGTGGCCGTCGCAGCGATTGCGGGGGAGAGCACGAGGGGCACGTCACCGGTGTTGGTGATCGTGAAGGTGCCGGTGACTGATTTTCCTGGCGCAAGGGCAGTCCAGTTCAGGGACTGATCGCCGACCGTGAGGGCGGCGGTTCCGGAGCTGACGGCTGAGCCGGGGCTGGCGGTGACCGATGAGTTCAAGTAGGCGTAAGTGCCACCGGTGCCGACGAGGCCGACCGACACGGCCACGGCAAGAATTGCCATCGCCTTGACAATTCCGAGGGCGCCTCCGCTGAGAGCTTTCACCGGCGATGTTGCGATGCGCTTGTGGCGGCCTTTGACGATCTTGTGGCGGCCCTTAACGGACGTAGGGCGGTTCGACCCGTGAACTGTTGAAGAGTTCATGGTGCACCGCCTTTCGATGAGAGAAAACTGCTATCAAGCGTGAGAAGGATTGCCGGGTGTGCGTCGTGGTGACCGCACACCCAGCCGGGTAAAACTAGTTCTGTGTGAGCGTGATGCTGAAGTCGCTGAGCGATACTGCACCGAGCTTGGAGGAGTTCTCTGCTCCAGCGGTTGCGCTCTTCGGGTAGGTGATCGTGACGGTCACGACAACGGGCTGCGTTCCGGCTGCGGGGCTGACGCTCGTAGTTGCTGCACCGTTGACGGTGAAAGCGGCCGACTTGGTGAGTGCGGCGGCGAGAGCGGTGTCAGCGGCGCTCGAGGTGGCAGGCGTGATTGCAAGCGTGCCGAGGGCAGCGGTTGCAGTCAGGTTGTCGCCGGTTGCGGTGACGTTGAAGGTCTTCGTGAAGGTGACGGTGTCGCCGGGAACGATCTTGAAGCCAGCGGGCGAAGCTACGGTCGCTGCGTTGCCGAGCTTCCATCCGTCGGTGCTGCCGGTCGCTGCTGCGATGCTCAGTGTTCCTGCCGAGATGGTTCCGGGGGCGCTGATGGTTGCAGCTGAGTTCCAGGTTGCGAGGGTTCCTGCGCCGCCGAGGAGAAGAGCAATTCCTGCTGCACCTGCGATGGAGCCTTTGACGAGCTTGTTCATGATGTCCTTTCGCGGCGCAGCAAAACTGGCCGGGATGATTGTGGTTCGGGGTTATCGGGATTCAAGAAGCTGTGTGCTGGTTTCGGGTTCCTGCAACGCGGGTCATTCCAACGCGAAGATTCGGGTTTCGCGTTCAACTTCTAAATGCAATCTACTTGTCCGCACTATGGAGGACAGTCCCCAGTAATGGGGGGCACCCCGTGTCCGCACCATGGGGGACTAGAAGGTTTAGTTTGGGGTACAAGATACCCCGGTTTTCCGGGGTTTAGGGCAGAATCGGGCCGAAGGGGTACACGCTTTGTACCCCGAAAGTGTCGGAAAAATCGGGGTACAAGGGGACAGATCTGTCTATCCTCTACCCGGTTTCACTTGAAAAATATTTTTGGATGGGGGTGGAGATTTCACCGCAGTGGCGTCTGTGACGACCGGAGAGCTGCCGATGAAGTCCAAGAGTTCGACCCCGGCGACCACTTTTGAAGGGTGCGGACCGCCGGCCAGGAGGCGAGGCATCCAGTGCAGGGGGAGTGCTGACGGGGAACCGACAAGCACGATGTTGCCAAAACGACGTCCCTTGAGAATCTGGGTTTCGGCGAGCGCCGCCACGTGACCGACCGTGTGCTTGAGCGTTGCGGCCTGACTGCGAGCGAAGGCGAGTCCTGGCCCATCGGCGACATTGACCACGACGACACCCTCTGGGGCGAGCAATGTCATGGCTTCCGTGTAGAACTCCACACTCGTGACGTGGGCGGGAGTGCGTGCACCGCTAAAGACGTCAACGACAAGCAAGTCCACAGCGCCACGAAGTCCCGGCGGAAACTTGGCAAGCACTTCGCGAGCATCCCCGTGACGAACGCGGATGGAGGCCTGCTTCGACCACGGAAGTTCCTTGCGAACAAAATCAACGAGATCCGATTCCAACTCGACGACCTGTTGGCGTGAGCCCGGGCGCGTGGCCTCAACATAACGAGGAAGGGTGAGGGCGCCACCGCCAAGGTGAACGGCGGTAATCGGAGCGCCGGGGTCAGAGATTTGGTCGATGACGTGGCCCATGCGCTGCACGTATTCGAAGAACAGCTGGCTCGGGTCATCCATGTTGACGTGGGATTGTGGCGTGCCATCCACGGTGAGGGTGAATGCGCCATCCTGCCAACGGTCTGGTGCGATTTCGGCAAAGTGGCCGCTCAGTTTCAGGGTGGTGCTGGGGTGCTCGGCCATGGCATTGACTTTGCCACACTCCGTGTCGACATGCAGCCGTGCTCGCGGGTTCTGCCGGCCCCGGGCGCTACGGTGAATCATGGCTGAGACAAACCGCGAACTTCCTCCCCACTTGCAAGCGCAACTCAATGCGCAGTCCTATGTGGGGCCGGCAACGTTTGGCATGCGACCGATGCTGAGTGAGCCCGAGCAACTCGATTCGTGGAAGCCGGATGTTGCTGTCGTTGGTGCGCCGTGGGATGACAGCACCACCAATCGTCCGGGGGCCCGCTTTGGTCCCCGTGCGTTGCGGGCCAGCGCCTACGATCCGGGTACCTATCATCTCGATCTCGGCGTGGAAATCTTCGACCACCTCGATGTGGTCGACTACGGCGATGCCATCACGAGCCACGGAATGTGGGAGCTCTCGAAGGCGGCCATCTACGAGCGCGTAGGGCAGGTTGCCAGCCGAGGGATTGTGCCGTTCGTTATCGGTGGCGACCATTCGATTACGTGGCCAGCAGCCACAGCGGTGGCAGAACATCATGGCGTCGGCAACGTCGTCATGATCCATTTCGATGCTCACGCTGACACCGCAAACATTCTTGAGGGCAACCTCGCAAGCCACGGAACCCCGATGCGCCGCCTTATTGAGTCGGGCGCTATTCCCGGCCCCAACTTTCTCCAGGTCGGTCTTCGCGGGTATTGGCCTGGCGAAGAAGATCAGAAGTGGATGCGCGATAACGGCCTGAAACACTTCATGATGCAGGAGTTCTGGGAGCGCGGAGTCAAGGCCGTGCTGCCCGACATCATCGCGGCGGCGAAGGCGCGGGCATCCAAGGTCTACATTTCGATTGACATCGATGTGCTCGACCCTGGCTTCGCCCCGGCAACGGGAACCCCGGAACCGGGTGGCTTCGCTCCCATTGACTTGCTGCGCATCATCCGCCACATAGTGCTTGAAACGGATGTTGTGGGGTTCGACATCATGGAAGTTGCGCCGGCCTACGACCACGCCGACGTCACGGTGAATAACGCTCATCGACTCATCTGGGAAGCCTTCGGAGCGATGGCCGCGAAGAAGCGTTCGGCAGGACTCACAGCAAACCCCTAGTCGAAACCACGATTTAGGTCAAGAATCGGGTGGACACGGCGTGCCAAACCGGCTTATAGTGGATCCTTGCGCTCCCAGACAAATTAAGCGGTCATATTGCGGACAGCTGGGTGCCCCGAGTATAGCGGCGGGGTGATTCTGGTGAGCATTTCATTACCGACCGTCAATCATCTTGACAGACGAACCCGACGGGGTTCACGGAGGTTGTTCCTTGGCTGCTGCGCGCGATGCGTCCACCAATAAGTCCCCAAAGAATGGCCGCGCAGCTTCGCGGCTTTCTTTCGCTAAAATTACCGACACACTCACGGTTCCCGATCTGCTCGCGTTGCAGACCGAGAGCTTTGACTGGCTCGTCGGCAACGAGAGCTGGAAACAGCGTGTAACCGACGGTGTGACTGCCGGTCGCACTGATCTGCCGACTCGCAGTGGTCTCGACGAAATCTTTGAAGAGATCTCGCCGATCGAAGACCTCGGCGAAACGATGCAGTTGTCGTTCACCGATCCTGAGCTTGAAGAGCCCAAGTACTCCATTGATGAGTGCAAGGAGCGCGGCAAGACTTTCGCAGCGCCTCTCTACGTCAACGCTGAGTTCATGAATCACCTCACCGGTGAAATCAAGACTCAGACCGTTTTCATGGGTGACTTCCCGCTCATGACGGCTCGCGGTACGTTCATCATCAACGGAACCGAGCGTGTTGTTGTTTCTCAGCTCGTTCGTTCGCCCGGTGTGTACTTCGACCGCCAGCCCGAGAAGCTCTCCGACAAGGACATCTACTCGGCTCGCATCATCCCGAGCCGTGGTGCTTGGCTTGAGTTCGAGATCGACAAGCGCGATCAGGTCGGTGTTCGTATCGACCGCAAGCGCAAGCAGTCGGTCACGGTATTCCTGAAGGCCCTCGGTCTGTCCAGCGAAGAGATCCTCGAGGAGTTCAAGGGCTTCCCGTCGATCGAAGCCACCTTGGAGAAGGACAACATCCTCACCAAGGAAGAAGCGCTCAAGGACATCTACCGCAAGCTGCGTCCAGGCGAGCAGGTTGCTGCAGAAGCCGCACGCGCGCTTCTCGACAACTTCTACTTCAACTCCAAGCGTTACGACCTCGCGAAGGTTGGTCGCTACAAGATCAACCGCAAGCTTGGTCTCGACACCGACATTAAAGAGTCGGTCCTTACAGTCGAAGACATCATCGCCACCATCAAGTACATGGTGTCGCTCCACGACACCACTGCTCCCAACGTTGCTGTCAGCGACAGCGGCGCAGCGAGCATCAAGGGTGTACGCGATGGCAAGAAGGTCGACGTCCGTCTCGACATTGATGACATTGACCACTTCGGCAACCGTCGTATCCGCGCTGTTGGTGAGCTCATCCAGAACCAGGTTCGCACCGGCCTCAGCCGTATGGAACGTGTTGTTCGCGAGCGCATGACCACGCAGGACATCGAAGCGATCACCCCGCAGACTCTGATCAACGTGCGCCCCGTCGTCGCCGCGATCAAGGAGTTCTTCGGAACAAGCCAGCTCTCGCAGTTCATGGACCAGAACAACCCGCTTGCGGGACTGACCCACAAGCGTCGCCTTTCGGCGCTGGGCCCTGGTGGTTTGAGCCGTGAGCGCGCTGGTGTTGAAGTTCGAGACGTTCACCCCTCTCACTACGGCCGTATGTGCCCGATTGAGACCCCTGAAGGCCCCAACATTGGTCTGATCGGTTCGCTCGCATCGTTCGCACGTATTAACGCATTCGGTTTCATCGAGACCCCGTACCGTCGCCTCATCGACGGTGTTGTTTCGACGACCATCGATTACCTGACCGCGAGTGACGAAGATGACTTCGTCGTCGCGCAGGCCAACGCACCGCTCACGAAGGACATGAAGTTCGCTGAGCCTCGCGTGCTTGCACGTAAGAAGGGTGGCGAGGTTGACCTCGTTCCCGTTGAAGACATTGCCTACATGGATGTTTCGCCGCGCCAGATGGTGTCGGTAGCGACCTCGATCATCCCCTTCCTCGAGCACGACGATGCAAACCGCGCACTCATGGGTGCCAACATGCAGCGTCAAGCTGTTCCGCTGCTGCGCAGCGAGAGCCCGCTCGTCGGAACCGGTATGGAAGCCTTCGCCGCAATTGACTCAGGTGACGTTGTCACCACGCTCAAGGCTGGTGTCGTCTCTGAGGTTTCTGCAGACGTTGTTGTTGTTCAGCTCGATGAGGGTGGAACGCAGGAATACTTCCTGCGCAAGTTCGACCGCTCTAACCAGGGCACGAGCTACAACCACCGCGTTATCGTCAGCGCTGGAGAGCGCGTCGAGGTCGGCCAGGTCATCGCTGATGGTCCAGCCACTGAGAACGGCGAGCTCGCCCTCGGAAAGAACCTCCTCGTGGCATTCATGCCGTGGGAGGGTCACAACTTCGAGGACGCGATCATCCTGAGCCAGAACCTGGTCAAGGATGACGTACTGTCGTCGATCCACATCGAAGAATACGAAGTGGATGCCCGCGACACGAAGCTCGGTAAAGAGGAGATCACGCGCGACCTGCCGAACGTCAGCCCAGAACTTTTGGCTGACCTCGACGAGCGTGGAATCATCCGTATCGGTGCAGAGGTTCGCCCCGGCGACATCCTCGTGGGCAAGGTCACGCCTAAGGGTGAGACTGAGCTTTCGGCTGAAGAGCGCTTGCTCCGTGCCATCTTCAACGAGAAGAGCCGCGAAGTTCGCGACACCTCGCTGAAGGTTCCCCACGGTGAAGCCGGCACGATCATCGCTGTCAAGGAATTCTCCGCAGACAACGACGACGAGCTCGGCTCGGGCGTCAACCAGCGTGTTGTTGTATACATCGCCCAGAAGCGCAAGATCACCGAAGGTGACAAGCTCGCTGGTCGTCACGGCAACAAGGGTGTTATCTCCAAGATTCTGCCTGTCGAAGACATGCCGTTCTTGGCTGATGGAACCCCGGTTGACATCATCCTGAACCCCCTCGGTATCCCCGGTCGAATGAACTTCGGTCAGGTGCTCGAAACTCACCTCGGTTGGGTTGCGAAGCAGGGTTGGGAAGTTGAAGGAAAGCCGGATTGGGCAAAGAACTTGCCCGAGGAAGCCTTCAGCGCTGCGCCAGGAACCAAGGTTGCTACCCCCGTATTCGACGGTGCTTACGAAGAGGAAATCGCGGGTCTTCTCGACTCCACGACTCCTACTCGTGACGGAGATCGTCTCATCGACCACACGGGTAAGACCCGCTTGTTCGATGGTCGCTCGGGCGAGCTTTTCCCGGCTCCCGTCTCGGTCGGTTACATGTATATCCTCAAGCTGCACCACCTCGTCGACGACAAGATCCACGCTCGTTCGACCGGACCGTACTCCATGATTACTCAGCAGCCACTCGGTGGTAAGGCTCAGTTCGGTGGACAGCGCTTCGGTGAGATGGAAGTGTGGGCGCTCGAGGCGTACGGTGCCGCATACGCGCTGCAGGAACTTCTGACGATCAAGTCGGACGACATCCTCGGTCGCGTCAAGGTATACGAAGCCATCGTTAAGGGCGAGAACATCCAGGAGCCCGGTATCCCCGAGAGCTTCAAGGTGCTCATCAAGGAAATGCAGTCGCTGTGCCTCAACGTCGAAGTTCTTTCGGCTGACGGTTCAACGGTCAACCTGCGCGACTCGGACGATGAAGCGTTCCGTGCCGCTGAAGAGTTGGGCATCAACATTTCCGCGCGGTTCGAATCCTCGTCTGTTGACGAGATCTAACCCGACCGATTACGACTGCAGAACTTTCGAAGAGAGAAGATAAATTGCTCGACGTTCACGCGTTTGATGAAATCAAAATCGGTCTCGCTACCGCCGACGACATTCGTCGCTGGTCGCACGGTGAGGTAAAGAAGCCAGAGACCATTAACTACCGCACACTCAAGCCGGAGAAAGACGGTCTGTTCGGCGAACAGATCTTCGGACCTTCGCGCGACTGGGAGTGCTCCTGTGGCAAGTACAAGCGTGTCCGCTTTAAGGGCATCGTTTGTGAGCGCTGTGGTGTTGAAGTAACCAAGTCGGCTGTGCGCCGTGAGCGCATGGGCCACATCGAGCTCGCTGCTCCTGTTACCCACATCTGGTACTTCAAGGGTGTTCCGAGCCGTCTCGGTTACCTGCTTGACATGGCACCGAAGGACCTCGAAAAGGTCATCTACTTCGCTGCATACATGATCATTTCGGTCGACGAAGAGGGCCGTCATGCTGACCTGCCCGCGCTTGAGAACGAGATCCGTCTCGAAATCAAGACGCTTGAGGGCCAGCGCGATTCCCGCATCGCTGACCGCTTGACCAAGTTCGAGGAAGACCTCGCCGCTCTTGAAGAAGAGGGTGCGAAGGCCGACCAGAAGCGTCGCGTCAAGGATGCTGCTGAGAAGGAAATGTCTCAGCTGCGCAAGTCGATCGATGAGCAGATTGCTCAGCTTGAGCGCGTGTGGGAAGACTTCCGCACCCTCAAGATCGGTGACCTGAAGCCTGAAGACTCCGTCTTCCAGGAACTGCAGGACCGTTTCGGTAGCTACTTCGAAGCATTCATGGGTGCCGAGGCAATCAAGAAGCGTCTTGAAGCCTTCGACCTTGCGCTCGAGAGTGTTGAACTGCACGACCAGATCGCTAACGGCAAGGGTCAGAAGAAGATCCGTGCCATCAAGCGCCTGCGTGTTGTCAACTCGTTCCTTCAGACTGGCAACTCGCCGGCCGCGATGGTGCTCGACGTTGTTCCGGTTATTCCTCCGGAGCTTCGCCCGATGGTTCAGTTGGACGGTGGCCGTTTCGCGACCTCCGACCTCAACGACCTCTACCGTCGTGTGATCAACCGCAACAACCGTCTGCGTCGTCTCCTTGACCTCGGTGCTCCCGAGATCATCGTCAACAACGAGAAGCGCATGCTTCAGGAAGCCGTTGACGCACTGTTCGACAACGGTCGTCGTGGTCGCCCCGTTACCGGTACCGGCAACCGTGCCCTCAAGTCCCTGAGCGACATGCTCAAGGGTAAGCAGGGTCGTTTCCGCCAGAACCTGCTCGGAAAGCGCGTTGATTACTCCGGTCGTTCGGTAATCATCGTTGGACCGCAGCTCAAGCTGCACCAGTGTGGTCTCCCGAAGCAGATGGCTCTCGAGCTGTTCAAGCCCTTTGTTATCAAGCGCTTGATCGACTTGAGCCACGCACAGAACATCAAGAGCGCCAAGCGCATGGTTGAGCGTGCACGTCCGCAGGTCTGGGACGTTCTCGAAGAGATCATCCGTGAGCGCCCCGTTCTGCTGAACCGTGCACCAACCCTGCACCGTTTGGGCATCCAGGCATTCGAACCTCAGCTCGTTGAGGGTAAGGCTATTCAGCTTCACCCCCTCGTTTGTGCTGCATTCAACGCTGACTTCGACGGTGACCAGATGGCTGTTCACCTTCCGTTGTCGGTCGAAGCACAGGCTGAAGCTCGCGTGCTTATGCTCGCCAGCAACAACATCCTCAAGCCGTCTGACGGTCGCCCGGTGACTCTGCCCACACAGGACATGATCATCGGTCTGCACCACCTGACGACGCTCACGGAGGGGGCTGTCGGCGAAGGCCGTGCGTTCTCGTCGGTCGCTGAAGCGATCTTCGCGTTCGACCAGCACTCGCTCGACCTCAACGCGAAGGTACGACTGCGTCTCGACAACGTCTACCTCGCAGAGGAAGACGCTCCCGAGGGCTTCGTTCAGGGACAGTCCAAGCTCATGGAAACGACCCTCGGTCGCGCACTCTTCAACGAGGCGCTTCCGAAGGACTACCCGTACATCGAGGCACTCGCTGACAAGGGCCAGATTTCGGCCATCGTCAACGACCTCGCTGAGCGGTACGTGAAGGTGGATGTTGCTGCAGCTCTTGACGCGATCAAGGATGCTGGTTTCCACTGGGCAACTCGTTCCGGTGTAACCGTTGCGCTGTCTGACATCGTGACCCCGCCGAACAAGCCTGAGATCATCGGCCGCTACGAGAAGTTGGCTGCCAAGGTTCAGGGACAGTTCGAGAAGGGACTCACGACTGACGCTGAGCGTCGTCAGGAGCTCATCGAGATCTGGAACAAGGCAACCGCAGAAGTAGCAACTGCCATGCAGTCCAACTTCCGTACCGACAACAACATCAACCGCATGGTGTCGTCTGGTGCTCGTGGTAACTGGATGCAGGTTCGTCAGATCGCCGGTATGCGTGGTCTGGTATCGAACCCGAAGGGTGAGATCATTCCTCGCCCGATCGTCCACTCCTACAAGGAAGGCCTGACGGTAGCCGAGTACTTCATCTCGACTCACGGTGCTCGTAAGGGACTGGCCGACACCGCACTGCGTACCGCAGACTCCGGATACCTCACGCGTCGACTCGTTGACGTGTCGCAGGATGTCATCATTCGTGAAAACGACTGTGGCACCCGCAAGGGACTGGACATGCCCATCGCAGCGCAGAACGCTGATGGCAAGTGGATCCTCGACGACAACGTTGAGAACTCGGTCTACGCTCGCAGCCTCGCTGCGGATGCCACCAACGAGAAGGGCGATGTCGTCGCTTCTGCTGGTGCAGACGTCGGAGACGTTCTGCTCGAGAAGCTCGTTGCAGCTGGTGTTCACAGCATCAAGGTTCGTTCGGTGCTCACGTGTGAGTCCGCTGTTGGTGTGTGTGCAGTCTGCTACGGCCGCTCGCTCGCAACCGGTCTTCTCGTTGACATCGGTGAGGCTGTCGGAATTATCGCCGCACAGTCGATCGGTGAGCCCGGTACCCAGCTGACCATGCGTACCTTCCACACCGGTGGTGTTGCTTCGGCAGATGACATTACGCAGGGTCTTCCCCGCGTTACGGAACTCTTCGAAGCGCGTACCCCTAAGGGTGCGAGCCCCATCGCAGAAGCCGCTGGTCGCGTCACGATCGAAGACACCGACCGCAGCCGCAAGCTGATCCTCACGCCAGACAATGGCGACGAGCCCATCGCTTACCCGGTTCTGCGTCGTGCAACCCTCCTCATTGAGGATGGCGAGCACGTCGAGCTCGGTCAGCAGCTTCACGTTGGAAACGTTGACCCGAAGGAAGTTCTTCGTGTTCGCGGTGTCCGTGCCGTTCAGCAGCACCTCGTCGATGGTGTCCAGGGCGTTTACCGCTCACAGGGTGTACCGATTCACGACAAGCACATTGAGGTCATCGTTCGTCAGATGCTCCGCAAGGTGACTGTTGTTGACCACGGTGACACCGGACTCCTCCCGGGTGAGCTGGTCGACCGTTCGAAGTACAACGAGCTCAACCGCGGTGTTCTCACCGAGGGCAAGGCAACGGCATCCGCTCGTCAAGAAATCTTGGGTATCACCAAGGCTTCGCTGGCGACCGAGTCGTGGCTGTCGGCTGCGTCGTTCCAGGAAACCACCCGCGTTCTTACGCAGGCGGCTATGGAAGGCAAGTCTGACCCGCTCATGGGACTCAAGGAGAACGTCATCATCGGTAAGCTCATCCCGGCTGGTACGGGATTGGCTCGCTACCGCGATGTATCGGTCGAGGCAACGGACGAGGCGAAAGCCGAACGTTACCCCAACCGCATCTTCGCCGATGATGCAAGCCTCACTGAGAGCGACTTGAGCTTCGTCGACTTCGACAGCTTCAGCTCGAATGATTCCACGCCGGGAACCTACAACTAAGTAGTCTCGGCATCACCTCCGGGTGATACCACGAAGGGCCCTCGTCACTGCGACGGGGGCCCTTCGTCGTTAGGGTGCGGGAATCTCTATGCGCGAATACTCTTTGTCATCCGTGACCACGGTGGCAAGAACAGGGCGCCCAGCAGGCAGCAGCCGGATCGTGACCGCTCCGGTGGAGGCATTGTTCAGGGTGTGCACAGCAGCCTCTGTGATGCTCGACAGCGCTCCATTTGGCAAAGCGAGCGGGTAGCGGTCATCGAGCAGAACTACCGTGATGCCGCGTCGCCGTGCTCTCTGCACCGCGGAGACGATCTCAGGCAAGTCGAGCTGGCGAGCGCGAAGGCTATCGCGCAGTCGCGCCTCGGCGATCACAAGTTCAGCGCGGTCATCATCCGTGAGTTCGCTCCCGTCGGCAATGCGCTGCAATTGCGTGCCGACAGCAGCGTCAAGGCCCGCAAGCCGCCGGGAGCGCTCCGCCGTGCGGGCAAGAGCGGCCGCTTCCGCCGCCGCCCGTGCAATCTCAACATCGTGGATGCCGTCGAGCCGCTTCCTTGTGCGTCTCATGCCGACAGAAAATAGCGACCCGACAAGCACGAATGGTGCTTGACGCGCGACCAAGAGAACGGCTTCGAGAAGGCGATCCTCGGTCGAGAGCCCCCACAGGATCACCACCACCCCAATGGCTGCGAACCCCGCCCATGCCAATAGCTCACGCCGACGCAAACTGAGGTAGAACATCGACAACGCGCCAGCGCCGACATACCACTGTGAGAATCCGCCCACGATCGCGTTGTCTGAGGAGATCACCGTCGCGATCACGCTAGCGGCGATGGTGAAGATGCTGGCTCCGAGGCCAACGCGCGGCTGGGTGTCCTGAGTCAGGAGCGTCCACACCGCAGCGAACAACGCAATCGAAATATAAACGGGCAGCGGCGAATGCACGTCGTCGAGCGAGAGTAGCCCCAGCACCGAGATCGTTACGAAGTAGGTCCAGATGAGAATGTGGGCGCCAAGACCCGTCATTTGCGGCAGGTCGAGCTGGGTGCGCGTGCCAGATCCTGAGGTCACTGCACCCACCCCACCGTCACTTGTGTGCCGCGGTTTGGCTCGGACCACACTGTTGCGCTGGCCCCGGCAAGGGCATTGACACGGCCGAGAATGCTCACCATAATTCCGAGGCGGTTCGCGGGGACAGCGGCGGGGTCGAACCCGGTGCCGTCGTCGTTGATCGTGATCTCGACACCCGCCTCGCTAAGACTGAGTCGAACACTGCGTGCGACAGCGGCGATATCACCCCTAGCGTCACCTCCGGCATGGACCACACTATTGCGCAAAGCCTCAACAGTTGCTTCGATGAGCGCGCTAGCGATAGAGGATGGAAGTGGCGCGTGACGATTGCCATCAATGACGAATTCCGCGGCATCGGTGGTCTCGGTTATAGATGACGCGAGACCTTGAACAAAGTAGTCGACGTGGATGAGTTCGGGAACATTCGTGGCTGCATCGTTGAGTTCGCTGAGGCGGGCGATCGTGCGCGCTGCTTGCGCCCGCGTAGAGGCTGAGTCGCTACGTCCCGCACCGGCAGCAGCAAAGATCGTGGCGATTACTTCGTCGTGCACGAGAGCGTCAAGGTGCGCTTGTTCTTCGCCGCGGGCAGTCAGCGCAGCCGCGCGCATCGAGGAGGCGCGGGCTGCGGAGGTGGCAACATCAACTTCACGACCTGCGGACATCGCGACCCTCACGACGGCGGTGAACGCAGCGCAGACAGGGACCGTGAAGAGTGCGAACTGGAAAGCGAGGGAAGGATCGGCGCCGCCATCGGCAATGATGCGAATGGGCGCAATCAGCAACGCTGAGGCCAGCAAATAGATCCACGCCGCTGATGAACGCCACGCCACCGCAGCGGGCACAGTCCCCAGTGCCGTGAGGCCAACGGTCCAAGGAGCGGCATCGGCAGGCATCGGTCCGTTGACGAACGCCGGTATCCAGCTCACTACGGCAGTAGCAAAAGTGACCGCATATGCTCCGTGCAGAATGCGAAGCTGGCGCAGCGAACTCCACGGTGCCGCGGCGGCCATGATTACGGGCGTTCCGAACACGGCCGTGCCTGCGACTACCTGCCAGAGGGGGATGACGTAGGCAGCTTGGTCAAAGAGCGAACCGAGTGAGAGACCCAGAAACATGATCGCGGCGGCGGCCAGCACGAGCGTAACGGTGCGCACGACGCCAAGCTCGGCGCCCGGTTCCTCGCGGAACGTCGGGCTCACGTGGTTCGGGGTCTTGCTGATGCTCATGAGCTCGGGGGAGGGAGGATTCCATCCTCGACTGCACGCTTGTAGAGGTCGACTTTTGTGGCCGCGGGCCTGCCTGCCATGGCGTACTTGTGGCGAATGCGACGCACATACTCGGCGACGGTGCTCGATGAGAGGCCTGCGTGGTGAGCCACTGCTACAGATTTGTCGCCGGAAGCATAATGGGCGAGCACTTCTTGTTCTTTAGGGCTCAGGCCAGCCGCGGCAAGTTCTGGATCGGAGTCGAGGGCCGCAGCCCAGTCAGTCGTCACGACGGGATTGCCCCTGGCCGCCTCACGCACAGCTTCCACAATCACATCGCGCGACTCCGACTTGCGCACAATCCCCAACACGCCAGCACGGGATGCCGCACGAACTTCAGAGGCATTGTCTGCCGCGGTAAAGACGAGAACGTTGATCCCGCGCTCCCGAAGCCAGGCAACATTCTCGCCAACCTTGCTTCCATCCGAAAGGCGCACGTCGAGCACGACAAGATCAAGTTCTTTAGCGACCGGTTCAAGATCCCGAACAGTGGCCGCGGAGGCATGAAGAGCGATATCCGGGGACTGCCCCAGAAGCGAAGCGAAGCCGAGTTGCACGGTCTCATGATCATCCACATGGCCTACGCGGTAGGTGCGTGGAGCTTCCTTGTGCAATGTCAATCGTGTCCCCGTTCGGATCAGGGTAAGCGTACGCCCGCAAGAAATTGCAGCGACTAACGACAAATCTACCGGAACTTTCTGTCTGCCCCCCAAACGGGTGTCATTGATACTGACGACTGCCGCATTCGTTGCCGCAGTGCAACCATCAGTACGTTAGAAGATCTTTCGTGGGGGAGCAGGCTAATGAATCGTCACGCCGTGAACGACCTCGTCGACTGCTCTCTTCAGCGTTGGTACCGTCTGGTTTCAGAATGGCGAGAGCCTGCTCTTGGCACCGAAGCAGGCTGCGTCGAGTGCCGTCACTCCGACTTCGCTGCGTTCGACCACCTTTCGCAGTGGCCCCATGACCTCATCCACTCCTTTGTCGAGACGCTTGAGTTGGTCACATTTCAGCTTGCCGTCGCCCTGCATGAAGAGCAGCACTATCGCGGTGAAGGCAGCCGTTCTGGAAAGCCATGCCACAACTGCATTACCGCTGCGCGCTCCGCCGTGCAGGCGTGCGCACACCGTCATGCTCAAGATGTTTCCGATGTCATCTCGGAATGTGCGTTGCCGCGGCTTGCCGCCTACGTCGAAAGAAACATCAATTTGGCGCTCAATGCTGCGACTCGCGGCGAATGGGCTTCCTGAAACGCCCCTACTACCCCTCACAAGTGGGTCTAGTGGTGCAGATGTGAGTCGATTAGCGTGGGACTCCGCTAGGACCTTGGGGGGAGGCACGCGTGACCACACTTGCTGAAGTACTGATTCTTCGCGGAATGATGCCAATTGAGAGCATCGATTCTGTAGGGACTTCTCACACCGACGAGGAAGCCCTCGTTCGAAACCTACTCGACAGCGGGACCATTTCGCCGGCACAACTCGCTTCCGCGCGCGCCGCCCAGGCCGGGGTCCCCTTTGTTGAACTCGTCGACTTCGCCGTTGACCACCAAGCAGTTGCGCTCGCACCCGCCGCTATTTGCCGCCGACACGAAGTTTTGCCGATCGCCTTCAGCGAGGGATACCTCGTCTTGGCCATGGTCGACCCCGGCAACATTTTTGCGCTCGATGACATCCGATCAGCAACGGGACGCCAGATTCGCGTTGTCGTCGCCGAACGCAGCGACCTCCAGACCGCGCTCGATCGATTCCACCGCGCCGATGGTGAGCTGTCCAGCCTCAGCAGCGAGCTTGAGCAGGAAGCAACAACCACGGATGTCGCTCTCGCGACGAACAACAACGAACCGACCGAAGATGACGCGCCTATCGTTCGCTTCGTGAACCTGCTCATCAGCCAGGGCATCCAAGACAAGGCTTCCGATATTCACATCGAGCCGGGCGAACATGACCTCGGTGTTCGTTACCGCATTGACGGTGTGCTTCACGAGATGCAGCGGGCTCCTCGCCAGATTCAGAATGGTGTAATCTCGCGTCTCAAGATCATGGCTGAGATGGATATCGCAGAGCGTCGCAAGCCTCAGGATGGCCGCATCTCGGTCATCCACGGTCAGAAGAAAATTGACCTTCGTGTTGCCACCTTGCCGACTGTCTACGGCGAAAAAGTCGTTATGCGTATTCTCGACAACTCGAACACAACGCTCGACCTCAGCCAGCTCTACTTGCTTGAGCACAACGCCAAGATCTACAAAGACGCATACAGCAAGCCCTACGGCATGATCCTCGTGACGGGACCAACCGGTTCCGGTAAGTCGACGACGCTGTACACGACGCTCAATGCGGTCGCTCGACCCGAGATTAACGTCATCACGGTCGAAGACCCGGTCGAGTACCGTATGGCGGGCATCAACCAGGTTCAGGTCAATCCGAAGGCCGGTCTCACGTTCGCGAGTGCTCTGCGCTCGATCTTGCGTTCAGACCCGGATGTCGTGCTGATTGGTGAGATCCGAGACCAAGAAACCGCACAGATCGCCATTGAAGCCGCTCTCACAGGTCACCTTGTGTTGAGCACGCTTCACACCAACGACGCTCCTGCCGCGATTACGCGACTTATCGAGATGGACATTGAGCCCTTCTTGGTCGGTTCGGCAATCGACTGCGTTGTGGCTCAGCGACTTGCCCGACGCTTGTGCGATCGCTGCAAGCAGCCTGCGACACACAACCCGCAGGACCTCGTGAACTTGAAGGTCGGTTTCGATCCTGCAGGACCGATGCCGACGCTCTACGGACCTGTGGGCTGCACCGTGTGTTCCAAAACGGGATACCGCGGCCGTATTGCACTGCACGAAGTAATGGCAGTGTCTGAAGAAATCGAACGTCTCGCTGTTGCTCGCTCATCGAGCGCTGAAATCAGCCGAGTCGCCGTGCAGCAAGGAATGCGCACTCTGCGTATGGACGGCTGGGCCAAGGCACAACTCGGCTTGACGTCAGTCGAAGAGATTTTGCGCGTCGTCGCATAAGACGAAGTATCTGGGGGAATTATGGCTAAGCGGATTTACGACATCCCGTCGCAATCGGTAGACGAGAGCTTGTTCACACCGAAGGGACAAAGCGCTCCTTCTGGGAACAGCGTCCCGTCGGATACACCACCGCCGGCGCCGGGAACGAGCGTTCCTGGAGCAGGCAGCCCACAAGCGTCACCTTCGTTCCCTGAGTGGGCGCAGACTGGTGCGGCGCCGTCTGCCTCCGCAGCGACAGTTCCTGCGTCGCCGCTCCCGACGATTCCACCACCATCCGGTTCGATCAAGAGCAGCGACACTTCTGGTGTTTCTGCGCCGCCTGCGCCACCCGCGCCGCCGGCTCCTGCTGCGCATACTGAGCCGACTGCTGCTCCTCAAGCAGCAACGCCTCCCGCCGATGCTGCCGCAGAGGGCGGACGTCGCGCCCGCCGGATGGCGAGCGAGCCAGTGACCTCGATCGACTCGCTCGATGAACTCTTCCGTCAGGCCGCAGCGGGCGCAATGTCTCAGACGTCGGCGGCGACGTCGGCTGCTGGCGCATCGATGCCTGCCCCCGCCGCTGCGCCTGCACCCGCACCTGCTGCTCCCGCCGCCGAGGCGGCACCTGCCGCGCCTGCGCCGTCACCGACAGCGGCAGAAGTGCCGTACTTCACTACGGATGCATCGAACTCGGCGGGCGACAGCGCGACACAGATCACGAACGAGGTCCCCTCGGACGCTCCTACGGTTAAGTTCCCGTCGCAGGCGGCCGCTGAGAGCGGACTGCTCGATCTCCCCGAGGTTGCCCCTGACATTGCCGGTGAGAGCAACTTGAATTTCCCGCCGCCTGGCGCTGATGAGGGGCTGCTGAGCTTCACAGGCGGATTCGGCGCCGCAGAGCCGCAGCAGAGCCGCGAATCACAGTTGCTTTCCGTTCCGCAGATCGTGGAAGAGGAACGCGAACCGCGTCCCGAGATGGAACTCACGGCTCGCGAGGGATCAAATCCTGAACTACTCGATGCGCTCAAAGAAGTTGTGTACACCGGCGCTTCGGACCTTCACATCTCGTCTGGCGCTGTGCCCATGATCCGTGTGGATGGTGGCCTTCAGCCGCTCAAGGGAATCGGAGTGTGGGACAAGGATCGCACGCGCGACGCGCTATTTAGCATCCTCGATCAGAAGCAAGAAGAGCAGTTCCTCGAGGCGCTCGAACTTGACTTCGCCTTCGAGCTGTCGGAAGCGGCTCGATTCCGCGTGAACTTCTACATGGACCGGGGAAACCTGGGCGCGGCGTTCCGTATTATTCCGACCGAGATCAAGCAGTTGAAAGACCTCGGCATCCAAGAATCGGTGTCGCAGTTCGCGACTCTGCCCCGTGGACTCGTGCTCGTCACCGGACCAACCGGTTCCGGAAAATCGACTACGTTGGCCGCGCTCATCGACCTAGTCAACCGCACCCGTGCTGACCACATTGTGACCGTGGAGGACCCGATTGAGTTCTTGCACGGAAACCAGAAGTCGCTCGTTAACCAGCGAGAGGTCGGCCGAGACACTCACTCGTTCACGAGCGCGCTCAAGCACGTTCTGCGCCAAGACCCCGACGTTATTTTGATTGGTGAGCTTCGAGACCTCGAAACAATCTCGATTGCGTTGACGGCGGCAGAAACGGGTCACCTCGTGTTCGCGACTTTGCACACTCAGGATGCTGCGCAAACCGTTGACCGTATTATCGACGTTTTCCCACCGCACCAGCAGGGCCAAGTGCGCACTCAGCTCGCAGCAGTGCTGCAGGGCATCATTTGCCAGACGCTTGTTCGACGGGCGTCTGGCAAGGGCCGCGTCGTGGCAACAGAAGTGCTCACGATGAACCCGGCTATCGGAAACCTGATCCGAGAAGGAAAGATCTACCAAATTCCTTCCGCAATGCAGGCCGGCCGTGGCGCCGGTATGCACACGATGGATCAGCATCTCGCTGGTCTCGCCAAGTCGGGCGCCATTACCGAAGAGGCCGCCATGGCTAAGTCGCATGACCCCGAGGGCATGCATCGATTGATGAGCGACAGTTCAACGGGAGTGCCGAGATAATGGCCGCTACTACCTCAACCACGAAGTCCTTCGAATACAAAGCTCGTGATCAGTCGGGCAAGATCGTCAAGGGGCGCATCGACGCGTCGACCGAGAATGCAGTAGTCACTCGCCTGCGCGCGATGGAGATCAGTCCGATTTCTATTACGGAGGCGGGCGCAGGCACCGGTCTCAATAAAGAAATCAACATTTCTTTTCTGCAGAAGCGTGTTGGTCTTGATGACCTTGCGGTCATGAGCCGGCAGATGTCGACGATGATTTCCTCGGGCCTGTCGTTGATCCGAGCTCTCGTCATTCTCTCGGAGCAGACGGAGAACCCCACGCTTGCTAAGGCGTTGACCGAGATTCGCCAAGATGTCGAGACGGGCGGAACGTTGTCTGACGCGTTCGCCAAGCATGGCACCGTCTTCCCGCCCATCATGATTCATCTCGTTCGGGCCGGCGAAACGGGCGGCTTTCTCGATAATGCCCTTGAGTCGATTGCAAACAACTTCGAGGGTGAGGTGAAGCTCCGTGGCACGATCAAGTCGGCTCTGACCTATCCCGTTGTCGTCCTGATCATGGCGGTAGCAGCTGTTATCGGAATGCTCCTCTTCATCGTTCCGGTGTTTGAGGAGATGTTCGCTGACCTCGGTGGTGAGCTTCCGCTGCTCACTCAGATTCTGGTGTGGATGTCGGATGCGATGACGATTCTCGCCCCGATTCTTATTATCGCCGGCATAGTTTTCAGTATTTGGTGGCAAAAGAACAAGCACACTGAGAAGGTCCGCAAGTTTGTGGATCCCTGGAAGCTGCGGATGCCCGTCTTCGGGCCGCTGTTCAGGAAGGTGTCGATCTCACGCTTTACGCGCAACTTCGGAACGATGCTCGGCGCTGGTGTGCCGATTCTTCACGCGCTTTCGATCGTCGGGGAGACGTCGGGAAACTACGTGATTGAGGAAGCGCTCCGTCGGGTGGCTGACTCTGTTCGTTCTGGTCAGTCAGTATCCGTTCCTTTGGCAAAAGAGTCAGTATTTCCGTCGATGGTCACCCAAATGGTCGCGGTCGGTGAGGACGCGGGTTCCATGGAGGTCATGCTGTCGAAGATCGCTGACTTCTACGATGATGAGGTTCAGAAGACTACTGAGCAACTCACCGCGCTTATCGAGCCCCTCATGATTGGTGTGATTGGGGCGATCGTCGGCGTCATGGTGATTGCGCTCTATATGCCGATCTTCGCGATCTTCGACCAGATCAAGTAACGCCTAGCAGCTCCAAGCGGGAGCGTCGCGACCCGAGTCGTGATGCTCCCGTTTGGTCTTTAACTATGCGTTCACTAGCCCCCAATGGGGTGCAAAAGTGAGTTTGGCGCGCTAACACCCCTCACACTGGGGTGGCTATTGAGGGAGTTCACCCCCGTTTGTGGGATTCTCAGCTTGCGCACATGTTGAGAGTATTTCCGTGGGGGGCTGAGAAGCTGATTTTTTCTGGGGGCCCCTGTCCACGATTCGAACCACAGACAGGAAAATCCAAAATGATCGCACGTTTGCACGAAGCACTGCGCACCAAGCGCAACGACCTCGAGAACGACCAGAAGGGCTTCACTCTCGTTGAGCTCCTCGTTGTTGTTCTGATCATCGGCATCCTTGCCGCGATCGCCATCCCCTTCTTCCTCAACCAGCGCCAGGGCGCTTGGGAATCGCAGGTCAAGTCGGACATCGCCAATGCAGTGATCGCTGCTGAGACGTACGCCGTTGGCAACAACGGTTCGTTCGCTGACATGGCTCACACGCCGGGTGCAACGGCAGCTGACCTGCCCACCGGTGACCTGGTTGACAACGGATACAAGGCAACGCCGTCCGTGGTCCTCACCTCTGCGGTTGACGCAGATGGCAACGGCTACGTATTCACGGTCACCCACCGTGAGTACACCGGCCCTACCTGGACCTACACCAGCACCGACGGAACAACCGTAAAGTCCTAGTCCGCTAGAGGCTTGCAGGAAGGGGCGTCGCCACGCGGCGGCGTCCCTTTCCCCGTGGGAGAGTGATCGCTCTCTCGAGAGAATCCCAACTCTCTTGCATCACCTACAACCCTTACTTACCCGCACGAAAGGGCTCATCATGCACAAGGTTCTACAGCGACTGCGTAGCTCCGACGCAGGAATGAGCCTTCTTGAAGTTCTCGTGGCGATGATGATCTTCGCGATCGTCTCGCTCGGCGTTCTTCAATCACTCACGACCGTACTTTCAGTCACTCGCGATAACCGCGCTCGCGTAGTTGCTGCCAACCTCGCTTCTCAAGAAATTGACCTAGCTCGAGATGCCGCTGATGTATTTACGCTCGGCGATGCTACCTACACCACGAGTCTCAATGGCGACGACTTCACGATCATTCGCTCCACGCAGTGGGTGCCGTCGAGCAACACCGCTGCAGCCTGCGGTACCGGCGGTGGAACACTGCAATACAAGCGCGTCAACGTTGCCGTTAGTTGGCCTAACATGCGCCCAGGAACTGAGCCAGTACGTTTCGACACACTGCTCGCGCCAGACGATCGCATCAACGACCCCGGACTGGGCACCATTCTCGTTTCGGTGACAGGAGGCTCTGGCGGCGGATCAGCGGGCGTGAACGTCACCGCCAACAAGGCCACGCCGCCCAACGGAGCTCAGAACCTGTCCGTGGCGCCGCCGGCGACCGATGCCGAAGGCTGCACCTACATTCTCAAAGTTGCACCCGGCAATTACAACGTTTCGATCTCTCGCTCCGGTTACATCACAGATGCCGGTCAGATCACGTCGCCGAGCAAACTCACGCAGGTCGTCGCCGGTACCGCTAGTTCGGTCTCGTTCAACTACGACAACGCGGCTCGCTTCAATGTGAAGTACGTTGCCAACCCCACGCCGACGAATATCCAGATCCCGGCCAACATGCCGACTTCGTTCAGCAGCTCGTACGGCATTCACCTCAATAGCGCCACGAACTCCTCGCTTACGCGCGGAATCGATCTCTTCCCCTGGAAATCGGGGTACGTCGGTTTCGCCGGAACCTATATCGCCAAGCCGGAATCCGCGACCAGCTCTGAACCATACTGTGCGTCTCGTAATCCTCAGGATTGGGAAGAAGTTGATGTCTCAGGAGTGACCTTCCGCTCGCCCGATGCTGTGGCCGTCGCGACAGTGCCCGGGGGCAACGCCGAACTCACTGTGCCCATGGGGCTAGTCGATGCCACTGGGCTCGCTGGCGGGCGTGTGCGTGCCACCTCGATCGCCCCCGTCACGGGCAGTGGAGATCCCGGGTGCACGATTAGCAGCGAATTGACGTTCGACACCATTAACCCCGGCACCACTCACCTCGCCCTTCCCTACGGAACGTGGCGAATCGAACGATCGGTCACGTTGGGCGTTTGGCTACCCCTGGGATTAGGCAGCTTGCTCACTCCTGTCGTGGGCGGCACGGCGAGCGTTCCTAGTGTCGTGACGGTTGACCCAAGGGTGGCATCGTGATTCAAAATTGTCGAAATGCTCTCTTCGCGCGGGTTTCCCGCGTCCGCCGCGATGAACGCGGCGTGACCCTCAGCGAACTGATTGTCACCATCGCCCTCATGACCATGCTGCTCGCGATGGTCATGACCATCTTCATCACTTTCACCCGCACGTTCGCCGACGAACGCTCCGCTACCTCTAATACCGCGGGTGCCACTGTGGCGATGAATGAACTTACTCGAGTGATCCGTGCGGGTACGCCTATTCCCAAAGGTCCTTCTCTGCCGAATGATCCAGTGTTCAGCTATGCCGCCGCCAACCAGATTGTTCTTCAGGCCTACTTAGACACGGATGCCGCGGATCCCGAGCCCGTGAAGGTGGAGTTTCTCATCACATCGGATCGTACGCTCGTGGAACGACGGTGGACTGCGATCAAATCTGGCGGCTTGTTTACCTTTCAACCAGCGGTGGCTTCTGAACGCACGGTTGTGCGACAGATATCCAACGGAACTACTCCGGTCTTCCGCTATTTCAACGCGAGCAATATCGAGCTCGAGCCACCAGCGGGTGGGCAACTCACCGCAGCACAGCGCAATGCTGTCGCAGCGGTGAAGATCTCAATGACGGTGCAAACCGACCCAAGTGGCCGTGCAAAAACGGCGAGTATCGAAAACACCGTAGGTATCCCGAACCTCGACCTCTCAAGAATTGGAATCGACCGATGATCCGACTCGTTCGTGCCCGCCTCGCTGGCGAAAAGGGCGCTGCCCTTCCGATGGTAATTGGCATCACCGTCGTTCTTGGACTGCTCGTGACCACGGCCGTCGCCTTTGCGACCGGTGGGTTCCGACAGGCAGCTGCCACTCAAGAGTGGTCGGCGTCTCTTGCCGCGGCGTACGCCGGCATCGAGGACTACCAAAGCAGGCTCTCGGAGGACACCTCATACGTACAGTACGGAAACCCGCTCGCGCCGTTCTCGTCGACTAGTGACGTTCGTTTGCCCACGGGCGCTGTCGCTAACGCGGCTTTCAACGTCGCTGAAGGCGAAGCCTGGGTGCCCATCCCCGTCCCAAGCCCGGGGGAGAGCACGTCGTTCTTCCGCTATGAGGTAGATAACTCGGAGTATTCGAGCAGCGGAGTGATCCGAGTGCGCTCGACGGGAAAGGTCGGCGGGGAGACTCGTAGCATCGTGGCGGACCTCCGTCAGTCTGGCTTCATCGACTTCCTCTATTTCACGGATTATGAAATCCAGGACCGCGCGTTCTCTGGCGCTGGAAGTTCCTGCGAAAAGTACTGGTGGGATGGACGCAGTAGCGTTTCCGGAAGCTGCGGAGAGATCGCGTTCTCGGGCGGCGACACGGTTGACGGGCCCGTTCACTCCAACGACACGATCCGTATCTGTAACGCCACTTTCTTGGGTAAGGTCACCACGAGCTACGCGCCATCGAGTGGGGTCACTTACAACCCGCGAGACTCCAACGGCTATAGCTGCGGCGGCCAGACTTTCGCTGATCCGCTCTGGCCCCAACCTGTCTTCAGCCCTGTGATCGGTATGCCGGCCACAAATTCGCAACATCTGCGCGAAACGCGCTCAGACCTCGTCACTGACGGCGTTCCTCGCCCCGGCTGCCTCTACACGGGTCCCACGGAAATCACGCTTTTGGCCAACGGCAAGATCAATGTGTACTCGCCTTGGACTATTGCGACCCGAATCACGGGCTCGCCTGCCTCCGGCGGTTCGCAGCCACCGGCCTGTGGAAATGTGAGTCGTATCAATAGTGCGGGCGGAGATACGTTCGATCTACCCGCGAGCAACGTCATCTACGTTCAGGATGTGCCGGCAGTGTACGGCGATCCCAACTATTGGGCGAGCAACGCGCGTCCCAGTGGCCTGAAGTGCGAGAGCATTTCGGGCAACCGCATCGGAAACGGCATCGGATACCCCACGTGGTACGAGACTGCCGCCAGCAGCGCCTACCAGTGTCGAGTGGGCGATCTCTTCGTCAAGGGAACGCTGCAGGGGCAGACCACGCTCTCCGCGGAGCACTACGTATATGTCACCGGAGACCTCAAGTACAAGAATGCCGAGGAGGACGTGCTGGGTCTCGTCGGAAACGACGCTGTGTGGGTGTGGAACCCCACGGACAGCTCGAATCGCACGCTCCTCGGCGACTACAACCGTCGAATCGACGCCGCGATTCTCTCCGTAGGCCACACTTTCGCGGTTCAGAATCCAGGAGCAGGATCGGGCCGCGGAACACTCACTGTCAACGGAGCAATTGCGCAGAAGTTCCGCGGAATCGTGCGTCAAGGCTCCGGCGGCTACACGAAGAACTATGTTTATGACACACGACTCAAATTCACCGCGCCGCCAAAGTTCCTCTCGCCGGTGACCACAGCCTATGGAGTGAATGTGTGGATCGAAGTTTCGCCAGCCTTTGAATCCAACGGTGCCCCGATCTCATGACCGTAACCTTGCTCCTTGTCATCTTCGCGGTGCTCCTGGGGCTCGCTGTCGGCTCGTTTCTCAATGTCGTCGTGTGGCGAGTTCCCCGCGGTGAAAAGCTGTCTTCGCCGCCGAGCGCATGCCCCAAGTGCGAGCACGCGATTCGGTGGTACGACAATATTCCGGTCTTCGGCTGGCTACTTTTGCGAGGGAAATGTCGCGATTGCGGGGAGCCAATTGCAGCGCGCTATCCGCTCGTTGAAGCTGGGACCGCGATCGCATTCGGTCTTATCACAGCTGTCGTCGGTGCCGACACCGACTTAGTCTGGGCGCTGCCGGCTTTGCTTTACCTCGCCGCGGTTTCGATCGCTCTGACACTTATTGATCTCGACACTCAAACTCTCCCAAACAAGATTGTGCTTCCCTCAATAGTTGTTGGTATCGCACTGTTGGCTTTGGCTAGCGGTGGTGCTAACAATTGGTCTGGCTTTATAGGCGCGCTTGCGGGGGGTGCGACGCTGTTCGTTTTTTACTTCATCATCGCGATCGTTTCGCCACGCGGAATGGGTATGGGCGACGTCAAGCTGGCAGCAGTTCTGGGGCTCTATCTGGGATGGCTCGGTTGGGGGGTGCTCGCTGTGGGTGCATTCGCAGCATTCTTGCTCGGAGGACTTTTCGCGATTGCACTGCTCATCGTTGGTCGGGCTCGTCGTCGCACGGCGATCCCTTTTGGTCCATGGATGATTGCTGGGGCATGGCTCGGCATCGCATTTGGCTCACAAATTTGGAACGGATATATGGTGGCGAGCGGTCTTAGCTGATCGCCGCCCGGGGGGAAACATGGGAAAGAAACTTGTAGGGCTAGATATCGGCTCGTCAGCTATTCGTGCTGTCGAAGTCGAGAACCCACATTTACCGCGACCGACAATTCTTCGATTCGGTGAGATTCCGCTGCCGGAGGGGGCGGTTCGCGCTGGAGAGGTTGTCGACTCCGCAACAGTCACGGCCTCGATCAAAAAGCTCTGGTCTCAAGCGGGAATTCGCACCAAAGATGTGGTTTTGGGAGCAGGGAACTCTAAAGTTCTCGCTCGCGACATTACTGTCCCGCGGCTTCCGCTGAATCAGGTGAGGGAATCACTTCCTTTCCAGGTTCAGGATTTGCTGCCGGTCCCTGCGACGGATGCGCTCCTTGACTTTTATCCTGCTGCCGAGACCGAGGGCGAAAACGGCCCCATGCTTTCGGGGATGCTTGTGGCAGCGATCAAGGCGCCAGTGTTGGTGAACGTGAACGCAGTGGTTGCAGCTGGACTTCAACCGCAGAACGTCGATCTTGCGCCTTTTGCGCTGACCCGCCTCTTTTCTGGGCCGGAAACAGCGAACCAAACTACGCTCCTCGTGCACATCGGGGCAGCGACCACCACCCTGGTTGCTCTCGATGGGCATGTGCCGCACTTCGTGCGGTTACTCCCCAGCGGTGGAGCAGACATCACTAAGGGAATCTCGCAGCGTATGGACATCTCCACGCGCGATGCCGAGGCGGTGAAGCAGTCGGTTGGAGTGGTCGCTGCACGTGCCACGGCTGAACAACGTCCGGCTCTTGAAGTGTCGTTCGAGTTGGTCAATGAGACTTTGCTCGCTATTCGGGCAACGATGCAGTACTTCCAGAACGCTCGGGAGAACCGGGCCATCGATCGTATTGTTATGAGCGGTGGCGGCTCACGGCTGCTTGGGCTCGTGGAGACGGTGACTGAGTTTACGAAGGTTCCGGCGTCTCAACCGGATCCGTTCTCGATGGTCACCGTTGCTCGTGGTCTCACAGGCACGGGAGACGTGCAAAACATGTCTATTGCTCTTGGATTGGTTACGGGGGTCTCCGCATGAGCGAGAAGAAACCAACTGCACGTCGCGAGGTAAAGATTGCAGTTGCATATCCGCCAATCGCGCACCTTCTTCCTCCTGAAGTCGGTCAGCGAAAAGCCGCGAACCGCGCACGAGGCCGTGCCATCTTTATGGCAATCATCGCGTTGGGAGTGGCAATTCTGGCTGCCGCGGGTGCCAACCTTGTCGCATTCCAGAGGGGGCTCACGCTGGAAAGTGCTCGAGCAACCACCTTGTCGCTTACGCAGCAGCAGGGGGAGTACAGCGAGGTTCGTGCGGCTAATCAGGCGCTGCAGTCCAGCAAAACAGCGCGCGTGTTCATCGCGTCTACCGAGGTCTCAATTCAAGCGCTGACGCTGGCTATGGGGTCGAAGCTCACCGAAGGAATGGTGATCTCGAACTACAACTTCGATACGGCTACTCCGATGCTGGGCTATGGCGACTCGGTTTCGCCGCTTGAACCGGAGCGCATGGCGGAGTTCACTATCGAGTTGGATGCTCCCTCGATGGAAGCAATCGACGCGTGGGTTCGTGCCGTCCCCGATGAATTCGGTCTTGCCGATGTGACCCTGGTTTCGGCGGAGCAAGAAGAAGGAGTCTTCAGCGCTCAGGTAGTGGTGTTCGTGAACTGGGAAGCATTACTTCACCGGTTCGACGAACTCTCAACCGACGGCGAGACTGCCGAGGCAGAGCCCGCCCCCGAAGTGACCCCGGAGCCGACAGAAACTCCTGCCACAGGCTCAACAGATGAGGAGAATGGCTCATGACCTTGACACGAATGTGGACGCTCATCGGCGCCGCCGCGGTGATTCTGATTTTGATCGCCGGTTACGCCGTGGGAGTCGCTCCCGCACTCGCCACCGCATCAAGCGCTGACGAAGAGATTTCAGCCGTCGAATTGCAGAACCAGATCAAGCTCAACGAGCTTAACGACCTCAAGAAATTGGCGGAGAACTCAGACAAACTCTTCGCCGACTTGGGTGCTCTGCGCACATCAATTCCCTCCACCCACGAGTCGTCGGTGTTCGCCCAGCAGGTTTCGGCGTTGGCCGTAGCCAATGGCGTCACCTTCGTGGATATCGCTTATATCAATGCGACCGCGGCTCTGTCGCCTGTCGTTGCTGCTCCGGCAGCGCCAGCTGCGGATGTGGAGGGCGCTCCTGCCGCGACAACAACAGAACCCGCCGCTCCTGCAGAAGAGTCAGGGGTGACCTCGGTGCCGTCGGTCGCGGGACTGGTTGCGATGGATGTCACCATCTCGGCAAGCGGAACGTACGAGGCTCTCAATGCCTTCATCGAGAGCGTGCAGTCGAACACGCGTTCCTTCTCTGTTTCGACCGCATCAGTCCAGATTGGCAGTGAAGCGGGAACATACGAATTGTCGTTGAACGGCTCCGTGTATGTGCTTCAGACGGCCGACTCTTCTTCACTGGCTACTGGCGGTGGTGAGGTCAACTAGTCTTCGGCGCCGTGCAAGTAGAACGCCACGACCTCTTGGTCGTGGCGTTCTTCTTATTTCTGGGTGTCGCGTCAGTAGACTGTGACAATCAGTCGCTGGCACGAGGAGGCAACAGTTATGACCGATCCATCTGTAGAGCGTGGTTCTTCGCCGGAGAACGACGACAACATTGAGGATGCTGTAGTGGTCGACGACTCTGCTCCCCGTGAACCGGCCGAGACCCAGGCTGCACCTCTAATTGATCCCATTGCTGAGCCCTCGCCCGTCGTGTCGCCAGTGATCCACGACGATTCCACTCTCGAAGCGGAGGCTGAGCCGATGGTCGAGCCCGCGCGCGCCTCCGCGCCCGAGATCGTCGCAGAGCCAGAGCCAGAGCCAGAGCCAGAGCTAGCTGGTGCCGCAACCACAGCAACCACGTCATCCACTGAACCACGCGTTGTTTACGTCACCGCGCCTACGCCTCCTAAGGTGGCTGGCAACCGAGGTTTCGGTATTTTTATCGCGCTCGCAGCTTCGCTAGTCTTCGCGCTCGTTTTCGCTATTGCGGTCGCGATAGTGAGTGCAGCCGCCACCGGCCGGGTTGCTCTTGCTTTCGTTCAGGCGCCATCGTTCTACGTTCCCGTCGCGTTCTTTGCTCTCGGAGCAATCATCATTGCCCTCATCGTGAATCGGGCCGGATGGGCAGCTCATGTTTTCTCGAGCATCCTCGTGGGTCTTCTCGTGTACTTCGGCACGATTGGCGCACTCCTGCTTATCAATGGAGTTGTTCAAAACACTCCAGAGCAGGCGCAAGCGATGTTTGCTGCGGCGCTAGTTGATCCCTTCGTGATTGTCGCTGGACTTCTCGGTCGGGAAGTGTCGTTGTGGACGGGGGCTCTCGTAGCCAAACGCGGCCGGAAAGTTACGCAACGCAACAGCGAAACACGCGCTCAGTGGGAAGCTGAACTCGCGGAGAAAACTGCTGCTCAGCGCTAAGGTCGCTCAGCCGGTCGCATGGGCAGTTCCGGAGCCTGCGTGTGCGCTGTGACCATTTGACCCCGGTACACCCGGGGGGCTATTCTTTCTGAGGTGTGCGCTTTGCCGTGCGCTTGAACGATGCCTCTTGGGGCTGGCCGCATAGCGGGGTTCGAGTGCAAGTAACTCCACACCACAGGGTTCAACCTTCTGGTTGACCCCCACGGCATATCCACAAATCACCGAGACAGTTCGTTTATTCGACTTGTTAGGGTGCGCGTGGGTCCAGATGAACTCGGTGTTCTGAGAAGAACATCGAATGCTAACCATCATGACGCTGTCACCGTGCAGCAAAAACAAGGAGTAATTGAGTGCCCACCATTCAGCAGTTGGTGCGTAAGGGACGCACGCCAAAGGTCGTCAAGACCAAGGCGCCCGCCCTTAAGTCCAACCCGCAGCAGCGCGGCGTTTGCACGCGTGTCTACACAACAACCCCGAAGAAGCCGAACTCAGCTCTGCGCAAGGTTGCTCGTGTCAAGCTTTCCAACGGTACCGAGGTCACGGCCTACATTCCCGGTGAAGGTCACAACCTTCAAGAGCACTCGATGGTGCTCATCCGTGGTGGTCGTGTAAAGGACCTCCCCGGTGTTCGCTACAAGATCGTTCGCGGAGCGCTCGACACCCAAGCCGTTAAGAACCGTAAGCAGGCTCGTAGCCGCTACGGCGCGAAGAAGGACAAGAAGTAATGCCTCGTAAAGGACCAGCACCTAAGCGTCCCGTAGTCGCGGATCCGGTTTACGGCGCACCCATTGTCAGCCAGCTCGTCAACAAGATTCTTCTTGACGGCAAGAAGGGCCTCGCCGAGCGCATCGTTTACGGAGCGCTCGCCGGTGTAGCGGAGAAGACCGGCCAAGATGCCGTCGTCACCCTCAAGAAGGCTCTCGATAACGTACGCCCGACCCTTGAGGTCAAGTCGCGTCGTGTCGGTGGATCGACCTACCAGGTTCCCGTTGAAGTCAAGTCGCACCGAGCCAACACGCTCGCGTTGCGCTGGCTCACGAGCTACGCAAAGGGTCGTCGTGAAAAGACGATGACTGAGCGTCTCACCAACGAGATCTTGGACGCATCGAACGGGCTTGGCGCCGCTGTAAAGCGCCGCGAAGACACCCACAAGATGGCCGAGTCGAACAAGGCATTCGCTCACTACCGCTGGTAGTCAGCACCTCACACTGAGGCGGGTCAGGCAAACCCTGATTCGCCTCAGTGCTGAGATTCGTTCTTCACTAACAAACTTTCGGAGGAACCTGTGGCACAGGAAGTGCTCACGGACCTAAAAAAGGTCCGCAATATCGGCATCATGGCTCACATCGATGCTGGCAAGACCACCACGACTGAGCGCATCCTGTTTTACACGGGTGTAAACCACAAAATCGGTGAAACTCACGATGGTGCATCCACGACTGACTGGATGGAGCAGGAGCAAGAGCGTGGCATCACGATCACGTCTGCTGCTGTGACCTGTTTCTGGGACAAGAACCAGATCAACATCATCGACACCCCAGGCCACGTTGACTTCACGGTTGAGGTGGAGCGTTCGCTCCGCGTTCTCGACGGTGCTGTTGCCGTGTTCGACGGTAAAGAGGGTGTGGAGCCGCAGTCGGAGACTGTATGGCGCCAGGCCGACAAGTACGACGTTCCTCGCATCTGCTTCGTCAACAAGATGGACAAGATGGGCGCGGACTTCTACTACACGGTAGACACCATCATCAACCGCCTTGGCGCTCGCCCGTTGGTTATCCAGCTCCCGATCGGACTCGAGTCTGAGTTCGAGGGTGTCGTCGACCTCGTCGAGATGCGTGCACTCACCTGGCGTGGAGACTCCAAGGGTGACGTACAGATGGGTGCCAAGTACGCCATCGAAGAGATCCCTGAAGACCTCAAGGAAAAGGCTGCGGAATACCGCACCGCTCTCCTCGAGGTTGTTGCTGAGACTGATGACGCCCTTATGGAGCGTTACTTCGGTGGCGAAGAGATCACCGTTGCGGAGATCAAGGCTGCCATTCGTAAGCTCACGGTTAACAGCGAGATCTACCCTGTTCTTTGTGGTTCTGCATTCAAGAACCGTGGCGTTCAGCCGATGCTCGACGCCGTTGTTGACTACCTCCCGTCGCCGGTCGACGTGCCTCCGATGGAAGCACACGCACCTAACGACGAAGAGAAGATCATCATCCGCAAGCCGGACTCCAGCGAGCCGTTCTCTGCTCTGGCGTTCAAGGTTGCTGTGCACCCCTTCTTCGGTCGCCTCACGTACATTCGCGTGTACTCGGGACACCTTGACTCTGGTGGAGCTGTTGCTAACTCCACGAAGGGTAAGAAGGAGCGCATCGGAAAGATCTTCCAGATGCACGCCAACAAGGAAATGCCTGTCGATAGCGTTACCGCTGGACACATCTACGCCGTAATCGGCCTCAAGGACACCACGACCGGTGACACTCTGTGTGACCCGAGCGACCAGGTCGTTCTTGAGTCGATGACGTTCCCGGAGCCCGTGATCGAGGTAGCGATCGAGCCGAAGACAAAGGCAGACCAAGAAAAGCTTGGTGTTGCTATTCAGAAGCTCGCTGAAGAGGACCCCACGTTCCGTACCGAACAGAACCAGGAAACTGGCCAGACGGTTATCAAGGGAATGGGTGAACTTCACCTCGACATCCTCGTGGACCGCATGAAGCGCGAATTCAACGTTGAAGCCAACGTTGGTAAGCCGCAGGTTGCGTACCGCGAGACGATTCGCCGCGTTGTGGACAAGCACGATTACACCCACAAGAAGCAGACGGGTGGATCGGGACAGTTCGCTAAGGTCCAGATCTCGCTTGAGCCCATGGAGGTCGAAGGAGACAAGGTTTACGAATTCGTAAACAAGGTCACCGGTGGTCGTATTCCTCGTGAATACATTGGCTCGATCGATCAGGGTTTCCAGGCATCGATGAACGTCGGAGTCCTCGCGGGCTTCCCGATGGTCGGCGTCAAGGGCATCATCCTCGATGGTGCTGCTCACGATGTTGACTCGTCAGAAATGGCGTTCAAGATCGCGGGAACCATGGCATTCAAGGAAGCAGCACGCAAGGCTGATCCAGTTCTCCTCGAGCCGCTCATGGCGGTCGAGGTTCGTACTCCCGAGGAGTACATGGGAGATGTCATCGGTGACCTCAACAGTCGCCGCGGGCAGATCCAGTCCATGGAGGATGCGACCGGCGTAAAGGTCGTTCGCGCCCACGTACCACTGTCGGAAATGTTCGGCTATGTCGGTGACTTGAGGTCCAAGACTTCAGGTCGTGCGGTGTACTCGATGACGTTCGACAGTTACTCTGAGGTTCCCCGCGCGGTAGCTGACGAGATCGTTGCAAAGAACAAGGGCGAGTAATCGCCGCACTACCAGCGCGCAACTAACATAGATACACACCAACTTGCGGAACATTCGGCAGTGATAAGTCGTCGGATGCGAAGCAACCGAGTCCTGAGGAGGACCCACAGTGGCTAAGGCCAAGTTCGAGCGGACCAAGCCGCACGTAAACATCGGAACCATCGGTCACGTCGACCACGGAAAGACCACGCTCACGGCAGCGATCTCGAAGGTACTTGCAGACAAGTTCCCTTCGGCAACCAACGTCCAGCGTGACTTCTCGTCGATTGACTCGGCTCCGGAAGAGCGTCAGCGCGGTATTACCATCAACATCTCGCACGTTGAGTACGAGACGACCAAGCGCCACTACGCTCACGTAGACGCTCCCGGTCACGCTGACTACATCAAGAACATGATCACCGGTGCTGCTCAGATGGACGGTGCAATCCTCGTGGTTGCAGCGACCGACGGCCCGATGGCTCAGACTCGCGAGCACGTTCTGCTCGCGAAGCAGGTTGGTGTTCCTTACCTGCTCGTAGCACTCAACAAGTCCGACATGGTTGACGACGAAGAGATCCTTGAGCTCGTTGAGCTCGAGGTTCGCGAACTCCTCTCCAGCCAGGGCTTCGACGGAGACAACGCACCTGTCGTTCGCGTTTCGGGCCTCAAGGCTCTCGAAGGCGACGCCAAGTGGGAGCAGTCGATCCTTGATCTCATGGATGCTGTTGACGAGAACGTTCCTGACCCCGTACGCGACAAGGACAAGCCGTTCTTGATGCCCGTTGAGGACGTCTTCACGATCACCGGTCGTGGAACCGTTGTTACCGGCCGCGCCGAGCGTGGAACGCTCACGATCAACTCTGACGTTGAGATTGTTGGAATCCGCCCGACCCAGAAGACCACGGTCACTGGTATCGAGATGTTCCACAAGCAGCTCGACGAAGCATGGGCTGGCGAGAACTGTGGTCTGCTTCTTCGTGGAACCAAGCGTGAAGATGTAGAGCGTGGACAGGTTGTTGTTAAGCCTGGTTCCGTTACTCCTCACACGAACTTCGAGGGAACCGCATACATCCTTTCCAAGGATGAGGGTGGGCGTCACAACCCGTTCTACGCGAACTACCGCCCGCAGTTCTACTTCCGTACCACCGACGTCACCGGCGTCATCACGTTGCCTGAGGGCACCGAGATGGTTATGCCTGGCGACACCACCGACATGACCGTTGAGCTCATTCAGCCCATCGCCATGGAAGAGGGCCTCGGCTTCGCCATCCGTGAGGGTGGACGTACCGTAGGTGCCGGTAAGGTAACCAAGGTTCTGGCGTAAGCTCAGTAACTAATTACGACGAGGGTCGAGCCGAAAGGCTCGGCCCTTCGTCGTTTAACCAGCGGTGTTATTTAGCTGGCCCCACCATTGAGCGAGCGGGGTCGATTAGCCGGCGCGTCCGGTAAGCCTGCTGGTGAGGGCGCGCGCAGCAGCCACCGTCGCAGCGCCAAGCTCGTCCCAGTGCTCGCCCACGGCATCCGTGCGGAAAGTGAGCCCGATCGCTGCTGTGGGGTAGTCGTTGCGGTCAAGCGCCGCGGCACCTACCGACGAGTAGTCGGCGGTAACGTCGCCAATTTCGCTCGCCCAACCGCGCGTGCGGGCGGTGTCCAACATCCGGTCGAGCTCTGTCAGAGTCTGCGGCCCTGCCGATTGCCGACGGGTCAGAGACGCCCGAGTCGGATACAGAGCGCGGACTTGGGGTGCGGTGAGCCGCGCGAGCATAGCGCGGCCGGTGGCGGTGAGATGGGCGGGCAGGCGCACGCCGACGGCAGAGACGGTCGTGGGAGCGCGGGCTCCCTGCACGCGTGCCGCGTAGCTCACATCCGAGCCGCTCAGTACCGCAAGGTGCGCTACGACCGGGATGGGTGCTTCGCGAGCGAGGCTGCGCATCAGCGGTGAGGCGAGAGCAGAGAGCCGTTCGCTGCGCAGCGCTGAGGTGCCAATTTCGGAGACGAGCGCACTCAGCCCGTAGGTGCGATCCTCGGGATAGTGCACGACGAAGCCCTCGTCGGCCATGACGGCGAGCAGTTGATAGATGGATGATCGGGGCAGGCCGAGCTCGCGGGCCAGGGCCGAGGCGGGCACCGGTCCTTTGCGAGAAGCGAGATGGCGCAGCACCGCCATAGTGTTCCGCGCTGCTGGAATGCTGGGCACGTTTCCCCTGTCTGAGATCTCAGACACCATATCGCGGATCGCTATCGCAGCAGAAGGGCGATCAGCGTTCACTGGGACCATGAATCCCGAAACTCCGCAGACTGTTTCTCTTGGCGTTGGCCCCGTCAGCATCGCCGAGGTCGTGGCGGTGGCGCGCCACCATGCGCGTGTGTCGATTACGCCTGACGCTATCGCCGAGATCGAGGCGTCGCGCGCCGTCATCGAGGCTCTCGCGAACGACGTTCGGCCGCACTATGGGGTGTCGACAGGTTTCGGTGCCCTCGCCACGAAACACATCGCTCGCGAGCAGCGTGTGCAATTGCAGCGGTCTCTGGTGCGCAGCCATGCCGCCAGCTCCGGTGCCGAGATCGATGCTGAGGTGGTGCGGGCGACTATGCTCTTACGCCTCTCCACGATGACAACCGGCCGTACCGGAGTGCGCCCCGTTGTCGCCGAAACCTATGCCGCACTGCTTAACGCCGACATCACTCCGATCGTGGGGGAGTACGGCAGCCTCGGGTGCTCGGGTGACCTCGCTCCGCTGGCGCATTGCGCGTTAGCGGTCATGGGCGAAGGCGACGTGCGCGTCGCGGGGGAGCTGATGCCCGCATCCGCTGCTCTCAAGGCCGCCGGCATTGAGCCGGTTGTGCTGCACGAAAAGGAGGGCCTGGCGCTCATCAATGGCACGGATGGGATGCTCGGCATGCTCTCGATGGCCATCACCGATTTGAGTGCGTTGCTCACCACCGCCGACCTATCCGCCGCTCTCAGTGTTGAGGGTCTCGCCGGAACAGATCGCGTCTTTGCCGAAGATCTTCACGCCCTCCGCCCCCACCCCGGCCAGCAGATCTCCGCCGGCAATATGCGCGCGGTGCTGCGCGATTCGGGAACGATCGCCGCCCACGCCACCAATGGTTTCACCCGAGTGCAGGATGCCTATTCCTTGCGTTGTGCTCCGCAGGTTCACGGGGCGGCTCGCGACACGGTCGATCACACGAGACGCGTTGCCGAGCGAGAGTTGCAGAGCGCAATTGATAATCCTGTCGTCACCCTCGACGGCCGTTTGGAGTCGAACGGAAACTTCCACGGGGCGCCCGTGGGCTATGCGCTCGACTTCCTCGCGATTGTGGCGGCCGACGTCGCAAGCATGAGCGAACGTCGCACCGACCGCTTCCTCGACAGCAACCGCAATGGTGGGCTGAACGCATTCCTTGCCGCGGATCCCGGGGTCGACTCAGGCCACATGATCGCGCAGTACACCCAAGCAGGCATCGTCAGCGAGATGAAGCGGCTCGCGGCTCCGGCATCCGTCGACTCGATTCCGACCAGCGCTATGCAAGAGGATCACGTTTCGATGGGCTGGAGTGCCGGTCTCAAGCTTCGTCGCAGCATCGACGGTCTCTCGCGCGTTCTAGCGATCGAACTGTTGACCTCCGCGCGCGGCATTGAGATGCGCGGCGAGAAGCCGTCCCCGGTATCGGCCGCCGTAATCGACACCCTGCGCGAGCGAGTGCCCGGCGCAGGCCCCGACCGTTACCTTGCCCCCGACATTGCCGCGAGCGTTGAACTCGTGCAGTCGGGTGCCCTTGTTGCAGCAGCACGTTCCGTCACCGAACTTCACTAGGAGCAGTCATGATTCAGGCACAGCGTGGTTCCACCCTCACTACTCTCGGCTGGCAGCAGGAGGGCGCTCTGCGCATGCTGCAGAACAACCTAGACCCGGAGGTTGCCGAGCATCCCGAAGATCTCGTCGTCTATGGCGGCACGGGCAAGGCTGCCCGCGACTGGCCCAGCTACCATGCGATCGTGCGTTCGCTCACGACGCTCAAGGGCGACGAGACGCTGCTCGTGCAGTCGGGCAAGCCCGTCGGTGTGATGCAGACGCACGAGTGGGCGCCCCGCGTGCTGCTCGCCAACTCCAATCTCGTGGGCGACTGGGCGAACTGGGATGAGTTCCGCCGGCTCGAGCAGTTGGGCCTCACAATGTACGGCCAAATGACGGCCGGATCGTGGATCTACATTGGCACGCAGGGCATTCTGCAAGGCACCTACGAAACTTTCTCTGCGGTCGCGGCGAAACGATTCGGTGGCACTCTGGCGGGCACCATCACGCTCACGGCCGGCCTCGGAGGCATGGGCGGGGCTCAGCCCCTCGCCGTAACCATGAACGACGGTGTTGCGATTTGCATCGATGTTGATCAGAGCCGCATCACTCGGCGTATCGATCACGGCTACCTCGACGTCGAGGCGAAGTCGCTGGCGCACGCTGTCGAGCTCGCCGTTGCAGCTCGCGATGCGAAGAAGGCGCTGTCGATCGGCGTCCTTGCCAACGCAGCTGCAGCCGTGCCTGAGTTGCTGGCGATGGGCGCCCCGATCGATATCGTCACCGACCAGACCAGCGCGCACGACCCCCTGGCGTACTTGCCGCTCGGCGTTGATTTCCACGATTGGGAGAGCGCCCGTAGCCACCCCGACTTCGCCCAGCGCGCTCGCGAGTCAATGGCGATCCACGTTGAGGCGATGGTGGGCTTCCAGCGCCAGGGTGCCGAGGTCTTCGACTACGGCAACAACATCCGCACCGAAGCGCGCGCGGCGGGATACGCGGATGCGTTTGCGTTTCCGGGGTTCGTGCCGGCCTACATCCGTCCGCTGTTTGCGGAGGGTAAGGGGCCGTTCCGGTGGGCCGCCCTCAGTGGCGAGGCCAGCGACATCCACAAGACAGACACGGCAATTCTCGAGCTGTTCCCCGAGAACGAATCGCTCGCGCGCTGGATCAAGCTGGCAGGGGAGCGGGTGCACTTCCAAGGTCTGCCCGCCCGCATCTGCTGGCTCGGCTATGGCGAACGCGACAAGGCTGGCCTCAAGTTCAACGAGATGGTCGCCTCGGGCGAGTTGGCTGCCCCGCTGGCGATTGGCCGCGACCACCTCGATAGCGGCTCGGTGGCGTCGCCGTACCGAGAGACCGAAGCGATGAAAGATGGTTCGGATGCGATTGCCGACTGGCCGTTGCTCAACGCGCTGGTCAACACGTCGTCGGGGGCAACGTGGGTCTCTATTCACCACGGTGGCGGCGTTGGCATTGGCCGGTCGATCCACGCCGGCCAGGTGACGGTCGCTGACGGAACCGAGTTGGCGGCCCAGAAGCTTGAGCGCGTTCTTACGAACGATCCAGGGATGGGAGTGATCCGTCACGTCGATGCTGGCTACGATGAAGCCATCGCGGTCGCTGATGATCTCGGCGTTCGCATCCCTATGAACGAGGCTCCACTCACGAAGGGCGACAATGCTGAGCGCTGATCCGCTGTGGCCACGGGCGGGAGACTGGGCTGCACCGGTTGCTGACGAGTGGGCGGATGTCGCGCTCATCGGTATGCCGACTTCGCGTACGTCGCTCTCGCCGACTCAAGCGCACACCACGCCTCAGGCAGTGCGGGAGGCTCTGCGGCGTTATGCCGCGCTGTCTGATCTGCGGATCGTCGACGCCGGCAACGTGCGCGAGCCTGACTTGAACGAAGCGGAGGCGATCGAGGCGGTCGCTGAGCTGCGAACCGAGCTTGTTGTCGCGTTGGGCGGCGATAACGCCGCAACGGTACCCACCGCCCTCGGACGCTGGGGATCACAGATCGCCACCGCTGGTCTCATCACGCTCGATGCTCACTACGACCTACGCGACGGAACGAGTAATGGTTCGCCCGTCCGCCGACTTCTCGAGGCAGGCCTCGACGGCAACCGCGTGGTGCAGATCGGTATCGAGCCGCTGGCGAACTCGCTGGCCTACGCCGAGCGCGCCCGTGAGGCCGGAATCACCGTCATCACTCGCGACGAACTGCGCTCGCGGTCGATGGACGATGTCATGGCACAGGCTCTGAGGATTGCGGGCGCCGCTGGTGGCCCCATCCACGTCGATCTCGACGTCGATGTCTGCGACCGCGCGGTTACTCCCGCTTGCCCCGCGTCAGTACCGGGTGGCATTGCGGCGATCGACCTGCGCGCTGCCGCACGGCTTGCTGCCGCGCATCCGGCCGTCTACTCACTCGACCTTGTTGAAGTGGATGCCGCTGCAGACTCTGCCGACGAACGCACAGTGCGCCTCGTGGCCCTCTGCGTTCTCGAAGCGATCTCCGGAGTGGCCCTGCGATGACGAATGCCACACAGCCAAGCACGGCGAAGTCGAGCACCGCGAACACGAGCACCGCGAACGCCAGCACCGTGATCACCAACATCGGACTCCTCCTTACCCATGACAACGAGCAGCCAGAGATCGAGAATGCTGCCATTGTTTTCGACGGCGGTCGCGTTGCTTGGTGGGGGCCAACCGAACAAGCCCCCGCTGCCGACGATCACGTGGATGCTGCGGGTCGGTGCGTGCTCCCGGGTTTTGTCGATAGCCACAGCCACCTTCTCTTCGCGGGCGACCGTTCGGAGGAGTTCGAAGCGCGCATGGCGGGTCGTCGCTATGAGGCGGGCGGCATCCGGCGCACCGTTGCGCTTTCGCGGGAGGCAACCGACGACGAACTGCTCGCCAACGCCACGGCGCTCGTCGCGGAGATGCGCCGTCAGGGCACGACGACGATCGAGATTAAGAGTGGTTATGGCCTGAATGTTCGTGATGAGCAGCGGATGCTGCGCCTCGCCTCAACGCTCACAGACGAGACAACGTTCCTCGGCGCCCATGTCGTTCCTGCGGAGTACGCGGATGACCGTGCCGGCTATGTTGCTCTCGTGATGGGAGAGATGCTGGATGCCTGTGCCCCACACTCCCGTTGGATCGATGTCTTCTGCGACAGTGGCGCCTTCACGGAGGCGGAGACTCGCGCGATCATCGCTGCGGGACAGGCGCGGGGGCTCGGAGCTCGCCTGCATGGTGCGCAGCTTGCCGAGTCTGGAGCTGTCCAGCTCGCCGTCGAGCTGGGGGCCGCGAGCGTTGACCACTGCACCTACCTTTCCGGCGCCGACGTCGACGCGCTCGCTGGCAGTGGCACCGTTGCTGGCGTGCTGCCGGGGGTTGAGTTCTCTACCAAACATCCGTTCGTGGATGCTCGGCGCTTGCTCGATGCGGGAGTGACTGTTGCTCTGGCTAGCGATTGCAATCCGGGCTCAAGCTTCACGTCATCCATCCCTTTCTGCATTGCGCTTGCGGTGCGCGAGATGGGAATGACGTCGGCGGAAGCGGTCGCGGCGGCGACGCTCGGGGGAGCGCGCTCGTTGCGTCGGGATGACGTGGGGCATTTACGCGTGGGAGCACGTGCGAATGCCCAGATTTTGGATGCTCCGCACTACCGTCATTTGGCGTACAGGCCCGGCGTTCCTCTGGTCGCCAGCGTCTTTATCGACGGGGATCACGAGCTCGTGCGTCCTTGGGCCTAGAGGCGGTGTTCGGGCCAATATTGTGGCTCCGGGTCGCTGGCAAAAGCGCCGTCTGCTGTAACGCTCCTGCGCCGCTGAGAAGTGGCCGTGAAATCCGACACGCCCGGGTTGCAGCAAATGCCTGGATGTGACAGACTCTTCTAGTTCAACATTTCGCCGCCTTGTGCGCGCGGATCACTCCCAGGCAGTGCATAGTTCCACAACGTGTGGCTCACGCAGAGCGTGAATCACACACCGTGTAGTAGCTAGGCCGCGGGGAGAGGAACCAAGCTTAACCAACTCCCCAAATATTCACTCGAGAGAGTGCGTGCTGCGGGAGACGCCTGTGCCGGTTCGCCGGCATATGTTCCTCGCGGCCTCGCGAGTTGGTGCAACAAGCAGTGACAGCAAGAACTTGACAGATAAATAGTGGTGCGAAAGCAGAAGTGCTGAGCGTCTCCGGGTGGCAACACTTGGTGTCGAACAGCCCAGGTGCACGCAGTGCCTCAACAGTACTAAGGGAAGAGAGCCAGTCATGGCGGGACAGAAGATCCGCATCCGACTCAAGTCGTACGACCACGAGGTCATCGACTCATCGGCACGCAAGATCGTTGACACGGTTACCCGCGCGGGTGCCACGGTAGTAGGCCCGGTGCCGCTGCCCACTGAGAAGAACGTGGTTGCGGTTATCCGCTCACCTCACAAGTACAAGGACAGCCGCGAGCACTTCGAAAAGCGCACCCACAAGCGGCTCATCGACATCATCGACCCGACGCCCAAGGCTGTGGATTCGCTCATGCGTCTCGACCTGCCGGCCGACGTCAACATCGAGATCAAGCTTTAGCTCGCGCAGTTATTGAGCGACTGAGCCGATAAGGAAAATAATGTCTACAACTAAGACGACCAAGGGTCTGCTGGGCAAGAAGCTCGGTATGACGCAGGTTTGGGACGAGAACAACAAGCTCGTTCCCGTGACCGTTGTCGAAATCACCCCGAATGTTGTTACGCAACTGCGTAGCCCCGAGGTTGATGGATACAGCGCTGTCCAGATCGCGTACGGCCAGATTGACCCTCGTAAGGTCAACAAGCCCCTCACCGGTCACTTCGACAAGGCAGGCGTTACGCCTCGCCGTCACCTCACTGAGATTCGCACCCCTGATGCCGCGGAGTACACCGTCGGCCAAGAGCTGGCTGTTGACATCTTCACCCCAGGTGCAAAGGTCGACGTTGTCGGCACGAGCAAGGGTAAGGGTTTCGCTGGTGTTATGAAGCGTCACAACTTCAAGGGTGTATCTGCAAGCCACGGTGCACACCGTAACCACCGCAAGCCTGGTTCCATTGGTGCCTCGTCGACCCCCAGCCGTGTCTTCAAGGGCATGCGCATGGCCGGTCGTATGGGTGGTGACCGTGTAACGGTCATGAACCTCGCCGTCCACTCGATCGACCTCGAGAAGGGACTCGTGCTCATCAAGGGCGCCGTTCCCGGTGCTCGCGGCCGTATCGTCTTCGTCCGCAACGCAGTGAAGGGGGCGTAGTACACATGGCTACCTCCATCGACGTCATCGACGTCATCGACGCCAAGGGCAAGAAGGTTGACTCTGTCGAACTTCCCGCCGAGATCTTCGACGTGCAGACCAACGTTCCCCTCATTCACCAGGTTGTAGTTGCACAGCGTGCAGCTGCACGTCAGGGTACGCACAACACCCTGCGCCGCGGTGAAGTTTCGGGTGCTGGTCGCAAGCCGTTCAAGCAGAAGGGAACCGGTCGCGCTCGTCAGGGCTCGATCCGTGCTCCTCAGATGAAGGGTGGTGGAATCGTTCACGGTCCACACCCGCGTGACTACTCACAGCGCACCCCCAAGAAGATGATTGCTGCTGCACTGCGTGGCGCACTGTCCGACCGGGCCCGCGGCGAGCGTATTCACGTCATCGACGCTCTGGCCGTTGACAACAAGCCTTCGACGAAGACTGTTTCAGCGTTGCTCACGAGCATCGCACCGAGCAAGAACGTTCTCGTTGTGCTTGAGCGCGAAGATGCAACCAGCTTGAAGAGCATCCGCAACCTCGACACGGTTCACGTTCTGTCATACGACCAGCTCAACGCCTACGACGTCGTCGTCAGCGACGACATCGTGTTCAGCAAGGGCGCTTTCGACGCGTTCGTTGCCTTCAACACCAAGTCTTCGAACAAGGAAGAGGTCAGCGCATGACCGTCACGTACAAGGACCCACGCGACATCATCATCGCTCCCGTGGTTTCCGAGAAGAGCTACAACCTGATCGACATGGGAAAGTACACCTTCGAGGTTGACCCCCGCGCGAACAAGACCGAGATCAAGCTCGCTATCGAGAAGATCTTCAGCGTCAAGGTCGACTCGGTCAACACGTTGAACCGCACGGGCAAGACCCGTCGCACTCGTTTCGGCATGGGAAAGCGCAAGGACACCAAGCGCGCCATCGTCACGCTCAAGTCCGGTTCTATCGACATCTTCACGGCTGTCGGCTAGGGACCAAGGAGAAACTAATGGCTATTCGCAAGTACAAGCCCACGACGCCTGGTCGCCGTGGTTCCTCGGTTGCAGACTTTGCTGAGATCACCCGCTCGACGCCAGAGAAGTCGCTTCTGCGCCCTCTGCCGAAGACTGGTGGACGAAACAATGCAGGTCGCATCACGACCCGTCACATCGGTGGTGGCCACAAGCGCCAGTACCGCGTAATCGACTTCAAGCGCAACGACAAAGACGGCGTAAACGCCCGCGTTGCCGAGATCGAGTACGACCCCAACCGCACCGCACGTATCGCTCTGCTTCACTTTGTTGACGGCAGCAAGCGCTACATCGTTGCTCCTAACAAGCTCAAGCAGGGCGACATTGTTGAGTCGGGCCCCGGCGCTGACATCAAGCCCGGCAACAACCTCCCGATGAAGAACATCCCCGTCGGTACGGTTATCCACATGATTGAGCTTCGCCCGGGTGGCGGCGCCAAGATGGCCCGCTCCGCTGGAGCCTCGGTTCGACTTGTTGCAAAGGAAGGCCCTTACGCTCAGCTGCGTTTGCCCTCCGGAGAAATCCGCAACGTTGACGTTCGTTGCCGTGCAACGATCGGCGAGGTCGGCAATGCCGAGCAGTCGAACATCAACTGGGGTAAGGCCGGCCGTATGCGCTGGAAGGGCGTTCGCCCGACCGTCCGTGGTGTTGCCATGAACCCTGTCGACCACCCCCACGGTGGTGGTGAGGGTAAGACGTCCGGTGGACGTCACCCCGTTTCCCCTTGGGGCCAGGCAGAGGGGCGCACTCGTAAGCGCAAACTGCCCAGTGACCAGCTCATCGTTCGCCGCCGCAATGCCGGCAAGAAGCGCAAGTAGTAGGAGAGTCAGAAGATGCCACGCAGTCTGAAGAAGGGCCCCTTCGTCGACGACCACCTCCTACAAAAGGTTGTCAAGGCGAATGAGGCCAAGAGCAAGAACGTAATCAAGACCTGGTCGCGCCGCTCAATGATCGTTCCAGCAATGCTGGGTCACACGATCGCGGTGCACGACGGTCGCAAGCACATTCCGGTGTTCATCACCGAAACCATGGTTGGGCACAAGCTCGGCGAGTTCTCGCCCACCCGTACCTTCCGTGGACACGTGAAGGATGACAAGAAGGGTCGCCGCCGCTAACGCGGTGGTGGAGGAGGTAGAGAAATGGTGGAGTCGATCGCACGCGTGCGTCACATCCGCGTGACCCCCATGAAGGCTCGTCGCGTCATCAACATGATCCGCGGCAAGCAAGCACAGGAAGCACTGGCAATTTTGAAGTTCGCACCTCAGGGCGCGAGCGAGCCGGTCTACAAGTTGGTCGCATCTGCAATCGCCAATGCGCGAGTCAAGGCAGACGCTTCGAACACGTTCCTGGACGAACAGGATCTGATCATCTCGAAGGCTTACGTCGACGACGGTGCAACGCTCAAGCGTTTCCAGCCGCGTGCCCAGGGCCGCGCGTTCCAGATCCTGAAGCGCACAAGCCACATCACGGTCGTGCTGGCCACGCCAGACCACGTCGTTGAAGCCGAGGCCGACAAGGCAGGGAAGAAGTAATGGGACAGAAGGTAAACCCCTACGGTTTCCGTCTGGGAATCACCACCGACCACGTGTCGCGTTGGTTCTCTGACAGCACCAAGCCGGGTCAGCGTTACAGCGACTACGTTGCGGAAGATGTAAAGATCCGCAACTTGCTCAAGTCGAACCTCGACCGCGCAGGCGTTGCTCGCATTGAAATTGAGCGCACCCGCGACCGCGTTCGCGTCGACATTCACACTGCCCGTCCGGGTATCGTGATTGGCCGTCGTGGCGCCGAAGCAGAGCGCATTCGTGGCGAGCTCGAGAAGCTCTCCGGCAAGCAGATTCAGCTCAACATCCTCGAGGTCAAGAACCCCGAGGCTGAGGCTCAGCTCGTTGCTCAAGGAATTGCCGAGCAGCTCGCTGCTCGTGTTGCTTTCCGTCGTGCAATGCGTAAGGGCCTTCAGGGTGCTCAGCGCGCCGGCGCCAAGGGTGTTCGCATCCAGGTTTCGGGTCGTTTGGGTGGCGCAGAAATGAGCCGCTCGGAGTACTACCGTGAAGGTCGCGTTCCGCTGCACACGCTTCGCGCAAACATCGACTACGGCTTCTACGAGGCCAAGACCACTTTCGGTCGCATCGGTGTCAAGGTGTGGGTCTACAAGGGCGACATCACCAACAAGGAGCTCGCTCGCGAGCAGGCTAACCAGAAGTCGTCGCGCCCTGAGCGCCGCGATGGTGGAGACCGTGGCCGCCGCACCGGCGGTGGACCGTCGTCCGCACCGAAATCTGACGCACCCAAGGCAGAAGCCCCCAAAGCAGAAGCCAAGGCTGCAGCAGGAGTTGAGGCATAACAATGTTGATTCCCCGTAAGGTCAAGTACCGCAAGCAGCACCACCCCTCCCGTAGCGGCCACGCTACCGGTGGAACCACGGTGTCGTTTGGCGAGTACGGTATTCAGGCTCTGACGCCCGCATACGTTACGAACCGCCAGATTGAGGCAGCTCGTATCGCCATGACGCGTCACATCAAGCGTGGTGGAAAGGTGTGGATCAACATCTACCCCGACCGCCCGCTCACCAAAAAGCCCGCTGAAACCCGCATGGGTTCCGGTAAGGGTTCGCCCGAGTGGTGGGTCGCCAACGTCAAGCCAGGTCGCGTGCTCTTCGAGCTCAGCGGTGTGGACGAGACTGTTGCGCGTGAAGCACTCACTCGTGCTATTCACAAGCTGCCCCTCAAGGCACGCATCATCAAGCGCGAGGAGGGCGACGCATAATGGCGATCGGATCCAAGGAGCTAGCCCCTGTCGAGCTAGACACTTTTGAAGACGAACGACTCGTTGACGAGCTGAAGAAGGCGAAGGAAGAACTCTTCAACCTTCGTTTCCAGGCCGCAACCGGTCAACTGGAAAGCCACGGACGTATTCGCGCTGTCAAGCGCGACATCGCTCGCATCTACACGGTTATCCGTGAGCGCGAGTTGGGCATCCGTGCAACCCCTGCTGCTGTTGAGGCTCCTGCAAAGGAAACCAAGAAGCGCAGCACCAAGAAGGCAGACGCAGCGACTGAAACCGCAGCGGACGCCACTGACGAGACGAAGGAGGCGTAGTCATGGCCAAGGTTGAAGACAAGAAGACCGCGGAGACCGCCGAGGTCGCTCGTGGGTACCGTAAGACCCGCCGTGGTCTAGTAACGAGCGACAAGATGGATAAGACCATCGTCGTTATCGTTGAAGACCGCGTGAAGCACCCGTTGTACGGCAAGGTTATTCGCCGTAACTCCAAGGTGAAGGTTCACGACGAGGCCAACACGGCCGGCGTTGGTGACTCCGTTCTAATCAGCGAGACCCGTCCGCTCAGCGCCACAAAGCGCTGGCGTCTGGTCGAGATCCTCGAAAAGGCTAAGTAATGCTTCAGCAGGAATCCCGAGTAAAGGTTGCCGATAACACCGGCGCCAAGGAGCTCCTCACGATTCGCGTTCTCGGTGGCTCAGGCCGTCGTTACGCAGGTCTCGGCGATGTCATTGTGGCAACCGTCAAAGACGCGATTCCTGGCGGAAACGTCAAGAAGGGTGAGGTCGTCAAGGCTGTCATCGTTCGCGTAATCAAGCAGACTCGTCGTCCAGACGGCTCATACATCAAGTTCGATGAGAACGCGGCTGTAATCCTCAAGTCCGATGGTGGAGACCCCCGTGGTACCCGTATCTTCGGACCGGTCGGCCGCGAGCTTCGTGACAAGAAGTTCATGAAGATCATCTCGCTCGCACCGGAGGTGCTGTAGTTATGGCAAAGATTCGCAAGGGTGACCTCGTACAGGTCATCAGCGGCCCGACCCAAGAGCGCGGCGGAAGCCGCGGCAAGCAGGGTCGCGTCATCAGTGTTATCGCTGGAAAAGACCGCGTTGTCGTGGAGGGTGTCAACTTCGTCACCAAGCACGTCAAGGTCGGCCAGACTCAGCGTGGAACCAAGACCGGTGGTATCGAAACGATGGAGGCACCGATTCACGTGTCGAACCTCGCTCTCGTTGACCCCGAGACCAAGCTCCCGGCTCGTGTTGGCTTCACCGTCACCACCGATGACCGCGGCAAGACCACGCGCGAGCGCTACTTCAAGAAGTCGCGTCGCGTAGAGACCAAGAAGTCCACGGCAGCCAAGGCTGAGCCGAAGGCTTCGAAGAAGGATGCCGAGAAGGCAACCGAGAAGGACGCAGACTAATGACGACGACTGCACCTGCAGCTGGCAAAATCCAGCCGCGCCTCAAGCAGAAGTACCGCGACGAACTTGCGGAGCAGCTCAAGAAGGACCTCGGTCTCTCCAACGTCAACCAGATTCCCAGCATCGTCAAGATCGTTGTGAACACTGGTGTTGGTGAAGCTGCTCGCGACGGAAAGATCATCGATGGAGCCGTCAAGGATCTCATCGCGATCACCGGCCAGAAGCCTTACGTAACGAGTGCTCGCAAGTCGATTGCTCAGTTCAAGCTCCGTGAAGGACAGCCCATTGGCGCTCACGTCACCCTTCGTGGTGACCGCGCTTGGGAGTTCCTTGACCGCCTGATCACGCTCGCGCTTCCTCGTATCCGCGACTTCCGTGGTCTTTCGGACAAGCAGTTCGACGGAAACGGTAACTACACCTTCGGCCTCACGGAACAGTCCATGTTCCACGAGATCGATCAGGACAAGATTGACCGCGTTCGTGGTTTCGACATCACGATTGTTACCACAGGCAAGAACAACGAAGAGGGTCGCGCACTTCTCAAGTCGCTCGGTTTCCCCTTCCGTTCAGCTGAGAACGCATCTAACTAATCACGTAACACCGATCGACCAGGTCGGCCTTCGTGTAACGGATGCCGAAACCAGACGAGACAGGAAACACATAATGACAATGACAGATCCGGTCGCTGACATGCTGACCAGACTGCGCAACGCCAATTCGGCGCACCACGACAGCGTTTCAATGCCTTCGAGCAAGCTGAAGTCGCGCTTGGCAGAAATGCTCAAGGCCGAGGGATACATCCTCGGCTGGAGCAACGAAGACGCTCGCGTGGGCCAGACCCTCACGATCGAACTCAAGTACGGACCCGCCCGCGAGCGTTCCATCAAGGGAATCAAGCGCGTATCGAAGCCTGGTCTTCGTGTATACGCTCGCTCGACCGAAATCCCCAAGGTTCTTGGCGGACTCGGTGTGGCGATTTTGTCCACCTCCTCTGGTCTGTTGACCGACAAAGAGGCGACTCAGAAGGGCGTAGGTGGGGAAGTCCTCGCCTACGTGTGGTAACCAAAAATGTCACGTATCGGAAGACTTCCTATTGATGTCCCCGCTGGTGTCACCATCACCATCGACGGCCAAGACGTCACTGTAAAGGGCCCAAAGGGTGAGCTCGCGCTCACTGTCAAGGCTCCTATCGCTGTAGCACTCGAAGACGGTCAGGTTCTCGTAACCCGTCCCGACGACGAGCGCGAATCGCGTTCGCTTCACGGCTTGACCCGTACGCTCATCGCTAACCAAATCGTTGGTGTCACCACCGGTTACACCAAGGGCCTTGAAGTCGTTGGTACTGGTTACCGTGTCACCGCAAAGGGCAGCTCAGTTGAGTTTGCTCTCGGGTACTCGCACTCGATCACCGTTGACCCGCCCGCAGGCATTAGCTTCGCGGTCGAGGGCAACAACAAACTAGTTGTCAGCGGCATCGACAAGCAGGCGGTTGGCGAAGTAGCAGCCAACATTCGTAAATTGCGCAAGCCAGAGCCCTACAAGGGCAAGGGTGTGCGCTACGCCGGCGAAGTTGTTCGTCGCAAGGCCGGAAAGAGTGGTAAGTAGACATGGCTCTCGGAACCAGAGGTAAGAGCAAGTCGGCCGCTAAGGGCCGTCGTCACGCACGTCTCCGCAAGAAGGTTGTGGGCACCGAGGTGCGCCCCCGTCTCGTGGTTACGCGCTCAGCGCGTCACGTATTCGTCCAGGTTGTTGATGACTCGAAGGGCATTACTGTCGCTTCAGCATCGACCATGGAGTCGGACATGCGTACGTTCGATGGAGACAAGACCGCCAAGGCACGCAAGATCGGCGAAATGGTCGCCGAGCGCGCGAAGCAGGCCGGTGTTGAGGCCGTCGTATTTGATCGTGGTGGAAGCCGTTACGCAGGTCGCGTAGCAGCTATCGCCGACGGAGCGCGAGAGGGTGGATTGAACCTGTGAGCGACAACGTGGACAACAAGACAACGAACAAGGAGCAGGCCGTGGCCGCTGAGGCGACTAGCGCCATCTCCGTACCTGAGGTCGTCGTAGACGCCCCAGCAACCGACGTAACGAGCGAGCCCCGTGAGGCCCGTCGTGGCGGTCGTGAGCGTGGACCAGACCGTGGTGGCCGTGGCGGAAACAACAGCCGTGACAACGACAAGAACCAGTTCTTGGAGCGCGTCGTCACCATCAACCGTGTATCGAAGGTAGTCAAGGGTGGTCGTCGCTTCAGCTTCACCGCTCTCGTCGTCGTCGGTGACGGTAACGGAATGGTCGGAGTCGGCTACGGCAAGGCTCGCGAAGTTCCCCTCGCAATCTCCAAGGGTGTCGAAGAGGCGAAGAAGAACTTCTTCCGCGTTCCTCGCGTCGGCGCCACGATCCCTCACTCGGTCCAGGGGGAGGCTGCTGCAGGCGTAGTCCTGCTGCGTCCCGCATCCGCTGGTACCGGTGTAATCGCTGGTGGTCCCGTTCGCGCCGTACTCGAGTGCGCCGGTATCCATGACGTACTGAGCAAGTCGCTCGGTTCTTCGAACACGATCAACATCGTTCACGCGACAGTTGAGGCACTCAAGCAGCTCGAAGAGCCTCGCGCGGTTGCCGCTCGTCGTGGTCTCGATGCAGAACACGTAATCCCGGCTCGCTTGCTGCGTGCCGAGGCTGAAGCTAAGGCAGGTGTCTGATGGCTGGTCGCCTGAAGGTAACCCAGATCAAGTCCAAAATTAGTGAGAAGCAGAACCAACGCGACACGCTGCGCAGCCTTGGGCTGAAGCGCATCGGTTCCGTGGTTGTGCGCGAGGACAACTCGCAGAATCGTGGTTACGTCAACACGGTCGCTCACCTTGTCAAGGTCGAGGAGATTGACTAATGGCTGACGAGAAAGAAACTCCAAAGAAGGCCGCAGCCCCCAAGGCTGCAGCCGCTAAGGCACCTGCTGCCAAGAAGGCTGCTCCTGCAAAGGCTGCTGCTGACAAGGCTCCGGCTGCAAAGGCATCCACCACGAAGGCTCCTGCTAAGTCGACTGCTGCTAAGGCATCGACCGCAAAGAAGTCTTCGAGTGACGATGTTGCAAGCCGCCCGCAGGTTCTGAAGATGCACCACCTCCGTCCCGCTGCCGGTGCCAAGAAGGACCGTATGCGTGTTGGTCGTGGTGAGGGATCCAAGGGTAAGACTGCGGGTCGTGGAACCAAGGGAACGAAGGCGCGTTACAACATGCGTCTCGGCTTCGAAGCTGGAAACATCAACTTCGTAATGCGTGCACCTAAGTTGCGCGGATTCAAGAACCCGTTCCGTGTTGAGTACCAGGTTGTAAACCTTGAGAAGCTCGCGGAACTTTACCCCAAGGGTGGCGACGTAACCGTTGCAGATCTCGTGTCGAAGGGCGCCGTTCGCAAGAACGAAAAGGTCAAGGTTCTTGGTCAGGGTGATATTACGGTTAAGCTGAACGTTGTAGTTGACAAGGTCTCCGGCTCTGCCGAGCAGAAGATCGTTGCAGCCGGCGGTTCGGTTCAGTAACTGTCACTACGACAAACGTTAGTGTCGCGTAGGCCACACCGGTGGCAAACGCAGGCAGGTTGAGTGGGGAATCCCGCATCGGGGTTCCCCACTCGCCCGTAGTACATAGATAAATCGGAGGCCTTGTGTTTAAAGCTGTCGCGCGGATTGTCCGCACGCCTGACCTTCGCAGGAAGATCGGGTTCACGCTAGGCATCATCGCGCTGTTTAGGCTTGGCTCCTTCATCCCCGCGCCGTTCGTTGACTTCGGTAACGTTCAGGCCTGCCTTGCAGCGAACTCTTCCAGCGGCGGGCTGTACGACCTCATCAACCTTTTTAGCGGTGGGGCGCTCCTTCAACTTTCCGTATTTGCACTCGGAATCATGCCGTACATCACGGCGTCGATCATCGTGCAACTACTTCGCGTGGTCATCCCGCACTTCGAGACTCTTCACAAAGAGGGCCAGTCAGGTCAAGCGACGCTGACTCAGTACACCCGTTATCTCACGATCGCTCTCGCGATTCTTCAGTCGACGACACTCATCACTGTTGCCCGAAGCGGCGCACTGTTCCAGTCGGCTGGTGTTGCGGAGTGCAGCCAGCTCATTACGAACGACGCGTGGTACGCAATCTTGCTCATGGTTATTACCATGACGGCCGGTACTGGCCTCATTATGTGGATGGGTGAGCTGGTTACCGAGCGCGGTATCGGTAACGGTATGTCGCTGCTGATTTTCACCTCGATCGCAGCCACGTTCCCGAGCGCGCTCTGGGGCATCTACGTCAGCAACGGTATCGAGACCTTCGTTCTCGTGCTTCTCATGGGAATACTCATTATGGGAGCTGTCGTATTCGTCGAGCAGTCCCAGCGTCGTATCCCCGTGCAGTACGCCAAGCGTATGGTCGGTCGTCGCACGTATGGCGGCAACAACACTTACATCCCTATCAAGGTCAACATGGCCGGTGTGATCCCCGTGATTTTCGCATCGTCACTCTTGTACCTCCCCGCTCTGATCGCGCAGTTCAACCAGCCACAAGCTGGAGAGACTTCCGCAGCATGGGTTGTCTGGGTCCAGAACAACCTGGTCTCTGGTGATAGCCCGATTTACATGATCGGCTACTTCCTGCTCATCGTCGGCTTCACTTACTTCTACGTGGCAATCACGTTCAACCCTGAAGAAGTAGCCGACAACATGAAGAAGTACGGCGGCTTCATTCCAGGTATTCGCGCAGGTCGACCGACCGCTGAATACCTTGACTACGTACTTACTCGTGTGACCCTGCCCGGCTCGCTGTATCTCGGCCTTGTGGCAATGATCCCGCTGATCGCATTCGTGGTCATCGGGGCCAACCAGAATTTCCCATTCGGCGGAGCTAGCATCCTGATTATCGTTGGTGTCGGTCTTGAGACTGTCAAGCAAATCGATTCCCAGTTGCAGCAACGCCATTACGAAGGTTTGTTGCGTTGACACGACTCCTCCTGATTGGTCCCCCTGGCGCTGGAAAAGGCACCCAGGCTGCTCGTCTCGCCGAGATCTACGGCGTTCCGGCAATCTCCACTGGAGATATTTTTCGCAGCAATGTGAAGAACGGAACCGAGCTCGGAAACAAAGCGAAGGCATTCATGGATGCCGGAGACAACGTTCCCGACTCCCTGACAAACGCTCTCATTCGTGATCGCCTTGAGGATGACGATGCCAAGAATGGCTTCCTCCTCGACGGCTACCCGCGCACAACAGACCAGGTCCGTGAACTCGACGCTTTCCTTGCGACCCACGGCGCTGCGCTCGATGTCGTTGTCGAGCTCGAAGCCGACCCCGAGATTGTTATCGGACGTCTTCGTAAGCGTGCTCTCGAGCAGGGCCGTAGCGACGACACCGAAGACGTCGTACGTCACCGCCTTGAGGTGTACAGCGAGCAAACAGCCCCGCTGATCACGACGTACGCTGATCGTGGCGTGTTGGTAACTATCGATGCGCTCGGCGAAATCGATGCCGTAACGGCACGAATCACTGAGGCGCTGTTCGATCGCGGAATCTCAGCGACTGACGCTGGTTCGCGCTGACTCTTGTACTGAAGAAATCCCCGCTGCCTAGGGCCGCGGGGATTTTTCTTTGACCTGCACGCTGCGACACCGGAGCGTGCAGTTCGCAGCGTTGGACGCCTAATCCTCTATGCCCCGCACGAGTTCATCGATAAAGGTGGGGAAGTCCACAGCCTTTTTGACGAGCTGTTGGACGTAGTCCCTATCCGAGAAGACAGTAACGAACTGGTCGAACACTGTTTGGAAAGTCGTTCGTCCCGCTGCGCTGAACGCGATTAACGCAATCACATTGACGCGGTTCTCTCCCCACGGCATAGGCGTCTCGTTGATGACGATGCTGATCGCAGTGCGGTGGGCGTTCATAGTCATTGCGTGGGGGACCGCGAGGGTGTCAGTGAACGCGGTTGACGACATCCGTTCGCGTTCTATGGCACCGGTGATGTAGCTGTGGTCAATGACGCCGGCCTCGATCATCCGATGTCCCAGAGCAGCAATCATCGCTTCTTCGCTGGGTGCCGTGAAATTGCGGAGAAAGAGTGCGGGGTCGAAGAATCGAAGCAGCTCATCGGTGAGTTGACGTCGTCGACGCAGGCGACGCACCCGTCCTATAGCTCGGCGAATGGCATCGACGTCTGTCTCAGTGAGAAAAGGCTGGATCAGAATAACGTTGTCGGCGAAAGACCGAAGATCGATCGTCGTCAGCACAAGGTCGGTCGAGAGCTCGGCAAGATCCACATCGGTTCGCGTGATGACGATGCGGAGTTGCAGTTCGTCTCCCAGAACCGCCTCGATACGCTCACGAAGGATGACGTGGAGGTCGTGATAATTGGGGCAGACAAGCGCAGCGGTGAGGCGCACTTCGCGTTTCGCCTGACGCTCAAGGTGTGAGCCGACGTGAAGGGCGATGTAGGAGATCTCATCGTCGTGAATAACAATCCCCTCCTCGCGCTGCACCTCGGCGGCGATAAACACGGCGAGTTCATAAATCATCGGATAGGTGGTCTTGATCGACCGCGTCATCGGATTTCGCGAATACGAGAGGTCCTGCGCTCGCACGATGAGATTGCGCACGTGAAGTGACAGTCGCATGATGAAGTCGTCATCGTCGAGGTCGATGAGGTACTCCTCGCCCACGTGCTGCACCGTCCGCCGTACGCGAGATGTGAGTTCGTCGAGGTCAACATCGGCGGGGAAACCTGCTCCTGCAGGTCGAGTGATAACTCGGGTAGTGAGCAGAAGCTCAATCTCGTGGACATCGTCTTGGCGCAAGTTTGCGCCAAAATGTGTCGTAATGAGTGCAGCTAGGTCGCGCGAAAAAGTGGCTACCTCGTTCACCGGTTTGGCAGTAGCTGCCGAATCGGTGGTAGTGAGTTCGGTTCCTGCTGGCGAAGTTCGGTCCGCCGCGATCGCTACGTGGAGAAGTACGTGGTTGATCCCGTACTCATTAACGAAATACCCATGCGAGTCGAGAAGTTCGAGTAGTGCAGTCTTGAATGAGCGAAGATCGGACGACTCGAACTCGCGCTGAATACTCTCAAGTTCCAAAAATCCCTGAGATTCCTCGTGACGAAACATCTTGCTGAGCAAACGACGCAAATTGGGTTCGGTTCCGGCCAAGATCACAAGTGGACCTCGGCGCGTGAGCGTGAGCCCCGACTCTTCAACGACGGCTTTGACTTTCCGGAGGTCTGCTTCAATTGTCGACTCGCTCACGAAGAAGCTCTCGGCAAGCGCATGGATATCTGAGCCCTCGGGAGCATCTCCGAGGCGGCGAACCAGATGGTACTGACGATCGCGCGGGCGCTCTGCATCGCGGTTGGACGCTCCCTTGAGGAACTCGGCATAGTTGTCGCGATTGAGGCGATAGCCCGATGTCGAGGACTCAATGACTTCTAGGGGCAGCGCAGACGACTTGACGGCGGTTACATAACTGCGCACGCTGCGAGTAGTGACGCCGAGTTTGTCTGCGAGCTCGGCAGCCGTCACCCACGCCTCTGACTGAGCGAGGAGTTCTATGAGTCGCGCGTGGTTATCGAGCATGAGGTAACCATTCTTGCGTATGAACGTTTCCGCCGGGGCGGAAGCTTAACTACTGGAGCTAAGGGCCTTGCGCCAGCGACGATAGTGAGCGAAGGAAGTTCGTGGTTTTCGCGAGGAGGCGATCAGGTGTCTACAGTGCTGGTTCTTTGCGGCGCGGGTGCCTCGAGCACCTTCTTGGCGCACGCACTTCGCCGTCAGGCAAACGTTCGTGGTCTTACTCATACGTTCACACCGGCCAGTATCGCAGCGCTCAACATGCCACTCGCTTCCGTCGACGTTGTGTTGGTGAGCTCACACGTCTCAGATTTCTTCGACCAGGCCGAAGAAGCCGCGGTGGCGATTGGCGCGCGAGCGATCCAGCTTCCGGTGATCAACTTCAACGCGGCTGGGGCAGATATCGCCCTCGACCTCCTCGATGCCTTCCCCCACGCGACAACAGAAAGCAGCAACAATGGCTGAACAAACTATCCGAGTGGCATCGTCACACGGGCTCCATGCTCGTCCTGCGTCACTCTTCACCCAAGCGGCAGCGGCTTCCGGCCTCGATGTCACGATCGCGAAGGGTGACAAATCAGTCAACGCGTCGAGCATCCTGAGCGTTATCTCGCTCGGGGTAAGCCATGGAGACGAGGTCACCATCTCCGCGGAAGGCGATGGTGCAGATGCCGTCATCGCAGAGCTGACCGAAATTCTTAGTACAGATCACGACGAAAACTAGCCGTGCTCATTTGCTTCCCCTGCAGTATCCCAACATCACAGATATCGGAGTAAAAAAATGACAACGTCGTCTACGACCGCCAAGACTGGCGGTGCGCGCGTAGGGGTCCAGAAATTTGGAACCTTCGTCAGCGGAATGGTGATGCCCAACATTGCGGCATTCATCGCGTGGGGCTTCATCACCGCTCTGTTCATCCAAACAGGCTGGTTGCCGCTGCTCGGCATCGACCCGGTGTGGGTGCAGCAACTCGGCGGGTGGAGCCTCGACCCTGACGTAGAGAACACAGGCCTCGTCGGTCCAATGATTACCTACCTCTTGCCTTTGCTCATCGCTAACACCGCCGGCCGTATGGTCTACGGAGTTCGCGGTGGAGTCATCGGAACGATTGCAACGATGGGGGTCATCCTCGGTGCAGGTATTCCGATGTTCCTCGGTGCCATGATTGTCGGCCCCGGCGCGGCGTGGATTATGAAGAAGATCGACGGACTCTGGGCTGGCAAGATTCGTGCTGGCTTCGAGATGCTCGTCGACAACTTCTCCGGCGGAATCGTCGGCATGATTCTCGCTATCGGAGCGTTCTTCCTGATCGCTCCGATCGTGACCGCGATCAGTAATGGCTTGGAGACGGTTGTCGAGTTCCTTGTTCAGAATGGTCTGTTGCCGTTGGCGAGCATCTTCGTCGAACCAGGAAAGATTCTGTTCCTCAACAACGCCATCAACCATGGCGTATTCACGCCGCTGGGAACCATCCAGGCACAAGAGACCGGACAATCAATCCTCTTCCTCATCGAGGCAAACCCCGGTCCCGGTTTGGGAATCCTGCTTGCATTCCTCGTATTTGGAGTGGGTCTGATGCGCGCAAGTGCTCCTGGCGCGATTCTGATCCAGTTCGTCGGCGGTATCCACGAGATCTACTTCCCCTACGTTCTCGCCAAGCCGCTCTTGGTCGTGGCTGCAATTGCCGGTGGAATGACAGGTGTCCTGACGAACGTGATCTTCCAATCCGGACTGCGGGCGCCTGCAGCGCCTGGATCGATCATTGCGGTGCTCGCGCAGACCCCTCCGGGAAGCTTCCTGGGAGTCATCCTCTCCGTTGTCTTCTCCGCAGCCGTCTCGTTCGCAGTCGCTTCGGTGATCATTCGGGCCGGTCGCAAGCGTGACCTCGAAGCGCTCGCTAATGGCGACGACGCACTCGCCGCTGCCGTGGCGAAGAACGAAGCGAACAAGGGCCGCGAGAGCGCCGTTGGAGACCTGCTCAACGCGAACAGCGCAAGTGCTGCAACCGCTGGTGGTGCTGCGACAGCAACCAAGATCCAGAACGTTGTCTTCGCGTGTGACGCTGGGATGGGTTCAAGCGCTATGGGTGCAACTGTGCTGCGCAACAAACTCAAGAAGGCGGGCATCGAGGGAATCACTGTGACGAACAAGGCGATCTCGAACCTTGATGGTTCGGAAGACCTCGTGATCACGCAGAATCAGTTGACCGCACGAGCCTCGGAGAAAGTTCCCGGCGCGATCCATGTTTCAGTTGATAACTTCATGAACAGTCCCAAATACGATGAAGTCGTTGACATGGTGAGCAAGTAAGAGGAGAAATCATGAGCAAGGTACTCGAGCTAAGCCAGATCAAAGCGGATGGCACCGCACGCACCAAAGAGGACGCAATCGCTGAGGCGGCTGAGATTCTCATTACCGCCGGTGCAGTAACGCCCGAGTACCTTGGCTTCATGAAGGCTCGTGAAGAGTTGACGTCAACCTTCATGGGTAACTTCTTGGCCATCCCGCACGGCACGAACGAGGGCAAGGACACGATCCTGTCGTCTGCGCTCTCGTTCGTGCGGTACGCGGACCCCATTGATTGGGATGGTAACGAAGTTCGTTTCGTCGTCGGCATCGCGGGCAAAGACGGTGGGCATATGGACACTCTCGCCGCCGTTGCGACCATATTCAGTGACAACGACGAAGTGCAGAAACTCATCGATGCCTCCGACGAAGAGGAGCTTCTTGCTCTCCTGGGTGAATTGAACAACGCATGAAGGTCGTTCACTTCGGGGCAGGCAACATTGGCCGTGGTTTCGTTGGCCTCATTCTGCACAAGGCGGGTTACGAGATTGTGTTCGCGGATGTTGCGGCGCCACTCATCGACGCTTTGGCCGCCGCAGACAGTTACAAGGTCCATGAAGTCGGGGAGCAGCCTCACACCTGGACGGTAAACAACTTCCGCGCTCTCAACAGCGCAAGCAACGAAGCGGCAGTGATCGATGAGATCGCGACCGCTGACATGGTGACGACGGCGGTGGGACCGAACATCCTGAAGTTTGTTGCCCCGCTCATCGCGAACGCGATCAAGAATCGCGCTGAAGATCTGCCTCCGCTTCAGGTGCTCGCGTGCGAGAACGCGCTGTACGCGACGAACAATCTTCGCGCTGAAGTAGCAATTGCGGTGGATGCTGAAATGCTTGCCGCGCGGGCCATCTTCGCGAACACTGCTGTGGACCGAATTGTTCCCGCCCAGGATGCTGATGCCGGGCTAGACGTTACAGTGGAGGACTTTTTCGAGTGGGCGATTGAAAGTGCCCCTTTCGGAGACAACGTTCCCGAGATTGCCGACGTGCATTTTGTCGAGGATCTTGAGCCGTACATCGAGCGAAAACTATTCACGGTGAACACCGGTCACGCCACGTTGGCGTACCACGGTCGTGCCCATGGCGCGCAGACTCTGGCAGCCGCGATGGATATCGACGCTGTCTCTTCAGAGGTTGCTGCAGTTCTCGCTGAGACGAGTGCGATGCTCATCGCAAAACACGGATTCGATGCAGCAGAGCACGCCGAATACGTCTCGACCTGCACGCGTCGTTTCAGCAACCCTTACTTGCCGGATACGCCTGAACGCGTCGGGCGCAGCCCATTGCGCAAGCTCTCGCGCAATGAACGATTTGTCAGCCCAGCCAGCGAGCTTGCGGAATCCGGAACCACGCCAAGCGCACTCTTGCGAGCGATGGGAGCGGCCCTGCAGTTCGATGTTGCAGAAGACCCTGAAAGCGTGCGGATGCTCGAGCTGAGGTCATCGCTTTCCGCCGCCGAATTTGTGACACAGGTAATGGGTCTTCGTGACGGTGACGCCCTCTATGCCGACGCCGTCACAATGGTCAGCGAGCAATCCTAGACCCAACTTGGCGAAACGCCCGGGATTAGCGTAGGCTTGCTCTTTGGTGTTTCAGGCCGATTTTTTCGCGCCTTGGCTTTCTTGAAAGCCGCTCACCACAATCCACGCAGACCAGCGAACCACACTTATAGCGACGAAGAGGCTATGGCCAAAAAAGACGGTGTCATTGAGATCGAAGGAGCAGTAGTCGAGGCTCTGCCCAACGCGATGTTTCGTGTTGAGTTGACGAACGGCCACGTTGTGCTCGCGCACATCTCCGGCAAAATGCGACAGAACTACATTCGAATCCTCCCTGAGGACCGTGTAGTTGTAGAGCTGAGCCCGTATGACCTGACTCGCGGCCGTATCACCTACCGCTACAAGTAGATCGCGCTGGAAAGTAACGTCCACTCCGCCCTTGCGGGCTAGTGGAACGAAGACAGCGATTCACAAGGAAAAATAATGAAGGTTAACCCCAGCGTTAAGCCCATCTGCGACCACTGCCGCGTTATTCGCCGCAACGGACGCGTCATGGTTATCTGCAAGTCGAACCCGCGCCACAAGCAACGCCAGGGCTAAGGTTCCGCGAGCAGGTCGCACCAGTTGCGGGTGTGAAGCAAGTAATTGCTGAACACCGCAGCACACAACTCAATACAAAGAACTAGCAACACCAGATCTGACGTCAGCGCACGCTGGCCGCGGGGACACCATCGGTTGGAGGCCGGTGCACAGGTGCTGCTACAGACCTCCACTCATCAACAGGAGAAGCCACTATGGCACGTCTAGCCGGCGTCGACATCCCACGCGACAAGCGTGTAGAGGTCGCACTGACTTACATTTACGGTGTTGGCCGCACGAGGGCACTCAAGACCCTCGCCGACACCCAGATCAGCGGAGAGATCCGTGTTCAGGATCTCACCGACGATCAACTCATCGCGCTGCGCGACTACATCGAAGGAAACTTCCAAGTAGAAGGTGACCTCCGTCGTGAGGTTGCAGCAGACATCCGCCGCAAGGTTGAGATCGGCAGCTACCAGGGTATCCGTCACCGCAAGGGACTGCCCGTTCACGGACAGCGCACGAAGACCAACGCTCGTACCCGTAAGGGCCCGAAGCGCACCGTAGCCGGCAAGAAGAAGGCCCGATAGACCCTGGGTTCAACCCCAGCGTCGTCGCCATCAACGTTTTAGGAGAAAACAATGGCAGCACCAAAATCGGCCGCTCGTAAGCCGCGTCGTAAAGAAAAGAAGAATGTTGCTGTGGGCCAGGCTCACATCAAATCAACGTTCAACAACACCATCGTTACCATCACCGACCCCACCGGCGCAGTACTGAGCTGGTCGTCGTCAGGCGTCGTCGGCTTCAAGGGATCGCGCAAGTCGACCCCTTACGCTGCACAGATGTCCGCTGAGTCGGCTGCACGCCAGGCTCAGGAGCACGGTGTCAAGAAGGTAGACGTTTTCGTCAAGGGACCGGGTTCAGGTCGCGAAACTGCGATCCGTTCACTGCAGGCCGCTGGCCTCGAAGTGGGTTCGATCAACGACGTAACACCGCAGACGCACAACGGTTGCCGTCCGCCCAAGCGTCGTCGCGTTTAGTTTCACGCCGTACTAGCGAGGCAACTCTCTAGTGCTGGCGTCGTGGCGAGGGCCCTTGTGGCCCTCGCTCACAGTTCCAGCGCACAACTCAATACAACGTCGGGCCAGCCACCCGTCGCCCACAAGTGTCATATAGCGGACACTTTGCCGAAAGGAATTACCAGTGCTCATTGCACAGCGTCCCACCCTTGCTGAGGAGAACATCTCCGAATTCCGTTCACGGTTCGTTATCGAGCCGCTTGAACCCGGTTTCGGTTACACCCTCGGAAACTCACTTCGTCGCACCCTTCTTTCGTCGATCCCCGGAGCAGCTGTTACCAGCATCCGTATCGATGGAGTCCTTCACGAGTTCAGCACCGTCGCCGGTGTTAAAGAAGACGTGACTGAGGTCATCCTTAACATCAAGAACCTCGTAGTCTCCAGCGAGCACGACGAGCCCATCACCGCTTACCTGCGCAAGCAGGGTTCAGGTGAAGTTACCGCGGCTGACATTTCTGCGCCTGCCGGTGTAGAGATCCACAACCCGGAACTCGTCATTGCAACGCTCAACGACAAAGCCAAGTTTGAACTTGAGCTGACCATCGAGCGTGGCCGTGGCTACGTCACCGCAACGCAGAACCGCAGCGAGTTCAGCGAAGCCGGCCAAATTCCGGTCGACTCGATCTACTCGCCCGTACTCAAAGTCACGTACCGCGTCGAGGCAACTCGTGCCGGTGAGCGCACTGACTTCGACCGTCTCGTGGTGGATGTCGAAACCAAGTCGGCTATCACTCCTCGTGATGCAGTGGCTTCGGCCGGCCGCACGCTGACCGAACTGTTTGGACTCGCTCGCGAGCTCAACACGGCGGCAGAGGGTATTGAGATTGGTCCTGCACCGGTTGACGCCGTGCTCTCGACCGAGCTCAGCATGCCGATCGAAGATCTTGATCTTTCGGTGCGCAGCTACAACTGCCTCAAGCGCGAAGGCATCAACACCGTTAGTGAACTGGTCGCTCTGTCGGAGACCCAGCTCATGAACATCCGTAACTTCGGTCAGAAGTCGGTTGATGAAGTGCGCGACAAGCTTGTCGAAATGGGTCTGTCGTTGAAGGACAGCGTTCCCGGATTCGACGGAGCACACTTCTACGGCGGATACGCCGACGACGAGACCAACGCTTGAGCCGCTGGCTCGAACCTTTGACACTGGAGAACTAGAAAATGCCTACACCTACTAAGGGCCCGCGACTCGGCGGTGGACCGGCGCACGAGCGCCACATGCTCGCCAACCTGGCCGCAGCCCTGTTCACGCACAAGAGCATCAAGACAACGGAAACGCGCGCCAAGCGCCTGCGTCCCGTTGCTGAGCGTCTGATCACGTTCGCGAAGAAGGGTGACCTGCACAACCGTCGCCGCGCGCTCGGAATCATCGGCGACAAGACCGTCATTCACGAACTCTTCACGGTCATCGCACCGCAGGTTGAGAACCGTGATGGTGGTTACACCCGCATCACGAAGCTTGGTTTCCGCAAGGGTGACAACGCTTCGATGGTTCAGATGGAACTCGTTCTTGAGCCCGTAACGCCTAAGAAGAAGGCGCCGAAGGCCGCAGCTAAGGCTGAGCCCAAGGCTGCTGCAGAAGAGCCCGCCGCCCAGGAAGCTCCTGCTGAAGAAGTTGTCGCCGATGAGGCTGCAACCGAAGAGACTGCAGAAGAGAAGTAACTTTCTTCGCTTGAGAAGACCCCGGTTCCGCTTCGTGCGGGCCGGGGTTTTCTTGTTGAAATAGGGTTGAACTATGACTGAAGAGGTACCAGACGGCTCGCCGCTTGCGCCGGACGCAACCCCTTTTACTCGACTGCGCCTCGACATTGCCTATGACGGCACCAACTTCTTTGGTTGGGGAAAGCAGCCGCCGCCGCTGCGCACCGTTCAGGGCACCATCGAGGATGCTCTAGCGATCATTTTCCGCCGCTTCGGGGTAATCCCGCAGTTGGTTGTCGCTGGACGCACGGATGCTGGAGTGCACGCCACAGGGCAGGTTGCACACCTTGACCTGACCGAGTCTCAATTGCGGAGTCTTGATCGCCCGCGGCGCGGCAATATGGGGGGACGGCGGTATGACGGACCAGCCTCCTTGGCGCGCAGGATTAACGGAATCACTGGTCTCGAGTCAGACATCTTTGTCATGCAGTCGGTGATTGCACCGGAAGGTTTCGACGCACGCTTCTCGCCACTCTGGCGACGCTATGAGTACCGCATTGCCGACAACCTCTCGCCGCGAGATCCCCGCCAGCGCAATCACACGCTCTGGTACCCGGCCACTCTGGATGTCGACGCCATGAACGTAGCGGCGAATGAGCTCCTGGGACTTCATGACTGGGCCGCATACTGCAAGCCACGTGACGGGGCAACGACGGTTCGCACCCTAGAGCGATTCAGCTTCCGCCGTACCGAGGAGGGCATCATTTTGGCTGAAGTGCGCGCTGACGCTTTCTGCCACAGCATGGTGCGGTCGCTAGTGGGGGCAGGCGTGTATGTCGGGCAGGGCAAGATCGACAGCGCGCGCCCCGCCGACATTCGCGACGAACGTTCAAAGGGGAGCGAGTTCAAAGTGATGCCGGCGAAAGGGTTGTCTCTCGTTGAAGTGGGCTATCCGCCGGATGCCGAACTAGGCGCACGCGCAGAACTCACCCGTTCGCGTCGAGAGCTGTTCGACGAGGGCTGAGAGGCCAGCTCGGCCACGAGCTATCGCCCTCCGTCATCGCTGGCGTTTGCCGCGAAGCCGGAGTTCCGCTATTGTTGACCCTTGGTGTCTGCACTACAGGGTGCGACATCCGATCATGAGCCCTCCACCGGAATTGTTTCCTTCAGAAACAACCATCGGAGCGGGATTCACGAACACCTCACTCGATCAATGAAAGCAGCACTATTGTGACGCGCACATATTCGCCCAAGCCCGACGACATCAAGCGGGAATGGGTCATCATCGACGCAGCCGACATCGTCCTCGGTCGTCTCGCCAGCCACGCAGCCATCCTGCTCCGCGGAAAGCACAAGGCTACCTTTGCTCCGCACATGGACATGGGTGACTTCGTCATCATCATCAATGCTGAGAAGGTTGCCCTCACCGGCTCCAAGCTCAAGCAGAAGAAGGCTTACCGCCACTCCGGTTACCCGGGTGGGCTCACGGCCACCACGTACTCCGAGCTGTTGGAGAAGCACCCCACGCGTGCGGTTGAAAAGGCCATCCGTGGAATGCTCCCCAAGAACTCGCTCGGTCGCGCTCAGCTGACAAAGCTCAAGGTTTACGCAGGTGCTGAGCACCCGCACGCTGCTCAGCAGCCCACGCCGTACACCCTCGACCAGGTCGCTCAGTAGCGCCCGCGCTTTACGAAGCAAAGAATTAAAGGACTTATTACAGTGGCTAAGATCGAAGATTCAATCACCGAGGGTGCACCCGAGTCGTACACGACCGAGTCGGCAGCAGTAGAGGCGCCCAGTGCTCCTCGCCCCGTTCTCACCGTTCCCGGCGCAGCCGTAGGGCGTCGCAAGCAGGCTATTGCCCGCGTGCGTCTCGTTCCCGGTTCGGGCACCATCACGGTCAACGGCCGTGAGCTTGCCGAGTACTTCCCCAACAAGCTTCACCAGCAGCTCATCAACGATCCGTTCAAGATCCTTGACCTGCTCGGCGGCTACGACGTCATCGCACGCATCACCGGTGGTGGCCCCTCGGGTCAGGCCGGCGCACTGCGTCTCGGCATCGCTCGTTCGCTCAACCAGATTGACGAAGAGAACAACCGCGCTGCCCTCAAGAAGGCTGGCTTCCTCACTCGTGACGCTCGCGTCAAGGAGCGTAAGAAGGCTGGACTCAAGAAGGCGCGTAAGGCTCCGCAGTTCTCGAAGCGCTAACCCGCTTCGCCTGCTAGCGGCAACGTATGGCACGTCTTTTTGGTACAGATGGCGTTCGCGGACTTGCGAACAGCGATCTTACCGTCGAGCTTGCACTCGGCTTGGCTCAGTCGGCAGCAGTCGTACTGGGCCAAGGCCGAGTTGCTGATGGTCGGCGCGCTTCAGGCCGCCGACCCATTGCAGTTGTCGCACGCGACCCCCGCGTATCCGGCGAATTTATTTCCGCCGCAGTATCCGCGGGGCTCGCGAGCTCGGGCGTCGATGTCTTCGACGCCGGAGTAATCCCCACCCCGGCAGCAGCGTTCCTCGTTGCCGATTTCAAAGCCGACCTCGGAGTAATGATCTCCGCGTCGCACAATCCCGCTCCTGACAACGGAATCAAATTCTTTGGCCAGGGCGGCACCAAACTTCCCGATGAGGTCGAAGACCGCATCGAAGCGGCTCTCGCCGCTCCGAGCCTCGCTCCCACCGGCGTAGAAGTCGGCCGCATCCGCCGTTTCTCTGATGCCGAAGATCGCTACGTCGTTCACTTGCTGTCGACTCTGCCGAACCAGCTCGCCGGCATCCACGTCGTTCTCGACTGTGCTCATGGCGCCGCATCTGGCGTTTCACCTCAAGTATTTACGGATGCCGGGGCCAAAGTCACTGTGATCGGTGCTGATCCCGACGGAATCAACATCAATGACGGTGTCGGATCAACCCACCTCGACAATCTCGCTTCTGCCGTGCTCGCGCACGGCGCTGATGTCGGTATTGCGCACGACGGTGACGCCGATCGCTGCCTTGCTGTCGATAAAGAAGGCAACGTCGTCGATGGCGACCAAATCATGGCGATCCTCGCCGTGTCGATGGCAGAACGTGGTGTTCTCCACGACCGCACTCTTGTGGCGACAGTCATGAGCAATTTGGGTTTGCGCCGCGCGATGGCCGAGCACAACATCTCGATGCTCGAAACGAAGGTGGGCGACCGCTACGTGCTTGAAGCGCTTGGTGCCCACGGTCTGTCGCTGGGAGGCGAGCAGTCTGGCCACGTCATTATGACAAAGTTTGCGACTACAGGCGATGGCATTCTCACCGGTCTTCACCTCGTGGCCGAAATGGCTCGCACGGGCAAGACCTTGGCTCAGCTCGCGGCCGTAATGACCGTGTATCCGCAGGTCCTTGTCAACGTTCGCGGGGTCGACCACCACTCGCTCGGATCTGACGCCGTCATCGCTGATGCCGTTGCCGCGGTCGAAGCCGAATTGGGTGACACGGGGCGCGTGCTATTGCGGGCATCGGGAACCGAGCCCATGGTTCGCGTGATGGTTGAAGCCGAGCACCAGGAGATCGCGCAGGAGATGGCTGACCGTCTCGCCGCGATCGTGAGCGCCCAGCTCGGCCACTAGCGCTCAGCCGCTACAGCTCAGTCGCCTCAAGCGCTGCCTTCTTTTTTGGCACCACGCCACGGGACCTTAGGTCTTGCGCAATAGCACTTTCGAGACCGCGTGATTAGCGTCCTTGCGCAGAATGAGCGAGGCCCGCGGACGCGTCGGACGTACGTTCTGGATGAGGTTGGGCTCGTTCGTGCGCTTCCAGACTTCGCGGGCCCGAGCGCGCGCCGCTGCTTCATCGAGGTCGGCGAAGCGATGAAAGTAGGAACGCGGATTACTGAAGGCGCCGCGTTGAAGTCGCAGGAAGCGCTCTTCGTACCAGTGCGCAATATCGCTCGTACGGGCATCCACATAGATGGTGAAGTCGAAAAGATCGCTCACCGCGAGGCTCTTGTCTGCAATGGGCGGCTGGAGCACATTGAGACCCTCGACAATGAGAACATCGGGCTTGCGCACGGTAACGGCCGCATCTGGGATGATGTCGTACGCCAAGTGTGAATAAAACGGCGCCCGCACTTCGCGTTCACCCGCTTTAACCTTGCTTACAAAACGCAAGAGGGCACGGCGGTCGTAACTTTCGGGGAAACCTTTTCGTTCGAGGATGCCGCGGCGTTCAAGCTCGGCGTTGGGGTGCAAGAACCCATCGGTTGTGATGAGTTCGACTCGAGGCGTGCCCTCCCAACGGGAAAGAAGCTCGCGGAGCAGTCGAGCGATGGTGGACTTTCCCACGGCGACGGAGCCGGCAACCCCAATCACGAAGGGAGTGCTCGTAGTGGATGCTCCCAAAAATTGGGTTGTAGCGGCGTGGAGCCGCTGCGCGTTCTCGGCGTAGAGATTGAGGAGGCGGCTGAGAGGAAGATAGACCTCCGCTACCTCAGTGAGATCGAGTTCATCGCCGAGTCCGCGCAACTCAATGAGCTCCGCCTGAGTAAGGGGAACTTCCATTTTTGGGGCAAGTTCAGCCCAATCGCTCCGATCAATTTCAAAAAAGGGAGAGATGTGACCGTGTCCGGAGCCATGTTCGTGCATCACGTTCATCCTAACTGCGCACAGATACCCAGCTTGGGGAACTAAACTCGTTTCTATGTGTGGAATTGTGGGTTACGTCGGTAACAACAAAAGCCTTGAGGTTCTCCTCGGCGGACTTAAGCGTCTCGAATATCGGGGTTATGACTCCGCGGGTATCGCGATCATTGACGAGGATGGGGAACTCGGAACGCGCAAGCGTGCCGGCAAGCTTCAAATGCTCATCGACGATCTCGACGCGTCACCGCTCAGCAACGGAGCAACTGGTATCGGGCACACTCGGTGGGCGACTCACGGTGGCCCCACCGATGTGAACGCGCACCCGCATCTGGGGCGCGACTCGAAGCTCGCACTGATCCACAACGGAATCATCGAGAACTTCTCCGAGCTTAAGAACGAACTGCTGGCCGAGGGCGCGACCTTCGCTAGCGAGACTGACACCGAGGTGGCGGCACTCCTTGTCGGGCGCGAATACGAGAAGCGCGGAGACCTCACTGAGGCTTTGCGTGCTGTCGTTGCACGTCTTGAGGGTGCCTTCACTCTGCTTGCCGTGCACCAAGATCAGCCCGGCGTGGTTGTCGGCGCTCGCCGCAATTCGCCCCTCGTCATCGGCTTGGGCGACGGAGAGAACTTCCTCGGCTCCGACGTCGCCGCTTTCGTTGAATTCACGCGTCGCGCCGTTGCTATCGGTCAGGACCAGATCGTGACGATCCGTCCTGACTCTGTTGACGTTATCGACTTCGACGGCAATCCCGTTGAGGTTGAGGAGTTCGACATCGCTTGGGATGCCTCGGCATCTGAAAAGGGTGGTTGGTCGAGCTTCATGGCTAAGGAAATCAGCGAGGAGCCGGATGCCGTAGCCAACACCATTCTTGGTCGCGTTCAAGACGGCCTGGTCAAGCTCACTGAATTCGAGCCGCTCGGCGATGAGATCATCTCCAACATCGATCGCATCGTCGTTATTGCCTGTGGAACAGCCGCATACGCTGGAATGCTCGGCAAGTACGCCATTGAGGCGTGGGCTCGTGTACCTGTTGACGTTGAGCTCGCTCACGAGTTCCGTTACCGTAACCCGATTCTGACTGAACGTACGCTCGTCATCTCGATTAGCCAGTCTGGTGAGACGATGGACACGCTTATGGCGGTCAAGTTCGCGATGGAGTCCGGCGCGAAGGTTGTTTCCGTGTGCAACACGCACGGAGCGACGATTCCGCGCGAGTCGCACGCTGTTGTTTACACTCACGCTGGTCCTGAGGTTGCTGTGGCATCCACAAAGGCTTTTGTCGCTCAGGTAACCGCGCTCTACCTGATTGGATTGCACATCGCTGGTGTGCGGGGCACTCTCACCGACGAGGCCATTCGCGAGAACGTCGCGGAGCTTCAGGCTGTGCCCGACAAGATCTCTGAGGTTCTCGTGACCTCGCAGTCGATCAAGCAGCTGGCGCATTGGATGACGGACACCCAGTCCGTGCTCTTCCTCGGTCGCCACGTTGGTTACCCAGTTGCACTTGAGGGCGCGCTTAAGCTCAAGGAGCTGGCCTACATCCACGCTGAGGGCTTCGCTGCTGGCGAGCTCAAGCACGGACCTATTGCGCTCATCGAGCCGGGTCAGGTCGTGTTTGTGATTGTTCCGAGCCCGCGTGACCCCAACTCGCTGCACAAGAAGGTTGTCTCGAACATTCAAGAGATCCGTGCGCGTGGCGCTCGCGTCATCGCGATTGCGGAGAAGGGCGATGCTGCCGTGCTTCCCTTCGCTGACGAAGTGATCCCGATTCCGTTGGCTGGTTCGTTCTTCGAGCCGCTACTGGCTGTGATCCCGCTGCACATCTTCGGTATGGAGCTCTCTGCTGCGAAGGGACTCGACGTCGACCAGCCTCGCAACCTCGCGAAGTCTGTCACTGTCGAATAGGTTTCACCGTGATTGTGGGGATCGGTGTGGATGTTGTCGACGTCGCTCGTTTTGAGCGCGCGTTGCAGCGCACACCGACCCTCACATCGCGGCTGTTCTCTGAGAGCGAACAGCTCAAGGAGGGCAAGCCGCGGCCGCTTCGCTCCCTCGCGGGAAGGTTCGCGGCGAAAGAGGCCCTCATCAAAGCGCTCGGCGACTCGAGCGGTGTGACCTGGCATGACATGCAGGTGGTTTCTGATGCGCTCGGAAATCCCTCGTTTGAACTCCAGAATTCGACGAAGGCTATCGCTGATCGTCGAGGAATTACGTCACTGCACTTGTCCATGAGCCATGATGCCGGTATCGCAATCGCCTACGTCATTGCGGAGGCCACCCCATGAGCGACCTCCGACTCGCCACGATCAACACGGCAGCCATCAGCCACAACATCGAGGTTCTACGAACCCTCGTCGCGCCAGCGCAAGTAATGGCGGTCGTCAAGGCTGACGGGTACGGCCACGGTGCGATTCCCAGTGCGCGTGCAGCGCTCGAGGGAGGCGCCGACTGGCTCGGCGTCGCTGATGTGAGCGAAGCGTTCTCGTTGCGCGAGGCAGGTATCAACGCTCCGCTCTTAGCGTGGTTGCATCAGCCGGGGGCGGCCTTTGGTGATGCGGTGCGCGCGAATATTGACCTCGGCGTGAGCAGCATTGCGCAACTGAACGAGGTGGCTGCGACATCCGAGACCGCCTCTGTACACGTGAAAGTCGATACTGGGCTGCACCGCAATGGTGCTTTTTTGGATGAATGGCAGCAGTTTTTTGAACTCGCTGTCGCCCACGAACTCGCGGGCCGGATTCGCGTCCGCGGACTCTGGAGCCACTTAGCCAATGCGGGGGCCGAGAACGATGCAGATCAAATAGAGCAGTTTTCTGCAGCAATCAGAATGGCGCAGTCGGTGGGACTGCGGCCCGAGCTTCGTCATCTGGCTGCCTCAGAGGGCGCAATCAAACATCCGGCGGCTCGCTTTGATCTCGTGCGTGTGGGCATTTCGGGTTACGGTCTTGCGCCGGCAGGCGATGTGGATGCCGCAGCTCTCGGTCTTGTGCCAGCGATGACGCTGAGCGCGCCGGTGATTTCGGTAAAGCGAGTTTCGGCGGGTTCGGGTGTTTCGTACGGCTATTCGTATCGGTGCGAGCGCGATACGACTCTTGCGCTTGTTCCTCTTGGTTACGCGGATGGTGTCCCGCGTCATGCCTCGAACCGGGGGCCCGTCTCGATCAATGGTGCTGTCGGCCGGGTTGCCGGGCGAGTGGCCATGGACCAGATTGTGGTCGATATGGGTGATGCCGCCGTCGCGGTGGGAGACGAGGCTGTGCTGTTTGGCGACCCGGCACTCGCTCTGCCGAGCGCGGATAACTGGGCTGCGGCTGCAGACACCATCAACTACGAAATCGTGACCCGAGTGGGTCCGCGCGTGACCCGCAGGTATGAGTCGTGACCACCTTCACGATTGCCTCTCCTGAGCGGATGGCTGAGCTCGGTGTCGTTATTGCCGCGCAACTTGAGGCAGGCGACCTCGTTTTGCTCAACGGAGAGCTGGGGGCGGGCAAGACAACGTTGACGCGGGCAATTGGCGAGACTCTGGGCATTCGTGGCACTGTGACGAGCCCGACTTTTGTTCTTGCGCGCACACACCCGCGACTGGATGCTTCCGGGGCTGAGATTTCGGTCGATGAGGCGCCGCCGCTCGTGCATGTCGATGCCTACCGGCTGGGGAGCGCGGTGGAGCTCGATGATCTCGATATCGATTTTGATGCGTCAATTGTCGTTGTCGAGTGGGGTGCTGGATTGCTCGACGGTGTGAGCGATAGCTGGCTCACAGTAGACATTGCCCGTCCGATCGGTGCGGGCTCTGACGTCGATGGTCATGGAGACGGTTCCGATGACGATTTCGCCGAAGAGCCGGTTGAGCCGCGCACGGTGACCGTAACGGGGCACGGTCCCCGATGGGCAGACATGGAGTGGATCAATGCTGTTAGCGATTGATACCTCGGCGGGCACAACCGTTGCGGTTGTTGACGATGACGGGATAGTGCGCGCGGAACACAATTCTCTCGACACCCGTAAACATGCTGAGGTGGTGGGCGACTTCATCCACGCGAGTCTTGTTGAGGCTGGAATTGCTGTAACCGACCTGACCGGTGTGGTTGCGGGGATGGGGCCGGGTCCCTTCACGGGTTTGCGCGTCGGTATCGTTGCCGCTCGAGCATTCGCCTTCGGGGCAAAGCTGCCGCTGCTGCCCGTCGTCACACATGATGCCTTGGCTCTCGGCGAGACTGCACCCGTCGTTATCGCCACGGACGCACGCCGCAAAGAGCTCTACTGGTCAACCTATGAAGGGTCGGATGTCGCGGGGCTGCCGTTGCGCGTCGCTGGCCCTGCTTTGGCTCCTGCTGCTGAACTCGCGTCGAGCGTTCCGAACTTCGAACACTTCGCGCTCCGGGACACAGAGCCGGTGCATGCCTCGCGCCTTGCACGCCTTGCATATTTGCTGCTCCAGAACGACCGTCCTTTTGCTGGCGAAGACGCGCTCTATTTGCGTTCGCCCGATGTCACCCTCTCCGCAGGGCCGAAACGAGTTACCTCATGAGTTGGCAGTTGCGCCGCGCCACTATCGATGATCTTGACGGCATCATGGCGATTGAATCACGCGAGTTTGCCAACGATGCGTGGTCGAGCGACATGATGCGGGCCGAGCTTGGCGACAACCACGGTTACTACCTCGTGGCGACTCCGCTTGTGGAGCCGGCCGTGGTGACTGCCTACGCCGGCTTGCGTGCTCCGCACCGCTCGGGTCAAGCCGACATCCAGACCATTGCTGTTGCAGCGGATGCTCGCCGCCAAGGGATCGGTCGTGCGTTGATGCACGCGCTCATGGTTGAGGCTCGCGATCGTGGTGCCAGCGAACTCTTTCTCGAGGTGCGCGATGACAATCCTTCCGCGCAGCGAATGTATGACTCGCTCGGCTTTGAGCGCATCGCGGTGCGGCCGAATTACTATCAACCGGATGGCGTGGACGCGATCGTGATGAAACTGACTATTCCCGAGCCGAAGCTCTCCCCGGCGGTTGGCCGGTGAGCCTGAGTGGAGAGAGTGCGACTGTGGTGTCGGCGCTCTCAGGAGAAATGCCGAGTAACACTACGAATCCGCTCGTGTTAGGAATCGAAACGAGCTGTGATGAGACGGGCATCGGAATCGTTCGTGGCAACCACTTATTGGCGAACGTGATTTCTTCGTCGATGGAAGAGCACGCGCGCTATGGGGGAGTGGTGCCGGAGGTTGCTGCGCGAGCTCACCTCGAAGCGCTCCAGCCAGCACTGGAGCAGGCGCTCGCCGAGGCGGGTGTGGAACTCTCGGAGCTCGACGCTATCGCGGTGACGAGCGGGCCAGGGCTGGCAGGGGCGCTCATGGTCGGGGTCGCGGCGGCGAAAGCGCTGTCTGTAGCTACCGGCAAGCCTCTTTATGCCGTGAACCACCTTGTCGGCCATGTCGGTGCAGATGTGCTCCGCGATGACGGCACTGAGATCGATTTGCCGACCATTGCGCTGCTCGTCTCCGGTGGGCACACGTCGCTGCTGCACGTGCGGGATCTGGTCTCGGATGTCGAGTTGTTGGGCGAGACTATCGACGATGCAGCGGGCGAGGCGTTCGACAAGGTCGCTCGCTTGCTTGGCTTGCCCTATCCAGGCGGCCCTCACATCGACCGGATCGCGGCTGCCGGCGACCCCACAGCGATTCGTTTTCCTCGCGGTCTCAGCTTGCCGAAAGATCGCGAACGCCATCGATATGACTTCTCCTTCTCTGGGCTCAAGACGGCGGTTGCGCGCTGGGTGGAGCGCGAGCAAGACGCCGGCACAGACTTTTCGAAGGCGGATGTCGCGGCCAGTTTCCGCGAGGCCGTTGTGGATGTTCTGCTTACTAAAGCTGTCGCGGCGTGTGTAGATCGCGATGTGCCTCGCCTCCTTCTCGGCGGCGGTGTCGTTGCGAACGCTCGTGTGCGAGAACTGGCGGCGGAACGGTGCACGGCGGCCGGTATCCAATTGCGAATTCCTCCGTTGTCGCTGTGTACCGACAACGGAGCGATGATTGCAGCCCTGGGCGCCCAATTGGTGATGGCAGGCAAAAGACCCTCAACTTTGGGCTTTAGTGCTGATTCCACGCTGCCTGTAACGCTCATTCAGGCGTAACGCGCTCATGAAATCTGGCCAGAACGCGTTGACAGGGTTCTTTCAGGCTGAGAATATGGGTGCGCCGCAATCGGCCACCTAATCTAAGGAGCACTCCGCTATGTCAGAACCCACCCCTTACGCTGCAGCACCTGGTGGCGCACCGGTAGCAAAGTGGAACGTACTCTCCATCATTTCTTTGGTGGCGTCAATTATCTTTTTCCACCTTGTCGGCATTATCACGGGACACATTGCGCTCAGCCAGATCAAGAAGACTGGTGAGCAGGGCAAGGTTCTCGCGATTATCGGCCTCGTGCTCGGATACCTCGGAATTCTTGGCGTGATCATTTTCACGATCGCCGTAGTCGGCTTTGCCGCACTGGGCACCAGCAGCTACACCTACTAGATCGTTCTAGGCTTAGCAAAAAGGGCCAACGCACATGTGCGTTGGCCCTTTTGTGTTGAGGAACACTTGCTAAAGTGTGGGCATGGCTACCAATAAATCAGACGGTTCAATCCCGCCGATCACTTCGCCCGCCGCATCCTCCACGTCGGATGTTCCGCTAGCGAAGGCCACTCCGTCCGCGAAAAAGCCCGCAGCCAAGAAAGCGCCTGCCGCTACTTCGGCCGCGGCCGCAAAGTCGACTAGCGCAGCTAAGAAGCCAGCGGCGAAGGCTGCTGCTCCCGCGAGCGCGGCCAAGTCGAGTACGGCTAAGTCTGCAGCCGCGAAGAGCGCCGCCCCTAAGTCGCCTACCGCTAAGTCAACAACGGCCAAGGCTGCAACGACTAAGGCCGCCGCAACGAAGGCCGCCGCAGCTAAGACTTCTGCTGCCAAAGCTGCAGCAGAAAAGACTGCTTCAGCGAACGGCCCTGCTTCCTCGACGGCCCCCGCCGCGGCGAACGTTCCGGCCGCCGCAACTCCTCCGGCACCGGCCGTCCCGGCGAGCACTGCCGCGAGCGTTCCCCCGGTTCCTCCCGCTCCGTCTGCTGCGTCTGCTTCCGCCGCTAGCGCGGCCTCCGAAGCTACAGCTGCTCCGGTAGCTCCCGAAGCAGCTCCGGCTTCAGCCCCTACCGATCCTTACGCCGCAGCGAGCGGAACGCCGATTCCCGGCTACGCGAACGGTGGCACGCCGGGCCAAGCCCCCTACACTCCCGCTCCGGCAGGCCCCTCGCAGGGGCTGTCGATTGCCTCAATGGCAACGGGAATCGGAGGCGTCGTGCTTTCTTTCATGATGATCGGTTTCTTGCCCGGCGTTGCGGCCGTCATCATGGGCCATATGGCTCAAAAGAAGCAGCCCCATGCGCGACCGTTCTGGTTGACGGGGCTGATCACGGGTTATATCTCGGTAGCAATCGGTCTCGTTACCGCAATCTTCTGGGTGGGCATCATTGTGGCGATCATCGCCGCAGCTTCTGAAAGCGCTAACTACTACGGTTACTAGCTAGCGGCAGCTCACTCCGCGGCAGGGTTCACGCGCTGCGCGAGCAGCGCGCGGCGTTTACCGCCGACGCGGGTGAGGATAAGTGTTGCGCTGTTCTCGCCCTTGAGCGAGAGTGATGTTCGAAAAGTCGCGGGGTCGATATCGACCCCGCGCTTTTTGATTTCAAGAGTGCCTATCTTGCGGCTCGCGAGCTCCTTCTTGAGGGAGCGCTTGTCGAGAGCGAAATCGGCCACGATCTCGAAGCAACTCGCGAAAGGTGTCGCGACTGCGGCATCCGCGCTGAAGTAGGCGATGGAACTGTCGAGCATGCGCCCGTTGAGCTGGCGCACCAGATCCCCGATAAGCCGCGCTCGGATGACCGCTCCGTCTGGTTCGTAGAGGTATTTCCCGAGTTCTCCCGCAGCTTCGTCTTCGCTGTCGGCGCTCGCTGTCAGTTCTGCGGTGCCGTGATCGCCGATCACAAGAGCAGCGCGACGGATGCCTGGGCGGGCGACGGCACCGAACCAGAGCCCTAATTCGACAACGTCGCGCCCGACGGAAATCCACTGCGCTTCGGCGGCGTCGGGAATAAGGTCGCGGTCGATTCCCGGGCCCAGCTTTATGCCGGTGGGGTAGCGCTCGGCGAGACCGAAGGCGAAGTCGAGGGAGGGCGTCCAGTCGGCGGGATTACTGAGGCGTACCCGGGCATCGCGGCGGGCGGGATCGAGGTAGATACCGTCAATTCCCACCAGATCAGTCGTTTCTGCATGGCCGTGGATGACCTGCGCATTGTTCCATGGCGCGAGGTTGAAGCTAGCAATCGCGGCTGTTGTTTCGTCGCGATCAACGGCTGTTACGTTGAGCTCAAGGGCGGCCAGAGCAAGGGCATCGGCTCCGATACCGCAGCCGAGGTCCGCTACCCATTTCACTCCCGCGTGAGAGAAGCGGCCGGCATGCTGGGCAGCAACGGAGAGTCGAGTGGCTTGCTCGAGGCCGGCCTCGGTGAAGAGCATCCGTTCGGCGAATGGGCCAAACTTGCCGATCGCTTTTGTGCGCAATTTGGACTGACTGAGCACTGCCGCTACGAGATCGGGACTGTGCCCGGCTTTACGCAGCTCCGAGACAGTGCGCACAATCTCGTCACTGGAAGTCCAGGCTGGCAGTGAATCCAAGAGGCGGAGCCCTTCGGGGGAGAGTAGCTCGCGCAGTTCGCTCTGGTTCATTCTCTAACCGTATCCGCATCCGGATTGGCACTCACGTTGATCGAGTGCCAACCAAGCCGTATAGTTGATCTGGCACTCCTAGAGGGAGTGTGCCAGCCCAAGCACTTTAGAAAGAGGTCAAACGTGTCGGTGTCCATTAAGCCGCTCGAGGATCGCATTGTAATCAAGCAGGTTGACGCAGAACAGACCACCGCGTCTGGGCTCGTTATTCCTGACACTGCGAAAGAGAAGCCCCAGGAAGGCGAAGTTGTCGCCGTAGGTCCCGGTCGCATCGATGACAACGGAAACCGCGTGCCGCTCGACATCGCGGTCGGTGACAAGGTCATCTACTCCAAGTACGGCGGAACCGAGGTGAAGTACGGTGGAGAAGACCTTCTCGTGCTCTCGGCTCGCGACGTTCTCGCAGTAGTCGTTCGCTAACGCGAGACTCATTTCTCGTCCGCCGTTCGCGGCAGGACAGCTCGAAAGCCCAAGGCCTAGGCCTTGGGCTTTCGTCGTTTCTGGAGATGGGTGGCACGCAAAGTTCGGGGGAGGCCAGTGGCGTCAATCGCCCAGCGCCAGCCCTAGGATTTAGAAGTGACTTCCCCTTCGCCCACCACCGACCGAGTGTCATCCAGCGGTCTTGGTTTTGCTGTCTCCGCTTACGTGCTGTGGGGCGCAATGCCGATCGTATTTTTCTCCCTGCGCGAGTCCGGCGCGATCGAGATTGTGGCCTGGCGAATTGTGTTGTCGCTCGTCTTCTGTGCCGCTTTGTTGGTGGTGACTCGAGGCTATGCGCGTGTTCTGGCGATCATCCGAGACCGCAAGACCTTTTGGACGCTTGGCCTCGGAGGCGCCTTTGTTGTCGTCAACTGGCTTATCTACGTGTACGCGAGCCTCAATGGCCACGTTGTTGAGGCCTCGCTTGGCTACTTCGCGAACCCCATCGTTACGGTGTTGCTCGGGGTCGTGATCCTGCGCGAACGCTTGCGTCCCCTGCAGTGGGTCGCGCTTGGCATCAGTGCGTTTGCGGTCCTTGTGCTGTCTATCGGCTACGGTAGCTTTCCGTGGATCGCCCTCGGCCTTGCCTTCAGCTTTGGTTTCTATGGCCTGGTTAAGAAGAACGTCGGACGGAAGGCGGATGCTGTGGGCGGTTTGGCTGTCGAGACTGCCTTCTTGGCGCCGGTCGCGATGGTCGTCCTCATCGTGCTTCTCGCCAATGGTCAACTCGCGGCAGGCACCGCAGGCCCGGCACACCTCACTTTGACCCTCTTCCTAGGTGCGATTACAGCTATCCCCTTGATACTTTTCGCGGCGGCCGCTCGTCGACTCCCGCTCACCTATATGGGACTCGCGCAATACTTGGCACCGATTTTGCAACTCATCGTCGGCGTCTTCATTTTCCATGAGGCAATGCCGCCTGAGCGCTGGTTGGGCTTTGCCATTGTGTGGCTGGCCTTGGCAATTCTTACTTTTGACCTTTTCCGGCACTCGTCTCGCACTCGGGTCGGTTCCGCCGCCGAGGCCCCTGGCGCACCGTAGTATTCCTCTGAAGGTGTGCGATCGCCCGAGGTCTGCGCCGTGGGAAAGGTAGTGCCATGACGAGCTTTGACGTAACTCGACGTGCGATCGTTGCTGTGTCGCTCGTGACGGCTCTCGCGGCGTGCAGTTCTCCGGCTCCGCTCGCGACTCCGACAACGATGCCGTCTGACGCGGGTTCGTTTTCCTCGGCGACCCCTGCCCCCTCGATAACTCCCGCGGGCGACGGCATTATGCGCATCGGCACCATTTTTCCAACGACGGGCACGTTCTCGTTTCTGGCAGCGGCTCAGAAGGCTGGCGTTGCTGCAGCAGTGAAGGAGATCAACGCCGCTGGGCGAGTAAACGGTGAACCGGTCGAAGTCGTTGCAGTCGATTCAGGAGAGGCGAAGAAAACGACGGTGGAGTCAAACTTCAAGACTCTTGTAGCAAAGGACGTCGACGTTGTTATTGGCCCGTCGTCTTCCGTTCTTGCACAGCGTGCAATTGCGCTTGCGATGGATGCCAAGATTCCGGTGATCTCGCCCGCGGCAACGCTGTCGAGTCTCGATGACGTTTTCGATGATGGCTATTTCTTTCGCACGATTCCTGCGTACGACCAGCAGGGCTACGCTCTCGCTGAGGCGCTGGCAGGCGGCAGCGCTGCGAAGAAAATTGCCTTTGTTTACATAGCGGACGAGCAGGGAACGGCACTGCACGACACTTTCGTCTCGGCGCTCGCGGAGCGCGACACTGAGCTTGTTGCTGACGAGGTCTTCACCGGTAGTACGACAAATTTCGATGCGATTGTCGCGAACCTCAGAAAGGTCGAACCCGATGTGGTTGTGGTGGGATCGACGTACGACTCTCAGAAGGCAACTAGGGCTGCCATTGAGAAAATTACCTCTGCCGGTTTTAAGAGCTCAGCGCTGTGGCTCACTTCGCTGAATACCGGTGACTATTCACAAGCATTCAAGAACGGCACTCTCAAGGGCGTGCGTGGAGTGATCGAAGGGGTTCAGCCCTCCCGATCATTCATCGCGACGCTCAAGGAGACGAACCCCAAACTCACGAGCTATCGCTACGCAGCGGAAGCCTACGACGCAACAATGCTTGCCGTTCTCGCCGCAATCGTCGCTCAGGATGACGCGGGCGAAGCAATCGCCGGGACGCTCTATGACGTTTCTAAGGGAGGCGTTAAGTGCTTGAACTTTGCGGAGTGCCTTGAGGTGCTCAAGACCACGAACGACATCGACTACGACGGAGTTTCTGGTCCGGTCAACTTCACCCCCGAAGGTAATGTCGAGCCCGCATTCTGGGGCTACTACGCGTACAACGGCGAGAATAAGTTTGTCTACACGAGCGGCGCAATCTTCGGTTAGTTTGAGCGCCGCCTGTCTTGGTGACGCTGTTTCGGCGTCAAATTGGCTCTCCCGAGTTCGTTTTTTCAGGATTGCCCATTACCGTAACTATGCCGCTCTCTGTGTCGAGCGGTAGATAGGAGCGACTGTGATGACTTCCATTCCCGTTGGATCACCCGTGTCGCGCCGAGCCCGTCGTGGGTTCGCGACAGTTGCTGGCGTGCTCGCCGCAGTGCTCGTCTTGAGCGGATGCTCGGCTGAAGAGCCTGCAGAAGAACGTTCAGCGCCCAAAGATTTGACCCTCACGATTGGTGCGCTCGTTCCGGAATCCGGAGCGCTCGAAAAGTTTGGCCCGGCCGTTTCTGCCGCAATCGCTCTGGCGGCCCAAGACGTCAACGACGCAAACGCCAACCTCACGGTGAACGTGGAGACCCGTGATTCTGGAGACTCCACAGGAACTACTGCGGAAGACGCTGCAACAGAACTGCTTGCCGCTCGCGCCACGGTGATTATTGGCGGACTCTCGAACGGTATCTCGAAGAAAGTGATTGACAAGATCACAGATGCGGGAGTCGTGGAGATTTCTCCCGCCAACGATTCTCCTGATTTTTCCAACTACGACGATAGCCAGCTGTATTGGCGCACTTCGCCTTCGTGCGCACTTGAGGGCTCAGCCCTTGGCGCTGAGATGGCGGACCGAGTTGATGGCTCAATTGCGATCCTTTCCGAAGACGTTTTGTGTGGCGCGGTACTTCCCCGCTCGGTGAGCGAGACCTTCTTGCGCGGTGGTGGCGAGGTTCTTTACCAAGAGAGCATCGACGAAGACGCGACAGGTCTCGACGACAAGATCGCGGCAGCCATTGAAGCGAAGCCGGATGCGGTAGCCATCGTTGGTTCGAAGCAGGCGGAAAAGATCGCCAAGGCTTTCATCGCCGCAGGATACTCCGGCGACCAGTTGTTCTTCAGCGGACTTTCCTTGGGCGAGCGAGGTTCCGGATTCGCTGCAGGAAGTTTGACGGGGTCGATCGTGACGCATCCGGGACTGGACATCGCGACGATTTCAGATTTCACCGATCGACTGCTTGAGATCAATCCGAGCCTGAAAGATTTCAGCTACGCCGCTGAGAGCTATGACGCAGTCATCTTGGCCAGCCTCGCCGCTTTGGCTTCACAGAAGATCTCTGGAGAAGGCATCGCGAGCAAGTTGCAAGAGGTTTCTGGTGGTAGTGGAGATGGCGAAGTTGCCGTCAATTTTGCGGATGCCGCGAAGATCGTTCTCGACGGCGGCACCGTAGATTACGACGGTGTTTCGGGCCCAATAACCCTCAGTGACAATGGTGACCCACAGGGCGCCATCATCGGTATTTACCAGTACGGTAGCGACAACGTGTACACCCGGATTAAGTGAGAACGTTACGCGTTTCTCAATAGTCTACGAATGGTAACGATTACCAAGAGCGTTACAAGGCTGTAGTACAGACGTATTGTGCGGATGTGCCGGGTGGGCATAGCTTGACAGTGTGGCGACACGGTAGTGCCACATTTGATTCCTGAACACATTCGAAACGCAAGGAGCAACATGAGCGTATTCGCGAAGGCTACGGCCTCCCCATCGCGGTCCAAGCGGACCCTGTTGAGCGGTCTCGCAATCGTCGGTGCAAGCGCACTCGTACTGGCTGGCTGTGCAACTGACGGAGGGGAAACACCTTCCGGTAACGATGGTGGCGACCTGACGCTGAAACTCGGAACGGCTCTGCCCGTAACCGGTAACCTCGCATTCCTCGGCCCGCCCGAGATCGCTGGTACCGAGTACGCAGCATCGCTGATCAACGAAGCAGATGCCGGTATCACTGTCGACCTCATTCAGGGCGACTCCGGCGACACCGACAACAAGGCATACGAGACTGAAATTCCTCGCCTCCTCGGTGAAGACGTTTCCGCAATTCTTGGTGCAGCATCCTCTGGTGTTTCGCTTCAGTTCATTGACCAGGTTGTTGGCGCTGGAGTAATTCAGTTCTCGCCGGCAAACACCTCGGCCGCGTTCACGGACTACGACGACAAGGGACTGTACTTCCGTACCGCTCCTTCCGACGTTCTCCAGGGTGAGGTTCTTGGTAACTTGATCGCTGCCGATGGTCACGAGACCCTCGGAATGATTGTTCTCAATGACTCCTACGGAACAGGCCTTGCCAAGTTCACGCAGGAAGCATTCGAAGCAGCCGGTGGTGAGGTTGTTTCTCAGCCCACCTACAACACCGGTGACACCACGTTCGATGCTCAGATCTCCGAAGTTCTTGCTTCGGACCCTGACGCCATCGCGCTGATCACCTTCGAAGAAGTGTCGACCATGCTTCCGAGCATCGTCAGCAGCTTCCCCGCCGAAAACCTCTACTTCGTAGACGGTAACCTCGCGAACTTCGGTGACGAATTCGCTGCTGGCACCCTCACCGGTGCCAAGGGAACCCTCCCCGGTCTGAGCGTAGACACGATTGCTGACTTCACGACGGCACTCAATGACTTCTACGTTGGCACCGGACAGCCTGAACTCGGCGAGTTCAGCTACGCAGCAGAGTCCTACGACTCGGTAATCCTCCTTGCTCTCGCATCTCTCGCAGCCGGATCGACCGATCCTGCAGCGATCGCTGAGAAGCTTCAGGAAGTATCGGGTGGTTCGGGCAACGGCGAGAAGTGCACCTCCTTCGCTGACTGTGCTGAGATCATCAACGGTGGAGGCACCGCTGACTACGACGGCATCTCTGGTCCGATTACGTTCAATGAGCTCGGTGACCCCACCGAAGCGCAGATCGGAATCTACCAGTACGGCGAAGACAACACCTACAGCGCGTACAACGGCTAATAATTAGCCCAGTAGCGCTATGAGAAAGGCCCCAACCCTCTTCTAGGGTTGGGGCCTTTTTCGTGCGCCCAGAGCGGTGCTGAAACAATCTCAGGGTTATCTCCATCACACGACTGAACGTGAAACGGCATCAGGTAGCCCTGTGGGCTATTGAGTTGCGCCTGATGTCATCCATAGCTGTACCTGCGCATTACGACCGCTTAGAGGGGCGCTGAGGACCGCTGAGTGGCACCGCACCTCGTGGCACCGTGTCCGTGCGCGGGAGCGATGACGCCGACACACGTATCTGGGCCCGGAGTGACGCACGTGCGGGGACGCGAAAAGGCCCCATCCAGACGAATCCGGATGGGGCCTTGATCGATGCGGAGAAGCTAGGTTCCGAGGGTTCCGAGGTAAAGACCGATCACCTTGGGGTCGTTCAGCAGCTCACGGCCGGTGCCTTCGTAAGCATCGTGGCCCTGGTCGAGAACGTAACCGCGGTCACAGATCTGCAGGCAACGACGAGCGTTCTGTTCCACCATGATTGTGGTCACGCCCGCCTTGTTGATCTCCGATACGCGGATGAATGCCTCGTCTTGCTTGACCGGCGAGAGCCCAGCAGACGGCTCGTCGAGCAACAGAACGTGCGGATCCATCATGAGCGCACGAGACATCGCGACCATTTGACGCTCACCACCCGAAAGCGAACCCGCGCGCTGCTTGAGGCGCGATTTCAACTCGGAGAAGATGCCAGTGACGAACTCGAGGCGCTCGTCATAGATCTTCGGGTTCTGGTACAGGCCCATCTGAAGGTTCTCTTCAATGGTCAAGCTCGGAAACACGTTGTTGTTCTGCGGCACAAAACCAACACCGCGCGAAACGAGCTTGTTTGCTTTGAGCCCTGTGATGTCATCACCGTTGAGGGTGATCGAACCGCCGCGCACCTGCACCTGTCCGAAGATTGCCTTCAGCAGAGTCGACTTGCCGGCACCGTTTGGGCCGATAATTCCGATCAGCTCGCCGGGGTTGGCGACCAGGTTGCAGTCGTTGAGGATGTTTACGCCCGGGAGGTAGCCCGCAGTGAGGTCCTTGACGTGGACTACCGCGTTCTCGGTGGGGATAGCGTTCACTTGCCAGTCTCCTTGCGCTTAGCGATGTTCTCGTCGAGTTCTTTAACCTCGTTGGCGAGATCGATCGCGGCAGTGTTGAGGTCGCCTTCAATGCGGCCAGTGACCACACCAAGGTCGACATCCTGATGCGAACCGAGGTATGCATCGATGACCGCCTGGTCTTTCATAACCTGATCCGGTGGACCCTCAGCGACGACTCGACCTTCGGCCATCACGATTACCCAGTCGGCGATGTGACGCACCATGTGCATGTCGTGCTCGACAAAGAGCACAGTCATGCCCTCTTCTTTGAGATCGAGGATGTGGTCGAGCAGCGACTGGGTCAACGCAGGGTTGACTCCAGCCATCGGCTCATCCAGCATCACCAGCGTCGGCTGGCTCATGAGGGCGCGAGCCATTTCGAGCAACTTGCGCTGACCACCGGAGAGGCTGGCTGCAAAGTCGGATGACTTGGCGTCGAGCTTGAACTTCTTGAGCAGAACAATTGCTCGCTCTTCGATCTCGGCTTCTTGCTTGCGCCAGAGGCTCGGGATCATGCCGCGGAAGATGTTCTCCCCGATCTGATCCTTCGCGCCGAGTTTCATGTTCTCAAGCACCGTCAAAAGCCCGAGAGCCTTCGTGAGCTGGAACGTACGAACTTGGCCAAGTCGAGCAACCTTGTGCGCGCCCATGCCGGCGAGAGAGTGGCCGTCAAACGTCCACTTTCCTTCGTCAGGCTTATCGAAGCCGGTCAAGAGGTTGAACAGGGTCGTCTTACCAGCACCGTTGGGACCGATCAACGCAGTAATCGCATTGCGGGGGATCTCGACGTGATCAACGTTGACAGCCGTCAGGCCGCCGAAAGTGCGGCGGATGCCATCAGCGATGATGATCGGATCAACCTTGGCGACGCCAGGAACGATGTCCCCCTTGTGGAGCCCGGTTGTTTTTGCGCGTTCCACCGGCGCGGCCGGCATGTCGTTACTTGACAAAGGTCAGCTCCTTCTTGTTGCCGAGGATGCCCTGTGGTCGGTAGATCACGAGCAGCATCAGCGCCACACCCACAAGGATGAAACGCACCGTCTGCGACTGCGTCGTGGTCATGAACGGTAGGACGCCGATGTTGACCAGAGCAGGAAGCAGGTTGCTCAAGAGAGTTTGAACGCCCCAGAAGATCACGGAACCGATGATTGGTCCGAAGATCGTCGCGGCTCCACCGAGCAGTAGTGCGGTGTAGACGAAGAACGTCAGTGACGTTACGTAGACACCGGGGTTGACGGAGGCGGGAAGGGCGTAAATGATTCCGCCCATCGCACCGAAGACGCCACCGAGCATGAGCGACTGCAGCTTGTACGAGAACACGTTCTTGCCGAGAGCGCGCACTGCGTCTTCGTCTTCACGGATTCCCTTGATCACACGACCCCACGGGCTGCGCATGACAGCCCAGAGGATGAAGGCGGCAAGCGCGAGAATGGTGATTCCGAAGATTCGAACCCACCATCCGTTGGCGTTGTACTCCCACGGACCGAAGCCATAAGTGCCATCCGGAATGGGATTGAATGCGCGGAAGCTCGTGTGGTATCCGCTGAGTCCGTCGGCAGAACCGGTGTATTCGTCGAAGGTTGTCGTGAGGAACAACAGACGCACAACTTCAGCGGCCGCAATTGTGACGATCGCCAGATAGTCGCCGCGCAAGCGCAGCGTGGGAATACCGAGGATCAGCGCGAACACGAGCGAGCCGCCGATGCCGACGAGCATGCCACCCCACCACGGGAAACCGAAGGTGAGGATGGAAATCGCGTAACCGTAGGCACCGATCGCCATGAAGGCGGCCATACCCATGTTGAGCAAACCGGTGAAGCCGAAGTGCATGGCAAGACCGAGCGCTGCGAGGGCGTATCCGATCGTTGCCGGTGCAATCAGTGATGACCCGGTGTTGGAGAGAATTTGCAGAATATCCATGAGCGGCCCCTAACCTATTCTCTCTTTGCGACCCAGGATGCCCTGAGGTCTAAACAGCAGGATCACGATAAGCACGACGAGCGCACCCACATATTTGAGATCCGATGGGATGAAGAGGCTTGAGGTCTCGACGAGGATTCCGACGATGATCGAGCCGACTAGCGCACCGAATGCTGTTCCCAGTCCACCGAGGGTGACCGCGGCGAAGACGAGGAGCAGAATCTGTGCGCCCATATCCCAGCGGATGCCCGGACGGAAGTAAGCCCACAGCACGCCCGCGAGGCCAGCCATCGCGGCGGCAAGGATCCAGACGACGCGTACGACTTGGTCAACGTCAATACCGGATGCAGCAGCAAGAGACGGGTTGTCTGAAACTGCTCGTGTTGCTTTACCGACCTTTGTCTTGACCAACCACCACGCGAAGATGCAGATCACGACGATGCTGATGATCATGCTGATCATGTTGGTCTGGCTGAGAGATACCGATCCGAAAAGCGGAATGTCGGGGGAGTCAGAGCCGGGCAATTGCTCGGTTCCACCACCACGGAAGTACTGGAACGTGTAGCGCAGCGCGAGCGAAAGACCGATCGATACGATCATGAGCTGAACGACGCCGACGCCTTTCTTTCGCAGCGGTTTCCAAAGCCCGGCATCGAGAGACCACCCGAAGCCGGCGCTGAGGAGTACGGCAAGGGGTATCGCAATCCAAATGGGCCAACCGAGGTCGACCGACACTATGAGTGCCATCACCGCACCGAAGGTCACCATTTCTGCGTGAGCAAAGTTGGAGAGACCTGTGGTTCCGTAGACGAGGGAGATGCCGATGGCAGCAAGGCCGAGCATCAGCCCGAAGTTCACGCCGTTGACAATGCGCTCGACGAACTGGTCGAAGAAGCTCGTGACGTTGCGTTCACCACGACCGATAAAGAAGTTCATGACGGTCGAGCCACTCGGGCCGATCATCGCCTCTTTAACGTTCGGGGTGTCATCCTCGCCGGTTTCATCAATCACTGCGATGCCGTCGGGCAGTGTTGATTCGTCGAGGGTGACGCTGAATTCGTCTCCTTCGGGCACGCCGACTTTCCAGCGGCCCTCAGCATCCGTGGCTACTTCAACCTCATAGCCGCCACCAGAGACGGTGAGAAGTACACCCTCGAGAGGCTCGCTATTGAGCTTGACGTTGCCAATGATGCTGTTGTCGTATTCGTCGACGTTAACCTCGTCGGCCATGGCAGGCATGGCCATCAGAGAGAAGGCGGCAGAAAGAGCAACTATGAGTGCAACAAGCACTCCTCGTCTATTTTTCCGTCGCGTGCGGCGATAATCCGCTGTGTTCACAGGACCTCCAGGAAGGGACCCAGCCGGACTCAAGAATCCCGCGGGTTCTGATGTGTCGACGGCATTGACGACACCGGCCGATTGCGGTCCGACATACAAATGCTTGTCGGGTACAAAGCGGTGAAGCCATTATGCGGGGGAATGTTCTAGTGGGAAACCCGTTAATATTGATTGGCCGGAGATTTAACACAAGATCGCCGGTTTCACGCTCCCGCCGTAAGGAAGATTTAACATGGAACAGCCCGACCCCTTCGGCTTCGTCGGCCTCACTTATGACGACGTCATGCTGTTGCCCGGCCACACCGACGTAATTCCGAGCGATGCTGACACCAGTTCACGTCTTACCCGCAGAATCCGGGTATTTTCGCCCCTCATCTCGTCGGCGATGGACACTGTTACTGAGGCGCGAATGGCCATCGCGATGGCCCGCAACGGAGGTCTTGGGGTGCTTCACCGCAACCTCTCTATTGACGATCAAGCTGCCTATGTCGACAAGGTCAAGCGCAGTGAATCCGGCATGATTACCAATCCGGTAACAACTACGCAACAGGCGACTGTTGCCGAGGTTGATGCCCTGTGTGGCCAGTTCCGCGTCTCGGGTCTTCCCGTTATCGAAGAAGACGGAATACTCGTCGGAATCATCACCAACCGCGATATGCGATTCATCGAGCCAGACGAGATGGAATCCGTGCTCGTGCGTGACGTCATGACGCCGACGCCTCTTGTGACCGCCCCGGTGGGAATCGACCGCGATGGTGCTATCGCCATCTTGAACAAGCACAAGATCGAGAAGCTGCCTCTCGTTGACGAGGCTGGCAAGCTCAGCGGACTCATCACGGTCAAAGACTTTGAAAAGACTGATCAGTACCCCAACGCCACTAAAGATGAAGAAGGTCGACTGCGCGTGGGAGCGGCAATTGGGTTCTTCGGTGATGCGTGGGAGCGTGCGGAGCGTTTGCGCGATGCCGGTGTTGACCTCATCGTCGTCGACACAGCCAACGGCGAGTCCGCTGGTGTTATCGATATCGTCCGCCGTCTGAAGGCTGACTCGTCATTCGATGCGATTGACATCATTGGCGGCAACGTTGCCACTCGCGCAGGAGCCCAAGCCCTCATCGATGCCGGAGTGGATGCCGTCAAGGTCGGTGTCGGTCCTGGCTCGATTTGCACGACTCGTGTTGTAGCGGGTGTCGGAGTGCCCCAAGTTACTGCTGTCTATGAAGCGTCACTCGCGGCACGGGAGGCCGGCATCCCTGTCATCGCTGATGGTGGGCTGCAGTACTCCGGCGATATCGCTAAGGCCCTCGTTGCCGGTGCTGAAACCGTGATGCTGGGTTCGCTGCTTGCGGGAACAGACGAGAGCCCGGGTGATCTCATCTTCCTCAACGGAAAGCAGTTCAAGAGCTACCGCGGAATGGGTTCTCTTGGTGCAATGCAGACCCGCGGCAAGAAGACCTCGTATTCCCGCGACCGTTACTTTCAGGCCGATGTTCCCTCAGATGACCAGCTCATCCCCGAGGGTATTGAAGGGCAAGTGCCCTACCGTGGCCCTGTATCCACCGTCATGTACCAACTCCTTGGTGGCCTCCGTCAGTCGATGTTCTACACGGGAGCTCGCACGATTCAAGAGCTTCAGCAGAAGGGCAAGTTTGTGCGCATCACTGCTGCGGGCTTGAAAGAGTCGCACCCGCACGACATCCAGATGGTCGTCGAGGCGCCCAACTACCGCCGCTAGGCCGAGACGTCTCGGCGGTTGAAAACGAGGCCGCCGAGCACGAGCACGACCACGGATGCGCCAAAGATGACCGTGAGGGCGCCCCCATCAGCGCCCTCGCGCAAGGGCGAATTGCCGAACGCCCAGTGGTAGGTCGACACAGTGTGAAGCCACTCAACATCGGCGCTCTGGTTGCCGACCGAGTTCAGAACGTAGCCCAGCAGCGAGATTCCGGCTGCCGCGGCTGACGCGTACGATCGGCGACCGGTGATCGCTCCGACGGCGAGGCCGAAGCTGGCCGAGAGCACTGCCAAACTGAGCAGCGCCAAGCATCCACCGATTACATTGACCGTCTCAAGATCGATTCCCGACGAGTCATTGAGCGCAAGGATCAGCGTGGCGGACAGCGCGGCCAGCCAGACGAGCCGCAGGATCACGCCAAGGCTTCGTTCGATCATGACCTGCACGCGCGAGACGCCGTGCGCGAGGGTCAGTTCGAGTGAACCCGATTCTTCATCGCCCGCTATCGCCGCTGAACTCCAGAGCGTGGCGGTGATTGTGAAGAGGACGAAACCGATGAGGCCTAAGAACGTGGCTTGCACGTAACCCGCACCACTCGACAGGTCTTCGAACCCCAGGGTGCTGGCTAGGCCATCCGGGAGTGACTTGATTACCTCGTCGAAGCCCGCGTTATCGCCGGAGAACGATGAATACAGCGGCACGTAGAGCACGATTGCGCCAACAATTCCGATCGACCATCCGAGCAGTCCCCGCCACGAGTCCGCGAGATTTCGCCGCGTGAGTGGGAGGACGTTTCTACCCGTGCGTTTGCTCATTTGCGTGCCTCTTTCGAGTAGAGATCGATGACCGAGGATTCGAGGTCTTGCTCTTCGACGCGAAGGTCCACGACGTGGAAGGGCGCAATCGCCTTGACGAGGGCATCGATGTGTCCCTCGACGGTGCCCGTGACCTGAATCACATCCCCCTCAGTGATGGTGAGGTTGTCAAGCTGCGGCAGTGCAGCCAAGGCTGAGTGGATGCTCGCGGCCGAGGCATCCGTAAAGTCAACGACAACGCGGCGCACGGCACTCGCCCGCAAACTCGCGACATCGCCTACTTTCACAATCGCACCGTTACGGAGCACTGCGACCTGGTCGGCGGCACTCTGGATCTCGCTGAGCACGTGCGAACTGAGGAAGACTGTTTGGCCGTTGTGTTGGGCCTCGCGAACCATGCTGAGGAACTCTTGCTGCACGAGGGGGTCGAGTCCGCTCGTTGGCTCGTCAAGCACAAGAAGTTTCGGTTCGTGCATGAACGCTTGCACGAGTCCAAGTTTCTGCTTGTTGCCTTTGGAGAGTGTGCGGACGTGGCGGCTGAGGTCGAGCCCGAGGCGTTCAGCGAGTTCATGGATGCGGCCGGTGGCAACGGGACCGCTGATCTCGGCGTAGTGCTTGAGCAATGCTCGCCCCGTGACTCGGCCCTCGAGGAGCAGTTCTCCGGGGAGAAAGCCGATCTCGCGACGCAGTGCTGCACCGCCGCTGATCGGTGAGCGACCGAGCACGGTGGCCTCGCCCGAGGTGGGACGGATGATGTCGAGGAGGAGTCGCATGGTGGTCGTCTTGCCTGCACCGTTGGGGCCAATCATGCCGAAAACGCTGCCGGTTTCGACGGCAAGGTCCATGCTTTCGAGGGCGGTGTGGCGCCCGTAGCGCTTAGTGAGCGCGCGGGTTTCGATAGCGAGAGTCATGTGGGAGGCCGCAGCCTCGTCCTTTCGTGAAGTGAGTCATGGTGCAGTGATTAAGATCCGGTGGCGGTAGCGGTAGCGGTGGCGGTAGCAGCGGCTTGGCGCGTCGCGTCGAGCGCGGAAGTGTCCGTGTAGACACCGTGGGTATAGACCTCGACAGCGGCTTTGCCCATTCGGCTGAGGCTGTCGAGGCTGAGGTGCGCGCTGTTGAGGCTGCGCGCGATGTGGTTGTGAAGCGTGAGCATCGACAGGCTGTGAGTGACGAGCAGGACTGCTCGAGCGTGTTCGTCGTCGCTCGGATGCACGCTTCCGCTGGCTACTCCGTGCGCGAGCATGTCGAGGGAAAGGTCGACGAAGCGGTCGAAGAGATGAGCTCCCGCCTCCGAATCATCAGTGAAGAGGCGTCCTAGGTAGGTGAGCCAAGGTTCGTACGTCTCGAGGTCGGCGTACCACTCGTTGAGGGCTGCGCTCACGTCGCCGTCGCCGACTCCGGCCTTGCGGTGCGAGATTTCGGTGATGATGAAGTCATCGCACGCGGTCTTGAGCTCGCGCATGCTCCCGAAATGGTGGATAACGAGGCCGGCGCTGACGCCCGCGTGCGCTGCGACGGCCCGAGCGCTAGTTGATGCAAAGCCGGTGCGCCCGATGAGGAGTATTGCGGCGTCACGGATACGCGCTTTCGTGGTTGAGTCGTCTGCTCTTGAACGCATGTTTAATAAACTAAACGTACGTTCAATGATTGTCAACGGTGGACAGGTCGCACCCTACCGTCGGCGCGGTAGGCTGGAGTAGTGAATGATTTCGAGATTGGCCGTGCCAAACGCGCTCGCCGCGTGTACTCCTTTGATGACATCGCTATTGTGCCGTCGCGCCGTACGCGTGACCCTCGCGATGTCTCGGTGAGCTGGACAATTGACGCCTACACCTTCGACATTCCTGTGATTGCCGCTCCCATGGACTCCGTGGTGTCGCCAGCAACAGCAATTGCGATGGGCAAGCTCGGCGGTCTCGGAGTGCTCGACCTCGAGGGCCTCTGGACCCGCTACGAAAACCCCGAGCCTGTTCTCGAAGAGATTCGTAGTCTTCCCGCCGATCAGGCCACTGTTCGTATGCAACAGCTGTATGCGGAGCCGATCAAGCCAGAGCTCGTCGCGCAACGCCTCTCTGAAATTCGCGAAGCTGGAGTGCCCGTTGCCGGTGCTCTCAGCCCGCAGCGCACCAAAGAACTTCACCAGACCGTCGTGGATGCCGGAGTCGACTTGTTCGTCATCCGTGGCACGACCGTCAGCGCAGAGCACGTTTCTAAGACGAGCGAACCCCTCAACTTGAAAGAGTTCATCTATGAGCTCGATGTCCCCGTGATCGTCGGAGGCGCTGCAACCTACACGGCAGCACTCCACCTCATGCGCACGGGAGCAGCTGGAGTGCTCGTCGGCTTCGGGGGCGGCGCTGCAAGCACCACGCGCACGAGTCTCGGCATTCATGCTCCGATGGCTACAGCCGTTGCTGATGTTGCTGGCGCTCGTCGTGACTACATGGATGAGTCGGGCGGTCGTTACGTTCACGTCATCGCTGATGGCGGGCTCGGCACGAGTGGAGACATCGTCAAGGCGATTGCTGTGGGTGCGGATGCTGTCATGCTCGGCAGCACGCTTGCTCGCGCGACGGATGCTCCTGGTGGCGGCTACCACTGGGGTCAAGAAGCTCACCACTCTGAACTGCCGCGCGGCAATCGTGTTGAGGTGGGGCAGCTTGCACCTCTCGCCGAAATTCTGAATGGTCCTTCGACTCATCCCAATGGCCAGTCGAACCTCATCGGTGCGCTTCGCCGCTCGATGGCGACGACCGGCTACTCCGATCTCAAAGAATTCCAACGGGTCGACGTGGTCGTCGCGCCCTATAACACCCTGTAGGTACAACCGAGCGCTGCGCTCAGGCACAACGCCATACGCTGGAGGAGAAAACAATGGTCAAGCCCCGATCGATTGCCCCAAAAGCACCGCTGAGTGCCGAGCAGCGCGCAGCAGCTATTGCTGCCATGCGAGACACTGAGCTCGACGTTCTTGTGATCGGTGGCGGCATTGTCGGCACCGGTAGTGCTCTGGATGCCGCAACCCGCGGCCTGAACGTCGGCATGGTGGAAGCGCGTGACTGGGCTTCGGGCACCTCGAGTCGTTCATCGAAACTCGTGCACGGCGGCATCCGCTATCTTGAACAGCTCGACTTTCGCTTGGTGCGGGAAGCGCTCAAGGAGCGCGGTTTGCTCTTGCAGCGCCTTGCGCCGCATCTCGTAAAGCCGGTTCGATTCCTCTATCCGGTAACGAAACCGGTCTTCGAGCGCTTATATATCGGTGCGGGAATGTTGCTCTACGACCTTCTGAGCTACACGGGCGGTCGGCCTCCCGGTGTTCCTCATCACCGTCATCTCACTCGCGGCCAGATGCTTCGCGCAGCACCAAGTTTGCGCAGCGATGCATTCCGTGGCGGACTCACCTACTACGACGCCCAAGTCGACGACGCGCGCTATGTGTCGACCCTCGCACGCACGGCGAGTCACTATGGGGCTCACGTGGCAAACCGCGTTCGAGTCGAAGACTTCATCAAGGTGGGGGAGCGCGTCGTCGGTGTATTGGCCCACGATGTGGAGACGGGCGAGCGTTTCGAGATTCGTGCCAAGCAGGTTGTGAACGCGACTGGCGTGTGGACGGACGACACTCAAGCGATGGTCGGAGAGCGCGGCCAGTTCAAGGTGCGCGCGTCGAAGGGCGTGCATCTCGTTGTGCCGCGCGACCGTTTCCAGTCAAAGATCGGGCTACTTCTCCGCACGGAGAAGAGCGTTCTCTTTGTGATTCCGTGGGGTCGACACTGGCTCATCGGCACGACTGATACCGACTGGGATCTCGACAAGGCACATCCAGCAGCAACCGCCGCAGACATTGACTACTTGCTCGAACACGTCAATAAGGTGCTTGCCGTTCCGCTGACGCGGGCCGACGTCGAAGGCGTTTACGCAGGGCTACGGCCGCTGCTCGCCGGCGAATCAGACCAGACTTCCAAACTCAGCCGGGAACACATCGTGGCGCACAGCGTGCCTGGGCTCGTCGTCGTCGCCGGAGGCAAGTGGACGACCTACCGCATCATGGCCAAGGATGCCGTGGATGCCGCCGTCGATGCCCTCGATGGCAAGATTTCTGCGAGCATCACAGAAGATGTCGCGCTGCTCGGTGCTGAAGGGTACAAAGCGGCCTGGAATAAACGGTCTGTCCTTGCGCGCACCTACGGAGTGCACAAGACGCGCGTCGAACACTTGCTCAACCGCTACGGCGTGCTGGCGACCGAGGTGCTCGATCTCGTGCTCGCGACCCCGTCTCTCGCCGAAGCTCTGCCCGGTGCAGACGATTACATTGCGGCCGAGGTTGTGTATGCGGCGAGTGCCGAGGGTGCTCTCCACCTTGATGATGTGTTGGCTCGCCGTACTCGTATATCGATTGAGGCATGGGACCGCGGCGTCTCCGCTGCACCCGTCGCTGCTGAACTTATGGCGGGTGTTTTGGGCTGGGACGCAGCGCGAACCAGCACTGAAGTTGAACGCTACGTTCAGCGCGTTGATGCCGAGTTGGCAAGCCAGTTGGAACCAGACGATGAGTCAGCTGACAGGGTTCGCCTCGAAGCACCAGATATCGTTAGCCAGTGAGTACGAGCCATTCCCCCTTGACCGAGCCGGCGCACGCAACCGAGCCGGCGCACGCAACCGAGCCGGCCACGATGTGGCAGATTGCGCGTCGCCCCCGCTGGATTGGTGCGCTCATACTGTCACTCGCTATCGCCGCCAGTTTTGCGGCTTTGGGGCAGTGGCAGCTCAGTCGAAGCCTTGAGGGTGGCGAGATTACTGAACAACAGAGCGAGGCTCTTGTTCCGCTCGACTCACTGGCCACAGCGCAAGAACCGCTTTCCTACCTCACTACAGGGCGAGCAGTATCCGTCACGGCGCAACTTGTTGCCGGCGACTACGTGATCCTCTCCGGGCGCAACAACGACGCTCAGGGTATGGGGTACTGGGTCGTGGCACACGGGGTTGAGCCGAGCGGTGCAAGTGTGGCCATCGCACTTGGTTGGGCTGCGACTTCGGATGCCGCGGCATCCGCTATCGACCGCTTAGAAGCATCCCCTCCCGCGTCGTCCTTCACCGGGCGACTGTTGCCGACTGAGTCACCTCAACAGTCTGATTTTGAGGAGGGGGAGCGCACTGCTCTCGCGGTCTCGGAACTCGTTAATCTCTGGGCCGAGGTTCCGGCTGGCACCTATGGCGGCTACGTGGTCAGTTTCGAGGCGCCTGCTGATCTTGAGGCGATCGATTCTCCGCCGCCGTCGACCGAAGTCTCGATCAATCTGCTCAACGTGTTCTATGCGGTCGAATGGGTCGTGTTTGCTGGTTTCGCTGTCTTCCTCTGGTACCGCCTCGTGCGGGATGTGTGGGAAGAGGAACGGGAAGCTCCCACCCCTCACCCCGCCGTAGACTAGAACCATGGCTCTCGGTCCCCGGCTCTCAGATATTCCCAACATTCGTCGCACCCTGTCGTTCTACAAGGTGTCGTCGATCATCACAGGTACCTTCCTGCTCGTGCTGTGCCTCATGATGGTGTTTCGCTATGGATTCGGCGGCGACATCGAGCTCAATGGCCCCTCCGCTTTTTTGACGCTGACGCCCAAGGAACTCGTGCAGGGCATCAACGTCTCGACGATCATCCTGATCGTTCACGGTTGGCTCTACGTGTTTTACGTTGCTGCCGATTTCATCCTCTGGCGCTTGACGCGGTATTCGTTCCTGCGTTTCCTCTACATCGCTCTCGGCGGCGTTATCCCTCTTCTGTCGTTCTTCCTCGAACGTCAGGTACCTCGCCTCGTTGAGGCAAAGATCGCGAAACTCGAATCCGCTGCAGCTGCTCACGCGGCCGGCGCTGACTCCGCAAAGGCAACTGCATGACCGACACCACGGCACCGTCCGCAGACACGAACGCTCGTCCCGTTCTCGTCGTCGATTTTGGCGCGCAGTATGCGCAATTGATCGCACGCCGCGTTCGTGAAGCGAACGTGTACAGCGAGATTGTTCCTCACACCATCACCGCCGCAGAGATCGCGGCAAAGAACCCGGCTGGCATTGTGCTGAGTGGTGGGCCTTCGAGTGTCTACGAGCCCGGCTCACCCGACCTCGACCCGGGAATTCTTCAGTTGGGGGTTCCTGTTTTTGGTATTTGCTACGGCTTCCAAGTGATGGCGCGCCAGCTCGGCGGCACTGTCGCGAAGACGGGCCTGCGCGAATATGGCGCCACTGATATGACCGTTCAGGGTGGCGGCGGAAACCTCTTGGGCGATCAGCCATCGGAGCAAACGGTGTGGATGAGTCACGGCGATGCTGTGACGGAAGCTCCTGAAGGTTTTGCGGTGTTGGCGAGCAGCGAAGCGACTCCGGTTGCCGCCTTCTCGAGCGTAGAACGTGGGCTGTACGGAGTGCAGTGGCACCCCGAGGTCAAGCACTCGACGCACGGTCAAGGCCTGCTCGAGAATTTCTTGCATGATGCTGCGGGCATCCCCGCCGATTGGAACAGCGGCAATGTGATCGCTGAGCAGGTTGCACGCATCCGTGAGCAGGTCGGTTCGGCGAAGGTGATTTGCGGTCTCTCCGGTGGAGTCGATTCCGCCGTCGCCGCCGCGATCGTGCACGAAGCCGTTGGCGACCAGCTTGTCTGCATTTTTGTCGACCACGGGCTCTTGCGTCAGGATGAGCGTCGCCAGGTCGAAGAGGACTATGTCGCCTCCACCGGTGTTCGCCTCGTCACCGTCGACGCTGTTGACCAGTTCATGGATGCTCTCGCCGGGGTCACTGACCCCGAAACGAAGCGCAAAATCATCGGGCGCGAATTCATCCGAAGCTTTGAGAACGCAGCTGAAGCGCTCGTGCTTGAAGCACAGGGCGACGGCGAGAAGGTCAAGTTCCTCGTTCAGGGCACCCTGTACCCGGATGTCGTGGAGAGTGGCGGAGGAACAGGCACCGCCAACATCAAGAGCCACCACAACGTCGGTGGGCTCCCCGAAGACCTGCAGTTTGAGCTCGTGGAGCCGCTGCGCACCCTGTTCAAGGATGAAGTGCGCGCGATCGGTCGCGAGTTGGGACTGCCGGAGGTCATTGTTGGCCGCCAGCCATTCCCTGGACCCGGCCTCGGCATCCGCATTATCGGTGAAGTGACGCATGAACGTCTTGAGTTGCTGCGAAAGGCCGATGCGATCGCTCGCGCCGAGCTCACCGCTGCTGGCCTCGATGACACAATTTGGCAGTGCCCTGTTGTGCTCCTCGCTGACGTCCGCTCGGTGGGCGTGCAAGGCGATGGCCGCACCTACGGTCACCCGATCGTGCTGCGTCCGGTCTCATCCGAAGACGCAATGACCGCTGACTGGACACGCCTGCCGTACGACGTGCTCGCCAAGATTTCCAACCGCATCACCAACGAGGTGGATGGGGTGAACCGCGTGGTTCTCGACGTCACGTCGAAGCCGCCAGGAACGATTGAGTGGGAGTAAGACGCTGAAGGTGAAGGCCATTTCTGGCCTTCACGCGTCTTGAGCCGAGGCCGTCTCGGCCGAGGCCGCTAAGCGCTAACAACAAAGCCCCCGCCACCCGGCTGCTGCCGAGGTGACGGGGGCTTTGTCGATGCGCGGTGAAGTTAGTCGCGAAGAATCGCGAAGAAGCGCAGCAACTCGAGGTACAGCCAGATCACGGTGACCATGATGCCGAAAGCACCCTTCCAGCCGTAGGCACGAGGTGCGCCGTTGGCGGCGCCCTTCTGGATGAAGTCGAAGTCGAGCACGAGCGAGTATGCCGCCATGATGACGACAAGCACACCGAGCACGACACCGAAAGGAATTCCGAGGAACGGGATTTCAGCGCTGCGAAGACCGAACGCATCGTCGGTCGCACCGGTGAACATGAGAACCATGTTGACAAGCGAGAAGATGACGTAGCCGACCATCGCGATGAGGAAGACCTTGGTGGCTTTCTTGGAGGCGCGAATCTTGCCGCTGGCGAAGAGTGCCAGCGTGACACCAACCACGATGATCGTGGCGACAACGGCCTGAGTGACTACACCGCCAAAGGCAGTTTCGTAGTAGCGCGAGATACCGCCGACGAAGACTCCTTCGAAGGCGGAGTAGGCGAGGACGAGAGCGCCGGAGGGCTGCTTCTTGAAGATGTTGACGAGAGCCAGCACGAAGCCGACGAGCCCGGCGCCGATCCAGAGCAGGGGCATGTCGGCGATCCAGCCAATTGCTGCACCAACAAGAAGGAGGGCGAATGCTCCGACGGTTTTGGCAATGGTGTCTTCGACGGTCATGACGTCGCCGGAGTCGGGAGCCGACTCGCGGTTGTACATGTCGTTGAGCTGCTGGTTGGATACCTGGTTCGCTACGGCGATTCCGCCGCGCGAGCTAAACGCAGCATCGCGGGAGAAAGCGGGGTTATTGAGTGCCATGATTCCTCTGTTTGGTGTGGCGCCACACGTTAGTGACGCACCACAAAACTACCGGAATTTGCTGAGAAATGCCGGTTTTTCAGCGCCGCTTGGCTGCGCTCTGAGCGATCATTTGAGCGACCCAGGCGGCAGCGATCAGCACTACCGCTGAAATGGTGAGTGCCTGTGGCATAGAGGAATACTCCTGAAAGAACCGCGGCAGAATGATCCCGTTGGCGAGAGGAAGGGCCAGAGCCAGATACGAGACGAGTGGTCGATGTCGCACGATGAGCCAACAGAGCAGCGGAATCACGAGGGTCCACATCGACATGGGACCCGTGAGCATGATCCAGATTTGGCTGACGGCAGGCAGGGCCACGATCATCCGGCGCCACCCTCGGGCGGGCATGATCGACCAGCCCACGACAGTCGACGTTGTGCCGATGAGCAAGATGATGAGGGTGTAGTTGTTGGCGCCCTGCAGATGCATCGCGCCAGCAATGATGAGCACAAGCCCGGAGATATAGCGGTCGGCGTAGCGCCCCCACTTGAGCGGCAGGCGTCGAGTCGGCTCCCAGTCGCGGGCGAGCGAGAAGCGTCTAGTTGCCATTGGTGAGAAGTGAATACAACAGGATGCCCCACACAACCACCCAGATGTAGCCGAGAATTGTTGCGATACGGGCTAGTACCAGGCCGCGCTCGCCCGTCTCCTTGATCTGGCTTATCGCGATATGCCCAAAAATGAGAGCGGGAGCTCCACCGATGGCGGCGAGGATGAGCGCGAGAATCGCGATCGGATTTGTTCGGGGAGTAGCCAATGGTGCCGGGCGCACGTCATCGGCCGAGGTGGGCTCTCCGCAATAAATGCAGAACTTCCACTCCGGCTGCACTGAGGCAGCACACGACGAGCATTCGGGCATGCCCCAATATTAGTGCGGGCAGGTCAAGCGCATATTCTTGACTCAATGAGCATCATCACTCGCCCGCTTGTGATCGGGCACCGCGGGGCAAGCGGGTATCGTCCAGAGCACACTAGAGCTGCCTACGACCTTGCGTTCACGTTGGGGGCGGATGCTGTTGAACCCGACATTGTCGCAACGCGGGATGGCGTGCTGGTGTTGCGGCACGAGAACGAGATTTCGGGCACAACCAATGTTGCCGAGCATCCGGAATTTGCGGCTCGGCGCACCTCGAAGACGATTGACGGCGACGCGATCACAGGCTGGTTCACTGAAGACTTCACGTGGCAAGAACTGTCGACCTTGCGGGCGCGGGAGCGGCTGCCCGCAGTGCGGCAAGCGAGCACGACCCACAATGATGGATCACCGATTCTTCGATTGGTCGACCTGCTCGAGATCGTTGATCAGCATCCAGAAGCGACGCGTCGTCCCTTGAAAATTGTTGCCGAGATCAAACACGCGAGCTACTTCGCCTCGATCGGGCTGCCGCTCGACGAGCTCTTCGCGCGAGACGTGAGCGGGTGGGCGACAGCCGACAACCTGATTATCGAATCGTTTGAGCAGAGTGTGCTGCACAGCATCCGGGATCGTGGAATTCCGGGGCAACTGGTGTTCTTGCTCGAGTCGAGCGGGGCACCGTCTGATTTGATTGCGCGCTTCGGATCGAAAGCGCGCAGCTATGCCGACCACCTCACCGACGCTGGCCTTGCCACGCTCGCGGCTGAAGTCGATGGCATCAGCGTCGATAAGAAAATGCTCATGGTCAAAGATCTCGCGGGAAGCCTCACGGGCACGAACGATCTCGTTGCTCGGGCGCATGCCGCGGGGTTGCTCGTCTTCTGTTGGACTTTGCGTGCCGAGAACAGGTTCTTGCCGAAGAACCTCCGTTCAAGCAAACAACCTGAGCACTACGGCAACTGGATGTCGGAGTTTCGCACCATTATGGATTCCGGTCTCGACGGCGTCTTTGCCGACCAACCCGACCTCGCGGTCACCGCGCGCGGGTAGAGTCGAGGGGCAATGACGACAGCTCTTGACTCCACTGACCCTGGCCGCTCTGATGACGGCAATCCCGTTGGCGATCCCCTGCTCGATGGGCTCAATCCTCGTCAGCGTGAGGCCGTCGAATACCGCGGACCCTCGCTGCTTATTGTGGCCGGTGCAGGGTCTGGCAAAACCAGTGTGCTCACCCGCCGCATCGCTGGCCTGTTGCGCTCGCGCGAAGCGTGGCCGAGCCAGATTCTTGCGATCACCTTCACCAACAAAGCCGCCGCAGAAATGCGCGAGCGAGTGGGGGCGATTGTCGGTGACTCCGCCGAAGGGATGTGGATCTCTACTTTCCACTCCGCGTGTGTTCGTATTCTGCGGCGTGAAGCAGAAGCCTTCGGCTTCTCCAAGAACTTCACCATTTACGACTCGGCCGACAGCAAGGCGCTGCTCAAGCGCATTCTCAAAGAACTCGATGCCGACATGTTCGGTCTCACTGTCAGCAAAGCGGCGAACCGCATTTCGCAGCTCAAGAACGAGCTAACCGACGTCGACGGTTTCGCGCGGGATGCCAACATGAACGACCCGACGGAGAAGAAGTTCCTTGAGGTTTTCCGCCGCTACACGCGCGGACTCAGCGACGCGAACGCTTTCGATTTTGATGACCTTATTGGTCAGACGGTCTACTTGTTCCGGGCGTTCCCCCACATCGCCGCGACGTATCAGCGTCGTTTCAAGCACATCCTGGTTGACGAGTATCAGGACACCAACCACGCACAGTATTCACTCATTCGCGAGCTGACGAAGCCGCCGGCTCCTGAGCAGTTCGAGACCTCGCCCGGCGTGCTCGTGCAGGGCAACACCAACGAGCTCGATGCCGCCTCGCTGACCGTGGTTGGCGACAGCGACCAGTCGATTTATGCGTTCCGTGGGGCCGACATCCGCAATATTGTCGAGTTTGAGCGCGACTTTCCGCGGTCGACCGTGATCTTGCTTGAGCAGAACTACCGCTCGACTCAGACGATTCTGGATGCCGCCAACGCGGTGATCTCTCACAACTTCGATCGCAAAGATAAGAAGCTATTCACGACCGTGGGCGCTGGCGACAAGATCGTCGGCTTCACGGGCTATTCAGGTCATGACGAAGCGCAGTTCGTGGCCGATGAGATTCAGAAGCTGCACGACGAAGGCGTTGCCTACAAAGACATCGCCGTCTTCTATCGCACGAACTCGCAGACTCGCGCGCTTGAAGAGATCTTCATTCGCGCGGCCCTGCCGTACCGAGTGCTCGGCGGCACAAAGTTCTATGAGCGCGCCGAAATCAAGGATGCTTTCGGTTACTTGATTGCGGTCGCTAACCCGGCCGATCCGCTGGCTTTGCGTCGCATCATGAACACCCCGAAGCGCGGAATTGGTCCGGCCACGGAAGCAGCGTTGCAGGCGTGGGCGGATGACCGTGGCATGACCCTGCGCGATGCGATGCGCAACGCCTCCGAGCTCGGCCTTGGCCCCAAGGTGAGGAAAGCGATTGTGGGCTTGGCCGAGGTGCTCGATGAGGTGATGGCGAAGGTGGCGACGAGCAAGCCCGCCGACATTTTGACCGAGCTTCTTGAACGCTCCGGTTACCTTGCTGCGCTGCGTGCCTCTCAAGACCCTCAAGATGAGGCGCGCGCCGAGAACGTCGATGAGCTCGTTGCGGTCACCAAGGAGTTTGGCAAGAACAACCCCGAGGGCACTCTTCTTGACTTTCTCACCGAAGTTTCGTTGGTCGCAGCGGCCGACGATCTCGACGACTCCAGCGGAACAGTGTCGCTCATGACGCTGCACACCGCGAAGGGCCTCGAATATGACTCGGTGTTCCTCACCGGTGTCGAAGAAGATCTTCTGCCGCACCGCATGTCGGCCAACGAACCGGGTGGTCCAGCCGAGGAGCGTCGACTGTTCTACGTGGGCATCACGCGTGCCCGCAAACGACTCTTCCTCTCGCTCGCCATGACTCGCGCCCAGTTTGGTGAAGTGAACGTGGCGATGCCGAGCCGTTACTTGCAAGAAATTCCGACCGAACTCATCGAGTGGAAGCAATCGCCTGGCATGGCCAACTCGCGCGGCGGAACCCAATCTCGAGCGCTCAACGCGCGCCGCGACGGCAGCGGGAGTGGTGGCTCGTGGGCAGGCTCACTGCGGCAAGCGGCCTCCGGCGGTCTGCCTCCGGCACCACCGCGCGCGAAGACCGAGTGGGCCAACGCGGTCACCGCAACGGTGCGCGACAACGGCGACCTCACGCTCGCGGCGGGCGACCGCATCCGGCACACCGATTTTGGTGATGGCACCGTGAACCAAGTGACGGGCGCCGGTCCGAAGAGTATCGCTGACGTTCAGTTCGATACCGCGGGCCGCAAGCGCCTCCTCATCAAGATTGCTCCTATTGAGAAATTGTGATTCCGAAGGGTCACCGCACTCGGGAGCGCCGCATCACGGCGAACCCCGGCTCGTGGTGCCTCGCCTTCGCCCGCTCGATACTGACGACGAGCTAGCGAAAGCACTCGCGGCAGTGCGGGTCGATCTCGACCTGCCGACGGAGTTCAGCGCAGAGGTGGAGGAAGCGGCCGATGCTGCGGTGGCCGCGTTCGAGCCTCCTGAACTCGATCTCACGGGCATCCCTTTCGTCACAATTGATCCCGAGGACGCGACAGACCTCGACCAGGCGCTCTATCTCGAACGCACGGGAGAAACCCTTCGAGTGATGTACGCCATCGCCGAAGTTCCGGCTTTTGTACTCCCGGGGTCCGCGGTTGATGCTGAGGCTCGCAAGCGTGGTCAAACTCTCTACGGTCCCGATGGCCGCGTGCCGCTGCATCCGACGGTCATCAGTGAAGATGCCGCGTCGCTTCTCGCGGGCGCGACTCGACCCGCTTTTGTGTGGACCTTCGATCTGGATGCCGCGGGCGCGGTGATCGCGACAACTCTCGTTCGCGCTCAAGTGCGTAACCGTCGCCAGTACAACTACCTCGAAGTTCAAGAGCTGCTCGACAAGGGCTACGCGGACGAATCCCTCTCGCTGCTGCCTGAGTTCGGGCGCTTGCGCACCGAGCTCGAACGCCAGCGCGGCGGGGCTAGCCTCAATCGCCCCGACGAAGAAGTTTCCGTTGTCGACGGCCACTATGTAATTGAGCGTCGCGCGAACTTGCCCATCGAGGAATACAACGCGCACGTCTCGCTCATGACGGGCATGGAAGCCGCTCGCATCATGCTCGACGGCAAAGTCGGCATTCTGCGCACGATGCCGGCGCCCGACGAGGAGACGCTCGAGCAGTTCCGCCGTCAAGTGGCGAGCCTTGGATGCCCGTGGCCCGAGAACCAGAACTATGGCGAGTACTTGCGCACTCTCGACCACACCGACCCGCGCGCGCTCGCGGCAACTCACGCAGCAACGTCGTTGTTCCGAGGTGCTGGCTACACACCCTTTGACGGTGAGCTGCCCGAAGACACTATTCAAGCGGCTGTTGCAGCGCCCTACGCTCATGCAACAGCTCCGCTGCGTCGACTCGTCGACCGCTTCGTGCTCGTAGCGTGCGAAGCACTTGTTGCCGGTAGAGACGTGCCCAAGTGGGTGCGTGACGCTCTGCCGGAATTGCCGAAAATCATGGGCCGCACGAGTCAACTAGCGTCGCAATTCGAGCGCGCCTCGGTCGATGCCATTGAAGCGGCACTGTTGAGGCCGCGACTGGGTGACGAGTTCGAGGCCGCCGTGGTGTCGCAGCGCGGCGACGGTGGCGTCATCCAGATTGCCGAACCTGTCATTACGGCCCACGTTTCGGGAACTGTGTCGGCGGGAGACACCGTGCGCGTTCGGCTGATTTCCGCAAACATCGCGACAGGATCGATCGAATTCGAGCTCGTCTAGCGGTGGCGGCTGCTCGCGGCTTGCGGCTCTAGCTGCCGTCCGCCAGCGAGCGCCGGAACGCCGCCAGATATCGGCGCTGAGTCGCGAAACGCAGCCACCGAGGCAAGCGGGGGTAGATCGCGCGAGTGATCCGCATGATCCGATCGAAGCGTTTCTGGTGGTGGGGGAGGGCATACGCCTCGCGGAGTTCCGGGCGCAGAAGACCGGCCGTGAGAACTCGAACGAGCGGCATTACTGCGCGCAACCACGAGGGCCCGCCGGTCGGATGAAGCAACTGCTGGGCAACTCCTCGGCTCGCGTCCGTGACGCTCAACGAAGCCACGCTCTCGTTCCAGTAGGCCGCGAACGCCGCACGGTCGGACGGCCACAGCGCACGCGGAACGCCCAGCGCCGTCGCGATCACCGCATAGTCGCTGAGCAGAGCTTCGGCATCGACCTCGCGCAGCGGGCCAAAGACAAGTTCGCGCACCCGCATCGCTGTGTCGTAAAGCGTCGCAGCCACCCACAACTGCAGTTGCGGATCCCGGGCGTCATAACCTTCCGCGCGCACCGGACGATGAGCCGCGCCCACCCGCCGAGCAACCTCGGCAGCCTCAGCCGGTGTGCCATAAACGGTGACGTAGAGGTAGGTGAGGGTGCCGTTCAAACGATCCAAGGGGCGCCGCGCAAAGTCACTGTGCTCAGCGACCGCCTGACCCACTGCAGGGTGCGCGATTTGCAACAGAATGGCCGCGCCGCCGCCCGCTAACAGCGCAACGTCGGCAGAGACATCCGCAATTCTGAGGGGGTCGGATGCGGGCACGCACCCAGTTTAGGAGCGCTGAGCCACAAGATTTCCCGATCTTTCGCTCTCTACAGCCCGCTATCGGAAAACACTCAACGCTAGGCACGGTAAGGTTTTCTATTGGCGTGCGACTCATGGAGCCGACCAATTTGGCACCGATTCGCCGCCTTCCCCACTCACCATTACGCGCGGATTGGAATGAGCAGCGTGGATCTATATGAGTACCAGGCCAGAGACGTATTTGAGTCTTATGGCGTACCAGTACTTGCCGGCCTAATTGCCGACACCCCAGAAGAAGCCAAAGCAGCAGCCGAGAAAATCGGTGGAACCGTTGTCGTCAAGGCCCAGGTCAAGACCGGCGGTCGCGGCAAAGCGGGTGGTGTCAAGGTCGTTCACAACGCCGATGACGCATTCGCCGCAGCCGAGCAGATCCTTGGTCTCGACATCAACGGCCACACGGTCAAGCGAGTAATGATTGCTGCCGGTGCTCGCATCGCGCAGGAGTTCTACTTCTCCGTGTTGCTCGACCGAGCAAACCGCTCCTACCTTTCGCTGTGCAGCGTCGAGGGCGGCGTGGAGATCGAGGTTCTTGCTGTTGAGCGCCCCGAGGCTCTCGCCAAGATCGAGATCAACCCCATGCAGGGTATCGACCTCGCTAAGGCCACCGAGATCGCGAAGGCTGCCAACTTCCCGGCAGAGCTCGTCGACAAGGTTGCTCCCGTCTTCGTGAAGCTCTATGACGTCTACAAGGGCGAAGACGCAACGCTCGTTGAGGTCAACCCACTCGTGCTCACCGAACATGGCCAGATTCTGGCTCTCGATGGCAAGGTATCGCTCGACGAGAACGCCGAGTTCCGTCACCCCAAGCACGCAGAGCTCGAAGACGCTGCTGCCGCTGACCCGCTCGAGGCAAAGGCTAAGGCCAACGACCTCAACTACGTCAAGCTCGATGGTGAAGTTGGTGTCATCGGTAACGGTGCTGGCCTCGTCATGTCGACGCTGGATGTTGTTGCCTACGCTGGCGAAAACCACGGCAACGTGAAACCCGCCAACTTCCTCGACATTGGGGGTGGAGCATCCGCAGAGGTCATGGCCGCCGGACTCGACGTTATTCTCAACGACCCTCAGGTCAAGAGTGTGTTCGTGAATGTCTTCGGTGGAATCACCGCCTGCGACGCTGTTGCCAAGGGAATTGTGGGTGCGCTCGCCGAACTCGGCAGCGCCGCCAACAAGCCACTGGTTGTTCGTCTCGACGGCAACAAGGTCGAGGAGGGTCGCGCGATTCTCGCTGAAGCGAACCACCCCCTCGTGACGCTAGCCGCCACTATGGACGAGGGCGCCGATAAGGCTGCCGAACTCGCCAACGCCGCGAAGTAAGGAACCGAGCATGTCAATTTTCCTCAACAAGGATTCGAAGGTCATCGTTCAGGGCATCACCGGCGGTGAGGGCACCAAGCACACCGCTCTCATGCTCGCGGCGGGCACCCAGGTTGTTGGCGGCGTCAACGCCCGTAAGGCCGGCACCACGGTTCTTCACGGCGATGTCGAGCTGCCCGTGTTCGGCACCGTTGCTGAAGCAATGGAAAAGACGGGAGCGGATGTTTCGATCGCGTTTGTTCCTCCGGCTTTCACCAAGGATGCTGTCATCGAAGCAATCGACGCCGAAATGCCGTTGCTCGTCATCATCACCGAGGGTGTTCCCGTCGGTGACTCGGCCGAGTTCTGGGCGTACGCGCAGAATAAGGGCAACAAGACCCGCATCATCGGGCCGAACTGTCCAGGCATCATCACACCGGGTGAAGCACTCGTTGGCATCACGCCCGCGAACATTACCGGCAAGGGCCCGATCGGTCTCGTCTCCAAGTCGGGAACGCTCACGTACCAAATGATGTACGAACTGCGCGACCTCGGATTCTCGACCGCAATCGGTATCGGTGGCGACCCCATCATCGGCACGACACACATCGACGCTCTTGAAGCGTTCGAGGCGGACCCCGAGACTAAGGCGATCGTCATGATTGGTGAAATCGGTGGAGATGCTGAAGAGCGCGCCGCTGACTACATCAAGGCTCACGTCACGAAGCCCGTTGTGGGTTACGTTGCTGGCTTCACGGCTCCCGAGGGTAAGACCATGGGTCACGCTGGTGCGATCGTTTCTGGCTCTGCCGGAACCGCTCAGGCCAAGAAGGAAGCTCTTGAAGCTGCTGGTGTGAAGGTCGGCAAGACGCCGTCTGAAGCTGCCAAGCTCATGCGCGAAATTCTCGCAACTCTGTAGTCAGTACTTCTCGCTACTCCAAGCGCCGCTCGTCCTCGTGACGAGCGGCGCTTGTCGGTTAAGTGATCCAGAACTGATGCGATCGGGCTACCGCGAACCGCTCGCGCTAGGCGTGCGGCGCGGGATCGAGTTCGGGCGCGGGCGTGCGAGTGCCGCTGCGCTGGGCTCCGGCGCCCGCGAGCACCACGAGGCCGATGCCGATCCACTGCACGAATGAAGGAATCTGGTGTAGCACGATCAGGCCGACGAACACTCCGAAGGCCGGCTCGAGTGCCATGAGTGTTCCGAATGCAGTGTGGGTCATCCGGCGCAGCGCCATCATCTCGAGCCCGAAGGGCAGCACGGGGGAGAGCAGCGCCAAGCCGAGCGCAAGCGGCAGAATTCACAAGTCGAAGTCTGCCAAGACCTGAGGTGCTCCAACGAAGGTTGCCATGATCGAGGCGATGGGAATGGTCATCGACTGGGCCGGTAGAGCACTCACGTATCTATTTACTGCTGCTTTCGCCTCTCCTGTTGCAGCACGCCTCGCCACCTCGGCTGCTTGATCATCATTGAGCGCGCGGCTTCGACCTTTGTAAACGCCGTCTTTCTTGGGAAAGGAGATGCCCTCGTGCTGTCGTTTACGAATGAGTGCTCTTTCCAATTCCGTGAACGCACCCTTTGCGGAGAGCAGGACGGCGGCCATCGAGCTAACGGGTCGCGTGCTGGCCCAAAGTACTGACTTGGATGTAGCCAAACGTCTGAGTCACGGATCCTCGCGCCAATAATGTCAAGGCAACTCTAAGGCCCTGCTGATCGTGTGTCGAGAAAAGGGATTGAGGGCCTAAGATTGACATGTACTTGCTGGGCGAGCGGCGGCTCACCTTGACGCCTGTTTAGGGTGTACCTCAAATAGACGCCACAGCAAGTATCAATCGACGGCGTAGCGCCGCAGTTCCGCCGGTGAGCTGGCGCTCACATTTTTGCCAAAGCGCTCTGCGAGCGATTGTACGGTCGGCTTCACGAAACACAAACGGCATTCTGCCGTCAGCTCCTCCGAAGATTTTTGGCGCGCGGTCGCAAGCTCCCTTATTTCGCGCCAAAATTCTTCGCCCCGCAGCCCTACGGGTTGTGTTGCGCTTCTCCTCCCATCGGCACTAAGTGCCGTTTTGGCAAAAAATATATGGAAGAGAAGAAGAACATGGAAAACATCACAATCATTGCCCAGACTTGCCACGTTGAGCTAGACGGAACAGCCACACCAGGTCACACCATCGCGGCAGCAGATGAATACATCGTGCCGGTCGATCCAGCAGACGAAACCCAGTGCGACAGCTGCCAGTAAAGCCAGAACAAGTTTCGGATCCGGCAGTAGAGAGAGCACCAAGGGACATGCAAGACGACTTCGGCCCCGAGCCGATCAGTGCTGAGGAAGAAAACCTTGAGCTCGCGATCAACACGTTCGAGAAAGAGATCCACGCACACGGAGGTAACGTTCACGCCGCAGCAATCGAAGTATTCCGAATGGTGACCGGCACATGAGGTGGGGAGCAAGTGGCAACAGCGGGGGAGTGCCACTCTGGTACTTCTGGCTGTGATGACGCCAAGTGTCGCGATGGCATCATCTGAAGTCGACGACGGAGATTCAAAGGTGGTGGAGAGCGATCCGCTAAAAGCAGAGGTTAATCGAGAAAAGATGGAGTCAATCCTCCAAGAATTCGAGAAGACCGGGATTGTAGAGGGATCAGGGTCGCCGTCGGAGTGGAAAAACTTCAATGAGGATACTCCACCGGAAGTATTTGAGCTAGCCAACGCCCTCTGGAACGAGTACGGAAACACTAGAGGCTACGGTCCTGTTGAGTGGGTAAAGGAAACAAGAGAGGTGCTTGTCTGGTGGAATGGCTCGTTGCCAGAAGAGGCCATCCGGCTCTTGGCAGAGACTTCCCGGAAAGTTTCATTGCCAGTCCAAGTTCGGCCGATGGTCTACTCCGGAATGGACCTCAACGCAGCAGCACAAGAGATGGCTGAAAGCCTCGCTAAAACCTGGCCCGAGGTTACGTCCGTGACAGCGTTGCATGATGGGACCGGCATTGAAGTCGCTCTTGCAAGCGCTAATGGCGAAGCTCGCAACGTTACTCCACGCGAATCCACTAGCGACCGTTAGGGGCTAGTGCGTCTTTTCCCGTCAATTTTGTATCGACGGGTGAAGTCCAAACTACTAATAATCGAGTCAGTCAGGTGGCACCGTACGCAAGCGGCGGGCGGATCAAAAGAGGGGGCGGCGGTTGTACAAGCGGCTTTAGCGTTCAGATCGGCGAACCTGCCCCTGACGTAGTCAAATCTCAGGGAATGATGTTCGCCAACCATTGCGGTGCATATGGACCCGGAGCCTGGACCACCGTCAGTAACAATTTTTTCGGTAATAAGTCTTCCCAATATGTTGCGCGGTACAAGGACGTTGCGCTTATGGTGAACGACCCCGCTCAGTCGGGCGTCTCAGATAGCCTCCGTTTCTACTACCCGCAAATGTTCTTGGGGGCTTACAATTCCGGGACTCGCTGGATTGTCGTCGACGGTCAGGTCCCGGTTGTTGGAGGAGCCTGGTGCTTTTCCGGATCTTACAGTGGGACCTTCTGTTACAACACGATTACAGACATTAATGTTTACGTGAACTACGGGGGAGGTGCACCGTCTGGTATCGGACCTCTGGTTGAGACAGTGAACTCAGCGAACCTTATTCCTGTCGGCCAAGGAGACAGCGGCGGGCCAGCCTTCAATTTTCAGAGTCCTAATACCAACGGCGTGTATGCAACTGGGATCATATCCGGAATCCGGAATGGAAGCTATGCGTGTTCTGGTCTTCAATATGAAAACAGGCTGTGCTCGGGCACGGCATTAATTTCGCCTATTTACCCAGCGATGTCCGCTATAGATCGAGGAGTAAGACTGATGACAATCACGGACTATTAAAGCTCAAGGACAAATCGGAGTATCGAAGTCCGAGTTGTCGGGGGTGTAGCAATTGATCTCTCCGGCAGGTGTTCGAAAGCTGAAAAAGAGCAAAGCCGCGAGTGAGATAACGAGCGCTACTGTGAATAGCACGGCTATAACAGTTACGGTCTTCATCGCCCCCCCTAGTCGCTCCTAATCATACATCTTCGTAGCCTTCCTTTCTGAGGAAGGCTACGAAGGCATCTGAGCATCACGGCAGGCCATCAAAGGGTCTCAAATGATCTCATGCTGTCCGTCATTATGGTCCGGGTAGAAAGCCACATTCTCATGGAAGGTGAGAGAATTTTCGGTCGGATTCCTACTGCTCCTTCTAGGAGGCGTGCAGCGCCCAGGTTGCCGCTCTTATCCGGGTTGCGAAACCGCGACCGATAAACGACCCGGACTAGTCCAACGATGCGTTCTATCGCGAGCTTGGCGGAAGGTACTCGTAGATCGTTTGAAGACTTGTGCTGAACTCCCGAGCAAGTGGTGCTTTTGTTTCCCCTGCAGCCGCACGCCTCGCGACCTCCGTTGTCTGGTCATCGTTGAGAGTTCTGCTGCGGTCATTGTAAACGCCGACCTTCTTTGCCAGCACCCCGTTGCCTGTTTCATCATCAGATATTTGCTCAGGGAAACTGCAACAATGTTGAACCTGCCATCGCGTGTGCCGAGCCGCTAGTCCGCACGAATCAGCAAGAGGATGTCATTCTCGATGTAGCTCTAATAGGCGCAATAAGAAGCAAAGGCCAACGGCGTAAAGCCGCAGTACCTCAGCGGGGTGACGGCACGATCAGGCTGTAACCTGACCGACCCATAAACGATCGTTCCGGCCGATTTAAGCCGCAAGCGTGATGAGAATCACAGCATTAGCGACGCTGATGAGGATCGATAGCACCGCAGCCACCTCAGGGAGCGTGATGAACTGCCTCGTCCTTCCGTTCGTGGGCTCCTCATCATCGCGGAACTCTCTGACACCAACCAGAAACGATCATTTTTGACCACCAGCACACGAGTGGCCAAAACATGGTCGTATGGGGGGTAAAACTGCGGTTTACGCGATCGCTGCCGAAACCTTGTGTCTTCGACGTTTTTGATTGTCGCTCCGGAACGACTGTTATCGGAAGCGTGCGCGTCTTACCGCACGCTTAGGGTGTCGGGGCTCAAGATGCCACGTCGGCGCTGCTGACGCGTTCACATGTTCAGCCGCTCTTCGTCATCCGTGTCGGTGGCCCAACTCATTTTTTGCCACGCCACTGATCCGCGTCGGCGGATGGCTTTCGTGTGGTCGTAGTCGAAGTTACCCACGGCCGGTGCGCGTGACATCTCTAAAGTCTCACGTCGCTCACAGACCAATCCCCGTTTTGTTCCGGTCTGACTGTGTGCCCCTGTCACGTTTGCGGTTTTCAGCACGCTTGGAGACGCTGTGCTGGCGACAGCATCTCCTGCCCCGACGATGGCGATGTCGGAGCAGGAGAGAGAAGGACGTGCAGGATGCACGATGAAACATGCTCTCTACGAGAGGAGGAGTAACCGATACGGGTAACGATTAGGAGAGAAAGATAATGTAATGCACGCAGGCACTATTGAGTGTGAGGTATTCCTGACGCATGCGCGGAGGGATAGCCAGATGGAAGCGAGGGGTCGCTTCTCAGGGCGTCCGGCAAGCTCTTGACTACGCATTTGGCGGCACCTGCGACTCGCACATGACTGCCTCTGCAGGAGCCGAAGCGGCAGCCGGCTACACCGATGGTGTGATGGAACGCTTCGTGATGGAGGTGGAGACGCCGAAGAGCGTGCCGCTGACTACATCAAGGCTCACGTCACGAAGCCCGTTGTCGGCTACGTCGCAGGTTTCACTGCACCAGAGGGTAAGACCATGGGTCACGCTGGCGCGATCGTTTCCGGCTCAGCCGGAACTGCTCAGGCCAAGCAAGAAGCTCTCGAAGCAGCTGGGGTGAAGGTCGGCAAGACGCCGTCTGAAGCCGCGAAGCTCATGCGCGAAATTCTCGAAACTCTGTAGTTTTCAGACGCTGTAGCAAGTAATTCTTGTTACGCAGAAGCGCCGCCGTCCACTGGACGGCGGCGCTTCTTTCGTTAGCGGACGTGGGCGAGATGGCGCTGCCAGCAACTAGGCATCATTAGACGAGCATTCGCGTTGTTGAGTACCCGAGGGTATTGTCTGCTGCGGTTCGGCGATCATGATGCTCTGGCACGGTGGCAGCTGAATTGCGGCGGGATCGACCGTCATGAGCGCTGGGCCTCACCCGGATCGATACGCTGAGCCATTAGTTGCTGCCTGCCGTCGCGCAACCGAAACTTTCCGGTCGCGGATCAAACACGCAGGTCACACCATCTGGAGTGCCACCGGCAGGGGCAGCGTCAACGACTGCCGTTTCTACGCTTGACCAACTTAAGATGTCGCCCGCTACAACATCCGATTCTGGAATGTCGACTACCGCGACTTCCCGTTCGCCAATCAGCCTGCCCGAGGTGGGATCGATAATGATTTCCACACGCTTCGCATTGTTGGTCTCGACCCGGCCAATCGCTGTTCCCGTCGACCCGTCGAGCGTGGCTTCGTTATCGGTGATGGTGACACCAGGGATCATCGTGGCGGCGCGCAGCAGAGCAGCGCGGAGATCAGCCGGCGCCGTCCCTTGACGAAGGGTGTCGGCGATGAAGACTAGAGCTTCGCCGTCGGGCGACGGTCCAGCCCCCAGCGTCACTCGGTAGATGTAGTTGAGAAGCAGGTAGGGGTCTCGGGGCATGTCATCGAAGCTTCCCCAAGTGCTGTCCTTCGAGCTTCCATAAAATGCACCGTCAGGAGCACGCAACAGTTGCGAGAGCGTGTCCGCGGTGGTTGTGGGGTGACGCCGCTCCGCGAAGACCTCGCCACCGGGGGTTAGTACGTCGACGAGCTGGATCGGATTGCGCACCCACACCCAATCGTCAGTGCGGTCGGCAGGAACATAGAGCTGACTTGACTCGTTTATCCGGTACGTGATGATGGGCCCGTTGTTTTCTTGCCCGTCGGTGATGTGCACGTTTTGGCTGGAAACACGGAGGTATTGCCCCTCACTGAGCGGGGCATCCGAGAACGTGAGAGCTGCGGTTGCGGCGCGCTCCAGAATCGCAGCAGCAGCGGGGTCTGCTCCACCGCGCCAGCCTCCTAGCCCGAGCACGTTCGATGCCACAAGCACGCCGACCAGCGCGAATGCTGCCGCGACGCTGATGCCGGCGAATCCAAAGCGCCGCCGTGCAGCGGAGCTATTTGTGTGAGCAGCCGAGGTCGATATCACGGCTGCTTCTTGCGCAGGTGATTGCGCGTGTGTGGAGTGAAAAGCGCGCTCTAGTTTGTCGAGAGACGGCGCGAGTTGTTCAGCGCCGGGTTCTGCGACGTCATTGCGCAGAGTCCGAAGCAAAGTGAGTTTGTCCATGATGTACCTCCTCCGATAGCGGCTCGGTGCGCAAAATGCGGCGAGCTCGATTCATTCGTGAGCGCACAGTGCCGATCGGGATGTCGAGGCTCTGTGCGATTTGTTTATAGGTGAAATCGCCCCACGCGAAAAGCAGAAGACAATCGCGGTCGGCACTCGACATCCGTCGCAGTCACCGTGCCATTTTCTTCACTTCCCGCTGAGCATCGACGAACTCATCGACGCTGGGGCTGTTGTCGTATTCCGGTTCCGCGGCAGCTCGCTCAAGGCTCTTGAGCGTGCGAGCTTCGGCGATTCGGTGGCGGTGGATGAGATTCGTCGCGATCCCAAAAAGCCAGGGGCGCGCATCCTGACGACCGAGGTCGAAAGCCGTTCGGCGTTCGAACGCGATCAGGAACGTTTCGCTCGTGACATCATCCGCCAAGGACTCCCCAGCACGCCGGGCAACATAGCGATGGAGCGAAGCCGCGTACCGGTGAAATAGTTCACCGAAGGCGGCAGGGTCGCGCAAAGAGCGCTCGATCACGCCGCTGTCGTTGTTCATACTTAGTATTCTTCGCCCGTCTCATTTGGGTTCACGAATAATGATGCGCGGGGGTGATTAGGCATGCGGCGCAGGGTCGAGTTCGGGCGCGGGCGTGCGAGTGCCGCTGCGTTGAGCACCGGCTCCCGCGAGCACGACGAGCCCGATACCAATCCACTGCACGAATGACGGAATCTGGTGCAGCACGATGAGGCCGACGAGCACTCCGAAGGCTGGCTCGAGCGCCATGAGCGTTCCGAACGCCGTGTGGGTCATCCGGCGCAGCGCCAGCATCTCGAGTCCGAACGGTAATACGGGGGAGAGCAGAGCCAAGCCGAGCGCGATGGGCAGTACGCGCCAGTCGAAGTCGGGGATGACCTGAGGTGCTCCCACGAACGTCGCCATGAGGGCGGCGATCGGGATGGTCATCGACAGCGAGCTGATGCCCGTGAAGCGATCGCCGACGTGTTGCGTGAGCAATATGTAGGTGCCCCAGCCCACTCCGGCGAGCAGCGCGAAACCCACGCCAATGAGGTTCGTTTCACCCTCCCACGGTTCGGTGAGCAGGACAACGCCGACCAGCGCCAAGGCCGGCCAGGCAAGCATCCGAGCGCTACCGCTTCGAATGGCGGCGACCGCGAGTGGTCCCAAAAACTCGATAGCCACGGCGGTGCCGAGCGGGATGTGCTCCAATGCCGAAAGGAAGGCGACCGACATGACTGCCGTGGCGACACCCAGCCCGAGAATCGGCGCCACGTCTTTACGACGGATGCGACGCAACTGCGGGCGCGCGATCATCAAGAAGATGATGCCGCCGAATACCAGTCGCAGCCACGCGGTTCCCGCCGCGCCGACTTGCTCGATGAGGCCAACGGAAAAGGCTGAGCTCAGTTGGATCAGCATCATGGCGGCAACCGCCATCGACCACGCGGGAAGCGGTTCGCGCGTGCTCGTGGTCATTGTGCGGTCACTAAGCGCTGCGAGACAGAGACGGCGGGATTGATGGCGGAGAGCGCGGTAACAAGGGCGTCACCAGCAGCGCGCAGGGCGTCATCCGTCATCGGTTCGAGGGCATCGAAAATGAAGAAACCCGTGGTGGTGCCATCGCTGAGGGCCGTGCGGGGGCCTTGACGCCAGTTCCACCGGCGGCACGTCACTCCGGCATCGTCGCGCCACACGACCTCGCCAGCGCTGGGGTGGTCCACGATTGCTTCCCCGTTGGCGAAAGCTTCGAAGGGTTCGTCGCCGAGAGCACGAGCGAGTCGTGCCGGTCCCGCGTAGAGAGCGAGGTCTTCGCCGCCCACTGGCACTTGGTGCAGCACGGAGATGGCGTTGTAGATGTCGGTGAGCGGGTTCACGCGGGGGAGGCCTTCGGCGGCTCGGCGGGTGAGTGCTTCGAGGCTGTTGCGGGTGCGCTGCGGCTTAGCTCCGAATGCCCGGTAGGCCTCGCGCCAGACTGCAACGTGAGGCAGTTCCTCCACAGGCCGATCGGCGAGCAGACTACGGGCGTAAGCTTCAGCTGCGTGGATGAGATCATCGCTGGCCGTGTTGCTGGGCGCAGCATCGAGTCCCTCGATCACGAGAAGTAGCGCACGGTAGTCGGGGCGCAGCTCGAAAACGGCAGGGTCAACGGTGGCGGAGTTCAAGAAAGTCTCGTGAGCTTCAGCGTTAGACATGGGAGGTCTCCGTTCGGGTCGATGTGCCGACGCCTGGTTCCAGTACGGTCAAGACGAATCGTGTGGGCTCGTGGCTTTTGTTGTTGTAGGTGTGGTCTTCGTCGCCGGGGAATGCTAGCGAGTCTTTGGCGCCGAGCACGAAGGTCTCGGTCGCGACAGTCATCATGATTTCGCCTTCGAGCACGTGTAGCAGTTCTTGCGTGCCAGCGCTGTGTGCTTCGCTCGAATGTGAGTCGCCCGGCATTAAAGTCCACTCCCACAACTCGAGGGCTTCGGGGGTGTTGCTGGAGGCCATCAGGATGCCTCGACCGCCGTTCTCGCCCGTCCAGAGGGCAGCGCCAGCACCTGCGCGCGTAAGCTTCGCCTTCTTGGCTGTGGGAGGTTCCACCAAGGCGGGCAGGCTCACGCCGAGGGTTTCGCTCAGGCGGAGCAGGGTGCCCACACTGGGATTTGCCGTGCCTTGCTCGACATTGACGACCATGCGGCGGCTAACCCCTGCGTGTGAGGCAAGTTGATCGAGCGTCCACTTGCGTGATTGGCGCTCGTTCTTCACTCGTGCGCCAATCGTACGCGCAAGACTTTCGATAGGCTCATCCATTGGTGCAGTATAGTGCACTTTCAGTGCACTTTGGTGCCACAAAATTGCAAGAAGCGGCGCATGTCGCTTTTGCCCTACTCGCGAAGCTCGTGCCTAACGGGCTTGAGCCGCTGGGGCGCATCGACGGCGTCGGGAAACTCGCACGTGAAGCGGCCCGAATAACCGAAGAGAAACCCCCAGAAGCGGTTGCGAACTTCGAGGGCAATCACGAACTCTTTGGTCTCATCATCGAAGGATTCGGTGAGGTCAGCGCGGCCACTGAAGAGCATCGGGAAGCGGAACGCGAGTGGGCCCTCATAGAAGCGTTGGGCATCCGACCTTAACTGCAGTGAACCATCCTCGGTCACCGCAAGATCGAGATCGACGGCCAAGTGCTGATGCGTGCCCAAGTAGTCGACAATGCGATCGCCAGCGGTGTTGAGCAACATTGTCGCGTCGAAGCGGGTGGGTTTGCGGCGCACAGAGTATTCGCGCACAAACGTGACCGTCTCGCGACCGAAGGGGTCGCGGTAGGGAAAGTTCTCGATGCGAAAGGGAACGTTTTCGCCGATGTCTGGAGTGAGGATGTTGCGAAACCACCCGATCCACAGAAACGGCACCGTCCACCATGGGCCGCGTTGGATGCTCGACATTGTGCCCGTGCCCACGACCCCGTAGCCCGCCTCGATCCCGACGCCAAAGCGCTTCTGAAGCATCGGGTGCAGGCGATCGAAATCGTCGCCGAGAACGCTCGCAAAGATCGAGGTCACGGAGCCTCCAACGTAGACAGGGTGGCCGGGGCCTCATCCATCGCTCGGCCGTGGCGCGGGGTGCGGCGGCACCGGCGAGCTCGAGGTTGGCCTGGTTTCCAGAAAGCCAGTGGCGAGTGGGGTTCGATGTCGTTTTCGGCCCACAAGCGCAGGCTGTCGAAGCTCCACGCAGTCAGCCAGCCCACCACTGGGCGGATGACGAGACGGTCGAGAAGGTGTCCCCACGCCGGTTCGTAGTCGTAGCCGGTGATGAAGCGCGTGCCGCCGGGGATGGGCACGTAGCGCCAGTATCCACGGCCGTTGCCGAGCGGGGAAAGCCGGTCGCTCGTGGTGAACCTGAGCGCGGACGTGCGAGTGCCATCGGGTCTCGTGATCTCGCCTCGAGTGGTGCCCGTTCCCACGATCGTGTGGAACGGCATCCGGCGTTCGTATCGAAAGCGGTAACCGCCGCCCTCGAGAGCTCCGGCCGGGATGATGCGGCTGAAACGGAGATCCCACCGAGTGTGTGACTCGGTCTCTTGGGTGAGACGCCACACGGTGTCGAGGTCGGCAGTGATATCGATTTCGACGTAGATCGGCGAACGAGTCATGCTTTCCAGTATGGGGTGAGCGCGGCCCTTGTGGGGAGAGTGATTTGAGCGTTGCGCGCGCTCGCCGCAGTCGATAGTCGGCAGGAAATCTGGGCCCACTCGAGCGTCCCCCAAAGAGCGGACAAAACGTCACGTTAAGGTAACGATGGGCATTGGGGTACCCCCTGTAAAGGGGTAGACCGCGCATATAGTGGCTCTTGGTGAGTGCCCGACCACCAGCTTGGAGAACACGCCGAGATCAGCGTGTGCACGTCAATTAGGCAAGTCCCATTCACGGAAGAATAGGAACATTCGTGAGCATTCGAAGAGTCATATCGGTGGTGGCAACGTCAACACTCGTCGCCACTTCCCTGGTTACGGGCGCCGCACTCGGCGCCACAGCTGCACCAGCATCCATTGGTGGCGGCGGCCAAACTGAATTCACTCCGGGGCGCTACATCGTCACGATGGTGGATCAGGCTGCAGCAACCTACGACGGCGGAGTGCGCGGTTTCGACGCGACAACCCCACCAGACGGCGAACAATTGAACCCTCGCCGCCAAGTAGTGCAGGACTACACCGAGTATTTGGAAGAGAAGCAAGACGATGCTGCGGCATCCGTCGGCGCTGAAATTGAGTACTCCTATACGCTCGCGACTAATGGCTTCGCGGCCGACCTGACGGCAGCCCAAGCAGCAGAGCTCTCGGCGAACAAGCTGGTTGCCTCGATTGTTCCGGATGAGCTGAAGAAGATCACAGCAGCGCAGCGGTCAACAGAGTTCCTCGGCCTCGAAGGGGCAGACGGACTGTGGGCATCCATTGGCGGTGCTGAAACTGCGGGTGAAGGAATCGTTGTCGGTGTACTCGACACCGGATTCGCTCCCGAGAACCCCGCCTTCGCTGGTGACGCGCTCGGCGCAACGCCTGGCGCAGCGCCCTACCGCGATGGCGACTCTATTGTTTTCGAAAAGTCAGACGGTCAAACCTTTACCGGCGTGTGCACCGAAGGGGAGCAGTTCGCTGCCGACGACTGCACCACCAAGGTGATCGGTGCCCGTTACTTTGTCGACGGATTCGGTGCAGGCAACCTCGGTGACGCTAGCGTCGGAGAATTTGTCTCGCCTCGTGACGGTGACGGCCACGGGTCGCACACCGCGAGCACCGCAGCCGGAAACCTCGAAGTCGACGCCACTGTCGGAGGCAACGCCCTCGGCTACTTCTCCGGAGTTGCCCCCGCCGCTAAGATCGCTGCCTACAAGGTGTGCTGGAGTGGGCCAGACCCCGCCGTCACCACCGACGACGGCTGTGCATCCACTGACCTTCTGGCTGCAATCGACCAGGCTGTCGCTGACGGTGTCGACGTGATCAACTACTCGATCGGTGGAGGCGCTGCAACGAGCACCGTTTCGCCCACCGACCAGGCCTTCCTCGGTGCTGCTGCTGCCGGCGTTTTCGTCGCAGCCTCCGCCGGAAACGACGGCCCGGGAGCCACGACGCTCGACAACGCTGCACCGTGGATCACCACTGTTGCAGCCAGCACCATCCCGAACTACGAAGCCACAGTCACCCTCGGTGACGGCCAAGAATTCGCTGGTGCATCGATCACCGTTGACCTCGACCCTGCTGCCGAACCGCTGACCGGCGCACTCGTCAACGCTGCGGATGTCGCACTCGAGGGTGCTGTTGATCCCAACCTGTGCCTCGCCGACACTCTCGATCCTGCTCTTGTTGAGGGAAAGATCGTGGTGTGTGAGCGTGGAGTGATCGCTCGCGTCGACAAGTCGGCCGAAGTTGCACGTGCCGGTGGAATTGGTTCCGTTCTCGTGAACGTCACGCCGAGTTCGACCGACCTCGACACTCACGTGATTCCGACCATCCACTTGGATGCTCAGTACCGCGACGCGGTCGTTGCCTATGCAGCGACCGATGGTGCCACGGCAACCTTCACGCCGGGCAACGACACCGCGTACCAGCCACCGACGCCCCAAGTCGCCGGCTTCTCTTCGCGCGGACCTGTTGAAGCTGACGGTAGCGACATCATTAAGCCAGACGTATCGGCCCCCGGTGTAGGTATCCTCGCCGCCAGTGCTAATGCTGAAGGCGCTGCTCCGACGTTCGCGCTTCTCTCGGGCACTTCGATGTCGTCGCCGCACGTTGCTGGTCTTGCCGCGCTTTACCTCGGCGAGCGACCCAACGCGACCCCCGCCGAGATCAAGTCGGCATTCATGACAACCGCGTACGACACCGTAGACGCCGACGGAAACCCCGTCACTGATCCCTTCACGCAGGGTTCCGGTCACGTAGATCCGAGCAAGTTCTTCGAACCTGGACTGCTCTACCTGAACGGCATCGGCGACTGGCTGTCCTACATTGAGGGCGCTGGCTACGACGTGCTCGACCCCTCGGTCGAAGCGATCGATCCCAGCAATCTCAACCTGGCATCCATCGGTATCGGTTCATTGACGGCACCCGAGACGATCACTCGCACCGTGACCTCCACGCAGGCGGGCACGTTCGAGGCATCCATCTCGGTTCCCGGCATCGACGCCACGGTATCGCCTTCCACGCTGACCTTCGGCGCAGCAGGCGAAACTCAGAGCTACGAAGTGACGATTAGCCGAACGGATGCTCCGCTCGACGAGTTCACCACTGGAGCCCTTACGTGGACCAGTGGTGACACCGTTGTGCATAGCCCTGTGGCAGTGCGCCCCGTCACTATTGAGGCACCGGCCACAGCGAGTGGAACCGGAACGTACGGTGCCGTTGACGTTACGGTCACCCCCGGTGGAACCGGGGAGATCCCGCTGAGCTCGACCGGCCTCACCGCTGGCATCTTCTATGAAGACCCCACGGGAACCGAAACCGAGCACTCGGGATCTGGCGTTGCCGGAGATGAGTTCCAGTACGCAGCAACCGTGCCGGAGGGCACGACGTATGCGCGCTTCGACCTCGATTCGATTGATGACACTGCTGACCTCGACCTCATCGTGTATCTGCTCAATGCAGATGGCGCTCCGGTTGCTGGCTGGCAATCCGCCACGGGTGCTGCCGATGAACGAGTGAACCTTGTTGATCCAACACCGGGTAACTACCTCGTGATCGCTTCGGTCTACGCAGCCAACCCTGCCACCGCTTTCGACGTGCGAACCTTCGCCGTCGTTCCCGGTACCGGGGAGCCGCTGGGGCTGGATCCCGCGGTGCTGAACGGTGTGCAAGGTGAAGCAGTCAGCTACACCGCTTCGTGGGAGGGGCTCGCTCCCTTCACGAGCTACCTCGGTCTCGTCAGCTACGGCGACACCGGTGCAACCACCGCGATTGAGGTTGTGACGCAAGAAGATGTTCAGCCGGGAACCCCCGTGAACACCGTACTGCCGAGCATCTCGGGCAAACCACTAGTCGGCAAAAAGCTCACCGCCAACCCCGGCGAGTGGGATGTCGACGGGCTGAAGTTCAGCTACCAGTGGCAGGCCGACGGCACCGACATCGCTGGTGCAGACAAGCGCAAGTACACGGTCACTCCCGCTGACGAGGGCAAGGCGATTACCGTCGTCGTCACCGCCAGCAAGAAAGACCTGCCGAGCGCAAGCGCCACGTCAGAGGCTGTTGTCATCAATTACAGCTCAAGCGTGAAGCTGTCGCTTAGTAAGCACGTCGCCTTCTCGTGGAACACCGTCAACGCCACCATTCGTGTCGCTACCGGCGAGGATGCCGCAGCATCGGGCACGGTGAAGATAACGGTTGACGGCAAGAAGATCGACACCATCACGCTCGACGAATCAGACAACGGGAAGGTGACGGTAAAGCTGCCGAAACTCGATCGCGGTCTGCACCAAGTGCGCGCGCAGTTCACTCCTTCGAGTGACACTGTGACCGGTTCGACGAGCAGCAATGACTGGATCTGGATCATCTTCTAGGCGACACTCGCTGAGAATCTAACCCACGACATGAACGGCTGGTCGCCTCCCCACGGGCGGCCAGCCGTTCATGCTTGTTAGTCGTCGGCAGGTCGGCGCACTACGGGCGGCGGCCAAGAAATGCAGCCGAGCTCGCGCGAAATATTACGAGCAGTCTCCCTGAGCACATTCAGCACGTTGTCTTCTGGTGGCCACTCACTCGATGGCATCACGACGGAGACGGCAGCGATGACACTTCCATAGCGATCAGCAATGGGAGCAGCGAGCGACGATTCGCCGAGAACGGCCTCGTCTTCCTCCGTGGCGATGCCGCGCTCGGCTATCTGCGCAAACTGCAGAATGAGCTTCGAAGGATCGGTGATGGTGTCGCCGGTGAGGCTGCGGAGGGGGCTCTCAAAAAGCTGGTCTGCGGCATCCGCGTTGTAGGTCAGCAAAATCTTGCCGAGGGCGGAGGCGTGCACGGGAATCGCGAGGCCGGTTTCGGGCATTTGTTCGCTGCCGTCCGGCCGATTGTTGTGATGGATGACGATGACTTCATCGAACAGTTCGGCACCGAGGCGGGTGGCGAGCCCGGTTCGCCGCGCGAGTTCTTGAGTCCAGCGCATGGCCCGTGCGCGCACGTCGAGGGTGTCGAGGTAGACGTTGGACAGCTTCAGCAGCGCAGGGCCGAGCATGTAACGCTTGCCGTTGGGCTCTTTCGCAACCAGGCCGTGGGCCTGGAGCGACTTGACGATGCCATGAACGGTCGAGGGTGGCAGTTCAAGGAGGCCGGCAAGTTCAGTGATGCCGAGGTGGCGCGCGCCCTGCAGTGATGACAGCACTTGTGCTGCTCGATCTATGGATTGGATCAACGCCGTTCCTCGTCATTGGGGTGGTTTTCATCATGTCGGTACTGAGTGTTTACCTGCGCACCGTGCGCGCTTGACAAGATGTGATGAAGGTAGCATATTCGACATTACCGAATAGTGTTCGGAAAGTTTGCCCCGCAACACTCACCAACACCTCACTGAGGCACTCAAGGAAGAGAAGGCCACGACATGAAGAAACTGATCAACACCCCCGAGTCAGTACTCGCCGATGCGCTCGCCGGAATCGACGCAGCCCATCCTGAGCTCACGGTCGACCATGTTAATCGTGTGATTTACCGCGGTGAGCCCACTCGCGCTGGCAAGGTCGCGCTGATCTCCGGCGGAGGCTCCGGCCACGAACCACTCCACGGTGGATTCGTCGGCCTCGGGATGCTCGACGCTGCGTGCGCTGGCGAGATCTTCACGTCGCCCACCCCCGACCAGATGCAAGAGGCCACTAAGGTTGCCGATTCCGGGGCCGGGGTGCTGCACATTGTTAAGAACTACACCGGCGACGTCATGAACTTCGAGATGGCCGCTGAAATGGCGGAAGCTGAAACCGGAGTAAAAGTGGCCTCGATCGTCGTCAACGACGACGTTGCGGTTCAAGATTCGCTCTACACGGCAGGTCGCCGCGGAGTTGGCCTCACCGTATTGCTTGAAAAGATCGTGGGAGCCGCGGCTGAAGAAGGTCAAGACCTCGCCGCCGTTACCGCACTGGCGCACCGCGTCAATGACTCTGGGCGCTCCATGGGCATGGCCCTCACGAGTTGCACCGTTCCCGCGGCAGGAAAGCCGACCTTTGACCTGCCAGACGACATGATGGAAATCGGTGTGGGCATCCACGGCGAACCCGGTCGCCACCGCGAGAAGCTGGCGGATGCCGCTTCGATCGCGAAGCAATTGGTCGACCCGATCCTTGCCGACCTGGACTTTGCGGGCGCGCCGGCGATCGTCATGATGAACGGAATGGGCGGAACACCGCAGATCGAGCTGTACATCATGTACAACGAGGTCGCGAAGCTGCTGAAGGCTGCCGGCGTTGAGGTTGCGCGCAACCTCGTCGGTAACTACATCACGAGCCTCGACATGGCCGGCTGCTCGGTCACCATCCTCAAGGCTGATGAAGAAATGTTGAAACTATGGGATGCCCCGGTGAACACCGCAGGGCTCCGTTGGGGAGTCTAAGAACAATGGCCACAAGCACCATCACTCTCGACCAACTGATCGCGTGGCTCTCGCGGTTCCGCGATCTCGTGACCGAGAAGCAGAGCTACCTGACCGAGCTCGATTCGGCCATCGGCGATGCTGACCACGGATCGAACATGACCCGTGGCATGAGCGCCGTCATCGAGAAAATCGGTGCCGCGCCAGCGACTGCCGCCGACGAACTGCTCAAGTCAGTCGGAATGACTCTCGTGACGTCCGTCGGCGGTGCAAGTGGACCGCTATACGGCACCCTTTTCTTGCGGATGGGAGTCAATGCCGGCCCGGTAACCGAACTTGACGGAGCGGCTCTTGGAGCAGCACTGCGCGCTGGGCTTGAGGGCGTTGTGGCGCGAGGCAAGGCCGAAGCGGGTGACAAGACAATGTTTGACGCGATCTCCCCGGCGTTGGAGGCGTGGGACGCGGCCATCGCTGACGGCGCTGACCTCGCGGCTGCGGCATCCGCGGCTCTCGAAGCGGCTGAACAAGGGCGGGACGCCACCGAACCCCTCGTTGCCCGTAAGGGACGCGCAAGCTACTTAGGCGAGCGCAGCGCCGGACACCTCGACCCCGGCGCTACCTCGAGCGCGCTGCTGTTTCAAGCGCTCGCCGAGACCGTAGCGAGCTGAGCATGATTGGCATCGTGGTGGTAAGTCACAGTCCTGCGCTCGCGCGAGCGGCGGTGGATCTTGCTCTCGAAATGGTGGGGGAGACTCCGCCCCCGATTGCGATTGCCGCAGGTGCTGGCGACGGCATCATCGGTACGGATGCCGTGAAGGTTGCCGAGGCAATCGACGAGGTGGCCAGCGGTGAAGGCGTTCTCGTCTTCATGGATCTCGGGTCAGCCGTGCTGAGCGGCACGATGGCCACGGAATTCATGACGACGAGCGATGAAGTGCGGCTCACAGATGCTCCGTTCGTCGAAGGACTTATCGCGGCGATTGTGCTCGCTAATGCAGGCGCGTCGCTCGATGAAGTTGATCGCGAAGCGCGGGCCGCTCTTGGCCCGAAGCGAAGCCAACTCGCTGACGAAGGAGCAGCGTCGACTGCGGAATCCACGGTCGCTCCTGCCGAGTCTGCCGTTGCGGCTTCCGACGCTGTCACCGCTGAGGCGACTCTTGTGAATCCCGATGGTCTGCACTCTCGACCGGCCGCCGCGATCGTTCAAAGGCTCGCGAGTCTCGATGCGAAAGTGACGATTCGAGACATTACGACGGGTAAGGGCCCCGTGGGGGCGAACAGCCTGATCGGCATCATGTCGCTCGGGGCAAAGCAGAACGAGGTTGTCGCATATTCGGCGACCGGCGCTGCTGCGCAACAGGCGATTGACACCCTGCTGGAGATGACGCGCGACGGGTTCGGCGAACTCGCCAGCTAGCAACCCCAGAGTGCTGCCTGATGGATTCTCCACTGGGAGATCTCCGCTTTGCGGTAGGCCGCAGCACTCTTCAGGGGGCGGCGAGGTACTCTCAGCAACGACATGAATCGCCAGCTCACCCTCCTCTTCGCCGCCTTCGAGGCGCTCCTCGTTGTCGCTATTGGGATCGCAATTCCGCTGGTTCCGCTGACGCTGTTGTGGGGCATCCACTACGGTCTCGCAATCGATTGGACAGTGTTCTGGCGCGCTGCCGTTGACATCTGGTTGGTTGGTCACGGCACCGACATCACGGTGGTTCTTGACCCCGCTGTTGCCAGTTCGGTTGGATTGCCCGAAGCTAAAACTCCCGTCACAATCACGATGGCGCTGTTGGGCTTCGCCATGCTCACCCTCTTGTTGGGCATTCGTGCTGGTCGCCGCGTCGCTGAGACACCGCACGTGATCGTCGGCACCTTCGCTTCTCTCGTGACTTTCGGCCTGGCGTCGCTCGTGCTGACGCTGTCAACACTGCACCCGGTTGCGCGCCCCTCGCTCTGGCAGGGCAGCCTTCTGCCCACTCTAGTTTTTGCGCTCGGTCTCCTGATTGGCACTCAAATTGTGTCAGCGAGCAAACCGGTGTCTGGCGGTATTCGACGCTGGATTGCGGGATGGCCGGCTCACGTTCGCACAATCGTGTCGACTTCGCTGCGTGGCGGTGCTATCGCCGCTGCGGGATTGATCACCGTTGCGTCACTCGTGACGACCGCCGCAATCGTGACCTCGTTCGCCGACATCATCACTCTGTATGAGGGCCTGCACACCGAGGTGCTCGGGGGAGTTGCCGTCACTATCGGCCAACTCGCGCTTCTTCCCAACATTGTGGTGTGGGTCGCGTCGTGGTTGATTGGCCCTGGCTTTGCGATTGGCACAGGCTCTGCGGTCTCTCCGCTCGCGACGACGCTGGGGCCGATTCCGGCGATCCCGATTCTGGGCGCGCTCCCCGGAGGGGAGTTTGTGTTTGGGTTCGTTGGCCTGCTCGCCCCGATCGTCGTTGGGTTCTTGGTCGCGGCAGTGCTCGGACCACGAATTGCGGGCGAACTCCGCCGACGGGAGCTCGCTATTGTGGCGGTCGGCATCGGTGCCACAGCCGCAACAATTATTGGGCTTCTCGCCTGGACATCCGCGGGCTCTGCCGGCCCGGGACGCCTCATGGATGTCGGCCCGCAGCCGTGGATAGTCGCAGCGTGGGCCTGTGTGGAGTTTTCTCTCGCGGCGGGGCTCGGGCTACTCGCCTCGGCGCGTCCGGAGCGCGCGGAAGCTGGGTTCACTGACCGCTAGGCTGGCTGAGTGCTCACACTCGTTGTCTTGATTTCTGGGGGCGGGTCTAACCTCGCCGCCCTGCTCGAAGCGGCCGAGAGTCCTGACTTTCCGGCTCGCGTCATTGCTGTAGGCGCTGACCGCCTTGCCGATGGTTTTGATCATGCCGAGAATTACGGCATCCCCACCTTCTCCGTTGCGATGTCAAACTTCGAGAATCGTGACGAGTGGGGCGACGAACTGCTGGAGCAGATTCAGTTCTGGAACGCCGATCTCGTGGTGCTGAGCGGGTTCATGAAGCTCTTGCCGCCTCGTGTTGTTGAGGCTCTTTCGCCCAACATCATCAACACGCATCCCGCGTACCTTCCCGAGTTTCCGGGAGCGCATGCGGTTCGTGATGCTCTTGCCGCCGGGGCGACTCAGACCGGTGCCAGTGTTATCAAGGTCGACAACGGTGTCGATAGCGGCCCGATCATCGTGCAAGAGCGCGTTGCGATCGAGCCAGGGGATACCGAAGACCACCTGCACGCCCGCATCAAGCCGGTCGAGCGGCGCTTGCTCGTGCAGACGATCGAAGACATTGCCACCAATCGCATCAACCTAAAGGAACTCTGAATCCATGAGCGGCCCTAGCCACAACCCTGCCGATTTCCGCGAGCGTAACGTCGTTCCAATCCGCCGTGCGCTTATTTCGGTGAGCGACAAGTCACGCCTGCTCGATCTTGCTGGCTCGCTCGCTGATGCGGGTGTTGAGCTCGTTTCGACCGGTTCCACAGCGAAGACGATTGCTGAAGCGGGCTACGACGTCACCGAGGTGTCAAGCGTTACGGGGTTCCCGGAGTCGCTTGATGGCCGGGTCAAGACCCTGCATCCCGCAGTTCACGCGGGCATCCTCGCTGACTTGCGCCTCGAGTCGCACGAGGCTCAGCTTGCGGATCTCGGCATCAAAGCTTTCGACCTCGTTGTCGTGAACCTGTACCCGTTCGTTGAGACCGTCGCCTCAGGCGCAGCTCCCGCCGACATCGTGGAACAGATCGATATCGGTGGCCCCGCCATGGTGCGCGCCTCTGCCAAGAACCACGCCAACGTCGCAATCGTCACGAGCCCCGACAGCTATGACGAGATCATGGATGCGGCAGCAGGCGAGGGAACGACGTTCGCGCAGCGCTACGCTCTCGCCTCTCAGGCTTTCGCTCATACCGCCGCCTACGACACCGCAGTGTCGCACTGGTTCATGACCGGCGCATTTCTCGGCGAGACGGATGCCGCGGCATCCGCCCCGACGACTCCCGCTCACATTGACGTGGCTGCCGATCAGCTCGCGGTGCTTCGCTATGGCGAGAACGCGCACCAGGAGGCAGCCCTCTACGGTGTTGCTGCCCAGCCCGGAATCGCGCAGGCTACGCAGCTCGGTGGCAAAGAGATGTCCTACAACAACTATGTGGATGCCGACGCCGCATTGCGCGCCGCGTTCGACCACAACACTCCCGCCGTTGCGGTTATCAAACACGCTAACCCGTGCGGAATCGCCACTGCGGCGAGCATCGCCGAAGCTCACGTCTTGGCGCACGCGTGCGACCCAATCTCGGCCTACGGCGGAGTCATCGCAGCCAACGGAATCATCACGAAGGCCGCCGCAGAGTCGATCGCGCCGATCTTCACCGAGGTTGTTGTTGCTCCCGGCTTTGAGCCGGAAGCGCTGGAGATTTTGAAGGCTAAGAAGAACCTTCGCCTGTTGCAGCTGCCCGAAGGCTACGCCCGCGACAGCCGTGAGCTGCGCCAAATCTCAGGCGGAATGCTCGTGCAAGAGCTCGATGCGCATTTCTCTCCCGCCTCCGCATGGACGCTCGCTGCCGGGGACGCCGTGGATGCTGAGACGCTCGCTGACCTCGAGTTTGCGTGGCGAGCAGTGCGCGCTGTGAAGTCGAATGCGATCTTGCTGGCTAACGGCGGGGCGTCCGTTGGCGTTGGTATGGGGCAGGTCAACCGCGTTGACTCATGCCAGCTCGCGATTTCGCGGGCGGGTGACAGGGCCAAGGGTTCTGTTGCGGCGAGCGACGCGTTCTTCCCCTTTGCTGACGGGCTCCAGTTGTTGCTCGACGCGGGTGTTCGCGCGGTCGTTCAGCCCGGCGGTTCCATTCGCGATGAAGAAGTAATTGCGGCGGCGATTGAAGCTGGTGTCACGATGTACTTCACCGGAGAGCGTCACTTCTTCCACTAATAGCGGATGCTTCGCCCTCTGCTGTCGTCGTCCGCGGCGAACCGCTCGAATGTCTTCAAGGCGAATGCATAGAATCCGACAGATAGGTTTGGGCACATGATCAGTGTGAAACGGCGCTTCGGCGCAGCTTTTATTTCAGGACTTGCCGTCGCAGGCACCGTCTACCTCGCAACAGGTTTGGCGTTCTTCACGGCGAACGGTGCCGCGGCAGAGAATCTGCCGACGATCGCCGAGTACTTCTTGCCGATGGCCCTCGTGCTGTTCGTGCTGTACTCCTTGGCTGCCGCCCTGGAAATTAACCGTTTCTGGTACACCGCTGCGGTTACCGGCCTTGTCGTCGGTATTGCGTCTGCCTTCTTCGGTACGGCGCTCGGCATCATCGCGTCGGGAGCCGAATGGAACCCGGAGGCCATGGCATTCATTCTGGCCAGTCTCTTGGGAACGAACCTCATCTTTGTGGTCGCGACCATCGTCGCGGCGGTCACCGTTGGTCGTCGTGTCTGGGCTGCTCTGGCAGTGCCGACGACTCAGCCCACCCAGCTCACCGCTCTCGTGCGCGCGCCATCCTCACGCATGGCCGATGGCGAACTGACGCACCTCGACCGAGTGCCTGTCGACGCCGAACTCGCGGATGCCCAGTGGGAAGGGTATGTCGCAGCGCTCAAGGCCAACGGCTTCGAAACCATCGAGGTACCCGCCGCCGACGAGCTTGCCGACTCGGTCTTCATCGAAGACACCGTTGTGATGTTTGGCGACGTCGCTGTGCTCACGAGCCCGGGCGCCGAGAGCCGCCAGCCTGAGATTGATGCTGTTCGCTCGAGCGTCACTGAGCTGGGCATCGAACTGCACGAGATCACACAGCCAGGCACGCTCGATGGTGGCGACGTTCTCAAGGTGGGTTCAACGGTCTATGTCGGCCGCGGTGGTCGCACGAACGCTGAAGGTATCCGCCAACTCCGGGCTATCGTGACGCCGCTCGGCTACACACTGATCGCTGTGCCGATCGAGAAGGTGCTGCACCTCAAGAGCGGTGTAACGGCACTTCCCGACGGCACGATCATCGGTTACCCCGACCTCGTTGACAATGTTGATCTCTACGACCGATTCTTGGCCGTTCCAGAGGCCGAGGGCGCAGCTGTTGTCGTGCTTTCGGATGATGCTGTGCTCATGTCGTCCTCAGCCCCCCAGACTGCCGCACTCATCGAGAACCTCGGGTATCGCGTTGTCACGGTTGACGTGTCAGAGTTTGAGAAGATGGAGGGCTGCGTTACGTGCCTCTCCGTCCGCATTCGCTGAATTGAGACTCTGTCAAAAAATTTAGCGACAATGATTGCGGTTAGGCCGGGGCAGGCATATTCTAAAAGGCTGTCTGCTCCGCGTCGGTTCGACGAAATGCAGCGGTTCACTGTCGCACGGTAGCGACCAGCAATAATCTCGATCATCGCTTACGGTGATCCCTTTTCGTCAAGGAACCACGTTGTCTCACGAGTCTGCCCAGCCCACGCGTGTCAAAGCGGTCGGCACTTTTGCGGCCATCCGCCGTCTTTATCCCTACGCTAAGCCGGCGATGCCGCATATCTATTTGGGAATGGCCGCCGCGCTAGTGGCGGGAGTCGTGGCGCTGCTCATCCCGCAAGTGCTGCGTTCGCTGGTAGACGGCCCGCTCCAGTCAGGGGACTCGAGCAAGATTTGGCCGGCCTTCGGTATCGTTCTGGGTCTCGGCATTGTCGAAGCGATCATGATTGCGTTGCGTCGCTACTTCGTGCTCACGCCAGGAACACATGTCGAAGCGCGCATGCGCAATACGCTCTACATGACGCTGCAGCATTTGCCCGTGAGTTTCCACGATCGGTGGCCCAGTGGCCAATTGCTGTCGCGAGCCGTCAGCGATTTGAACCTCATCCGCCGCTGGTTGTCCTTCGGTTTGGTGCTGCTCGTCGTGAACGTGCTCACGATCATTGTCGGGCTCATCTTCCTCGTCAACATCTCGTGGGTGCTCGGGGTCATCTTCATCGTGACGTCGATTCCGCTGTGGATCTACGGCTACGTATTCGAAAAGAAGTACTCGATCGTCGCCCGCCGCAGCCAAGACCAGACCGGTGACCTCGCAACCGCCGTCGAGGAGTCGGTTCACGGCATCCGCGTGTTGAAGGCTTTCGGGCGCGGAAAGCACGCCCTCATCGGATTCTCGGCTCAGGCCGAAAGTTTGAGAGGCACCGAGATTGAAAAAGCTCGGGCTATCGCCGGTATCTGGTTGTGGCTGCTGCTCGTTCCCGACGTCATGTTCGCGCTTGGCCTCCTGGGAGGGGTATGGCTTGTCGTGGAAGGCAACATCTCCGCCGGTGACCTTGTCGCCTTCTTCGCGACCGCGACAGTACTGCGCTTCCCCGTGGAATCGATCGGCTTCTTGCTCTCGATGACGTTCGACGCGCGCACGGCAGCCGACCGCTTCTTTGAAGTGATGGATTCCGAGAACCCCATTACTGACCCCGAGAACCCCGAAACGATTACGGAGAGCAAGGGCCAGCTTGAGTTCACTAACGTGCACTACCGCTACCCGGATTCGCCCGCGAACGTTCCTGATCTCGTCAATGGCATCAACCTCAGCATCGAACCGGGCGAAACGATGGCCCTTGTGGGGCTCACGGGTTCAGGAAAATCGACGATCACGGCTCTCACGACGCGTCTCTACGATGTGACGGAAGGGTCGATCAGCATCGACGGAGTCGACATCCGCAACCTCACTCTCGTTGAGTTACGTCGTCATCTGGCCATGGCCTTTGAGGACGCCACGCTCTTTTCATCGAGCGTGCGCGAAAACGTACTCATGGGGCGGCCCGACTCAAACGAAGAAGAATTGCGTGAGGCGCTCAGCATCGCGCAGGCCGACTTCGTTTATGACCTGCCCGCGGGGCTCGACACCCTCGTGGGCGAAGAGGGTTTGAGCCTTTCTGGCGGCCAACGGCAGCGCTTGGCGCTCGCTCGCGCGGTCGCGGCGAAACCTGCCGTTCTCGTGCTCGACGATCCGCTCTCCGCGCTCGACGTTGACACAGAAGCCCTTGTCGAGGCGGCATTGCGCAAGGTGCTGAGTTCCACAACGGCGCTCATCGTCGCCCACCGGCCATCCACTGTGATGCTCGCCGACCGTGTCGCTCTTCTCGAAGATGGCAAGGTCACCGCGGTCGGAAAGCACTCCGATCTGCTGGCCAGCAGCAGCCACTATCGCTATGTCATATCCAGTCTTGAAGAGGAAGAACAGGAGGTCAGCTCATGAGCGTGATGGGAACCTCTGGCGAAGAGCGTAACGACTACACCAAAGAGGAAAGCCGCCAGATTCGCCAGCGTTCGCTGCGACTGCTTGGCTCGTTAATCGCTCCCTTACGTGGCCGCGTAATTCTTACGATGGTCGTCGTTGTCGTGAGCACGGCCGCGCAAGTTGCTGGCCCTGCGCTGATCGCGTTCGGTATTGACCGAGCCTTGCCTGCACTGATTGACGGCAATGCCTTGCCGCTCGGGCTCACGGTAGGCGCCTACCTTCTCACTGGTATTGCGGGTGCCACGATGATTGCCTGGTACACCGTGCTGAGCGCGCGCGTGAGCCAAGCGATTCTCTTTGACCTACGCAAGCGCGTCTTCTTGCACACCCAACGGCTGAGCCTCGAATTCCACGAGAGCTACACCTCGGGCCGCATCATCGCACGCCAAACGAGTGACCTCGATGCAATTCGCGAACTGCTCGACTCGGGCATCAACCAACTCGTTCAGGGCGCGCTCTACATGGGGTTCATCGCCATCGCGATGTTCTCCCTCGACTGGGTGAGCGGCGTCATTCTGTTCTGCGCTCTTGTGCCGCTGGCGTTCTTGACGCGCTGGTTCCAATTGCGCTCGCAACTCCACTTCCGCGAGACGCGCACGACTTCAGCCAAGCTGATCGTGCACTTTGTAGAAACCATGACCGGCATTCGAGCGGTGAAAGCATTCCGCAAAGAGGAGCGCAACAAGGAACAGTTCGGTGGGCTCGTTGAGAATTACCGGGATGCCAACGCCCGTGTCATCCAATTGTTCGGAATCTTTGACCCGGGTCTCGTTCTCATCGGCAACGTTGCTCTCGCCATGATTCTGCTAGTCGGCGGACTGCGGGTCTCGCAGGGTGATCTCGCGATCGGTGCGTTGTTGGGTGCGCTGCTGTACGCGCGTCAGTTCTTCGCTCCGGCGCAAGAGATGGCGATGTTCTACAACTCCTACCAGTCTGCAGCCGCAGCGCTCGAGAAGATCTCGGGAGTGCTCGAAGAGCGCCCGACAGTCGCTGACCCCACGACCCCGATTGACCTGCGTAAGGCCAAGGGAACGGTGTTGTTCGATGGAGTCGAGTTTGCCTACAACTCTGACAAGGTGATTCTGCCGAAGTTTGATCTCGAGTTGTCTGCTGGGCAGACCATCGCGATGGTGGGCACAACGGGCGCGGGAAAGTCGACGCTAGCGAAGCTCATTTCGCGCTTCTACGACCCCAGCCAGGGCGCTGTTTCGCTCGACGGCGTTGACCTGCGCAAGCTGCATCCGAAAGATCTTCGCCGCGCCATTGTGATGGTCACTCAAGAGGCGTACTTGTTCTCGGGCAACGTGGCAGACAACATCGCGCTCGGCAAACCCGACGCCACGCGAGATGAGATTATCGCCGCGGCAAAGGCAGTGGGGGCGCACGAATTCATCGAAGCCCTACCCAACGGCTACGACACCGATGTCAACAAGCGAGGTGGCCGGGTGAGTGCCGGGCAACGACAATTGCTGTCGTTCGCGCGAGCGTTTATTGCTGATCCTGTTGTGCTCATTCTGGATGAGGCGACAGCGTCGCTCGATATCCCGAGCGAGCGACTCGTGCAGGCTGGCCTTCAAACGCTGCTCGCCGATCGCACCGCCGTCATCATTGCGCACCGACTCTCGACGGTCGCGATCGCCGACCGTGTGCTCGTCATGGAGCATGGTCGCGTGATCGAAGATGGCACGCCGCAGGATCTCATTTCAGGCTCCGGAAAGTTCGCCCAACTGCACGCGGCGTGGCGCAACTCCCTCGTGTAGTCCGGCAGTTTTGTTCACGGCGTCGAAATCGATCGACCACCCGTGGGGTAAAACCACAAGAGGCCGGTGTCATGCGCTTTCGCGCACGGCACCGGCCTCTTGTGGAGGGTGGGAAGACTAGTCGACGTCTTCGTCTACCCAATCGAAGGTCTTCGTTACAGCCTTCTTCCAGCTACGGAGCAGTCGTTCGCGCTCGTCTTCGCCCATGCTGGGCTCCCAACGGCTGTCTTCCTGCCAGTTCTTGCGCAGGTCATCGAGGCCATCCCAGAAGCCGACTGCGAGGCCTGCAGCGTAGGCCGCGCCGAGTGCTGTCGTTTCGGCAACAACCGGGCGCACAACGGGTACGCCCAGAATGTCAGCTTGGAACTGCATGAGCAGGTTGTTGGCGATCATTCCACCATCGACCTTGAGCTCAGTGAGGGGGACGCCGGAGTCCGCGTTCACGGCATCGAGAACTTCGCGCGTCTGGAACGCGGTAGCTTCGAGCGCGGCGCGAGCAATGTGTCCCTTGTTGACAAAGCGAGTTAGTCCCACGAGGGCTCCACGAGCATCCGAGCGCCAGTAGGGAGCGAACAGTCCCGAGAACGCCGGCACGAAGTATGCCCCGCCGTTGTCGTCGACGGTCTTCGCGAGAGTTTCGACCTCGGCTGCATCCTTGATGATTCCCAAGTTGTCGCGCAACCACTGGATCAGCGAACCCGTTACAGCGATTGACCCTTCCAGTGCGTAGTGCGCGGGAGCGTCGCCCAGCTTGTAGCCGAGCGTCGTGAGTAACCCGTTCTTGGAGTGAATGATCTCGGTGTCGGTGTTGAAGATCAAGAAGTTACCGGTGCCGTAAGTGTTCTTAGCTTCTCCGGCATCGAACGCAGCCTGGCCGAATGTTGCAGCCTGCTGGTCTCCGAGGATTCCCGCGATGGGAACCTCACGAAGCAAGCTGTTCGATTCAGCCGTTCCATACACTTCAGAAGAACTCTTGATGGCGGGAAGCATGGAAGCAGGAACCCCGAAGACGTCGAGGATGTCCTGACGCCATTCCAGAGTTTCGAGGTCCATGAAGAGCGTGCGGCTGGCATTGGTGACGTCAGTAGCGTGCACTCCACCGTTGATTCCTCCGGTGAGGTTCCACAAGACCCAAGTGTCTGTGGTGCCGAACATCAACTCTCCAGCATCGGCCTTCTCACGAGCGCCCTCGACATTCTCGAGGATCCAAGCAATCTTGGTCCCTGAGAAGTAGGTGGCGAGGGGCAGACCGACGATGCTCTTGAAGCGCTCAACTCCACCGTCCTTGGCGATTCGATCAACGATCGATTGCGTGCGAGTGTCTTGCCACACGATGGCGTTGTAGATCGGCTTGCCGGTAGTGCGATCCCACACAACGGCAGTTTCGCGCTGGTTGGTGATTCCGACTGCGGCGATGTCGTGACGCGTAAGGTTCGCGGTGGAGAGCGCCTTACCGATGACCTCACGAGTGTTCGTCCAGATCTCTTGAGGATCGTGTTCTACCCAGCCGGCCTTCGGGAAGATCTGCTCATGCTCGAGCTGACCCATCGAGATGACCGAACCGGCCTTGTCGAAAATAATGGCGCGGGAACTCGTGGTTCCTTGGTCGATTGCCAAGATGTAGTTACTCATATGACTGTCTCCTTCTTCAGTTCATTAACGGGGGAGCAGACCCAATCGAGGGAGCCTGCGGTCTGCTTCAGCTAGCTGACGATGGGGAGCAGCGGGACCGAAAGCAGTCCGGCAAGAACACCACCGATGATGGGGCCGACGACGGGAACCCAGGAGTAGCTCCAGTCGCTCGAGCCCTTGCCCTTGATAGGAAGAAGGGCGTGAACGATTCTCGGGCCCAGGTCTCGAGCTGGGTTGATGGCGTAGCCGGTGGGACCACCGAGCGAAGCACCGATACCGATAACGAGAAGAGCTACCGGGAGAGCGCCGAGGGCAGCAAGTCCGCCGCCCGGGTCTTGGCGACCGAATCCGATAACGACGAATACCAGAACGAAAGTGCCGATGATCTCAGTTACAAGGTTCCAGCCGTAGCTGCGAATCGCGGGACCGGTGGAGAAGACAGCGAGCTTCGCGCCAGCATCCGGCTCATCGTCAAAGTGCTGCTTGTAGGCAAGCCACGTGAAGACGGCACCGATGATTGCACCGAGCAACTGGGCGGCGATGTACGTGAGCACCGAACCGACGGTCACAGCGACACCGAGACTGAATTCGGTCGCTCCGCTGGCCACAAGCCCGAGCGTGACGGCCGGGTTGATGTGCGCTCCAGAGTTGTACGCGACGATCACACCGGCAAAGACGGCGAGACCCCAACCGAAGTTGACCATGAGGAAGCCGCCGTTGAAGCCCTTGTTTTTAGCGAGGGCTACGTTGGCTACGACACCCGTACCCAAGAGGACCAGGAGGGCAGTATACCCACCAGCTCCGACAGAAATATTGCGCCTAGATTGTCCACATTGACCGTCCTTATCTCCAGTGATGTTGTCTGCGCGACTCTGTTTTACGGCAGTTTCCCAACGATTGAAAAGGTAGTCTCATTCGCTTGCTATTGACAGGGTTTTAGGCTGCACGTTGGTGCACTATTCCCGGGTTGTTCATGTTTTTGGCGTGTGAAACGCATGAAATCCCGCGCTCAAGGGGTCTCGGGGGCAGCAGGCAAACCCGCTCGTTTCGCGCCGCGTGCACGAACGTGCAGTGAACAATCACAACGGGTCAGGGGGCGCGGCGCTATCAGCGAAAGGCCTGTAGGCACTAAAGCGGGCGGTGCCGCGCTAGCCGCAGTTGGACGCGATAACTGCCGTCGGGCATCCATCTCAGTGGCGTGGATTCAGCCTCGTAGTGCACGAGCGCTCGATCCTCGTGAGCGAGGGGTGGATGCCCGCCCGAACGGATGACGCGCCACCACGGCACATCGGAACCGTAGCGGGCCATCACGGTGCCGACAGCGCGCGCTGCTCGCGATCCGATTGTGGCAGCCACCTCGCCGTAGGTCATCACGTGTCCGGGCGGAATCGAGTCGACGACTTCGAGCACGCGGCTCACGAAATCGTCGCTGGGGGCGGGCATGGCAAGCGCTGAATCTGTGGGGAATTGTTGTGGGGAGGAAATGAGTGCCCAGTCACGCTTTAGAGCGTGTACTCGCCGAGCTTCTCGCCGTACTGGGTTTCGCCCACAATTTTAAAGCCAACTTTGAGAAAGAACTGCTCGGGGCCGTCGTCGCCCTCTTCCCAGATTGCGGTGATGCGATCAAAGCCGCGACTGCGAGCTTCTTCGGCGAGAGCCTTTACCGCGAAGCGGCCAATTCCTTGACCCTGCTCATCGCCGGCAACGCTGACGCGCCAGATGCAGCTGCGGAATTCTTCTTGAGAAGCGTTGGGGTCAAAGTTGCCGCGAACAAAGCCAACGACCTTGTCGCCGTCGACGACAACGCGGGGCCACGAGGTCAACGGGTCGATGAAAGCGTCCGCGATTGCGTAGGAGGGTGGAGTGACGAATTGTTCCTGCCCGCGTCGCAGCGAGAGGTTGTTGGCAGCCACGATCGTGCTTGCCGATAATTCTTCAAGTCTTAGCTCACCCATGGATACAGGCTAACCCGCGGTAGACAGATGCGCCAAGGTATCTCGATGTCGAGATACTTAGGAAAAAGAGTAAGCTGGTAGAGGCCACAAACTAAGGAGCAAAGCTTGTCCAAGATCAAGGTAGAAGGCACCGTCGTCGAACTCGACGGCGACGAAATGACGCGCATTATTTGGCAGCGGATCAAGGACACCCTGATCCACCCCTACATCGACGTCAACCTCGAGTACTACGACCTCGGCATCGAAAGCCGTGACGCAACCGACGACCAGATCACCATTGATGCGGCTCACGCCATCCAAAAGCATGGTGTCGGCGTCAAGTGCGCAACCATCACCCCCGACGAAGCCCGCGTTGAAGAATTCGGCCTCAAGAAGATGTGGCGCAGTCCTAACGGCACCATCCGCAACATCCTTGGTGGCGTTATCTTCCGCGAGCCGATCATCATCTCGAACATCCCGCGACTGGTTCCCGGCTGGAACAAGCCGATCATCATCGGCCGTCACGCTTTCGGTGACCAGTACCGCGCTACCGACTTCCTCTTCAAGGGCAAGGGAAAGCTGACCGTAGAGTTCGCTCCCGAAGACGGCTCTGAGCCCATGAAGTTTGAGGTCTACGACGCCCCCAGCGACGGAATCGCTCAGGTCCAGTACAACCTCGATTCCTCCATCGTTGACTTCGCTCGCGCAAGCCTTAACTACGGTCTTTCGCGCAACTACCCCGTGTACCTCTCGACGAAGAACACGATCCTCAAGGCCTACGACGGTCGCTTCAAGGACATCTTCGAAGAGATCTTCCAGACCGAGTTCAAAGAGAAGTTCGACGCCGCAGGCCTCACCTACGAGCACCGCCTCATCGACGACATGGTCGCTTCGGCCATGAAGTGGGAGGGCGGCTACGTCTGGGCCTGCAAGAACTACGACGGCGACGTACAGTCCGACACTGTTGCTCAGGGCTTCGGCTCGCTCGGTCTCATGACTTCCGTTCTGGCAACGCCAGACGGAAAGGTTGTGGAGGCAGAGGCAGCTCACGGCACCGTGACTCGTCACTACCGCCAGCACCAGCAGGGCAAGCCCACCTCCACGAACCCGATCGCATCGATCTACGCGTGGACCCGTGGACTCGCTCACCGTGGTGTGCTCGACAACAACCAGGAACTCGTGGACTTCGCTTCGACTCTGGAAGATGTCGTCATCAAGTCGGTCGAGGCCGGTCACATGACCAAGGACCTCGCGTTGCTCGTCGGACCGGACCAGAAGTGGGAAACCACCGAAGAGTTCCTTGACACTCTCGACAAGAACCTCGCAACGCGCTTGGCGTAACCTGCCCGTCGCGCTAGCGCGACTCGCGTGAGTTGCTGCACCTCACTGAGATCAGCGTGTTCATGAAGAGCCCGGAAGCTTGAGCTTCCGGGCTCTTTCGTTTAACTCTAAGGAAAGGAAAAAACACAGGTCTCTCTGGTTACGCTTGACCTCAGCCGCGACTTCTCCGCCCGCTCGCTCAGGGCTGGAGAGCACCACTCGGTGCGGCGTAAGGAGACAGCAATGACCATTGTTCTAGCAGGATGCGGCGACCTGGGGACCGAGGCCGGGCTTCGATTTGCGGCGTTGGGGCATCCGGTCATGGGATTGCGACGTTCGGTTGAAAAACTGCCCCCGGAGATCACTGGGCAATCAGTTGACCTGTCCGTGCAGGTGCCGACGCTGCCCTCGGACACCAGCGTCGTCATGATTGCGGTGAGCCCGGATGAGCGAACGCCAGATGGCTATCGTGCCACCTATGTCGAGAGCGTGCGCAACATTGCTGACGCGATTCGAGCCGACTGTGCGGTCGCGCCGAGAGTGATCTATATCTCCTCCACCGCGGTCTATGGCATCGAGGATGGTTCTTGGGTCGATGAGTCGACGCCGGCGGACCCGGTCTCGGGCACAGCATCCGTCTTGCGCGAAGCCGAATTGCTGCTGGCCGAGAGCGTCGAGAACTCCACCATTCTGCGACTGGCGGGAATCTACGGCCCCGGTCGCACGCGGCAGATTGACCGCATTCGCGAGGGCAGGGAAGCGATGTCGCCAACGCCGCGGTTCACGAATCTGATTCATCGCGACGATGCCGCAGAAGCTATCGTGCACCTTGCCACCATGAGGACATCACCCGACAGCCTCTACGTCGGAGTGGACAATGAGCCAAGCGATCAACGCGAGATTATCGAATTTTTGGCTCGCAGCATCAGCCGCCCGGTGCCGCCGCTGAGCGCTGACGTAACGAGTGATGCCCGGGGGCACGGCAAGCGCTGCCGCAATGACCTTCTGAGAGCCACGGGCTTCTCGTTCACTTACCCGAGCTACCGCGAAGGTTATACGGCCGTGCTGGCGGGAGCGGGCGTTCGCCATAGCTAGCGTCCCAGAGAACTCGTCTAAACTCTCCCGAGCACAACTAAGGGGGTTCGCGTGCCAACAGTCAAACACTCTCACTCGTCCTCCCCGTCGGATGACGCACTCATCGACACTGTGATTGGCGGCCGTTATCGCATTACGGAGCTGATCGGTCGCGGCGGAATGGCTTCGGTTTATCGTGCCCTCGATGAATCTCTTCCCCGAGAAGTTGCGCTCAAGCTGATGCTGCCAGGAATGGCCGATCCGGATGAGTTCCGCAGACAGCGCAACGAGGTCGAGACTCTTGCGGCACTCAATCATCACGCCTTGGTGACCCTGTTCGACGCGGTAACGGAGCCGACTGAAGTCGCAGATCGCGTGTTTCTTGTCATGGAGTTCGTGGATGGTCCTAACCTGCGTGAAGTGATGACAGCGCCGTTGCCGGCGCAACTGGTCGCGCACCTCGGCGCTGACATTGCCGAAGCGCTCCACTACATGCACGCTCGGGGAATCGTGCACCGGGATGTCAAACCCGCCAATATCCTGCTGGCGAGTTCAGAACTTCCCGACCGCCAGTTTCATTCCAAGCTTGCAGACTTCGGGATCGCTCGACTTGTTGACGGCGCCAAAATGACGTCGACGGGAACCATCATCGGCAGCGCGAGTTACCTCAGCCCCGAGCAAGCGCGCGGTGGTGAAGCGTTGGGGCCATCCGATGTGTATTCGCTCGGTCTCGTTTTGCTCGAAGCGCTAACGGGCAAAGACGCCTTTCCGGGAACCGCAATCGAGACGATCGCTGCACGACTGAACACTTCGCCTCAGGTCTCGGATGCTCTCAGCCCGGAATGGCGAGACGTGCTGGTTAGCATGACGGCTCTGGATGCTGAGCGACGTCCGCTTCCGATGGACGTCGCGGTTGCACTGCGGGCGCTTGCCTACTCAATGGAGGGCGTGCACACGATCGAAGTGGTGCCGACCCGATCGCTCGTTCCGCCTCAAGGCGAAGCAGCTGAGGCAGCAGAGTTCGAAACCGTGGAGCTCGCAGCCACAGAGCTCGCTACTGCAGGGCTCGCAGCTACCAAGGCCTATACCCGCGTCGATACTCAAGCGACAGAGGCCTGGGCCGTGCCGGCAGCTTCGCCCGACTCAGGGGCTTCGCGATCAACCTCACCGGCAGCGACCTCGTCTACCACGGCGTCGTCTACCATGGCGTCGCCGAGACGAAAGCTCAGGCTCAAGCGCGACAGCGTCACGAAGCTCAGCGTCGTGGTGGCAATCGTTCTCGTGCTCACTGTGGGAACGGTCGCCTGGTCGACCATCCAGAATCAGTCGGCCGCCCAATCAGAGACTGAGTCCCCTGAATATCCGGCGGTGCCTGGCCCACTCGGAACACACCTCGAACAGCTTCAAGAGAGCGTGGAGCCATGAACCTCAAAACACTAGGACTTCCGAGGAGTATCGTCGCGGCCGGTGCGGCACTCGTGCTCGCGTTGTCGCTGAATGCTTGTGCGCCGAGCTCGTCTGAGTTCGACACTGATGCAGCATCGCTGTTGCAATCATCGGTGGCGGACGTGACTGATGCCGCAGCAGCGGGTGACCCGGCTGCTGCGTTGGTGGCGCTCGATGTGCTCCAAGAGCAATTGAATGAAAACACCTCGACCGGTGCCATAGGGGCTGAGCGGAGTGCTCGAATTCAAGCGTCTCTCGATCTTGTGCGCGCTGACCTTACGGCGGCACTGCCTGAACCGACACCGACTGCAGATCCGGCAAATGGCAACGACAAAGACGACAAGGGCGGCAACGAAGACAAAGGCAACAAAGGCAACAAAGACGACAAGGGCAACAAAAACGACTAGGTTTCGCTACCGCCCCGCGCTCTCATTCAACCTTCGGCTAGTACTCGGGTGGCGTAGAGACTCGCTGCCTACCGTCGAAGGGCAGCACAACTGCGCAACCGTCGACGAATTGGAGATACCATGTCATCTCAGACCCAAGCAACAGCAGACCAGCTCGACACCATCCGGTCCATCATGAAGAGCACTCGAATCGCGATGCTGACCACGGTCGAAGCTGGCGGCGCTCTGCACAGTCACCCGATGACAGTGCAGGAAGCGGACTTCAACGGAGACTGCTGGTTCCTTGCCTCCGAGAATGCGGATGCTGTGCAGCAGCTTGAAGCACACCCGCACGTCAATGTTTCTTATTCTGGCTCCTCGCAGTGGCTCTCACTCGCAGGTTCGGCTGAGGTCGTTCGCGATCAGGCCAAGAAGACGGAACTCTGGAACACGTTTACCGATGTGTGGTTCGAGGACGGCGAGACCGATCCTTCGGTTGTTCTCATCCACGTCACGGGAGAGTCGGCACAGTACTGGGAGAGCCCGGGCAAGGTCGCAACCCTCGTCGGGGTGCTCGCCGCAAAGGTTTCGGGGGATGAGCCGCAGACTGGCTCATCCGAGTCGGTCGCAGTCTAGAGGTCATCTGAGGAGGGCTGCCCTCAGCCCTCACTGCCAAGGGCAGGCTGTGCTCGCTAGCCGGATGCGGCGAATGGGAGTATAACGAGGGCATGCCAACTATTCGCGCGGCAGTGCGCCGCTACCCGCTCGTCGCGCTCACTGCCGTGGTTGGCGTGGTGGGACTCGCGCTTAATTGGACTCCAGCTGCCGGCATCGTTCCGTGGCTGCTTTCTCTCTACGCACTCGTGATTGCTGCTCGCGAGGCAGTTCTCATGGTCCGAAAGTTCCTGCGGGGGCAGTTTGGTCTCGACGTGCTTGCGGTCACGGCGATCGTCGCGACAGCCGTTGTCGGCGAGTATTGGGCGAGCCTCGTCATCGTGCTGATGCTCACGGGCGGGGAAGCGCTCGAAGACTTTGCGGCGGGGCGGGCCAAGCGAGAACTGAACGCGCTGCTGAACCGGGTGCCTCAGACAGCACACCAGGTGACCGAGTCAGGCGACATCATCGACATTCCTGCCACTGAGGTCGAGGTGGGCGACCGACTCGTCGTTCGCCCCTCGGAGATTGTGCCAGTGGATGCTGTGCTCGTGTCTGCCACCACTTCCGTCGATGAGTCATCGTTGACGGGCGAGAGCATGCCGGTCGAGAAGGCCGAAGGCGATCCGCTCTTGAGCGGATCGGTGAATGGGCCAGAAGCTGTCACGGTGCAGGCGAGCGCACGAGCATCCGACAGCCAGTATCAGCGAATCGTCGAACTCGTCACCGAAGCGACGCAAAGCAAAGCGCCGATCGTGCGTCTTGCCGATCGGTACGCCGTGCCCTTTACTCTCGTATCGATTGCCTTGGGTGCGATCGCGTGGTGGGTTTCGGGCGACCCCGTTCGATTCGCCGAAGTTCTCGTAGTGGCGACGCCGTGCCCGCTTCTGATCGCTGCCCCCGTTGCCTTCATGGCGGGGATGTCTAGTGCGTCGACCTATGGCGTCGTGGTCAAAAATGCCGGAACGCTTGAGGTTCTGTCCCGGGCAAAAACGGTTGTCTTTGACAAGACTGGCACCCTCACGAGCGGACATCCTGTTGTCGTAGAGGTACGTCCGACTGGCAGGCTAAGCGCCGACGAACTGCTCGCACTGGTAGCCGCGGCCGAGCAGTATTCTTCGCACGTGCTTGCGGCATCCCTTGTCGACGCCGCAAAGGAGCGGGGGCTCGCTCTAGCGGAGGTTGTGGATGCCCGTGAGGTCGCCACGCACGGAGTGCAGGCTCATATCGGGTCGAGGGTTGTGACCGTCGGAAAACCAGCGTTTGTTGCAGAGCACGCTCCGGGGCTCACGCGTCTGGAATTGCAAAGTGGTGAAGCGGCGGTCTATATCGGAATCGATCAGGAGTATGCCGGGGCGATCATTCTGCGCGATGCCGTGCGGCCGGAAGCGGCGCGTACTCTGACCGAACTGCGGGCGCTGGGCATCCAGAACACCTTGATGCTCACCGGCGATGTAGAGCAAACGGCGCGCAAGGTCGCCGACGAACTGCAGATCAGTGAACTGCATGCCGAGTGCTTGCCGCACGACAAAGTGCGCATCGTGCAGGCCACGACTCCTCGACCCGTCGTCATGGTGGGCGACGGCGTGAATGATGCTCCCGTGCTCGGCGCCGCCGATGTGGGAATCGCCATGGGAGCGAAAGGGTCGACTGCCGCGAGTGAGTCCGCCGACGTCGTGCTTCTCGTCGATGACCTCTACCGGGTCGTGTCGGCAATCAAAGTCAGCCAGCGCACGGTGCACATCGCGCTGCAGAGCATCTGGATCGGTATTGCCATCAGCATCGGCCTCATGCTGTTCGCCATGACAGGGGCGCTGCCGGCTGTGGTCGGAGCGGGGCTGCAAGAGGTTGTGGATCTGGTGACGATTCTCAACGCCTTGCGGGCGCTCGGACGTGGGCGTGAGATCCCTACCACCCGAACAGCGACGAGTAAGAGCGTGACGTCAGCTCGCTAATACCCCGAGAAGTAGTCGGTGTGGATGCGCTTGGCACCGTTCGTGCGGAGCGCTGACTTGAGGTCGTTAACGAGCGCCGGTGGCCCCGAGAGGTACACGCGACGATCGCGCAAGTCGGGGATGTGTTGAGAGAGTGCGTCGCCGCTCATTCGGCCCTCGCCACCGCGCACCCAGCCCTGAGGGAGGCTTGCAGCTGATTGCGGCCCAAACACGATTACGCGGGTATCGGTTTCGCTGATCGGTTCACTAAACGGCAGCGGTTCTGAGCTTGAGGTCGCGTACACAAGCACGATGTCTCGGCCCTCGGCTTCACGATGGGCGTGGGCAATGTGGCTTGCAAAGGGAGTGACACCGATGCCGCCAGCGACGAAAAGGAGAGGCTCGTCAGTGTTACGTGGCAACACAAAGTCACCCCAAATGCCGGTGGCGTTGACTTGAGAACCGCGCGGAAGCGATAAGAGAGCGGCTTTGAAACTGCTCGATTTTTCTGGCGCTGTAAAGGTCACAGAAATCATGCCGCCGGCATCGGGCGCTGACGAAATGGTGAAGTACCGACGGACGCCACGGAAATCTGCCTTGGCGTGCGGGATCGAGAGCTCGATGTACTGACCGGCACGGAACGAGATAGAGCGGTGCGGGGCGAAGGTGAGTTCCCACGTTCCCGGGACGAGCTCGACTTTCTCGACCAGTGACATCCGAATCGTGCGGCGCTGAGTGAACGCGAAGGCGATGAGGTTTCCTATGAGCAGCGCCAGGAGCGGGTCGCTGAAGACAGGGCCGATCGAGAACGGAATCGCAAAGAGTAGCGCGACGAGCACGGCGAGACTCAGGCGTTGCCAGCGCCGCGGCGGCAAGGTGAGCGGTTCGCTGAGCATGAAACCGACGAAGAAGATCATTTGCGATGAGGCGAACGTGAAGCTGAGCGCCTCGGCAAGATCGCCACCGTTAGCGAGGGTAAGAGCGATGCGGATGCTCGCAGCCACGACAACAAAAGTGAGCCCGAGGTCAAGGCGCTGGGTGCGGTACAGAACCAGAAAAGCGGCCACGACAATGATGGGCTGCAGCCAGGGCGTTCCGATCCACCAGGTGGGAAAACCGAGCGGAACGAAGATGAAAACGTAGGCCCCGATGGCGGCTGGATTGAAGATATGGCGCCCGCGGAATGCAAGCAGATACTTGGATGCCGCGGCGACGGTCGACGCGAGTGCGATGGCGAGCAGGCCATCCAATTGCATGCTCGGAGCCATGATGAAGAAGACGAGAAACCCGGTGATAACCGACGATTCGAGGTGCGCGCGCTGCCGAACGATTCGAGCGCCGAGCCAACTCGCGCCACAACTAAACGCGACAGCGACAGGCAGGCTCGCGAGCAACGCGAAGGGATCGGGTGAGATCAGATCGAAAAACGCAAGAGCTATCGAGGCCACCGCGAGAGCGGCGAGGCTGCCGAGCACAAGCTTGTACATGGCGATTGCGCCGAGGGATCTGTCAAGCCAGCGTTTCATAGGAATATTTCTCCGGTGAGATCCGGCGAGTACTCTACCCGGCCGGTTGAATGCATCCGTACCCACTCAAAATTGAACTCTACGGCGAGAGCGGCGGGCTCGGCAAAGAAAAGTGCTGTCGCGAGTCCGTCAGCTTCGAGAGCCGTAGGAGCTATCGCCCACGTCGCGATAATGCGCTCGGTGGGCAGACCGCTGCGCGCATCCAGAATGTGGTGGAGCCCCGCCCACGCCCGACGATTCGGGGCTGAAGCGCAAACAGCCTGGTTGCTGACGCTCACGACACCAATCGCTTTGCTCGTGTCGAGCGGATGCTCCAAAGCGACTCGCAATGTGTCGTTGCCTCGATGCAGAATATCTCCGCTCGCGTCCACGGTTGCGGCACTGACTCCGTGCTCGGCCAACACCTCGGCCACGAGATCGACGAGATAACCCTTGCCGGCGGCGCCGACGTCGAGCACGGCGGGCGTCAGGGTCGTGAGCTCGCTGCCGTTCCAGCTGATGGCTTCGTGCCACTCAGGCACGCGACTGCGTTTAGTGGCGGGCTGCAGTGAATAGGTGCGGTCGTAGCCGAGCTCTTCCAATGCTCGGCCCACGAGCGGGCTCATGCTGCCAGACGTGGCGTCGTAGAGGCGGCGGTAAAGCTCAAACAGTGGGGGAGCATCCGCCGGAAACGTGTAAGTGCCTGGCGTGCGGGAGATCTCGCTCACGAGCGAGTCGTCGCGAAACCGAGAATAGGTGCGGTCGAACAGTTCGATTCGGTGCGCGATGGCAGCTTCTACATCAGAGCCGAGGGGCTCTGCGGTGTCTATCTGCCACGGCGCACCGATGGCGTCAAACTGATTACTCGGCGAGAGCATCTGCTTTGATCGCGTCGACGGCCTTGTTGAAGCCGCCGCTCGTGAGTGATGATCCGGCTACTTTGTCGACGGAAAGCTCGTCGATGTTTTTGCCGACGACTTCTGAAGCGATTCCGCCGATGAACTCGCCTTGAAACTGTTTGGTGTTGGGGTTATCGCCGTGGCCAACAACCTCAACGTCAGTGACAACGTTGCTTTCGAGCGTGAGGGTGACATCCACTTGTTCGGCACCGTTGGGCGACGTGTAGTCGCCCGACTCGGTGTACGTGTCGTCGGTGTAGTCGGCACCGGTGACGGCATCGGGTGCGTTGACGTCGGCCGAGCCGCTGTCAGATCCGGTGCTCGGTGATGAACACGCGGATAGTGCACCCACGAGGGTGACACCAGCGAAGAGGGCTACGACGGTTTTGTTATCGGTGAGGCTGCGCATGGGGCTCCCAGAGATTGGCGAGTGTTCAGTATGCCCGAGCTAGCCTGATGAGTAGCTGGAATGGTGAAGGATGATGGGAGTCGGTCTCGCCGTTATTCGTTGCGGACGTCCCGTGCTTCTGCGCTTTCGTCGTTTCCGAGTAAGACTTCGGCGTCATCGAGCTCAGGCGCCTGACCGATCGCTTCCTCGAGTTCGTCGACGAGGAGGGAGTCGGCAGCAATGATTCCGCCGCGGTAGCCAGCACGACCAATCATGTGCGCTGAGACGGGAGCCGTGAGCATCTGGAATATGAGGAGAAAGACAAGCACAAGAATCGTCGAGAGCTTGCGATCCTGCAGAGCAATCGCGAGCAAGATGAACGCCAGCCCGAGAATTTGAGGCTTCGTGGTGGCGTGAAGTCGCGCGATTGCATCCGGGAACCGAAGGAGACCGACCCCCGCCGCGACGGAGAGGAAGGCACCGAGGAAGAGAAATACTCCGGTGAGGATGTCCACGATTGTGTCGAAGGTCATGAGTGCTTGTTTCGTGAGACGTAGCGTGCCACAACTACCGAGCCGAGGAACGCTGTGGTGGCCAAGACGAGCATCGCCGACAAGCTTCGCGTATGAGAGTTATAGACCATCTCGGCGCTCAGCGCGCAGATGATCGTGGTGAGCAACATGTCGGAGGCGATCATGCGGTCGAGAATCGAAGGACCGCGGATGACGCGGTACAGCGCCATTATCGCCGCAGCCGTCAGCATCACCCCGATGACGATGAATACCCATGCGGTCACGATGTGGCCTCCGTACTTTCGATGCGCGCGAGGTCTTCCTTCGAACCGATCGCGCGAACAATCCGGGATTCAATCACGAGCACTTTGCGGCGCATCGCTTCGATGTCGGCCGCTGTTGTCGTGTCGAAGCTGTGGAAATAGAGGATCGAGCGCTCGCGATCCACTTCTACGACGATGGATCCTGGCACGAGAGACATCGCGATTGCGTCAAGGGTCATGACGAAATCGGAGCGCGTTCGCAGCTGGATCCCGATGACCGAGGAGAGGGGGATCGGCCGAGGGCTCAGCGCTTGAAAGGCCACGGTAAACGATGCGACAGCGACGTCGACGGCAAAGTGCACCAAGAAGACGGCCAAGTACAAGACGTTGAGGCGGCCAGAGATGTCAGCAGGGGGCAGGTACAGAACGCGGGTGACGGCGATGGCAACAATGATGCCAGTGAGGATGCTCACCCAGGTGAGCTGGCCCCACAGCACCATCCACAGCACAACGAGCCCCACTAGGAGCGGCAGTTGCTGCCAAATTCGACCGCGTACCTCTGTGCGGGAGGCGGCGCTCGCAGTCTGCGAATCGCTAGTCACCGTGCTCGTGGAGTCGCTCATTCGAAACCTCCAGGGAAGACGGTCGTGACGTAGTAACCGGGGCCATCGATATTTTCGCCAGCGTTCGCGCTCAGGTCGAAGAGTGGGGTGGCGAAGACTGTCAGCCCGACGCTCACTGCGACCATCGCAACCGTGGAGGCCACCATGATCCGAGGCGTCGTGCGCACGGATTCGACCTCGGCGGAGGCGCCTTCTTCCGCGATCATCGGAAGCGGGTTCTCGTAGTTGGCGACCTCATCAGCATCGCGCCAGAAGATCATGCTCCACGCGCGGGCGAGGGCGTACAGCGTCAGGAGGGAGACGAGGGCACCGCAGCCTATAAGTACCCACGCGAGAACGGAACCATTATTTGCTCCCGCTTCGAACAGTGCCAACTTGCCGAGGAATCCGGAGAAGGGGGGAATGCCACCAAGGCTCAGCATCGGGATAAAGAACAGCACCGCGATCATAGGGCTTGTCTTCAGCATCCCACCTAGCTTGTTGATGCCGGTGGTTCCACCCTGTCGCTCGACGAGCCCGGTGGCGAGGAACAGCGTCGTCTGAACCGTAATGTGATGAACGATGTAGTAGGTTGCCGCTGCGAGTCCGGCGGCAGTATCGATTCCGATTCCAAAGAGCATGTAGCCGATGTGGCTCACGAGCGTGAATGACAAGAGCCGCTTGATGTCTGATTGGGCGACAGCACCCAAGATTCCGGCGACCATCGTGAGCCCCGCAACGATCAGAAGAACCGTATTGAGTTGCCCATCCGGGAAGATGATCATTTCGGTGCGGATGATCGCGTACACGCCGACTTTGGTGAGCAGTCCCGCAAATACAGCAGTAACCGGAGCCGGTGCCATCGGATAGGAATCGGGAAGCCAGAATGACAGCGGGAATACCGCCGCTTTGATGCCGAAAGCGATGAGCAACATCACGTGCAGAATTAGCTGGATGTCGGCGGGCAGTTCAGCAAGCCGCACGGTGAGCTGGGCAATGTTGACGGTGCCCGTCGCGCCGTAGATCATCGCGATTGCAGCGAGGAAGATGACCGAGGAGACCAAACTGACGACGATGTAGACGGTGCCCGCTCGGATACGCGGAGCCGTGCCTCCGACAGTGATCAGCACGTAACTGGCGACGAGCAGAATCTCGAAACTGACGTAGAGGTTGAAGAGGTCCCCCGCGACGAAAGCGTTGAACACTCCGGTCGCCAGAATGAGGTACGTCGGATAGTAAATCGACACGGGGGTTTCGCGGTCACCGTCGGCGAGCCCTTGACCGGCTGAGAACACAAGAACGGCGAGCAGCACAGCAGCCGACACGACGAGCATCAACGCCGAAAGCCGATCGACAACGAGCACAATTCCGAAGGGGGCCTGCCAGCCACCTATATTCACTGCGATCGCGCCGTTTGTGCCGACCGCGATTAAGAGCGCGACCCCGATCACAAGAACCGCGCTGAGCACGCTGACTGCGATGAAGGTTTGCACTCGTGGATGCTTGGCCTGAGTGAGTGCAGCGGCGGCGCCGAGGAGCGGTAAGAGAACGACGAGGGTTGTCAGCGCGCTCATGATCCGCCCTCCTTGTCGTTCCGCTGGGCGCGAGAGCGTTCGGCGGCTAGGCTCTCTTGTTCCTCGCGCTGCTCTTGTTCGGTGAGGTCGACCGCGGTGGAAATAGCGGCGGCCGCTCGAGTACCGAACTCTGTGTCGTCGCCGGGAACCACACGATCCATCGTTACCGAACTGCTGCGGCTGCCGAGAGCGACGTCTTCGGAATCGTCATAAACAACGTCGGCATTTGCGAGTCGCCACGAGCGGTAGATGAGGGCGAGCAAGAATGCCGATACTCCGAACGTGATGACGATGGCGGTAAGGATAAATGCCTGCGGTAATGGGTCGGCCGTGGCATCCTCTTCGCCATAAAACGCCGCGGCACCAGAGGGGCCAGAGACGATGAGGATGAGCAAGTTGGTGGCGTTTCCGAGAAGCAAGAAGCCCAACAAGACGCGCGTCATGCTGCGCTCAAGCAGCAAATAGACGCCAACCGAGTAGAGAATCACCATGATGATGACGAGCGTGAGGGAGGCGTTCATATGGTGCTTCCGCTCTCTAGGGATTCAGAGGACTCTTCGCGTTGACGGTCGATTTCAGCCCCGAGGCTGCGCAGCACATCCAGCACCATGCCTATGACGACGAGATACACACCAATGTCGAAAAGTGTGGAGGTGGAGAACTCAATGGGGCCAAGCATCGGGACCGTCGTCTCGAAGAATGTTGAGGTGAGAGCATCCGCCCCGAGGAGCAAAGGAACGGTTGCCGTTGCCGCCGCGAGCACGAGACCGACTCCAAGAATCTGGCCAGCGCCGAAGGGGGCGGCTGCGCCGAGTTCGTAGCGCCCACCGGCCAAGTAGCGGCCAGCGAGAGCGAGTCCGGCCACGAGTCCCGCAGCGAACCCGCCTCCGGGGAGGTTATGCCCGGCGAACAGTAAGTAGAGCGACAGCACGATGAGGGGGTGGAAGAGAAGGCGGATGACGACCTCGAGCAGAATTGAACGATTCTCGGGCGCAAGTTTGCGGCCAGCGAGTAGCCACGCGTTGCGGGTCGAGGGGTCTCGAACGCCCGGGACATACTCGGGGGAGACGATTTCGCGGGACGGCTTGAGGCGGGCGCGGATGTCTCCGCGAGCACGTTTTTCGGAGACCCGAGGGAGGTTGTCAGTGCGGCTCCGCAAAAATACCAAGCTGGCGACACCAGTCGCGGCCGCGACAATAACCGAGAGTTCACCGAGGGTGTCCCAACCGCGGATGTCGACGAGAACGACGTTGACAACATTTCTGCCGTGACCAATGTCATAGGCCAACTGGGGGAGTGCCTCAGAGATGGGAGCCGCAGTACGGGCGCCGAGCGCAACGATCGCAACAACGCCCATGAGCAAGCCGACCGCGATTCCCACCGCAGCGCGCAGCAACCGTCGTGAAGTGCCGTCTTCTTGCCCCAAGCGGGCGGGGAGTCTGCGCAGAACCAACACGAAAGCAATTAAGGTGACTGTTTCGACCAGCACTTGAGTAAGGGCGATATCGGGGGCACCGTGGAAAGCGAAGAGTGCCGCCATGCCGTAGCCCACTATTCCCACAAGCACCGCTGCCGGGAATCGTTTCTTCGCCGCAACCACTGCCAGCGCTGCGATGATCATGACGAGCCCAATCGCGAGCTGGCCGGCACTATCGAAGAGGGAAATGGAGTCGGGCCAGGTTCGGTTCAAGGCGAGCGTGGTGCCCACCGCGCCAACCATAACGAGCAGGATGACCGTGAGGTAGAACGGCAGTGAGCCGCGCTGAGTTGTTGCTGTCACGCGTAGGGCGAGGCGGTCGAGCATCCGAAGCGTTGATCGGTACAGCTGGTTGGAATCGACGAGCGATGGCACCCGTGACTGGGCAGCGAAAACCCTTGCGCGCGCCCAGAACAGTCCGAGACCACCCAGCAGAGTGAATGCCGAGATGAAGAACGCTGTATCGAAGCCATGCCAGAGTTTGAGCGAGTACTCGTAACCTTCGGATTCGAAGAGCGTGGAGTACCGAGCCAGAACTGTTCCGACGGCGCCGAAAAATGGTGCCAAGACGAGTCCGCTGACGGCGAGGATGCCGGGAGAGGAGAGGAACCACACGTTCTCGTGTAGCGGGCGCACGGTTTCAACGTCTCGCTTGCTGGCGAATGCTCCCCAGAGGAACCGCGCGGTATAGGCCACCGTGAGCGTTGACCCTACGGCGACACCGACGACGGCAATCCACCCCAGAGCTGAACCGGAGCTCGCGCTCTCCACGAAGCCCGCCAGTACGGCCTCCTTTGCCACGAATCCCGCGGTCAATGGAACGCCGGCCATCGAGGCAGCCGCGAGGAACGCGATAGTGGCGAGGAATGGCGCTTCTCGGCCAAGGCCGCTGAGTTTTGTGAGATCGCGAGTTCCGACCCGGTGATCGATGAGCCCGACGACGAGGAACAGGGCAGCTTTAAACAGCGCGTGGGCGAGAAGCAGAGCGACCCCCGCGAGGGCTGCCGTGCGAGTGCCGAAGCTGACAACCGTCAGTAGAAACCCGAGTTGGCTCACGGTGCCGTAGGCAAGCAAAAGTTTGAGGTCGACTTGCGTGAGCGCGCGCCATCCGCCCACCAGCATTGTGAGCACTCCGAGGCCGAGCAGTAGCGGTTGCCAGCCCGGGGTTTCAGCGAAGCCGGGCGCGAGACGGGCGATGAGGTAGATGCCGGCTTGCACCATTGCGGCGGCGTGCAGGTAGGCGCTGACCGGTGTGGGGGCTGCCATCGCCGCGGGAAGCCAGAACTGGAACGGGATGATCGCCGACTTGCTGAGGGCACCGACGAGGATCAGCATGATTGCGATCGTGACGGGGGTGCCTTCGGGGGCGAGTTCGATAAGTCGCGAGAGGCTCGCGGTCTCGGTCCGCTCGGCGAGCATGACGATTCCCACGAGCATGGCGAGGCCGCCGGCGGTGGTCACGATGAGGGCTTGCATCGCGGCAGCACGGCTCGCGAGTCGACCTGTGTTGTGCCCGATAAGCAAGAACGAGAAGACCGTGGTGGCCTCCCACAGGATGAAGAGCAGGTAGACGTTGTCGGCGATCACGAGGCCGTACATAGTGCCGGTGAAGGCGAGAAATACGGCGGCGAAGCGGCCAAGGCCCTCTTCTGAATCAGCGAAGTACTTGATGCAGTAGAGCATCACTAGGGTGCCCACTCCGGTGACGACGAGGCTCATAAGCCACGACAACGCATCCATTCGGAAGCTGAAGTCGAGTTGCAATTGGGAGATCCACGGAATGTTCTCCGCGGCAGGCGTGCCGGAAAGCACAGCGGGTGTTTGCAGCACCGTGTAGACGAATGCCGCCGCGGGAATAAGCGCCGTAATGAAGAACACGCGGGCGCCAATTCTGCGCGTGAGTGCAGGGATCACGAGCGAGAAGATCGCGAACGCACAGAGAAGAGCAATCACGGGGCTCTCCTCTGCGATCGGGGAACGGAACCTAGCGAAGACAGTCTATCTGACCGTTATCTGTGATCTTGGGGTGAGGATTGCGGTAACAATTTCGTCGCGAGGGTTGCAAATCTTTAGTTCGTAAAGTTTACTAACAATCATGACGATGGGGTTCACGAACGGAAAAGCACTTCGACCGACGGCGAAGGTGCTGCCTGAACACGCACGCAACCACAACCGTTCCCTCGTGCTGCAAACTCTCTACCGCCAAGGGGAACTAAGCCGAGCAGACATTGCTCGTGAAACCGGACTCACTCGCGTCACGATTTCAGATCTCGTCGCAGAACTGATCGTTGACGGACTCATCGTTGAAATCGGCCACCGCGAAGGCAGCCGCCCCGGCAAACCCGCGACAATGCTCGAACTCAATGCGGAAGCCTTCGACATCATCGGCATCGACCTCAGCGACTACAGCATGTTTCGTGGTGCCGTCATGGATCTCCACGGCGGCATTCGTCACCGCCACGACATCCCGCTGGCCGAAAGCACCGGGGCGGATGCCACGGCAAAGGTCATTTCGCTGATTGACGCTCTCGTGGCTACCGTCAGCCGCCCTGTGCTGGGTATCGGTGTTGGTTCACCCGGTGTTGTGGATCTTGCCGGAGTCGTCTTAAGCGCCCCCAACCTGGGCTGGACTGATCTTCCGCTCCAGAGCATGTTGGCCGAACGCTTTGACCACCCGGTCGTCGTAGCGAACGACGCCAATGTTGCTGCCCTCGCCGAGCACAGCTTCGGTGGTGCCGCGAGCGACATGATGCTCGTCAAGGTGGGGCACGGTGTTGGTGCGGGGCTTTTGCTCGGTGGCATTCCCCTCTTCGGCAGCACGTTCGCCGCGGGAGAGATCGGCCATGTTGTGGTCGGTACCGATGGCGGTATGGAGTGCGTCTGCGGCAAGATCGGTTGCTTGGAAACCTGGCTGGCAACACCGCGCTTAGACACCGCGCTCGCTGCGGCATCCGGTGATGATGCACGAAACACAGTTTTGGCAGAAGCAGGGCAACGCCTCGGCATCGCTCTCGCTCCCGTCGTTGGCGCGCTCAATCTCTCAGAGATTGTGCTGAGCGGGCCAACCTCCCTGCTTGAGGGTGCGCTTCACAGCGCCACCGTCGAGACACTCCGCAATCGAACGATGGCCAAGTTCCATGGCGATCTGACCGTGCGGATGACAGCGCTCGGAGAGGACATTGTCATGCGCGGCGCAGCCGTCATGGTTCTTTCCGCGCAACTCGGAGTCTCCTAGCGAAACTCCACGCACTACGAGGTGTCCAGCTATCCGCTGACACTATCGCCCTAGGAAAGGAAACACATTGAGGAAACTCAGCATCGCGGCGCTCGGCGTCGTGGCAGCGCTGGCTCTCGCGAGTTGTTCAGCGGGTGACAGCGACAGCGGTGAGGCAGCAACCGGTGATCTGCGCGTGTGGTTGGTGGGAACGGACACTCCCCAGGAGGCTCGCGACTACCTGATCGACACGTTTGAAGCAGAGAACCCCGGTTCGACCCTCACGATCGAGGAACAAGCGTGGGGCGGTCTCGTTGACCTTCTCACGACCAACCTCTCCGGTAGCGACAGCCCCGACATCGTCGAGGTCGGCAACACTCAGGCAGCAGCTTTCACGTCGGCGGGCGCATTCCTCGACTTGACTGATGACTACACCGCTCTCGGTGGAGACGACTTGCTTCCCGGTTTCGTTGAGGCTGGCTCGTACGATGGCAAGTTCTACGCGGCACCTCTCTATTCGGGTTCGCGACTTGTCTTCTACAAGAAGGATGCTCTGGCCGCAGCGGGACTGGAAGTTCCGACAACTCTCGACGAGTACATCAGCAACGGTGAGGCTCTTGCAGAGGCCAACCCGGGCGCATCCGGAATTTGGTGGCCTGGTCAAGACTGGTACAACGCTCTCCCCTTCATCTGGGAGAACGGTGGCGAGGTCGCGACATTTGAAGATGGCGCGTGGAAGGCTCAGTTCTCGAGTGCAGAATCAATCGCCGGTCTTGAGCAGGTTCAAGAGGTCATGACGAATGCTTCGCGTGCCCCGAAGGACGCGAACGAGACCAACCCTCAGGTCGGCTACTGCGAAGGAACCACCCTTCAGTTGTCAGCACCAAGCTGGGTGAAGTGGTCAATTTTGGCCCCGCTCGACGCTGAAACTCCCGGTTGCCCCGATGAAGAAGCCAACCTCGGCGTCTATGCCATGCCCGGTATGGATGGCGGAGCCGCCCAGGTCTTCGCCGGTGGATCGAACATTGCGGTCTCGGCTAACTCGGCTCACCCCGAGCTTGCTAAGAAGGCTCTCGCCATCATTCTGAGCGACGAGTTCCAGTCGATCTACGGTGCTAACGGTCTTGTTCCCGCCAAGCTCTCGCTCGCTGACACTCTAGGAACCGACGAGGTTGCCGTCGCAATTTCTGAGGCTGCCGGTGCCGCACGCTTGACCCCGGCTTCTCCCAAGTGGGCTGACGTTGAAGCATCCGGTGCACTCACCGACTTCTTCGTTCAGATTGCGCAGGGTGGAGACGTGAGCTCGCTCGCGAAGGATCTCGACGCGAAGATCGACAGCATTCTCAACGGCTAGCCAACGGCTAGCCAACGGTGCCGGAGACGGCACTGCTTCTAGAAACAGGGTGCTCGGCTCGGTCGCGCATGACCGGGTCGAGCACCCATTTCGTTGCCATCGCCCTAGGAAAAGGTTCGAGGCACAGTCCAATATTAACCGGGAGCCGTCATGTCACCGAACCCCACACTCGACGTTGCGCCAAGCGACGTTGATGGTGACCGCCTCATTGCACCTTCGCAACCAGGCAGTCAGCGCGCGGTAAAGAAACCGCGCGCACAATTTACGCCCTATTCTTTGCTGATTCCTGCGGTCGCCGTGCTGACCGCGGTCATTGGCTGGCCTCTCATCCAGCTTGTGATTATGTCGTTTCAGGAGTTTGGCCGCGCTCAAGTTTTTGGCGCGCCGGCACCATTCATCGGCTTCAGTAACTACATCGAAGTTCTCACTGATGAGTCGTTCTGGCTCGTCATGTTCCGCAGTTTCGCCTTCGCGGCGGTGTGCGTGGTCACCACGATGGTGCTTGGAACCCTTATTGCGCTGCTGATGACCGCGCTCGGCAAAGTCATGCGGCTTGTGCTCTCGGTGGGGCTGTTGCTGGCGTGGGCGATGCCCGCGCTGACCGCCACGATCGTGTGGGGGTGGATGTTCGACACCGGGTACGGCGTCGTCAACTTCGCTCTGACGCGGTGGTTCGGCCTTGACTACATCGGTCACTCGTGGCTTATTGAGCCGCTCAGTTTCTTCTTCGTTGCCGCACTCATTGTGATTTGGGGCGCTGTGCCCTTTGTCGCTTTCACGGTCTACGCGGGCTTGACTCAGGTTCCCGATGAAGTGATTGAAGCGTCGCAATTGGATGGCGCGGGGCCCGTGCAGCGCTTCAGGCTGATCATTTTCCCGTACCTGCGTTCCATCTTCCTGGTGGTTTTCATCCTGCAGGTCATTTGGGATCTCCGCGTTTTTACTCAGATTTTCGCGCTGCAGGGAATCGGCGGCATTAAGGATCAGACGTCGACGCTCGGCGTTTACATTTACCAAAACTCGCTGGGTACGGGGGAGTACGGAACGGGTGGCGCGATTGCTGTCATTACCGTGATCGTCATCACCGCTATTTCGTTCTACTACGTTCGCCAGAGCATCAAGGAGGAAGAGCTGTGACTTCGACTACAGCCACGCGCCCGACTAGCGCGGCCGCGACCCGCACACCGCTGCCGGCCAGACGCGGTTCTGTTTCTCGCCGCGTCAAGAAGATTGCATTGGCGGCCATCGCCCTCGTCGTGACGGTGTTCTCGATCTTTCCGGTGTACTGGATGGTGCAGACGTCGTTCCAGCCGAACAACGAGATTCTCGGCTCTGAGGTCAATTTTTGGCCGCAGAACTTCACGTTGCGCAACTACGAGACGGTGTTGTTCGACGCCACTCGTTCGCAGTTCATGCCGGCGCTGGGTAACTCAATTGTTGTCACGGTGTCGACGGTGATCATCGCTCTCGTGTTCGCGTTCTTGGCATCTCTCGCGGTAACCCGTTTTCGCTTCAAGTCGCGCAAGGGCTTCATTCTGACGATTCTGATTGTTCAGATGATTCCTGCCGAAGCGATGATCGTCTCCACCTACCGGGTGCTCGACAGTTGGTCGTTGTTGAACACGATCATGGGTCTCACGATTGTGTATGTCGCTACGGTGTTGCCGTTTACCATTTGGACTCTGCGGGGCTTTGTGAATGGCGTTCCGGTTGAGCTTGAGGAAGCCGCAATGATTGATGGCCTGTCGCGCTCGGGAGCGTTCTGGAAGATCACCCTGCCACTTCTCGCGCCAGGACTGGTAGCGACAGGTGTCTTCGGATTCATTCAGGCCTGGAACGAGTTCTTGCTCGCTCTTGTCGTGAACTCTCGCCCAGAAATGATGACTCTTCCCGTGTGGTTACGCACCTTCCAAATTGCGAACGGCACTACCAACTGGGCCGCGATCATGGCAGGGTCGACGCTCATGGCGATCCCCGTCATCATTTTCTTCCTGATCGTTCAGGGGCGCATGACGAGCGGTCTCGTCTCCGGGGCGGTGAAGGGGTGAGCCCTCGCTATACGGTCGGTGTCGATATCGGCGGTACCAAAACGGATGCCGTTGCGATCGATGAATTCGGCGAGATTGCGGCTCAGGTTCGCATTCGTTCGGGCATCGGGCCCGAGGCGCTGCTGGCATCCACTGTGGAGGCGCTCGATGCCTTGGCTGAGCGCAGCGGAGTCGCGACAGCGGACTTCGCGAGTATCGGCATCGGTATTCCGGGAACGGTTGTCGACGGTCGGGTGTCGCATGCTCTGAACCTTGCGATCGATGGACTCGATCTGGGGGCTGAGCTGAATGCTCGACTCGGCCGAAGCGTCAGCATCGACAACGATGTGAACGCTGCCGCGATGGGAGCGTTTCATCTTCTCGACAACGATCCCACTCATTCGATGGCGTTCCTTAACCTCGGCACGGGGCTGGCTGCCGGTCTCGTTCTTGGTGGCGCACTGTGGCGAGGAGCTCATGGCGCTGCCGGAGAAATCGGACACATCCCTCTTGATCCGGCCGGACTTGAGTGTCATTGCGGTCAACGCGGCTGCCTAGAAACGGTGGCGTCGGGTTCCGGTGTTGCGCGCATGTGGCCTACGTCAAGCGATCAGCCAACGACTGCACTGTTTGAGGCTGCGGCATCCGGCGATCCTGTGGCCGTTGAGGTGCGCACGCGTCTCGTCGAGAATGTCGCTGCCGCGGTGCGGTTGCTGGTGCTGACGATCGATGTTGACTCGGTCGTGTTGGGCGGCGGCGTGAGTACCCTGAGCGACCTGTTGAGCGATGTGCGAAAGGTTCTTGCCCAGTGGGAGAACTCGTCTGCGTTCTTGTCGTCGATCGGTTTGAGCGGCCGAGTGCACGGGGTTCCTGCGGGATTCCCAGCGGCGGCGGTTGGCGCTGCCATGGTGAGCACGAAGCCGACGTCGGTGAGCGGTGCGACCGACTTGAGCGACTCGAAACTGTAGGGGAGTGTTCCGTGGCTGAAGTGGTGATCGTTGATTCGAAAGAGGCTGCGGGGCAGGTGGCAGCTGACCTCATTGAGGCGCTCGTGCGCCAGACTCCGGATGCCGTCCTCGGTCTAGCAACCGGATCAACGCCCTTAACAACCTGGGCTGCGCTCGCGGCTCGCGCCCTCGATCTGAGCGCCGTTCGGGGGTTTGCTCTCGATGAGTATGTTGGATTGCCTGCTGGGCATCCCGAAAGCTACCGCTCAGTTATCACGCGCGAAGTCGTTGAACCGCTCGGGTTGACTCCCGAACTCGTGCAGGTGCCGGCGGAGAGCGGCCCGATTGAGACGGCTGGCGCTGATTACGAGCGGGCGATTGTGGCTGCCGGAGGGGTCGATCTGCAGATTTTGGGGATCGGTTCGACGGGGCATATTGCATTTAACGAGCCGGGGTCGTCCCTTGCATCCCTCACGCGGGTGAAGACGTTGACCCAGCAAACGCGGCTCGATAATGCTCGCTTCTTCGCTTCGGCTGAGGAGGTTCCGACCCACTGCATCACGCAGGGGCTTGGCACAATTCAGCGCGCACGCCACTTGGTGCTTCTCGCGTTCGGGGAGAAGAAAGCGGCGGCGCTCGCGGGAGCGGTGGAGGGTCCGGTGACGGCGAGCCTGCCGGGGTCGGCAATTCAGTTGCACTCGACCGTCACCGTGATTGTGGATGAGGCTGCGGCATCCGAGCTGAAGTTTGCCGACTACTACCGCTACTCCTGGGAGAATCGCCTCGACTGGGAGAGGTTGCACTAGTCACCGCTCTCAGCGGGTTCTGGCGTGCTCGCGAGATCTGTCGGTGCTCCGTGCCATCGTTAGTTCATGACGAACTTTGTGGCGTTGCTTCGTGGGATCAACGTGGGCGGCTCGAATGTGATCAGCATGGCGGCGCTGAAAGAGTGCTTCACCGAGGCCGGATTCGCTGACGTGCGCACCTATATTCAGAGCGGCAACGTCGTGTTCGCCTCAGACTCAACGAGCAGTGCCGAACTTGAAGTCGAAATTGAGCGGATGCTGCGCGAGCGCTTGGGCGCAGACATCCTCGCGGTCGTTCGTTCCCGCGACGAGTTCGCGGCGACTGTTGCCGCGGCCCCGAGCGATCACGGTTCAGCGGAGCTGCTGAGCGACGTGCTGTTTCTCAAGCGGCCCTTGACGGCGACCGAGGCGCTGATGCAACTGCCCGAACTCACTCCGCAAGTGGACTCTGTATCAGCAGGGCCCGACGCGCTCTACTTTTCGCGCACGGTCGTCGACTCGGCGAGATCGCGCGTCGACCGCCTGCGCGCTAATCGCCTCTCGAAGCGGATGACGGTGCGCAATTGGCGCACGACGCTCAGGCTGCGCGACCTGCTCGAGCAGGAACGCTGACTAGCGGAAGATGATCGTGCGCGCCCCATCGAGCAGCACGCGGTCTTCGGCGAACCACTTCACGGCTTGCGTGAGGGTGCGGCTTTCTTCGTCTTGACCGATCGAGACGAGTTCGCTTGAGGTGCTGGCGTGGTCGACGCGCACCACGTTTTGTTCAATGATGGGGCCCTCGTCGAGGTCGCTCGTCACGAAGTGGGCGGTAGCGCCGATGAGCTTCACGCCGCGAGCGTGAGCTTGCTTGTAGGGGTTCGCGCCCTTGAAGCCGGGCAAGAAGGAGTGGTGGATGTTGATGATCTTGCCGCTCAACTGTTCGCACAGTTCGGGCGAGAGAATCTGCATATAGCGGGCGAGCACGACGAGCTCAATATCGTGCTGTTCGACAACCTCGAGAATGCGGTCTTCGAAAGCCAACTTCTGGCCGGGTGTCGTGACAGCGTGGGACTCGAAGGGCACTTCATAGAACTCCGCGAGCGAGCCCAGATCGGGGTGGTTGCTCATGATGAGCGGCATCTCGATCGGCAGTTGGCCAGCACGCTGGCGGTAGAGGAGGTCGTTGACGCAGTGTCCGGCCTTGGAGGCCAACACGAGGGTGCGCAGCGGGCGCCCCACCACGTCGAGTTGCCATTCCATCGCGTACCGCTCAGTCACGGGGGCGAGGGCCTGCTCGAAATCGTGGCGCGCAGCATCCGATTCCACTTGAAGCCGCATGAAGAAACGGCCGGTGTCGCCGCTGGAGAACTGCTGCGATTCGGTGATGTTGCCGCCGGCCTCAACGATGGCGCCGCTGATGGCATGAACGATGCCGGGCTTGTCGTCACAAGTGAGCGTTACGATCCAATGCGTTGAGGTGGTCACTGAATTAGCGTACCGGTGCTGAGGGTAGGCTTAGTCAAATATGAGCACGCCACGCATTTCTTCGTCATCTTCTCCTCAGGCTTTTCCGTGGGCGGGTCTATTCACTCTCTCGGCGCTGATCTTCACGTCGGTGACGAGTGAATGGTTGCCCACCGGATTGCTGCCTGAGATCGCCGCCGAGCTTTCGGTGTCGGAGTCGCAGGTCGGCCTGCTCATCACGATCTTCGCGGCCACCGTTGTCATTTCGACGGCCCCGCTTGCGGCCCTCACTCGCAACCAGCCGCGCAAGAAGCTCGTCATTATTGTGCTGCTCGTGTTCGTGGTCGGTAACTTGCTCGCCGCTGTTGCGCCCAACTATGCAGTGCTGGTCGTCGCCCGCATTATCGGTGGACTTTCGCACGGACTATTCTGGGCTGTCGTCGGCGCCTACTCGGCCCACCTTGTTCCGCCGCATCAGGTCGGGCGAGCGGTCGCCGTGACGAGCGCCGGTGCAACAACCGCGTTCGTGCTCGGCGTTCCCGTCGGAACGGCACTCGGCCACGCTCTCGGCTGGAGACTCGCCTTCGTCGTGATTGCGATCATCATTCTTGCGCTCACAATTATGGTCGTGCGCATCCTGCCCGCCGTGAATCACCAGCAGCCCCTCGCCACCGGTGAGATCTCGATTCCGCTGCGCAAAGACCGCTCCGTTCCCGGCGTTATCTACGTCTGCATCCTCGTTGCGCTCGTGATGCTCGGGCACAACCTCTTCTATACCTACATCGCGCCCTACCTCATCGGACCCGCAGGAATAGATGCCGGCGCTGTTGCCGGAGTGCTGTTGATCTTCGGTGCCGCAGGGGCGCTCGGTCTTGCTCTCGCCGGTCTGCTTGTCGACCGCTTCCCGCGCAGCATCATCCCCGTGACCGTGGGACTCGTCGCGATCTGTGCAGCGCTGCTCGGCCTGTACCCCGACGTTCCCGCCGTCATGTTCACGGTCGTTGCCGTCTGGGGAATGGCCTTCGGTGGTGTTCCCGCCATGATGCAAACGCGACTCTTGCAATTGGCCTCGCCTCGCATGCGTGACGTGGGCTCCGCCTACCTCACCACGTCATTCAACATCGGCATCGGCGGTGGTGCGCTCTTCGGCGGCATCCTGCTCGACCAGTACGGCATCCTGGCGCTCCCGATGGTTGACGCCGCTATTCTCGCCGCCGCCCTCGTCTTTGCTGTCGTCGGTGGCGAATTGCTCAGGCGTCGGGATGGTCGTGCTGCGGCAGTTCGCGACCAGCAGCCCACACCGCCTGCACCCTAAAGTCGGCATCGAGAAGCACGGCGTCGGCGGCATATCCGGGAGCAAGCGAGCCCAGATCGCCAGCGCGCCCAATCGCGCGGGCAGGAATAGCGGTAGCCGCGGCGACAGCCTGGGGCACGCTCAATCCCACCTCGGTGACAGCGCGGCGCACCGCGGCATCCATCGTCAGCGTCGACCCGGCGATCGCCCCGTTGTCGCTCAAGCGGGCGACGCCGTCAGTGACGGTGACATCGAGCGAACCCAAGAGGTACTGCCCGTCATGGGCGCACGCGGCAGCCATCGCGTCAGTGACGAGCGCGACGCGGCCGGGAGCTGATGCGAACAGCATGGCAACGACATCCGGATGCACGTGCACGCCGTCATTGATGACCTCAAGAATCACAGACTCACGACTGATCGCCGCGGCGATGGGGCCTGGCTCGCGATGGTGGATGCCGTGCATAGCGTTGAAGGTGTGAGTGAGCAGTCGCGCCCCGGCGTCGATCGCCGCGAGAGTCTGGTCATAGTCGGCCGAGGTGTGGCCGATGGCCACCGTGACTCCTGCTGCGCTCAACTGCTCAATCGCGGCCAGTGCGCCATCGAGTTCGGGGGCAATCGTAATTTGTCGCAGCGTGCCGTTGGCCGCCGCCAGAAGGTCGTCGATTTCGGCGGTTGTGGGATTGCGGAGAACTGCGGGGCTGTGGGCGCCTTTGAACGACTGGTGAAGGAACGGCCCTTCGAGGTGGCTTCCGAGCACGAGCGGGTCGCTTGCTGCGAGTTCCGCGATCGTCGAGAGGCTGTCAACGAGACTGGCGTGATCGCCGCTCACGAGAGAGATCACTGAGCGAGTGGTACCGCTCGCGCGGTGAGCACTGAGCGCGGTGCGGATAGCGTCGGCGCCATTGTCGAACGCCGCGCCATTGCCACCGTGGCAATGAATGTCGACGAAACCCGGTGTCAGGTAATGGCCTGCGGCATCCGTCACCGTCGTTTCGGCTGTCGCGAAAGCTCGCCATTCATCGCCGGTTCCCGTCGCGCGGATCGTATCGTTCTGCCACGCCACCCACCCGTTACTCAGTACGGCATCGGCGGTGACGAGTTGGGCTGAATGGATGACGCGGTCGTTCACGGGTTCCTGCTCACTTGGGGTCCGCTGGGGCGGGCCAGTTCACGTCAGAGACGCGGTTGTAGTTGATGTGTGCGGCATCGAGTCGCGGCGACCAGTCTGCCAGACGCTGGGTGAACCCGGCCCAATCGTGTCCCTCGCGCGGCGACCACGCGATTTCGGCGGCGGCGACGATGCGCGGAAACGCCATGTAGTCGAGGTCGCGCAGGTTGTCGATCGTTTCGGTCCACACGGGGGCTTCGATGCCAAGAATGTGGTCGTCAGTCACGCCAACCACGATCGCTGCCGGATCCCAGTGGTAGGCATCGTGGAGCGTCGTTGGGCCATCAGCCCATTCAAGACCGAGAGCCTCCTCGGAGGCGTACTTCATGTCGAGGTAAATGGCGTCGGCAGGGGACATGATCATGCGCCCGCCCTGCTCGATGAACGAAGCGACGCGCTTGTCGGCATCGTCGCGTGGCGTGACAAAGCTCCAGTACTGACCGATCGTGCCCTCGGGAAGATCGCGGCTTCGACCCATCTCGTGCCAACCGATGAGGGTCTTGCCGTGGCTCGCGGCGATCCGAGTCGCGCGCCTAATGAACTCGAGATAGTCCTCGTCGCTCGTGGCGAGAGACTCGTCCCCGCCGAGATGAAGATAGGGGCCGGGCGTGAGTTCGCTGACTTCGCGAAACACGTCATCCAAGAGTTGATAGGTCACTTCTTTGTCGATGCTGAGCGAGCTGAAGCCGACTTCGATGCCCGTGTAGGGGGCGGGCGCAGCACCGTCGGCGTTCAATTCGGGGTACGCCGCCAACGCCGCGTTCGTGTGGCCAGGCACATCGATCTCGGGAACAACCGTGATGAAGCGGGATGCCGCATACTCCACAATCTCCGTGTAGTCGGCTTTGCTGTAGAAACCACCGCTACCGCCACCCACTGCCGTCGTCGCGCCCAGCGCCGTGAGATCGGGCCACGAGTCGATGTGTAGGCGCCAGCCCTGATCATCGGTGAGGTGGAGGTGCAGCACGTTGAGCTTGAGCAGCGCCATTCGGTCGAGGTAACGCTTCACGTCGGCGACGGCAAAGAAGTGGCGGGCGACGTCGAGCATGGCGCCGCGATACACGAAGCGGGGGTAGTCGCTGATCTCCGCGCCGGGTATGAGCCAAGGGCCAGCCTGCACTGTCGTGGCCTCGATTGCGGTGGGGAGGAGTTGGCGCAAAGACTGCACTGCCGTGAAGAGGTGAGCTGCGTCATCCGCTCGTAGTTCTACGCGGCTTTCGTCGACAGTGAGGAGGTAGCCGGGGCTGGGCAGGGCTGTCGTGCCGATCGTGAGGGCGATCGTGTTGGGGGTGCCGGCGTCTGCGTTATCGGACTCGTCGATCGAGAGAGCGAATCCGGTAGCGGGGCGAAGGGCTTTCGCGAGGTGGTCAGCCACGCTCAGCGCGGTTCCTGTGGCGTGGATGCGCGTGCTCTCGGTGAGCTCGAAGTGACCGTTCTGGGGGCTGTAGTGAACGGGGGCGGGCATCACGGGGTGGGTCGTCATTGAATTCCGATCGGCAATAGGTTTGTCAGGGTTCCTAACTAACTGCGGTCAATTCTCGCAGGTTCTCGCGAGGTTGACCAGCACCCGGTAGATTTAACCCATCCACCCCGTCGCAAGGAGCTCATCTGTGTCATCATTCCTTTCGCCTCTCTCAGAGGTAGATCCCGAGATCGCTGCCGTTCTTGGTCAAGAACTCGAACGCCAGCGCAACACTCTCGAGATGATCGCCAGCGAGAACTTCGTTCCGCGCGCTGTTCTTGAGGCGCAGGGGTCGGTTCTCACCAACAAGTACGCCGAAGGCTACCCGGGGCGCCGCTACTACGGCGGTTGCGAATTTGTGGATGTTGCCGAGAAGCTCGCGATCGAGCGCGCGAAGAGCCTCTTCGGTTCCGCGTACGCCAACGTTCAGCCTCATTCGGGTGCGTCGGCCAACGCTGCCGTGCTGTCGGCTATCGCTCAGCCCGGAGACCGCATCCTCGGTCTCTCCCTCGACCACGGTGGACACCTCACGCACGGAATGCGTTTGAACTTCTCGGGCAAGCTCTACGAAGCTCACGCCTACGGAGTCAACGAAGAGACCGGCCTTCTTGACATGGCGGATGTCCGTGCCAAGGCTCTTGAGGTCAAGCCGCACGTCATCATCGCAGGCTGGTCCGCCTACAGCCGCCAGCTCGATTTCGCTGAGTTCCGCGCGATTGCCGATGAGGTTGGAGCAGTTCTCTGGGTCGACATGGCGCACTTCGCCGGACTCGTTGCTGCCGGTCTGCACCCCTCGCCCGTTCCCTTTGCGGATGTCGTTTCCTCTACCGTTCACAAGACGATCGGTGGTCCTCGCTCGGGCTTCATCCTCACCAACAACGTTGACATCGCGAAGAAGATCAACTCCAACGTGTTCCCCGGTCAGCAGGGTGGACCCCTCATGCACGTGATCGCCGCCAAGGCGACCGCATTCATGCTTGCAGCATCCGACGACTTCAAAGACCGTCAAGAGCGCACCCTTCGCGGCGCGAAGCTTCTCGCTGAGCGTCTCGTTCAAGACGACATGACATCGCTGGGTGTCGACGTTCTCACCGGTGGCACCGACGTGCACCTCGTGCTCGTTGATCTGCGCAAGTCAGAAATCAACGGTCAAGAAGCCGAAGACTTGCTTCACGCCGTGGGCATTACCGTGAACCGCAACTCGGTTCCCGCCGACCCGCGCCCGCCAATGACGACCTCTGGATTGCGCATCGGTACGCCGGCACTCGCCACTCGTGGTTTCGGCGACGCCGAGTTCACTGAAGTTGCTGACATCATCGCCGAGGCCCTCAAGCCCAGTGCCGACACCGAAGCCCTCAGCGCTCGCGTTCGCGCGCTCGCCGACGCCTTCCCGCTCTACGAAGGTCTCGAAAGCCCCGGCAGCTGGGCCTAAACAGCTCGCAGCCTGGCTGTTACAGCCTGATCTCAAAGAGCCCGCCTCCCTCTGAACACGGAGGCGGGCTCTTTAGCGTTTAATAGACGTGGCAGTTGTGTAAGTGGCCGATCAGCGCATGGGCCCGATTCGAACGGAAAACGATGACCGCAGTAAAGCTCGATGGTGTTGCCACGGCCACCGCCGTAAAGAACGAACTGCGCGTGCGCGTGGATGCCCTCAAGGCCCGCGGCATCACTCCGGGGCTCGGCACCCTTCTCGTGGGGGACGACCCCGGATCCCGTTCCTATGTCGCAGGCAAGCACCGCGACTGTGCCGAAGTGGGCATTGAGTCGATCCGTGTCGATCTGCCGGCCACGGCATCCGCTGACGATGTTCGGGATGCGATTGTTGCGCTCAACGAGAACCCTGCCGTCACCGGTTACATCATTCAGCTGCCGCTGCCCGCCGGTCTCGATGAGAATGCGATGCTCGAGCTCATGGACCCCGCGAAGGATGCTGATGGTCTGCACCCCACCAACCTCGGTCGCCTCGTACTCGGCGTGGGCACGAAGCTCGATTCTCCGCTGCCGTGCACTCCGGCCGGGATTGTCGAAATGCTCGAACGTTACGACGTTCCCATTGCGGGCAAGCACGTTGTAGTTGTCGGTCGCGGCCTCACGGTCGGTCGCCCGATCGGTTTGCTCCTGACCAACAAGGGACTGGATGCCACGGTCACCCTCACGCATTCCCGCACGACTCAGCTCGAAACCCACGTTCGCCAGGCGGATATCGTGGTTGCCGCCGTGGGGTCCGCCGCTCTCATCCGCCCCGAGTGGATCAAGCCCGGCGCCGCTGTGCTCGACGTCGGAATCACGCGCGTTATCGATGAAGAAACCGGCAAGGGGCGTCTCGTCGGAGACGTCGACCCCGCTGTAGCCGAGATCGCCGGTTACCTCTCACCGATGCCCGGCGGTGTTGGCCCCATGACCCGCGCGATGCTCGTCAAGAACGTCGTAGACGCTGCCGAGCGGCTCTAGCGGTGACAGAAGACACCTCGGCCGCTGAGCCGAAGCCGGCCCCAGCGCAATCGACGACGGCCTCCAAGTTGCAGCAGGTTTCACGGCCGCAAGGAGTGCAGCGCACGCCACGCAAGCGGCGCTTCCCGTGGCCACGAATCTGGGTCTGGGCTGCCGTAGTTGTGGGTATTGCTTTCGCGGCTGCCCTCGTGCTCAAGCTCGCCGGCTAGCTGAACCCGCTCCGCCCGCCGCCGAGCAAAGACACGCTCCGCTTAGCGGTCGCGCAACGCTCCCATCGAGGGAGACACGGCCGTGACGGTCGGCTGCCCCCACGCGTGCTCGGCGAAGGCACCATCGAGGGCTACTCGCACGCGGGATGCCGTGTCGGTATCGACGAGAGCCACGGCGACTCCGCTGAAGGGGCGGCCGAGCATCCGTGCGCCTAAAGCACCAGCAGCCAAAGCTGTTTCGACGGCGAGATCGACCTCGGTGGTCGAGATGCCGTAGTCATCACGCAGGCTCGCGTGCGATGCATCGAGCAGGGCACCGAGCAGTCGCGGAGTTTCATCGCGAATAGCGAGAGCCGCATCACGCACCCGCTGATTCTCGGTGACGGTGTGCAGCGTGCGACGCACTTCGTCGTCAGCGATGGCAGTGTCGAGTGCGTCGGCGGTGGGCGCGTCGGTGTCAATGACAAGAAGTTCGAGCCCGGCAGTCTGCCAGTCGAGGGGGAGCGGCTCTGGTCGGGATTCGCCCTCAAGGCGCACGAGGGCGTGGTCGTCGAGCGCGAAGACGCTCGCGGCAACGTCGGGGTGCTCGTCGAGTTGTGCCGTGTGTCCTGAGAGGTTCCAGAGATCGCTCAGCGCCAACGCCAGAGCTGCCTCGAGTGCAGCCGATGACCCTAAGCCCGCGCCAACCGGCACGGTGGTGTCGATGAAGACATCAACGCCGCCAAGCGACGCCGCGTCATCCGATGCCGCCAACACTTCTCGCACAATCCCTAGAGCGATCCGGCTCCAGCCCTGCACCTCGGTGGAGGCCAACTCGTCGAGCTCAATTGTGACGAGCTCATCCACGAGAGCGCTCGCGATACGCACGGTGCGGTCGGAGCGAGCGGATGCGGCAAGCACCGTTCGACGGTTGATTGCTATCGCCAGTTCGGCATCCGACTCCGGGTTATCGGCGGTGCCCAGCAGCGTGAGTCGGCCGGGTGCCGACCAGACGCCGCTGGCGGGGTGACCGAACACGGCCTCGAAGTCGTAGAGAACGTCATCGCGAATATCTGACATGGGTGCTTTCTGTGTCGTGGTGTGAGCGCCGGTAAGCTGTTGCGGTGAGCGCGCCTACAGGAACCCAGTACATCATCACTCGCACCACTGATCAGGGCGAAGCGCGAGCGACCATCACTGAGCTTGCTGCATCACTGCGAGAGTTCAGCATCGGCGGTGTCGATCTAGTGGAGTCTTACGCTGAGTCGGCGATGCCTCCGTTCGCCGACGGAATCGTATTAGCGCCCTGGCCGAATCGTGTCGAAGACGGCACGTGGATGCTCGACGGAGAGCCGCAGCATCTCGACGTGACCGAGCGCGACCGCAACAATGCCATCCATGGCTTGCTGCGCAACACCGGCTACAGCCTCATCGAACACACGGCTAGCGCCGTCACCCTCGGCGCCACGATCTTTCCCCAGCACGGCTATCCCTTCCACGTGCACACCACGGTGCGCTACGAACTCGTCGAAGGCGGTTTGCGCGTCAGCCACACCGCCACGAACCTGTCGGATGCCGCAGCCCCCTACGCACTCGGAACCCACCCCTTCTTCAAGGTCGGTGACACTCCCGTTGCGCAGCTGACCCTCACGATGACTGCCGCCACTCGCTTCGAATCGAATGAGCGCCTCATCCCCACGGGCGAAGTTGCTGTTGCCGGCACCGAATTCGACCTGAGTGCTGGTCGCTCCGTGGGCGAGCTCGACTTCGACACTGCCTTCGGTGGTGTCGAGGTCATTGACGGTGTTGCTGCGCGACTCACCGCTCCCGATGGGCGAGAAGTTCGCGTCACCGTCGACGAGAACTTCACTTTCATACAGATCTTTACACCGCGCAATTTTCCGACTCTTGCCGGCATCGGCCAAGTCGTTGCAATCGAACCCATGACAGCCGCTCCCAACGCGTTCAACACTGGTCGCGGACTGCGCTGGATTGAACCCGGAGCCGAATTCTCGGCTGCGTGGGGAGTCGAATACTCCGAATGAACAGGACAGACATGACGCAAGCGCCGAAAGCCCGCGATGTTCGACGGTGGCGACGCTATCTTGCCGCTGAACGAGCCGAAGCGGCCGTGTACCGGGATCTGGCATCCCGTCGCACGGGCGAAGAGCGCGAGATTCTGCTGGAGCTTGCCACTGCCGAAAAACGGCATGAAGATCACTGGTTGACTCTTCTGGGGGATCAGGCTGGTCGCCCGCTTTCGACTGACCCGCGAACCCGGATGCTCGGCTTCTTAGCTCGTCGCTTCGGATCCGTTTTCGTTCTCGCGCTTGCCCAGCGTGCCGAGTCACGCTCGCCCTATCTGGATGACGCAGACGCGACTGACACGATGGCCGCCGACGAAGCGGTGCACGAGGAGGTTGTGCGCGCGCTCGCTACTCGCGGGCGTCAACGCCTCTCGGGAACGTTCCGCGCCGCAGTGTTCGGAGCGAACGATGGGCTCGTCTCCAACCTCGCGCTCGTACTCGGCATGAGCGCAGCGGGTCTTCCCAACGCCGTCGTTCTCCTCAGCGGTGTTGCCGGATTGCTCGCTGGCGCGCTGTCGATGGCGGCCGGCGAATACGTGTCTGTGCGTTCCCAGCTCGAACTTGAGCGAGCGGCTGCCCACGGCCCTGTCGCCACCGAATCGGTGCCCCACCTCGACGTCGACGAAAACGAACTCGCCCTGGTCTATCGCGCTCGCGGAATGAGTGCCCACGAAGCCGAACTGCACGCCGCTGAAGTGCTTGCTGGACGCAGAACAGAGGCTGCGACGGTGACTCCCGAACACAACCCCATCGGTTCGGCGATCGGCGCAGCCGCTTCCAGTTTCGGGTTCTTCGCTTCAGGCGCTGTGATTCCTGTACTGCCCTACTTGCTGGGCGCTCAGGGCCTCTCGGCCGTCGTGATCGCTGCAGTACTCGTGGGCCTTGCCTTGCTCGCCACCGGATCCGTTGTTGGTTTGCTGTCAGGCGCTTCGCCACTAAAGCGTGCGCTGCGCCAACTCGCAATCGGTTACGGCGCTGCTGCAGCCACCTACCTCTTAGGGCTACTATTCGGGGTAAGCGTCGCCTAACGCTCGGAGGTCGTTATGAGTTCAGCGCTTATCGTCATCGACGTGCAGCAGGGCTTTGATGACGCGCACTACTGGGGGCCGCGCAACAATCCGTCCTGCGAATCCAACATTGGCCTATTGATCGGTCATTGGCGTCGCGAAGGTTGGCCCATTGTCTATGTGCAGCACGATTCTCTCGACCCCACGTCGCCGTTGCATCTAGATTCGCCGGGCAATGCGTTTAAGAGCGTGATCTCGGGTACGCCAAACCTGCTCGTGAGAAAGACCGTCAACTCGGCTTTTCATGGCAGCCCCGATCTCGATAGCTGGCTTCGCGCATCCGATATTGATTCGATCGTCATCTGCGGAATCACCACCAATCACTGCTGCGAAACTACCGCGAGGGTCGGTAGCAACCTCGGCTACGCGGTGCAGTTTGTGCTGGATGCGACCCACACCTTCGACCGCATCGGCCCCTATTGGGACGAAGTTACGGCAGAAGAACTCTCGCGCATCACGGGAGTAAACCTCCACGACGAGTTCGCCCAAATCGTGAAGACTCGCGAACTCGTGGGTGGCGGTTTCGACGGAGTGGTGCTCTAGAGCAGAGCCGAGTTGCGCCCGATCGCGAACCAGATCAGCGAGCCGATAAACGGAGCAACCAGAATCACAATAAGCCAGAGCAACTTGGTGTTCGTGGGCATTGTTGAGTTGAACACTTGCATGAGGGCAACGACGATGAGAGTGAAATAGGCCGCAATCGCGACGATGCCGATGATCCACCACGGGAAATCAAACATGCCAAGCTCCTTACGTCGTGATTGCGCTTTCCACCCTAGCGAGAGTGACTCAGCAATCAAGCAGTTTGGTCGCCGCTGACTCGTGGGTCGTCTAAAACCTCAGTGGTTCGGGTTATCCTCAAAGGAGCTAACGGCACGCCGATTTTCGGTCGCTGGGCACCTCAGCCAAGCTTTAACGACGGGGCCCCCTTGATTGATCATGTTTCTTCTCCCGCAGTAGTCAACCGCGACGATGTCGTGCTGCATGATGGGCTGCTTGCTCTCACCAACAACACGCTGACGCCGCGCGAAGCCGTGCGGGAAGATTTGCTGTTCGTGCGCCGAGTGCTTGATGCCGCCGAGATCCCATTCCTCTTGGTGCGCGGTGAGGATGAGACTCCCGTGTTGGCGATCGACATGAAGAATCGTAAAGCGCTGCGACTGGCGCTCATTGCTGCGTGCCAGAACGAGCCCTTCTATGTGAAGCCCGCGCGCATCAAAGCCAATGGCACACGAGTTGCTTCTGACGAACGTGACACCCCCGTGTTGGTAGCGGATGGCGTGCTCACTCCAGTCATCAAGGCCAAAGCTTTTGTGATCTTCCGCCCGCGCGTCGAGCCGGCCGGTCGCTTGCGCTTCGATGAGCCCTTCGGTGTGCGCATCGAGCTCTGGGAGTACATGCGCAACGAGGTCGTCGCTCCTAACCCGAACGCGTTGATGCGTCGCTGGTTGCCGAGCAACGAAGCCATCAACGACACCGTCGAGTTGCACGGCGAAGACTGGCCAACTCTTCGCGGAATGTTTGACCGGCTTGCCCACGACATCCCCTTCGAGATCGACCTGGTGTTTTCGTGGGTCGACGGTGCTGAGGTGGAGTGGCAAAAGGCGCGTGCTGCGCGCATGGCGAACTTTGTGGTCGGTGAGGGCGACGACTCTGAGGCTCGTTTTCGACAGCTTGACGAGTTGAAGTACGCGTTGCGTTCGGTGCACCAGTACGCCCCCTGGATTCGCAACATATATATCGCCACAGACTCGCCTCGCCCCAAGTGGCTGGCGGAGCACCCGCGAGTCACCCTGATGCGCAGTGAAGACTTCTTTGAGCGTCACGACGACCTGCCCACACACAACTCTCACGCGGTCGAAAGCCAACTGCATAACATCCCCGGCATCAGTGAACACTTCCTGTATTCGAACGACGACATGTTCTTTGGTCGCCACGTCAGCCCGTCGATGTTCTTCTCGCCCGGCGGCATCTCCAAGTTCATTGAGGCACGAACACGCATCGGAATGGGCGAAAGCAGTGTGCAACGCTCCGGCTTCGAGAATGCCGCCCGCGTCAACCGCCGCCTGCTGCAGCAAAAGTTTGGCGCCACAATCACTCGCCACCTGGAGCATGCCGCAACTCCGCTGCGTGTCTCGGTGATGCGCGAACTTGAGGCAGAGTTTCCCGAAGACTTCGCCCGCACGAGTGCAAGCGCATTCCGGCAGGCAACCGACATTTCAGTCACCAATTCGCTGTACCACTACTTCGCTTTGCTGAGCGGAAAAGCGATCGTGCAGACAGAAGCCAAAGTTAAGTATGTCGACACGACATCCATTGAGGGGCTGCGCAAGATGCGCTCGCTACTGCGCAAGCGCTCGAGTGACTTCTTCTGCCTGAACGACGGCAGCTTTCCGGAGATCTCCGCAGAAGATCGAGCCGCTGCGGTGCGCTCATTCCTCGACGAGTACTACCCGATTCCGGCCCCGTGGGAGCTGCCTGAAGCGGAGTAGGGTGTCGCTTTAGGCCGAGACGGTGGCAGGCGCGACGTGCGCGTTGACTGCCGGTTCAATCGTGATGTTCGCTCTTTCGAGGATCGTAGCGGTTTCTTCGGCAGTCACGTACGAGAGGCTGCCGTAGTTGCCCAAGGGAACAACGGAATGCATGACGGTGTCGTCGTACACGTGCACGAGGTTGAAGGATTGTGCGCCATCACGGCCACGCGTGCCGCCTGCAGGCACATTGAGGTCTTGGGTGTAACACGTGGCTGAGGCGACCGACACAGGAATGCCCGCGAATGTGGCCGTCGTCGAGTAGTGCAAGTGGCCAGCAATGATGCTGCGGATGTCGCTACCGCGGATCACCGCAGCAAGCTCTCGTTGGGCACGCAATTCGACGGTGACGGCGAGATCCAACACTGTCGGAACGGGCGGGTGGTGCATCGCCAGAATGGTGCCATGAGGAGCTGGAGTGGCTAGCACGTTGTGCAGCCACAGCAGTTGGTCATCCGTTACTTGGCCGTAGTGGTGGCCGACAACCGTGGAATCGAGGGAGATGATGCGCAGCCCGTTGACGTCAATCACACGGTCAATCGGGTCGGTCGTGGCGACATCGTCGAGGAGGGAAGCTCTGAAGGTGGCGCGATCGTCATGGTTACCCATTACCCAAATGACTTGGGCCCCGAGGCGTTCAGCTGCAGGTTCAACGATGTCACGCAGGGCACGGTAGGCCTCCGCTTCGCCCTTGTCGGCAAGATCGCCCGTGAAGACAATTGCTTCAGGCCGCGAACCGGATGCTTCAAGTTCAGCGAACAGCTGCCGAAGCTTAGCTTCACTGTCGAGGATGTCGTACAGTCGCCCATCGCCCGCCAAAAAATGCGTGTCACTCAAATGCAACACGAAGTGGTCGGGTCGAGGGTATTGCGACACGTAGCCGGTCATAGATCTAGTCCAACACTTGAACATGGATGCGAGGTGAACATCCTGCGGCAAGTTGCTCTGCGGCACAAGTAGAACGGCGCGCCGCCCCGCGCGTTGTGGCCCGGTTGGGGGGTGGGGAGCCGTTGCGGGACACCGATTTCGCGCCCCTTGGGCTAGTCCCGCCAGCTGTGCTGCGGCACCCAGCCGAGCAGACGCTCGGCCTTGGCCGTTGAGGTCAGTGAGGTGTTGACGCCGAGCTCGCCGCGGATCTCGACGTCGGGGAATACTTCGGCGACGAGTTCTGCGTTGGGGCGGGTCATGACGGTATCGCCCGCGAAGATATTGAAAACGTCGTAACCGGGGCGCGAGGTTTCCAGTGCCAAACGGATGGCGTTGGCTCCGTCGCGGGCGTCAATGTAGCCCCACAGGTTCCAGGACCGCTGCCGGGCATCCGCATCGAAGCTGGGGAATTTCTCGTAGTCGTCAGGATTCATGACGTTGGAGAAGCGCAGCGCGGTGATGCTGAGTGACGGATCCCAGCGCACAAACTTTTGTGCCATCTGCTCTTCGAGGTGCTTGACCATCGAATAGGTCGACTCTGGACGAGTGTCGTACTCCTCATCGAGCGGAATGTAGGGCGGGGGAGTTTCGAACGGCAAACCGAGCACTGTCTCACTCGACGCATAGGCAATCGTTTTGATGCCGAGCCGTTTGCACGCCTGGAACACGTTGAACGTCGCGTTCATGTTGTTGTGGAAGGTGGCCGCATCAGACCACAGTCCGGGCGCGGGGATCGCGCCGAGGTGGGCAACGGCATCCACGCCGTCATGACGGTCGTTGATGCCAGCGAGAGCATCAATCACCTGGCCGTAGTCGGTCAGATCAACGTGGGTGAACTCGTTGCGATCGGAGCCAGCCATATCGAGCACCGTCACCGTGTGGCCAGCGGCGCGCAGACCCGCAACAGTCGCGCGACCAAGTTTGCCGTTGCCGCCAGTGACAGCGATGCGAAGGGGAATGGATGACATGGCGGGCTCCTTAGTGTGGCTCTGGCGCGAATTTTGACCTTAGCCAAAAGAAACTCTAGCTTCCCCTTTCGGGAGCGCCCCGAGCGGCGTACGCTCGGCTCACGCCATCAGGAAGACCATTCAAGGAGCGCAATGACGAAGTTTCTGATCTCTTTTCCCAGTGAGGCAATGATCGTCTCTGATGAAGACTTGCCTCAGGTGGCGAACGACGCGAGGGCAGTCATCAAAGAGGCACAAGATGCCGGTGTCTATGTTTTCGGAGGTGGTATTAACGAGGATGTCGCAGCGGTCAGCGTCTCTGGCGGTGGCGACGTGAGCGCTGAGCTTTACCCGCAGTCGAAAGACCTCAAGGGAGGATTCACGGTGCTCGAATTGGAAAGCCGGGACGACGCCGTCGTGTGGGCGGCGAAAATTGCGACCGCCTGCCGGTGCGCTCAAGAACTGCGCGAGTTTCAATACGACCCGATGTCGTGAGCGAGGTTGTTTCGATTCTTGGTTGAGATTTACACTCGCGGCGGGAACTCCGCGAGTTCCGACGCCCACGTTGTAACCGCGCGCTGAAGGTCACTCGGCGAGAGTGTGAGATCCATAAAGAATTCCATGTCGCTCGTCACGCTCGGAGGCTGTGACTCAAGCCAGAGGAATACCCGCAGCACGACGGCAGAGGGGTCGAAGCTCACGAGGCTGAACCCGAGGTTAGGCTCGACGAAGTCCTGCGTGGGCAGAAGTGCGTTGTGCCCGCTGAGCTCCATCGGCTCAATGAGTCCGTTCGCGGCGCGCGCAAGCCACGTGCCTAGGCTGCGGGCCTCCTCTACGAGCAAGCAGGGCTCGAGAAAATTCCAGTCCTCGGTTCCGCATCGCGCACGCCCGTCGATGAGCAGCCAGTTGGCGTCGTAAGGATCAACACGCACATCCTCGAACTGGTACGCCATCGGCTCGATGCTGAGATAGTTCGTGCCCTCGGCATCCCATAACTCCATGCTCAGGAGCCTAATCGCGACACACTCGTGAGAGTGCCGAAGAATCGCAAGCGACTTCGAAGGCGAAGAAAAATGTGGGCCCGCCGGGACTCGAACCCGGGACCCGCGGATTAAAAGTCCGATGCTCTACCAACTGAGCTACAGGCCCTACATGTTAAGCGTACCGTGATCTTATGGTCGAAAATTTCCATAAGCCCACGCAGTACTCGACAGATAAGTTTGACACATTTGAGGGCGGAGAAGATCCCGCTCAAATAATGCGCGCAGCCCACGATACAGCCCATGCGCTCCTTGAGGGTGCACGAAACTCGGATGACCCTGCCGTGCTCGACAGAATCATTGCCTACACCGATAAAAACGGTATCGATTCGCTCGCAGAGCTGTGGTCGCGATCGAGTGCTGGCAGCCTGCCTGGCGCACTCTGGCGCATCTATTTGCTGCGTGCCGTCATCCAGCAGGATGCGGTAGGCACGAGCCTTCTCTTTCAGCGCGGGATTGAAATTTTGCCCACGATTGATGCTGCCGTGACGGGCGCCATCAATCCGACGGGGCCTGAGGAGATCAAGGGCCTTGCCGATCAGATCTTGCGGGGGCTCTTTCGGGGTGACTTTGGTGTCGCTCTTGATCGGGCTGCATCGTTTAGTCGAATCCTTTCCTCCGGCGCAGGGAGTGTTGCCGATGACCAAGAGCTGCTCAATCCGGAGCGAGCGACTGAGCTCACGACCCGCGCTTCTCGCTATTCGCTCATCGGTGAAGATCTCACCCTCTGCGCGAAGCGTTTTCGCGCGGGCGCGCTCGACTGAACCGCTTTCGCGCTCAGTGCCGGGGAATCAGTCGCAGCCGAGTGCTCAGGCGCCCTACTGAACCTTCGCGAGTCGTTTGGCGCGAGCCACCGTCGACACCTGCACGGTGACGACAACGACAAGGGCCACGATGAACACGGCGGAGGCGAGCACATTTGCTTCAGCGGGAATGCCTCGCGCTGCCGAAACCCAGATGTATTTCGGGAACGTGTTGACAGAGCCGGAGTTGAAGTTAGTGATGATGAAGTCATCAAACGACAGCGCGAACGACAGCAGGGCGGCGGCGAGAATACCTGGCAACAGCAGGGGGAAGGTGATTCGCAAGAACACTTGGAATGCCGACCCGTACAGGTCGCGACCTGCCTCCTCTAGTGCGGGGTCCAAGCCCGCGACACGGGCTTTCACGGTTACGACGACAAAGCTGATGCAAAACATGGTGTGCGCGAGGATGATCGTCAGCATGTCTTTGGGAACGCCGATCGACAAAAACTGTGCGGCCAATCCTGCACCGAGAACGACCTCGGGGGTTGCCATCGGCAGAAAGAGCAGCAGGCTGGTCTGCGAACGGAACCTGAACTTGTAGCGCACGATCGCGATCGCGATCATGGTGCCCAGGGTTGTTGCGATGACCGTCGCGACTACGCCGATGAAGATGCTGTTTCCGAACGCTTCGCACACGGCACCACTTTGCACGTTGCACACGTTGAGCCACTTATCGAAGGTGAATCCGCGCCATGTGATGTTGGTTTTGAGGGAGTCGTTGAAGCTGTAGACAAAGGTGTAGCCGATAGGGATCATCAAGATCAGTAGCGCTAGTGCGCTATAGATGGGCAAGATCCAGTCGCTGAGTGAACGTTTCATAGAAGTTCTTCCGTTCCGGACTTCTTCACGTAAAAGCCAACCATCACGAGGATCACTGACATCAGGATGATCGAGAGTGCGGCACCTGCGGGAAAGTTCTGAAGCACCAAGAAGTTCGCCTCGATGACATTTCCAATCATCTGAGTGCTCGTTCCACCGAGGAACTCGCGGCTTGCGTTGATGTAGTCACCAGCGGCCGGGATGAATGTCAGTAGGGTTCCCGCGACAATACCGGGCATCGACAGCGGCACGGTCACTTTCCGGAAGACGTGGAACGGGCTCGCGTAGAGGTCGCTTCCTGCTTCGAGGTAGCGCACATCGAGCCGCTCAAGCGTCGTATACAGCGGCAGGGTCATAAAGGGGATGAAGTTATACGTCAGACCGAAGATCACCGAAAAGGCTGTGCCGGTGATGTGAGCGTCGGGGGCCAGAATCGATACTGCTTTGAGCGAGGTAACTAGAAATGATTCGTCGGAGAACAGTTGCTTCCAGGCGAGGGTGCGAAGGAGGAAGCTGATAAAGAACGGCGCGATAACGAGCACGAGCATGAGGCTCTGCAGTAGCGGCCAACGCCGTGCTTTCACACCGATGAAGTAGGCCAACGGGTAGCTGATGATCAGCGCAAAAAAGGTCGCAGCGAGGGCATAGCCGAATGACCGCATGATGTGCGGCCAATACGTAGAGATGACGTCTGTGTAGTTCTGCCAGCGAAACGCGTAGCTGAATTCACCAATGTCACCGAATTCGGCTGGCGTTTTGAACGACGTGATCAACAGGGAGATGAGAGGCGTCAAGAAGAACAGCACCAGATAGAGAATTCCAGGAAGCAGCAGGAGAAGCGCTACCCGGCTTGTCTTTCGAACCGACTCAGCTGGTGCGGGCGCCGTCGACGATGAGAACGCGGCGAAGGCCATTTCTACGCATCCTCGAGACGCCGTTGTGCGGCGATAGTGCGAGTGTCAAGGTCGGGAGAAAAGCGTGGTGCCTCTGCCGGGTCATCCTCAAGCCCAAATCCGTGGCTGGTGGCCCAGCTGAGCCACACTTCGTCCCCATCGCGCACGTGGGATTCAAGGGCAATGTTCTGGGCGAACACGATGAGCTGTCCGACACCGGGCACGTGCACCAAGTACTGGGTGCTCACCCCGCTGAATGAGACATCAACAACTCGACCGGGACCCATCACGCTCGTAGCGGCATCCCGTTTGGGCTTAGCAGTATGGAGAGTCAACTTCTCTGGTCGGATACCCACAGTTATGTTGCCGGTGGCGCGCTGGGCCCGGGCGCGAGGAACCGTGACTTTCTGGCCCGCGATGTCCACCGAGATTGCTGAACTGGTTGTGTTCACGACGGGGCCAGTGAAGAGGTTCGATTGGCCGAGAAAGTTGGCGACGAAGGCAGTCTTCGGCAATTCGTAGAGTTCTTGAGGGGCACCCATTTGCTCGATGCGGCCCTTGTTCATGACGGCGATTGTGTCGGCCATAGTCATGGCTTCTTCTTGATCGTGAGTCACATGCAAAAAGGTAAGACCGACATCTTCTTGGATTGATTTGAGTTCGAGCTGCATTTGGCGCCGCAGTTTGAGGTCGAGTGCCCCGAGCGGTTCATCGAGCAACAGCAGGGCGGGTCGGTTCACAATTGCTCGCGCTAGAGCCACGCGCTGCTGCTGCCCGCCGGAAAGCTGCTGGGGGCGACGGTTTGCGAGGTGGTCGAGCTCAACGAGACGAAGCACTTCGTGAGCCTTGTCGAGCGGGGCGGCCATCTTGCGGCGACGGAGACCGAAAGCGACGTTCTCTAACACCGTCATATGGGGGAACAGGGCGTAGCTCTGAAAAACGGTGTTGACCGGGCGCTGGAAGGACTTCTGATTGGTGACCTCTTTTCCGCCAATCAGAATCTGCCCAGAAGTCGGCGACTCGAGACCAGCGACCAATCTCAGCGTTGTTGTCTTGCCGCAGCCAGACGGACCAAGAAGTGCGAAAAATGACCCTGCCGGAATCGTCAGGTCGAGTTCTTCGATCGCGGTGAACCCGGGGAAACGTTTGTGAATCCCCACCAGTTCCAGATCTGCGCCGCTCTCGGCGAACGTCCCATCTGTCATTATGCAGAACCGAGCAAGACACTCTGGAACGCAGTGTTGAACGCTTGTTCTTCAGAGTTATCGAGTCCACGGAAAACGTACGACCGCGAGAGCATGTCGTCGTCGGGAAAGATAAGAGTATTGCTGGCTAATTCGGGGTCAATCGCCGCTGCCGCCTCTTTGGCGCCCGCAACCGGAGTGATGTAGTTGACGTAGGCGGCGACCTCGGCGGCGACGGCCGGGTCGTAGTAGTAGTTGATCAGTTCTTCAGCGTTCGACTTTGACGGGCTGCCGATGGGAACCATGAAATTGTCGTTCCAAATCGTTCCGCCGGCCTCAGGAACGATGAAGTCCCACTTGTCGCCGTTCTCGGCATTCAACTGAACGATGTCGCCAGACCACACAATCGCCGCGAGAGTATCGCCGTTCACGAGATCCTCTTTATAGGAGTTTCCCTTGATGTTGCGAATCTGGCCGTCGGAAACCTGCTTGGAGAATTCGTCGATCGCGGCATTGAACTCGTCCGCGCCCCACTTGCCAGAAATGTCGACGCCTTGATCGAGCATGATGAGACCCATAGTGTCGCGCATCTCAGACAGCACTCCTACGCGACCCTTAAGGTCGGGGTTCCACAAATCCTGTACCGAGGCGAGGCCGCTGGGCAACTGCTCTTTGTTCCAGGCGATCCCGGCGAAGCCACCCTGATACGGGATGCTCATCTGGCGGCCGGGATCGAAATCGACATCCTTGAGCGCGGGCAGAAGATTGGCGATGTTGGGAATATTGCCATGGTCGAGTTTCTGGATGTATCCGAAGCGGATGAGTCGTGCCACGATCCAGTCGGTGAGGCACACGAGGTCGGCGCCAATGTCTTGACCGAGCGAAAGCTGATCCTTGACCTTGGCATAGTACGTGTTGTTGTCGTCGACCGCTTCTGTGTATTCGACGCTGATCCCGGTTTCGGCTTCAAAAGCATCGATCGTCGGGTAGTTTCCTGCATCGTCGACATCGACGTAGAGCGCCCAGTTGTCCCAGCGAACCGACTTGTTGGTGCCGCTCTCATCGGCTGCGGGGGTCGGTGCCTCACCGCCGCCCGGGGAGCAGGCGGCGAGGGCAAGGCCTGTTGCGCCCGCGGCGGCACCCGTAAGCAAGGTACGCCGAGTCATCGCTGACCTTTGTGCCTGGCGAACAAGTTCGCGAATCATGGGGTCGGTGGGTAGCGGCTTCGACGTCATCGGACTCTCCTGGCAATTGCGAAATTCACGTAGATAGCCCCGCATCATTTTGGGGTGTTTGATGATTGCACAAATGCGCGGTGAAATCGTTAAAAGAGGGCGAAAAAGTCAGCGTTGCAATCAAATCTTCACGAAATCCGCACAGTTACGAAACACGAGCGCTCGCCGCGAGTGCGTGCTGAACGACGCATGGCGTGAAGCAATCCGAGAGACGGTCGCCTACTGTGAGCGGACACTCAGGTGGCTTTTTGCTACACTTTTCGATGCCGGGCCACAGTAACCCCGGGCTCCAATATTAGCCGCTTCGAGCGGCCCTGCGTCGTGAGGCGTTCTCTGTGGTCCGGCTTTTTAGCGCCCTTAAACGCTCAATCTGGAGCCGTTTCTGCTGCCGTTTCCTGTGCCGCTCGGGTCGGCCCGATCGCTTCCCTCCGTCACCAAACCATTGCGATGAGTGCACCGAACTACTCACCAGTGAAAGCAACTGACGAAATCCATTGTCAGCACCGCATCCACTGACTGATTATTCTCTGCTGAACCATTCGATTTGCGAGGAAGGGGCACAGGAACCTGCCATGCTTGACCTTATGTCTCGTGAAGCTGATGTCGGCGCAACGCCTGAAGAACCGGGCGTGCCTGCCACGAGCCCGCAAGACTTGCTTGAGCGTGTCGCCACTGGCGATCAGGCCGCATTTAGCGAACTGTACGACCAGTTAGCTCCCCGAGTCTTCGGACTCGTGAAGAGGCTCCTGCGTGACCATTCGCAGTCCGAAGAAGTGATGCAAGAGATCTTTTTAGAGATCTGGCAAACCGCAACCCGTTTCGATGCGAATAAGGGTGCAGCGGTGAGTTGGATTCTCACGATGGCACACCGCAGAACTGTTGACCGTGTGCGCGCATCACAGTCGTCCCGCGACCGTGACGTTCGCATCGGCATCCGTGATCACAACCCGGACTACGATCACGTTTCAGAAACCATAGAAGTCCGACTCGAACACGAAAGGGTAGAGAAGGCCATGTCCCGACTGACTGAACTCCAGCGCCAAGCTGTCTCCCTTGCGTATTACGGCGGCTATAGCCACAGTGAGGTGGCGACCATGCTTAAGGTTCCTGTCGGCACTGTCAAAACCCGACTACGTGATGGAATGATCCGCTTACGCGACGAAATGGGGGTGGCATCATGAACGACCGCAACGACGACCTCGCAGCACAGTCTGGCGCCTACGCTCTCAACGCGTTAAGCCCCGAAGAGCGCGAGGCTTTCGAGAAGCACTTGGCTGCTTCTGCAGAGACGCGCACCGAGACCACCGAACTCTCCGACACGGCAGTGGCACTCGGAATGGCGATTGATCCGGTCACTCCGCCTCCTGCCCTCAAGGCCAACCTCATGGCAATGATTGCGCAAACACCGCAGTTGCCGCGTGAAGCAGACGTTGCTGTGGCGGCTAAGGATGCTTCGAGCAGTGTGGATGCCGCATCCGCGCCGCTCTCAAACGTCACGCCGCTTGCTGCCTCGGTTGCGCCCGCTGCTGACGCCTCGGCTCAGCAGTCGAGCACCTCGTTGCCTGCCCCGGCGACTCCCGCGGAGACCAAGGCTCAAGCCCGCTGGTTCACGCGTCCGGCTACTGCTTTGGCGGCTGTCGCCGCGGCAGTGGCGCTCATCGTTGCCGGTGGCGTGGTTGCCGATTCCATCGGTCGTACGTCTATGGAGCAGTCGACGTTTGCCGCTCAGCAGGCTGACCAGCTTGCGGCGATCAATGCCGCCAGCGACTCGCAGCGTCTTGTCTCGACGGTCGCGGGGGGAGCCACGGCTACCTTCGTGTGGTCGGGAGAGCTTGCATCATCCGCTGTGATCGTCGATGGTCTTGAGGCTTTGCCTGCTGATCAGGTCTACGAGCTGTGGTACATCGATGAGTCGGGCGCTCGCCCGGCTGGGCTGATGAACGCTGCTGAGGATGGACCAACCTGGCGCGTGCTTGATGGCGAAATGGCTGCCGGCGATCTGGTGGGTGTCACGATTGAACCCAAGGGTGGCTCTGATGCACCGACCACTGATCCGATTGTGGTTTTCGAAAGCGCGTAACGCCGTCTGACGTATCCAATGAGAAAGCCCCCGGCCGATAAGGCGCGGGGGCTTTTTCGTGCCGCTGGATAGCGGCAGCGAGCTCGAGCGGTTCGCTATCCGAACTTGCCGGAGACGTAGTCTTCGGTTGCTTGAACGCTGGGGTTCGAGAAGATGGTGGTGGTGTCGTCGTATTCGATGAGCTTGCCCGGCGCGCCGGTGCCTGCGATGTTGAAGAACGCGGTGCGGTCGGAGACGCGCGAGGCCTGCTGCATGTTGTGGGTCACGATCACGATCGTGTACTCCTGCTTGAGTTCCTCGATGAGGTCTTCGATCGCGAGGGTGGAGATGGGGTCGAGGGCGGAGCATGGCTCATCCATCAGCACGACGTCTGGTTTTACGGCGATAGCGCGCGCGATGCAGAGTCGCTGTTGCTGGCCGCCGGAGAGGCCCGATCCGGGCTTGTCGAGGCGGTCCTTGACCTCTTTCCAGAGGTTGGCGCCGACGAGGGAGGCTTCAACGAGGTCATCCGCGTCGTTCTTGCTGATGCGGCTGTTGTTGAGCTTCACGCCGGCAAGAACGTTGTCACGGATCGACATTGTGGGGAACGGGTTGGGGCGCTGGAACACCATGCCCACTTGGCGGCGAACGTTCACGGGGTCAACGCCGGGGCCGTAGAGGTTGTTGCCGTCGATGAGTACTTCACCTTCGACGTAGGCGCCGGGGATGACCTCGTGCATGCGGTTAAGCGTGCGGAGGAAGGTCGACTTGCCGCAACCAGACGGGCCGATGAAGGCTGTTACCGTGCGGGGCTCAATCGTGAGCGATACACCCTCTACAGCGCGAAACTTGCTGTAGTAGACGTTGAGATCATTGACTTCAATGCGCTTAGACACGAATTAGGGTTTCCTTCGGTTATCGACCGGTCTTGGGGGCGAAGATTCTGGCGATGATGCGTGCCAGGAGGTTGAGGGCCATCACGATCAGGATGAGGGTGAGCGCTCCGGCCCACGCCCGATCGATATAGGCCTGAGCATCGGTGCCCTGAGAGATGTAGGAGCTGTACACAAACACGGGCAGGCTCTGCATGCGGTCGCTGAACAGCGAGTAGTTGAAGTTGTTGGTGAAGCCAGCAGCAACGAGCAGTGGCGCGGTTTCGCCGATGACGCGAGCGATGGAGAGCATTACACCGGTCGTGATTCCTGCGATGGATGTCGGCAGCACAATCTTCAGGATAGTCAGCCACTTGGGCACGCCGAGCGCAAACGCGGCCTCGCGTAGTTCGTTGGGCACGAGTCGCAGCATTTCTTCGCTTGAGCGAACAACCACGGGGATCATGAGCACCGACAGGGCGATGGCGCCGGCGATTCCGACGCGCACGCCGGGGCCGAAGAACAGCACGATGAGGGAGTAGGCGAAGAGGCCGGCGACGATCGAGGGGATGCCTGTCATGACATCCACGAAGAAGGTGATGGCTTGGGCGAGGCGGCCGCGACCGTATTCGACGAGGTAGATCGATGTCATGAGACCAATCGGCACCGAGATGATGGTGGCCGCGAGTGTCATTTGTAGCGTGCCGATGATGGCGTGGGCTGCACCGCCACCTTCACCGACGACGTTGCGCAGAGAGAGGGTGAAGAAGTCGATGTCGAAGCGAGCTGCACCGTTGATAACGACGGTGTAGAGGAGCGAGATTAGCGGCAGAAGGGCGACGATGAAGGCGAGCGTCACGAGGGTCGTCACGAGGCGATCTGTAGCGCGACGGTGGCCTTCAACGAGGCGTGAGACGGTCACGAGCACGACGCCGTAGAGAACGACTCCGAAGAGTATCGCGGCAACGATGTTGAAATCGCCCGCGGGTTGTCCTGCCTGAATAAACAGGAAGATGATGATGAAGGTGGCGAGGCTGCTGATCAGGATGAGCAGGGGAGCCCAGCGGGGCAGTTGCCCGGCGGCGTACGCGTTCTGGATAGGGCGCGCTGGTGTGGTGGTAGTCATCAGTTCGCTCCCGAGAATTCCTTGCGGCGGTTGACGATGTAGCGCGCGATCGTGTTGACGATCAACGTGATGGCGAAGAGGATGAGGCCGGTTGCAATCAGCACATTGACGTTGAGGCCATAGGCCTCCGGGAAGCTAAGGGCAATGTTGGCGGCGATCGTGGAGGGGTTTATGGAACTGATCACGTCGAACGTAATTACGTTGGAGGCAGAGAGCACCATGGCGACGGCCATAGTTTCGCCGAGTGCACGGCCGAGGCCGAGCATCGCACCGGAGACAATGCCGGCGCGGCCGAAGGGAAGCACAGCTGTCTTAATCATTTCCCAGCGGGTGGCTCCGAGAGCCAAGGCGGCCTCTTCGTGAAGCACTGGAGTCTGGAGGAAAACTTCGCGACAGATTGCGGTGATGATCGGAAGGATCATGACGGCCAGCACGATCGAAGCGGTGAGGATGGTGCGGCCGGTTCCCGAAGCAGGGCCTGCGAAGAGCGGGATCCATCCGAAGTTCTCAACGAGCCAGGCGTAGAAGGGCTGCACTCCGACGGCGAGAACGTTGCCACCCCAGAGGCCGAAAACGACCGAGGGAACCGCAGCGAGTAGGTCGATGATGTAGCCGAGTGTTGCGGCAAGTGGGCGCGGCGCATAGTGCGAGATGAAGAGCGCAATTCCAATGGCGATCGGTACGGCCATCAGGAGGGCCAAGCCAGCCGACCACAGTGTTCCAAATACGAGCGGGCCAACGTAGGCCCAGAAGTTTGTTCCTTCGAGGAGAGTGGTCTTCTCCGGATCTGCGGTGATTCCGGGAACACCCTGCAAGACGAGGAAGGCGGCAACGGCTGCGAGAATCGCGAGTATGAGGGCGCCGGCGGTGAGGGCTGTGCCTGAGAAGAGGCGGTCTCCTGGGCGCTGCTTCGCGCGGATACGGGGGGCCGCAGTCGAGGTCATGTGTCGAGTATCCCTTATCCCTGGCTTGGCTTGGTGCGTTGTGTCTGGATCATGCTGTTCTCTGGACTGTGTGTGTGCGGCCCAGAGGAAAGTCTGCCCGACCCCGCTGCTGGTAGCAACGGGGCCGAGGCAGACTCACGGTGTTACTTGATGGCGTCTACTGCAGCCTGAGCCTTCTCGTAGAACGAGGAGGAGATGGGGGCGGAGCCAGCAGCTTCTGCAGCCGTGCTCTGACCCTCGGGGCTGATGACGTAGGAGAGGTAGCCCTTGACCAAGTCAACGCCGTCGCTCGATACGTACTCGTTGCAGGCGATCAGGTAGCTGAGGAGAACGACCGGGTATACACCCGATTCAGCAGATGTGCGGTCGATGTTCACTGCGAAGTCCGTCTCGCCTCGGCCCTCGGCGAGAGGCGACGCATCAACGATTGCTGCGGCAGCTTCGGGGGAGTACGGAACGTACTCGTCGCCGACCTTGACGGCGACGGTTCCGAGGTCTCCGGCACGCGATGCGTCGGCGTAACCGATGGTTCCGGTTCCGTTGGTGACGGCGTCAACGAGACCCGAGGTCTGAGGAGCACCCTCGCCACCGAACTCGGTGGGCCAGGTTTCGATCGATCCGACGGTCCAGACCGAGGGCGCAGCAGCCGACAGGTAGTCGGTGAAGTTCGCGGTGGTTCCTGAGTCATCCGCGCGGTGAACAGCGGTGATGGCCAAGTCAGGAAGCTCTACGCCATCGTTTTGCGACGTGATCGCTTCATCGTTCCAGTTGGTGATCTGGCCGGAGAAAATGCCAGCGATTGCAGCAGCGTCGAGGTTGAGCGAGTCAATTCCGTCGAGGTTGAAGATGATCGCGATAGGGGAGATGTAGGCAGGGATCTCGAGGATGCCGGTGCCGGGAACGCAGGGAGCGAAGTTGTCTTCGGCAATTTCCTCGTCCTTGAATGCGCGGTCAGAGCCAGCGAACTGGCTTCCGCCACCGATGAACGTGTCGCGTCCACCACCGGAGCCGATGGGATCGTATTCGACTGAGACGTTCTCGTTTGCCATCTGGAATCCAGCAACCCAGGCCTCTTGGGCTGACTGCTGCGAGGAAGCGCCGGCGCCCACGAGGGTTCCGGTGAGGTCTGATGCGGTTCCTTCTTCGGTGCCGCTGTCTGTTCCAGCTGCACATGAGGAGAGGAGGATGGTGCCTGCGATAGCAATGGCACCGATGGTGCCAAGACGCTTGAAGTTCACAGTTTTCCCTTCGGGATGTTGATTACAGGTTTCAGGCCGGTGCGACCTAAACAGAAAACCTAGGCAGCGCAGGTAGCCAGCTTGACCCGGTTAGGTAAACGGCAGGTAAACGCCGAATCAACGCGAAAGAGTTCCGCCCCGGTTTCGCGGGGAAGTGAGCTATTTGATTGCTGCGACAGCAGCGCGAGCCTTCTCGTACAGAGAAGCCGAAATGGGGGCAGAACCGGCGGACGCGGCCGCAGCCTGTTGTCCTTCGGGGCTGATGACGTAGTCGAGGTAGCCGCGGAGAACATCCACTCGCTCGTTCGAGGCGTACTCGTTGCAGGCGATCAGATAGCTGATGAGAACAACCGGGTAAACGCCGCTGGCGGTGGACGCGCGGTCGATGTCAACGGCAAAGTCGGTCTCACCTCGTCCTTCACCAAAGGGCGAGACATCAATGATCGCGGCGGCGGCTTCTGGCGAGTAGGCGACGTATTCCTCGCCGACTTTGACCGCGACAGCTCCGAGCTCGCCGACGCGCGAGGCGTCAGCGTAGCCGATGGTTCCGGTTCCGTTGCTCACCGCATCCACGACCCCGGATGTTTGCGGCGCAGCTTCTCCGCCGAAGTCAAGAGGCCATTTCTCGATCGAGCCGACAGTCCACACCGAGGGGGCTGCTGCTGCCAGGTAGTCAGTGAAGTTGGCTGTCGTGCCCGAGTCGTCTGCGCGGTGCACGGCCGTGATAGTGAGGTTAGGAAGATCGGCCGTGGGGTTTTGGGCAACGATTGCCGCGTCATCCCACTGGTCAATTTCGCCGCTAAAAATGCCAGCGATGGTAGCGGCATCGAGATTGAGTGATTCGACGCCATCGAGGTTGAAAATGATCGCGATGGGCGAGATGTAGGCCGGGATTTCAAGGATTCCGGTATCGGGCACGCACGAGACGAAGTCGGCATCCGCAATCTCGTCGACCTTGAACGCGCGATCGGATGCTGCGAACATCGAGCCACCGCCGATGAAGGTGTCTCGTCCTCCACCGGAACCGATGGGGTCGAACTCGACCGTTGCAGCAACATTCGCCAGCTGGAACCCGCGAACCCACGCCTCTTGCGCCGCTTGCTGTGACGAGGCTCCAGCGCCGATGATGGTGCCGGAGGGACCCGAGACGTTACCGCCCGGAGCAGGAACGCATCCGGTGAGTGCGAGTGCGCTCGCCATCGCGATAGCGGTGACGGTGCCGAGACGGGTGAACTTCACAGGAATCCTTTCGAGAAACTGACGTGCACGTCATTCTCTCGTGAATTCAGCAAGATTTCATCGCCCGGTAACCGCGGCCAGCGTGAGCCGCGCACAATCGTCGTCAGGACTGGTGTGTTTCCACCGCTACAAGGCGCAGTTTTTTCGTGTCGCGCGCGAAATGCAGCACAGAAAAGTCGCCAGTGCTGAGCATGGCGGCGGCACGAAGATTGCTGTCCGGCGTCGTATGGGAGGCTTCGGCGAGAGCGCCCACGATCTGCGGAAGCACGGGGCCGTGACTGCACATCACCGTGGTTTGTTGCTTTTTCAGTCGTTTCGCGACGAGAGCGGTAACCGCATCGCCATTGCTTCGGTAGGCGTCTTGACTGAGGTCGTCTGTGGGTTTGATCTCAATCGCGGTGCGCTGCGACAGCGGTGTAATTGTTGCGACGCAACGCGCGGCGGTGCTACTCAGGATGCGGTCGGGAGCGAATGCGGCAATGCTGCCCGCGATCGTGGCGGCTTGATCTGCTCCGCGGTGCAGGAGCGGGCGAGTGGCATCCGGTCCGTCCCAGGTTTCTCCGGGCACTGCTTTGCCGTGACGCACTGCGATCATCGCGAAAGTGCGGGCGTTGCCTGCCTCATAGAGTGCGGCGAAGCGGTCGAGCACATCGACGTCGTGGGTGTAACTGACTTTCTTGCGGGCCTTAGAGAGCGACAGCCATTCCAGCGACGAGATTTCGCCGTTGGGGGTGAATTTGGCGAGTTCCAGAATGTGATCGTTCACTTCTGCCGACCAATAGTAGACATACTTGTCGCGCCCATTGCCGAGCGTGTAGTGCACGTTGCCAAGCGGAACGCCGAGGTCAACACTCAAGCCAGTCTCTTCGAAGATTTCGCGCACGGCAGTCTCTGGCAACAACTCACCGGGATCAAGCTTGCCCTTGGGCAGCGAAACGTCTTTGTGCACCGTGCGATGCACGAGCAGCACTCGTGGCTTGCCGTCGACGACGCGCCAGCACACAATCCCCGCGGCGAGGACTGGTGCGGTCGCAGCGGTCACCGGCGAGCTCCGCCTCGTTTGCGCTGTGTGATTCTCTTCATAAGAACATTCTGTAGGTCGTTGAGGGGTTCTCCGTCGTCCGAATGGCCGTGGCGCACCCAATTGCCCTCAGAATCCAGCCACCACGACGCAGTGCTGGCATCGACGGCGAGGTCGAAAATGTACTCAAGTTCCTCGATGTGTTCTGGTTCGACAATGCGCACGAGGGCCTCAACTCGGCGGTCAAGGTTGCGGTGCATCATGTCAGAACTGCCGATGAACACTTGCGGATCACCGTTGTTGTGGAATGAGAAAACCCGCGAGTGCTCGAGGTAACGGCCGAGAACCGAGCGCACACGAATGTTCTCGCTCAGCCCAGGCACTCCCGCCCGCAACGAGCAGATTCCGCGCACCACGATGTCGATGGGAACCCCGGCATTGTTGGCCCGGTAGAGAGCGTCAATGATCGCCTCATCCACCATCGAGTTCAATTTGATGCGGATGCCCGAGGGCAGGCCAGCGCGTGCATTCTTAGCTTCGGCCTCAATCTGCTTGACAAGCCCCTTGCGCAAATGGCGCGGAGCCACGAGCAATCGCTTGAACTTCTTCTCGATGGCATAGCCGGAGAGCTCGTTGAAGAGCCGGGTGAGGTCCTTGCCGACTTGGTCGTCGGCGGTGAGCAGCCCCAAGTCTTCATAAAGCCTGCTGGTTTTCGGGTTGTAGTTTCCCGTGCCGATGTGGGCGTAGTGGCGCAGCTTGCCCTCTTCTTGACGCACGACAAGGGCGAGCTTGCAGTGCGTCTTGAGCCCGACAAGGCCGTACACGACATGCACTCCCGCCTTTTCGAGTTTGCGAGCCCAGGAGATGTTCGCGGTCTCATCGAAACGGGCCTTGATTTCGACGAGAGCGAGTACAGCTTTTCCTGCTTCAGCCGCGTCAATGAGCGCCTCGACGATGGGGCTGTCACCGCTCGTGCGATACAGGGTTTGCTTGATGGCCAACACATCGGGGTCAGCGGCGGCTTGTTCGAGAAAAGCCTGCACGCTCGTGGAGAACGATTCGTAGGGGTGATGGAGCAGGATGTCTTTACGGGCGATTGCGCGGAAAATGTCCGCCCGCTCGTTGCCTTCCGTTGGCATAAGGCTTGGGCTCGTGATCGGCACATGGCGCGAGTACTTGAGGGCCGGGCGGTCGATTCGAGTGAGTTGGAACAGCCCGCTGAGGTTCAGCGGAGCCGGAAGGCGATACACCTCTTGCTCGGTGATCTTGAGTTCCCGCACGAGCAGGCCGAGGGTCACGTCATCCATGTCGTCGGTGATCTCAAGACGGATGGGCGGCCCAAAGCGTCGATTCAGAATCTGCTTCTCGAGCGACTTGATGAGGTTCTCTGACTCATCTTCGTCGACGTTCACGTCTTCGTTTCGCGTCACCCGGAACTCGTGGTGCGCCAGAATTTCCATGCCGGGAAAGAGGGCGTCGAGATGATTCGAAATGAGATCTTCGAGAGGGATGTAGCGCAATTGGTCACTGCCGTCATCCGGCAATTGCACAAACCGCGGCAAGACGCTCGGCACCTTGAGTCGCGCAAACTCTTCCTTGTGCGTCTTGGGGTTACGCACTCGAATCGAGAGGTTGAGTGAGAGCCCAGAAATGTAGGGGAACGGATGCGCGGGGTCGACCGCCAAGGGCATCAGCACGGGAAAAATCTGGGTCGAGAAGATTTCGTCTACGCGCTCGCGATCTTCAGGGCCAAGGTCAGACCACGACTCAATATGGATGCCTTCAGCATCGAGCGCTGGCTTGACGCTGTTACGGAACTCAGCGGCGTGACGCTCTTGCAGCGCGTGAGCTGCAGCGCTCAATTCTTCGAGTACTTCGGCGGGGGCCCGGCCCGTGTTCGTGGGCACGGCAAGGCCCGTGTCGATGCGGCGCTTGAGGCCGGCAACGCGCACCATGAAGAACTCATCGAGGTTGCTGGCAAAGATCGCCAAGAAGTTAGCGCGCTCCAGCAGGGGCAAGGACTCATCTTCAGCAAGCTCGAGCACTCGCTGGTTGAACGCGAGCCAGCTCAGTTCACGGTCGAGGTAGCGGTCATAAATCAGCGTGCCATCGTCAACGCTTGATGACTCGTCGATGTCGTATTCATCGAGTGAGTCGGTAGCGGAACTGGGGTCGGCTATCGCGCTGTCGTTGTCCATCTGATCATCCTGCCACTGAGTGATGAACAACTGATTAACTCCGCCCACGATTGGGCAAAAGTCGTGACGAGTGTGCCTTAGACCGCGATGCTGGCCGACAGCGATTCAACCTCGGCGTCGGCGCTCGCCGTAGTGCTGGCCGGGGTGGCTTGAGCGGGAGGAGTTTTCTCTGGCTCTTCAGCGATGTTGAAGCAGTAGCCGACGTTGCGAACCGTTCCGATGAGGGATTCGAGGTCGCCGAGTTTGGCACGCAAACGTCGCACGTGAACGTCCACTGTGCGGGTGCCGCCGAAGTAGTCGTAGCCCCACACTTCGCTCAAGAGCTGTTCACGAGTGAAGACGTGCCCAGGGTGCGACGCCAAGAAGCGAAGCAACTCAAATTCTTTGAAGGTGAGGTCGAGTGATCGATCGCGAGCTTTTGCGGAATAGCTTGCTTCGTCAATGACGATTCCGGATGCTCGAATCTTCGATGCCGAACTCTCTCCTTCTCGGCGCGCCATCGCCAAGCGGATGCGAGCATCAATTTCGGCTGGTCCCGCGCCAACAACGAGGAGATCATCGACGTGCCACTGGTGATTGACGGCCGCGAGGCCACCATCGGTGACAATCGCGAAGAGCGGAACCGAAATCCCGCCGGAATGGAGAACGCCGCACACCCCTTTGGCTGCTGCAAGATTTGTCGTCGCGTCGACCATGATGAGGTCAGTGGTGGGGGCGGCAACAAGAGTTGCGGGCGCGGCAACGACTACCTCCACCGTATGGCTGAGCAAACCCAGGGAGGGTAATGGTTCAGCGTCGGGCGCAGAGCTAAGCATCAAGATGTGTGCCATATGGCCTCCCCACTGCGTGAAAAGGATTCTACCGTGCGCCGCCGCGCTCTCGTGACGGCCCCGAGTTCGGCCGGTTCTCGGTACGATGAAGGCATGACTTGGCAAAAATGGAGCGTTGTGCCCGTGTGGCTGTTGAGTCTTGTTGGCGTACTGATCATTGCTTCTGTCGCCGAGCCAGAGTCGCGAGTCACGTGGTTGGCCATTGTTCTCGCGGCCTGCGTCATCCTGACGTTCATCGTTCAACTGCTTATTCATCGCAAAGATGGATTTGTCGCCCGAGCGACCGCCAGCATGGTCGGTGCCCTCGTTGTTGTGGCAGCAGCCACGGCCATTTTCGCTTTCATTTAGTGCTGCTGGGCTGCACAGGGATAGGATTAGTACATGCTTCTCGCACTTGAGCTCTTCTTCGTTGGCCTTCTCGGCCTCGCGACGCTGTCTATCGGCTACGTGTCGGTTGTTGTGGTCTACAACCTCTTTCGCGGCCAGCGCTAGCCGCACGCCCTCGTGATTGAGCTCGACGCCTCCGGGCCAGCCGAACTTGCGCCACTGTCGTGGCTCGTTGGCCTCTGGGAGGGTACGGGCATCGTCGACTACAAGATTGGCGACGGCACGCGCAGCGTCGAGTTTGGCCAGCGCATTAGCTTCACACACGACGGACTTCCGCACCTCAACTACAACTCGTACACGTGGTTGCTCGATGATGAGCGCACTCCGCACGTGACAGAGACCGGGTATTGGCGCCTTCGCCGCCCCGCCACGGATGGCGATCCGGGTCCAGGACTGCTTCCGGCACTTGGCGAGCGGCCATTTGGCTCCGCCGAAGAAGTCGAGAACCTTCGCACGCCCAACGGTGGCTTCGAGATTGAGGTTTCTCTCGTGCATCCGGGTGGCATTAACGAGTTCTATATTGGCGAAGTGGCGGGGCCGCGCATTGATCTCGCCACCGACGCCGTCATGCGCACGCAGAGCGCGAAAGAGTACACGGCGGCTACCCGCATGTACGGACTTGTGGATGCCCACCTGCTGTGGGCCTGGGATATCGCGGCCCTCGGTCAAGACTTGCGCACTCACGCTTCAGGGCGGCTCGCTCGTGTCGAGTAGTTCCTTCGCCGACCGTCCCGGTGCGATAGGCGATCCTCCCGAGCACTACGGAAACCCGTTCGGTGAACAGCGCTCTCTCTCTGAGGGACGCTCGATCGGCGAGCTCGCCGACAGCGCCGTCATCACGATCACGGGACCCGACCGCCTCACGTGGCTCGATTCCCTCACCACGCAGTCCCTCAAGGGTCTCGCCCCGGGAGACAGCGCCGAAACTCTCTTGCTCAACCCCAATGGTCGAGTCGAACATGCCATGCGTCTTATCGATGACGGCGAAACCCTGTGGCTGCTCATCGATGGGGCACAGCGCGAATCGCTCGTAGCATGGCTCAATCGCATGCGCTTCATGCTCCGCGTCGAGATTGTCGATCGCAGCGAAGATTTCATTACTGTCGGCAGCTTTGGGGACGCCCTCGAGGTTCCTGCCGCCAGGTCTCACGACGTCCCGCTCGTCTGGACCGACCCGTGGGCGACAGTTGTTCGCGGCGGTCACCAGTACTCCACGGCGGCGGCTCACCCCGCGGCTGACTGGAGCTATCGCGAAACCCTCGTCGCTACCGCTACCGATCTTTCGGCCTTCGACGCCGCCGGCTCGCTCGCCTTCGAGGCCCTCAGGATCGCCGCCTGGCGACCTCGATTCAGCTCCGAAGTCGATGACCGCACGATTCCCCACGAACTTGACTGGATGCGCTCCGCAGTGCACCTCAACAAGGGGTGCTACCGCGGGCAAGAGACTGTCGCGAAGGTGCATAACCTCGGGCATCCGCCTCGTCGCCTCGTCATGCTGCACCTTGACGGCTCGGAGGGGGCACTGCCCGAAGTGGGTGCCGAAGTTCGCCTCGGCGAGAAAACTGTCGGCTCTGTTACGGCATCAGCGCGTCACTTCGAGCTTGGACCTATTGCACTTGCCGTGATCAAACGGGGAGTGGATGCTGCGCAAACGTTGGCTGTCACCTCCGACGTTGGCGAGATCGCCGCAGCGCAAGAGGTCATTGTGCCCACTGACGCCGGGGCCGAAGCAAACGTGCCGCGACTGCCGCGTCTCGGAGCCGTTACTCGCGGCTAGCAGCGGCATCCAATCATTCTCGGTACTCTTGAGATATGACTCACACCCTGATTTTGTTGCGCCACGGCAACTCCGAATGGAACCAAAAGAATCTCTTCACCGGTTGGGTGGATGTCGGGCTCACCGAGCAAGGTCGCGGCGAGGCCGCACGTGCTGGCGAGCTGATCGCCGCCTTCGACAAGCAGCCTGACGTTCTTTACACGTCGCTGTTGAAGCGCGCGATTCACACGGCAAACATTGCCCTCGAGGTTGCTGACCTCGACTGGCTGCCCGTTAAGCGTTCGTGGCGACTCAACGAACGTCACTATGGCGCGCTGCAAGGCAAAGACAAAGCGCAGACTCTTGAAGAGTTTGGCGAAGAGAAGTTCATGACTTGGCGCCGCAGCTTCGATGTGCCGCCGCCCGAGCTCGCCGACGACGCTGAATACAGCCAGGCGCACGAGCGTCGCTATGTCGGTATCGACGGCGAGGTTCCTCGCACCGAAAGCCTCAAGATCGTCATCGATCGCATGCTTCCGTATTGGGAATCCGACATCACGAAGGATCTCGCGGCAGGCAAGACTGTGCTCGTTACCGCCCACGGCAACTCGCTGCGCGCGCTCGTCAAGCACCTCGATGGCATCTCAGATGACGACATCGCTAGCCTCAACATCCCCACGGGTATCCCACTCGTGTACGAGCTTGACGACAACTTCATGCCGATCAAGCCCGCCTACTACCTCGACCCAGAGGCTGCTGCGGCTGGTGCCGCGGCTGTAGCTTCGCAGGGCAAGAAGTAACCTCCGGCTTACACACGCATAACGCACAAAGCCCCGACGAGAGTGAATCTCGTCGGGGCTTTGTCACGCAGTGACGCTCTAGTCGTCGGCGGGTACCCAATCGCCCGTAGCAAGGTATTGAACCTTCTTGGCGATCGAGACCGCGTGGTCTGCGAAACGCTCGTGGTAGCGCGACGCCAGAGTGGCATCCACGGTGTCCACCGCAGCGCCCTTCCAGGTCTCGCCGAGCACCTTGTCGAACACGCTGAGGTGCAGCGCGTCGATCTTGTCATCGTCGTTGCGAATCTCTTCGGCAACGCGCACATCTTCATGCTTGAGCAGCTCAACCAGCTTCTTGGCGACCGCGACGTCGAGGGCTCCGAGCTCCGCGAAGGTTCCTCGCAGAGACTTGGGCACCACCTTGTCGGGGAAGCGGTAGCGAGCTAGCTGGGCGATGTGCTCAGCCATGTCGCCCATGCGCTCGAGCGATGCGCTGATGCGCAACGCACTCACGACAATTCTCAAGTCGCGGGCGACTGGTTGTTGACGAGCGAGGATGTTGATCGCAAGCTCGTCAAGTTCAGCCGCTGCAGCATCAATCTCATCGTCATCAGCGATCACCGTTTCGGCGAGCGAGACATCCGACTCATTAAATGCTTTTGTGGCGTTCTCTATTGAGACCGCCACCAAGCTGGCAATTTCGACGAGGCGGTCTTGCACCTCGCGCAGTTCTTGTTGAAATACTTCGCGCACGCTATCTACGTCCCTTCGATACGGGCATGACGAAGCCCGCACGGCTTAGGCCACCCTGCCCGCGTTAGGTTAACAACAGGTGTTGGCGGCCTGAACTTTATCTGAAGTGAGCACTCGTCGCGAACTCGCGGCAAGCGAACGCTTCAGATGTAACTAATCTAGTCGTTATGGACTCTGCGTGGCTCGTGCCTGCCGCCCTCGCTTTTGGCGTATTTCTCGGCGGTGGTATGTCCTTCATCATTTACGCAGCAGCCAAGCGCGGCCAACGAGCCGCTCACGTGGTCTCTTCAGCGGTTCCCGACGGCGTCGATCAGGTCATCGATGCGCTGGAATCCGCAGGTATCGTGCTCGATCCCTCGAACAACATCATGAAGGCTTCGACGGGTGCGTTGACCTACGGCCTCGTGTGGAATCACGCCCTCGTTCATCCCGAACTTGTCGAATTTGTCGACCAAGTGCGGCGAACTGGCGAACCCATTGCGCAAGAAGTGCATCTGTCGCGTGGCCCTTTTGGCGACGCCAACATTTATCTTTTTGTTCGCGTAGCTCGTCTCGGCACGCGCTATGTTTTGCTGTTGGCCGAAGATCGCACCGAGTCATACCGCCTTGACGAGGTGCGCAGAGACTTCGTCGCTAACATCAGCCATGAGCTCAAAACCCCGATTGGTGCGGTCGGCCTGCTCGCTGAAGCCCTCGTGAGTGCCTCAGATGAACCGGATCAGGTGAAGCGATTCGCTAAGCGCCTCACCAAGGAGTCTCACCGCCTCGCTCGCATCACCCAGGAGATCATCGAGCTCTCGCGATTGCAGTCGGCCGATGGGCTTGCTGAGGCTGCTCTCGTGGACATCGACAACGTCGTCTCGGTCGCTATTGACCAAAACCGCGCAGTCGCTGAGTTCAACAAGGTCACTCTCGCTAGTGGTGGGCTGACTGGGTTGGAAGTGTTTGGAGATGAGAAACTGCTCGTGCTTGCCCTCGATAACCTCATTTCCAACGCCGTGCAGTACTCACCCGAAAACACGAGAGTAGGTATCGGAGTGCGGTACCGTGACGGGGCCATCGAGGTCGCCGTCACCGACCAGGGTGTCGGGATTCCCGAAGACGAGCTTGACCGGGTTTTTGAGCGCTTCTATCGCAGTGACCCGGCGCGCAGCAGGCACACTGGCGGTAGCGGGCTTGGACTCAGTATCGCGAAGCATGTCGTCCAAAACCACGGTGGCGACATTCGCGTGTGGTCCCAGCTCGGCAGTGGCTCCACCTTCACGATTCGACTGCCCGAAATCGATCCCGATGTAACCAACGCAACAGGAGACAAACAATGACCCGCATTTTGATCGTCGAAGATGAGCCGTCGTTGAGCGAGCCGCTCGCATTCCTCCTAGAACGAGAAGGCTACGAAACGACGATCGCCGAAGACGGCCTCGCGGCTCTTACTGAATTCGACCGCAACGGTGCAGATCTCATCCTGCTCGACCTCATGCTCCCCGGCCTCTCGGGCACCGAAGTGTGCCGCGAGATCCGCACCCGTTCGAGCGTGCCCATCATCATGCTCACCGCGAAAGACAGCGAAGTGGACATCGTGGTCGGCCTCGAGCTTGGCGCGGATGACTATGTCACTAAGCCTTATTCCACGCGGGAGCTGTTGGCGCGCATCCGTGCTGTTACGCGTCGTCGCGCAGAAGATATCGATGAGACAGATTCTGTGTTGGAAGCCGGGGGAGTGCGCATGGATGTTGAGCGTCACACTGTCTCGGTAGATGGCGTCGATGTCACCATGCCGCTCAAAGAGTTTGAATTGCTCGAACTTTTGCTGCGCAACGGTGGCCGCGTGCTGACTCGAGGTCAGCTGATAGATCGCGTGTGGGGTGCTGACTACTTCGGCGATACTAAGACGCTCGACGTGCACATCAAACGCATCCGCTCGAAGATTGAGAAGACGCCATCGCAGCCGACTCTTCTCGTGACGGTGCGCGGGCTGGGCTATCGATTCGAAGATTAGAAGAGCGCTGGCGCACTTGGACTAGGTCGAAGTGCGTCGGATTCTGCTGGCCTCTCTACCTGAACGGGTAAGCGCGCCGAACTGGCGGAGAGCCTTAGTGCTACTGGAGCGCGCTAGCCGGCGCGAGATCTGAGTAGATGGGGTCGTCGCCCGAAATTACGGGAACGAGCAACTCCTCACCGCTCTGGTTGCCGAACTGAAAGTAGATCGGGAACAACTGGCCGGCACGGATGTCGGCATCGTCGATGACGATCATGTCGCCGTCAACCGTGGTGCCGTAGTGCTTGACCTCGTTGGACGAAACGGGCTTGGAGATGTCGATGCGCTCGCCGTCGGCCGACTCGTATTGCATACGAAGGCTGCCACTTGAAGAGCTTGTGTTGATGACCGTGACCATGAGGCTGACAGCGGATTGGTCGTCGTTGCTGATGGCAAGAACGTTGCGCACCTTGACGTCGCCAACTTCGGCACCGATGCCGTCGCTGGGGTCGTAGTGGTTCAGTGTCGCCGTTGGCGTGATGAACGAACAACCGGCGGTGCCCACGAGGAGGGCTCCGGCGATGAGGGCGGAGGCTGCGGCGCGCGCGGCGCGAGTGCGTACTGTCACACATCCATACTATAGATAGCCGCGCGGAGTGGTTTACTTAGGCAACCCTTACCATGTGTTTACTGTGATAAACTGGGTTTTCTTCGAGAGGACCACTATTCATGTTGTTTGAGGTCGGCGAGACAGTCGTTTATCCCCATCACGGTGCTGCAACCATCACCGAGGTGAAGAAGCGCACCATCAAGGGCGAAGAGAAAATCTATCTTAAGCTCAACGTAACCCAGGGCGATCTCACCATCGAAGTACCCGCTGAGAATGTTGATCTCGTGGGTGTCCGCGACGTTATCGGTCGTGAGGGGCTCGACGCAGTGTTCGAGGTGCTTCGTGCACCGTTCACCGAAGAGCCCACCAACTGGTCGCGTCGCTACAAGGCCAACCTGGAGAAGCTGGCTTCTGGCGATGTCATCAAGGTCTCTGAAGTCGTTCGCGATCTGTGGCGTCGTGACCAAGACCGCGGTCTTTCCGCTGGGGAGAAGCGCATGCTTGCGAAAGCGCGTCAGATTCTTATTTCTGAGCTAGCTCTAGCCGAGAAGACAGACGAAGACAAAGCGTCGCTGGTTCTCGACGAGGTTCTTGCGTCTTAACCGCACTATCTGCACGTTGCTGAATGAATTCACAGGAGTGAGTGGGTAGGCTGGTTCGCTACGTCTTTTTGGCGGAGGAGTATTTCCTCGCCCATCGATTTGGAGATACCCGCCTCACATGAGCCAACAGAATAATCCCCGCGTCGCCGTGATCCTTCTCGGCGCCGGAAACGGCACACGCCTCGGTCGCAACGAGCCAAAAGCTTTCGTGCACCTCGCTGGTCGCCCTACGCTAAGCCGTGCTCTCGAATCTGTCTTCGCGATGGCCGAGCCCACTCAGGTGATCATTACGGTCCCGATGTCCTACGGTCCCATTGCGAAGCAACTCGCGCGCTCTGTTCCTGGCGGTCGCGATCGAGAGCCCACGATCATCGTGGGCGGTTCCACGCGTCAAGAGTCGGTGGCCGAGGCTCTCAAGTTTCTGGAGCCGAGCATCGACGTTGTGCTGGTTCACGACGCTGCTCGCCCGCTTACTCCGAGCCTCGTGTTTGATTCAGTCGCATCCGAAGTTCGCACCTCCAATGCAGGTGTAGTTCCGGGACTTCCCGTAGCTGACACGATTAAGCGCACCGATGAAAACGGTCAGATCGTAGAGACGGTAGATCGCTCTGTGCTGATGGCGGTTCAAACTCCGCAGGGCTTCCCGCGGGAGCAGCTTGTTGCTGCGCACAAGGCTGCGAAAGAAGAGCACACCGACGATTCTGCTCTCGTTGCTGATGCTGGCTATCCCGTCTCAGTCATTGCTGGCGATCCGCTTGCCTTCAAGATTACGACCGCGTGGGAGTTGCGTCGCGCTGAGCAACTGTTCACCGAATCTGCGGCCACGAGCATCCGCGTGGGCACGGGCACAGATGTGCACGCCTATGACGAGACGAAGCAGTTGTGGCTCGCCGGTCTGCACTGGCCCAATGAGATCGGCCTTCGCGGCCACAGCGATGGCGATGTTGTCGCCCACGCGATCTGCGATGCAATCCTCTCCGCTGCCAAGCTCGGCGATCTGGGCAGTGTCTTCGGCACGAGCGACCCCAAGTTTGAAGATGCTCATGGTGATGTGTTCTTGCGAGAAACCGTCTACCTGGTGCGCGATGCGGGCTTCGAAGTGGGCAACGTGTCCGTGCAACTTATCGGCAACCACCCGATGGTGTCACGTCGTCGCGTGGAGGCTGAAGAGTTCTTGAGCGGAATCATCGGAGCCTCAGTAAGCATCGCTGGCACGACCTCCGATGCGCTCGGTTTCACGGGCCGCGGCGAAGGCATGGCAGCCATTGCTACCGCTCTAGTTCACGCCCGCACGGTAGCCGAAGCTTCCCACACGCGGGACTAGACCTTCTTCGGCGTGCAACGAGCTCGGGCTCGTTGTCTCGTCGTTGCGCCAGGAAGCTCCCCGTGGTCGCCTTCTCCCCGGGCGAGACTGCGCGAAATACGGCTGTTGTGGCCTCGCGCCGGCGGTACTCATAAGCCTCAACTGAACCTGAGTACTAATTTCTTTTGCTGCGGCCTTGGTTGAATCCTTGCTGTGCTGCTATACCTGTTATTACACGACTGTGAGTTCTATGCTCACAAATGTGCAAATGCAGTAACAGGGTCGATGGGGACACACACCTCACGTCTAAGCCACCGGCCCTGACAGGCGCCGACAACGAAGTTGCGGCTGGAGAAAGGTGTGAGATGCAATCTGTTCTGGACACGATAATTTGGGCGGCTGATTCGCCGCCGGTACCGGCCAGCGACAATCCGTTCATTCAGGCCCTTACGTGGGGTGCTACGCACTTCATCGGTCTCTTCAACGCATCGGGTGAAGCGCTCGTTGGCCTCGCAACCGGCATTCTGCCTACGCTGATCGTGCTGCTCACATTCATGTACGCGATTACCACCTGGGTGGGCGAAGCGCGCATGACCCGTGCGGTGCAGTGGTCAGCTCGCTGGGCTATCACGCGCTACACGCTTATGCCCATCATCGCGGTCATCGTCTTGACGAACCCGATGGCGTACTCCTTCGGCATCTATCTACCCGAACGACAGAAGCCGGCGTTCTACGACTCTGCAGTGTCGTTCGTGCACCCCGTAACCGCTTTCTTCCCGCACGCAAACGCTGGAGAGATCTTTGTATGGGCTGGTGTTTCGGCTGGCGTGCTCTCCATCGCCCCCGAAAAGTACCCGCTGCTCGCACTGCTTTACTTCGGAACCGGAATCGTCGTCATCTTCATTCGCGGCGTTGTCACTGAGTGGATCACCAAGTTGCTTATTCGTCGTCAGGGCCTCACCGCCATCTTCGACGAGTACGACCGCGAATTCGCCCGCGCAAGCGAGCGTTTCATCGAGGCAAAGTCGACCAAGAAAACCGGATCCTCGGTTGCCACTGAAGGGACGGTGTAATCGTGACTGAGAACACCTACAACAAAGTATTTGTCAAGCCAGGCAACGGTGGATGGGGCAAGGGCCTGCTGCTCGAGCCCAGCGAAACCAAGAACGTCGTTCTCTCCGTCACCGGTGGAGGAATCCACCCGGTAGCGGCACGAATTGCGGAGCTCACCGGAGCAGAAGCGGTCGACGGATTCACCAACAGCATTCCCGAAGAGCGCGTTGTCGCCGTCGTGATCAACTGTGGTGGAACTGCGCGCATCGGCGTCTACCCCAAGAAGCGCATGATGACCGTCGACGTCTTCCCGGGAGAACCGTCTGGTCCCCTCGCGAAGTACATCACCGACGACGTCTTCGTTTCCGCCGTCGGAACGGACAACGTTGAGCTTGCTGGAGGAGAGCATGCCTTCGCGAGTCATGCGGCAGAAGCATCCGCTGCATCCGAATCTGCAATCGGTAGTCCCGCTCCTTCTGGAGCTTTCGGCACGAGCAACGTTCAGCACTTCACCGCTGAGACGACTACCGGTGGCGGTTTCATCGGTTTCTTCTCGAACATTGCAACTCGCTTCGGTTCGGTAGTCGGAAACATCATCAACACGTTGCTGTCGTCTGGTCGCCAGACTGTCCAGCTCGTGCTGCAGACGATCCTGCCCTTCATGGCCTACGTGAGCCTCCTGATCGGTTTCGTCACCTACTCGGGACTGTCGGACCTCATTGCGCAAGCTGTGACGCCGCTGGCCTCGAACCCGATCGGGCTGATCCTGCTTGGCGTGATTACGGGACTGCCGTTCCTGTCGCCCATCCTCGGGCCGGGCGCGGCTATCGCACAGGTCGTCGGTGTACTTATGGGTACACAGATCGCCGCTGGCGCACTGCCGGTGCAGTATGCACTGCCGACGCTGTTTGCCATCAACGGTCAAGTTGGTTGTGACTTCGTGCCGGTGGGTCTTGCCCTCGGAGAGGCCAAGCCGGAGACGGTTGCAGTGGGCGTGCCCGCTGTACTCTTCTCTCGCCTGATCACGTCACCGCTGGCAGTCTTGATCGCGTGGGGCGCAAGCTTCGCACTGGTCTAACCAGCACATCCACCACACGTAACAGCAGAGAAAAGCGAGACAGCAATGACTACCTATTACCGCAGCCAGGTCACGTCCATCGGAACGGACGCCACCGAAATGTTCGACGGAGGAGTGGTGATCTTCTTCGGAGAACCCTGCCCTGCCGAACTGGCTGAGGTAAGCGTTGTTCATACTGTCGACCACCACCACCCGCAGCGTGATCCCCAGCCGGGCGACGTGCTGCGGGTGGGGGGCTCTGAAGTCACCATTACGGAGGTAGGCGAGATCGCAGCCAACAACCTCCGCACGCTTGGCCACTTCGTGGTCTACAGCGACCCAGAAGACAGCCAGAAGATTCTCCCCGGCGCTATTCACGCGAAGGGCACGCTCACTTTGCCTTCCGCCGGCGTCACCATTGAGCTCATCGAAGGTAGTTGACATGGATACCGGCTTCGCACTACTGCTGATCGCAGCGCTCGTTCTGAGCGTTGTGTTCAGCCTCCTCCAGCAGCGCACGTACTCGCGTGCCACCAAGCGCCTCGGAACAAGTTTCATCGGCGTAAAAGACCACTTCTTGGTCTCGGGCCGCGGCAAGCACTTTCTGCGCGGCGCGATTGTTCTCCTCGTTATTGACGCTTCAACGACACGCATTGTGGCTGCAGAGGCCATGGTTGGCAGCACTGTGCTCGCGCGCTTCAAGCCGCGCCCCGAGCTAATCGGTGACCTCGACACCGCCACGCTGCGAACGAAAGAAAAGATGATGACCGCGGCCGTGGACTATGCGACCAAGCAGTACTGGGTCACTTATAAGCGCAACGTCGCGGCGGCAGCCCGCAAGTAGCGGCATTGCTCGTTCGGGTGTTCCGGCATCCGACATTGCATCGTCGTACTCGGCGGGGCATACTTAATACACATACTTGATCAACAAGCGCACATAAGTGCATAAACGTGGTTTCAAAGGGGTAGTCATGGGTTACACAAACAAACTGCTCGCGCGTCAGCGTGAGGTCGGTCGTCCCGTTCGCATCGGACTGGTTGGCGCAGGCCAGATGGGCTCCGGCTTCATTGCCCAGATCGCTCGCCAGAAAGGCGTCGACATCACCGCCGTCGCAGACATCGCAATCGACCGTGCCGTCAGTGCCCTCACCAACGCCGGTATCACCGACGTCGACCAGTCAGCAGACCTCGAGGCGCTCGCTGCCACGATCGAAGCGGGCGGCCATGTTGTCGTCAACGACGCTCTAGCCCTCCCTAAGCTACCCATTGACATGGTCATCGAGTGCTCGGGAGTTCCCGAGATCGCAGCCAAGGTTGCTTTGGCCTCGCTTCTCGGCGGCAAAGACGTCGCCCTCATGACCGTGGAAGCCGATGTCACCGTCGGTTTGCTCTTGGCTCGCATCGCCGCCCAGACCGGCAACATCTACACCGTGTGCCGCGGCGACGAACCCGTTGAATGCCTCAAGCTCGTAGAGTACGTCGAAGACATCGGTCTCGACGTCGTACTGGCCGGTAAGGGCAAGAACAACCCCCTCAACGAAACTGCTACCCCCTCGAGCCTCGAAGCAGAAGCAAAGACCAAGGGAATGAACCCTCGGATGCTGTGCAGCTTCGTCGATGGAACCAAGACAATGATCGAAATGGCTGCCCTCGCTAACGCGGCAGACCTCGAACTCACCAAGCGTTCGATGCACGGACCGGCTGCTACCGTGCCGACTCTGCAAGACATTTTCAAGCCCATCGAAGACGGCGGAATCCTTGACCGCACCGGAGTGGTTGACTACGCCACCGGCCCAGTCGCTCCTGGAGTGTTCGTTGTTGCCAAAGCAACCGACCCCGTTGTGCACGAGGAACTCAGCTACCTCAAGCTCGGTGAAGGCCCCTACTTCGCGTTCTACCGTCCTTACCACCTGGCAAGCGTCGAAGCAGTGCTCTCGATCGGCGAAGTCATCATCGACCGCCAGCCTTCACTCGCTCCTATCGCTTGGAATGCGGATGTCTCCGCCATGGCCAAGCGCGACCTCAAAGTTGGCGAGAAAATCGACGGCATCGGTGGCGAGCACGTCTACGGCGATGCTGTTCCGGCAGCCGAAGCAAAAGCGGGGCGCGAATTGCCCATCGGTCTTGCATCAGCTGGCACGCTCATCCGCGATGTCGCCAAGGGCACCGCGGTGACCTACGACGACGTTCAACTCGACGAAACCAAAACCATCGTGATCCTGCGCAAACTTCAGGATGCACTTCTCGCCGACGGCCAGTTGCAGGTTCCTGCGCTCGCGTCGCTGCTCTCCGCTTAAGAAAGGCGATACCTATGAATACGCAGATCGTTGCGGACCGCGAACTCGCGGCATCCAGCCTCGCCACCATGTGGAAGATCCGCCGCTTTGAAGAAGCAGTGGAAGACCTGTACGGCCGTGGGCTCATGCACGGCACCATGCACCTCTCGATCGGCCAAGAGGCTGTACCGACCGGCGCTTGTCTCGCCCTCAACAAGGACGACTACATCACCTCGACGCACCGTGGCCACGGCCACTGCATCGCCAAGGGCGCCGACATGGAGCGCATGATGGCCGAGCTTCTCGCTAAGGAGACCGGCTACTGCCGCGGCCGTGGTGGCTCGATGCACATTGCGGATACCGCAACGGGAAACCTCGGCGCTAACGGCATCGTTGCCGGTGGCGTTCCTATCGCAACCGGTGCAGCGCTCTCGGCCAAGATGCGTGGCACCAAGCAAGTCGCTGTCAGTTTCCACGGTGACGGCGCAATGGGTGAAGGGGCCTGGCACGAAGGCGTTGTGCTTGCCGCAATGTGGCAACTCCCCGTCGTTTTCCTGTGCGAGAACAACCTCTATGGCATGTCGATGTCGTCGGAGAAGGCTTTCAACTTGGAACAGCTTTCCGACCGCGCAAAGGGCTACGGCATCCCCGGTGTCACCGTTGACGGTAACGATGTTCAAGCCGTCTATGACGCCACGAAGGAAGCGGTTGACCGCGCTCGTGCCGGCGGCGGACCCACTTTCATCGAAGCGAAGACGTACCGCTGGCGCGGACACTCGAAGTCAGACAAGAACCTGTACCGCACGCGCGACGAGATCGACGAATGGCGCGGCAAGGACCCGATTCCGCTGTTCGAAGCTCAAGCTCTTGCCGCCGGTGGCCTCACGCAGGCGGACATCGATGCCGTTCGCGACAACGTGCGCACCGAGCTGCGCAGCGCAGTTCAGCGTGCCAACGCCGCGCCGGACGCCACCGCTGACGACCTTCTTTCCGCCGTCTACGCAAGGTAACGACTATGACTATTGAGACGACCGCGGCTCAGACCGCAGCGCCCGCAACGGGCGAAACCGTGACCATGACCTACTCCGAAGCTATTCGGGATGCCCTGCGCATCGCGATGGCTAAGGATCCAGCAGTCTTCATCATGGGCGAAGACGTCGGAACCTACGGCGGCGCCTTCGGCGTCACCGGCGAGCTCATCAACGAGATCGGGCCCGACCGCGTTCGCGACACGACCATTAGCGAGCTCGGCATCATGGGTGCCGGGGTGGGTGCCGCGATGACCGGTATGCGCCCGATCGTAGAAATCCAGTTCTCGGACTTCACCGCTCAAGCAATGGACCAGATCGCCAACCAGGCAGCGAAGATTCACTTCATGCTTGGTGGAGCCGTCAACGTGCCCATGGTCATCCGCGCCCCCGGTGGTTCGGGAACGGGAGCTGCAGCACAGCACTCGCAGAGCCTCGAAGCCTGGTTCGTTCACATCCCCGGCCTCAAGGTCGTGATGCCAGCAACGGCGGATGATGCCAAGGGCCTGCTGCTCTCGGCGATCGACGACCCCAACCCGGTCATGGTCATCGAACACAAGCTGCTCTACAAGACTTCGGGCGAGGTTCGCACGGGAGACGTGCGCACGCCGCTGGGTGTTGCCGCGGTTCCTCGCGAGGGCAAGGATCTGACGATCATTGCTACCGGTGTTGAAGTGAGCCGTGCGCTCGAAGCCGCTGAAATTCTTGCTGCTGACGGCATCGAGGCAACCGTGGTTGACCCGCGCACCCTCAAGCCGCTCGACAGCGACACGATCTTGCGCACCGTCAAGGCAACCGGCCGCGTTCTGCTCGTGCAGGAAGCTGTGCGCACCCTCGGCTTCATGTCCGAAGTGTCCGCGATTATTTCTGAATCGGATGCTTTCGCCTACCTCCGTGCGCCGATCAAGCGTCTTGCTGGCCTCGACATCCCGATCCCGTACGCTCCGAAGCTTGAGCGCGCTTCGGTTCCTCAGGTAGAGGACATTGTCGCGGCGGCCACCGACCTCGTTCGGAAGTGGTGACATGTCTGAGCTGCCTCTGACAATGCCCAAGATGTCCATGACCATGGAAGAGGGCACCATGGTCGCGTGGCTCAAGCAGGTCGGCGACCCGGTGCGTTCCGGCGAGCCCATTTGCGAAGTCGCGACCGACAAGGTCGACATGGAAGTGGAGTCGCCCTTCGACGGTGTACTCGCTCGCATCATTGCTCAGCCCGACGAGGTTTATGCAGTCGGCGACACGATCGCGTTTATTACAACCGAGGCCGACGACCTGCTTGGTGGACTCTTCGACGAGCCCGCTGCTGAAGCTCCTACGGCTGCCCCGGCTGCTGCTGAAGAAGCACCCGTCGCTGCGCCCGCACCCATCGAGACCGGGTGGATCCCGGCTGTTCCTGCCGCCCGCGGTGCCGCAGCCGAGCACGGAGTCGATCTCGCCTCCGTCACTCCGACCGGTCCAGACAACACCGTGCGCCTTTCGGATGTCGAAGCTGCTGCAGCAGGCACCTCACGTGCGCCTGTCGCCCAGGCTCCTAGCGCTGCCCCAGCGGCCCCCGCGGCTGCCGCTCCGGCTGCTCCGGCTGCTGCACCCGTTCCAGCCGCTGCACCCGCTAAGACCGTTGACCCGGTTGAAGCTCGACGCCTCCGCACCCGCAAGCAAGTGGCCAAGGTAATGTCGGCATCCGCTCTCGTTCCGCAGTTCACCGCTTACGTTGACCTTGACCTGTCAGCTCTGGCTGCCGTGCGCAAAACTACGCTCGGCGGCGCAAGCTGGACCGCACTTTTTGTGCGGGCTCAAGCGATCGCTCTGGCAGAGAATGCTGCGCTCAATGGCACGTGGACTGATGAGGGAGTCGTTGCCAACGAACACATCGGAATCGCTCTTGCGATCGACTCGCCTTCGGGGCTCATCGCTCCGGTGCTGAAGAACTCGCACGAGGGAACGCTCGCCGAACTGGTCGCCGAGATCGCTATGGTCGTCGACGAGACGCGCAACGGCACACTGCCTCCGGCACGCCTCGGCGGCGGAACCAGCGTATTCTCGAATCTGGGCGGATTCGGCGTCGAATCGTTCAACGCACTGTTGACCCCACCGCAGTCGACGGCTTTGTCGTCGGGCGCCGTCAAACCACGCATGCGCGTGTTTGACGACGAAACCTTCGGTGTGCGGTTGAGCTGCACAATCGGCCTCACCGTCGATCACCGTGTAGCGGATGGTGCGGATGCCGCGCGCATGCTCGCGACCATCACGAACCTCGTCGCGACCCCGGAGCGTTTGCTCTAGAGTCGTTACCCGCTCGCGGGTTCTTCCCAGCTGCGCACATCACAGGCGCACTCCACCACGTCTCGAAACAGGTACACAATGTCAGAACGCACAGCAACAATCGTTTCTCCCTCGGGTCTTCACGCTCGCCCGGCCGCGCTCTTCACGCAGGCCGTCAGCAAGAGTGGTTTCAAGATCACCGTCGCGAAGGGGGACAAAGCGGTCAACGCCGCGAGCATCCTCGCCGTGATCTCGCTCGGCGTCTCTCAGGGTGAGACGGTCACGCTTTCATCAGACGACGAGGGTGCTGACAGCGTGCTTGATGAACTCGTCGAGCTGCTCGCGACAGTCGAATAGCAACTAACACAGAAGGCCCGCACCACATGGTGCGGGCCTTCTGTGCGTTAAGGCGTTGCCTCTTCCGGTCTTTTGGCGCTGTCTGCGGGGCTTGGACGCCTACTGGCGGGCTGAGAACAGCATCCGGCTCTACGGTTTGCCGGAGCGCTCATTGGTCGCGGCTAGACGCACAGAAGCCCCGTTCCTTCCTGGGGGAGCGGGGCTTCTGGCGGCGAAGCTAGAGCTGTTTAGGCCTTAGCTGCTTCTTCGTCGGACGCTTCTGCTGCGGCATCCGCTTCGACCTGGGCGCGGACGATGTCGCGCTTCTTCTCGAGGCGGCTCACCCAGAAGGCGAATCCGAGGGCGATGACGCCCAATACTGCAATGGTCCAGCCTCCGAGGTTAGCTACCCCGAAGAACAGGCCGGTGAGTGGGTTTGCTCCGTCAACGAGCGACGAGATGAGCTGTGAGCCCTGGTTGTCGCTGAAGCCGGATGCTTCGGCGATGGCGGTGAACTGCGGCGCCGTCGCGGTCGCGATGAAGAGGCCGATTCCGATGACGATAGCTCCACCGATAACCGAGCGCACGATGTTGCCGCGGAAGATCGGAACCATCATGGCCACGATGAACGGCAGCGTTGCGAGGTCGACGAGCGGGAGCACCTGGTTGCCGGCCGGAGCGAGCGCAATAGCAATCAGAACGGTGACGGGAACCAATACCAGTGACGTGGCGAGCACAGCGGGCTGGCCGACTGCAATTGCGGTGTCGAGACCGATGTAGAACTTGCGGCCGGGGAAGCGCTTCTGCACGAATTCGCGAGCGGAGTCGGAGACGGGGATGAGGCCTTCCATGAGGATCGACACCATGCGTGGCAGGAGCAGCAGCACGGCAGCGAGGCTGATGGCGAGCACGAGAATCGCGATCGAGTCTTCACGGGGGTTGTCGAAGCCGAAGCCAGCCAAGCCGATGATGATTCCGAGCACCAGACCGAGAATCATCGATTCACCGAAGACCCCGAAGCGTTTTTCAATTGTCTGCGGGTCAGCCTTCAAGTTGCGGAAGCCGGGGATGCGGTCGAACACCCAGTTGAAGGGGATCGCGAACAGGATGTACGGCGCGCTGGTTCCGTGGGGGAACGAGATATCGGGGAAGTTGAAGTACTTCTGGATCATTGGCGCAGAGAGATCGGCAAGGGCGAGAACGATCACCATGTGCACGGCGGCCGCGGCGATTCCGATCCAGAAGTTGTCCGTCACCGCTCCCACGAGCGCTCCCACGAGGGCAAAGTGCCAGAAGTTCCACAGGTCGATGTTGAACGTGCGGGTGAGGCCCGACCACAACAGCAACATGTTGACCAGGATGCCGACAGGAATAATCACCGCCCCGATCGTCGATCCGAAGGCGATCGCCGCGCTGGCGGGCCATCCGACGTCAAGAATCGTGAGATTCACGCCGAGGTTGGTGGCGAGAGCTTGAGCGGCGGGCCCCACAGTGCTGGCCATGAGGCCGATCACGAGGTTGATGCCGATGAAGCCGATGCCAATCAGCACACCGGCGCGGAGTGCTTGACTGAATTTTTGACCAAGGATCATGCCAAAGATGGTGATCAGGATGGGCAAAGTTACTGAGGCTCCGAGAGCCGTGAGGTAGCTAGTGATATTTGTCAGAATATCTTCGATGATGTTCAACGCTGAACGTCCAATTCTCTAGGTTTGTCGAGGATGGCTAATGAGCGCACGGCAATAATGTCCGGGCGCCCGGGCAAAGCGATAGTGGGTTGTGCGGTTACGCGAACTGCTGCTCGATTTCGGCGTAGACCTTGTCGAGTCCCATTCCGGTGAGGAAGGGGAGTCCTGCGATAACGGGGATACCGACCGAGTCGGGCACTTGGGTCGTGGCGACGATGAAATCTGCGTCGAGGTTACCGCGCAGAGTGTCGGCTACTTTGCCCTGCGTAATTTTGGCGTCGAGTCCTTTAGATTCGCAAAATGCACGAATTTTCGAGACGACCACGGTGGATGTTGCGACTCCAGTGCCGCAGATCACGAGGATGCGTTGTGTGGCCATGTTCATACTCCAATGTATTCGCGGGGCAATAGCTGTGTCACAATTATGCACGTTTGATCTACAAATGTGTAAAACTTGTTTCATTTTTGACTAAGACTCAACGCCAACGGAGGATGAGGGTTTATGAGCGACACTTCGAGCACAGCAGCGGTTGTTCCCCGCGCCGATCTGAGCATTGTTGGACTGGTGGCAGAATCCAGCGCCGACGTGCTCTCAGCGTTTGCAGCACAGGCACTCTCGGTTGGCGCCGTTCACCCCACCTATGAAGCCGCGCTGCTTGAGCGAGAGAGCGCATTCCCCACCGGTCTACCCACGATCATTCCGGTGGCTATCCCACACGCAGATGTTGAGCACGCAATTGAGTCCGGACTGGGGATTGCAACTCTCGCGAAACCCGTCGAATTCGGCGAGATGGGGGGAGCGGACACCACCGTTTCTGCCCACGTTGCCGTGCTCATTCTCGTGACAGAGCCGCACGCGCAAACAGAAATGCTCACCCAGCTCATCGGCGTCTTTCAGCTCGATGGATGGCACGATAAGTTGAGCGCTGCCACAACTCCAGAACAGCTCGCCGAGAACTTCGCTGAACTTCTTAAATCAGCCGGTCAGCAGTAGCTAGCTCACGCCTCTACCGATGGGGTGTGCGATCAGGGTGTTACTGGCGTTGATCGAGCAGTGCTAGCGCTAGTTCTGAATCGACTACGAGCACATCGAAAAGACCACCATTGAGAGCGGCGTGAGTGCCTTCCATCTTGTGCGCGCCGGCGGCGACGCCCACAACGGTAGGGATGCTCCCGAGTTCATCGAGGTCAATTGCGATTACGCGGTCGTTGACGACTGACTCCACGAGCTTTCCGTCACGGTCGAAGAATCGCGTGCAGCAGTCTCCGACGGCTCCGGATGCTGCAAACTCAGCCCGTTCGCTGTGACTCAGGCTCATCGACTCGATGATGGCTCCGGATGCCCCGGTGCCCACGTTTCCCACCCCGACAATCGCGATTTTGGCGCGGCGGGATGCGTTGAGCACGCCCGTAATTGAAGGCTCGCGCAAGAACGCCTCGCGAGATTCGAGCGATTCGACGACAGCGGGTGCGTACAAGCGACGGTGCTGCGCTCCCAGTTTGGTAGCGAGAAGGCGTACAAGAACATTTCCATCCCGGGCAGAGTCAACGATCGAAAGCCCACCCACGAGGGGAAGCACTTCGATCTTCTCGTGGGAAGCATCATCCGGAATCTCGTCGACGACCGCTTGGACGCTCGAGCCCCACGAGAGAGCGACACCGCCTTCACGCGGCAGATTGTCGAGAAGCCACTGGGCGCCGAGCGCGCCTACGCGGGATAACTGGTTGCCTGCGCCAGTGCTGGGCGCTACGCGGCATTCGCGGAGTCCGTAGCGAGCAACTAGCTGGGCTTCGAGATCCTGGGCACGCCCGAAGGGGTCGTTGATGCGGATTTCGACGATGCCGTTCTTGCGAGCATCGGCGAGAACGCGAGACACGTTGGAACGAGAGACGCCAATTTCTTTAGCGACTTCTGCTTGTGACTGGCCCTCGAGATAGTAGAGAGTGGCTGCCTTCACAAGCATGGCTTGGTTGCGCGGACTGGGTATTGCTCCATCCCTCTCTCATGCGTCATTGCGGATTTGCACTGATTCTATCCGGGTATACACACTCGTGCGCGTAACTTCCAGCGTTTACAGGGAATCCAGCCTGTCGTGTTTGCGCTCACGGTCAGCATGCTGAGGTTCCGCCGTGTAATACACAGCAGCGGTCGCTAAACTTGCTTAGTGACTATTCGCCTGTATGACACCCGTAGTGCCAGCCTCGTCGACCTCGAACCCCGTGAGCCGGGCAAGGTGGGAATCTACGTCTGCGGCCCTACCGTGCAGGCAGCACCCCATATCGGTCACCTCCGCTCGGCGCTCGTCTACGACATTTGGCGCCGGTGGCTCACTTATCGTGGCCTTGACGTCACCCTCGTGCGCAATGTCACTGACATCGACGACAAGATTTTGGCTCGATCGGCGGATGCTGCAGCCGAGGGCTCTTCGGAGCAGTGGTGGGCTCTGGCATACAGAGTCGAGCTGGAATTTACCGCTGGCTACAACGCGCTCGGCATCCTGCCACCCAGTTATGAGCCGCGTGCGACCGCCAATATTTCCGAAATGCGCGACCTCATCACGACGCTTATTGAACGCGGTCACGCCTATGCTGCCGCGGATGACTCGGGTGACGTGTACTTCGATACCCAGTCGTGGCCCTCCTACGGCGAACTCACGCGTCAGAAACTTGACGATATGGTTGCCGCGGCTGACGCTGACCCGCGCTCCAAGCGTGATCCCCGCGACTTCGCTCTCTGGAAGGGCAGCAAGCCGAGCGAGCCCGCGTCGGCGGCATGGTCGTCACCGTGGGGTGATGGTCGCCCGGGATGGCACATTGAGTGCTCGGCCATGTCTCGCCGCTATTTGGGTGGTGCATTCGACATTCACGGTGGTGGACTCGACTTGCGATTCCCGCACCACGAAAACGAACTTGCCCAGTCGAGTGCTCTCGGCGATGACTTTGCTCGACACTGGGTGCACAACGGCATGGTCAATGTGAACGGCCACAAGATGTCAAAGTCACTCGGCAATTCGGTGTTAGTCCGCGATCTTTTGGACGCTGCTCGTCCGATCGTGGTGCGCTATCTCTTAGGTGCCGCACATTACCGCTCCACAATCGACTACACTGACACGTCGCTTGCAGAAGCCGAGGCCGCCTTCGAGCGCCTTGAGGTGTTCATTGAGCGAGCGTCGCGCCGACTGCGTGACACTCGCTTCGATACTGCGAACACCAACGAGGTGCCCGAGGCATTCGGCGAAGCGATGGATGACGACCTTGCGGTGCCGCAAGCGCTCGCGGTAGTGCACGAGACGATTCGTTCGGGCAATGCTGCCCTCGACGATGGGGATCTTGCAGCGGTCGCAACCGCGCGTTCGCAAGTGATCGCTATGGCACAGGTTTTGGGTATTAACCCACTTGATCCACGATGGGGTTCTGATCGTTCAGAACCAGCTGTTGCTGCACTGTCAGCACTGGTTGACAAGCTCATTGAGGATCGCAATACGGCCCGCGCGGCGAAAGACTTCGCTGTAGCAGACCGAATCCGTGATGAACTATCAGCGGCGGGCATCACTCTAGAAGATGACTCGACCGGATCGCATTGGAGCTTGCCGTGACTGATCGGCGCTTCCGACAGGAGCAACACTCGTGAAAAACCCAGGTAACAAACCCCGCGCAGGAGCGGTACGCAAGGGCCGTAAGGGCCCTCAGGTCGGCTCGGGAGGCCAGGGACGTCAGGCTCTCGAAGGTCGCAAACCCACCCCTAAGGCGGAAGATCGCCCGTACCATCCCGCAGGCAAGCGCAAGGCTGCTGCCGAGCGCTATGAGGCGGCAGGTGGAACCCGTCGTACCGGTGGCAAGTCGTCCGGCGCACCTCAGCAGTCGTCGAACCGTGGCGGTCAGTCACGCGTCGCTAAGTCTGCGGATGAGTCGGAGATGGTCACTGGCCGCAACTCCGTTCTTGAGGCCCTGCGCGCCAAGATTCCTGCCCACACTCTCTACATGGCAACGCGTATCGAGTTCGATGACCGTGTCAAAGAGATCCTCAAGCTCGCGACCGCGCGTGGCATTGCCGTTCTCGAAGTAATGCGTCCAGAGCTCGACCGCCTCGCCGGGTTCGACTCCGTGCACCAGGGCGTCGCGCTCAAGGTTCCCCCTTACGAGTACGCGCATCCGATGGAGCTTCTTGAGAAGATTGAGTCGCGCGGCCAGGTTCCGCTGCTCGTCGCTCTCGATGGCATCACCGACCCGCGAAACCTTGGCGCTATTGTGCGTTCGGTTGCCGCGTTTGGTGGCCAAGGTGTCATCGTGCCGCAGCGTCGTTCGGTCGGTATGACGGCATCCGCGTGGAAGACTTCTGCCGGTGCTGCTGCTCGCACGCCTGTCGCGATGGCAAACAACCTCACGCAGATGATCAAGGAATACAAGAAGCGCGGCGTTTTCGTCCTTGGTCTCGATGGTGATGGCGACCTGTCGCTTCCGTCGTTACCGCTGGCCAAAGAGCCAGTGCTGATCGTCGTCGGCAGCGAAGGCAAGGGTCTCTCACGACTCGTTACCGAGAACTGCGACGCGATTGTCTCGATTCCCATTAGTGCGTCAACAGAGTCGCTCAACGCCGGCATCGCGGCGAGCGTCACCCTGTACGAAATCTCAAAGTTGCGCGCCGCTGCCCGCAAAAAGAAGTAGCGCTGGCTCAGGGGATTCCTGAGTTGGATGCACGAAGAGCCGCTGTTCCTTGAGGAACAGCGGCTCTTTACGTTAGTGCGGCTAGAGCTAGCTGCTGACAGCGTCGAGCGCTGCAGTGATGTCGTTCATCAGATCATCAACGTGCTCGAGGCCAACGGAGAGTCGAACAATTCCCGCTCCGGGCTTCGCTTCGGAGGCAACCGGGCGATGAGTGAGCGATGCTGGATGCTGCACAAGAGTATCGATGCCGCCGAGCGACACCGCATGGGTGATGAGTTTTACCGACTCGGTGAATTGCGCCGCGGCGTCGTAACCGCCAGCGAGATCGAGCGCGATGAGTGACCCGGCACCCGCTGATTGTGTACCGATGAGGCCAGCGGGGTCTTGGCCGGGAAGACCGGGGTAGAGCACGCGAGCGAGCGCGAGATGGCCGTCGAGTCGGCGAGCGAGCTCACCGGCTGTTTCTTGCTGGGCGCGAACGCGCAGGGGAAGGGTGCGCAGACCGCGGTGGAGCAAGTAGGCCGCGAAGGGGTGAAGAACTCCACCGGTCAGCGCGCGAACGTTGCGGAGGGCCTTTGCGTGCTCTTCGCTCGTTGCGATGACGCCGCCCATGACATCCCCGTGGCCGCCCAAGTACTTTGTGGCGCTGTGGAGCACCATGGTGGCGCCGAGTTCGATCGGGCGCTGCAGCACGGGGGTGGCGAACGTGTTATCGACGAGAACGGGCACTGAGCCGGCTGCCGCAACGACCTTCTTGATGTCGACGAGTTCAAGAGTGGGGTTGGCGGGGGACTCGATGATGACGAGGCCGGTGTTTGGCTGGATGGCATCGGCAATCGAGTCGGCGTCGGCCCACGTGACCGTCGTGCCGAGCAAGCCGTTGTCGAGAACGTGGTCGGTTCCGCCGTAAAGGGGGCGAACGCCGACGACGTGGGGGCGACCCGCGGAGGCGATGGAGATCAGTACGGCAGAGAGAGCCGCCATTCCACTGGCATAAGCGACGGCTGCTTCGGCACCTTCGAGGGCGGCCAAGCCGTCTTCAAAGCGGGCAACGCCAGGCTGCCAGAGCCGTTGGTACACGGCAGAGTGACCGTCGATGATGGGGTTTCCTGTGGCGAGATTTTCGTAGGAGTCACCGCCGACTTCAACATTGGGCAGCGGGTTTGTTGTCGAGAGGTCGATCGAGGGTACGTGTTGACCAGATTCCTGCACGCCCTCCATTCCTGCATGAACAGCAAGGGTTTCCAAGTGGATATCGTGAGGCAGCATGACTTGATAACAACAGAAAGTGCGCCTCTAATCAACTCCAGTTGCAGGTTCTTTACGAAATACGGCATATTTCGCATAAGCTGCGACAAAGGAGACGGCCGTGACAGAAACCAACAGCTTGCCCATTGACTCAGTCGACCGTGCGATTTTGAGGAGCTTGGCCGCTAACGCCCGACGTTCCGGCGCCGCGCTTGCCGCCGATGCTGGCGTCTCAGAATCAACTGTTTCACAGCGGCTCCGTCGACTCCATGACGACGGCTACCTGCGCGGCTTTCATGCCGATATCGATGTCGCCACGCTGGGAATGAGCGTGCAAGCGCTCATCTCAATCAAGCTCGTGAAGCATGTGCGTGAAGATGTGGATGCGTTCCGCAGCGCAGCACCTCGCTGGCCAGGGGTACTAGCGTTTTTCCACACGGGCGGCGGAGACGACTACCTGCTGCACGTTGCGGCTCGGAGCGCGGCAGAACTCAGAGACTTCATGCTCACCTACTTGGCCAGTCATCCTGCTGTTGCGCACACCGAAACGAATCTCGTGTTCGAGCACGTGACGGGTCGCGGCCTCGAACAGTTGCTCTCCTAGCGAGCTAAACCTTCAGCCGCCAGTCTTCGCCATCGTCGTCACCGTCAGGATCAGCTTCGCCCTCACCGGGCAAGTTGATAGGCATCGTGAACGCGCCGGTGGGCGGATTGATCATCGTCGCCTCGTCGCGACGGAACTGCAGCACGTTTTCGACATAGCTGCCCACTGCTTCGGCGAGAGGGATGTCATGCCCAGACTCTTGGGCGAGCTGACGCCGGTGGTCGAGCAACTGATGGAACGCTTCTGCAGGCTCGAGCTTGCCGCGCAGTTCCTTCGGAATTGCCCTGATGACCGGCTCAAACACGCGGGCTGCCCACTCGTGAGCCAGCATCTCTTCGTCCATGTCTTGTTTGTCGAAGGCCGCCCGGTATGAATCCATGTCATTGAGCAAGCGACGTGCTTGGTTCTCTTGAGCATCGAGCCCGGTGAGGCGCAAGAGGCGACGAGAGTGGTGTCCGGCATCCACCACTTTGGGCTGAATGCGCACTCGGGTGCCCGAGTCTTCTGTCTTAATGGCGAGTTCTTCGATATCGAACCCGAGGGCGTTGAGTCGTTCAACGCGCTGATTGATGCGCCAGCGCTCCGAGTGGTCGAAGCGTTCTGAGCCCGTGAGCTCTTTCCAGAGCGTGCGGTACTGCGCAACGATTCCGTTGCTGATCTCGACGGGATCGATGTCCTCTTCGAGGCGACCGCCGGCTTGGAGATCGAGCAATTCGCCCGCGATATTGACCCGGCCGATCTCGAGGTCGTTCTCGCGCTGACCATTCGAGAGACGGTCGTAGAGTTGGCCGGTCTCGGCATCCACCAAATAAGCGGCAAAGGCGCCAGCATCGCGGCGGAATAGGGTATTCGAGAGCGAGACATCGCCCCAGAAGAAGCCGACAATGTGGAGGCGCACGAGCAGCACGGCGAGTGCATCTACCAAACGGCGTGCAGTTTCGGGGCGCAAACTTTGCGAATACACGGCGCGGTAGGGGAGAGAGAACTTGAGGTGCCGGGTAACCAAGACCGACTTGAGTTCTTCACCATCGATGGCAGTGCGGTTCGTCACGATTGCGAGCGGATCCACGCAGGGCACGTCGAGCTTTTGCAGCGTGCGCAGCATCTCGTATTCGCGCTTTGCGAGTTCGCTCGAGGTTTCTTTGATCGCAACAACAAATCCACTGAGATTCGCGAAGCGCACGAGGTGGCGCGAAATACCTTTGGGCAGAGTCGCGATGGCATCGTCTGGCCAGGATTCAAGCGGCAACGACCAAGGGAGGTCAAGAAGTGCCGGATCAGCGGTCGCGGCGGTGATGTTGACAGAACCAGTCATTCAGGTGTCCTTGAAAAAGAACGAGCCCGCCGAACATCCGAACAGGGTTCGACGTCGACGGGCTCGATCGTAAAGCGGAAGTTAGCTTGCCGTTACGGGCTTCTTGGTGAGTCGGAGGCCCGATTCGGTGTCAAACACGTGAACGTGGTTGGGCTCCGGTGTCAAGAACACCTTTTCACCGGCGTTCGGGTGCGAGCGGCCATCGACGCGAGCAACGATGTCGACGCGCTCTCCCTTGATGTCTGCGTGACCGTAGAGGTAACCATCGGCACCAAGCTCTTCAACCAGGTCAACATCAACAGGAAGTCCGCTGCCCGAGGTCGAGACGATAACGTCTTCGGGGCGGATGCCGATGGTGACTGACTTGGCGTCGGTGCCACCCAGAGTCTCAGCGTCTACCGCTACAACGGCGTCACCGAACTGGAGGCCACCGTCGACAATGTCGACGCTGAACAGGTTCATAGCGGGGCTACCAATAAAGCCGGCAACGAACACGTTCTGAGGTGCTTCGTAGAGGTCGCGAGGAGTTCCTACCTGCTGGAGGAGGCCATCCTTCAGGACTGCGATGCGGTCACCCATCGTGAGCGCTTCGGTCTGATCGTGAGTCACGTAGACGGTGGTGACCCCGAGGCGACGCTGCAGGCTAGCGATCTGCGTACGAGTCTGAACGCGAAGCTTCGCGTCCAAGTTCGACAGCGGCTCGTCCATGAGGAAGACCTGAGGCTGGCGAACAATAGCGCGACCCATCGCAACACGCTGACGCTGACCACCGGAAAGAGCCTTGGGCTTGCGGTTGAGGTAGGGCTCGAGGTCGAGCAACTTTGCTGCCTCGAGTACGCGCTCAGCACGCTCTTCTTTGTTGACGCCAGCGATCTTGAGCGCGAAGCCCATGTTCTCGGCGACGGTCATGTGCGGGTAGAGAGCGTAGTTCTGGAAGACCATCGCGATGTCGCGGTCTTTCGGAGGAACATCGGTGACGTCGCGGTCTCCGATGAGGATGCTGCCGTCGTTGACCTCTTCGAGGCCGGCGAGCATGCGGAGGCTCGTGGACTTACCGCAACCCGAGGGCCCGACGAGTACGAGGAATTCGCCGTCTTCGACGTGAAGATTCAGCTTGTCTACAGCGGGGATCGTTGATCCCGGGTAGAGACGGGTTGCGTTGTCAAAAGTTACAGACGCCATTGTTCTATTGTTCTCCTTCACCGGCAGGTACGTGCCGGACGATCCGTTGTGAATGGACAGCGGTCGAAACCGCGTTGCGTCATTATTGCACCTTTTTGGGGGTCAGTTGACCGAGTGGTCCACGCCACGCTGACTCCGAACTTAGGATTCAGTTGGCTAATTCCCAGAGATTCCTCCTAGAATTCGACGGGTGCGCCGTCATTTCTGGGCGCCCGACACAGCGATACTTACGGCAAATGAGGTTCGATTGAGCAACGGCAATTCCGGCGACAGCCGACTCACCAAGAATGAGCGTCGCGAAGCGGCACGAGAAAAAGCTCGAATTCAGCGTGATGAGCAGAAGAAGAAGGATCGCCGTACCAAGCTGTTCCTGCAGGGCGGCGTAGGCCTCGCCCTCGTGGCGATTGTCGCGGTCATCGCCCTCGTGCTGGTGAATTCGAATCAGCCCGCAGGCCCCGGACCGCGAAACTTTGCGAGCGACGGCATTCAGCTCAATCAGGGATTCATCGCGACTCCGACGGATGCTCGTGCGTCGGACGCCGACCCGATCCCCAACCAGCGCGATGAAGAGTCAGGCGTTCTCGACATCCAGATGTACGTTGACTACCTGTGCCCGATCTGCGGTGCTTTCGAGCAGACGAACGCAGATTACATTGAGAGCTTGGTTGAAAACGGTGCGGCAACCCTAGAGATTCACCCGATCACCATCCTTGATCGACTCTCGCAGGGCCAGCGCTACTCTTCTCGTGCAGCGAATGCAGTTGCCTGCGTTGCTGACAGCTCGCCGAACGATTTCTACAAGTACCACAACACTCTGTTGTCCGAGGAAGTGCAGCCGGCAGAAAACACCGCAGGCTTGAGCAACGATGAACTTATCGCCGTGTTGGATGTCGCGGGTGTTGAAGCTACCGACGAAATTGTCGAGTGCATCAACGACGAGACGTTCAAGCCGTGGGTCAAGAACTCCACGGCTCGTGCGCTGTCAGACCCCATCCCGAACACTGATCTCGGCCCTGTTACCGGAACCCCGACTGTTCTCGTCAACGGGCTCAAGTACGAGGGTGCAGTAAACGACCTTGCCGCGTTCCAGGCCTTCGTCATTCAGGCCGCTGGTGACAACTTCAACGAGAACTCAACGCCTACTCCGACTCCCACCCCGGAGCCGTAGACCGCGTTAGCTCGCAACGAAAGGGCCTCCGATCCATATGGATCGGAGGCCCTTTGTGTTGTGCAGAGGAGTGCTGGTTATCCGAAGGTGTAGGAATACGCTTCCACGCCCTCGCTCACGGTCACCTCCAGAGTGCCCTTCTTGATGGCATCGCCCTTGGGGATGATCGAGTAGGAGTTCGGTGTGCCAGACACATCAATCACACGAGTCTTGCCATCGAGCTTCACCGTGACAGTTCCTTCTCCGCCGAGCACCATGCGAACTTCACTCGCGGTGTAGTTCAGCTTGATGCTGCCTTCTCCGTTGCGCGGAGTTGCGTTCTGGAAAGTGAGTTCCCAGTCGCCCTTGAGCGCAAAGCTGTCATCCGCAAGCTTCGACGGGAAGCTGTAGGTGTTGGTGCCCGAGGAGTACTTTTCGTCTCCGCCGTAGTTCACTACCTTGCCGAGGCTGAGGTACGTCTCGGGGGTCGTGGTTCCGGCTTCGGGAGTGTCATCGCTGACCTCGGTTGCTGGCGGCAACTGAACGTCAGGGTTGGCATCCACGAGCAGTTCACGAATGAGCTTCTCGGTGGTCTGGTAGCTACCTTCACCGAACTTGATGTGGCGAACAACGCCCTCAGCATCGACGAGGTAGTGTGCCGGCCAGAAGCGGTTGCGGTAGTTGGTCCAGGTGCTGAGGTTGTTATCGAGAGCAACGGGGTATTCAATCGCGTAGTTCTCGGCGCCAGCCTTGACGTTGGCGGGAACCTTCTCAAAGGCATACTCGGGGGAGTGGACGCCGATGACGTTCAAACCGAGATCCTTGTAGGCGTCGTACCAGCTGTTGATGTGCGGAACCGCACGCTGGCAGTTGATGCAGGAGTAGGCCCAGAAGTCGATCAAAACGACTTCGCCGCGGAGCTCATCCAGAGTGATTTCTTCGTTGTTCTCGGTGTTGAACCACTCTTGGATGCCCTGAATGTCGGGTGCAGTACCGCAGCTCTCGAGCTCGGTTCCTCCGTTGGTGCACTTGTCGAGGTCCTTGTTTTGCTCGTTGACGAGACCGCCGAGGTTGAGCTGTTCTGCGATTTGTTCTGAGTTGCTGAACTGATCCTGCAGTGCGCTCGTGTAGTCAGGAATCAGACGTTGGAGAGCCTGGGGAAGGTTGAAGACGAGGCCAATCGCGAGTGCGATCATCAGGATTCCACCGGTGACACGAATCTTCTGCTGGTGCTTGCGGAAAGTCTTGACGCGCTCAGCGACCCGGCGACCGGCGAGAGCGAACACGAGCAAGGGCAGAGCTGCACCGACGGCGAATGTGACCGTGAGCACGATTGTCTCGGGGCCGATGCGTCCTGTCGAACCGGCAACCGTAATGGCGGCCAAGACTGGTCCAGCACACGGCACGTACACGGCGCCGAGGGCGAGGCCGAGCACGAAGCCACCGCGGTCAGTTCCGACATTCTTTTGCGGAATCCACGAGAACGGCTTCTCCAGAATGTGCTGGAAGGCAGGAATGATTAGTCCAAGACCGATCAGAACCAGAACAATGATTCCGGCCCAGCGAAGGAAGTCTTGCGGGAGGTTCAGTAGAGCCAAGATCAGCGACCCGATGAGAGTGAAGACGCTGAACGCGACAACCAGACCGGCAATCACGAAGTAGGGGCGCCAGGGGGAAACCTTGGGCGCGGCATCCTTCTCCAGGGTTGCTGTCGCGGTTGCCGAATCGCTAATTGCTGCGGCATCGGATGCCGTTGGCATTGTTCGGCGAGCAAAACGACGTTTCTTGGTTTCCTCTTCGCCGCGGGCGCTCATGGCACCACCCGACAAGAAGATCACCGGCAGAACAGGCAAGATACACGGGGATATACCCGTGATGATGCCTCCTAGGAAGCCGATAAGGGCGAGACTGAGCATGGGGTTCCTCCACAGAACTGTGTGACACCCGGGAGCCCGGACGGTTGCTGTCAGTTCGGAACCGTTGGCTGGTTTGGTTGGTCTGTTGTGTGTCGTGGCGAGCGTTCCAGCGACCATTACCTCCTTATAGGCACAAGCCATTCGAAAAACTTTGATGAATTTCCAAACCCTTTTCGGGGGGGGGGGGGGGGGGGGGGGGATCCGAATAGTCCTGTGAAGCCGGCGGAAGTCGACAGACCGGGTCCATCGGGACCATCAACTTTCACCAAGGAGATTCACATGCGACTCGCAAAGCGCAACACATTCGCCGCTCTCACATTCGCTGCTGTGGCAATGGTCGGCCTCGCCGGCTGTTCAGCCGGAACAATGGATGACACCGCAGCGCCCGCTCCTGAAGAGAGCTCGCCGTCAATGGAGATGGACTACACGGCCGACCTCGTAGGCTCCGGCTGCGCAGCATACGCAGACATGGTTCCGGACGGCGGCGGCTCGATCGTCGGAATGGCTCAGGACCCGGTAGCAGTAGCCGCGTCGAACAACCCCCTCCTCACCACGCTCACCGCTGCAGTATCCGGTGGCCTCAACGCAGATGTTGACCTGGTTGACACCCTTAACGGTTCAGAATTCACCGTCTTCGCACCCGTCGACGATGCATTCGCCGCTCTTCCTGCTGAGACGGTAGAGGCACTCATGCAGCCAGAGAACGCTGAACTTCTCACGAGCATCCTGACCTACCACGTTGTTCCTGGCCAGATTCTCCCCGCTGACATCGCTGGTGAGCTCACCACCGTCAACGGCGAAATGGTCACCGTTGCTGGTAGCGGCGACAGCATCACCGTCAACGGCGCCAACGTCATCTGTGGTGGCGTTCACACGGCCAACGCAACCGTTTACCTCATCGATGGTGTGCTCACCCCCGGTGCGTAATTTGTAGCAAAACTCACGGGGATCCGCGCCTAGCGCGGGTCCCCGTTTTTGCGTTTCCCAAAACTTGCCTGAAGTTTTTCAGGGCACGTGTCGATTCGGCACGTGCCCTGCGTCATGTCAGTGAAGGGCAGGAAATTCCGGCCCCGAAAGGACAAGATGATGCTGAACTTTCTGGCAATCGCGGCAGCCACGGTGGCAGGGATGCTCGTGGGATGGGCCTGGTTCTCGCCAGCCCTTCTCGGTAAGCCGTGGGCGGCGCGAGCCGGGATAGATCTGACTGCGAAAACTCCCGGGTGGGCGTATCTTCTGGCGCTTGTGGCTACCGCCATAACGGCAACAGTGCTGGCGCTTGCGGCTGCGATCGCCCACGACCAGTTTGGCGGCTCGTTTTTGGCCGTGACGCTGGCTGTGGCATCCATTGGCTGGCTTGGTTTTACCGCGTCGCGTAATGCGGTCGAGTATCTTTTTGAGAAGAAGTCCCCGACGCTGTTCGCGATCGATATGGGTCATCAACTCGCAGTTCTCATCGTCATGCCCGTTGTCATCGGCCTCTTCGGCCACACTTCACAGATCGGCTAGGGAAACAACATGCAGTACATGATCCTGATTCATTCTGAACCTTTTGACGGCCCAGAACCGGGCACGGACGCCTTCGACGAAATGATGGCGCCGTGGATGGCCTACAACCAGAAACTGATTGATGGCGGCCACTATGTTGCCGCCGATCAGCTTCAGGGTGTCGAGACCGCGACCACGATTCGCCGGGCCTACGGTGCTGGCGACACGATCGTCGATGGACCGTTCGCTGAAACCAAAGAGCACTTCGGCGGCTTCTACATTGTGGAAGCCACAGATCTGGATGAGGCACTTGCGCTCGCTGCCGAGGTTCCGATTCCGGCCGGCTCGCTTGAGGTTCGCCCGGTGGTGCCCTCGTAGCGTGCCGGATAACTCAGAGGCGGTCACCCGCCTGGCGCGTGAGGAGAGTGGGCATGTGCTCGCTCTTCTCACGCACCGCTTCGGCCTCGATGTTGCCGACGATGCGGTGCAGGATGCGCTCGTTGAGGCTCTGAACTGGGCCGTAGTGCCTGGCAACCCCGCAGCCTGGCTCTACACGGTGGCGCGCAATCGCGCGGTCGACCGGGTGCGGCGCGAGGCCGCCGCCGCGCGACGTCTCGCGCGGGCGGCGCCCGATCTCGTGCTGGACGCAGAGCGCACCGGCCTCGGCGGTGAGCACGGCGGCCCCGGCGGCAACGACGAGGAGGTGCCCGACATGATTGACGATGCTCACTATTCGGGCGACGAACACCTGCGGTTGCTTCTGCTCTGCTGCCACCCGGCGCTGAGCCGAGACGCCCAAGTGGCACTGACTCTTCGGCTCGTCGGTGGCTTCACGACAGCCGAGATTGCCGGCGCATTCTTGCTGCCAGAGCAGACCCTCGCGCAGCGGATCGTGCGGGCGAAGCGCAAGATCCGCGACGCGGGCATCCCGCTCAGCATCCCCGAAGACCTCACAGCGAGAGTCGATGCCCTGCTCACCGTGGTGTATTTCATTTTCAACGAGGGTTATCTCTCGAGGGGGAGCGGTGCTGGTGCCCGCCTCGATCTCGTCGAAGAAGCGATTCGTCTCACGATCACCGCGCGCGAAGTGCTCCCCGGTAATCCTGAAGTCGAGGGGCTGCTGGCGTTGGAGCTTTACGCTCGCGCCCGCCACGACACTCGCTTTCGCGGCGACGAACTGGTTGTTCTTGAGCACCAAGATCGCACCCGCTGGGACGGTGAGCTCATCGAACAGGCGAACGGGCTCCTGCGTAGTGCGCTCGCACGCCTGCAGCCGGGGCCGTTCCAAACTCAAGCAGTCATTGCGCGCCACCATGCCACCGCGCGCCACCATGCCACCGCGCGCACGGCCGCCGACACCGATTGGCCGGCTATCGCATCCGCCTACGCGGTGCTGCTGGCCATGACGGGTGGATCGCCCGTGGTAGCTCTCAATCGCGCCGTCGCGGTGTCGATGGCCGACGGTCCGGATGCGGGACTGCGCGTGCTCGCCGAGATCACCGGCCTCGAGAACTATCACCTGTATTGGGCAACTCAAGCGGAGCTGCTGTTGCGTGCGGGCGATGCGGACGCCGCGGCTCACGCCTTTGCCCGAGCGCGCAAACTGGCCAAGAATGCCGCCGAGCAGCAGCATCTCGATCGCCGTATTGCGCAGCTGCGCCCGTAGCTTTCTAGCCACGCTTCTGAATCCTGAGTTGCTCAAATCCGTGTGGCGATGCAGCGTCCCAGTCTCATGCAACGCTGCACACAGCGTTGTTTAGTAAACGTTTGCGTAACGTAGAACTCCTTTCCTAATCTCTTCAGCGTAGGCAACGCAAACGATTACGTACTCCGCTGAGCACGCACCCAAAGGAGGGGCATATGACGACCATCAGAGACGTCGCTCGAGTTGCAGGAGTATCACCGGCCACTGTTTCGCGCGTTGTTAATGGTCTCGTCGGCTACTCGACCGAGACCCAGCAGCGAGTCGAGGAAGCGATCGCTGAGCTCAACTACGAACCCGATACTCTCGCGCGCGGCCTCAAGACGAAACAAACGTCAGTGATCGGGGTTCTAGCGCCGGTGGTCTCGGATGCGCTCGCATCGGAGATCATGAGCGGCGTCGAAGCGGCGGCACGCTTGCACGGTTATTCGGTCATGCTTGGTCGCACCGGCCCAAGCTCGACGTATGCAGCGAGCTATCTCCGCACGTTGCGAACCTACCGCGCCGCAGGTGTGATTCTGATTTCAGCCGCCGTAACCCCAGAGATGCGCCGCGTTCTGGGGTCGAGCGTTCCGATCATGTCAGTGGCGATCAGGGACGGCCAGCGTTTTCCGAGCCTCGCGATCGATGACGAAGTTGCCGCCTACGACGGCACCCGCTTTTTGATCGGACTGGGCCACCGACGCATCGGTTTACTGGCCGGCGATCCGACATCCGTTCTCGTCAACAAGCTGCGAATTCGTGGATATCTCAGAGCGATGACGGAAGCCAAGTTGACCCCCGTACTCGAGTCGGGGAATTCGCTCTACGACTCGGCACCTCCCGCATTAGGTCGGCTACTGAGTCAGGATGCTGGCCTCACTGCGGTCTTTGCTCTGAGCGACGAGATGGCCGCGGCAGTAGTCAATGAAGTGCAGCGGATGGGCCGGAGGGTCCCCGACGACATTTCTGTGTTGGGCTTCGACAACACGCGCACCTCGCAGCACGTGCATCCGGCCCTCAGCACTATTGCGCAACCGCTCGAACGGATGGGGGAGCTGGCTGTTGAACGTCTACTCGCCACCCAAGACCTTTCCGATGGTCCCGCTCCTCGAATCTTGCCCCATCGTCTGATCGAGCGCGGAAGCACCGCAACTTTTACCCGATGACAGTGCACGACCCCACCACCAAGAAAAAGGAGCAAATCATGATGCAACGACGCCGTGATCGACGAGTCCTCGTCGGCTTAGCAGTCGCCGCAACCGCCGCGATCGCCCTCACCGCCTGCGCCGGTACCTCGACAGGGAGCACCCCGGCTGCAGATGACGCACTCGAAGGCCGCGGGCCCATCCAGTACGTCAGTAGCCCTGATGCCTCTGGTGCTGCCCAAGAGACCATCGACGCGTGGAATGCCGATCACCCCGACGAACAAGTCACCTGGGTCGAGCTTCCGTTGGATGCCGATCAGCAGCGCCAGCAGATGGTTCAAAACGCGCAAGTCGAGGGCGACAGCTACTCGGTGTTGAACCTCGATGTTGTATGGACGAGTGAGTTTGCCGCCAATCGGTGGATTACCGCCCTTCCAGAAGACTCGATCCCCTTTGACGAGGAGATTCCCGCAACGGTTGAAGCCGCCAGCTATCGCGGAACCGTTTACGCTGCTCCCTACTACACCGACGGTGCGCTGCTCTATTCGCGAAGCGATCTCTTGACCGCAGCGGGCATCGATGCCGCGCCGCAAACTTGGGCGGAGATGCAAGACGCGTGTGATGCTGTTCTGGCCCTTCCCGAAGCGGCCGACATGTCCTGCTATGCGGGTCAGTTCGACAAAAACGAAGGCCTCACCGTGAACTTCAGCGAGGCGGTCAACTCGGCGGGCGGATCGATGTCTGACGCGGATGGCAACCCTACAGTCGACACCCCAGAAGCTCTTGCCGCGCTCAACTTCTTGGTCGATGGTTTCGAGTCGGGAATGATTCCCCGCGAAGCAATCACCTATCAAGAAGAGCAAGGGCGACAGGCTTTCCAGGAGGGCAACCTCGTATTCCTTCGCAACTGGCCGTACATTTACAAGTCGCTCTCGGCGACCGATGGCTCGTCAAACGTCGCTGGCAAGTTTGATATCAGTGCAATTCCTGGCGAAGACGGCCTAGGTGTTTCGACCTTGGGCGGTCGCAACATCGCGATCTCGAGCTTCGCTGAGAACAAAGCGACCGCTCTGGATTTCATCGAGTTCTTCACCTCACGTGAGCAGCAAGAAGCCCGGCTAGCGCTCAGTTCGCGCGCTCCGGTGTTCTCCGAATTCTTCGAGGATGCAGCAATCACCGAGCAGTACCCGTACCTGCCAACGCTTTTGGCTTCGCTGGATAACGCCCAACCGCGACCAAAGGTTGTTCAGTATGGCGCCACTACGGCCGCAATTCAGGATGAGATCTATGCAGCTCTGAACGGTGACAAGACCGCTGAAGCCGCGCTGGCTGACCTGCAGGAAAAGCTCACTGCAATAACGGCGGGCTAGCTCGCACCATCAGGGCGGTCGCGCACGCGCCGACCGCCCTGAATCGCACTTTACAGAAAGTTTCGCTATGACCTCTTCGACGACGCTTCCGTCGACTGGCAGTCGCAAGCCCATTGCGCGACGCAGCAACGACAGCATTCAGCGTGAAGGCCGAATGGCCTCGCTGCTGCTCTCGCCCACGTTCATCGTGCTCGCGCTCGTGATCATGTATCCGCTGCTCTCCGCTGTTTATCAGTCGCTTTTCAGCGCCAACTCCGGCCTCGATGCGAACGGATTCGTGGTGGAGGGCGAAAGCTTCGTGGGCTTCGGCAACTATGCCGAGATCTTCGCGGGAGCAGAATCGGGGCGCTTCTATAACGCACTGTGGAACACCACCTTCTTCACGTTTGTCACTGTTTCGCTGGAAACTGTGATCGGTGTCGGCTTTGCGGTGGCCATGAACCGGGCCTTCAAGGGCCGGGCATTCCTGCGCGCTGCCATCCTTATTCCGTGGGCTATCCCCACCGCAGTCTCCGGTCTGTTGTGGCGTTGGATTTTCCAATCAAACGGAATTGCCAACGATCTGCTCAACACTCAGATCTTGTGGACAGCGGAGGGCTTCGCGGCCCAAGCTGCGGTCATGATCGCCGAAGTGTGGAAGACCGCACCGTTTATTGGCCTGCTCGTGCTGGCTGGAATGCAGCTCATTCCCGAAGAGGTATATGAGGCTGCGAAGTTGGATGGTGCGAACGCGTGGAAACAGTTTGTTTCGATCACGCTTCCCCTCGTGCGTCCCGCGCTGCTCGTAGCGGTTCTCTTCCGCATGCTCGATTCGCTGCGGATGTTTGACCTCCCGTTCGTGCTCATCGGGCCGAGAAAGAGCTCGGTGGAAACGCTGTCGATTTTGGCGTGGGATGAGTCGAACCAATTGCAGTACGGCACGGCGTCCGCCTTCGCCATCATTCTTCTGGTGTACGTCGCCGTCATTGCTTTCGTTTTCATCCGTCTGCTGGGCGCAGATGTCGCTGGCGACGCTGACGCTAAAGCCACAAAACAGTCCCGCAGAAAAATCTCTCAAGCGCAGAAGGAGACGAGATAGTGACTACCGTCTCTGAACGAGAAGTAATTGCCGCTAGCGGTGCACGAGCCAGGCTGGGCAGCGGGCGCAAGCGGGCCACGGGTCTTGCCGGCATGGTTACCCGCTGGGTGGGTATCGCGATCGTCGCAGTGTATTGCCTTGCCCCGTTTTATTGGATGCTCGTCTCGAGTTTCCGCACCACCAATGACATTTTTGACACCTCGTTGCTGCCGTCTAGGTGGTCACTGGAGAGCTATGCGCAGGTGTTCGATTCGTCGAATGACTTCGGACGTTCACTCCTGAACAGCCTCATCGTCGCGGGGATCACGACAGTGTTCGCGCTTCTTTTGGGCATTTTCGCGGCCTATGCAATTGCGCGGCTCAAGTTCCGCTTCAAATCGGGCATTCTGGCCGTCATCATTGCGACCTCGATGTTTCCGGGGATCGCCGTTGTTGTTCCGCTGCTGCGACTGTTCACGGACATCGGCTGGATCAATACCTATCAGGCGATGATTGTGCCCAGCTTGTCGTTCGCGATTCCGCTCGCAGTGTGGAACCTCACGACGTTCATGAAGCAGCTGCCCAACGATCTCGAGCAGGCCGCAATGATCGACGGATGCACCAAGTGGCAAGCCTTCACGAAAATCTTGCTACCGCTCGCCGCGCCTGGTGTCTTCACGACGGCCATTCTGACGTTCATCCACAGCTGGAATGAATTCATCATCGCGCTCTCGATGGCTAATGACCCGGCGATTCAGACAGCAACAGTTGCCATCTCCAAGTTCACTGGGGCGAGCGACTTTCAGGCACCATTTGGGGCACAGATGGCGGCAGGCGTGATCGTCACTATCCCGCTGATGATTGTGGTGCTCCTCTTTCAGCGTCGCATTGTTGAGGGCTTGACCTCGGGGGCAACCAAGTGAGCGACTGGTGGGATAACGCTGTCATTTACGAGGTCTATCCGCGTTCCTTTGCGGATGCCGACGGCGACGGCATCGGAGATCTTCGGGGAATCATCGATCGGCTTCCCTACTTGGCATCGCTCGGCGTTGAAGGGCTCTGGCTGACGCCTTTTCAACGATCGCCTCAGATAGATCAGGGCTACGACATCAGCGACTACTGCGATGTAGACCCGCTCTTTGGAACCTTGAATGATTTCGATGAGTTGCTCGCTGCCGCGCACGACAAGGGAATGCGGATCCTCGTCGATATTGTGCCGAACCACACCTCGACCGAGAACCCTCTTTTCGAGGCAGCACTCGCCGCCGGACCGGGTTCACCGGAGCGGGACATGTTCGTATTTCGCGAGGGCCGAGGAGATAACTCAGAGCTTCCGCCGAACAACTGGCTTAGTGTCTTCGGCGGCCAAGCATGGCACCGAGCATGCCCTGAGTCCGCTGACGATACGCAGTGGTTCCTCCACTTGTTCTCTGCGGCACAACCTGACTGGAATTGGCACAATCCGGCCGTCGCCGAGTACTTCCACGGGGTCATCCGCTTCTGGTTGGACCGAGGGGTTGACGGCATCCGAGTCGATGTCGCACACGGTTTGTTCAAGGCGGAGGGTTTGCCCGATTCTCCGACGGTGCCGGTGGTGATTGATGGGCTGCGCTCAAACCCCTTGGCTATGGATCAAGAGCCCGTGCATGCCGTTTATCGAGAGTGGCGTCGCATTGCGAACGAATACGACCCGCCGCGACTTCTCGTCGGGGAGGTTAATCTCGAACCAGAGCGTTCGGCACGATACACGCGTCCCGACGAGCTGCATCAGACGTTTGCTTTCGCCTTCGCCAAGCTCGGCTGGGATGCAGCGGAGTGGTCGGCAGTCGGGCGCCAGTTGGAGACCGTTCGGCGCACCGTTGGCTCGGCTCCGAGTTGGGCCCTCGAAAATCACGACATTGTTCGTGCTGCAACACGATTGGGCACTGGCGTCCGTGGTCGTAAACGTGCCCGGGCTGCGCTCGTTGCGCTGCTTGGCCTTCCCGGCACCGTCTACGTCTATCAGGGGCAGGAACTCGGCTTGCCCGAAGTAGATGTTCCGGTAGAAAAGCGCGCCGACCCGATGTGGTTCAACGGTGGAGTGAGTCGGGATGGTGCCCGCGTTCCACTGCCTTGGACAACGCAGGCTTCGGGAACCTACGGTTTCTCTACGGAGAACGGTGTTAGTCCATGGCTCCCGGCTCCCGAAGGGTGGGGCGAGTATGCCGTCGACTCACAAGACGAGTCGGAGGGGTCGATGCTCACGCTCTTCCGTAACGCTACTGAACTGCGGGCCCGTCTGCTGCAGTCAGCGGCATCCGCCGACTCGTTTTCCCTTGAGTGGACGCTGGATGCTGACGGCCGGCTCATGGTGGTGCGTAGCGATGGCGTTCGAGTCGTAGTGGCGATGGGCGAAACCTCCGTGCGGCTGCCTGCTGGTGAGGTTGTGATTAGCTCAGAGCCCGTAGCGGATGGGGTGTTGCCGGTAGATGCTGCCGCTTGGGTGGTGCCGGAGTAAGCCACAGCCGCTCCGGCTGCGTCGTCCGCTCTGGCCGATCCTCGACCCTGGCTGGTGCCGTCGGATTCGGCTACGGCTGTTTGGCCGCGGCCGGGGGCGTCGGCTGCGCATAGTGGTGCTCACCGATCGCGCCCTTCTCCACGACATCCAGGATGCGGGCGGCGCGCACGGCTGGCGTCTTGATGCCGGTGAGCCGCGCATAAATCTGAAAGCGCTCACTGCGGGTGAGGCTGGCGTGAAACTCTGCCGAGGCCGGGTTTGCGTCGAGGGCGGCCTGCAGGTCTGGGGGAGTCGTCATGTTCTTCTGGCTGTAGGCGGCATCCCAGCGTCCGTCTGCCTTGGCGCGCTCGACTTCGGCGAGGCCGCCTGGCCGCATCTGGCCCTCCTCGATGAGGCGAGCAACGTGGTCGCGGTTTACTTGTGACCAAGGGCTGTTCTTGCGGCGCGGGGTGAAGGCTTGCAGCGTGTAGTCGTCGTCGAGGCGTGCCATTTGGCCGTCGATCCATCCGAAGCACAGGGCAACGTCGAGAGCTTCGCTCCAGGTGATACCGGGGGCCTTCGACAGTTTCTTACGGAGCTTGAGGCGCACTCCCTCGGGCGACGGCTCGTTCTCGAGGTAGTCCGTCCACTCGGCGATGGTGACGTCGAGGATGGGTTTGTCGGCGAAGCTGGCCATGGTGAAGTCCTCCTGGAGTGCGTCGCTTTCAAGCATCGCATCATCCACTGACGACTACTCCTGCTCGCTGAACAAAGACTGATTCGTCACTCCGGGTCACACAGGCGTTGAATAGGGTCATGCGAGCTACTTACATTTACGGCGCCGGCGATGTCCGCGTCATCACAGCCCCTGACCCGAAGCTCATCGAGAGCACTGACGCGGTCGTTCGCATCACCCGCGCGTGCGTGTGTGGCAGCGATCTGCACCCGTTCCATTCCATGCCAGCGGATGCGGATGCTCGCCCCATCGGCCACGAATTCATCGGCGTGGTCGAAGAGCTGGGTAAGGATGTCGCCACCCTCAAGGTCGGCGACTTCGTCATCGCCCCCTTTGCCTACTCCGACGGAACCTGCGAGTTCTGCCTCGAAGGGCTGCAGACCTCGTGCATCCACGGTGGGTATTGGGGCAACGGTGGAATCACCGGCGGCCAGGCCGAAGCCGTGCGCGTGCCCTTCGCCGACGGCACCCTCGTGAAGGTTCCCGGCACCGTCGACGAGTCGCAGTACGCCGGACTCCTCACCCTCTCTGACGTCTACGCCACCGGGTGGCACGCGGCCTACAAGGCACGCGTCGCGCCAGGCCAGACCGTCACCGTCATCGGTGACGGAGCTGTCGGCCTCCTCGCTGTGCTCTCCGCAAAGCAAATGGGTGCCGAGCGCATCATCCTCATGGGGCGTCACAAGGCACGCACCGACCTTGGCATCACGTTCGGAGCTACGGATGTCGTAGCCGAGCGAGGCGAAGAAGGCATCGCTCACGTGCGCGAACTCACCGGCGGCACGGGAAGCCACGCGGTTCTTGAAGCTGTCGGCTTCATGCCCGCGTACGAGCAGGCCCTCGGGGTCGTTCGTGCCGGCGGTGTGATCAGTCGTGTAGGTGTTCCCCAGTATGAGGATGCGCCTGTCGGGCGCCGCAGCCTCTTCGGCAAGAACGTGACCCTCACCGGTGGCGTTGCGCCCGCTCGCGCTTACATTGAGCAGCTGCTGCCCGCAGTGCTCGACGGAACCGTCAACCCCGGCCTCGTCTTCGACCAGACAGTGAAGCTCGAGCAGACCCCCGATGGCTACACCGCGATGGATGAGCGCACCGCGCTCAAGGTGATGGTCGACCCGACGTAACACCCGCACGGCATCCTCCGACAGGCGCTGGTTAAACAGCGATGTCGAAGGCCGTTAGGGTTTAAGTAACCCCGACGGCCTTCGACATTCTTTGCTGGGCCTCCTGTCGGATTCGAACCGACGACCCCCGCTTTACAAGAGCGGTGCTCTAGCCAGCTGAGCTAAGGAGGCTTGGGCCAACGTCCTATTTTAGACATGACTACACCTATGCTTCCAACCAAATCGCAAAGTCGTCGCCGCGCACTCGCCGGAATTGTTGCCGCTGTGCTCGCTGGAGGCCTTGTTGCGACTCAAAGTCGGGTCAATGGCGAGCTCGCGGTGGAACTTCACGACTCCACGCTTGCCGCGCTGATTTCTTTCGGATCGGGGCTCGTGATCCTTGCTGCGATCGTCCCATTTGTGCCTAGCGCCCGCAGAGGTTTGCGCTCGCTCCGCACCGAAGTCGGCAGCAAACGGCTGCCGTGGTGGTACCTCACGGGCGGCGCTTTCGGCGCATTCTTTGTGCTCACTCAGGGGCTCGCAGCGACAGCTCTCGGGGTGGCCCTCTTCACCGTTGCGGTCGTCGCGAGCCAGACGATTAGTTCCGCGGTTATCGACCGCGTCGGAATCGGCAGCCTTCAGAAGCGACCCGTCACAGCACTCCGGGTCGCGGCATCCGCACTCGCCGTTGGGGCCGTTATTTTCTCTGGACTAGCAGATCTGCGCCTCGACGGCCCGTTCTTGCTCGTATTTTTGCCACTAGCGGCGGGCTTCGGCATCGGATGGCAACAAGCCATCAACGGTCACGTGCGTCATGTGACCCGGTCGCCTCTCACCGCAACCTTCGTCAACTTCGTTGTCGGCACCTCGGTGCTCGCGGTTGCGGCCGTCGCTTATGGTTTTGCCGGAGGATGGCAGCACGAGTTCCCGACCGATCCCACGCTGTACATTGGGGGAGCGATTGGGGTGGTCTTCATCGCAGTGGCCGCTGTGCTCGTGCCGATCACGGGTGTGCTCTTCTTTGCTCTCGCGTCAATCTCTGGCCAGCTCATCGGCGCGCTCGCGCTCGAAATTTTCTTGCCTACAGACAGCGAAGGGGTGGCACCAACCACCGTAATCGGTGTGGTGCTCACCCTCATCGCCGTAGCGATCGCCTCACTAGCGAGTCAGCGACCGCCCAAGAAACTGTCGAAGAACTAATTCTCCTCGTCGAACTCCAACGACGTCGAGTTCAAGCAAAAACGATCACCGGTTGGCGTCTGGTGGGCATCATCAAAGAGGTGACCCAAGTGCGAGCCACAGGTTGCACAGACAACTTCGGTGCGCACCATTCCGAGTGAGCGGTCTTCGCGCAGTTCAACAGCATCCGGGTTGATCGCTTCATAAAAGCTGGGCCATCCCGAACCAGAATCGAACTTGGTGTCGCTCTTGAAAAGCTCAGCGCTGCAGGCGCCGCAACGGTAAGTGCCGGCACGCTTTTCGTCGAGAAGGGCTCCAGACCACGGGCGATCGGTGCCTGCTTCACGCAGAACCGAGTACTTCAGGCCGAGTTCTTCGCGCCACTCTTCTTCTGTTTTATTCACCTTGTACGTCATAGTGGTCTCCTTAATCGTCAGCGTGCGCTGCCCAGTACATTAAACTCGCAGTTGTGTCTATTGATTCCGTGATCGCCAAGTCTTGGGGCGAATTAACAACAACCGAGCTCTACTCGATCATGAAACTGCGCACAGACGTATTTTTTGTTGAGCAAAAAGTCGACGAAACTGAACTCGACGACCGCGATCAAGAAGCGGCCACCCGACACTACTGGATCGCTGACAACCACGGCGTCGCGGCTTATGTGCGAGTTCTTCACAACGAAACCGCCGAATATCTTGACGGTCATTGCGTCATCGGCCGTGTAGTTGTGCGTGAAGACCGCCGCGGTGAGGGCCTCGCCCAGATCATCATGAAGCGCATTGTCGACGACTACAGCGACCAAGCGATGATGTTGCACGCCCAGCAGTACATTGTGCCGCTCTACACAAAATTCGGATTCGAAGCATTCGGCGACCTCTATGAAGAGGCCACCATCATGCACCAATCGATGTACCGCCCCGCTCAGTAATGCGTCGCCTCAACGTCTGCTTGCTCGGCCCCGCCGCGCTCATCATCACCGCTGTTGCCATCGCGCTGACGCCGATGACGAGCACTGCCGCGGTTCCGGATGCCGCGGGCGCGCGTTCCGCTCCCGCCCAGGTCGCTCCCGCCGAGGGCACTCTCGCCGCCGATTCCGCGATCTGTGATGTAACGGATGCGGCAATCACTTGGGGCGTCAAAGAGTCACTTCGGTCGTACATCAGTGGCACGATCGCGAACGGCGAATGGACGGTGGGCGACGGTGCCACCTACGAGACCCCAAACTTTGGCTGGACGGCAGGCTCCGGCAAACTCGATGCCGGTGAAGGTGCTCTCGCGTTCGACGGAACACTTCGATTCACTGGGCATGATGGCATCCTCGACACGACCCTCAACGGCCTCGAGATAGTTTTTGATGCCAGCACAACCGCAACGATCGTCTTTGACGTTTCAGGCACCACTCAAGAAGGACTCCCCGTGGATGCCGCGGGTGTCGATTTCGCCACGATCGATGTCTCTGCCATCACCGTCGACGACGGCACAGCGCTTCTCGAAGGCGCACCCGTCACCCTTACCGAGGCCGGATCCGATGCGTTCGGAACCTACCCCGCCGGCGAAGAACTTGATCCCATAACCGTCAGTTTTAGCGCGACTCCAGAATGCATGCCCGAACCACGCGTGCGTAACCCGGTGCTCTCCCGCAATCTCGTCGTGATGGCTTCAGTGATCGCGCTCGTCTGGGGTATTGGAGTCGTGTTCTACGTCAGTCGCCGTCGAGGCACCTCACGTCTCCGCGGCACCAAAAACACACCCGGGAATGGCGCAGCAGACTCGACCGACGGTGGTAGCTCAGGCAACAATTTCCCCACGTCAGACAGCAGCGACAAGTAATCGCAGCGGACTACGAGCCTGACATTGGCGCGTAGATGGCCCGAGCGAGAGCATCCAGCACCGTCACAGTGCGGGGACCAAAGCTCAAAATCTCTCCGTCATCCATCTCCACAAAACGCTGATTCTTGCCCGCCTCGGTCAATGCGACCGCGGGGCGCGCTTCGAGTAAACCGCTCACCCCGCCGACGCTCTCAAGGCCACCCGTCATCACCAAAATAAGATCGGGATTCGCCGCGACCATAGCCTCATCCGTCATCGGACGCATGCCCTCGAGGCCGATCTCGGCCGCAACATCCACGCCGCCCAAAGCGCTGATCAACACATCAGAACCCGACTCCTGGCCGAACAAGTAATAGACGCCAGACGTGCCCCTCAAATAGAGAAACATCATCCGCAAGCGTTCGCCCGAGGGAACAATCTCAGCAATCTCAGCGACCTTCGCGTCAATCTCGGCACTCAACTTGGCTCCAAGAGCGTCGCCAGCAGCCGGTGCACCCAGCGCCGCCGCCGTCTGGCGCGCCAACTCCGCGACCCCAGCCACCGACGGTTCAGTGTCAACAAAGACCACCGGGATGCCAGCATCACGCAACTGCACAACCACATCAATCGGGCCGATCGACCCATCTGTCAGCACCAGATCAGGGCGCAACGCCAAAATGGCTTCGCTATTGACCGTGTGAGCGTTCGACGTAATCACCGGCAAATCGGATGCCTCATCAAACGTTGTCGAAATATCCCGAGCCACCAACGACTCAACCAAACCCAGCCCTGCAACAGTCGCCGCAATCGACCCCGAAATATCCATGGCAATAACACGATCCGTTGACGACACCGTCACCGGAACATCGCCAGACAAATCGTGCGACTGCACCGTGACAGGCAACGACTGCACGGGCGCAGCATCCGGAGCCACAATTCCGGATGTCGGAAGCGCAGCCCGCACCAACCCGCTGTAGTCCTTCACATCATCCAATACCGTCAACGCAGACAGGGGAGAGGAAAGATCAGCCGTGACAGTGACCGCCGAAGACTCCGCGACGCTTGACGACGAGCATCCACTCGCCGCAAACGCAACGCCAGACAACACCACAGCAGCAGTGATGAATCGAGTGCGCATGAAAACCAATCAGAGAAGGCGGGTACTAAGGCAATCCTAACCTCGACCGCCGCAAATCGGGCTCAGAAGCCGAGTCGCTCGGCAGCTACCCAATGCCCACGCCCTAGGCTTATCTCCACAGTGGAGGTATAGCCATGTCAGAAAACGAAACCGCATCGCACCCCACTACAGGTCTGTCCGAACGCGACAGCGCCATCCTTGACTTCGAACGACAGTGGACTCGTCACGTCGGAGCAAAAGAAGAAGCAATCAGCTCCCAGTTTCAGGTCTCCAGCGCGCGCTATTATCAAATGCTTAACGCAGTAATCGACACCGCCGCCGCCGTACGCTACGACCCCATGTTGGTCTCGCGACTGCGCCGCACTCGAGACAATCGCAAGCGCGCCGTGCGCACCACCACCAGCCTCCACGACGAAGAATCGACAAACTAAGCAATGGCGAGTTACCCGAAAGATAGATTCGACGAACTTCCCGACGACGTCGAACGGATTGGCGCCCACCGCGGCCCCAAGCGACGCGGGCGCGGCTGGATCGGCCTCGCCTGGGCACTGCTCGCCACCGGAATCCTCGTCTTTGGTGGCCTCTTTGGACTCAGCCAATACCTCGACGACGACCTCGGCATCCCCTTCTTCGCCACCCCCGAAGAACCCATCGTCACCCCCGAACCCGTCGAAACAGTCGCCCCGGTCACCGACCCCACCACCATCGACCCGGAACGTGCAATCACCATCGACGTGCTCAACGGCACCCCCGAAAGTGGACTCCAAACCACTGTCCTCGACGAACTCAAAGCCGCAGGCTGGCCAACCGGCAGCGCCGCCCCCGCCTCAGCGCGAGACATCGAAGACACCTATATCTACTACAGCAACGCAGCCGACGAAGACATAGCCGCCGGACTAGCACTCACCCTCGGCCACGGAGAAATTCGCCTCGTCGAAGCCGACGTCTTCCCCGGCGCCCAAATCACCATAGTCATCGGAACTGACTACCTCGCCCCCGCAACAGAGACCACCGAAGAACCCACCGAATAGCGCGCCACCCTGCGATAAGTAGCGCGCCACGGGGCACACAAAGCAGCGGCAAACGAAACTCGCAGCAGCACGCAACTCAGCCGCGAGCCCACACGCAAACCAACGCGCTCGTAGCGTGCACACCCAGCCAGTCAAACTGCGCCGCGCTGTCTTGCGCTCGCCCCTGTCGAGTGCGCTGAGCTGTCTTGCACTCGCCCCTATCGAGTGCTAATTTTGACCTTGGCACTCGCACAGTTCGAGTGCCAACTTATTCGCTTGTACGACGTCCGGGAGGGACGAGAAACACACATGGCAAAGATCATTGCTTTCAACGAAGAGGCCCGTCGCGGCCTCGAGCGCGGCCTGAACACTCTCGCCGACGCCGTAAAGGTCACCCTCGGCCCACGTGGCCGCAACGTAGTTCTTGAAAAGAAGTGGGGCGCCCCCACCATCACGAACGACGGTGTGTCCATCGCCAAGGAGATCGAACTCGACGACCCGTTCGAGAAGATCGGCGCAGAGCTCGTCAAAGAGGTAGCGAAGAAGACGGATGACGTAGCCGGAGACGGTACGACCACTTCTGTTGTTCTCGCTCAGGCTCTCGTTCGCGAAGGCCTCCGCAACGTTGCTGCCGGTGCAGACCCCATCAGCCTCAAGCGTGGAATCGAAAAGGCAACCAACTCGGTCATCGAGGCACTGGTTGCTAGCGCCAAGGAGATCGAAACCAAGGAAGAGATCGCGGCTACGGCATCCATCTCTGCTGGTGACCCCGAGATCGGCGCACTTATCGCCGAAGCTATCGACAAGGTCGGCAAGGAAGGTGTAGTCACCGTTGAGGAGTCGAACACGTTCGGCACCGAGCTGGAGCTCACCGAAGGTATGCGCTTCGACAAGGGATTCTTGTCGGCATACTTCGTCACAGACCAAGAGCGTCAAGAAGCAGTCTTCGAAGACCCTTACGTTCTCATCGTCAATGGCAAGATCTCGAACATCAAGGATCTCCTGCCCATCGTTGACAAGGTAATCCAGAGCGGCAAGCAGCTTCTCATCATTGCCGAAGACGTCGACGGAGAAGCTCTTGCAACTCTCGTTGTGAACAAGATCCGTGGCATCTTCAAGTCGGTTGCCGTCAAGGCTCCTGGCTTTGGAGACCGTCGCAAGGCTCAGCTCGCTGACATCGCCATCCTCACCGGTGGACAGGTCATCTCCGAAGAGGTCGGCCTCAAGCTCGAAAACGCCACCCTCGAACTCCTCGGTCGCGCCCGCAAGGTCGTTATCACCAAGGACGAGACCACGATCATCGAAGGTGCGGGTGACGAAGAGGCGATCGCAGGTCGCGTCAAGCAGATCCGCGCCGAGATCGACAACACCGACAGCGACTACGACCGTGAGAAGCTCCAGGAGCGCCTCGCAAAGCTCGCCGGTGGTGTTGCGGTAATCAAGGCTGGTGCAGCAACTGAGGTTGAACTCAAGGAGCGCAAGCACCGCATCGAGGACGCAGTCCGCAACGCAAAGGCTGCTGTTGAAGAGGGAATCGTCGCCGGTGGTGGCGTCGCCCTAATTCAGGCCGGCAAGATTGCCTTCGACAGCCAGGCAATGGCTGACCTCGTTGGTGACGAAGCGACCGGTGCAAACATCGTTCGCGTTGCCATCGACGCACCACTCAAGCAGATCGCGCTCAACGCCGGTCTCGAGCCTGGTGTTGTTGCTGACAAGGTTCGCCACCTCACGGTTGGCCACGGCCTCAACGCAGCGACCGGTGAATACGTCGACATGCTCGCTGCGGGAATCAACGACCCGGTCAAGGTAACCCGCTCGGCGCTGCTCAACGCATCGTCGATCGCAGGACTCTTCCTCACGACTGAAGCCGTTGTTGCTGACAAGCCTGAGAAGAACCCTGCACCGATGGGTGACCCGTCGGGTGGCATGGACTTCTAAGTCTCACCGCTTCACACAGCGTTACCGCTGAACACAGAATGGGCGTCTCCTTCGGGAGGCGCCCATTCTTGCGTTAACGTCGTGCTTCGGTGCGCGACCCCGCCGTGCGGCAGGAGCGATGTTCTGGCCCTAGCGAGAGAAGAGCCGCGCGTTTGCGGCTTCGATTTCTGCGTACTGCTGCCCTGCTTGACTGAGCGCTGAATTAATGGCGGCAAGGTTCTCTTCAACCCGCTGCTGAGTCGCCTTCCAGTCGGTAACGACCGTAGAGAAGGCTGCTGCCGCTTGACCCGTCCACGACCCCTGTAGGTTCGTGAGCTGGCCGTGAAGCCCTGCCACCTCGGCTTGAATGCGACTAATTGAGTTCTGAACCGCTCCGGTCGCGCTGAGAACGGCTTCGCTATCTACTTGGTATCGAGTCATAACTCGACGGTAGATCCTGGCGAATAGCCGAATCAGAGGTTATTCGACCTCGGTGCCTTCAGCCTCAACAGGCTGGCTGGGGAGGAGGGGAAGCTCAACGCGGAAGGTCGCGCCCCCGCCAGGGGTCTCAAGCGCCTGCACGGTGCCCTTGTGGGCGCTGACGATAGCTGCCACGATCGCGAGCCCCAGGCCGCTGCCGCCAGTGTCGCGGTTTCGTGAACTATCAGCGCGCCAGAAGCGCTCGAAGACCTTGTTGCGGATCTGCTCAGGGATGCCTTCACCATGGTCGATGACCGACAGCACAGCGACCTGGCGGTCATGGTCAACGCCGACACCGATCTCGACAGGAGTGTCGGTGGTGAAGCGCAATGCATTCGTCACCAAGTTGGTGAGTACCTGACGAATCTTGTTCTCTTCAGCCATTACAACGGCGTTGAGGTCTTGAGGTACGGGGGCGACGGTTTGCGTAATGCGGGCCGCGGCCTTGGCAACAGCGGCAGCTTTCTTGCGTGACGCCAAGCGTGAAAGTCGAGCCCCCGCAGCGGCGATCGGGCCGGTGGCGAGCGCCGCGACGCCACGGGATGGCGTGTTGGATGCCGACTGCGAGCTTTCGGGAAGGGTGATGACCTTGGTGTCGGTGTCTTCATCCTCGTTCAGCTGAGGCGCGACGAACGCAGCTGACTCGATCCGAGGGTGGGTGTTGATGACGGTGACGACGCGGCCCGTGGAGGCACGAGCATCCATCGCGGCATCATTCGCGAGTGGCAAAAGATCGACTTCGGCGAGTTGCAGAGGCTTGGTTTCGTCGATGCGTGCCAGCTCAAGCAGGTCTTCGACCAATCCGCCCATACGAATGGCTTCTTTTTCGATGCGCTCCATTGCCTGAGCGACATCGTCTGGCTTGGTGATGGCGCCCATGCGGTAAAGCTCAGCGTAGCCACGCACAGTCACGAGCGGCGTGCGGAGCTCGTGACTCGCATCACCGACGAAGCGGCGCATTTGATCAATAGTGCGCGCGCGATCGGCGAAGGCGCGATCGATTCGACCCAGCATCGAGTTGAGAGAACGGTTGAGACGCCCGACTTCGGTATTGGGGGTGGAGACAGACAACCGTTGGTCGAAGTCTCCGTCAGCGAAGCGAGCTGCGGTGGCTTCCACTTCGCGAAGGGGCGCAAACGTTGAGGTCACGAGCAAGCGAGTGAGCGCACCGCCCACGATCACGACAGTGAGGCCAAAGAATAGGAAGATTGCGGCGTAGCGAGCAACGATGGCATTGGAATCGCCGAGATCTCGCGCGATGACGATCGTGACGAAGTCGGGTCCTATCGTGCTGAGCGCAGGGTAGGCCACGACCCGCCACTGGCCTCCGATGGAGGTGCTGGGAAGAGTGAACTCGCTTGTTTGGGCGCTCGCTACCGTGAGCGTGATGCCGTCGAGAACGGGGCGTGCGGCATCCTCTTCGCGGCTGTTGCAGCGCATCGTGCCGTCGTGGTTGAGAACGGCGAAATAGAGGTCGTTGGGCAGTCGAGAAACACTGCACTGGGGATCCCGCGTAGTGCCCGTGTATTGGATGCGGCCGTCGAGATCGTCGGCCGCGGCACTAATTTTCTCGTCGGTCTGCTGCAGGAGGTAATCGCGCAGCACGGCGGCTGTGCCAACGCCAGCGACGAGGAGCCCCATGGTCAGCAGAAGCACCGTGACTCCGGTGACCTTCGTGCGAAGCGAGATGCGGCTCCACGCGTCGGGGATGTTCTCCTGCATGATCTGAACGGTACCTTGCGTGGCTGGGAATCGGGAACAAGTATGGCCAGTTCAACGTCACCGCGGTGGGGTCAAACTGGCCATCTCAGGTGGTTACGGTTTTGCGGCCTTAAGCATGTAGCCGAATCCGCGCTTGGTCTGGATGATTGGCTCTTCCGTGTGCTGGTCGAGCTTGCGGCGGAGGTAAGAAATGTAGCTCTCTACGATGCCGGCATCGCCGTTGAAGTCGTACTCCCAGACGTGATCGAGGATTTGAGCCTTCGAGAGCACGCGGTTGGGGTTAAGCATGAGGTAGCGGAGAAGCTTGAACTCGGTGGGGCTGAGTTCAATCTGTTCGCTGCCGATCGATACTTCGTGAGTGTCCTGATCCATCGTGAGGTCACCGGCGCGGATGATCGTCTCTTCGTCATCCTGCATCGTGCGGCGAAGAATCGCCTTGATGCGGGCAACAATTTCGTCGAGGCTGAACGGCTTCGTCACGTAGTCGTCGCCGCCGACGGTGAGGCCCATGATCTTGTCTTCGGTGTCGTCTTTCGCCGTCAAGAAGAGGATGGGGGAGGTGTAGCCAGACGCTCGGAGGCGCTTTGTCACCCCGAATCCGTTCATGTCGGGCAACATTACGTCGAGGATGATCAGGTCGGGTTCTTCTTCAAGAACTGCCGAGATGGTCTGTGCCCCGCTTCCTACCGCACGCACCGCGAATCCTGCGAAGCGCAGGCTCGTGGTGAGCAGGTCGCGAATGTTGGGTTCGTCGTCAACAATCAGAATCTTGGGTCCGTCAGCCATGAACCAAGTATCTGCATGTTTCCTGAATGCTGGCTGACAAGCGTAGGCGTGTCGCGAATCCTCAAATTTCACAAACAACGTGGGCGGCAACAGTGTTGCTTTCGAGACTGAACGATCTCCTGCCGTTCACTTATCGCACGGTCGCGGTGCGCAGAAGCAGCCAACTGCCGATGGACGATGCTGCGATCGCTGCGAACGCGACGATCGCGAGCCACCAGAGCTCGAAGGCAGCCGCAATCTCAACAGCTGACGGCATAGCGATGATGAGCGCCACGATGATCAGGATCGCTACGCCAGTGCCTAAGAATATTGGTCCGCGTGATCCGAATCGGAGCCAGGCTGCTCCGAAGACCCCACCGATGGTGAGCAGAGAGAGCGTTGAGAGAAACACAATGGGCAGCAGGAGAGCGAAATTTCCCGCACCCAGAACATGGATGTCGAAGATATAGAAACCAACGAACCAATGATTGGTTGCAAGCTCAAGAGCGGTCAAGAGTGCAAACGCAACGGTCATGTATGCCGAGGTGACGACAGCCCACGCAAGCGTTCCGGCGACGAATGATCGGCGGGTTGAACCGAGAGTGAGGGCGAAGGGGAACGTTGTGGCAATGGATTGCACTCCCAGATAGACGAGGAATCCGGGTAACGCGTAGGCCATTCCGGGGTTATTTTGCGAACCCTGAATCCACCCTTCAGTGCCAGGAAGGCTACCCGATCGCCAGAATAGTAGCGAAATCAATATAGATACCAGCGCGACCATCGCGGTGATGTAGAGGGGGACAACAAATGTCATCTCGCGCTTATTGAGGTGGAGTTTTGTAGTCGACGCGACGTTACTCATGCTCGCTCAGCTTCTTTCTTTTCGACGGCGTTCCCGGTGTAGGCAAGGGCGTTCTCTCCCCCGAGGGCAGAAGCGAGTTCTTGCAGTGTCGGTTGGCCGATGTGAACTCCGCGCTCGGCGGCGTGTTCGCGCAGCGCTTCATTGACTTCACCAGCGGCCGTGGCTGCTGTCAGCGCCCCTATCGTGTGCGATTCCAGAACCGGATGGTTGACCAGCACAGCCTCGACAGCTCTCGTGGCGCCGCTCACGGTAAATGCGCGTGCAGTCGCATTGTCGGTCTCATCGTCTACCACGATGCGCCCTTTATTCATGATGAGGACTCTGTCGAATAAGGAAGCGGATTCGTCAATGAGGTGCGTGGAGAGCACAACGGTTCGAGGATGTTCGCCGTAGTCACGGAGAAGCACACGGTGGAAAAGTGCTCGCGCCGCGACGTCTAGCCCGAGGTAGGGCTCATCAAGGAGGGTGATCGGTGCGCGAGAGGCGAGCCCGAGCACAATCGCGATCGAGGAGAGTTGGCCGCGAGAGAGTTTCTTTAGCGCAGTTTTGGCCGGAATCTGGAACGCGTCGACTAATTCTGCTGCGACATCCGCGTTCCAATGAGGGGCGAAATCTGGGGCGATCCGCAATACGTGGTGCAGGCGATAGTCGTCTGGATATCGCTGATTGTCCCGAACGTTGATTATGCGAGTCAACGTTGGTGCGTGTTCGAACGGTGCATGACCTAACACGGTGACGTGCCCCTGTGAGGGTCGGTCTTGTCCGGAGAGGATCGACATGATCGTGGTTTTGCCAGCACCGTTGCGCCCTAGCAGCCCCACGATGGAGTTCTGAGGCACGGAAAAGCTGACGTCGTGAAGGGCGGCCACTGATCCAAAATTTCGGGTGACCCGGTGGACCTCGATGGCGGGAGTGGAGAGTGAAGTGGTGTTCATGGGACATCTTTCTGTCTGATCATGTCGGCAAGTTCGTCTCGATCGATTCCGAGAAGTTGAGCTTCCTGGAGTAACGAGCTGAGGTGCTGCTCGCGGAACGCTTTCTTGCGTTCCGCCCTCAATTGTTCGCGGGCGCCTGGCGCCACGAACATTCCAATTCCGCGCTTCTTGTAGAGCACTCCTCGATCGACGAGAAGGTTGATGCCCTTCGAGATCGTGATGGGGCTTATGTGGTAAAAAACCGCGTATTCGTTGGTTGACGGGACGATGCTCTCTTCAGCGAAGGTGCCGTTGATAATGTCCTCTTCAACCCGCTGGGCGAGTTGGAGAAATATGGGGCCAATTCCGGAGAGCATTTCACCACCTAGGTTCTATAGTTAACTATAGAACCTAGGTGGCGACTGAAGGTTTGTCAACAGGCTCGCCAAAACACGCGCATGTTCGACCGTAAACAGCCGTCAACAGGCGCGTTGGCACGTGACCTACGTGAGATCTGCGGCATCCAGAATCGTGTAGCTGTAGCCCTGCTCAGCCAAGAAACGCTGACGGTTTTGCGCGAAATCTTGATCAACGGTGTCTCGTGCAACCAACGTATAGAAGTTGGCGGGGAGACCGCTCTCCTTGGGGCGCAGCAACCGACCGAGGCGCTGGGCTTCCTCTTGACGCGAACCAAACGAGCCGCTGACCTGGATGGCGACGGTCGCTTCAGGCAGATCGATCGAGAAATTCGCGACCTTCGAAACCACCAGAACCTTGGTGATTCCTTCGCGGAACTCTTGGTAGAGGCGTTCTCGCTCGGCAACGGGCGTAGAACCTGTCAGCTGTGGGGCATCCAATTGAGTAGCGAGCGTGTCGATTTGGTCGAGATACTGCCCGATGACGAGGATGCGTTCACCCTCATGCTTCGCAACCAACGACTTCACGACCTTTATCTTGGCCGGCGCGGCCGCGGCGAGACGATATCGCTCATCATCGGCGGATGCCGCGTACTCGAGTCGGTCGCTTTCGGGCAGGTCGACTCGAACCTCGAAGCAACGTGCGGGAGAAATGAACCCTTGGGCCTCAATCTCCTTCCACGGTGCGTCAAAGCGCTTGGGGCCAATGAGCGAGAACACGTCTCCCTCTCGACCGTCTTCCCGCACCAAAGTTGCCGTCAAGCCGAGACGTCGACGCGCTTGCAGATCGGCGGTCAACTTAAAGACAGGGGCGGGCAGCAAGTGAACCTCGTCATAGACGACGAGGCCCCAGTCGAGAGCATCCAGCAAAGCCAAGTGAGCGTATTCGCCTTTACGCTTCGCTGTGAGGATTTGGTAGGTCGCAATCGTGACCGGCAAGATCTCCTTGGTCTGCCCCGAGTACTCACCGACCTCGTCTTCGGTGAGCGTGGTGCGCTTCAAAATTTCGGCACGCCACTGTCGAGCAGAAACCGTATTAGTCACCAAAATCAGGGTGGTGGTCTTGCTTTGCGCCATCGCGCCCAAGCCCACAAGGGTTTTTCCGGCGCCACAGGGGAGAACGACAACGCCTGAACCGTGGTCGAAAAAGTTGTCGATGGCGTGTTGCTGGTACTCCCGCAGGTCCCAGCCCGAGGCATCCAGAGCAATCTCATGCGGAGTACCCGGGGTATAACCTGCGTTGTCTTCGGCGGGCCAACCCAGCTTCAAGAGTTCTTGCTTTAGCTGACCTCGAGCCCAAGCCTGAACTACAAAAGTGTGGTCGCCGCGGCGTTCGAAAAGCAGGCTCGCGACCTTCTTTGCCCGAGTGATCTCTCGCAAAACAGCAGGATCGGTAGCGGTGAGGGTGAGCGCGCCGTCGTCGTCGCGGTCGATGACGAGGCGACCATAGCGGCCGACAGTCTCCGCGATATCGACGCTGACGCTCTGCGGAATCGGGAACTTCGAATACTTCTCGAGCGTCGCCAGCATTGCGGAAGCATCGTGGCCAGCCGCTCGCGCATTCCACAAGCCGAGCCGCGTAATGCGGTAAGTGTGGATGTGTTCCGGGGCACGCTCGAGCTCAGCGAAGACTGCCAAGTCGTGGCGTGCGTCTTCCGCAAGCGGGTGGGCGACCTCGAGTAGCACCGTGCGGTCAGACTGCACGATCAGGGGTCCGTCGGGTGCTGCGTTCATCCGACCTACCTTACGCGCGGTTGCTTAGTGATCGGTGGTTGCTTCCACCTCGAGGATGCTCGTGAGCGGCAGCGTTCGCTCAATATCGGCCGCACGGTCGAGTCCGCGCATCCGGCCAGCGGCAACACTCGACGGTTCGAGCGTGTACTGAACTTCGCGCTTATCAGGCATTCTCACGGTGACGCGCAGCAAAAGTTTGTTGCGGATAGCGACCTCGATCTGCCGTGAAAGCCAAGCCTGGTCCTCGTCGCCAGTGCCTCCGGCCTGACCATTGCGCAGCTTCGTCAGTAGCTGTTCTGGAGCAGCATCGTGGGCTTCTTCTGGCGCGGGGGAACTCACTTGCTCGCGGCGAAGCGACAGTATCGTGCCTTCAGAATCTTCTGCGGCAACGGGGTAGCGTGCATCGCTGAGCGCCCACAACAGTTGTTCAACGCCGAAACGGGAGACGAGCTGGGCACCATCGCGTTTCAACCCGAACGGACCGAAGTTGGGGTCGAGGGCAATCGACTGCAGCATTACAGAATCGGGTGAAGAAACGTAGCTTCCGCTCGTGCCATGCACGCCGACTCGCACCAGACCGTGGCGCGCGGCCGCTTCGCTGAGCAAGTACTCAACAGGCTGTGGAACACCGGTCAGCGAAATCTCGGCCAAGAAACTGCGCATGCCCTCAAGGGTTTCACCGAGAGTCATAGCGTGATGCAGGCTCGACCGTGAAATGCGATACGTGGATGCCAGGGCGCGGGTCTCTACGTCAGCAATCACGCGCAGTCGGGCATCCAATTGTGGTGCCAACGGACCAGGCGAAATAACGGTCAGGTCGGGCTGAACATAGACCTGATGCACTTCGCGCGGAAAAAGTTCAGCCATGACAGCGGCCGCTTCGGCCGGCGTTCGAGTGAGGAGGGCGATACCTGCGCTGCTGGGCAGCTGTTCGGCTGTCACCCCCAGTAGGCGAGCATCTCGGGCATAGCGCCGGAATCGTTCCAGCATGGCGTCGACACCGGCGGGGAACAGCCAGCGCACATACTCTTCGACGCCGCTGCCCCAGAAACTCTGCACGCGGTCAGCGAGAATCGTGCGGATGTTGTCGGGCACGCCCTGATGCCAGGCCTCGGCGAGGTGCACCCAGCGTTCAGCCGCGCCGAGCGACATCCACTGAGCGGCGTCAGGCGTGGGCATCCACTGAGCCTTCGTCGTGGCGATGAGGCCGGCGCGCTCCGCAATATCAACGAGACCGGCGATCTTGTCGAGCGGAACGGACATGGCTACCGCCAACCGCTTGGAGTCGGGCAACGAAACTCCGCCACGGGCCAAGTCGCGCACGGGGCTGGAACGGAGCTGAGTGATGAGCTCAGTCACTTCATTCGTTGTCGAGAACGCATTCTCGGCAGCGATACTGTCGGTGCTCTCGCGCTGGGACGGTTCAACTGAGGTGAGAGTCGAGGGGGCGGGAGTGTCGAGAAGCTCGCCCGTCGTCGGCAGATCGTCGAACGGCCACCCTGCAAGGTGGTCGGTCACACCGTCGGGAGCGCTGTAACGCCCGCCACGGTGAATCAGAAGCGCAAGGGCAACGAGACGGTCAAGTCGTCGTTGAACGGCGATCTCATCCGTGCCGAAGTGTGCGAGGTTAGCCGCAACCTCGTTCGCAGTGAGCGAGGCCGTGTCCGCCACTACGGCAAGAGTGGCCAAGGTGGGACGGTCGAGCGTGCGCAACACGCGTTCAATCGAAGTGGTTTGCTGCAGGGCATCCGCGAGATCAAAAAAATCGCTGACAGAGTTGGCGCGCACCACACGTGAACGCAACAACTCAAGAAGGTGACTGTCGTCTAATGCGCGTAATTGCGCAGCGAGCAGCAGAGCAGCATCGCTAATTGTGGCCATTCCTGTACTCACGTTGGCGGCGGCGCCCATTCAGCACCACAAGAGTGATGATGAACACCACTCCCAAAGGCAAGGCAATTTGAGGCATAGTTATCACAGCGGGCCATACACCGTTATCGAATTCGGTTTGGCCCAGTGCAGTAGCTACGACTACGGCAATGAAGCTAAGCACGGCGAGTGCGATCGAGAAGGCGACGAGGTAGGCGAGCACACGCTCGATACGAAGGTCGCGTTCAGTTGAGTGATTTGTCACAGAGACAAGGATACGCGCCCGTTTACGTTCTAAGCTTGAGTCACGATTACAAAGGAGCATGCCCATGCCTACCGGCAAGGTTAAGTTTTACGACGACGAGAAGGGTTTTGGCTTCATCATGAGCGATGAAGGCCAAGAGGTCTTCTTGCACGCCTCAGCGCTGCCTGCGGGCACGACAGGGGTCAAGGCGGGTACTCGCCTTGAGTTTGGTATCGCTGACGGTAAGAAGGGCGCACAGGCCCTCTCTGTTCGAGTCATGGATGCTCCTGCAAGCATGGCCAAGATCAACCGCAAGCCTGCCGATGACATGGCCGTGATCATTGAAGATCTCGTCAAGCTCATGGACGGCATCGGCTCTGGACTCAAGCGGGGGCGTTACCCTGACAAGGCGCACGGCGCCAAAATTGCTTCAATGCTGCGAAAGGTCGCTGACGAACTCGATGCCTAATAGCCAGTACGAAAAGCTTGCTCGGGGAGCACTTCTCGAGATCACCACCGACGCGGCGATTGGCGCGCTCGTTGGTGAGCAGGTCGAGGGTGATGGCATCGTTTCGGTGCTTTTCGCATCGGCTCTGCCGGGCTACCCGGGCTGGAACTGGACGGTAAGTGTTGCCCACGTCGAGGGCGAAGAGCCCACGATTCTTGAAGCCGAGCTCATGCCGGCCGAAGGCGCGCTGCTCTCACCCGACTGGGTGCCGTGGTCAGAACGACTCGCTGAATATAAAGCTGCCCAAGCGGCCGCTGAAGCTGCGGATGCCGAAAACGCCACCGCTGATGAAGCTGCCGATGATGACGACGACCTCGAAGACGATGAGGACGACGACGACGAAGACGACGACGCGTTCGGCTCCGCCGTTCTGCATGGCGGAGATCTCGACGGTGTAGATATCGACGCATCAGACGACGAGTCGGATGATGACGAAGATGACGACGACATCGACGACGACGACATCGACGAGGACGAAGACGACGACGACGATGATGACGACCTTGACGGCGACTCCGACGACGATGAGCCAGACGACGACTACGACACCGGCGCCTTCCGCGGTGGCGACCACGAAGGTGTGAGCGTCGACGACCTCGACGAGTCAGACGAAGACGACTAGCGAGACTGCTTTCGGCGTCTGACCTGCGTGTAGATCAGCCCGATGAGGCCGAGCACAAGGCCGGCAACAGCAGTCCAGAGCCACCACAGGTTGCCTGCTGCATTGAGCGGCTCGATAAAGAGCAACAACATGGCGAGGCCGACTATCCATAAGACCATGCCGACAAGCATGGCTTTGCGGTCGTCGGTCTTCACCGGCTCAGGGTCGGGCCGGCGCTCCGAGTCTTTCAGCCAGATACGCACGGTTTCAGGCTAGTGGGTATTGGCGACTACGTAGTCGATCGATGAGACCAACTTGCGTACGTCATCCGGTTCAATAGCGACGAATGTTGCAACACGAAGCTGGTTACGGCCGAGCTTGCGGTACGGGTCAGTGTCGACAATGCCATTGGCGCGGAGGGTCTTTGCGATTGCTGCGGCGTCGATGGCGTCATCAAAATCAACCGTGACGACAACCTGCGAGCGGTGATCCGGGTTGGTGACGAATGGAGTTGCGATGTCGCTTGCGGCAGCCCAGTCGTAGAGAACTGACGACGATTCGCGCGTGCGGGCATCCGCCCACTCGAGCCCACCGTTGCTGTTGATCCAGCCGATCTGACTTTCGAGCAGCAGTAGCGTGCTTAGTGCGGGAGTGTTGAGGGTCTGGTTGAGGCGCGAGTTGTCGATCGCATTTTTGAGCGAGAGGAACTCGGGGATGTAGCGGCCCGAAGCAGCGATGCGCTCTACACGCTCGATGGCCGCGGGCGAGAAGAGGGCGAACCACAATCCACCATCCGAGGCAAAGTTCTTTTGTGGGGCGAAGTAGTACACGTCGGCCTGGGCGGCATCGAACTGGATGCCGCCGGCTGCGCTCGTGGCGTCAACAACCGTCAGTACGTTCGTGTCGTTGAAGCGGCGAACCGGAGCCATGACGCCCGTGGAGGTCTCATTGTGCGGGTACGCGAAGACGTCGGCGCCGCTGATGTTGTCGAGTTCGGCGAACGACCCGCCCGGGGCGGAAACGACATGGGGCGATTCAAGGTGGGGTGCCGCGGCAGCTTTCGCGAACTTGGAACCGAACTCTCCAAAGGAAAGGTGGGCGCTGCGTCGCTCGATGAGGGCGAAGGCTGCGGCATCCCAAAACGCGGTTGAGCCGCCATTGCCCATAATGACTTCGTAGCCCTCAGGGGCCTGAAAAAGCTCTCCGAGACCAGTGCGCACGCGGCCTACAAGGTCGCGAACCGGTGCTTGGCGGTGTGAGGTGCCAAGGATGGTGCGCGACGCAGACGCGAGGTGGTCGATCTGTTCTTGGCGCACTTTGGAAGGGCCGCATCCGAATCGTCCGTCGGCGGGAAGGAGGTCGCTGGGAATCGTCAGGCTTGCCATACGTCCGATTCTATTGGCCAGTTCGGGCTAGTCTTGTTTCATGACCGATCTCGTTGACACCACCGAGATGTACCTGCGCACGATTCTTGACCTCGAAGAAGAGAACATCGTGCCCCTGCGGGCTCGCATCTCCGAACGTCTCGGCCACTCTGGGCCGACCGTTTCACAAACTATCGGCCGCATGGAACGTGACGGCTTAGTCGTCGTTGAAGGCGACCGCCACCTCGAATTTACTGAAGAGGGTCGCCGCCGCGCCACGCAAGTGATGCGTAAGCACCGCCTTGCTGAGCGACTGCTTGCCGACGTTATTGGCCTCGATTGGGCGCTCGTTCATGACGAAGCGTGCCGGTGGGAGCACGTCATGAGCGAACAGGTTGAGCGCAAGCTTATTGAGATGCTTGATCACCCCACCGAGTCGCCGTACGGCAACCCCATCCCCGGGCTCGAAGAACTAGGGGGCGTTGCTGCTCCTTCGTTTAGTGCTGGAATGATCAACATTGTTGACCTTGTGGCAGAGAAGAGTGCCCCAGTCGTCGGTCTTATCCGCCGACTCGGCGAGCCCGTGCAATTTGAGCCTGAACTACTTCAGCAGCTCTTTAGTGCCGGCGTGATGCCAGGCAAGTCCGCTACTTTCGCGGCGGCCGACTCTTATGTTGCCGTCACCGTTGAGGGATTCGGCGAGGGACTTGAACTGCCGAACGAGGTAGCCGTGCACATTTTCGTTGAGAAGCCCACCGCATAGTTTCTGCATTCTGTGTTTACCGAGACGTAACCGTCTCGTCATTCGATTGGGCGCGCCCGCGCGCTGACTGTCCGCAAAATTGGGTTAGCCTGTAGCCCTTGGAGTTCACGAATGAACCGGAGAATCGCATGTTAGGTAGGTGCAGCATCCAAACCGTGGATGCGCGTGCCCACTTCTACATACGACACAGCAGTACTGTGCGCGGCAGTTTTAGCGCGCTGAATCACTAGGCATCGTCTTACGACGGTGCCTTTTTGTTTTCTGCCTCCCATTCGCTGAGCCTCAAGAAAGTCGATTGCCTGCAAGCCGTGCAGGCGCTTTCGAGAGGATGACAATGCGCACACTGGTACTGAACGCCGGCTATGAGCCGCTCGCGGTCGTGTCCTTTAAACGAGCGATTGTGCTCGTGATGAATCAGAAAGCGACGATTGTCGCGGCCGATTCAGAGCATCCGGTTTGGGGCTCGACCGGATCGTGGGATCGCCCCTCGGTCATCATTCTGCGGAATTATGTTCGCATTCCGTCGACGCGCAGATTGCCCGTTTCTCGTCGAGGTGTCTTGCGGCGCGATGGCAACCGCTGCGGCTATTGCGGCGGTGCCGCAAACACGATCGACCACGTGATACCTCGCTCGCGCGGGGGAGAAGATTCGTGGGAGAACTTGGTGGCGTGCTGCTTGAAGTGCAACAACATCAAGAGCAATCGCACTCCGGCAGAAATGAACTGGCGGCTGCTTATCAAGCCTCGACCGCCTCGCACAAGTGCATGGATTGTCAGGGGAATTGAAAGGTCACTCCCAGATTGGGAAGAATACTTGGCACCAGCCGCATAACTGTTATGCTGTTGTGATTATTCCCGTGGTTCGAGCTTTGCCCTAGCTTTGCTTCGCACTTTTCTCATCTCTTTAAGGTTCCCGATTGTCTCGTCTGTCCTCTGGTAGCACCGATAGTTTTGGTGTGCCCACAAGCCAGGACGCAGACTCGGCTCCCGTGTACATGTCCCGGCGAGAAGCACGTGCAGCTCGCGATGCTGCAACTGCAGGCAAGCCTCCAGTTGTGACTCCTGATTCAGCGGCGGTTGAGAGAGATGCTGTTTCCCCGCCAGCCCTCGCGACTTCGCAGATTTCTGTTCCACAGATTCCCACTGCTCCAGCGGCCGTTGTCCGTGAGGTTTCTCCCGTTGGTTACGTATCAGCGAACAACACTTCTCCTCGGGGCCACGCTCCGGTCAAAGCCAAGCGCATTCGAAAGAATCCTCTTCGGGCGCTAGCCTCGATGGCCGTAATCGGGGGCCTTTTCGCCGTAGCAGGGCTTCCGGCGTATAGCGCAACGGGCTTGGTTTCTGACGAGGGCGTCATGGTGTCAGACGCATCCGTTTCAGATGCTGCTCCCGCAACTGTGCAGTCGGTAACCGTGAGCGCAGAGCTCGATCTGCCTGAGCTCAAGCGGGATCAGTTCTCGGCGACGTCCCCTGAAGACTTGGAACAGATTCGCCAGCAGGCGGCCGTCGCTTCGGCGAATGCACTTTATGCCTCGTCCGGTGCTCGGGCGCTCGGAGATGACTACCCGTGGCCGACCGCGGGTGACACTTTGTCTCCCCTCAACTACTACTACCGCCAGTGCACCGACTTTGTTGCCTGGCGCCTGAACCGCGATGTTGGTTCATTCGCGGCTCCGTTCCGCTGGGCCTGGGCTGACCTCACCCCCAACGGCGGCGACGCCTACCAATGGAAGTCGGCGTGGGAGGCGCACGGCTGGACCGTGAGTCCCACTCCGGTTGTCGGATCGGTCGCGTGGTTCGGTTGGGACAACCACGTGTCGTACGTCAAGCAAGTTAACGATGACGGCTCGGTTTTGCTCGAAGAGTACAACTACGTGTATCGCTCGTACGGCCAGCGCACACTGCAGCCAAGCGAAGTCGAGGCGTTCCTCTACCCGCCAGGGCAGTAGCCTTCGAGGCGCCGACGTTTTTCTGTCGTCGAGCCGAGGAATTCGAACGACTCGTTCGCGGCATCAGGAGCATGGCGGTGCGGGCGGGAAAACCGGATGCTTTCCATGTGACCCTCACGCGGGCCTGGTTCGATCTCATCGTGCTCGTCGACGATCTGGATGCAGCACGGGAGTTGCTCGATAAATCGCTCATCAGACGCTTCTACTCGGCTGAGCGCATAGCTGCCGGACGTACGCTCGGGCTGAGCGATCTCGGTGCGGGACTCGGCTACACTCGAAACGCCAGCCTCTGTAGCTCAACGGAAGAGCAACTCCGTCCTAAGGAGCAGGTTGGGGGTTCGAATCCCTCCAGGGGCACCTTGTAAAATGCTGATCAGGGCTGTTATTTACCCATAAACTCGCGGATTATGAATCGTGTTTGCCCACAATTGAGCAGGATCGGCCCGATTCTCGGCGGTTTTGCCCATGATTTACCCACATTCCACGAGCGCTTCGGTGATCTTGCGATGCTGGCGAAGACCCATAGCCTGTCCTCGGTTCTGTCTGTCGCAGATTTCGCGATCGTCCCAACAGGGCCGGAAGCCTGGTGCACCCCACCCATGATGAGGACCGTGCGAACCTTCATCGAGCCAGCTTCGACGCCGTTCCGTGTCTTGCTCAGCAAGATCGACATGAGAGTGCCAGGCAGCTAGAAGACGCCGAGTGCCTCGTGGACGAACTCGGGCTGCCTCGGTTCGGACGTGCAATTCGCCGCTACAAGATCCACGCTGACGCACCGACCGAAGGCAAAGTAGTCAACCAATACCCCGAGTTCGCGCAGACCGCGAAGTCTATCGACGACTACCGTGCTGCGGCACTCGAACTGATGTTGATTTGGGCCAACGCTGCCACTGCGAGTAGCTAATAAATCACCTCGCTCAAAGTGTCACCTATCCGTGCAGCAAGCCCCTTTGGGTGAGTCTTCGCTTGATTCTTTCACTAGCCGTTTCCGACTTGAAGAACGAGAGCAGTGTCCTGGTTTCTGAACCTTCTTGAAACTGTTATCGGCTTCTCTCGTTGCTTTCGAGCGGCTGACCCAAGATTGGGTCCAAGTTCCTTAGTACGCTTGCAGTGAAGATAGGAGCTGCGATGGCGAACAAACCGCTAGAAATTGGCGAGTGGCACGCGGGCATCCTTTTTAGTGGTGGCGAAGGCGCTTATGCTCTCGCTGCCGTTCTCTCCTTCGAGAGCAGTCGCGGAGTCCGCCTTGAGATTCCGCATATCGGTCATGGGGCTGATGCTCAGTTCACTGTGGTGCGCGGATGGTTCAGATCGCATACGCCACCAAAGTCTCTTGTCTTCAGTTCAGGCTCACACCGTCTTGCGCTCTTTGGCCTCAGGTGGGGTGGTTACAGCGAGTACGGAAACGTCACCTCAGGGGTCTTGTTTGCGGAGGATGCTGTCGCGGGGACTCGTGTAGGGGATGCGACCGATGACCTCACTCTCACGGAGCTGCAATCACAAATGGATGCTCTCTACGAGTGGACTGCTTTCCGTGCCGCGAACTATGAAACCGTCACTGATGCGGAGGGTTTCGTTCGTCGGATCGAGGCGAGCGTTGAAACTGTTGATGAGCTGTCGTGGAAGCAGGGTGATGCCACGCTGTCCCTCACTACGCGGTGGAGCACTGATAACAGTCGGCCTGGCCTGCACGTTGATGAATGGACTGTTCTTCGTAGCGTCTTCGATGAACCTCGCGGTGTTGAAGACCATATGAAGGAGCACGTCAAAGTTCGGCTGCTTCTGTCGATTCTGTATGGGGCTGAAGTGTCGTTCCGTCGTCACGATGTGGTTGATGAACGCTTCCACCCGCGAACTTTGGGCGGGGAGATTTATTCTAGGTCAGGTCAGCAGCTGTTCACAGCTCGAACCTTCCGAGAGGCCTCACGACCACCCATGACCGAGGAGACACTGAGGAAGGGTGTTGCTGCGTTGCCTCAGATAGGCAAAGTGGGGTTGGAGCTGTGGGGTGCGAAGTTCGATCAATGGAAGAGGTTCATTCACCCTGCTGCGGGCATCCTCAGTCGAGAGCGGGCGTTCTTGGAGGATCGAGTTGTGAGCCTCTCCATGAGCCTTGAAGCAGCAGGTCAGCTCCTCGGTAAAGCTGACGGTGAGGAAGCTACCTATAGGGGAGGTCGCAAGCCTGAGACGATGGCAACTTATGTGTTCCGTTGCGTTGCGTCCCTCGACGTTGATTGGGCGCGAGCTGCTGACTCGCAGGTTGGGATTGCTCGTGCCGTGGCGGACAACTATCGAAAAATTAAGCACTTCGATACAGGGGATGACTTCCCGAACGGGGATGAGACTTTCCTTGTCAGTCAGGTCGCGGCTGTGGTTGTTCGCCTGTTGACAGCCAACCTTGTTGTTCCTGATGGTTCTCTTGCCCAGAATTGGCAGACCATCGTGGAGGATGCCTTCGGTTGGTTTGAGACGCACGCTCTTCGAATCAACGACGATGGCATCTTCGCCATGGTCGAGTAGGGCCATTTCCGTCGATAGCTTTCACCTGCCATAGTCGTGAGCATGGTTACTCTCAGCAACGAATCAATCCTCAGGGGCTTGAGCTACCTCAAGATGCTCAACGAGAGTAACGTCTACCCTGCCATCGGACACATCAACGCATTCGTGAATACGCCTTTGCCTTCCACCGAGATAGAGCGCCATCTCAGCCTTGCCCTTGCGGGATATAACAATCGGAAAGTCGGTGAGTACTTGTTGCGCACGGGAATGGCTGAGGACGAGGAGCGCAACGAGGAGTTGAGCATCACGCCTGTTGGCCTAGCCTTCCTGAGGGGGCTTGAGAAGCTCGAAAGCAGCGGCACCCCGGGGGAATCGGTGCTTGAAGTAGTAGGGCGGCTAGAAGACCCAATTACCTACTCGAAACTACTAACGGAAATAGACAAGCAGGCCGATGCGCTTGTCATTGATCCCTACCTGCCTTCGGGGGACATGCTCACTCTTATCGAGCTTCCAAGCGTGAGGCGTGTTCTGACGAGGGACATCAGTATCAAGGGTCAAAAGCAGGAAGAGCGCAAACGACATCTCGCTATTGCCCTCGGAGCTAGACCTGATGTTGAACTGAGATTTTTGGACAAGGCGATCAAGGAACTTCATGATCGCTACGTCCTTCCCTCTCAGGGAGAGGGCCTCATGATCGGGACATCTCTCGGTGGTACTCAGCTCACCGTAGTGACTCATCTGAGCGCGGACTCCACTGATGTGTTGCGGCAGCACTACGAGAAGGTTTGGGAGCAGGCCACCCCACTCGCGCCGATTGCGCGACTCCACAGTGATCCCGATGCATCAGAGTTTCCCAAGGATGCGGAAGCTTCTGAGAATCGATGACTGAGGTAGCTGACAAGACGCTTTTGCTGTTCTCAACGTTCGCCCACATGCAGTGGCAGGTAGATGAACTCGCTACCCGCTGCACAGGTGTTGATGATGTGATTCGTGATGCTTTCGCGGTGACGGAAAGGTGGGATGCGGATCAGATTGTTCGATCCTTCGAGCGCCGTAACCAACAGTTTCTCCACGAGATGGAGTCGAAGTCTTGGTTCAACTTGGAGAGTTGGCATGCCCTCGTTGTCGCTTCGAAGTTGGATGACCGCACTCGACCTGCATTCTTCGAGTTCTACTCTGAGCGAGAGCTAGGAGCTGATGGCCTTCACGCTCAGTTCGTTGCCACCTATGCGCAGGTGAAACGACTCAGGGACTTCCTTGCTCACAACATGGCGATGAAGGCATTGCCCGATGAGGAGCGTCTAAGTGTGACGTGGTTCCATGACACCGATATGGGTCGTTGGATGGATCAGGATAGGACGCGACTGAATCTGACCTTCATGACCGAGGCCGTCGAAGTGGTGGAGTGGCTTCTTGATGTGGCTACGTGGACGTTTTGGAAGCTCGGCTGGAACGGCAACGCTGAGATTAAGGGATCGAAGGGCATGATCTTCTCTGATTCTTACGTTCCTTCAGCGGTACCGCCTCATGACCTCGGAGTCCCGATCACAGGGACTGAAGATCAGTAGTAGTCATCCGCCATGTCTTTGAGGGTTGGCCCTGCGGAGTAGAGGCCATCTACATAGTCTTCGACCACGGTGAGCATGGTGAACTGATCGTCCAAAAGGGCAGCGAGGTCGGGGAAGTCGGCAAGCTCTTGAACATTGGGGAGCTGACCTGAGTAGCGGAAGGCGGTTCCCGCCTTGTCCGCTTCATGCATCATGATGATGAGCTTCTCCACGTCCTTCGGGAACTCCTGAGGCACGACGAGTGCGGCGTAATGCTTCTTCGCTTCGTTTAGCAACTTGTAGAGGTTGTGGCCGAAGTCTTCCTTGAAGCGGTCTTTTTTGATGGCTGCTTCTAGTTCGGCAGTTTTGCCATCGACGTAGATCATCCGAGTCTTGATGAGCGCCTTGATTGTGTTCTTCAGCTCTAGCTCGAATGCCTGACGGTAGAGAGTGAGGAAGGGCAGCAGGAGAAAGTCGTCTTCAGGGTTACCTGTAAAGGTTTCAGCGAGACGTTTGGCCGAAAAATGGAAAGCCGCCGCATAGTCGCGGTCTGTTTGGAACGGGTATCGAACTACCAGACGGTCGTAGACCTTGTTTGGCACTGAGCTGAGGAGTCGAAGAGGTTTTGCTGCGGGCTTGGCGGTCATGCTCAATTCTCCCATCGTGAGCCAATTGCGGGGGAGGGGACATTGCGGAGCGGCGCAGCCAACGCTCTGCGCTCATCGTTTGCCCTTCATCTGCGTGGTCATGGGTTTGCCTGCTTCCTCGAAAAGCCTAAGTAGCTCCTCTGCATTCTCAACAGCTACGAGTAGGAAACCTGCGGTGAGTGTCATGCGTGAGGTGAGTCTGAAGGTCAGGCCGAGCGCATCTTCATGACCTGTGGGCACACGCTCCAGGAGGGCCGAAATCACATCGCCGTTAGCGTGAGTGGTTCCGCTGCATGCTTTCCACGTTTGTAGCCCCGTCATGACCATACGTTTGCCGTTCATGAATCGGTCGGCCTGAGCGACAACATCTGTGGTGGTGGGGGTCTTGCTGATGTCGTGGTTGCGGTAGTCGCTGAGTTGCTGTTGGAGGGTGACAAGCCTTGCTCTTACATCGTCTCGATTTGGAGGAGCCAAATCAACGGTTGCGAAGACCTTCTCCATGCCTTCGATGTCTTCGTTGTTCTCGTAACTCAGTCGAAGGGACAGCCATGCCTGTTTCTGCTTGGTGCCTGCGTTGAGCATCCATATTCCGTAGGACGTGGCCTCTACAGCGGATCGGATGAGGGCGTAGTGAGCGAGCATCGGTATCTCGTTGGTGGTGTCCACATATTTGATAAGCATGCGGATCGAGTCGAGGCTGACGTTCATGAAGTCACGGAGCTGATAGCTGAACGGCTTGTATGAGGTGAGCTGATCTACCTGTGAGAGCCAACTGCCTGATGCTGGGCGAGGGTGACTTTCCCATTTCGCTATTAGAGGGGTAGCCCGCTGTTTAGCTTCGCTGAGTATGAACTCACCGACCTTCCGTGCACTATCGCTTTCGCGGGTGTCCATTTGGAAGTTCGGATTTGTCATATCTCATCGTCCCATCGACGTGCAATGCAGTTGAGCCATTTTCGACCGAGGGGACATCGGCGCGTCGATCGGCTGCCGTTCGGATCGCTCGCGAGCCTGTGAGCGGATTGTAACTTTAGTCAGCGTCGCGGTATGGGGTGTCAGCGATACCTCGTTCTGCCAGCTTTTGCACCAAGTAGTCGAGCGGCTTGCGTACAGGAATTCGCAAGGACGAGCCGAAGACGCGGACAGCGTGAGGGCTGATCGCGTAATACGTCCGAATGAAAAATCTACCAGCGGTGTTACTGCGGAGGAATTCATCTCGGAAACGTCGCAGGACCCAAACCTCGGGGCAGTCGTAGCTACCGTATACCGCCGTCGCAACGTAACAACCTCCAGACTTCTTTCGTTTTGCAGCAAGTTCCGCCTCGAGGGAATTCTCAAAGTTAGACCGCTGTTCCGAAGTCCATCCGTTCACGATCTTGGCGCCCACGCTAGACCAGCCGCTTTCGTTGCCGATATCTGAAGTGTGGTCCTGTACAATTCGCCAGGCTTGCTCTGCTCCAGTTCGCCGGAATTCCGTAATGGCGTGCGCGCCGGCGGCGTCGTTGATCGAACGCCACAACGCGGAGTTAGGATCTCGGTTGAGCAATTCCGTGATCCACTCATTCAGCATCGTCGCGCCGAGGGCATCCTTCGGTACACCTTCTTTCACCAGAGCGGCCGCCTCGGAATCGAACTGGGACATCTGATTTCCGAGCCATTCCAGGCGCGAGTAGTCGGAGAGGATTCCGAGCACGTTTTCTCGGAGTTCTTGAAGGTCGTCCTGAGCCATCCTTGCTCACTTCTAGTCGGTGTGAGAAACAGCTTGCCACAACCGCGCGATCGGAGGTGTACCAATCTTCTTGAAGCCGCATCTCCGGGTAGTGCTTTTTCGGAGAGGTGCCGTGATGGGGATGGACGAGTAGTCCAACCTCAGCGACGGCACTAAGTAAAAGCGCGAGATTGACCTAGGGAGACCTTCGAACTGCGCGGTTAAACCAGACCCAACAATCGAGCCTAGGGAGAGAGGCCCGCTCCGGGGACTCAGAAACTCAGAGTCGTGGGCGATGTTCCTGTGAGCGCGCGCCGCGGAGTTTTAGTTCACCGACCCATGTTTTCTTTGTCACGGCGATTAGTTTCTGGTCAATTTTCGATAGTGGGATTACGCTGCGGATCAAATCGAATGCCTCACCAATCATGGGCGGCAGTTGCTCGATGCTTACGGTCGACGCCCGCTGGAGGATCTCTGCCGCGACGGTGGGGTCGACATCCTCGAGTTTCAACAGGGCAAGGATCTCGCGCGCATCTTTTTGGCCCTTCTCTGAGAAGTGCCGGTCAAGCAACGCTGCCATCTTGGTCGCGATGTGCGCTTCGAGACGCAGCAGAGTCCATTTCTCGAACGAGAGCTCGTCGGGGTAATCGGCAAGCACTTCCACCTTGAGCCGCAGCTTGCCGCCTAGTTGGGACTCGTAGGGCAGGTAGATATCAAGGTGCACGTTGTCGATCGTGGCTCGAAGCTTTCGCCCTTGGTGATTGTTGCTGGGCGAGAGGTCGGTCATTAGTTGCTCGAGCTTGTGGCGGCTTTCTTGCGAGGTGATGAGGTCAATGTCGAGACTGATCTCGCCGCCGACGCGTATGAACGTTGCCCACCCGCCGATGAGGATGGAAGGTTCGAGGTCGTGACCGAGCCGGTCGACGAGAGCGCGTATAACTCCGTTGTTGTCTTCGTAGAGGCTAGGCACGGGTGCGTTGCTCCCAATCGGCGTCGGTGAACAGTTTCGTTTTCAGCGCGCGCGTGAACTCCGCGGCCTGCCAACCAGGGCTCGCCCACAGGTCTGCGTAGGTCTGCGCGAGGCTGGCATATCCGGATCGCCAAGTACGTGCCGCGACGGGATCCTGGCTGACTATCATGACGTCGTCTCCCGCGGGGAAACCCGCTTGAGAGACGTGCCGGCTTGTGTAGACGATCCGCCGGCCGAGATCCGCGACCGTGTTGCGGCCACCGAGGTAGTGCACGGCGGCGGTGCTACCGCTCAGCGCGTAATCGACCGCGATGTCGTCGAGAAATTCTTGGGCTGCGGGGAGCGTCGTTGACACCATGGCGTCTGCGCGCAGGTTGCGGTGGGCGGCGAAGGCATCCAGTAGCTTTTCCGGCGAGACGACGGTGTAACCGCGACGCGGATTTGCACGCACAGCACCGATGTCGACCAGTCGCCCCAGCGCTTGATGAGTAGTGGATGGTGCAACCGACGCAGCATCGGCAATGTCGCCGATGCTGTTCCAGTCTCGCTGACCATCCAGCGCGGCATCCGCCAAGGTGCGCCAAACTATCTCCACGTTCTTCATTGCCCCATCATCGCAGCTTTTATATAAACATGGAAGACTTTATCCACATTTATATGGATGACTTACGCGCGCCTTGCCCACACTTTGCCCACAACTGTGGGCAAACGACAGGGACCCTCGATGGCTATGCTCACCCTAAAACGCTGAATTCCCGGGTTTTCTGGACATTCGCCTTATTCGCAGAGGGATGTGGCGGGGGTTCGAATCCCTCCAGGGGCACCGCGCTTTTGGCTTCTCGTCAGGTATTCGTTCAGTGCTCAGGTCAAGTGAAATCCGTCTCTGCCCACGTTCAGAATGTTCTGGGGGCAAACTTCAGCCAGATTTGATGGCTTTCATTGCGCTTGGCTCGTCGTCTCAGGACGCCGAAATCGAGCGCTTCGAAGCTCTCCAAGCATCACAAGCAACTGACCATTCTGCTCTCTGAGTCCCTAGCGCGAACACATCAGCTTTGTCTTTCAGGTGACACGCTGCTCTAGCGACACCTCGCCGCTGTGTCGGACCGTTAGTCAAGGGGCCGCAGCGCGCGGACGGTAGGCTCAAACCTGACTGAGAATGTCGACGCAAGGGAGAGCCAATGGCCGAGCGCAAGTCAGTGAGAAAACCGATCGCAGATCAGATGTACGACGTGTTGCTACATCAGTTCATGTCGGGGGAGCGCGGAGCGGGCGAGAGCCTGAACATCGGCGCACTCTCTCGTGAGCTCGATGTCAGCCAGACGCCGCTGCGTGAGGCGCTCGCGCGCTTGGAGTACACGGGCCTTGTTCAGCGGGAAGCGCTTCGCGGGTACCGTGTCGCACCAATGATGACGCGCGCCGAAGTCGAACAGCTGAAGGAAGCGCGCCTTGTGTTGGAGCCCCGTCTCGCCTATTGCGCCGCGTTGCGAACTACTCCTGAGTTCCTCGCCGCGTTGCGTGAGAGCCTGAAGGAGTTCGAGCAGTCGGCGGATGCGGCTGATATGGAGACCGAAGGTTTTGATATGTACTGGCGCTCGGACAACGATTTTCACACGCTTATTGCGGAACAGTCGGGTAATCAGTTCTTGGCCCTCGCGTATGCCGCGCTCAGCGGACAAATTCAGCGCTTCCGTCTCTTTTCTAAGTTTGGTCGCACGGGGGCACGTCAGGCAGCGCCGGAGCACGGTGCGATCTTTGATGCGATCGTGGCGGGTGATGCGGATAGTGCGGCAGAAGCGATGCGCTTGCACGTTCTCGGTGCTACGGAGCGACTTCTGGGGAGCTAAGTCGACGGCAGCGCTCATGGACAAACCGATGAGTATCCAATACTATAGTCAATAGTATTGGAGGGAGATGCGATGAAGCAGATGCAACAGACCGCGGCGCGGTATACCGCGCACCCGCTCGTTGAAGGCTTTCCCGGCAAGACCAGCTCGCACGGCGCCTTTGGCTGGAGCAGCCTCTGGCTCTTGGACGATGGGACACACCGCGTCCTGATCGATGCGGGGCAGCCCGCCTACATTCCCCTGATCCACGAGTCGCTCGAACGTCTGGGCCTGACCGCGGCAGATATTACGGACGTACTGCTGACCCACATGCACTGGGATCACGTTGCGAATTTTACGATGTTCCAGAACGCCGTCACTTGGGTGGGCGAGCAGGAACTAGCGTGGGCGGCAGAGCAGCCGGCAGGAACGAAGTTCATCCCTGACCTGCACGTGCAAGAGCTCATGCGCCGCACCGAGCGCGTCGAACGGATGCGGCCGGGGCAAGAGGTGCTGCCAGGAATCCACGCGATCGCCGCGCCCGGTCACACTCCTCATCATCTGGCATTCTTCACTGAGCGCGCTGAGCAGTCCTACATTTTTGCGGGTGACTCAGTGAAAAACACTCATGAGCTGGCCACCGCGCACGTTGATTCCACCATGGACGAAGACGCGAGCGTTCGCACGATCGATCGCTTGCGTTCGCTTCTAACCGACACGAGCGGGACTTTGCTGCCGGGTCATGATGTCGGCCTCAGCATTGTCGATGGCGAGGTGCAACGCCTGCGAGAACAGCGCGCCCAGATCAGTTTCTTTGCCGATGCACTGAGCCCCGAGGCGGATCGCAGCATCGGCTGCGCCGATGCCGGATGAAAGGACAATCATGACTTCCGTCCTCTATACAGGAGGCGCTGGCCGCATGGGCCGCGTGATTCGAGAAGGACTCGCGGGGAACTATGAACGCGTGGTCCTCTACGTGCGAAGCGAACCGGTCGAACACCTCTTCGCACACGAAGAGGTCGTCGTTGGTGACCTCAGCGATCTGGAAGCCCTGACCGCGGCTGCCCAAGGCATCGACGTGATCGTGCACCTTGGAGCTGTCGCGGACGAAGCGTCATTCGAACGCATCCGCGAAGCCAACATTGACGGCACATACAACGTCTACGAGGCAGCGCGCCGCGCGGGAGTGCGCCGTATCGTGTTTGCCAGTTCTAACCACATCATCGGGTTTCACCCCGCTTCCGAACGTCTCGACGAGAGCGCTTCGATTCGCCCAGACTCCTACTACGGCGTTTCGAAAGCGTTTGGCGAGGCACTGGCGAGTCTGTACTACGACAAGTGGGGAGTGGAATCGGTGTTATTGCGCATCGGAACGTTCCGTCCCGAGCCTGAAGATGTGCGCCAACTTGCGCTGTGGTTGAGCTGGCGAGACGGCATTGAACTGACTCGCTGCGCGATCGAAAACGGTCCTGTGGGCTGCCAGGTTGTTTATGGTGTTTCGGCAAACGACGATGCCTGGTGGGATGCTCAGGCCGGTTGGGCGGCGATCGGATTCACCCCGCAAGACAATGCGGCGGAGCACGCGCAGGACGTCGACTTTGACGTTCCTGCCCCCCAGTATCACGGCGGTGCGTTCACCGCCTCCGAGTACCAAGGAGGAATCTGGTGAGCGAAAACACCACGTCTCACGATGTCATAATCACTACCGCGTTCCTCAAACCGGGCGACGAGGTAGACACATTGCTGCGTGGTGCCGGACTGACGACGCGCCACGAGCCGAACCTTGCTGCCTATTCTGAGGTAGACCGCCGTGCGATCTTGGCCTCTACGCGCGCCATCATCGCGGGAACTCAGCCACTGACAGCGAACGATCTTGCCAGCGCTCCGAATCTGCAGATCGTCGTACGAACGGGTGTCGGGTACGACAGCGTTGACGTCGAAGCAGCAACGATTCAAGGTGTTCCAGTCTGTGTCACGGCGGGCGCTAATCGTCAGGCCGTTGCCGAACACGTTTTCGCCCTCATGCTGGGTGTTGCCCGTCGTGTTCCCGAGAACGTCACCAACCTGCGAGCAGGGACCTGGCAGCAGCTCACGGGCCGCGAGCTCCGTGGCGCGACGTTGGGAGTGTTGGGTCTCGGATCCATCGGCAAGGCCGTGGCCACGATTGCCGCAGGTTTCGGCATGAAGGTCATCGCCTACGACCCGTACTTCGACGAAGAATTCGCTTCAGCACACAATATTGCCCGCGCGGAGCTTGACGACGTTCTATCGCAGGCCGATTTCGTGACGCTGCATCTGTTTCTCGATGACTCGACACGAAACCTCATCAATGCGGAGCGCTTGCGTTCTATGAAGAACGATGCGGTTCTGGTTAACACGGCTCGTGGCGGCATTGTTGATGAAGCGGCCGTTGTCGACGCTGTTCGCGCCGGTGTGATTGGCGGCGCAGCTCTGGACGTTTTCGAGCAGGAACCCTTGCCTGCAGACAGTGCGCTTCTGCACACGCCTGGAATCCTCGCCACCACTCATGTCGCGGGTGCAACTCGTGAAGCTCGTGGCGAGTCTGGTCGCATGGCGGCAGCCAACGTGATCAGCGTTCTCGCTGGGGGCGACGCACAATTCGTCGTGAATCCGGCATACCGAGAAGACGTCGCATGATCATCCAGACATCGGGTGGGCAGCTCCGGCTGGCAGCCAACCTCAAATGGATGTACACCGAGTTGCCCTTCGAAGCACGTTTTGACGCGGCTGCGGCCGCAGGTTTCACGGGGGTCGAATTTGCATCCCCCTACGAATTCCCTGCTGAGCGTGTGCGAGAGTTGCTTGATAACGCGGGCCTTACGCAGGTGCTGATTAACACCCCCGGTGGTCCCGCGGGTTCCGCTACTGCTATGGGAACAGCGTTTGTGCCATCCGCTCAGACCGCTTTCCGTGAGGGTGTCGAGCGCGCACTCCACTATGCAGGGGTCCTCGGCAGCCCTATCGTTCACGTGATGGCTGGCCTTCGGCCCCCGGATGCGGACCCGCAGCTCGCCTTTGCGACATATGTCACCAACATTGGCTGGGCTGCAGCGCAGGCTCGCGCGGCTGGCGTTCACATCGTGCTCGAAGCGATCAACAAGCGCGAGCAGCCAACCTATGGCTTGGCTTCGATGGAGACGGCGGCTGCGGTAGCTGAAGCCGTTGACTCCGGCACGGTGGGTGTGCTGTTCGACGTCTACCACGCACAGGCGGACCGCGGCAACGTTATTGAGCGGTTCGAGCGGCTTGCCCCGCTGGTCAAGCACGTGCAGATTGCGGATAATCCCGGCCGAGGCGAGCCCGGAACGGGGGAGATTGCGTACGAGCAGGTGCTTGCACGGATTGCCGCCAGCGGCTATTCCGGATGGATTGGTTGTGAGTATGGTCCCGTCGGCGACACTGACGAAGGACTCGATTGGATCGAAAGGATTACCCGGTGAACGCCGTGAAAATTGCCCTGATTAGTGCGACACCGCTGGCCATTGCTCCGGCAGCAGCTGCGGTGAGCGCAGCAATTCCGAATAGCACGGTGTGGAATCTTCTTGACGACCGTCTGCTTTCCGATCTGAAGCTACAGGGGGAGATCAACGCACCACTCGCTGCTCGCATGGACGTTCTGATCGAGTCCGCCCTCGCGGGCGGTGCGGACGGGATCTTGCTGACGTGCTCCCAATACGGCGTGCGCGCCGACTACCGTGACCGCGCGACCGACGGCGTTGCCGTGTTTTCCGCCGACGGACCGCTTTTCGAAGACACTGTAGCGCTCTCACCCGCGAGCGTTCTCCTCTTAGCGTCTCTGGAGTCAGCGGCCGAAGACAGCACAGCGCGCCTTAGTGCTGCCTTTACGGCTGCAGGCGCAGCGCCATCCATCCACTCCATCGTGGTGCCCGCCGCGGCTAAACCTCTCGCCGTTGCGGAGCTAGCCGCCCACCTGGGCGGGGCTATTTCTGAGGTGAGCGAGCCCTACGACGTCGTCGTGCTCGCTCAATATTCACTCGCTCCTGCGGCCGAGGCGCTTCGTGACCAGATCACCGTGCCGGTCCTCGACGGTCCGAGTGCTGCCGCTTCGCGCTTGCGTGCTGTGATCGAGGGATCACTACGATGATTGGTGTCATCGCTGATGATGTGACGGGTGCAACTGATGTAGCTGCGGCCCTCAGCCGCGAGGGCCTGCGAACGCTGCTTACCCTTAGCGCAGAAACCCCCGTCACGGGAGATGCTGACGCGATCGTGACTGGCCTGAAGACCCGCTCGATCCCGGTGGCTGACGCCGTAGCGACGAGCCTGGCGGCGCTACGCACATTGCAGGATGCTGGCGCCACGCGCTTTTACTTCAAGTACTGCTCGACGTTCGATTCAACGGATGAGGGGAACATCGGGCCCGTCACAGAGGCGCTCGCTCAGGCTCTGGGCGTATCAACGGTCGTGACGACCCCTGCGGCCCCCATCCACGGGCGCACCGTGAATGACGGGAATCTGTACGTCTTTAATGTTCCGTTGCATGAGACCCACATGGCGCACCATCCGGTCACGCCGATGCGTGACTCAAACCTCGTGACGCTGCTCACGCCACAGGTGCAGGGCACTGTCGCGACGCTGCCGCTTTCTGCAGTGCACGGTGGCGCGGCTGTCGCACGCGCCTCGATCACCGCAGCCGAGAGCGCAGGTGTGGCACAGGTGATCGCAGATGCGGTTGACGCTACCGATCTCGACGCAATCGCCGAAGCTATAGACACCGCAGTGCTGACAGCCGGATCTGCCGGTCTCATCGGTGCAATTGCCAGGCGTCAGCTCGCATCCGGTCGCACAATTTCCGCACCGCCCGCCGGACGCACCGCGATCATCGCGGGAAGCTGTTCGCGACGCACTCTTGAGCAGATTGCCGCGTTTCAGGCATCCGGCGGATACTCGCACCACGTCGTTGCAGAACCAGGCCAGACCGCATCGGACCTGGCTGAAGCAGCCTTGACGTGGTGGGATGAACAGCCCGCAGAAAAGTCAGCGTTGATTTACTCGTCAAGTTCGGCCGAAGAACGCAATGACGAACTTCCAGCGGCCGGTGAGCTGTATGAACAAGTGGCAGGGATCGTCGCCCACGGACTGGCGCGCCGTGGTGTTCAACGCATGCTCGTCGCCGGCGGTGAGACCTCGGGTGCAGTGATCCGTGAACTAGGAACCACCGTTGCTGTTGTGGGGGAGGAGGCCGCCGTAGGCGCGCCTTGGATTCATGACGTGACCCATGGCGTGCACCTCGTGCTGAAGTCAGGGAACTTTGGCGACATCGACATGTTCAACTCTGTCGCAGGAAGTGCAAGCCATGACTGACCTACGTAAAACTGTCGAACGAGTCGCACACTCGATCCACAGGCGCGGGCTCACTCACGGTCGTACGGGCAATCTGGCGGTACGCGAAGGAGATCGCATTCTGGTGACGCCGACAGGTGTGAGCCTGGCCGATGTCTCAAGCACCGATCTGTCTGTGCTCGATGGTGAGGGCCGTCATCTCGAAGGTCCTCCACCGACAAAAGAGGCGTTTTTGCACGTTGCCGTGCTTCGGGCTCGACCGTCGGCGCACGCAATCGTGCATACGCACTCGGTGCACGCTGCTGCGCTATCCTGCCTGGCCGATCTTGACCACGATGACGCGTTGCCACCGCTCACCGCGTACTACGGCATGCGCGTCGCGCCACTGCAGGTCCTGCCGTACTTTGCGCCAGGTGATAAGGCTGCGACCCGTGCCGTCCAGCGAGCTGCCACGCGCTCGCACGCACTGTTGTTACGCAACCATGGGCCAGTCATTGCCGGCGTTGACCTCGACTCCGCGTTGGATGCGCTCGAAGAACTCGAACACACCGCGCAGATCTTCTTCCTCACGTCAGGAATGCGCACCGCACCCCTGACGACGCAACACCTCGCTGCCCTGCAGCCTCAGCCCCCTCAGGAGCCCAAAGCATGATCACGCTGTACAGCGGACTCGTCGTTCGACAGCCGCTCGTTGAAGAACTTATTCCAGCGTTTGAAGCCGCTACGGGTGATCGCATCGTGGCAACGTTTGAGCCGACCGCCGTGCTGCTCGACAAGATTGCAGGCGGCGAGCGTCCGGATCTGTTTTTGGGTGTTTCAGCCTCCGCGCATGATCTGGCAGCTCAGGGCATTCTCGAGGAGAAAACCATTTCAGACATCGCAGTCTCAGCCGTCGGGTTCGCGCGGCTGACTGATGCACCGGCGCCTTCTTCAGATACCGAAGAGGCGTTTCTTCAGTATCTTTGCGACTGTAGAGTCGCCTACACGCTCTCTGGCGCCAGCGGTATTCATTTCATGAAAGTGCTTCGCGAACGCAATCTGCTCGACACTATCGACGAGCGTGCCGTGCGCTTCCCCGCAGGACTGACCGCAGAAGCCGTGGTCGACGGTCGTGCAGACGTTGCCATCCAGCAGGTGTCGGAGTTGCGCTCCGTGAGAGGTGCGCACGTAGTGGCTCCGATTCCGCACGCGCTGCAGTCATACGGTCGCTTCGCGATCGGCGTTGGCGTGTCTGCACCTGAATCCGCCCTCGCATTCGCGGCGACGCTTACCGAAGCGCGCGCGCAAGCGGCATTCGCGAGCGTTGGACTCAGCGCACCGTAAAAGCTCACGCTCACAACCTGCTGCGCAGACGCAGCGGAAAGTTAGGAATCATGACGAAGAGAAAAGTGATTATCGACACCGACACGGGTGTAGATGACGCACTGGCAATCATGCTGCTTGCAGCGGAACCCGACGTGGAGATCCTTGCGGTGGTGAGCGTCTTCGGAAACTGCACGGGCGAACGCGCAGCAGACAATGCGCGATACGTGCTCGACACCTGCGGGCGCAGTGACGTTCCCGTCTACCGCGGAAGCGATGTTCCCGTGAAGCAAGAGCTGCGCCTGAACCCTGGCATTCACGGCGAAGACGGGTTCGGGAACACCGGTTTGCGCCCCGCGGTCTCCGTTGCGACCGAGCCCAGCGGCGTTGACGTAGTGCTCGAACTTGTGCGCCAACATCCCGGTGAGATCGACTATCTCGCTATTGGCCCGCAGACGAACCTTGCTCGCGCGTTAGAGAGTGAACCTGATCTGCTGACGAAGCTACGCAGCACCGTGATCGTTGGCACGCTGGGGCCCGCGCTTTACCGCGACACCGAACCGTGGGCTGATCGCCGCTTTAGAGTGTCGCGTGATCCCAACGTGACGTTTGATATCGACGCCGCTGAATCTGTCGCCGCTCACGAGGGCGATGTGACATGGTGCGGCCCCTATGTGACGCGCCAGGCGCTCGTGCCCGAGAACTTCTTCCTCGAGATCGCGGAGTCCACGGGCTACGCACCCGCCAACCTGATCACGAAGATCAGTGCGGACTACGCAGGATTTTACAGCCGCTCATACCCGCAGCCAGGGGACGAGCGCGTCATGGGTATCAACGACAGCATGGCCGTCGCTGCACTCCTGCGACCTGATCTGATCACGGCATCCGTGCAGCGCCCGTTACAGACGTTCCAAGATCCAGCGACGGGGGACCGCTACCTTGCCGGTGTACACCCCGTCGAAGATGAGACGCGACCCCTGCACCGCGTTGTGGTGGACATGAACTTTGACGGCGTTCTGCACATGATCGGTGAAGCCCTGCGCAAACCCCTTCCTTGGCGTTGAGGAGTAACGAGAAGGCCCCCAGAATTCAGCTTGAGTTCAGGGGGCCTTTTCGTTGCGTCTTCAATCGTCGTAGGAGCGAGCGCGTATCCACGGCATAGGCAGGAGCTCGATGGGTTCCGCCGCTGCGACGACACCGTCTCCCGCGTCGATGAGGACGCGTAGATCCTGACCAAACTTCGGAATCAGTTCACGGCACACCCCGCACGGATTGATGACGCGCGGAACATCGTCACCCCCGAGCCCGACAGAAACGATCGTGGTGATGGCTTCGTCGCCGCCAATTTTCGCGTTGGCGACCGCGCTGCTTTCTGCGCACACCTTGACGCGCGGGGTGGCGAGACTCACGCCGAGATATACGGCTCCCGAGATACCGCGTGCAGCGGCGGCAACCCGAACGGCGGCAGGATCGTGCACGCGCGACAGGAGCGCCGTGGCGGCCTCGATGAGTTCCGCGTCTGTAGCACGAAGGTCTTGAGTCATAGTCGTACCTTTCTAAACGTCCGGGAGAAACACAAAGCCTTCGACCGTGTCTAAAATCTACGGCCGAAGGCTCTTTCTGGTGGCTGCGCTCACGGCGTGCAGTCGTCCGTCGCTCTAGTTCTTGCTCCCGAAAGCGGTGACGGATTCGACGAGCGCGTCTGCAACAGCTGCCGCGTCAATGTCTAGCAACACATCAACATTGGGGACTCCGCCCCAGCGGTCAACCATCTGCACGACCGTCTGTCCGCGAGTGTGCTTACCTTCGAGTTCCACATCGACGCGCAGGTGCCGCATCTGGAACCAATCCGGGTTGATGGCGTATGCAACACACGGGACATCGTTCAGGTGCATGCCTTCGACCTTCCACTCGGGCATCTCAGTAGTGTCCTGGTGCCGGTCGGGGTAGCCGATCATTTCGCACAGGGCTCGGCCCATAGGCGAACCCGATGTCCACAGTGTCTCCACTCTTTCGGGGGTGACTGAGAATTTGCGGCATACGTCAAGACCGACCTGTGTGAGCTTGGCGCCAGACTGCACGACGATTTCGGCAGCTTCGGGGTCATTGAAGATGTTTGCGCTGGCAACAGGAGAGGCATTGCCCCACGTGATAGCGGCTCCACCCATGTAAATGATACGGCGCACGTTCTCAGCAAACTTCGGCTCTAACGAGATCGCGAGAGCGACGTTCGTGAGCGGTGCGAGCGCCATGATACTGATCTCGCCCGGGTTCGACATGACGAGCTCGATCATGTTCTGCACTGCCTCGGTCGGGCCATCGGTCCCGGGAGCTGGATCAGGGTACTCCCAGTACCCAACCCCGCTGGGGCGGTGAATGTGCTCGGCGAAGTTTGGCTCACCTACGAGAGGGCGGGGCGCGCCAGCCCAAATCGGCAGGTCGGAGCGACCCGACAGGTGCGTGATCTTACGTGCGTTAGCGGTTGCCTTCTGAACGTTCACGTTCCCGAAGACGGTAGTGAGCGCCTCGACATGGAACTTGTCCGTTGCGAGTGCCCAGAAAAGTGCGCCGGCGTCGTCGATGCCGGGATCAGTGTCGATGATGAATCGTTCCATGGTTCCGTACTTTCTAGGGTGCTTGTATCTGTGGGGAACCTCTGCGCGGTACGGCCGACGTTGCCGACGGCACCGCGCAGAGAGTTGGACTACTTACCGACGAAGATGCCGTTGCGCTTCTTCGCCGCGAGGTACAGAACGACGCTGATTGCGCACAGGGCGGCGATGTATATCGGGAACATCCAGAACGTGCCCTCGCCCTGCAGCCACAGCAAAAGATACGAAGCGGTGCCACCGAACAGTGCAACACCTACGCCGTAGCCGAGGCCGAGGCCCGTGCCGCGAATGTGTTGGGGCAGTAGCGAGTTGGATACCGTGACGAAGATCGTCATGTTGAGAAGCAACACGATTGCGCCGCCGAACATGACCCCTGCGAAAGTTCCGATGCCGGGCTGGGTGTAGAGCAACGACAGGAAGATTGTCGGAATTGCCAGGACGCGAGCAACGACGAAAACCTTCGACATCGCAAAGCGGTCAAGAAACTTACTGAGGAACAGTGCGCCAAGAGTCATGAAGACTCCGAAGCCGGTGGTGATGCCGAAAACGGCGGCCGGGTCTTCCTGGAAAGCAGCACGCGCGAGGTTGGGTAGTCCGGCGATCCACGTGTAGTTATAGGCCTGGATGGCACCGACGATGAAGACAGTCGCCAGAACGCTCAGCCAGTACTTGCGTACGTCGCTCCATACGGAGGGGAGCTGCTTCTTCACAGCCTTCGCTTCGCGTGCGCCGTCGATGTTGAGCGTCTCGGGCAGCGTGGTGCGCAGCCACAATACGATGAGCCCGAAGAGGCCGCCGATGATGAACGGAATGCGCCATCCCCACTCTGCGAGGTTGTCACCCACGAGCAGCTGTGTGAGGAAAAAGATCGACAGTGGTGCGAGCAAGTTTCCGAGGTTGTTGAAAAATCCGAAGAAGCCGGAGACATATCCGGGCCGGTTTGGAACCAATTCGAGCGCGTAGGCGGTGCCGAGGGGCGCCTCAACGCCGGCAGAAAGACCCTGCAGCATACGCATGGCGACGACTATGATCGGCGCAGCGACACCGATGGTCGCATAGCCAGGCAAGACGCCGATGACAAAGCTGCCAAAGGCAACGGCTGTGATGGCGAAGATCATGATCTTGCGGCGGCCGGCTTTGTCGGCGATAGACCCGAAAATGACGCCTCCAATGGGCCGAGCGATGAATCCAACCGCGAAGACGGCCAGTGCATTCAGCGTCGATGCGAGAGCGCTGTCTGCGGGGAAGAAGGCGGCCCCAAGGTACGAAGAGAGCAGCCCGAAGATTGCCCAGTCGTACCATTCGAGGGCGTGGCCCCAGCTGAGGGCGCGAAGGTGCTTACGTTCGGTTTTGCTGGCTTTGCCTGTCAACTGTGTTGACGAGGGCGCCGCGACGTCTTGTACGTGCATGGAGCTCCTTTGCTCAACTCTCCCGGAGGATAGTCCTCTACATCTGCGAACGCCTCGGATCGGGCGGCAGGTCTCACATCACTATAGTATAGCGCGAGCTATTTTGTGCACTCGCCTTCCATCGCAGGGTAGCGACGGCGAAACTTCCCGCAGTTTCGCCCGCAGGAGCCCATTTCTTTCAATTGCATCGGCGACCCGGTTCGGTTTCGTGTCGCCGAAACGATGCCGGCCGTTGCGGGCTCATCGCGGGGATTCCTTGGGTGCAGGCGGAGGTTTTCTTGGCGACCGAGATCGCGCACGCGGTTAGGGCTCCGTGACGCGACATATTTTTGTGCCCCGTTTGCGAATTGTGCCCGTACGGCGAGGATCACTCCGCGCCCCGTTCGGGGCTCATATGTACCCCTGTATTGTAATTCCCGTACCCCATTTGCCAGTTTTGGCACTATAAATGGGGGGCAAAACACCCTCATTCGGGAGTCACGTACGGCGGGTGCGGGCTGCCAAGCTTCATATGACGCCATTGCATCGGTGTCAGTCCGAACCCGACCGGACGAATGTCGGCTGCAATGGGGAAATTGATGAACTTAAGACTGTCGCCGCGCCGTGCTCGTTTCATCGCATTGGCAACATCGGTTGCAGCGCTCGGGGCGCTCGTTGTCGCGGTTCCTCAATCAGCGGTGGGCGGCCCTTCAGTGGTCTCCCAGACGTTCACCTACACGGGTAGCCTCGCCACCTTCACGGTGCCATCGGGAATCTCAGCTCTGACAGTCACTGTTACTGGAGGCCAGGGTGGTAACGGTGGTTCAGACGCGACGCCCGCCCCGCCCGCGGGTGGATACCGTGGTGTCGTCACGGGAACTATCGCAGTAACCCCCAACCAAGTGCTCACTATTGGGGTTGGCAACGGTGGTGCAACCGGCGCCAGTCGAGTTAGCGCAAGCACTGCGCGCGCGGCCGGAGGCGCTAGCCCTATCGCGGGTGAGTTTGCCGGAGGTGCGGGGGGACAAGCGGGTGCAAACGGATCGTCTGGTGCTGGTGGCGCCGGTGGTGCCGCATCCGTCATCAAGGTCGGCGACGATGTCGTAGTCGCCGGCGGCGGTGGTGGAAACGGCGGAAGCGGTCAGTTCGCTCCGACTCAGGGGCGGACCGCGACGGCCACTTACGCCGGGCGCTCAGACAGCACAAGCACGGTGGGCCAAAAGGGTATCAACGCCAACGATGCCTGCCTGCAGACTTCGTGCAGCAACAACGACGGTGGTGGTTCGGGCGGTGGCGGTGGCGGTGCTCAAGGTGGTGCCGCAGGCCAAATCGAATTCGGCGCCGGAACCTCGAACGAATGGTATGGCTTCGGTGGTTCGGTGGGGCAGAACTCGACAGCGTCTCTCTCCGGGCTCAGTTCCTCCTACGAGTACTACTCCACCAACGGTGGTGCCGGATCCGTAGTGATCTCGTACACGACCGGACCCCCGGCAGCTCCGACTGAAGTCCGCGGCACAGCCGGAAATGGTGCCGTCAAGGTTTTCTGGGTGGCACCGGTCGACAGCGGACAGTCCATAATCAGCAACTACCTCGCGCAGTACAGCACCGATGGGGGCGCCACTTGGAGCACCGCAGTTGACCTCGGCACAGCAGAAAATTCAGCGACTGTTAGCGGACTGAGTAACGGCACTGCCTACCGCTTCCGTGTTGCTGCGGTGAACTCAGCAGGCACGGGGAGCTATTCAGATCCTTCGGCGGCAGTAACTCCGCTCAGCCCGCCGACCGCGCCCACCATCACGACAGTTACCGCGCAAGACGGAGCGCTCAAGCTCGCTCTGACACCACCGAGTTCGGGTGCTCCCGTGACGGGATACGACTACCGCGTCGATGATGGTTCGTGGGTCTCAGTAGCATCGCCATCAACCTCGATAACGATCCCAGGACTCATCAACGGAACGACCTACTCGGTTGAGGTTCGGGCCTCAAGTGCCGTAGGTGCCGGTGAAACTTCCGAACCGGCCGACGGTACGCCGTTGGCGGTGCCCGGCGCCCCTACGATTAGCTCGTTGGCGATCGCGGATGGTGCGCTCTCGGTCGCATTCACCCCAGGATTCAGCGGCGGTGGGCCCATTACGTCCTACGAATATCAGCTTGACGAAGGCAGCTGGGTGACCGCTAGCGGTACCTCTAGCCCGATCGTAATCAGCGGCCTCGAGGAAGGAACCGCATATTCCGTTGCTTTGCGCGCTGTGAACTCCGTTGGCGCAGGAGCTTCATCGGAGCCAGCAGCAGCGACCACTCCGGCGCTGCCGGGCGCTCCGATTATCGATGCTGTCACAGCGGGAGATTCTTCTGCTCAAGTGAGCTTTGCGCCGAGCAGCACGGGCGGCTCACCGATCGAGGAATATGAGTACCAGGTCAATTCGTCAGGAGGATGGGTCTCCGTTCCTGGCTCGTCAAGCCCTTTATTGATAACCGGATTGACTAATGGCGAGAGCTACGATGTGCGAATTCGTGCCATCAACGCGGTCGGTACTGGCTCCGCATCTGAGGCAGCGGCAGTTACACCAGCTACCGTGCCAAGTGCTCCAGCGATCGTCGGCGATACTGTTGCCGGAAGCGACGCGACTCTGACCGCTGCGTTCACTGCACCATCCAGCAACGGCGGCTCGGCCATCACCACCTATGAGTACTCAACGGATGCGGGCGCCACGTGGCGCACCAGAACTGACGGAGGCAGCACGGCCAGCCCCGTCATCATCGAAACTCTCTCAAGCGACGGAAGCACCCCGCTGTCGAACGGTGTGACGTATTACGTTGAGTTGCGTGCCGTCAACGCGATCGGTGCGGGAACTGCCTCAGCAGTAGCGAGCGGAATTGCGCAAACTTCGCCTAGTGCGCCGCTGGTTACGAAAGTTGCTGCCTCTAACGGCGCACTCGCTGTTAGCTTCACCGCGGGCTCCAACGGTGGCGCCGCAATCACCTCGTACGAGTACAGCATCAATGAGGGAAGCGACTGGGTTTCCACCGGTACCCTTGGCACCTCGTTTGTCATCAGCGGCCTGAGCAACGGCACAAGCTATCCCGTTCAGGTGAGAGCGGTGAACTCTGTTGGTGCTGGAGAGAGCTCAGCGGCAGTAGCGGGCAAGCCAGTCGGGCTCCCCGGTCAGGCGGCTATTGGCGGAGTTGTTCGAAGCAACCAGACGCTTACGGCATCCGTCAGCCTCACCGACAACGGCGGATCACCGGTCACCGCATGGCAATACTCCACGGATGCTGGAGCAACCTGGTCGACCGCGTCCGGAACCTCGAGCCCGTTGACTCTCACAACGATCTCCTCGGACGGCGCCACGCGTCTCGCTAATGGAACCGGGTATGCACTCCAAGTACGCGCCGTCACAGCCGTGGGAACTGGTCCGGCTTCTCCGACAACAATTGTTGCTCCTGCTTCAGCCCCTGCCGCGCCCTCCATCGCGGTCACCGCGGGCAACACAGTCGTCGGCGTCGTATTTGCTCTCGGCACGGATGGCGGTTCACCGGTAACCCAGCTCGAATACAGCCTCGATGCTGGAGATAACTGGGTGTCAGCCGGAACGCTGTCGAGCCCCGTGACGATCAGCGGACTCACCAACGGTACTGAGTACAACATTCAGCTTCGTGCGGTTAACGCGATTGGTAACGGGACACCCTCCGTGACAGCCCAAGCAACACCACGCACCATTCCTGGTTCGCCCCGCACAGTCGTCGCTGTCTCGAATTCAGCTTCAGCCGACGTCACATGGGCCGCCCCAGCGTTCAATGGTGGGGCGCCCATTACCGGTTACACGGTCTCGGCGTACACAAGCAACACGAGCACGACACCGGTATCGAGCTGCACGACTACAGGCGCAACTCTCTGCTCAATTGCGGGCCTGACAAACGGCACCCAGTACTACGTTGAGGTAACTGCAACGAATGCTGCGGGAACTGGAGCTGAATCAACTCCCCGTGTTCTGGTTACTCCGCTTGCACGTCCCGCGGCTCCCACGCTTAATACCCTGACTGCAGGAGACGGCACTATCTCCGCAGCGTTCAGTGCGGGAAGCGCTGGCGATCGCGCGATTTCTGGCTACCACTACTCCGTCGATGGAGGAACCAGCTGGACGTCGGTGAGCAGCACGAGCAGCCCTATTCTCATCAGCGGACTCACCAACGGCACCACCTACACCGTCGCGGTGCGAGCTGTCAGTGCCGCAGGCGTAGGAGCTTCTTCAAACACCAAGCAGTCAACTCCTTTCACCTATCCTTCCGCGCCGGAGACCTCCACGATTATCGCGAACGGCGGCAACGGGCAGATTGCGGTGAGTTGGGACGCAGCGAACCTCAACGGTGGCAGCTTGCTCAACTACACCGCGACCGCGTTCACAGGTCTCACGAGCGGATCGACCTCCGCGACCTGCACCACCACGGGGTTGAGCTGTGTGATTACGGGACTGACTAACGGCACCACCTACTACGTGTCCTTGCAGACTCAAAACACCGCAAACATGTACAGCGTGCGATCCGCGCCTCGCGTTCCCGCGACCCCGTCACTAGCACCCGGCGTCTCCACGAGTGTCACAGCGACAGCCGGCGACGCTAGTGCGACCGTCGTGTGGGATGCCCCGATGAGCACAGGAGCGAGCGCAATCACCTCGTATGACGTCTGGTGCTCGGTCGATGGCGGTTCGTACGCGAAGTGCGCCACCACCAGCTCGACCTCCGCTACCCTCCTGGAGCTTACGAATGGGGCGAGCTACGCCTTCACGGTGTACGCGAACAACTCGAACGGAACCGGCCCAGTAAGCGCTGCATCGAACTCCGTTACCCCTCTCGCCGCCGGAGCCGCTCCGACCTTCTCGGGAGTGACGTCGACCGGCACCGGGTTCACCGCAACCATTGCTAACTACGATGCAACAGCGAGCTACTCGGCTACCGCAACCAACGGTGCGAACGTCACCGTAAGCGGTTCGGGAATCACAGTAACGGGACTGAGCAACGGCGAAAGTTCACGAGTGACCGTCACCGTGAAGAAATCGACATCAACCGATGCGACTGCGTCGTTCGATGGCGCCTCGCTGCTGTCTGGCGTCAAGCCCACGTTCTCTGATTATGTCGCAACCGCTGTTGGCTTCACTTTCAGCATCTCCAACTACGACGCCGATTCCACGTACACGCTCACGGTCGATAACGGCGCGACAGTTACACGCACCGGCGCCGACGTGACCGTGACCGGACTCACCATTGGTGACAGTGCTTCTGTCACCGCTGTAGTCGACAAGAGTGGAGCGAGCCAAGCATCCGCGATCAACCGTGGTGCTGCCATGGTTTCCGGAACGGCGCCGACCTTCAGCGACCTCGTTTCTACCCGCACCGGTTATGAAGTCACGATCGCAAACTACGACTCCACCCTTGAGTACATCGTCGGAGCAACGGGGGGAGCGACAGTGACTCGGAGTGGCGCAACCGTTACCGTCACAGGACTCGTCGATGGGGCATCCGCTGATCTCACGATCACCGCAACTGAGCCAGGCGTCAGCATCGCCGCAGCAACAACGACGGGTGCCGCGCTCCATACCGGAACCGTCCCAGTATTGAACACGCCCACTCGCACTAATGACGGCTTCACATTCACCGTGAAGAACTTTGACGCGCGCAACACCTACGTGCTCTCGTCGACCAGTGGATCGGTCTCCATGTCCGGAGCAACAGTGACGGTGGCGGGTCTCAAGCCTGGAATTGCCGCAACTGTGACCGTGGTGGCCGAACGAGATGGCTACACCACCCACGATGCCACTCAGCGTGGAGTCTCTATCAATGCCGGTGTCGCGCCGACTCTGTCGAGCGCTGTCGCCATCAACGGCGGCTTCGTGTTTACGATCACGAATTACTCCTCAGCGTTCACCTACGTGTTGTCGACATCAGAAGGCACCATTTCGCGCACCGGCAACCAAGTCACAGTCAGCGGCCTGACTCCGGGCGCAACTGCTATCGCTCAGTTGACAGCGACACAGAGCGGCTACCAGGTGGCCAGTGCCCGCATATCTGGAGCCGCGGTAGTGCCAGCCCCAGTGTTCGAAGAGAGTTCATCGGGCGCAGAGACCAAAGCGCCTACGGGTTCCTCGGGCGCAGTCGTATCAACCGAGGGCAAGTCCACGGCACCAAGCGCGCCGACGATGCTTGCGCCGTTGCGTGAATCACAGGCGGGGAAAGCCGCGGTAACGTCTGGCGGCAGCACTGTCTCCTCGACACTGAGTTCCACGGGGAACACCGTGAAACTCAGCTCATCGAATGGCCTCGTTCTGCGCGTAGCTGCAAAGCAAGACGGTGAGATTATGCCTCTCGCTGCCGACGGAGTCGTAGAAGTCAAGCGCTCCGGCGAGCTGTGGGTAACTGTTTCTGGACTATCCCCGCAATCGACAATGCAGTACTGGAGCTTGGGCAACAAGTCCGAACTTGCACAGTCTCGGGCAGATGCCTCGGGCACAACAGCGACCGGCGTTATGCTCCCCGGCACGTTGAGTGCTGGCGAACACACCCTGGTAGTTACCGGGGTGGACTCCGCTGGCGAGCCGGTGACGATGCAGATCGGAATCCGAGTGCTTGACGCAGAGAACGCCTCGTCAACAACATCACTCATGAGCTCGTGGTGGGTTGGTTGGAGTGCTGCGGGAGTTCTTCTCCTGTTGCTCTCGCTGTTCTTCTGGTTCGTGCTTGCCCGGCGCCGACGTCGCGAAGAAGAAGAGGAAGTTGCCTAGAGTGACAAACGCTCAGCGCCTTGCGTTTACCTGAGGGTTACCGGGCAGTTAAGTTCGTTGCCTAGCATCGACAGCAACATGAGCGAGTTGAGATGGCGCGGCACAGCGACGGGAGAGTTTCCGTTGATTGCTTCCGTGCAAGAACACGCCATGCTTGATGACGCACTGCAGAGCGACGTCGCGCGCATTAACCTGCTCGTCGGTGATATCAATTCCCTTGCGGGAATGGTGTCACGCATCCACAGCGCCGGAAAAAGCGCGCACGTGCACCTCGAGCTCGTTGGCGGCATCAGTCGCGATGGGGCTGCCGTGCAGTTTCTTGCCGAGCACGTCAAAGTAGACGGCGTAATCACGACCAAGAGTGCTGCCGTGGCAGCGGCCCGAAAACTCGGCATTGCGTCGGTGCAGCGCTTCTTTGCCGTTGACACGCACGCTGTCGAGAACGCAATGCGCCAAGTGCATGCAAGTCGTCCTACTGAGGTCGAAGTGATGCCTGGCCTTATGCCGCGGGTAATTCGCGATCTTCGCGCCAGCATCCAACAACCTCTCATCGTCGGCGGACTTATCCGAAACCCCGATGAAATCGATGCCGTGCTTGACTGCGGCGCTGACTATGTTTCTACCGGAAACCCCGCACTGTGGCGGCGTCGACGGTCCCGAATTCACACGCGTGTCGCATAAGCCCGACACTTTCTGAGACGAATAAACCCGTCTCTCGCACAATCCGCACCTCCCACAACTCAATACACACCCCAGGGCAGAGTCACTAGAGAGCACCCGGAGGGTCATCACGATCAACGCGCGCGGCGAATGCTGCGTCGAGCGTCGAACGCGATGACTCCCCGGGTTTTTTTATGCCCGAATCAACTGGAAGAAGTACACATGACTACGACACCGCTCATCCTCGGCCACCGGGGCGCTATGGCTTACGCTCCGGAAAACACTCTCGAGGCGTTCAAACTCTGTGCTGACCAGGGTGCGGATGGCATGGAAATCGATATTCACACGACTCGAGACGGAGTGATTGTCGCCATTCATGACGACACGGTTGATCGCACCTCTAACGGGACAGGGCGAGTCTGCGATCTGGACTTCGCTGAATTGCGCCAACTCGACTTCGGAAGCGGACTACCCGGTGACTTTGCCGGAGCGCACATTCCCACCCTCGAAGAGATTCTCGACCTCGTTGCTCGCCGCGATCTTGTGCTCAACATTGAAGTAAAAGACATTTATGGTCACGATGACGCATACGGGGAGCTTGCCCGTCGCGCCGCGGACGAAGTATTGCGCCGCGATCTCGCTGAGCTCGTGTTCTTCTCTTCGTTCAATCACACGTCTATGGCACAACTTAAGCAGAGCCACACCGCCGTGCGCACGGGTCTGCTACACATGATGCCGCTTCATGAAATTGGAAACTATGCGGCGACAACGAATGCGGATGCCATTCATCCGGCCCAACCCGCAGCGACCCCAGAAACAATGCGGCAAGCCCGCGAAGCGAATCTCACGGTCAACGCGTGGACGCTACCGGCTCCTTTCTCGTCGCTGAGTGAAGTCGAGCAGATTGACGAACTCCTTGCTGTTGGTGTTGATTCGATCATCACCAACACCCCCGATATCGCAGTCGCACGCCGATCAGCGATCTCGGCTGGTCCGCGCGAATGACGCTGATTATTGCTCGACGGGGCGCCGCCGATGTGGCTCCAGCGAACTCTCTCGCGGCGATTGAACAAGGGATCGAACGCGGCGCTGATGGAGTCGAAGTTGAAGTCAGGCTATCCCGCGATGCGGAACTCGTTGTTATTCGTGAGGCGCGTATGCCCTTTGTCGGTCCGGTACCAGTTCCGGTTGAGGACCTGACTCTTGCGGAATTGAAAACCATTGATATCGGTGCTGAGCAGCAGGGCTTTCGTGGAACGCGTATCTCCACCATGGCAGAGATCGTCGATCTCCTTGCGGGATCAGAGGCCCGGCTGGTCATTGATGTCAAGGAGGATCCGCTGCACAGCGAAGGTGCCACCCCAACCGCTATCGCCGTTGCTGAACTCGTGCGTGCCTGCCAGCTTCACGAACGAGCGACCATCACATCCACCAATCATTCATCCATGGCTGCTTTGGCTATCGCGCATCCACAGTTGCAGATTGGACTGCGCCACCTGGTCGCGGTGGAAGCAGCAGCAGAGTACGCGGTGAAACACGGCGCCCGGTCACTGCATCCGATTGGAGTTGGAGCTGCAACCGCCGACGTCAGTGCCGCGGGAGAACAGAACGTTGCCATTATCGCTTCGACACTTGTCGCCGAGTTCTGGCCAATTTCTGAAGAGGAACAACTCAACCAACTCTTCGCTCTTGGCGTGGATGCCGTCGTTACCGATTCCTCCGGGTTGGCACTCGCTCAACGGAAGGCTCACGCATGACGATCCCGAACGCGTCCCGCATCATCGCTCACCGCGGAGCGAGCGCTTATGCCCCCGAAAATACGCTCGCCGCATTTGAACTCGCGGTCGACATGGGCGCCACCAAGATTGAGCTGGATGTCGATGTCACTCGTGATGGCCACTTGGTTGTTATGCATGACCCCCGAGTGGATCGCACCACCGATGGCGTGGGCTGGGTGCGCGATTTCACACTCGCCGAGCTGCGTGCGCTCAAGTGCGATCGCGGTTTCGAGGGCCAGTTTGCGCGGGACGTCACATATGCCCCGACGCTCGCTGAAGTGCTCGCTTTCGCTCGCGAGCGAAATGTCTGGGTGAACATCGAAACTAAAGACTTCACGAGTTCCTTTAGCGCCGTCAATGATCGTGTCGCTGAAGAAGTCGTCGCCCACGATTGGGTCGATGCGACCCTGATTTCTTCGATCAATCACCGTGCGATGGCGGGATTCGTGCGCTCGTACCCGCAGTTCGCCACTGCGATTGCGTTCATCGAGACTTTCGCCGACCTACCGGGCTATGCCCGTCGGTGCGGCGCGACTGTGCTGCATCCGCACTTTTCTCTCATCGATGAGCGCTTCGTTGCAGAAGCGCGTGAGCACGGTCTCGGCATCAATGTGTGGACCGTTGACGACGACGCAACCGCGGACCGCATCCTCGACTTTGACGTCGATGCCATTATGACGAACCGACCCGATGTCGGGGTCGTCGACCACCTCACATCCCACAGCACGGAGGCACACGAATGAGTCAGATTGAATTGCGCAACGTTAGCAAGTCTTACGGAGACAAAGAGATTATCCCGAACCTCGACCTCACGATCGAAGCGGGGAGTTTCTCCGTGTTGGTGGGGCCGTCGGGCTGCGGCAAGTCGACGACGCTCCGCATGATTGCCGGTCTTGAAAAGCAGACCACGGGCACGATCTCGATTGGTGGGCAGGCGGTCGATGACGTAGCTCCCGGGAGACGTGGCGTTGCCATGGTGTTTCAGAACTATGCGATCTACCCGACGATGACCGTTGAGGAGAACATTGAATTCGGGCTGCGTAACAACAAAGTTCCCAAGCTGGAACGCAGGGAACTTGTGCATGAGATCGCTGAAACGGTCGGGCTCACGGCGCACCTGCGCAAGAACCCCGATGCACTTTCTGGCGGTGAGCGGCAACGGGTCGCCCTCGCCCGCGCAATGGTCAAGAAACCAGCAGTCTTTCTGATGGATGAACCGCTCTCCAACCTCGACGCGAAGCTTCGCCAGCACATGCGTATCGAACTCATCGAACTTCATGAACGACTCGGTGCCACCTTCGTCTACGTCACTCACGATCAGATCGAAGCGATGAGTATGGGGACGTCGATTGTGCTCATGGACTCGGGCCGCATCCAGCAGCAGGCTGTACCGACCGAACTATACGCGAAGCCTCACAACGTGTTCACGAGCCGCTTCATCGGCACCCCGCCGATGAACGTGCTGCCCGTAGACTCCTTCGGTGGGGATGTCGCGGCGGATGCCCCGGACGAAGCCCACTGGCTCGGCGTGCGCCCCGAGCGAATTACCTTTGCCGACACGAGCCGTCCCGCCGTTCCGGGCGAAATTGAGCTCCCGGTCACCATCCTCGCGCTCGAGAATCTGGGAGCGGAGCTCGTCTATCGCGTCGCGCTCCCGAACGGTTCTCGCATCGCTATCAAACGCTTTGACGAAATCCCTCGACCGCTCGGTGACGCTCTCGTGCGCGTCGAAACCAACGACATCCACTGGTTTGATGCCCACGAGGAGCGCATCGCTGAGCCAGCACTTCTTGGGTCAGGTCGCGAGGTTGTCTCCGCATGAAAAGCACACTTTTGAGAGATCGGCGGTTTTTGCCGTACGCGCTCATCGCGCCGGCTCTCGTAATCCTCGCCGTCTTCTACCTGTACCCCATCGGATACAACGCCGTGTTGAGCGTATTTTCGTGGGATCTCCGTGGTCCGATGAAATTTGTCGGTCTGGGCAACTTTGTGGAGCTCTTCAGCGACCCCAACTTAGGCAAGGTCATCCAGAACACGCTCGTGTATATGGGGATGGAGGTTTCACTCGTCATGATTTTTGGCCTTATCTTGGCGATTTTCTTGAACCGCCAAGGGTGGCTGAGCGAGTTCTTGCAGGGCGTCAGCTTTGCGCCCAATGTGATCGCACTCGTGTCGGTCTCGCTCATCTTTGTGTGGCTCATGGATACCGATATCGGTCTGTTCAATCAGATTCTTGGGGCCCTCGGGCTAGAACCTGTTGGGTGGCTCTCCGACACGCAAGTGGCCCTGTTCTCGTTGGTGCTCGTCTCGGTGTGGAAGTCGGTGGGCTTGAACGCGCTCATCATACTTTCGGCACTGCAGTCGATTCCGCGTTTCTTGTTTGAAGCGGCTGACCTCGACAATGCCTCAGCCTGGACACGGTTTCGCAGAATCACGATTCCGATGATCTCGCCGACACTGTTCTTTCTTGTTCTCGTCAACGTGATTGGTTCGTTCCAAGCCTTCGACACAATCAACGTGATGACCCAGGGCGGACCTCAAAGCTCAACGAACACGCTCATCTTCAGCGTCTATCGCCAGGGCTTCGAGTACTACCGCGTCGGCTATGCCGCAGCTATTGCTGTCGTGCTGATGGTCCTCGTTGGGCTCATCACCGTTCTCTACTTCCGCGCCTTCCAGAAAAGAGTGCACTACCGATGACAACGACGATTGCTCCTCCCATGCCGCCAACGGCATCCGGGTCCTCCCACGGCATCGCTTCGTCCCCGCAGCCTCCTGCTTCACCTCCGAAGGTAGCCCCCAGGGTTGGTGCGATGCTCTGGAAAGTTGTGCGGATCATCGCCCGCGTTGTCGTGTCGATCCTGATTGTGTTGGTTTTTGCGGGCCCGTTTTACTGGATGGTGCTCACGGCATTTCAAACGGCATCCGAAGCGCTCTCGATCCCTCCACAGTTCTGGGTCGATGCCCTGCGTTGGGACAACTTCGTCGAAGCGTTCGATCGAGTGAACTTCGGCCACTTCGCGCTCAATTCAGCAATCGTGACGGGGGGCACGTTGCTTGGCCAATTCGTGATCATCGTTCCGGCCGCGTATGCGTTCGCTCGGTTCCGCTTCCCGGGGCGCGATGTGCTCTTTGGTGTTGTGCTCGCAACGATGATGATCCCGGGCCAGCTCATCTTTCTTCCGGTTTTCGCGATGTACGCCAAGATGGGGTTGCTCAACACTCACCTCTCCCTGATCCTCCCGTTCGTCGCGAGCGGCTTCGGCATCTTCCTTCTGCGGCAGACCTTTATGCGGGTACCAGACAGTCTTCTCGAAGCGGCACGCCTCGATCATGCGAGCGAGTTCACAATCATCCGTCGCATCATGCTGCCGCTCGCTAAACCGACGATCGTCACCATCGGTCTCATCACGTTCATTGGCACTTGGAATAACTACTTTTTTCCGCTGGTGTGGACCACAACGGATGCCGTCCGGACCCTACCTGTGGCTGTGCCACGCCTTGAAGCGCTCGACGAGATCGCGCCGACCGTCGTGATGGCAGGAAACATGCTGCTCGTCGTTCCTATCCTCATCGTCTTCCTGCTTGCGCGCCGCCACATCATCTCTGCGTTCACCTATACCGGCGTCAAATGATGCTCCCCACTTTTCCCTTCCGTTCGACCGCACTACGCAGCAACACAACCCCCTCAAAGAAAGGCACCACCATGTTCTCCACCCGTACTTCGCGAGGTCGGGCACGCGCCGGCGTACTCGCTTCAATAGCCCTGGGTTCGGTTTTACTCACGGGTTGCACCGCAGCCAATGCGGATGCCGGAACCTACACCTACGAGCCCGGCGAAGAGACCGTCGAGCTCGAGTTCTGGACCGCAGCGGTTGAAGACGTCAACCAAGAACTCGTTGACATGTTCAACGAGAGTCGTGGTGAGGAGCTCAACATTCACGTCACCGCCAACTACCAGGGCGATTACGTGGAAACCGAGCAAAAGGTCAATGCGGCAGCACTGGCCGACACACTCCCGAACATGTTTGTGGATGAGGTCGGCATGACTGACCGTTTCGCTCGCGCCACCACGACGCTCAACCTGGAGCCCTACATGGCCGCCGCAGAAATGGATGATGCAGACTTCCAAATGGGGGAGACCGACAACCTTTATGTTGATGGTGAGATGTATGCCTTCCCTCACATGCGCAGTGTTCCCGTGATGTACGTGAACCAAGACATGATGCGTGAGCTCGGACTCAAAGAGACCGGACCCGAGACGTTCGACGAGTTCGAGGAATACCTTGAGGCGGCTCATGACTACGTGGGTGCCCCCGCGATGATTTTCTGCGACTACGACTTCTGGGTTATGGAAGCGCTCTTCTACTCTTACGGAGGAACCGCGGTCTTGAACGACGATGAAACGGCATCGCTGTATGACACTGACGGCGCTATCAAGACGGTCGAGTGGATCGCAAACCTCGAAGATCGCGACCTCATCAAGGTCACCGGCGCGGCAGACGTGAGCGCGTTCTTCGCGGCAGCCGGTAGCGCTGACACGGCCTTCACCTTCTTGAGCTCGGGCGGCATCCAGTCGATCCTCGGCCTTGCTGCCGGTAACGGAGTGGATGTTGGAGTCTCCTTGATTCCCGCTGGCCAGAACGGCCAGCGTGGCGTCTCGGTTGGAGGGTCGAACATCTACCTCGCTAACACCGGAACTGACCAAGAGAAGGCTGCAGCATTCGAGTTCATGAAGTGGACGAGCGACACCGAGCAGGCTGCGTATTCTTCCTCGCGCACCGGCTACCTTCCTGTTCGTCTCTCCGCACTCGAAACTGATCTCATCAAGGACCTCATGGACACCACGCCCGGCTACGCGGTTGCTGCCGAGCAGATCACTTACGGCAAGCCCCGCCCGATGACGAAGGCCTACAGCGAGCTCGAAGACCTCATGACGGAGCGCATCCACGCGATCTACTTCGACGACCTCGATGTCTCAGAAGCGATGCCGGCACTCGCCGAAGAAGTGAACGAAGTGCTGAACCGCTAGACCTATCGGCGGATGCAACGTGGAGTCACACAGTTGCATTCGCGGATGATTGCGGCGGCTGTGAGCAGACTTTCTGTTCACAGCCGCCGCGTGCTTGGAGAAATTGTGGCACGGAGAGACATTCGCCGCGATGAGGATTGAGTAGCCTACTTGCCCCTAGCGAGTTCAGCCCGACGCTTTTGTTCCGCCGCCCGCTCAAGCCGCTCGATTCGGAGCACATCAACAAGTAGCAGCGCGATAGGGACGACGGATGCGATGCCCAACCACTCTTGGGTGCCACCAGTGGTGACATAGATCACATTGAAGATTACTGCCCAGACGAGCCCGCCAACGAGCCACAGCAACCTCCACCACGGTGTCGTCAATTGACGGATACGCGTTGCGGCGATCGAAGGTTTCGTGGCCCGAGCTGGCTCCTTGGGCGTTGCTGCGGGGGCTGAATCGTCCATGGCCCAACTCTACGTTCTCTTGGTGTGCGCTGAGAGAAGTTGCACTGTTTCATGGCAATGAGGTCTTTCGGCGACTCCAGTTTCTAAGCTGTCAGCGGCGTTATCCCGCCACTACTGGACAGAAAGGGAAACAATGGCACACGACCAGTACACCTTCATCGATCCAACCACTCGCTTCGCTAAAGTTGAACCGCCGAAGCAGCACCAGCCCGAACCAGGACTCGATTCCAAGCTCAACCCTCTCGCTGATCTCGGCGAAGACAGCTACCGCGGCACAGGTCGGCTCACCGGCCGAAAGGCTCTCATCACGGGGGCAGACTCGGGCATCGGGGCGGCGGTCGCGATAGCTTTCGCTCGTGAAGGGGCGGATGTTGCGCTCTCCTATCTGCCGAGTGAACAGAGCGATGCCGAACGCATTGCAGGGCTTGTTCGTGACGCTGGGCAAGAAGCACACCTCCTGCCGGGCGACATTTCGACAGCGGAGGCGAGCCGCACGCTCGTGTCGGACGCAGTAGAAAAACTGGGCGGTCTCGATACGCTCGTCAATAACGCGGGTAAGCAGGTGTTTTGCGAGAAGCTCGAAGATCTTTCGGATGACGCTTTCGATCAGACGATGAAAACAAATGTCTATGCCATGTTTTGGATTACGAAGGCGGCGCTCGAGCACCTTCCCGCAGGGTCCAGCATCATCAATACGACCTCGGTGCAGGCATACAAGCCATCCCCGGTGCTTGTGGACTACGCGACGACGAAGGCGGCAATCAACACCTTCACTAAGGCGACGGCCGCTCAACTGGCCGAGCGTGGCATCCGGGTCAACGCCGTAGCTCCCGGCCCGGTCTGGACTGCGCTGCAAGTTACTGACGGTCAGCCTCAAGAGAAGATCACGAGCTTCGGCCACGACACTCCGCTTGGTCGAGCAGGTCAGCCAGCGGAGATGGCCCCCGCTTACGTATTCCTTGCCTCATCTGAATCTAGCTATGTCGTGGGTGAGACACTCAACGCGAATGGTGGTATCCCCACGCCGTAGCCCAAACTGACAGCCGATTCACCGAAGACCTCTGGTTTCTCGAAACCTACCCGTAACACCCATGCGCCACGTTTAACGCCCCCGAAACATAACTGTGAGTCCGACGAAACGCTAAGACGGGATGCTTTGTCGTGCGGGTCGGTGGGAGTGGAATAACCCGACACTTACCGAAATCCGCCACAGCGACACGTGCGCACCTGGTGCACAAAGCGAAAGAGGTTGAGATGGATACAGTGGTTTGGGTACTCATTAGCACTGCACTCGTGCTGCTTATGACCCCCGGTTTGGCTTTCTTTTACGGTGGACTCGTCAAAGAGAAGTCAGTAGTCAGCATGATGATGATGAGCTTCGGAGCGCTCGGCCTTGTCGCCGTTCTCTGGATCCTCATCGGTGCGAACATGAGCTCGATCGATGGTTCGATTTGGTCGTTCTCAGGTAACCCGTTCAGCAACTTTGGTCAGGAAGGCGTCGCAGGCGTTGACCTCTTGAGCGTTGCGTTCGGCGGAACCTTCGCGATCATCACTACCGCACTGATCTCGGGTGCGATCGCAGATCGCGCACGCTTCGGACCGTGGATGATCTACACCGGTGTGTGGGCAACGCTGGTCTACTTCCCTGTCGCTGCTTGGGTATGGGGCGGAGGCTGGATCCAGAACCTCGGAGACTCCCTCGGCGGACTCCCTGCAGTGATTGACTTCGCTGGTGGTACCGCAGTTCACATCAACGCTGGTGCCGCTGCTCTTGGTCTTGCTCTGGTTCTCGGAAAGCGCGTCGGCTTCAACAAGGACATCACCCAGCCTCACAACGTTCCTCTCGTTCTTATCGGTGCAGCACTGCTGTGGTTCGGTTGGTTCGGGTTCAACGCTGGTGCCGCTGGTACGCCTGATGAGGCTGGACTGATCGTGTTCAACACGCTCGCCGCTCCCGCTGCCGCAATTCTTGGTTGGATCGTAGTTGAGAAGCTCCGCACCGGAAAGGCGACTGCAGTGGGCGCCGTTTCGGGTGTTGTGGCTGGCCTCGTTGCTATCACCCCGGCGTGTGCAAACCTCACGCCAGGGTGGGCATTGCTGCTCGGACTGATCGCCGGTGCTGTATGTGCTCTCGCAATCGAGCTCAAGTTCAACCTTGGTTTCGATGACTCGCTCGACGTTGTGGGACTCCACCTCGTTGCGGGAATCATCGGAACGCTTTACCTCGGCTTGTTCGCAACTGACACCGGACTTTTCGTCGGTGGAGATGCCGGACAGCTGGTTGTTCAAACCATCAGCGTTCTCGCTGTAGCAATCTTCTCCTTCGCGGCCTCCTGGCTCATTGGTACCGCGATTCAGAAGACCATCGGATTCCGCGTTACTTCGGAAGAAGAAATCGCAGGTATCGACCTCGCCGTCCACGGCGAGTCGGGCTACGCAATGTCGTCGCGGGGAACCGTGCCGGCTGAGTAGAGCCTCAACCTCGGGAGGGGCACGACTGTTATCGCAGTCGTGCCCCTCTTTTGGCGTTAACAGCGAAGGCGACCTGTGGATGATGCCCGCAGGGCAGCAACGTTCTTGAAAGGTGCGGGTGGGCAACGTGCCGACAGCGTTAGGGCTGGAGCCGCATCCGATCCCATTGGCCAGACTCAGCACGCACGAACCTCACGCGATCGTGCAAACGCGAGCTGCGACCCTGCCAGAACTCGATGGTGTGGGGAGCGACGACAAAGCCACCCCAGTCGTCTGGGCGGGGCACATCTCCGCCCTCGAACTTGGCCTCTAGCTCCGCTACGCGTTGCTCCAACAGCGCACGGGATGCGATGGGTTGCGATTGTTCGCTGGCATGCGCCGCGATTTGGCTCCCTCGCGGTCGCGTGGCGAAGTAGGCGTCGGAGAGGGCTTCAGCTACCGGGAGAGCCCTGCCTTGCACGAGCACTTGGCGGTGGATCGAATACCAGGGGAACACGAGCGCGGCGGCAGGGTTGGCGAGCAGAGCGCGACCCTTGATGGAACTGTAGTTGGTGAAGAACTCGAAGCCGGCGTCATCGATGGCGCGCAAAAGCACCGTGCGTGAGCTGGGGGAGTTGTCTGTGCTGACCGTGGAGAGCACCATGGCATTGGGCTCATAGACGCTCGAGTCGCTTGCGTTCGACAACCAGAGACGAAACTGTTCGAGAGGGTCGTCGAGCACATCCGAGTCGTTGAGCGGTAGTTGTCCGTAATCGGTGTGTTGGCTCAAGGGGTCGGACACGCTGCATCCTTTCGACCGCACACGGCAGTCTGCTTTCAGTCTTCGTCTTCGATGAGGGAGGTGTTCTTGTCGGGAATGCCGTCTTCGTTCATGTCCCGCTTGCGGGCGAGACGTGAGTCCCAGCGCAAGCTGATCGCGGCGAGAATCGCGGCGAGCGCGGTGCCGATGAGGATGGCGAGCTTTGCGCCGGTGGTGTGCTCGCTGTCGGGGAACGAGAGTTCAGAGATCAGCAGCGACACCGTGAATCCGATGCCGGTGAGGAAACCGATGGGCAGCAGGTCTCGAAGACCGATGGAGTCTGCGAGCCGGAACTTGGTGACCTTGGTGACGAGCGCGGTCGTGCCGAGCACACCAATGATCTTTCCGAGGACGAGACCGACAATGATTGCGGCAACAACCGGTTGAACCAGTACGTCGCTGACGCGTTCTTCGCCGCCGAGCGAAACCCCTGCCGCGAAGAACGCGAACACGGGCAAAGCGATTCCGGATGACGTGGGGCGAACAGCGTCGTCGAAGACGTGGGTGCGGGTCTCTTTCTCTCCGTGCACGAGTTTGGCGGGCACGGTGAAGCCGAGAACTACGCCGGCGATGGTCGCGTGAACGCCGGAGTCGTGCATGAATGCCCAGGCGACGAGAGCGAGGGGTACCAGCAGCCACCAACGCGGCTTACGTGAGCGGACGACGAGGCCGAAGAGAACGATGGCAACGAGCGAGAACAGGAGCGAGAGCAAGTCGATGCTCTCGGTGTAAAAGAGGGCGATGATGATGATCGCGAGCAGGTCATCCACAACAGCCATCGTGAGGAGGAAGGTGCGGAGCGCTCGCGGAAGGCCCCGGCCGAAGATAGCGAGTACCGCAAGAGCGAACGCAATATCGGTGGCGGTGGGGATCGCCCAACCTCCGAGCGCGGTTGAGTCGCCGGAGACGAGAATGATCAGCGTGAAGAGAAGCGCGGGAAAGAGCATCCCGCCGATGGCGGCAAACACGGGCACGGCTGCTTCGCGGGGCTTTCGCAGGCTGCCAGCCACGAGCTCTTGTTTGAGCTCCACGCCCACAACGAAGAAGAAGATCGCGAGCAGGCCATCAGCGGCCCACGTCGCGAGGGAGAGATTCAGATGGAGTGATTCGGGCCCGACCGTGGTTTCGGCCAGCGCGGCGTAGCCGTCACGCCACGGGGAGTTGGCCCAAATCAGGGCGATCGCTGCGGCAACCATCAGCAGGATTCCGCTTGTGGTCTCCATGGTTACCCACCGGCGTACTCGCTTGCGGGGGCTCAGCTTTTTAGCGGATGTGGTCACAAAATTCCAGACGTTGAGGTTCGTCAGCGGGGTCGCCGACACTATCGCCGACCAGACTTCCCGGCACTCCAGACTCAATTCTACCGGTCGTGTGCCTCCACGGGTGCACCACGCTCTGACAGGGGACTGATGCATCCTGACTGTCGCCTCAACCCTCTATGGGAGTTGCCTCACAATCGCCGCTGAGGCTTGCCGACAGCTGCTCACTAAGGAATCGTGGGGGTTTCATTTCGCTGAACCTGGAAGGACGAACATATGCTCACCCTCACCGAAACAGCCACTACCGTCGTCAAGACGATTGTCGAACAAGACCCCAACACCGATGCCGCCGGTCTTCGCATTAACGGCGAGCCTGGTGCCCCTAACCTCACGGTTGCGGTCGTCGCGGCTCCCGAGGCGGGTGACTCCGTCGTTGAAGCTGACGGCGCTCGCGTCTTCCTCGAAGAGAACGCTTCCGTTGCCCTCAGCGACAAGGTGCTCGATGCAAACGTTGGCGAGAACGGCGCAGTGAACTTCGCCGTTATCGATCAGGCCTAGCCAACCCAAAACGTTAGAGGCTGCGGCAGTATCGTCTCCGCTCCTCGCTAGTAACGGGCGAGAGCGTCAGCATCTCGAGCATGAGTAACCGACCGGCGGATAGCGTCTAACGCTTCCACCGGATCTGTCTCGGCTTCAGCGATCATTAGCTGGCGCTCCGCCTCCGCTAGTCGGGTTCGAGCGCGTGCACTCGTGCCGCCCTGCCCAATAAGTTCTCGAACGACCGAGATCTGACTCCGTGCCGCCACCAAGGTTCCTTGGTAGGCGGCACGTGCGTGTTCGAACCGCTGTTGTTGGTTGCGCGCGGTCGCGAGAGCATTATCGAGTTCCGCTGCAGCCTCGTTTACGAGGTTGAGCTGGGCGAACGGGTCTTGGAGAGTCCCGGATGCTGGGGCGGTGCTCTCGAGAACCTGCTCGTTGGCGGCTATTGCGGTCAGAATTCGCGCACCGCTCTGTGGGTCGGGGGCAGAATCTGCCCTGCTACGAGCTTCTGCGATGTCGTCGACAATTGACGCGCGCCGTCGAAGCACCGCATTCTCCGCGTCGCTAAGACGAGCGAGAGCCTCGTCGATGCTCGACAGCGCGCGCTGGGCTTGATGCAGCGAGGTGGCTGCGGTGTGGAGGGTGTCGGTGACAGCGTTAACTCCGGTGGGGCTGATGCTCGCGGCGGCAGCATCCAGAGCATTCTCGGTGTCCGCGAGCGTCGTTTGAGCCTGGGCCAGGTCCCTCTGCGGGGCGGACAAGACTTCACCTGAATATCGAGCGCTCGCGGCCTTGAGGCCTTCTTCAGTGGACGTCAGCTGCTCGCGAATACCGAGAGCCAGCAACCGCAACTGCCGCTCGGTCGTTGCAGCAGCGACTTCGTTTGTGCGGCGCTCGCTGAAGTCATTATCGAATTGCTCAAGAGCCGAGAGCGCTTTCTCGCAGAGAGCTGTTATCTGCAGAGTGAGGCTGCGGCGACGCTGGTCGGCGGTTGCTGGCGCGTCGTCTCGTTGTTGGCCAAGCCGAAAGGCTTCCGTCAATTTTCCGCGGGCATCGGAAACTGCGGTCGCGAAGTCGCGTGCAGCGTCCGCCCCAAACTGCGCAATGGCAAAGCCGAGCTCTAGATCGGCTTCTCGTACTCGGTCGTCCAGAGCGATCAGAAGGCCTGCAGCACGTGACTCCAATTGTGATTGCGCCGCAGTGCCGCGGATACCTCGGTCTCCGCCGCGACGAAACAAGATCACGAAGGCAACCACTCCCACTGCCAGCACCAGCACGACAACCGTGCCGACGGCGATAGCGCTTCCGCGCAAAACTTCGGCGGTGTCTGTTGCGAGGAGAAGAGGTAGCCCGAGGGGGAACATGCACCGTATTCTACGGCCGCCTGCCTCATGAACTGGGGGTGTAGCTGGACCGTGAGTCTTGCGAAACTCGTGCAGGTTGCAGGGTTTCTTGCGGTAATGAGCTTAAGGTGGCGGTGTGTGGCGTGCAGATAGAGTTTCGGATGATTTCTCGGTTGACCCAGATTCGGTCGACCCAGACGTTGACGACTCCGAAAACGAGCACGCTCACGCCCATATTCAAGTAACAGCGCCTCACACGCTGAGTTTTGGTGAGCCGAACATTATGGCCGGAAACGTAGCAGAGCCCACGTGGACGCTATGGCGTTCGCAGCTGTCTGAATTAGGTGGGCAATCGCCGCTCATCCATTTTGTTGATTCGCCCCGCACCCGAGTGGATCTGTCAACCACACATCCGGGTGGACTTGCCCAGTTCATCACAGGCAAGCGCACGTTGCTGTCGAGCTTGATCCGCGATGATGTCGCTTTGCGTTCAGCGAAGACAGCGGCGGGTGCCGTTGCGGCCAAGGGTCTGGAATTGGCCACCGCCCGCGGCATCGATTCCGTTCACCTCGGCATCGGTATCGCGCGCTGGACTCACGATGATGCGGAATACTGCGGACCTGTCCTACTTCGCCCGCTTGCTATTCGCCGCCACGGTCGAGACTTCGAACTCAAACTTCGAGGAACAGCGTTCCTCAACCCTGCTCTGGCTCGTGCTCTCGATGAACAGTTCCAGCTACGGCTCGATGCCGAGTCGTTCGTTGCGCTCACTGACGCCGATGGCACCTTCAAGCCCAACCCCGTTATCGACCGCCTTCGTGGCCTCACTTCACACCTTGAGGCTTTCGCTGTCAGCCCACGGCTGGTCGTCTCGTCGTTCGATGATGTCGCGCACAGCTTGGCCGCTGACGCCACGGATCTGCAACATCCGATCCTCGATGCGCTCGCAGGCAACACTGCCGCCGCGTGGACCATCAAGGAGGGTTACTCTCCTGTACCGGCGCTTTCGGCAGATGAGCGCTCGCCGCAGACAGACAACCTTCTTCTCGATGCGGATGCTGAGCAAGAGAATGTGATTGCTCAGATCGAGGCGGGAAACTCGCTCGTCGTTCGCACGCTGCCGGGAACCGGTGGCACGCAAACCATTGTGAACGCGGTCGGAGCATTGGTTGCTCAAAACAAACGTGTTCTCGTGGTGAGCCCACGACGCGCCTCGTTGCAGTCCATCGCTGATCGCTTTGCCGACATTGGGCTTCCGGGTCTTGCTGTCGCACCGCGCACGCTGCGCCGAGACATCATCCGTTCTATTTCTCGCAGTGAGAAAGCTAGTCGTCCGCAAATCGAAGATGTGGATGATGCGCTGCTTCGTTTGCGCAAGATCATGCTCGACTACCGCGGTTCTATGTCGGTCGCTGACGGGGTGCTTGGGGTCTCGGTTCTCGATTGCGTATCGGAGCTGAGCCGTCTCGCTTTGCTCCCGACTCCGCCATCCACGACGGCACGGTTGTCTCGCGAAGCAGTTGAGAAGCTTGCGAAAGACCGCAGCGCAGCGACGGGCGTGATTATTGCTGCGGCGAAGCTCGGCGAGTTCAAGTACGGCCCGGGTGATTCGCCCTGGTACGGCGCCCAGTTCGCCAATGGTGGTGAGGCTCTTAAAGCCCATCAGGTTGCTCAACGAGTCAATGGCCAGCTTTCTGAACTGTTGGATGTCGCGAACCGTCTCGTCTCAAACACGCGCATGCGGCCTTTCCAGAGCATCGACGAGCTCGGTGTCTATCTACGACTGCTCGTGGATCTTCGCGAAACGCTCGACCGCTTTGTGCCAACGGTGTTCGATCGCGCCATCACGGAGCTTATTGCGGCAACGGCTCCGCGCCGCGACTTCCCCGAGATGACGAGTGCGAACCGTCGTCGTCTCAAGAAGCTCGCGCTGGAGTACGTGCGGCCCGGTGTGCGCGTTCCCGACATGCATGCGGCTCTCCAGCGCATCCAGAAGCAGCGAGTGCTGTGGCACCGCTTCGTCGCCGAAGGGGCGAGCCCGGCTGTTCCTGTCGGCATTGGTGAGGTTCAGCGGTCGTACCAGCAGGTCTCTGAAGATCTTGCTTCTCTCGACATTCCCTTGGGTATTGCTGATTCGCACGTCAATCTCTCGGCGCTTCCGATTCCGTTCTTGATCGAGAAAGTTGCCTCGCTGGCTGCCGAGTCTGATGTGCTCAACAATCTTCAGGAACGCACCGCGCTCATGGGTAGTTTGCGCGATCTCAAGCTCAATCCGCTCATTGAGGATCTTGCCGAGCGTCATGTTCCCGAAGATCAGGTCGCGGCCGAGCTTGAGCTTTCGTGGTGGAAGTCAGCCTTGGATTCGATGCTCGAAATGGATCGTGCTCTCCTCAACGCCAACACCTCGGTTGTTGATCGACTCGAAGCAGATTTCCGCCTCGTCGATGAAGCGCATGCCTCCGCGAACGCCAAACAGCTGTCGTGGCAGATTTCTGAAAACTGGAAGATCGGTCTTGTCGATTGGCCCGATGAGGCGAGTGCCCTCAAGCGGGCACTCGCGAAGGATCGCCTCACGTCATTCGACGTGCAAACCTCGGCACCGCACCTCTCGCGCACCATCGCGCCCGTGTGGCTTGCCTCTCCGTACGAGATCGATTCCGTTGTCGACACCATGCCTTTCGACACCGTAGTTCTCGTGGATTCGGGCGCTGTGACGGTTGCTGAAGCGGCTGGAGCGATCCGTCGCTCGAAGCAAGTTGTTGTTATTGGTGACCCCGTGATCCAGTCACCGACGCCGTTCGAGACTGCTGTTCGCGATGCGACGGGAGACCTGCCGCAACCCGTTGATGACGAGACTCGTGAAGCGCTGGTGGCTGACTCTGCCTTCGCGAGGCTCAGCGCCCTGCTGCCGACTCTCACCCTCACGCGCAGCTACCGCCCCGGTGGCGAAGAGCTCGCAGAACTCGTGAATCGCCGTTTCTACGACGGCCAAATCGAGTCCCTGCCCTGGGCGGGAAGCTTCCTCGGTCACGGCAGCCTCGCCGTCAGCTACGTCGCCGACGGTGTTGGCATGCCCGACCCAGATTCAGGCGCTGTCGAGAGCCCCGACGCCGAAGTGTCTCGAGTCGTCGAGCTTGTTCTCGACCACGCCACGAAGCGACCACAAGAGTCGCTCATGGTCATTACGGCAAGCCCGGTGCATTCCGTGCGCGTCATGCAGGCGGTTTTGGATGCTGTCAGCCGTCGTCGTCCCGAACTGCTCGATGTCATTATCGGCGATCGTGCTGAGCCGTTCGCGGTCACCACGATTGATCAAGCTGTGGCCCAAAGCCGCGACAGGGTTATTTTCTCCATTGGATACGGCCGCACACCGCACGGTCGCGTGCTCTCCGACTTCGGTTCACTGGGTGAGCCCGGGGGAGAGCGCTTGCTCGCCGTCGCGATGACGCGAGCGCGTCGTTCGCTTGAGATCGTCACGTCGTTCCGTTCAGAAGATCTTGATGACGGTCGTATGAAGCACGGTGCTGTTGCTCTGGCTGAGGTACTCGACGAAGTGGATGCCCGCTACGCCGAAGTTCCCGTGCCCGATGACAGCGACCCCATGCTTGTGGACTTGGCGCAGCGCCTCGAGAAGCGCGGTCTGCGAGTTGCTCTTGGTCACCGCGGCAAGCTCGGGCTCGTTGCCTCTCGAGGTGGTCGCTGCGGAACGATCGAGACCGATGCGATGGTCCACGAGTCGAGTCTGCGTGAATCACTTCGCTTGCGGCCCGAGCTTCTGCGTCGTCTGGGGTGGCACTACTTGCGAGTGCACGCTTTCGAGCTTTTTAGCGACCCCGATCAGGTGGCCGACAAGGTGGCCCGGATGCTCGGAGCAGAGCCTGCTCCCACAACCGAGCCCATCACGATCATCCCCGCTAAGCGCCCGGAGCAGTAATGGCTCAGCGCGCAGACGGCGGCGGTTCTGCCGATGCTGAGCCGCGGCAGAAACGTTCGAAGCGGCGTCGCGTGACGACTGCGGCACCGACAGGCTCCGACCCGCATCCACAGGCTGAGCCAGAGCGGCACAGCAATAACGAAAACGACGAGCGGCTCAAGGGCGACAAGCCTCCGCATTGGGGCTAAGCGCGTTGGCCGCTCGTCCGAGAGTTGCTGGAGAGTTATTCTCCGCAGGTCGCTAGCCGTTTTGCTTGGCGAGAAGGTCGCGAATCTGCACAAGCAACTCGGCTTCAGTCGGACCGGCTTCGGGCTCGACGACCACGGGCTTGCGGGCATCCGCGCGCTTCTTGGCGTAGTTCATGGGGGCAACGATGGCGAAGTAGACCACGACAGCAACAAGCAAGAACTGGATTAGTGCGGCGAGTACAGCGCCGAAGTAGAGCACGGCTTCGCCGCCGCTTGTCGTGGGAATCGTCAGCGGAAGCGCGGTAGCGAGCGTTTCGGCGTTGAAGAGCGCACCGATGAGCGGGTTGAAAATGGCAGAAACAATGCTCGTTACGACGGCGCTGAACGCTGTGCCAATAACAACGGCAACAGCAAGATCGATGACATTGCCGCGCAAAATGAAGGTCTTGAACCCGCTTAACATTGGTGCTCCTTGAGTTGGGGGTAGGTCAACTATGACGCTTACGCGGCCGATGGTGAAGAGGATGATGCGGAAGAGCTCGACGAGCCTGAACCCGACGACGAGCCTGAACCCGACGAGGCGCCTGAACCCGACGAGGACGAGCCTGATGATGCCGAATCACTCGAGCCTGAGCCGGTCGCCTTGGTTGGCGACTTCGAGCTCGATGATCCAGAGCTCGAATCAGTCGAACTCGTGGTGGAGCGGGAGTCGTTCCGATAGAAGCCGGAGCCGTTAAACGTCACACCGACTGCAGAGAAAATCTTGCGCAATTTGCCTTGGCACGCTGGGCACACGGTGAGTGAGTCATCGGTGAACGACTGCTGAATGTCGAAAGCGTTGTCGCATTCGACGCAGCGGTAGGAGTAGGTAGGCACGAGATCCTTAGTTGTGCTCGGTGATGGTGACAATTCCCGAAGGGGTAACAATGCCATCCACTGGTTGGTCATGAATTTCTGTGGGCACTTCATCCACAAATTCGTTGTCGAAGATCACGGCATAGACAGGAGGTTTGGTCTCCATGGAGCCAAGAGTCTTGTCGAAGTAGCCACGACCCCACCCCATACGCATTCCGGTACGATCCACCGATGCGGCAGGAACAATAATCAGGTCAACGTCGTTGATGGCAATCGGGCCAAGCACCTCGCTCGTCGGCGCTGGCATGCCAATGAGGTCTTTATCTTCTTCTTCGCCATCGTAGGGTGCCCAGTCGAGCAGTCCATCTGCTCGCGAGATGGGAAGCAACACAGTGATCTCGTTCTCGCAGGCCCACCGCAAATATCCGCGAGTTTCTGGTTCGTCGGTAGTGGAAAGATATGCCGCTACCGAAGTGGAACCGAGGCGCCGTGTGAGTTCGATGAGGTTCGCGGTGACACCGGCATCATATTCTTCCCGCTCTTTGGCGGTGCAGATGCGGCGGCGTTCGCGTAATTCGGCCCGGAGTGCACGTTTATCGTGACTGACGTCGTCGGTCATATAGGCATTCTACGAGACTGTCCCAGTACGCTGTACCTATGGCATCGAAGATTACTAAAGCGGTTATTCCTGCTGCAGGTCTGGGCACCCGATTTTTGCCGGCGACAAAGGCAATGCCGAAAGAGATGTTGCCGGTGGTTGATAAGCCTGCCATCCAATACGTTGTGGAAGAGGCGGTAGACGCTGGACTCACTGATGTGCTGATGATCACGGGGCGAAACAAGAACGCTCTCGAGAATCACTTCGACCGCATGACAGAGCTTGAGGCCACCCTCGAGCTCAAAGGTGACACCGACCGTTTGCAGAAGGTCGAGTACTCCAACGACCTCGCAGACATGCACTACGTGCGCCAGGGTGACCCCCGCGGTCTCGGCCACGCGGTGCTTCGCGCCAAAATGCACGTGGGTGATCAGCCGTTCGCTGTATTGCTCGGTGACGACCTCATCGATGAGCGAGATGTGCTCTTGAGCCGGATGCTCGAAGAACAGATTTCGCGCAACTCCACCGTCATTGCTCTCATGGAAGTCGATCCCGCCCAGAGTCACATGTACGGAATCGCCACGGTTGAAGCAACCGATGACGACGATGTCGTGCGAATCACGGGTCTCGTCGAGAAGCCTCCACAGGGCACCGCTCCGTCGAACCTCGCCATCATCGGCCGTTACGTATTGCGCCCAGAAATCTTCGACATTCTTGAGCGCACTGATCCCGGCAAGGGCGGCGAGATCCAGCTCACGGATGCTCTACTTGAGATGGCTGAGAGCGACATCGCGGGTGGCGTCTATGGTGTCGTGTTCCGTGGCCGCCGCTATGACACCGGTGACCGTCTCGACTACATTAAGGCCATCGTGCAGCTTGCGGTTGAGCGTGATGACTTGGGTCCCGAACTGCGGCCGTGGCTACAGCAGTTCAGCGCAACGCTGGACTAGCGCGTGGCGTACGGCATTCCGACGCTCGGCGAAGGAAACATCACGATTCGCCCGATCAGGGTCCGGGACGCTCGAGCGCTAGAGAAAGAACTCCGGGATAATCGGGGGTGGCTGCGCAAGTGGGAAGCCACGAGTCCTGTAGGGCCTGCGTCATTTGACGTGAAGTCGAGCATCCGCGGGTTGTTGCAGCAGTCGCGAGCGGGCACGGGGCTGCCCTTTGTCATCGAATTCAACGGCGAAGTTGCGGGCCAACTCAATGTGTCATCGATAACGTACGGCTCGCTTGCCTCGGCATCGATCGGCTATTGGGTTTCTGAGCGATTTGCGGGCAAGAGCCTCACCCCCACTGCGGTTGCTTTGGCGACGGACTACTGCTTTTTTCAGCTCGGACTGCACCGCATGGAGATCTGTATCCGCCCAGAGAATCAGCCAAGCTTGCGCGTCGTGGAGAAACTCGGATTCCGCTACGAGCAACTTCGGCGACGCTTCATCCACATTGACGGAGACTGGCGCGATCACTTTTGTTTCGCGCTGACAGTCGAAGAGATACCGCAGGGTGTTCTCCGTCGCTGGCAGTCGGGGCAGGCGCCTGAGCATGATGCCCACATTCCGGCCGAAGACCGACTCACGGCGTCTCGACCCTTAGGCTTTCCGCACCGCTAGGTCATCGACTGCTCCGTAGCGTGCTGATCTAGGCTGACTCCTCGGCGCATACTCTCAGCAAGTTTTGAGATCACTGCCGCGTGCCGAGGGTGTGTCGCGGACGGATGCTCGTACCGTATAGCCATGGAACTTACCAGCATCGGCGGCGGCGTCATGATCGCGCTCGCTGCGGCGCTGTGGTTGGTGTATTTGATCCCCAACTGGTTCAAGAATCGCGAATATTTGGCGACCGAACGCAACGCCGTTCGACTGCAGCAGACGATTCGGGTTCTTGCCCAAACGTCAGAAGTTCCGGATGAGGTTCGTGCTGAGGCCGTAGCGCGGCAGGCCGCCGAACTCGCGAAGGCGCAAGTGAATCTTGGACCGGTCGCTGTAGGCCGTGCCGTCATTCCGCCCACTCGGGAAGAGATGCTCGCCCTCTCTGCTCGTCGGCTCCGCCGCACGCGCGCCTTTACGGGCGTCGTACTGCTAGCCAGCATCGTGGTTGTCAGCGTGAACGTCGTCATGATCTTTACCGCCGGAGCAGCCCTCGCTTCGGGAACGTGGCTTGTGCTCTCCGCTGCCACCATGGCCGGAATCAGCGCCGGCGCGATGCTCTCGCGTCTTGCCGAGCGTTCGCGTGCGCGTCGTCAGGAGGCGGCGCCGACGGCACGCACAGCGGCACCACGCCGGCGCGTGGTGCTCTCCTCAGACGCTCCAGTCACTGACGTCACCTCAAAGGTCAGCTGGACGCCGGTGCCCGTTCCCCAACCGATGTATCTCACTCGCAGCAATGCGCCAGAAGCCGCAGTAGCTGCTGCCCGCCACGCCGGGCAGATCGACAGCGAGCTGCGGGCCGCGGCGGAATCCGCCGAACAGGCCCTGCGCGCAAACACCGCCGCAATGGCAGCGGTGACACGGGAAGCAGAGCTCGCGCGGGAAGCCGCACGGGCACCCGCTGCACCAGCAGAAGCGCCGGCCGCGGCATCCGCGCCCAGTCGCTTCGCCGGTATGGGAATCGTCAACGTCGATGGCAGCGCGCCTGACCTCGACGCGGCGCTCGCTCGTCGTCGTCGCGCGAGCTAGGTCGTATTCAGCCCGGGAGCTTCTTGCGCGTTGTGCTCAGGTCGCAGGCTTGCGCAGTGTCGGGCCGTTCCCGGTGGTGGATGCTCGGTGATATTGTTGTTTCTGCAGTACGGGCCCTTGGCGCAGTTGGTAGCGCGCCTCGTTCGCATCGAGGAGGTCAGGAGTTCAAATCTCCTAGGGTCCACCATAAGAGGCTTACTAGAATCACCGTCGTCATAGATGCCGGTGAGGATAGCGTCAGTAAGCCCACCAAGTTCTGATCCGAAGGGACCGCCGTTATTGGCGGTCCTTTCTTGTTGTGGACCCTCGTGTCGGGCTCGTTCGGCATTGGCATTTGCGGATGCCACAGCGAGCGGCTGACCTGCATTGAAGGCATTCCAACCGCGTTGTGCGGCAAGGAGCTCCCGCAAGGGTTCCTTGATTTCGTCACCGATGACATCGTCCTGGGCAATGTACAGGTTGCTGAATATCGCCTGGTTCAGTTCACGGCGCACTTCGTCGGTCGAGTTCACGTAGAGGTCGCGTGGATCGCGGAGCAGCTCGAGGAACGTCTCGATGTGCGTCTTGCCGACCTTTAGGTCCGAGGTTGTGACGGCGAGTTGCGCTTGAAGCGCCTCGCGATCGCGTGCAATATCTCGAAGCCGATGGCGGATACGTTCCTGAGGGAGTGAACTGTCCGCAGCCAGGTCGAGGAGGTTGTCCTCTTTTGCTTGCAGTGCCGTGAGACGACTCTCTAACTGGGTGCGGCGTAGATGTTCCGCATGTGCTTCGTCGCGAAGTGTCCGCTCAAGCATGTCGCGGACAGCTTGAATGAACTCAGCGCTGAGTTTGACCGACTTGTAATGTTCCTCGACTGCGGCTTCAATATTTTCGACATTGGCAAACGGAGCATCGCAAGTGCCGTCCTGTGTTCCTCGGCAGAAGAAGTACGAGTACTCAGTGCCGCTGCGTGCGACTGTGTGTTGTTGGATTAGGCGGCGGTTGGACTGGCGCTCGAGTCGGCAGTGGCCGCACCAAAGACTTCCCTTGAGGTAGTGCGTATGCACGCGGCGTCGCTCGCTTGCAACACTACGGGAGTCCAGAACTGTCTGAACGTGGTCGAATAGGCTCATCTCGACGAGAGCTTCATGTCGGCCATCGAACGTCTCGTCTTTGTAGGTGATCTTGCCGATGTAGTACCGGTCGCGGAGCATCTGCTGGATCTTTGTATCTGAGATTGGCCCCGCTGGACGCCGTGCGGTGGGTCGAGTAGTCAAGCCGCGTTCGGTTAGTTCGTCGGCAATGTCCTGGTAGGAGTATTTTCCTGTCGCGTACATTTCGAAGGCGAGTTTGACGAACGGCGCACGCTCCTTGTCGATGCTGACGGCGCGAATTTCTCGTCCTTCGAGGCGGTCGATCGTATTCTGGTAGCCGATTGGGGCGCGACCGATCGTGCCACCGCTCTTGGCCTTCTGGCCCATCTTGTAGGCGATGTCAGCGCCGTCTTCGCGCGAGCGGTACTCGTTGAACGCGGACAGGATGCCGTGCATGAGCTGTCCGACTGGAGTGGCGTCGATCTGCTCTGTTGCCGATACCAAGCCGACGCCGCGCTTTTGCAGGTCGGCCATGACGATCGCGTCGTCGGTACGGTTGCGGGCGAAACGCGAAAGCTTGTACACGATGACGAAGTCGACGTCACGGTCGCGTCGGATGCGTTCGAGCATTTGCTGGAAGGCAACTCGCTTAGTCATCTCCGTGGCCGAGCGTCCCGGTTCCACATACTCGGCCACGATGGTCAATCCGAGTTGCTCGGCTTTGCGTTGGCACGAAAGTCGCTGTGCGGGGATCGAGATGCCCTCGGGGTCGTAGTCGGTGTTGACCTGTCCCTTGCTGGAGACGCGGAGGTAGGTGACTGCTCGTGACCCGGGTTCTACGTTCACGCCAGCGAGGGGATTGCTGCTGTCGAGTGTGGGCGGAATCTCGTTCTCTTCGATCTCTATCACCGCTGGGCGCAGCTTGGGCGGAGCAGCAAGAAACGCGGTGGTGTGAGATTCAGGCAGGCTCATGACCGCCCTCCTTTTAGATGAGTGAGAGCAGCATCGAACCGGGGGATTCGAGAGAGCGGTACTGGAGTGTGCGCCCCGGTTTCTATCGGGCTGGGACGCATGCCCGACGCGTGATTCGCCATCGGTTGTGGTCTCCGTTTACTGTCCCATTTTACCTCGAAAGAGCCGGAATAGGTCGGGTGTTGAGTATTCCGCAACAGCACGCGTCTGCCTCCGGAGAACACCTTCTTCGGGCTTGTCGGGGGTCTTGCGCGGTGACAGGCCGTGCTATTTGTAGAAGACATAGACGCGTCCTTCTCTCTCGACAATGTCGTAGACGCCTTCAGCCTCTTCGCGGAGGGCTTCGTAGTCGGGTGTGACCTGCTCGATAAACAGGTGTCGCTGCTCTGCGTAGTCGTGGAGGTCCCGCTCAAGCTCATCGACTTCGGCCAGCTCGCTGACGGCTTCTTCGATGCTCATGTAGGTGCCGATGTAGTTGTCGTGGAAGTCCTGCATGATGTCGCCACTCATGGCGTTGACGTCCGGCAGGTTCAGGAAGGCCTGCAACGCGACGTCTTTGTCGAGCTGCAGCTCGGTGAGCGTCGCCGTCAGCTCCTCGATCGCGGCCCGGTTGTAGCTCGCGGGGACGTGGACGGTCAGATACCAGTCGCCGACCTCGACTCCCGTCGGCACCAGCACTCGTTCGAGCTTCGGCGGCAGATGCTCGTTTTGGAAACGGCGCAGATTTTGATGGCCGTCGCGGTGGATCAGGTGGGTGCCGAGCCAGTCGATCAACTCCTTCACTTCTGGACTGGCGGTATCGCTGCAATAGAGGACGAGGTATTCCTCTCGCAGTTGGTCGTAGCTTCCTTCGCCGGTGCGACCGAACTCGGCTAGGCAAGATTCGCGACCCAACCCGCGTCCCAGGGTGTGGGCGATGCAGCGGGCGGTCGGATCGTCTATCTCGGTGTGCTCGGCTTGGGCCTTGGCGATCCCTTCATTGATGTACTGACTGAACCGGTTAGTCGCCACCTCCAAGCGTCGCCAGTCGATGCCGTCGGGTCCGCGTGCCGGGCGCGATTCGTATTCGCTCATGATCGTGCTCCTGCGGAGAAGAGCACGTAGCGCCCAAGGGCATCGACCCATCCTTCGCGCTCCAGCGGAACGACCAGGTAGTTGAGTTCGCCGAGCATATTCTCGGCATCGATGGTGCCGGTTGCTGCGAAGTGTTCCAAGGCAGTGCCAGAGCCTTCGTGCAGGCTGGCGGCGATGAGCCTAGCGAGGGTGTGGCTGCGCATCTCGGGGTCGAGCGCGAGCCCGAGTTCAATGATCTGCCGGGCGCGTTCGGTTTGATCCGGTGCCGCAGCAGCCGTGGTGGTGATTGTTGGTGAGTTCATATCTTTCCTCCTTTCGGTTAGGTATTGACAGGTGCCGGATATGGGGCGAGTTGACTGTTCATGGACTCCGGCGTGATGATCCAGAACACGTTCGTATCGAGTTGCTTCTCGGCGGTGATCGCCTCGCGGATGCGTTTGGCGCGAATGGCATCAGGCACGATCCAGACCACCGCCGGGAACAGGCCGCGGCCACTTTGTTCATTCCCGGTGGCCCTGTAGCGCTGGTACGTGTGGCACTTGCGAAGCACGGCTGGCAGGTGTTCGGTGTCCCGGTCAACTTCGACGAACGAGTGCGTTTCGGTTTCTGCATCGGCGCTGACGACTAGCAGGTCTGGTTTGAGGATCATGGTTGCGGTGCTGCCGCTGGTGAATTGTCGCCAACAGGCGGGTTCAAGCTCGAGCTCCAACAGCTCGAAGCGTCCGGCGTTTGCTTGTTCGATCAGGGCAACAGCGGTGTCGGCAATTTCGAGCATGTGGGTCATAAAGGTGCGGCCCGGTTCGATATAGCGGCGGCGTTTGGGTTCGCCGCGTCGGGCACGCAGGAACCTGTCGCCGGCCGCACCGAGCTGCCAGACCGTGAGCGCCGAGCCGTGCGTGATTCCACCGATGCGCCTGGCCAGCCGGGCGATGACACCCAGGTTTTCCAGCCGACCGAGGACGCGGGTCGTGCCACGAGTCGCGCTGCTGCTGGTGGTGTGAGGGCCAAGTGGTACTGCGGGGAAGTGGAGTCGTTGGAGTTGTCGGGTGGTCAGCAGACGGAAGCGCTCGAGGTCTTCCAGGATGCGGATGTCGCGTTCGGTGAGGTGCTGCTCGAGCTGCACGATGCTTCGGCTGGTCATGGTTGCCTCCTGCCGGTGGTGTGGGTGAAGTCCCTTGCAATGCAGGGAGAGTCCCAGCCGCGAAGCGAGCAGAACAGGCGGAACAGGGGCGGCACCGGCGGTGGCTGTGGGTGGTGAGACGAATAGCGACGGGACGCGCGACCGGACACTTGTCGCCTGAGTCGAAGGCTCATGTTCGCCTCGCCTTCTGATGCGTCGACGCAGACGCCGCGATTTTCTTCTCTGCCACGGGTGCCGCCTCGGGTGGGTCGGCCCCGTATCGACGTCGGCTCGCTTCACGTATCTCGCGGCCGTGACTGGTCTCGATTAGCGGTGGTAGTGCGAGGGCTGAACACCAGGGCATGGGGGTGCCGCCTGCGACCAGGCGGGTGTAGATGTGGTGTTGGTCGAGGGCTTGAAAGTCGTCGGCGGTCAGCAGCGGAGCTTGCCTAGCCATGTCGCGGGCGTCATCGGGGTCGAGGCCGAAACAGATCTTTGTGCGGGCGTTGACGTCAAGCGCGGTGCGCATCTTGCTCGGTAGTTGGTCGCGGTACTGGTGTGCCAGATGCCAGGCAACTCCGTAAGAACGAGAGGTGGCTAAGACGTCATCGATCGGCGTGGGCAGGTGCAGATAGTTCTGTACCTCGTCGATGAAGACCATGCCGGGTCGTTTCATCGGACTCTTTTCCTGTGCCCGCTCTAGCGTGGCCATCCACAGTTCGGCGACTACCAGACTGCCCAGCAACCTGGAGGCGCCGGTGCCGAGGAGGGCGTCGTTGAGTGGGACGAGGACGACCATGCGATCCCGGAAGATGTCCCGGAGTCGGAAGCGTGGCTTGGACTGACCGAGCACAGCGACGAGGGGTTTTCGCATCACGATTTTGCGGAGCTTGTTTAGTGGTGAGGCGATGACGGCGGCTCGCTGGGCTGGGCGCATCGCTTCGAACTCTTCCCAAAAGGCTGCCAGGGTGATGTCGTCTTGCACGGCGGCGACGATGGGTCTGCGGAAGGCGTCGTCGGTGAATAGCCGAGGTAGATCGATCAGGGTGTACGGCTCGGCTCGTTTCTGGCCGGCACGAGCCAGCGAGAGGAGTGCGCCCTGGATCAGGTACTCGGTGCGCGGCCCCCAACTGTCGTTGAACACAGCGGCCAGGGCGGCGAGTATTCCATCGACGACGATGTCGGGGTCACGGTCGCCAACATCGAGTGGGTTGAAGCCGACCGGTGCTTCGGTATCGGTCGCGTCGAGCACCACGATGCGCTCAGCAGTCTCTTTAGGCGCGGTGGCCAGGATGCGTTCGATGAGCTGGGACTTCGGCTCGATCACGCAGCAGGCTCTGCCCGCTTTGATATCGGAAAGAATCAGGTGCTCCAGCAGCGTCGATTTACCTGACCCTGTCGGACCAAGCACGACAGCGTGCTGCAGGCGACTAATGGGGTCGATGCCGACCGGACGTTTGGGCCCTGGCGCGGTGCCGGTGGCGAACACCGACTCGGTGCGCGAGACGACTTCTGGCACTTGCAGCAAGCGGGGATGAGCACCTGGGATGCCCGGGTAGTCCCGGTCGCCGAGCGGCCAGCCCAGCAGCGGGAGCAGTTCGCTGGCCGAGAGCCGCAAGCCCCGCCCCACGGATGCTGTCGCCCAGCGGAAGGGTGTGTCGCGGTTGAGCGTGAAGTGCACGCCGGGACTTTCCAGTAACTGCAATGCCCCGAACACTTCCCAGGTCAGCGCAGAGTGGCGTTTCTTTGTTTTCGCAGTGACGGCGATACGCAGCGTCGTGGCCAGCGTCGGGACGGACATCCGCTGGGACAGCTGGGTCTTCGTCGTTCCCGATGCGGGGCGGACACCATCGAGTAGTCGTGAACCGAACGGCTGAAGAGGATCTGGAGCGTTCGGCGGAAGTGAGCGCGGTGCATGACTGCGACCGACGATTATCTGCAACGCCACCTGCTCGTCTCCTCGCCGGGCAGCGAGAGCTTGGTAGATAGCTGCGGATATCTCTTCGGCTTCAACGTTGGCTAAAGGCAGGCTGGTGGGGTGGGCGACGACCCGGCTGACAGCGGCCACGTCCGGCCGGGTCGTGGCCTCAAAACCCACCCCGGGGAGACTGCCCGAAAGTAGCCGTTTCAACCGCTGGACGGCGGTTGGTGCGCACCCAAGTAAATGGGTGACACCGGCGCTCGTGGCATGCACTTCCAGAATGAGTGGGCGCGGCACGTCACCGCTCATCATGCGTTCCAGCAGTTGCCGGAGGGTGTTCGGGGTAAGTGGGCGCGGCAAATGCAAACGGGTGAAGACGAGGGACTCAGACATGGTCACCTCCCGCACCACCGGGCCTTGCCTCTGGGGCTTGTTGCTGGGCTTCGGCTTCCAACCGGGCCTGCTCGAGGCCAGCAGTGGTGATGATCTTGGCGATCTGCTCAGGGCGCAGATCATGGTTGAGTTCCGAGAACACCCAAACGTGTCGATCTTGCTTCTTTCGATAGCGGCGACGACTTCGTCGGTTAGTCATGGTTGACCTCCTTTCTGATTACTCCTTTCGCATTGCGGACGCAGACAGATTCAGGGTGCTTCCCATTAGGGGGACGAATGTTTATGGACGAGTCGATTCGTTTTGTCAATACCCGTTGTGTATTCCGCAACGACTTGCCAGAGGCGAATGTGCTCATGCTCACCACTGCCGATCTCGACGCCAGCGGATGAACCAGACGACCGCCCAGATGAACGCGGCGACACCAGCTGTTAGCAGCAGCCAACCCCAAAGCTGGGCGAGCAGCTCCAGCGCTAGCCACAGCGCGAGGATGCCGCCCAGGATGAATAGGCAGGTGCGGAAGAAGCGCTGCGCGAGAGTCCTCGGGGTGTCGTCGGCCATTAGGCATGGTCCTGTCCTTCGCCACCGGCCAGAGTGTGAGCACAGTAGTCCGATGGAACCGGGTAGCCGGGGATGATGAGGTCGGAGTCGATCTCGTTGCCCCACACCGACCAGTCCGCATGGGAGTTCGGGCGCTGACGAGCAAACAGCTCCAAGTAAGGTCCATCGAGGACGCGCTCGATCAGGGGGATCATCTCTTCGGGCTTATGCGAGTGACCCTGGCGCGGGAAAAGTAGCGTCGAGCGTTGACCATGGAACTTGAACGGTGCCTTGCCACGCACGCCGTGAAGCAAGATCTCGTGGCTGCCACGGAAGTAGTTGCCGAGCCCCATGTAGTACTTGTCCCAGACAGCGTTCGTTTTATAGGTGAAGCCCCACGCCCGCATGACCTCCAGGGCCCCGGGTAAAGCTGCGTTGGTTGTCCAGAGCAGCAGTGTCGAATCTGGGGCCATCAGGTCAGGGATCGGCATCGCCTTGATGCGGTCGAGGGTCATCAGGTCGTAGTGCTGCAGTGCCCCGCGGGCTCCCTTCTGCTGGATGTCCCAGGGCGGATCGGCATAACAGACCTTGAATTGCTTTAGCACGAGGCCGTCGTCCTCCGGTACTGAGGTTGTTGTTTGATTGGTCATGTCGATGTACTCCTTTCTCCTACTCGCACTCGACGAGCAGACGGACGATTGGTTATGCGCCATCCGGCGCGGGCTGTCAATCGTCTGGTCGGGGTGGTTGCAGATTCCACAACGACAATCGGGTCGTCGCTGCGGGGTGGTCGTGCCCGCTGTCGTTGCTGACGACGGGCACGACCTGACCTCACTAGTCGCAGATGACCAGTTCGACTCCAAGAGCCTTCAGGACGTCGCTGTACAACATGAGCGTCGAGGGTTCACGGATAAACGACTCGCGCAGCAGGTAAATCCGCGCGGTTGGCCATCGCTTGGTGCAGTCGAGCAGCTCGAATAACAAACGCTGCGGTTCCGGGTCGAATGAGACTTCGCGAGTGAAGACAGCTTCAAGGAGGACTCCGTCTTGTTCGGCTTGCCGCCTGAGCAGTTCTTCTTGCTCGCGAAGGCTCTGCTCGCCCAGCCACGGCGGCGCGTGTAGCTCGTCCTTGCTGATCACCCAAAGGAGGCCGACGGCGTCCGCCTCCTTCCCCTGGGTTGATGTTGTTGTGTTCGTCATATCTCCTCCTTCCATGAGGTCTGGCAACCTTGCGGCTGCCTATTCAGTTATTGATTCCTCGCGCAATGCGAGGCCTGTGACCGCTCGGGTCGCGGTGGTTGGTTATGAACCAGGCCCGGGCGGAAGTCAATGTTCTAGTCGTGCTTGTAGACGCGATTACAACGACGGCGCGGGGGGTGTTGGCTCCTCGCACGCTGGGGACGGACTCAAGAGCAGTCATGAGCCGCCCCACCGTCTCAACGGGAACTTGCCCCTGTTCTTGGTACCTGTCCGGACGCCAGATACGACTCGCGGATCAGCGCCTTGCGAGCTTCGTGAGCGTTACCACCGAGCTCATCGGCCAGCCGCAGGATCGTCTGGCGCAGTTCTGCTTGAGTGCGATCCAACTCAGCTTCAATCCGGGCGATCCGTCGTGCTTTCCGGTTCTGGAACCAGTCCACGAGCCACCACGCTCCTTCCCATATCCAGCCGATGACCAGCGCTCCAAGGAGGAACGGCAGGGCAACCAGCGCCAGCATCGGTCACCACCTGGCGATGGCTTGTGAAGCACCCATCGCGTAGGCATCGACGATGTGCTTGTACCGGGCCTCGCCGAGCGGTGCGACCTGGATCAGATGCTGCTCCAGCGCCGTCAGCGCGCCGACGTTCTGCAGCGCTGTGTTGGTTAGCAGTGCCCGGCCTTGCTCGCGCACATCAGCGACCAGGGCTTGGGCCTGCATTCGCTCGATCTCGCGCCCGGTCTGCCGCTGCATGCCGCCGGACATCTCTGACAAGGCTTGCGGGGTGAACGAACCGCCCGTCGTGGCGAGTTCTTTGGTGGTTCCGAACATGGTGTCCTCCGTTGATTCCAGTGGCGGAATATCCGCCTGAAATCAGCCTTCTAGCTGGAGGGTTCACTGGATAGCCAGTCTCTGTCCGGGATGCGGTGTCGAACCGGAGCAAACAACGGACGGGTTCGGGCTTGCGTATTCTGGGCATATGACCCAGGAAGGAACCGAGCTACCCGACGCAGACCACTCCTCATCGTCGCGCCCTGCTAGTAGCGCGGTTCTGGGTGAACTCGAAGTGCTGCGCGAAGGCGTTGGGGTCTCACCTGAGCGCATTCGTCGGCGAGCACCAGAAATACAACAGTTGGCGGTTGTAGGAGACCAGCTGGAGTATCAGCAGCTCCACCCGAGTGATCGGCATATTGCCGCGTACATGGCCATCGGCTGTGTGATCGAACATGGGATTGGCAACTACCAACACCAGCAGATCCTGATTCTGACGCTTCGTTACGACATGAGTATGCTTGCGCTGCGCCGCGACCCTGAGGCGTGGAACGAGGTAAGGCGGGCAACCACCGTCAGCCAGCGGGACGCCCTCACGCAGGCACTCCTCTTCTATAAAAAGAGCGCCTACTTTGAAATGCGCAAGGAAGCTTATGCCGAGTTGGCCAACCAACTGGCTATGCGCACTCACACGCCATGTCGGGCTAACGGAACAGACCGGGTGGCTATCGAGATACTTCGGCTGACCCAGCGGCAGATCCTGGGTTACTTCACCGTCGAGGGTCGAGCCGTCTTTCGCGAACTCTTGGCTGACGAAGCTCTTATGCAGCTCAACTTCAGATGGTGGCCGCCGTCCGGTTTCGTTGGTTCTAGCGAATCTGTGTTCAACCAAGCTATTAGTCAGGCGATCCGAGACGAGTATCCAGCAGCAGTGCAGGAGTTCGTTCTGTTGAAACGTGCCAGTACCTCAGACCCGCGACCCGATGAAGAGTTCTGTCTGAGTGGCGATGCCCTCGAATCACTGCTTCATCCGGTGAATAGCTTCAATATCTGGCAGCTCTTTCCTGAAGCTGGCGAACAGTCGCGTTCTTCAGCTGACCCGGCAATCGCAATCGAGAGGTTATCGAACTCGCTTGATGTCCTGGCCTGGATACTTTCAACTGACGGCGATTCAGGGCCTATTGATAATCTGGCTGTCCTGGAGACACCAAACTTTGGCCGGCAGAGCGATAAGCCGCTGTACATTGATGACCGTCCTATACAGCGGAGTGAGCGAGACATCTTTGCTGACGATGAAGAAATGGACGAAGGTGATATTGATCCTGACGGCGATCGAACCGAGCAGTAGTTCGCGATCGGTACGCGTCCATTCAACCCGCTGGCAAGCGGCATGAGCGCTATATGTGGGGCAGTCGTGACTGTTCACGCCACTAAAACTGTTGACAAAAGCGCAACTAAATGAGATAATCTCGGGCAGTTGAGCTTGCTGGACAGTTTCGCGCTCAACCAAATAGCTCGCCTGCGATTCAGGCTTGAGCATCCTACATAGCTACTCCGCCCGGATGCGGGAGCAGCGACATCGACCAACGCGGTCATGTCGAGGCTCCTGCATCCGCAGGGAACGGAGCTCTAACTCGTTTAGGAGAAGTTATGTACAAAGCAGTGGAAACAGCGACGACGCGGCTGAACCCATGGAACATGTGGCCCAGCGAACCACCACCGCTCGAAATCGAAATAGCCGATGCGACATACCGCACCCACCCAACGGGCGGTGGCCTTGTCGCAATCACGGCCCACGTTGGGCCGAGTGTCTATGTGGACAGGTGCGCCATGATCAAGGGCCGTGCAGTCGTAGTCGGCAGCGTGCGGCTCTTTGGTAAGGCGGTGATCGAAGAAGATGCAGTAGTCACTGACTTCTGCACCCTCCGCGACAAGAGCAGCATCGGCGGTCGGGCGATCGTTCGTGGCGGCGTCCAGCTTGCAGACAATGCACGTGTCGACGGGTTGGCCCACATCAGCGGTGGAGTGCTTTTGCAGCACTTTGCACGTATCAGCCAGGGAATCTTCAGCGGCAGCATGACCGTCGCTTGAAGCGTCCCAACACTCGAGCCCGCCTCGAGCGACATGAGAAGAGCCCGCCTGGGCAACTACTCGTCGCTCGGCGGGCTCTTCTCAATGAGATGGTGATCTGGTTTCAACTACTCAATTTTGCGGATGCGGTGGTTGTAGCTGTCAGCAACGTAGACCATGCCGGAGGAGTCAACGGCGACGCCGTTTGGCAGAAAGAATTGCGCGGTAGCACCAGTGCCGTCGGCGAAGCCTCGATTTGAAGCTCTTGATTCTGGTGTGTGGATATAAGCCAGTTGCATAACTGCCCATGACTTTGAAGCATGAGCACGATTCATTCAAGGGACTATCGCCGTAGTTTTTACAACGCTTACGACTGGAATATTGACGCCATTCGCAGGTCTGCCATAATCACTCGTCCACCTCGTCGGTCTGCGGCGCAGAGGAACTCACTCGGAGTTCGTCAGCCGCTTCCGATGAGGAGGTTGTTCATATGAGTGAGCAAACGCCGGCCCCCGTGGCCGGGACAAGTATTCAGATGCGAACCCTGGCGGTGCGCATCAGCGACGACCTGAGGGCACAGTTGGACGTCATCGCCCAGCTGAACGACCGCAGTGTCACCGAAGAGATCCGGATCGCTCTGGAGGCCTGGGTCGTGACCAGCAAGTCCGATCCGAAAGTCCTTGCCAGGGCTGAGACGGTACGTGCCGAGATTGACCGCGAAGCCAAGACCAAGCAGAGCGCGATCGAAGCCATCTTTGGCGGTGAAACGGGGAGCAAGTCTTCCCGGAGCAAGCCAGCATCCGCCTGACTCAGGCAATCCCCGCAGGCGCAATCCGCGGGGAAGGTGGCCGGTTGGGATCAGGGCTCTTTGCCTTGTCCCGATCGGCCACCCCAACACACCTCGTTGCTGCTTCGCGGCTTCGTAAGAGAACTCAGTCCGAGTTCTCGGCCGCGACAACAGTAAGGAGGTGGGAGCGATGGTCAGAACTATCGTGATCCCGCGTCATAGTGAAAGTGCCGTGCAGGTTCGAGATCTCGTCGACATCGACGAGTTCGAGCGAGTCACTGGCGGATGGGTTAAGCCGTTCGAGCTGGAGCGACTCAGCAGCACGATCTGGGCCAACCAGGCCGCAACGCTGGGGCGGGGTGGCTTCAACGCTCGGGCCACGGCGCTCAGCTGGCACTATGCCACTCCGGGTCGACCCTTGCGGTTCGTGCTCGGAGACGTAGTGCTGGCCGGCCCCGTGGACGATCCGGTTGTCGGGATGGACGTCCCATCGCGAGTGTTTCAAACGCTGGTAGATCCGCATCACTTCATGATCCAGATCAGCCGGAAGGATGAAGAGGACTGGCAGAACACCTTCGCCTGCTTCGACAACGTTTTCGACGCAGCGATCTGGTGCATGATCATCGGACTCACCGGCCCCAGCGGGTGGGATGTTCGGGTCAATCCGGAAGATCCCAACGGCGATCACTGTGACCACAGCCCATTCGAACCGGTGGCCTGACATGGTCGCCGGAATCCTGATCCCCAGCGACACGAACGCCCCGTTGGAGCTGCGACAGTTCGACGGACTCGTTGACTACCAGGCTGCTGTGGGCGGATGGGTCGAGGCGGTGACTATCCCTTCGCTCGCCGTCACGATCTATGTGAACGAGGAGGGAGTGCTGAAGCATCTGCCTTTCAACGCACGGGCAACGTTCCTGTGGGGCCACCACGTCCCCGAGGCACGCCTGAACGCCATGGTTGTCGGCGATGCAGTGATCGTTGGCCTTCCAAACGAGGCTGGCGAAGACACCGACGTACCGGAGCGGGTTCGCGGGCTGCTTCTGACCCAGACGACGTTCCGGGTGGCCGTTCGCAAGAAAGGTAGCCAGAAGTGGCTCGGCAACCAGTTGAAGTTCCCCGATTACTGGGGAGCGATCACCTGGACGATGCTGCTGCGGGACAACTGGACTCGGCTCAAGGAGCTCCACGTCCTCCCTGCCAGCGAAGTCGAAGAGCCGCCCGGTCACCCGGGCGGCGATAACTAGCAAGGCGGCGACCGCCCGGATTGCAGAACGAACGAGTTCTCGTCTGGGGCGGTCGCCGCCTATTCAACTGAAAGAGTGTCATGACTGCCGGGCCGCCATGTGAGTGCTCCGCACAGCGGCTCAGGGTTCACGAAAAGCGCTGGTCATGGTATAAATAGAGTAGTATTCAGCTTCTGGTTCGAGGTATCTCCTGGAAGCGAATCACCCGAAGTGGGACAGGCCAGCGTCTGCGGTCGCCGATAGCCTGAGAGAACGCTTTGTGGATAACTAACGAACCCACTTCATGTGGAGGAGAACGCACCCGATATGACTTGCTCAACCACGAATGGATTACTTGTTACACGCGTGCCGTCGATGGCGGTGAAGTGGTGATGGCTCCGACAACCAAAGAGGCTCAGCGCGCCGAGCTGCACAAGACGATCTGGCGGATCGCAAATGACCTGCGCGGCAGTGTCGATGGCTGGGATTTCAAGAGCTACGTGCTCGGCATGCTCTTCTATCGGTTCGTTTCCGAGAATCTCGCTGTCTACATCAATACCGGTGAGCGCAAGGCCGGTGACCCTGACTTTGACTACGCCACCTTGGCTGACTCCGAGGCAGAGTTCGGCCGCAAGGAGACTGTCTCGGAGAAGGGCTTCTACATTCTTCCTTCCGAGCTGTTCGCCAATGTTCGGAAGCATGCCGCGCAGAACGAGAGCCTGAACGAGACTCTTGAGCGCGTCTTCCATAACATCGAGGGTTCGGCCGTTGGCAGTGACAGCGAAGACGACCTGAAGGGCCTCTTCGACGACCTCGAGGTCAACAGTTCCAAGCTCGGTAACACTGTCGCCAAGCGCAACGAGAAGCTCGTCAAGCTGCTTGATGCCATCGGTGACCTGCCGCTGGGCAACTTCGAAGACAATTCAATCGACTTATTCGGCGACGCTTACGAGTACTTGATGCAGATGTATGCCTCGAGCGCTGGTAAGTCGGGTGGCGAGTACTACACCCCGCAGGAGGTCTCCGAGCTGCTGGCCCGCATAACGGTGGTGGGTAAGACCGAGGTGAACAAAGTCTACGACCCGGCCGTCGGCTCTGGCTCTCTGCTGCTGAAGTTTGAAAAGGTGCTCGGCAAGGGCAAGGTGCGACAGGGCTTCTACGGTCAGGAGATAAATCTGACCACGTACAACCTCGCCCGCATCAACATGTTCCTGCACGACGTCAACTACGAGAAGTTCAACATCGCCCACGGCGACACGCTGACCGACCCGCAGCACTGGGATGATGAGCCGTTTGAGGCGATCGTGTCCAACCCGCCCTACTCAATCAAGTGGGATGGCGACGCTAATCCGCTGCTAATCAACGACCCGCGTTTCTCCCCGGCCGGTGTGCTGGCACCGAAGTCGAAGGCCGACCTCGCCTTCACTATGCACATCTTGAACTGGCTCGCAGTGAACGGAACCGCAGCGATTGTCTCGTTCCCTGGTGTGCTCTACCGCGGCGGCGCGGAAGCGAAGATCCGCAAATACCTGGTGGATAACAACTATGTGGATGCCATTATCCAACTCCCGCCAGATCTCTTCTTCGGCACCACCATCGCAACGTGCATCATGGTGCTCAAGAAGTCGAAGAGCGATAATGCGGTGCTGTTCATCGATGGCTCGGCCGAGTTCACTCGTTCCGGCAATAAGAACAAGCTCTCCGAGACCTACCAGCAGAAGATCCTCGACGCATTCACTGCACGTGGTGATGCGGACCACTTCGCGAAACTCGTGTCCAACGAAGACCTCGCGGCCAACGGCTACAACATCGCGGTGTCGTCGTACGTTGTTGCCGAGGACACCCGCGTGGCCGTCGACATCACCGAGCTGAACGCCGACATCGCACGCATCGTCGCCCGTCAGCAGGAGCTGCGAATCTCGATCGACGAGATCGTGACAGATCTGGAAGGCACGGCGTGAGCCTCGCACCTGATGATGTCTTAGGTCGAGTTCGTTCGGCATACCGAACGCTCCTTGCGCGTGACCGTTATCTTTTCGAGATTGACGTTAACGAACGCAGCCTCACGCACAAGCTCGCTGAATATCTGCAACAGCATTTCCCTGAATGGAACGTTGACTGCGAATATAACCGTTGGGCCGACAACCCCAATGGGAACATCCAGAAACAACTTGATGGACTTGAAACACAAGTGCTATCAACTGACGCAAATGGGACGACTGTTTACCCGGATATTATTGTCCACCTGCGCGGGACGTCTGAGAATCTTGTTGTCATCGAGGCTAAGAAAGGTCGAGGTGACCTGGAGCGGGACCGGCGGAAGTTAGCTCTTTACAGAAATCAACTTGGCTACACGCATGCTGTCGCGGTGATCTTCCCTGCGAACGGGGACTCCGCAACGGCTGATCCTGAAGACGACGTAGCTCTGTGGGAGAGCGACCTATGAGCCGGATGGACGAGTTAATCATGGAGCTTGCTCCTGAGGGTGTTCGTCACTTCGCACTCTACGAGATTGCGGAATACTCCTCGACTAGAGTCGATGCGGCCAACCTCGATGGAACCTCATTTGTGGGCGTCGACAATCTCGTTGCAGATAAGGGCGGTCGAGTCGATGCGAGCTACCTTCCGAATACCGCGCGCCTTACGGCATATCAGCCCGGCGACATCCTGCTGGGCAATATCCGCCCCTATCTCAAGAAGGTCTGGCGCGCGACGAATGCGGGCGGCTGCAGCGGGGATGTGCTCGCTGTTCGCCTACGTTCGGCGTTCGTGAAAGACGTTGATTCCGAATTCTTGTATTATCTGCTTTCCTCGGATGGCTTCTTTACATACAACATGCAGCACGCCAAAGGGGCAAAGATGCCCCGTGGTAGCAAGACCGCCATTATGGGATTTCGAATCCCCGTCCCACCTCTCGAGGTGCAGCGGGAGATCGTGAGAATCTTGGATCAGTTCACTCAGCTGGAGGCGGAGCTGGAGGCGGAGCTGGAGGCGGAGCTGGAGGCTCGACGCCGCCAGTATGAGTACTACCGGCATCTGCAGATGACCTTTGATTCGTCTATTCCGCGCGTCCCTCTCGGGAGCGTCGTTGAGGTGCGTAGTGGATGGGGATTCCCGAACGCTCACCAAGGACAAACCGAGGGCGAGTATCCGTTTTATAAAGTCAGCGACATGAACTTGGTCGGTAATGAGACTGTAATGACTCGTGCCAATCACTACGTCGACGCTGAAGTGGCAAAGAAGCTCGGTGTGCGCCCTGCGCCGGAGGGCACAGTCATCTTTCCCAAGATTGGTGCGGCCGTCGCTACCAACAAGAAGCGGGTGCTTTCCTTCCCGTCCGCATACGACAACAATGTCATGGGCCTCATCCCAACTGAACGAGTGACCTCAAGGTTTCTCTATCACTGGATGCAAACCTTTGATCTAAGCCGCTTGGCAAACGACTCCGGCGCAGTGCCGTCTATCCGAAAGTCCGAAGCGGAGCAGGTACTCATTCCGCTTCCCGCGCTACACGTGCAGCAAAGCATCTCGGACCTACTCGATAAGTTCGACGCGCTGGTAAACGATCTCAGCGTCGGCCTTCCTGCCGAACTCGCCGCTCGTCGCACACAGTACGAGTATTACCGCGACAAGCTCCTGACGTTCGAGGAGGCAGCCGCATGAGTGACCTTCCGCGCAAGTACGACCCGATCGCGCTTAGTAGCGAGAGCACGGTTGTTGCCGAGTACATTCCTGATGCTTCGGCTGCCTCGTCGTACCAGTCGGAAGCTGATCTTGAGCGTGAGCTGGTCCGCCTGCTGCAGTCGCAGGCGTACGAATATCTTCCCGTCACATCTGAGACGCAGCTGGTCGCGAACCTGCGCGCTCAGATCGAGGCATTGAACCACATCACATTCTCAGATATCGAGTGGGAGCAGTTCTTTACCGAGCGGATCGCCGGGACGAACGATGGCATCGTCGAGAAGACGGTGCGCATCCAGGAGGATCACGTCCAACTGCTGAAGCGGGACGATGGCTCGACGAAGAACATCCTGCTGATCGATAAGCAGAATATTCACAACAATCGCCTGCAGGTGATCAACCAGTACGAGATCGGTCAAAGGGACGGCGGCTCCGCACGCTCGAACCGATACGACGTGACCGTCCTGGTCAATGGCCTGCCGATGGTGCACATCGAACTCAAACGTCGCGGTGTCGACATTCGCGAAGCCTTTAACCAGATCGACCGCTACCAGCGGGACAGCTTCTGGGCAGGCTCTGGGCTGTTCGAGTACGTGCAGCTGTTTGTGATCAGCAATGGCACGCTGACGAAGTACTACTCCAACACCACTCGTCGGCAGCATCTGAGCGAGGCCGCCGGTTCGAAGCGTGTGCGCAAGACCTCGAACTCGTTCGAGTTCACGTCGTGGTGGGCGGATGCGCAAAACAAGCCGATCACTGATCTGGGCGCGTTCGCGAAGACATTCTTCGCTAAGCATTCGCTGTTGAACATTCTGACTAAGTACTGCGTACTGACCGCAGACAAGATGCTGCTGGTGATGCGTCCGTACCAGATCGTGGGGACCGAGCGGATCCTGCAGAAGATCGACATCTCCACCAACTACAAGCAGCTAGGCACCATCGCTGCGGGCGGGTATGTGTGGCACACCACCGGCTCCGGCAAGACGCTCACGAGCTTCAAAGCAGCGCAGCTTGCGTCAAAGCTTCCGTCCGTAGACAAGGTGCTGTTCGTTGTGGACCGTAAGGACCTCGACTACCAGACGATGCGCGAGTACGACCGGTTCGAAAAGGGTGCCGCAAACTCAAACACTTCTACGGCAGTGCTGAAGAAGCAGCTCGAAGACCCTGGCGCACGAATCATCATCACCACGATTCAGAAGCTCTCGACCTTCATCGGCGGGAACAAGGGTCACTCGATCTACGACGGTCATGTCGTGATCATCTTTGACGAATGTCACCGTTCGCAGTTCGGCGACATGCACACCGCAATTACAAAGGCGTTCAAGCGGTACAACCTGTTCGGGTTCACCGGCACGCCGATCTTCGCGGCGAACTCTGGCAGCGGCGGGAATCCGCAGCTCAAGACCACCGAGCAGGCGTTCGGTGAGAAGCTGCACACGTACACGATCGTGGATGCGATCAGCGACAAGAACGTGCTTCCCTTCCGCATCGACTACGTCAACACCGTCAAGGTGGGCAACGTCGTCGACAAACCGGTCTCCTCGATCGACACGGAGAAGGCGCTGCTCGCCCCGGAGCGCATCAGCCAGATCGTGTCGTACACCCTGGAGCACTTCGACCAGAAGACCAAACGTGCCGAGCACTACACCCTTGGCGACAAACGCGTGCGTGGCTTCAATGCTCTGTTCGCGACCGCCTCGATCGAGGCTGCGCGGGTCTATTACAACCACTTCCAACTGCTGCAGGAGCAGCTTCCTTCTGACCGCAAACTGAAGGTGGGGCTGATCTACTCCTACGGCGCGAACGACGCCGTCGAAGACGGAGCGCTCGACGAGGAAGGCTTCGACACGGGAGCGCTGAGCATGGACGCTCGCTCGTTCCTTGAAGATGCGATCCAGGATTACAACGGGATGTTCGGCACTAGTTACGACACCAGCGCCGACAAGTTCCAGAACTATTACAAAGACTTATCGCTGCGTCTGAAGAACCGCGACATCGACCTGGTGATCGTCGTCAACATGTTCCTCACCGGGTTCGATGCGACCACGATGAACACCCTCTTCGTCGACAAGAACCTGCGGGCTCATGGACTGATTCAGGCCTACTCACGCACTAACCGCATCCTGAACTCGGTGAAGACGTACGGCAACATTGTGAGCTTCCGAAACCTTGAGGAAGCCACCAACGACGCCATTGCGCTGTTCGGCAATAAGAACGCGCAAGGCGTTGTCCTGCTGAAGCCGTATGGCGAGTACTACGGTGACTACGCCGAGAAGGTTACAGAGCTGCTTGCAGCATTTCCACTTGGCGAGCCTATCGTCGGGGAGTCTGCGCAGAAGGAATTCATTGGGCTGCTGGGCGCGATCCTGCGCCTGCAGAACATCCTCACCTCGTTCGACGACTTTGCCGGCAATGAGATTCTTACCGACCGCCAAGCCCAGGACTACCGAAGTGTCTATCTCGACCTGTACGCCGAGTTCCGTAAGGGTGCAGATGGCGACAAGGAACAGATCAACGACGACATCGTCTTCGAGATCGAGCTGATCAAGCAGGTCGAGATCAATGTCGACTACATCCTCGTGCTCGTGCAGAAGTACCGCGACGAACGAGGCGACGGCGACGACAAAGAGATCCGCGCCGAGATCACCCGCGCCGTCGACGCCAGCCCGACCCTGCGTAATAAGAAGGACCTCATTGAGGCCTTCGTTGACACTCTCTCTGTCGACGGCGAGCTCGACCAAGAGTGGCGCGCATTCATAGCAGCCAAGCGTGAAGCCGAACTTGACGCGATCATCCAGGATGAAAACCTTCGCCCTGACGAGACCCGCGTTTTTGTTGAGACCGCCTTCCGCGACGGCGCGATCCGCACCACAGGTACAGCGATCACCAAGGTTCTGCCGCCTGCATCTCGCTTCGCTGCTGACGGGGGCCACGGCGAGAAGAAGCAGCGCGTGCTTGAGAAGCTCGGGACGTTCTTCGAACGATTCTTCGGGCTGGGAAGCGGAGACCAATCGTGAGGCTCGTAAAAGCCGAGGTTTACGGTTTCGGCCGGCTTACCGAGGCCAAGGTCAACCTCGACAATAAAGTAATCGCGGTAGTCGGACCGAACGAGGCTGGTAAGACCACGCTGCTCAAGGCCCTTGCTTACATCGACAACGGTAAGTCGCTCTCAGTGACCGAGCGATCCCGGAGTACAACGCCCATTAATGACAGCGACGTTGTTGTTAGTACTTACTATCTCCTTGACGATGTAGACCGAGCCGAGGTGGAGGAGTTTGATCTGCAGGAGCCACCGAAGGCACTTCGACTCTCACGTAGCGCCGCCGGTGCCAGCGTTGTCAAAACAGTGACCCCGCGCCCGCGAAAGGCCGTAGCTCCACTCGTTACATCCCTGAAGGCACTCAAGAAAACCCTGACTAAGGCAAACCTCAACGCGCTCGCATCGCTAGCTTCTGAAGAAGGGGACGCATCCGAACCCGAGGAACGGCGAATCAGCTTTGCCACCCGGGTGGCAGAAGCAATCCGTTCCGTCGATGTAGATCTCTCCGTCGACGAAACGCCTAGCGTGGCGGAGGCGCTCGATCCCGCGACTTGGATTGCAGAGTTCGAGGAGTTTGGACTCGCTGGGCCGCTCCGCGAGGCGCTCGAATCAGTACAGCAATGGCTCGATCGAGCTGACCCTGCTCACGATGTTGAAGAGCGACTCTATGAAATCGCACCGGACATCCTCATGTTCTCAGACGAGGATCGTTCGCTCGCCTCGACCTATACGCTCACCCAGGATATGGTCAACACGCCGCCCGCCGCGCTGCGGAACCTAGCGGCGATGGCGGAACTTTCCCTGGATCTACTATGGGAGAAGATAAATAACGGAGACGAAGGCGCTCGCGAGACCCTCATTGAGAAGGCGAATCAGGCGCTCCATCGTAAGTTCATGGACGCCTGGAAGCAGTCGACGCTGACTGCGCAACTCAAGATCGAGGGCGCTGTGCTCGCCATCCGCATCAAGCAGGACGGCGTGACAATCACGCAGTTCCACGAGCGAAGCGCCGGCCTCCAGATGTTTGTGGCGCTTGTCGCATTCCTCGCGGTGAAGGGCACAAATGTGCCTCCGGTACTTCTGATTGATGAGGCAGAGACCCACCTGCACATCGATGCTCAAGCCGATCTCGTCAACACATTTATGACGCAGCAGCAGGCGGCAAAGATCATTTATACGACGCACTCTCCTGCCTGCTTGCCTCCGGACCTCGGGTCAAATATTCGCGCAGTATTACCGGACAAGGTGAACGCTCAGCGGAGTGTGATCGAGGGTAGTTTCTGGCGTGGTGCTGCCGGTTATTCACCACTGATGCTGGCAATGGGCGCTGGTGCCGCTGCATTCTCTCCTGCGCGACGTGTGGTTTTGGCTGAAGGCGCAGCTGAGATGCTCCTGCTCCCATCTCTGATTAAGTTCGCGATCGAGGCGGATGATCTCGACTACCAGGTGGCGCCTGGACTGTCTGAGGTTCCAGCATCCATGTATCCGGACCTTGACCTCGAAGCTGCCCGGGTCGCCTTCTTGGTTGATGGGGATAAGGGAGGCCAGGATATTCAAGCCGCACTGACGGCGGCTGGGGTTCCGAAGTCTCGCGTGCTAGGGCTCGGTGCCTTGACGCTCGAGAATCTGCTTGATCCCCTCGCTTACCGCGAAGTCGTAGCGAAGCTCATCAACGATGCCAACCCAACAGTTACCATCAACATCGATGACGTGCCCGTCCTGACCGACCCAGATACCACGCTGTGGCCGAACGTTCTGCAGCGGTGGGCTGACGATCATGGCTACAGCTTGCCCGGCAAGCGTGTGATCGCCAGCCGTCTCGTAGAAGAGGGTCTGGCGAAGCCGAGCCACGAGGGCGCGAAGGTTCTCCGTCGTCTCCACAAGTCACTCTCAGAAATTCTGAAGGCAAGTTTGGCGGCCGGATCGTGAGAATCAGGCGACTTCAGATCAAGAATTTTCGGGGTATCAAGTCATTGGATTGGACGCTCCCTGCGGAGCAGCAGCTCGTTGTCTTGGTGGGACCAGGTGACAGCGGCAAGTCCACGATTCTTGATGCGATTCACTATTTACTGGGTGACAGGTGGAGCATTCCGGTATCCGACACAGATTTCTATGGGGTTGACCTCGCTGTGCCGATCACGATCACGGCTGTGCTCGTTGACATTCCGGATGCACTTCGAAAGGAGAACACCTTCGGACTCTGGCTCAGCGGTCTGGACGTAGACGGGGTTTTACATCAGGACCCAGAGGATGACCACACCCCAGCGCTGATTGCATGCCTGACGATCGATGAGTCACTCGAGCCTAGATGGACCGTCGAGCGCGTTGATGGTCAGTCTCAGATGCTCACGTCGTCGCAACGCGGCCACTTTTCGACGTTCAAGGTTGATGACCGAACCGACACGCAGTTGCGCTGGAGTCGCACATCAGCGCTTGGGCGCATGTCTGCTCGAGATGGTGGTGAAAGGGAGGCACTGTCGGCCGCATCCCGCGCTGCGCAGAAGGCATTGGCTGGGCATGAAAGTTCGTCGCTCACCGAGCTCGCGGAGAAGGTGCAAGAGAGAGCTAACAAGATCGGCGGCGGTAGCTTCACCGATATTAAGCCAGGGCTGGACACCTCACGCTCAGCAATGGGCGCTGGGCTCGCCCTCTACGAAAATGTAGTGCCGCTGACAAGCTTCGGCCTTGGCAGTCGTCGCCTCGCAAGTCTTGCCATTCAGCAACTCGCTGCAGGGAGCCGCGCGGTAGCAGTAGTTGATGAGATCGAGGACGGACTTGAGCCGCACCGGGCAGTCCGTCTTCTGAATTACCTCTTGGCAGACGATGACTACTCGCAAGTTATAGTCACGACTCACTCACCGGTCGTCGTAGAGCAGGCCCAGACTGAGAACCTGGCGACAGTGCAGTCTCATGATGGAGTCGTAACGATTACGTCGCTTGCTGGTGCCTCTGAGGAGTTGCAGCGTGTGCGACGCTCGCGCCCCTCGTCACTGTTGGCGCGACGGGTCATAGTTGCGGAGGGCAAGACGGAGCACGGATTTCTGTTGGCTTGCCTTGAGGAGTGGGACACGGAACGTATCAATGACGGTCGGTCGACATCTGCCGGCGAAGGTGTCGCGGTACAGGACGGCCAAGGTGGTTCCGAGGTTCCGCTTCGTGCGGCGGCGCTCTCCGCTCTGGGCTACGCAGTGGCGGGCTTCATGGACAATGACGATCGCAGCGTAGACGCGGCCGTTGTTGCCGCAGAATCCGCAGAGGTCACGATCGTTCGGTGGGACAACGGGCACAACATCGAGTCCCAGATATGCGCCGACCTTGAGTCACCCGGGCTCACCAAGTTCGTCGAACTCGGCGTCGAACGGCGGGCTGCTGAAAGCACGGTGCTCGACGACCTCACCTCAGTGGACTCAGCCAACCCAGTCTCGTCGCTTGATGTGCAGACCTGGATCGATGCGGGGACGACGCTCGATCAGGCACGAGATCGGATTGCCCGAGCCGCCGATAAGAGGAAGTGGTTCAAAGAGGTTGACGATGGGCGAGCACTTGGTGCGTGGATCATGCAGCACCAGAGGCAGCCTGCACTTGCCGAGGTCATGAATCGGCTCAACGACATATACGCCTTTGTCTATCCACAAACTGTGCCCGTGGAGGCCGAGGGGGCCGACGCGCAAGGCGACACGTCAGCCAATGGATGACGCCCTTAAGACCCGCGCTGCCAGTTTGCTCGCAGCCGCACCTGCATCGGTTGAGATGCCCGCGGGTGCAGGCAAAACCCATCTGCTCGCGGCGGCGGTAGCGACGGCGGCTGAAGCTTCGAAGCGGTCTCTGGTACTCACGCACACCAACGCTGGGGTTGACGCGATTCGGAGGCGATTGCGTGCATTTGGAGTCCCTTCCGGCATGGTGAGAGTAGAGACAATAACGAGCTGGGCGTTTTCTCTTGTCGGTGCGTATCCGAACTTGGCTGGTATTGCCGTGACCGAATCTCCAGACTGGTCGCTTTCAGACCAGTACGTCGAGGGTGCGACCCGTGTTGCCCAGACAATAGCCATTGCCGACGTTCACGCTACGAGCTTCGACTACATGTTCGTGGACGAGTATCAAGACTGCACTCTCATCCACCATGACTTCATTACTGCACTGGCAAGCGCTGTGCCGAAGACGATCACGCTCGGGGATCGACTACAAGCCATCTTTGGGTTCGCGGGACCACTGGCCGAATGGGACGCACATGTACTGCCGGGGTTTCCGGCGTTCGAGATGGAGTTTGTGCCGCAACGATGGAAGAATCACAACGAAGATCTCGGAGCCTGGCTGCTGCAGATCAGGCCGTTCTTAGCCGACGGGGAGTACTTCGACTTCTCTCAGCACAGTGTGCCGGGTCTGACTTTCATCAACGACACCAGCCCCACCAGCATCGCTGCGGTTGCCCACGGCTTTAGGGACTACGGTGAGTCAGTCGTTTTGCTGGACAAGTGGCCGAGATCGGTAGCAGGGCATGCGAGTCGGCTCGGTGGCAGCTACTCCGTCATGGAGGACATCAGTGGCAACTTCATGAAGCAACAGCTCGCGGGAGACGCTCAGCGAGGCATCCTCGGACTACCTGCAGAGGGCGATCCGTTGCTCGCCCTGTGGCTGGCACGGTTTGCAAAGGAGTGCATCATCGGACTGGCAGGTTTGGATTCGACTGTCCTGGGTCGTCTTGGGCGCAACGAGAGCGTGACTGGCCTTAGCAGAGACGGCATCCAATCTGTTCTCGACTCACTTGAACAACTTCGCGCGGCTCCGACATACGCAGGTCTCGCGGTTTCCGCACAAGCAATCCGTGGGACGGCAACGCTCAAGGTCTATCGATGGGAAGCATGGACGGACAGCCTCCAAGCAATTGCGATGACTGCAGAGAACCTCGAACCAGCGGCGGATAACCTGACTCGCGTTCGCGAGCGGTTGCGACGGCAGGGCAGGAGAAGCCATACGCGCATTGCGTCAAGAACGTTGCTGGTCAAGGGACTTGAATACGACCATGTTGTCATCGCAGATCTCGGCAACCTTCGTGACCCGAGGAACCTATACGTGGCTCTATCGCGGGCGCGGAAATCAGTCACTATTGTCGGACCGGCGTCGCGTATATTGCTCCAGAACGATTAACGCGTCGACACTCGCCGGCACGGACTGAACGAAAACTAGCGGCAGCCATCGATACTGTCTCGGGGAGACGAATCGGACCTGGGTGTTGTGGTAGGTACCTAGCCCCAGCACCCTGCGGACGTGAAGGGGGAGCAATACTCGCTATCGTGACGTTCAGCGTAGTCGTTCATGTTTGCCGTCGGCTTGCCGCAGTTTGGGCACGGCCAGTGAGGGCCGTCGCAGGATCGACTGTTGTGACCTTCAAACCCGCACTTGCTACACGCCATGGAATGAATCGTAGTTCGTTGCATGGCCTGGTTTCTGTAATGATTCGCGCGTCGGGCGCTTCGCGCCGAAGCTGCGGGCGCTCGTGAGGCCTGCGCCGCTCAGGGTCGGCAGTAGCGCCGCGTGAGCAAACCATTGACTTTTTCGCAATATTGTTCATAATCAATACGGTGTTGCCACTCATGGCAGACGACCGTGTGGATCTCGAAGAGTGACTCCAGCTCGTTTCAAATGAGTCGCGATGGTTTGAGCATTAAACCCAAGCTGCTCACCGACCTTCGCGAGAGATAACCCGGATTCGTAGAGTCGGGCAGCCAAAGCAACCTGCGCCTTCGTAATCGCGTGCACCCTTGGTGCAACTGCGTGACGATCGAGCGCAGCGCGAACAGTGGTGCGATGTACCTTAAACTCTGTCGCCAACTCCTTCATCGTTCTTCCGGATCGGTATCCATCCAAGATGGATTGCTGGATTTCAGCCGGTAGCTCTTTCGGTGGACGGGGATTGGATCGTGGAGTCGGTTTTCGTTCAATACGTTCCGCTCTGGCTTTCTCGAGCAGAATATGAAGTTGACGCGACGTCACCTTTATATGCGAGTAGGCACCCAGAACGCCCACCAACAGCAAAGGCCGCTCATTCCGTCACAAGACGAAATGAGCGGCCTTTCGTGCTGAGGAGCGAGGCTCCTAGTCAGCGATGTTCATCAGCAAGTGGCCAGATGACACCGTCAGCCCGACTGTGGCATTTACTGAAGCCACTACGCCGTCTTTGTGGGCGACGAGCGGTTGCTCCATCTTCATGGCCTCAAGCACGAGAATGAGGTCGCCCTTGACGACCTTGTCGCCCTCGGCAACAGCAACCTTCACGATGGTGGCCTGCATCGGCGCCTTCACAGAGTCACCAGTGATGGTGTTGACGCTCGACGCTGCTCGACGCTTCGGTGCTGCGGAGAGCACCGCACCGGTGTTTGAGCTCGGTACGAGCTTCGATGGCAAGTTCACTTCGACGCGCTTTCCCGCAACTTCGACCACGACGTTGTGACGTGCAGCGGCGGGAGTCGACTCAGCGAGTGACCCCGACCACGGCTCGATATCGTTCTCAAACTCGGTCTCGATCCAACGCGTGTACACGGTGAAGGGGTTGCTCGTGAAGGCAGGATCGCGAACGATCTTGCGGTGGAACGGGAGCACAGTGGGCAGGCCAGCAACTTCGAACTCGTCGAGCGCGCGGCGTGAACGCTCAAGAGCATCCTCGCGGCTCGAGCCGGTGACGATGAGCTTGGCGAGCAGAGAGTCGAAGGCGCCACTGATTTCGTCACCCGTTGTGACACCGCTATCAACGCGGATGCCCGGACCGCCGGGCATGCGCAGCACGTGGACGGGGCCGGGGGAGGGCATGAAGTTGAGGCCAGCGTCTTCACCGTTGATGCGGAATTCGAAGGAGTGACCGCGTGGAGTGGGGTCGTCGTAGTCGAGCACTCCGCCTTCGGCGATACGGAACTGCTCGCGAACGAGGTCGATACCGGTCACTTCTTCAGACACGGGGTGTTCGACCTGGAGGCGAGTGTTCACTTCGAGGAAGGAGATCGTGCCGTCTTTGGCTACTAAGAACTCACATGTACCGGCGCCGAGGTATCCCACTTCACGCAGAATGGCCTTCGATGACTCGTACAGCGCCTTGTTCTGCTCGTCACTGAGGAACGGGGCGGGAGCTTCTTCTACAAGCTTCTGGTGACGACGCTGCAGCGAGCAGTCGCGGGTAGAGATCACGACAACGTTGCCGTGAGCATCCGCTAGACACTGGGTCTCGACGTGGCGTGGCTGGTCGAGGTACTTCTCAACGAAGCACTCGCCGCGGCCGAATGCGGCAACGGCTTCACGTGTGGCGGAATCGAAAAGCTCGGGAATTTCTTCGCGAGTGCGCGCAACCTTCAGGCCGCGACCGCCACCGCCGAATGCTGCCTTGATTGCGACAGGCAGGCCGTGAAGATCGACGAAGTCGAGTACCTCAGCTGCTCCCGATACGGGATTAAGGGTTCCGGGGGCGAGAGGCGCGCCCACCTTCTCGGCGATGTGACGCGCCGAAACTTTGTCGCCCAGCTTCTCGATAGCCTCCGGCGATGGACCGATCCAAATGATGCCCGCCTCGATTACTGCACGAGCGAAGTCGGCGTTCTCTGCGAGAAAACCGTAGCCCGGGTGAATGGCGTCAGCGCCGGAGCGGCGAGCGATCGACAAAATCTTGTCAATCACGAGATACGTCTCGGCGCTCGTTGAACCCTCAAGGGCGTACGCCTCATCGGCGAGTTTCACATGCCGAGCATCCCGATCTTGGTCGGCGTAGACCGCCACAGAACCGATGCCACTGTCTTTAGCCGCGCGGATAACGCGAACGGCGATCTCTCCGCGGTTGGCGATGAGTACCTTCGTAATACGAGCCATAGTGACCTAGCTTATGGGGATGAGGGCCGAAGCCTTGAGGCGAAGCGCACAAAAATCTGCAACAAGCACTGTGGATGCCTACAGAGATGGGCGTTCGATATTCCAGAGTTCAGTCCACTCGGCACCGAGTTCGCGCATCAGCTGACGCACAAGAGCCACAGAAAGCCCCACTACGGCGTGCGGATCACCTTCGATTCGCTCGATGAACGCCGCGCCCAAGCTATCGATCGTGAACGCGCCAGCAACCTTGAGAGGTTCGCCGGTGGCGACATACGCATCGATTTCAGCATCCGTGATGTTGGAAGCAAAAGTGACGTGTGCACTCGACACCGCCCCGACTGCGCCGCGGACTTCACCACCGCGATGGTCGATGAGCCAGTGACCGGAGTGCAATACCCCTGTGCGACCGCGCTGCGCGATCCAACGCTGCCGAGCAATTTCTGGCTCGTGAGGTTTTCCGTACAGTTCGCCATCGAGTTCGAACGCTGAGTCTCCGCCCAGAATGAAACCATCAATCGGCTCGCCAGCAACGAGCGAATCGACAACGGCTTCGGCCTTAGCGCGGGCCAACAAATCGACGAGCCCCGGTCCATCCAATGGTCCAGGGGCAGCTGCAGCTGCAGCTTCTTCGTCGACGCCCGAGGCCAAAAGCACTGGATCAACCCCGGCTGCGCGCAGTGTTGCGAGGCGCGCGGGAGAGGTAGACGCAAGATAAAGACGCACAAGGCTCCTATGCTCAAGGGATGGGTGAATTGCTTGGCCAGATGATCGAAGTAGACGTTACCAATATTGCGCACGGGGGTGTCAGTGTGGCGCGGCACGACGGCCGTGTCGTTTTTGTCTCCGATGCGATTCCGGGAGAACGCGTGCTCGCGCGCATTACCGACGACAAAAAGAAGTCGTTTTGGCGTGCCGAGACAGTAAAGGTTGTAACGCCGAGCGAACACCGTCAAGACCACGTGTGGTCGGCGGCGAGCGTTGATCGTGACCCCGACAACCGGGCGGGAGGAGCCGAATTCGGCCACATCGAACTCGGCCACCAGCGGGAACTCAAAGCGCAGATCCTCAGCGAAGCTCTCGAGCGAATGGCCAAGGTCACGCTCGCGCCGCGCGTTGAGGCGGTACCCGGTGACGATGAACGCAAAGGACTCGGATGGCGCACTCGCGTCAGCCTCCATGTTGACGAACACGGCAACGTCGGTCCGTTCGCGGCACGCTCCCATCGAGTGATTCCTGTCGCCGATCTACCGCTCGCCACCCCCGAGCTCTCGGCCGGAGCCCCGCTCGATGAGAACTTCGACGGCTTCGACCGTGTCGATATTCTCAACCCGAGTAGTGGCGGCGTTCGCCTCATCATGGGCAAGCAGAAGCCACAAGTCATTACCGAAACGGTGGGTCAGCGCGAGTTCACACTGCTCGATTCCGGCTTCTGGCAGGTTCACCATGGTGCTGCCGAAGTGCTCACCGCTGCGGTGCAAGACGCAATCGACCCCGAATTGTTTGACGCTGCGGCATCCAATTTGGATCTCTATGGCGGCGTTGGACTATTTGCGGCGGCCGTGGGCGACAAGTTTGGACCCTCGACCAAGATCACCTCGGTCGAGGCGGAATCGGCCGCCACAGACCACGCTGCGAACAACCTGTCTGAGTGGCTCGGAGCTCACGCTGAAACGGGTCGCGTCGACCGGTGGCTTCGCCAGCATGTGAAAGAAGCAAGCGCGACCGAACGCGCGCGACTCGACAAGGCGACGATCATTCTCGACCCGCCACGTTCAGGGGCCGGGCGTGAAGTCGTCGACTTGGTTTCCCGGGCACACCCGGCTCAGGTTGTTTATGTCGCCTGTGACCCGGTTGCTTTCGCTAGAGACGTCGCGTTCTTCGCTGAGCGAGGCTACGAGCTCACGAAGGTTCGCGCATTCGATCTCTTTCCTCATACTCACCACGTCGAAGCGGTTGGACTGTTCACACGCGGTTGAGTACGTGTGTTGGTCTACTAATCCGGCATGATCGCGCTCTATCGCGGCTACGATAGGGCACAGATACTCAGGAGGACGCCACATGGCCCAGACCGAACCATCCGGGACAGAAACGCCCCAAGCGAACGCCCAACGCGACATAAGCGTTGCGGTCGTTGATGACCACGAATCGGTTCGATTGGGTTTGAAAGCTGCCTTCATCGACGAAGGCTACAACTTTGTGCTCGCGGCAGCCACGGTCAAAGAGCTCGTTGAGGGGCTCAACGGGCGTGAAATTGACGTCGTGGTTCTCGACCTCTCGCTCGGAGACGGCTCGACCGTCACCGACAACGTCAAAAACGTTCAAGCCACTGGATCAGCCGTTCTCGTGCACAGCATCGCAGACCGAGTGGCTAGCGTTCGTGAGGCGCTCGCCGCGGGGGCTGCCGGTGTGATTCCTAAGTCATCGGCGACCAAGACTGTGCTTGCTGCTGCCGCAACCGTTGCTCGAGGCGAAGTGCTCAACAACCTTGAGTGGGCTACGGCGATTGATGCGGACCGTGACTTCTCAAAGGCCCAACTCGGCCGTCGCGAACGCGAGATTCTTCACCTCTATGCTTCGGGATTGCCGCTCAAGCTGGCGGCCCAGCAGCTGGGTATCGGCTATTCGACTGCGCGTGAGTACCTCGACCGTATTCGAGTGAAGTACGTCGAAGTTGGTCGCCCCGCGCCGACCAAGGTTGACCTTCTCCGCCGCGCAGTCGAAGACGGCATCCTTCCCGGCTTGGATTCTGAAGGTGGCGATGGCCACTAGCGTCACGATGGCGCGGCCGGCGCCCACGGCAAAGCAGCCGCGAAACCCGATCAGCCGCAAACAGGTTGAGCGGGTTATATCGCGATCAGTCGCGGTGATTGGACTCGTCTTTGGAGCCCAAACAGTTCCGTGGTTGCTCGGGCAATTGTACGAATCTCAGCCGTGGTGGCTCATCACTGTAGTTCCCGTGTTGTTTGGGCTACTCATTGTCGTGGTAATTGCTTCGTTTGCGAACCGTGCAGTGCGTGCCCTGCATGGGACGTTTGCAGTGGCCTACTTCTTGGCTCTCGTGAGCTGGCCATTCACTGTTATTCCTGGCATCGAAGTATTCAGCGGAATCCACTGGCTGAACTATCTCATTACGGTAGCGACGGCGATGGCAGCGATTGCTTTCAACCGGGTCCTAGCGACGATCTATCTCTTCGCCGCACCTCTGGTATATCTGATCGTGCGCAGCCTGCCGGTGGGTGGTGATGCGCCACTGCAGCTTGCTTTTCTCGAGGCTTTCTACGCACTCATTTTGGGCAGTGCGATCATGATCATTGTGACGATGCTGAGGCAAGCCGCTACGAACGTCGACAAGGCACAAGCAACCGCATTGCAGCGCTACGGAAATGCGGTTCGTCAGCACGCCACTGAGGTGGAACGCGTGCAAGTTGACTCGATCGTGCACGATAGCGTTCTCACGACCTTCATCTCGGCGGCGCGCGCCTATTCGCCAGACGCGCAACGCCTCGCTGCTGTGATGGCAGGTAATGCAATTGGTCACCTGCGTGAAGCGGCAGCTACGTCACCTGATGACATCTCCACAATCCAAGCCACCGACCTTGCCCAGCGTGTGGTGACATCGGCGGAGTTGCTTACCTCCAACTTTTCATGTGCCGTGCGGAGTGTCGGGGCGCGTTCTTTGCCCGTGGCGGCGGCGGAGGCGGTGCACTCCGCTGCGGTGCAGGCCATGATGAACAGCCTCCAACATGCAGGTGGCCTAGACGTTGAGCGCAGCGTCGAGGTTCGAGGTCTCGAGGGCAATGGAATCGAAGTCCTCATCACTGACACGGGAAGCGGATTCGATCTCGATCACGTTCCGCAAGAACGGCTCGGCGTACGCGTGTCAATCGTAGAACGCGTCGCGAATGCGGGAGGTCGAACGGCCATTGCATCGGTGCCCGGGGTTGGCACTCAGATTTGTATTCAGTGGCCCCACGGCAATGTGAGCGATGAGATGTCTACCGCGGCTGACTTGTCAGCGGCAGAAGACGATCCGGAGGGTGAGCTGTGAATATCGGAGTGCCCCGCTACTTGATCGTCGGCATGGCAGCGCTGTTCTCGGCGTACCACATCGTGTTGGCTAACTACACGATCGATATCCCTGAACGCCCAGGGCCCATCTACTTGGCGATGGCTCTCTACGGCGTCGCGACCATCGTGAGCTTGCTCCCGTGGGGTCCTGTGCGGATGCCGGTGTGGATGGCAACCTTCAACTTCGCTACTGTCGTTGCAATATCGCTGCTCGTCGCGAACGAACTCGACTTCACTCGTGAGGGTGGCACAGGCTACGCCACGTGGTATGTCGCCGCCAGCGGAACTTTACTCACGATCACCTCGACCCGAGGTCGTCACACTTTCGCTTGGCTGGGCATTGGCTTTCTCGTCGCACACACCTTCAGCCTGGGCCCCGTAGGTCCCGCAGGATTGTTCAGCCTCGGAATCGTCGGCAGCGCATCCTGGGTTGCTGTCTCGCACGTGCTCAGCAGCGGGCTCGCAAAAGCATCCAAAGATGCGCAGCGCTTTGTTCTGGCAGAGCAAGAGGCGACTGATTGGCAGGCGGCTCAAGACGCTCACGTGCACGAGCGACAGTTCAGGCTCGAACAGACCGGCTCGATGGCGCTTGTCATGCTTGAGCGCATTCGAGAAACCGGCGGCGACCTTTCCGACGCCGAGCGTCGCGATTGTCTCAACCTCGAAGGAGCAATTCGTGACGAGATTCGCGGACGAAAGCTTCTCAATGATGCTGTGCGTGATCAAGTGATGATTGCCCGCCGTCGAGGGGCCACGGTCACGCTGCTTGACGAGGGCGGCATTGACGATCTCTCTGATGAGGATCTCGATCGTGTACTCAACAGACTTGCGCAGGCGATCCAGTCGACAAGCGCAGATAAGGTGATCGCGCGCACCGTTCCTGAAGGCTCGGATGTTGCAATCACCGTAGTTGGACTGCACAGCGCCGGCGACGGCGAATCAAGCGCTCTCGGTCAAGACTCACTCGAGGAAGATGTTGTCGACATCTGGCTTGAGATTCCCCGCGTTGGCGCAATCGGTTCTTAAAGGACTGCTGGTTTCCCGCGTCACATCATTGTTGTGCCGTGCTCGCCTCGATTGCGGCGCGTCCGTGTGCGCGCACGCACAGGCTGCGGGTTAAAGGCGGAAGGGCCGGAGTGGCTATAAGAAGCACTTCTCCGACCCTTCGCTAGAACCCGGATCAGGACGATAACCCGAATATCGTCCTGATCCGCCCCCAAAGAATTGGCCCGCTTACCCTAGTCGGCCAATCTTTGGCGGTGTAACTCCTATGGAGATTCACCTAGCAGTTAATATTCTGCACCACGCAAACAACTAACAAAGTCGGTGCTTTGGGGGACTACCGGGGGACAATATGCGATGTTCTGTATGAAATTGCCTGCATTCCTGCGGTTTTAGGCGAAATCCTTCCGCTGCAATTGGGGTACGACTGCGGCGGGGGCACAGGGTGCCGCACGCTGGAATGCACTCCCTCTTCTTAGCGCCGAGCGCTCGCGTTCCACGCTCCGGGCCCCGGATTCAGTGGCTCTCGGAGGGGGCGCTGGCTCCGTGCCCACGCCGAGGCGGGAGGCACGTCATCCGCGCCGGCAAGCTCCGCTGACTCCAGTAAGGCCGCCCGTACGACGGCAGTGACCGCCGCCACTTCTTCCGGCGTGATGTTCTGCGAGAGGATGCGAATCTCCGCCGGTTCCTCGTGAGAGTCCGCGCCGGTCACAGCGGAATGTTTCCGTGCTTCTTCGGAGGCATGCTCGCGCGCTTGGTACGCAGCGCACGCAGCGCCTTCACTACCTGCACGCGAGTGGCGGCTGGCTCAATAACCCCGTCGAGTTCCCCGCGCTCGGCAGCGAGGAACGGGCTGGCAACGTTGTAGGTGTATTCGTTAGCCAAGCGCGTCCGTACTGCCGCGACGTCTTCACCGGCTGCCTCGGCCGCCTTGATTTCGCCGCGGTACAAGATGTTGACGGCTCCTTGGCCGCCCATGACAGCGATCTCAGCGGTCGGCCATGCGTAGTTGAGGTCTGCGCCCAACTGCTTGGAGCCCATCACGATGTAGGCGCCGCCATAGGCCTTGCGAGTGATGACGGTAACGAGAGGCACAGTCGCCTCGGCGTAGGCGTACAGCAACTTGGCGCCACGACGAATAACACCTGTCCACTCCTGGTCGGTTCCGGGCAGGTAGCCGGGAACATCAACGAGCGTCAGGATCGGGATGCTAAACGAGTCGCAGAATCGCACGAAACGAGCTGCTTTCTCGCCCGCTTCGATGTTCAGGGTTCCCGCCATCGCCTGAGGCTGGTTGGCGATGATGCCCACCGAGCGACCCTCAACGCGACCAAAGCCGACGACAATGTTGGGGGCGAAGAGCGGTTGGGTTTCGAGGAAGTCGCCGTTGTCAACAATATGCTCGATGATCGTCTTCACGTCATAGGGCTGATTCGGGCTGTCGGGGATGATCGTGTTGAGCTTGCGATCCTCATCAGTAATTTCTAGCTCAACTTCGCTCTCGTAGATGGGAGCATCCGAGAGGTTGTTGTCTGGCAGGAAGCCGACGAGCGTGCGCGCGTAGTCGAGGGCATCCTCTTCATCGCTTGCAAGATAGTGGGCGACGCCCGAAACCTTGTTGTGCGTGAGCGCGCCGCCAAGCTCTTCCATGCCGACGTCTTCGCCGGTAACGGTCTTAATGACATCCGGTCCCGTGACGAACATTTGGCTTGTCTTGTCGACCATGATCACGAAATCGGTCAGCGCGGGGGAGTACACGGCGCCGCCGGCAGCCGGGCCCATGATGATGGAGATTTGCGGGATGACGCCCGAAGCTTGAGTGTTGCGACGGAAAATTTCGCCATATTTGCCGAGAGCAACTACGCCCTCCTGAATACGTGCTCCGCCGGAGTCGAGCATTCCGATGATCGGAACACCGGTCTTCATCGCGTGATCCATGACCTTGATGATCTTCTCGCCGGCGACTTCACCGAGTGAGCCACCGAAGATCGTGAAGTCTTGCGCGTACACGGCAACTTGGCGACCGTGGATTGTTCCTACGCCGGTCACAACCGCATCGCCATACGGGCGCTTCTTTTCCATACCGAAAGCGTGGGTGCGGTGACGAACGAACTCATCGAGCTCGACGAACGAGCCATGATCAAGCAATTGCTCAATGCGTTCGCGGGCCGTCATCTTGCCCTTGGCGTGCTGCTTCTCGATCGCTGCGTCACCACTGGCGGTCACGGCTTCGTGATAGCGGTTCTTGAGGTCGGCGATCCGGCCGGCGGTCGTGAACATGTCTGGAGTCGTATTGTCTTCGGTCACTGTGTCACTTTACCCACCCAACCTCTGCTTGTGGGGTTGGCGGAACCCACAAGTTTGAGCGCGGTTTCATTGAGGAAACACTAGAAGCGCATGGCAGCCGTCCGTGCGGCCCTCTACGCTGAAGCGATGCACTTGCCATTGAGTACTGCCGTTCTTCCCCTGCTTGAGCACCTCGAGGAGATCGGCTCGACGAACCAAGAACTTCTTGCGCGAGCGGCGAGCGGCAAAGCGTCCCATCTGTCTGCGCTCGTCACGACCAATCAAACGGCTGGGAGGGGGCGCCTCGGGCGCGAATGGCTGGCCCCACCGGGCAAAACCCTCGCGGTGTCTGTCTACGTTTCGCCACTGCATTCATCGATCGAGGCCCTGTCATGGATGCCTCTCATCGGTGGTCTTGCGATGGCACGGGCAGTGCGCTCGCTTGTGAACGATCGCGCCGTCACCCTCAAGTGGCCCAATGACGTGCAGATCGAAGGTATGAAGGTGTCGGGCCTGCTCTCCGAATTGGTGCCGGGGGGCACGGGAGTGATCGTCGGCGCAGGGCTCAATCTCACGATTGCGCGTGATGAGCTGCCGACATCCGTTTCTACCTCCCTTCTCTTGGAGGGGGCCGAGCCCACCCTGGATGAGGCCCTGAGTTGCTATCTCACCGAGCTTGTCGACCTCATCGATCAATTTGTGGCTGGCGGACTCGATGCCGTACGTAGCGGAATCGCGGATGCCGTGCGCGCGGAGTGCGGAACTGTCGGTCGCCGCGTGCGAGTCGAGCTGCCGGGCGGTAGTCGAATCTTCGGCACAGCTGAAACCGTCGATGATCAGGGGCAGCTTGTTGTCAAAGACGATACGAACGGACTGTTGCAGCACGTCGCGGCGGGCGACGTCACTCACCTGCGGTATGAATGACCTATGCCCCATGAGATGAGCGTTCAGCGCGAAGCCATTGTTGCTCGCGTGCGCTCGCACGCGAGGGCGTTGGTCTTTCCCGGCATCGTCTTTATTGCGACTGCGGGGGCGCTCGGCTATTTCTTTGGCAGTTTTCCGCAGACCTGGCAAAACGTGGCGCTGCTGACGGCAGGGTTGCTGCTGATTTTTGTTGCCTGGTTTCTGCCGTTCTTCGCGTGGTTGGCCAGAAATTACACGATCACGACGCGCAGAGTGGTGCTGTCGAGTGGTGTCTTCGTGCGGGTTCGCCAAGAACTTCTCCACAGCCGCGGCTACGACGTCACGGTTCGGCAGTCGTGGATTCAGCGGATGTTCGGCAGCGGCGATTTGCTCATTAACGCGGGCCACGATCATCCGGTCGTTCTTCGGGACATCCCCTCCGTGACGCTCACTCAAGCGGCGCTGCACGACCTTATGGAGAACAACCAAAACGTCGTCTCGATGCGTCGCCAGCGCGAAGAATCGCATCCTTCTGACGAGACCACCGTGTGGGGAACGCGCTAAAAGAGTGCGCTGAAGTCGCGCTAACTGAACCATCTACGTCGGCACGACATTTATTGTCAACCCGCATCAGATAGGGTGCGCAGCGTGAAGATTTCAGTTATTGGATGCGGCTACCTCGGCGCGGTCCACGCATCGTCTCTCGCGAAGCTGGGTCACGAGGTCGTAGGTATCGACATTGATCAGGTGAAGGTCGATTCGTTGGCTTCGGCTCACGCGCCGTTTTATGAACCGGGGTTGCCGGAACTTCTCGCCGAGACCTTGGCCGCTGGCACGCTCGAATTTACGACAGATATGAGTCGTGCGCAGGGTGCAACAGTGCACTTCATCGCCGTCGGGACACCGCAGCAGGAAGATTCCAATGCTGCAGATTTGCGCTTCGTCGAAGCGGCTCTTGACGCGATCGTGCCTTACCTCACGCCCGGCGATGTCGTGGTCGGTAAGTCCACGGTTCCTGTAGGCACCGCCGAGCGACTGGCAGTGCAGATCGAAGCGGTGGGCGCGCAACTAGCGTGGAACCCCGAATTCTTGCGCGAAGGCTACGCGGTTAAAGACACCATCAGCCCTGATCGACTTGTTTACGGTGTGCGTTCGGGAGACGAGCACTCGGTAGCCCTCCTCGACGAGGTTTACGCCTCAGTTTTGGCTCAAGGTATCCCGCGAGTCATCACTGACTTTGCGACAGCGGAGCTCGTCAAGGTAGCCGCTAATGCTTTCTTGGCGACCAAGATTTCGTTCATCAATGCCATGGCTGAGGTCGCTGAAGTCACCGGTGCCGACGTGACCCAGTTGGCTGATGCCATTGGTTACGATCAACGAATCGGTCGTCGTTTTCTCAATGCCGGTCTCGGTTTCGGCGGTGGCTGCCTGCCGAAAGATATCCGCGGATTTATGGCCCGCGCCTCCGAATTGGGTGCGGGCGATGCCCTCAATTTTCTGGGCGAGGTTGATGCGATCAACCTTCGTCGTCGCGAGCGCATGGTTGATCTGTGCCGTGAAGTGTTGGGCGGCACGATCGAGGGTGCGCGGGTCGCTGTTCTTGGCCTGGCGTTCAAGCCCGACTCCGACGACGTTCGCGATTCTCCGGCACTGGACGTTGCGGCACGGTTGGCAGAACTGGGTGCCGACGTACGGGCGACGGATCCTCAAGCAATTGAGACTTCGCGTCGATTGCGGCCGGGGCTGAACTATGTCGACAGCGCACGGGAGGCAGCGAAAGATGCCGATGTCGTGCTCGTGCTCACAGAATGGCGTGAGTATCGCGCCATTGATCCGAGCGAACTCGATTCAGTCGTTTCGGTGCGCGCGATCCTCGACGGTCGTAACTGTCTGGACCCGGTGCAGTGGCGTGAGGCCGGTTGGACGTATCGCGCGCTCGGTCGTCCCTAGCGCTGCTTCTGCCGCGGCATCCATAGCGACCTGGGCGACGTGGGTTGCGGCGAGAGCGGATTGTGTTGCCGAGTGCTCGGCCGCGAGAACGCTGCGACTCGGGCTGAAAACCCACCAACGGTAGAGCGCGAAACGGAAGATAGCGCCGAGGCCGAGGCCGACGACGTTGGTCGCGATGTTGTCGGCGAGCAGCGACGTGAAGCCGAAAACATAGTGGGAGACCCAGAGGCAGAAGAGGCCGATTCCCATGCCAGCGACGCTCACGATCGCAAATTCGACACCCTCACGCGTGGCACCCGTGCGGCCCGCTGTTGCGAACGTCCATCGACGATTGCCGACCCAGTTCGCACCGATTGCGAGTGTCGTGGAGATCACCTTGGCGACCACTGGGCCCTCGTGGAGCATGTCAGGTGAGAGAATTGTGAGACGCAACAGATTGAATACTGCGACATCGATCACGAGCCCACCGAGCCCCACTACGCCGAAACGTAGAAACTGGCCGAGCAGCTTTCGCATGTGATCTCTCCAGTAGACAAGAATGGGGCAGGGCGGTTGGAAGTCTAACCCGCCAACCTAAGCCCGAAACTGGGCATCATCTTAGATAGTGCAGGAGTCACGGATGCGACCGATCGTCGGCGTTATTGGCGGAGGCCAGCTGGCCAGAATGATGATCCCACGCGCGGTTGAACTTGGATTCGACTTGCGGGTTCTCGCCGAGACCGAGGGAATGTCTGCATCGCTGGCGGCGACTAAGGTCGGCGACTACACGGATACCGCCACTGTGCTCGAATTCGCTCGCGACGTCGACGTCATCACCTTTGACCATGAGCACGTGCCTCAAGACGTTCTCGCTGCGCTCGTTGATGCAGGTGTTTCCGTGCATCCGGGTCCCGCTCCGCTCGCGGTCGCTCAGGACAAGATCCTGATGCGTCAGGAGCTGACGCGGCTTGGTCTACCGGTTCCCGTGTGGGCTAGCGTGTCGAACGCTGCCGAGCTTGAGACCTTTCTCGCTGACAACGGTGGTCGCGTTATCGTCAAGACGCCGCGAGGGGGATACGACGGCAAGGGCGTTCGTATTGTGACTACGGCAGCAGAGGTTGTCGACTGGTTCGAAGCGGGCAGCCCGCTGCTGGCCGAAGAGCTTGTGTCGTTTACGCGGGAACTTGCGCAGCTCGCTGCCCGGCGCCCGAGTGGTGAGATAGCGCTCTGGCCTCTCGTCGAGTCGATTCAGCAGGATGGTGTCTGCGCAGAAATCATCGCACCAGCCCCGGGCACGCCTGCGCCGCTCGTGCAGGCGGCCGCGAGCATCGCCAGTACTGTCGCCGAGAAACTCGGTGTTACCGGCGTGTTGGCTGTGGAACTCTTTGAAACACCCGACGGCGCGCTTCTCATCAACGAGCTCGCCATGCGCCCGCACAACAGCGGACACTGGACGATGGATGGCGCGGTCACGAGCCAATTCGAACAACACTTGCGTGCCGTGCTCGACTTGCCCCTCGGCGTGACTGCTGCGCGCTCGCCGTGGACGGTCATGATTAATGTTCTTGGCGGCCCCACTTCTGGAACTATCGCGGAGCGTTACCCCGTAGCCTTGGCCAACCAACCTTCAGCGAAGTTCCACGAATACGGCAAAGCGCCTCGCCCCGGACGCAAGGTTGGCCACGTGAACGTCAGTGGAGATGACCTCGATGACGTCATGTACCGGGCGCGTGCCGCAGCAGCAATTCTGAAGGATTGAGACCTAGCATGGGATCCGTGACTCAACCGCAAGTAGCTGTAGTAATGGGATCAGACTCCGACTGGAAGGTCATGGTCGACGCTTCGGCGGCGCTCAAAGACTTCGGAATTGAGCACGAAGTCAGTGTGGTCTCTGCCCACCGCAGTGCGGAGAAAATGATCTCGTTCGGCAAGGAGGCTGCAGGCCGCGGCATCCGTGTGATCATCGCGGGTGCGGGTGGCGCAGCTCATTTGCCTGGCATGCTGGCGTCGGTCACCACTCTGCCCGTAATTGGCGTTCCTGTTCCGCTCGCACGCCTTGACGGCATGGACTCACTGCTCTCGATCGTGCAGATGCCTGCAGGCATTCCCGTCGCGACAGTATCCATCGGGGGAGCGCGAAACGCCGGCATTCTCGCGGCGCGAATCCTTGGTTCGGGTAATGAAGAACTCACTGGGAAGCTTGCCGATTATGCGGCAGGGCTCGAAGCAATGGTCGAAGAAAAAAACACTGCATTGAACGCGAGCCTGTGAGCGCGACAAGTTCCCTTCGTCAGCCCGCCGATCGTTCGGCGGCCACGATGACGAGGCGCGCATGGTGGCTTCTCGGCCTCAATATTCTCCTTCCAGGATCCGCTCAGCTGTTGGCAGGAAACCGCAAACTGGGTCGCTTCGGAGTCGTGGCGAGCTTCATTCTTGCGCTTGTAGTGGTGCTTGCCCTTGTGCTCTCCGCCCTCGCTCCTGCGGTGCTGCTCACAGTCGGCAGCAGCACCATTGGTCTCTGGGCGATTGCGCTAGGTTTGGCATTTTATGCCGTTCTGTGGGTCGTCCTCACCCTCAATGCGTGGAGCATCTCCGGACTCGCGAAAGCCACGCCCCGGGGCAGATCAGTCATTGCCGCGTTTAGCGCGATCGTGCTCGTTGTCGTTGCAGGCACTGCTGGATACGGTGCTTATGTTGCGACGACCGCCAACACCTTCTTGAGCGATGTTTTCATCGCAGCCCCCACGAAAGAGCCCATCGATGGGCGTTACAACATTCTTCTTCTTGGAGGCGATGCGGGCGCTGACCGTGACGGGCTTCGTCCAGACAGCATCACGCTCGCAAGCATCGATGCCGAAACGGGAGAGGCCGTTCTGATTGGCCTGCCGCGCAACATGGAGCTCACGCCCTTCGTTGCCGGTTCCCCGCTCGCCGATAAATACCCCGACGGCTACGGGGCTTATGGGTGCGACGTCGATGTGTGCCTCCTCAACTCCATCTACACCGAGGTCGAGCTCAATACGCCTGAACTGTATCCGGATGCCGCAGCGAACGGCAGTTCACCGGGAATCGAAGCCATGCGCGACGCCGTTGAGGGCATCACTGGGCTGGGAATCCAGTACTACGCTCTGATCGATATGCAAGGCTTTAGCGACTTGATCGACTCGCTCGGTGGCGTCACGATAAACGTCGCGGAGGCGGTGCCGATTCACGCGGATGCCGAGTTTACGATCGTCGCTGAATGGATTCCCGCTGGTGTGCAAGTGATGGATGGCTATCACGCACTCTGGTACGCGCGTTCACGCCACGACACGACCGACTACGACCGTATGGCGCGTCAACGCCAGCTTCAGCAGGCGGTAGTCGAGCAGTTCACGCCCGCGAACGTTCTCACGAAATTCCAAGCCATTGCGTCGGCGAGCTCTAAGGTTGTGACGACTGATATTCCTCAGGGCAGCTTGGGCTACTTCGTCAATTTGGCGTCGAAAACAAGAAATCTGCCGATCGGATCACTTGAGCTCGTCCCGGCCAACGATATTGATCCGGAGTACCCCGACTTTGATTACGTTCGCGAGCTTGTCGCCGACGTTACAGCGCCGAGCGTTCCAGCTGAGGGCAGCGAATAGCGGACGTTAGGGCTCTTAGAGGTCAGCGTGCAGCTGCCAGACCTTCTCTGCCGACATCCGCCAACTAAAGGCACGGGCACGGTCTTGCCCCGCATAGAAAAGGCGTTCCGCTAACAAGGCGTCATTCAATACGCGCGTAATTCCCTCAGCAAGTGCTTGGGAATACCCCTCTGCGGGTTCCCGCTCGATAACGACGCCCGCGTCGGCGGCGAGTTCGAGCAATGCTGGGGCATCGGAGTGAACAACGGGGATGCCAAACGAGAGAGCCTCAAGCACGGGCATCCCGAAACCAACATCGAGGTTGGGATAGACAAATGCGGAGGCGTGGTCGAACACAACCGAGAGGTCATCGTTGCTGATCGTTCCGAGGCAGCGCACGCGCTCTCGACTGATTTTCTCAGCGTCAAGGAATTCCGCGATAGTCTGGTCGTCAGGTTCGGGCCCGACGAGCAAGAGCACGACGTCATCATCGAGTTCGCGCAGTGCGAGGATGAGATGGTCGATTCCGCGATGCGGGTCAAGGCCCCCGATGGCGAGCAAGAATCGCTGCGGCAGGTCGAGTTCGTTCGCGCGCTCATCAATGTTCTCGGGGATGCGCAAGCTTGCGCTCGCCGCACCGCTAATGACTCGAATGCGATCACCAAAGTTCGCAATGTCGTCGAGCTGTTGAGCGACCGTATGGCTAGGAACAACGATGGCATCTGCGTATTTTTCAGCGCGCTTCAGCATTGCGCGCGCCCAGCTTGCTTGGCGGCTGCCGAGTGATTCCGGGCGAGTCCACGCGACGATATCGTGCACAGTCACGACGATCTGTTCGCCGCGATTGAGGCGGTCATGACGCCGCAGAGGAGCCAGCAGACTCGTGGCGTGCAACATGCCCTGACCGGGCACCTTTGTGAAGCCATGGTGCCACGAAGCACGTAATTCTCTGCGGCTTAGTGCGCTCTTATGCAGCTTGGCGAGGTTCGGCAAGCGATCAGCAATCAAGGCGTACTCAGCGTCGGTGGAGGCCGACACGAAAGCCTCGACGAAGCAATTGGCTGGGGCAACATTGATCAGCTCACGCGTCAACTCTTCGGAGTACCGAGCAACACTGCCCGGTGTCGGCGAAAGCATCTCATCGATAATGACGCGCAGAGTGGTCATTCGGCTGTCAACGCTCCTGATTCAAAGGCGGCCTGAAGGGCCTGCTTCCACTCACGCATCGGCTCGATCCCGGCATCTCGCCACGCACGGTGGCCGAGAACAGAAAAACTCGGTCGTGGTGCGGGCCGCTGGAAAGCTGAACTGTCGGTCGGCTTGACCCTATCAGGATCGAGGCCGGCCACGACGAAGACGGCTTGGGCAAGATCGAACCACGAGGCCTCTCCAGAGTTGGTTCCGTGGAAGATTCCGGCAGGAGTGCCTGCTTCGACAAGGGTGACGAGTTGCGCGGCGAGGTCACCAGTCCAGGTTGGCTGTCCGCGCTGATCATTCACGACGTCGAGCGTCTCGCGACCAGCAGCGAGCGTGAGCATTGTGCGCGGAAAGTTGCTGCCATTTTTGCCGTAAAGCCATGCAGTGCGCACGATAGCTGTGCGACCAGGGTTGTGCTCCAGGGCGAGAAGCTCGCCAGCAGCCTTTGTGCGCCCGTATGCAGATACCGGATGACGGGGCGCGTCCTCGGCGTAAGGCTCCGTGGCTGTGCCATCGAAAACGTAATCGGTCGAGAGCTGCACAAGTCGCGACCCGTGCTGTGCGGCGGCGAGAGCGAGATTGTGGGGGCCGACGGCATTGACGAGGTGCGCGTTTTCTTCGTCAGTTTCGGCGTCATCCACTCGAGTGTAGGCAGAGGCGTTGATGATCACATCAAAGCCGCTGAGCAATTCCACCGCTGCTGTGCGGTCGGTTATATCGAGCTCAGCGCGCGTGAAGCCTGTTGCATCGTGGCTACCGAGCGCATGCATGAGGTCGGTGCCGAGCATTCCGCCCGAGCCGACTACAGCAATACGGGTCACAGGGCGGCCTTGTCTTTGAGCGGCTCCCACCACTGGCGGTTATCGCGGTACCACTGCACGACGTCCGCGAGCCCTGATTCGAAGGGGACTTGAGGTTCGTAGCCGAGCTCCGACTGGATCTTGGAGATGTCAACGCTGTAGCGCAGGTCATGGCCAAGGCGATCGTCAACGCGGTCGACTGACGACCAGTCCCTCCCCGTGTGATCGAGAAGCAACTGGGTAAGTTCTTTGTTTGTCAGTTCGGTGCCGCCACCGATGTTGTAGATCTCGCCAGCGCGACCACCGGTGACGACGAGAGCGATGCCGCGGCAGTGATCATCAACGTGTAGCCAGTCGCGCACGTTGTTGCCTTCTCCGTAGAGCGGAACATGCTTGCCATCAATGAGGTTGGTCACAAACAGCGGAATGAGCTTTTCGGGGAAGTGATACGGGCCGTAGTTGTTCGAGCAGCGAGTGATCGACAGGTTCATTCCGTGGGTGCGGAAGTAGCTGCGAGCGAGCAGGTCGCTGCCGGCCTTGGACGCCGAGTAGGGCGAATTGGGCTCAAGTGGGCGTTGCTCATCCCACGAGCCTTCGTCGATCGAGCCGTACACCTCGTCGGTGGAGACATGAACGAAACGAGGAGTCTTGGCGCGCAAAGCCGCATCGAGCAAGCGCTGCGTGCCGAGCACGTTGGTCTCAACGAAAGCGCTCGCATCACGCACCGAGCGGTCGACGTGCGACTCCGCAGCAAAATGAACGATCGCGTCGATGTCACCGAGCAAGCTGTCGAGAAGCTCAGAGTCGCGGATGTCGCCCTCAACAAAGCTGTAGCGGGGCGAATCGGCGACAGGAGCGAGGTTCTCGAGGTTGCCCGAATACGTCAAGGCATCAAGCACCACAACGTCGGCGCCAGCGAGGCCCGGGTAGGTATCTTCGATCGTGCGACGCACAAAGTTGGAGCCAATAAAGCCGGCACCGCCGGTCACGAGAATCTTCATGAGGGGTTCCTGTCTGTAGTGGGCGTCGAAGCAGCGGTTGAAGCCGATGCACCAGTGGCGGGAAACTCTGATGCGAGGGTTCGCTTGAGTGCTTCCTGCAGGCTGAAGGTGGCAGTGTAGCCAGACTCTCGAAGCCGATCAGTGTTCACTGTCGTGTCGGCCGCAAACTTGCGAATACGAACCGCACTGATGGGGAAAGTGCGTCGAGTGATCTTAGCCGCCGCATCAAATACGTAGCCCGCAATTATCCCCAACGGCAGGGGAAGTCGAATGCCACTCGCTGCGTGCACGTTCATTTCGTCGCGCAGAATCGCGATGAGTTCTTTCGTCGACAGATCGGGCTTGTCTGCAAAATTGCGAATTTCAATACCGGTCGGAGCCTCAAGCCGGCTCGCGATGTACCCGACGATATTCCCGACGTAGGCCATCGACTTTCTGTTCTCACCCTTGCCGACCATGACAAAGCGGCCTGAGGAGACTTGCTTGGCTAGGTTGTAGACGTTGCCGCGGTTGCCCTCACCGAATACGACGGAGGGGCGCACGATTGCCAACGAGCGAGCGGCATCCGCATTCGCCCAGGCGCTGAAGATGCCTTCGGCGGCGAGCTTGGTGCGGCCGTATTCGTTGAAGGGTTCTGGAACTGAATCTTCGGCCGCGTTGTTCTTGTCGAGTCCGTATATTGCGACGGTGCTCGTGAAGACGATGCGCTGGATGCCGTTGGCTTCTGCCGCGGCGACAACAGCGTGAGCTCCTCCCACATTGACCTCGGTGTAGAGGCTCAAGGGCGAAACGTCGTCGCGGTGTTCGGCGGCGAGATTGATGATCGCATCGTGACCCACGCTCGCTGCGGCGAGTTCATCCGCGGACCGCACATCGCCCGTGACCGACTGGTCGGGAAAAGATGCGGAGAGCCGACGGTCAAAGTTGGTGAACTCATGACCTTGCTCATGCAGAGTGTGCAGAAGACGAGTGCCAATAAAGCCACTACCGCCCACGACGAGAATTTTCATAGAGGTGCCTTCTCCAGTTGTGACAGGTTGATTGTTCACCACACACCAGTGCTGATCAACAGCGCAATTATCCACTGATCTCTTGGGCGTCGCCTGAGTTGTTGTGCGCGGCGAGCCAGCGCACAGCGCGAACGCAGGTTTGTGTTCTCAACGAGGTGGAGCATCCGCTCAAGTTCAGGGCGGTGACGGTCGTCAGCAACACTAAGCGCAACGCGAGTAAGGAGGCGAGCTTGGCCGCGGTGCCACTGCTCCCGAACGAGAGCTAACCGCGAGAAAGCGGAGCGCGCGCCGACGTTGGCGCCCATGACATTCGAGTCGTGCTGACGGTAGTCGACAGTGGGAACGGAATCGATGTGCCAGGTCCAGCCGTGGGCGCGGGCCAAGACGTACAGCAGCCAGTCGTGATACTGCGGCGGCGCCTCTGAGCGTGGAGCGTCGAGGTAGTCGCGGGCCAGTGCCACTAAGCGGCGCGACATCAAGAACGTGGAACCGGGGCCGGGGCTCTCGAGCAAGTAATCGAACCGGCGCTGCGGAAAGTCCTTTTTAACGAGGCTGCGCTCCCCGTCGCTCGTGAACGATGTGACATTCGAAGAGACCCCATCTGCCGCAAGCTGAGTGCTCAGTCGCACATGCGAGGCTAGCTTGGTAGGAACCCAGATGTCGTCCTGATCAGAGAATGCGTAGTACTCGCGGTCGGCAGGGGCGAGCTGAATCAGTCGGTAAAAGTTTGCGGCGGCGCTGCCAGACGCTCCGTCACTGGCAATAACAGTGAGCCGGGGCTCATTGGCTGCTTGTTCGCTTAGCCATTCCGCGGTGCCATCGGTCGAAGCATCATCGCGAGCGAACACTTCAACTTCGACACCCTCTTGAGCGAGCACGCTTTCGAGCTGTTCCGGAAGCCAACGCCGACCATTGTGGGTCGCCAGCAGCACCGCGACACGGGGGAGCGACCCAGAGGTGTGATCAATAGGCATAACTCCCCAATGATAGTTGGCTTGGTGATGCGCACCACTTCATGTCGGGGCGCTTAGGCTGGAACCATGAGCGAGACTGCAGCCACCCCCTATTTCTCGGTGGCTTTGTGCACTCATAACGGGGCCTCATATATCGAAGAGCAACTGCTCAGCATTCTTGATCAAGAGCCGGCCCCGACCCAGCTCGTGGTGTCTGATGACGCCTCGAGCGACGACACGATTGCCCGAGTTCGTGCCGTTGTGGCTCGCTATCCCGAGGTGCAGCTCACCGTCTTCGAAAACTCTCCGACCCTCGGCGTCACGAAGAACTTTGAGCAGGCTATCCGCGCGTGCACGGGTGACCTCATTGCCTTGAGCGATCAGGATGACGTGTGGCATGCGGGGCGGCTTGCTCTATTCGCGGCACAATTCGCTGCGCATCCGGCTGTCTCGCTCCTGCATTCTGATGCCCGGCTCGTCGATGGTGCCGGAGTGCCGCTTGGTCATACCCTTTCGGAAGCGCTGGGCGTCAGCACGAGCGAAGTCGCCAGCATCCATGCCGGGGATGCTTTCTCGGTGATGCTCCGCCGCAACCTCGTGACGGGTGCTTGTACGGTCTTTCGTCGAAGCCTTGTTGAATTTGCGGCGCCGTTTCCACCGTCGTGGGTTCACGACGAATGGCTCGGCATTATTGCTGCAGCCGTGGCTTCTACGGACTTTGTTGAGCAGCCAACGATCGATTACCGGCAGCACGGTTCCAACCAGATCGGTGCCACAAAACTCTCCCTCCGCGGAAAGTTTGGGCGCATGATGGAACCGCGTCGTGACCGCAATGCTCGACTAGAAACCAACATGACGGTGCTTGTTGACCGTCTGCAGCGGCTCGGTGGGCGGGTTGACGCTGGCAAGCTGAGCCGAGCACGGGCCAAACTGGAACACGAACGCATGAGAAATTCGCTTCCTGAGGGGCGTTTGAGCCGCATCCCCTCCGTCGCTCGCGCTTTCGCCGCGGGCCGATATGGTCACTATTCACGGGGTCCCCTTGACGCGGTACGCGACATTGTTCAGCCAGTCGGTTGACTCTCGGAGCAGCTGAACTGCCTGCCAAGACTCGCCGGGTAAGATTCCGGGTGTGCAGATACGTGAACTCTCGGTGCCAGATTCCTACGAAATCACCCCAAAACAATTCGCTGACGACCGCGGCGTGTTCTTGGAGTGGTACCGCTTCGACAAGCTCGAAGAGGTAGTGGGGCACCCGCTTGACCTTCGCCAGGCCAACACGTCGGTCTCGCAGCGTGGCGTTGTGCGAGGCATCCACTATGCGGATGTTCCTCCCGGGCAAGGCAAGTACGTCACGGTCACCCACGGTGCCGGTATCGATTTCGTCGTCGACATTCGGGAGGGGTCGCCCACTTATGGTCAGTGGGACTCCGTCATTCTCGACACTGTCGACCGCCGTGCGGTTTACGTTGCTGAGGGGCTCGGCCATGCCTTCATCGCGCTCACTGACGACGCGACCCTCACGTATTTGGTGAGCGACGTATATAAGCCGGGAGCCGAACACGACATCAACGTGCTCGACCCTGAAATCGGTTTGGTGTTCCCGCCCGAACTCGGCGACCTCGTGCTCTCGCCCAAAGACAAAATCGCCCCCACTCTTGCTGAGCGCCTCGCTGATGGCTCACTTCCCTCGTACGCAGCCGTCAAGGAGTATTACGAGGCGAACCGAAAGGAACGCAACTAATGCGCGGAATTATTTTGGCCGGTGGCAGCGGTACGCGCCTGTGGCCCATTACTAAGGGCATTTCCAAGCAGCTCATGCCCATCTATGACAAGCCCATGGTGTACTACCCCTTGTCGACTCTCATGAGTGCGGGCATCCGCGAGATTCTCATCATCACGACTCCGGATGATCAACCGCAGTTTCAGCGACTGCTTGGTGACGGCAGCGAACTGGGAATCGAGCTCACGTATGCCGTGCAGCCTTCGCCAGATGGACTCGCACAGGCGTTCATTATCGGCGAGGAGTTCATCGGTGATGAAAAGGTCGCTCTCGTTCTCGGTGACAACATCTTTCACGGCGTGGGTCTCGGATCAAACCTGCGCAAGCACAATGACGTCGATGGATCACTCATTTTCGCGTACCACGTGCGCAACCCCCACGCCTACGGCGTTGTCGAGTTTGATGAGAACTTCATTGCGCAGTCGATCGAAGAGAAGCCGGTCGAGCCGAAGAGCAATTACGCGGTGCCTGGCCTCTACTTCTACGACAACTCGGTGATTGAGATCGCAAAGTCAATCACGCCGAGCGCCCGCGGGGAACTTGAAATCTCGACCATCAATGAGCACTACCTCAACCGGGGTCAGTTGCAGGTCAACGTGCTCGATCGTGGTACCGCGTGGCTCGACACCGGCACATTTGAATCGATGGTTCAAGCCACCGAATTCGTGCGCGTGATTGAAGACCGCCAGGGTTACAAGATTGGCTGCATCGAGGAGATCGCCTGGCGCGCGGGCTGGATTTCGGACGACCAACTCGCTGCCCTCGCCGCCCCTCTCGTCAAGAGCGGCTACGGCGTCTATCTCGAAGGACTGTTGGCGGCAGCGAAGTGACTCGTGTACTGATCATTACGGGTGACCCGATCGGTCCCCGGATGGCAGGGCCCGCGATTCGTTCGTGGAATATGGCTCTCGCGCTCGCCGAAGCGGGCAATGAGGTCACGCTCATGACGACGACAAAGCTGCAGCCGGTTGATGCCCCCTTCGAACTCACTCTCGTGACGCCGGGGGAGAACGACGCCTTTGCGAAACTCGAACAGTGGTGCGACGTTGTGGTCTTCCAAGGCCACGCCATGCGCCAGTTCGAAGTGCTGCGCACGACAGACAAGATCACCGTCGTCGACATTTACGACCCCATGCATCTCGAAATGCTTGAGCAGGGCCGTGAACTTGCGCGTGCCACGTGGGAGCTTCGCGTCACGACCGCGATAGAGGTGCTCAACGAACAGCTCGCGCTCGGTGACTTCTTTATGTGTGCCTCGGAACGGCAGCGACTGTTCTACTTTGGCCAGATGGCGGCGCTCGGGCGCCTCAGCCCCGCCACCTACGAGAACGATCCCCACCTTGAGGGCCTTCTGAGCGTTGTGCCATTTGGTCTCGAAGGCACGCCTCCCGCGCATGAGCGCGACACCCTCAAGGGTGTTCTGCCGGGCATCAACGCCGACGACAAGCTCATGATCTGGGGCGGTGGCGTCTACAGCTGGTTTGACCCCAAGACTCTGATCCGGGCCGTTGCGAAACTTGCTGAAACGCGCGACACGGCCAAGCTCTACTTTCTCGGCACCCGGCATCCGGGAGTCGACCAGATGGGGATCGTGCGCGAGTCGCATGACCTTGCTGCCGAGTTGGGTGCACTCAATTCCTCGGTGTTCTTTAACGAGGAGTGGGTCGACTACGCCGATCGCCAAAACTATTTGACCGAGGCGGATGCCGGCGTCAGCACCCATATGTCTCATATCGAGACCACGTTCTCGTTCCGCACTCGCATCCTCGACTATCTCTGGGCGGGGCTGCCCATGGTTGTTACTGAGGGCGATAGCTTCGCCGATCTCATCGAGGCTGAGGGACTGGGGCTCACCGTGCCTGCCCAAGACGCGGATGCTCTCGCAGCAGCCCTCGACCGTGTTCTCTACGACGAAGCGTTCATTGCCGAGTGCAAGCAGAACGTCGCTCGGGTTCGTGAGGACTTCTACTGGAAGCGCACGCTCGCGCCTTTGGTGAATTTTGTTGCCAACCCGCAGCACGCCGCCGACCACGCAGAAACGCGTCGTCGTGGGGTGGCACTGGGCGGTAAAGTTCGCAAGCCTTACGGCCTGCGTCACGACCTGCGCATGGCGTGGCACCACTTGCGCCATACGGGTGTCAAAGCCACGGCAGCAAAGATCGTCGCGAGAGTTCGGAGCTAAATTTTGCTCACAGCATTCTCCCGACTTCTGGGCGTTAGCTTTGTCGGATGTTGACTGGTGTGCGCTCCGTGCTCTCACGCTCAGACCGGCGATTCAGGATGATCGTGGCACCCGTTTTGGTGTTCGCCGCACTGGCGGCCTGGGCTTTGTCCTCACCCGTCGGGGCGAGTCCTGACGACGACTTTCATCTGACCAGCATTTGGTGCGCGACAGGCAACTCTGACTACTGTGCCCCTTCTGGCGATGATGGAACCCGTCTGGTCCCTCCCGCTGTGGCGAACCCCGCTTGTTTCGCCTATGACGCCGAGAAGAGTGCTGGCTGCCAAAACAGCATCGACTTCACCGAGGGAGCAACGACGGAGACCGCCCGCGGCAACTTCGCTGGCGGATATCCGGTGGTCTACTACGGCACCATGAGTCTCTTTGTGGGGCAGGATGTTCACGCTTCAGTCGTGATCATGCGTCTCGTCAACGTTGCGCTCTTCGTCGCGCTCGGCGTCGCTTTGTACCTCCTGCTTCCCGAGAGACGTCGCCAAATATTGGTCTGGCAATGGGCGCTCACGACTGTTCCGCTGGGACTTTTTGCCCTCGCATCCACGAATCCGAGTTCGTGGGCAATCATGGGTGTGGGCTACGGCTGGCTCGCGCTTCTCGGATTTTACGAAGCGCGCGGGCGAAAGCGCATCGGCCTCGGTGCTGTCTTCCTTCTCACGGCCGTGATGGCGTCCGGTTCTCGAAGTGACGCCTCTGTTCTGTTTGTTATAGCTGTGCTGGCTGCCGCCTTGCTTGCCGCTGAGAGAAATAGACGTTTTTGGGTATCGTCTCTTTTGCCGATTGCCGGTTTTATCATTTGTGGTCTGTTGTTCCGGGCGTCGCGTTCGGCTGATGTTGTGACAAGCGCTGTGAATGAACCGCTCGGTCTGGGCGTCATCGTTCCCCGAATCGCCTTCAACCTCACCGAAGTCCCGTCGATCTGGACGGGAATATTTGGTCAGTCTTGGGGACTCGGTTGGTTGGACACGTCGATGCCCGCGATTGTCTGGGGCAGTTGTCTGGCGGCGCTCATCGGTGCAGGTTTCGTTGCGGCTCGTTCTTCCTCCAAGCGCAAGACCGTGGTCGTCGCTCTCGGTGCCCTGGCTTTGGCAGCGATTCCTGTCACTCTTCTCGTGCTTGCAGGAAAAGATGTAGGAGATGACTACCAGCCGCGATACCTCCTGCCGCTGATTGTTGTGTTCGTAGGAGCTGTTTTCTTTGCGCCTCGGTCGCAGAGCATTGTTTTGTCGAGGGCTCAAACCTGCTTGATTGTTGTGGCGCTGTCCGGCGCCCATCTCGTCGCGCTCTACCTGAACACGCGTCGATATCTCACGGGGATTGATGCGCTGACCCCCAATCTTGATGCTGGGCGAGAGTGGTGGTGGAATACTGCACTTACACCGAATGTGGTGTGGATCGTGGGATCGTTGTGCTTCTCTGCCGCGTTGTCAGCGCTTTTGCTTTCGCATCGCGCGACTCCCGTAGATGAAAAACAAGACCTCTCGCGTGAGCGCGACAGCGTTAGCGCCCTCTGAGATAGCCTGTACGAATGGTACCCGGCCGCTCTGAACCCGTTGTCGCGTCTGCACGCACCCAATTCTTTCGTCGTTTCCGAATTCTCTACTTGGTGCCAGTGTTAGCGTTGCTTGCGCTTTCGGCGTGGGCTTTCGCTTCACCGATGGGTGCTGCTCCTGATGACGACTTTCATCTCGTGAGCATTTGGTGTTCCACTGGCGACGAGGCGTACTGCCAAGACGGCAGCGCTGATTACTCACGTTTCGTTCCCGAAGCGGTGCTCAACTCCCCTTGCTACGCGTTCTATAGCAATGAGAGTGCGGCGTGTCAGAACAACCTCGATTTTGAGAATGACACTTTGGTCGAGACTATGCGCGGCAACTTTGTCGGAGCATACCCTCCGCTCTATTACTCGGTGATGAGCGTCTTTGTTGGTGATGACGCGCATGCTTCGGTTATGGGAATGCGACTTGTCAATGTGTTGCTCTTTGTGGTCATCACCACTGCGTTATACGTGCTGCTACCAATTAGTCGACGTCCAGCTCTCGTGTGGGGGTGGCTCGTTACGACGATGCCCCTAGGCGTTTTTTTGATCGCATCTAACAATCCCAGCGGATGGGCCGTCGTCGGCGTTGGGTCTGCGTGGCTGGCACTTCTCAGCTATTACGAGGCTAGAACCCGTGCCGTGCGGTGGGCATCCGCAGCTCTCGTGGTGATCGCTGTGCTGATGGCAGCAGGTTCTCGCGGTGATTCGGCGATGTACGTAGTGGGGGCGCTTGGCGTCACAGGTATTTTGGCGTTTGAGAATACTCGTCGATTTTGGCTGCTCTCGATTTTGCCTCTACTCATGTTTGTCGTTTCTGCTGCTTTTTTCTTGGCAGCGCGTCAGACATCGGCAGGAATCAATGGTTTCGGTGGGGAAGAAGCTGGGCCGGCAGCGGGGCAAGCCGCCACGGCTGCCGACAGCCTGTCTGGATTTGGGTTGATGGCCTATAACCTTCTCAATGTTCCTTCGCTGTGGACTGGAGCCTTCGGAGGCTGGGATCTCGGATGGCTCGATACTCCCATTCCTGCGTTGGTGACCTTCCTCGGCATAGCGGCGTTCGTGGGAGTTGGTTTCAGCGGGCTGGCAGTGCTTAACAAGCGAAAAGCGTTCGTGATTGCCGCTGTGGCGCTCGTGCTCTGGATATTGCCCACCTACGTGCTCACGCAAGGCGGTGACAAAGTTGGAGAACAAGTTCAGCCGCGCTACATATTGCCGCTTGTAGTCCTCTTGGGCGGGCTATTGGTCCTGCAAGAAGGGCATAGACGATTTGCTCTTGGCAGAGTGCAGACTCTCGCTCTGGTTGCGGCTCTGAGCATGGCTAACCTCGTTGCGCTCCATATGAATATGCGCAGGTACATAACAGGCAATGATGCGCCCGGATGGAACCTCAATGCCGGCGCCGAGTGGTTTTGGGTCGGAGTTCCGTCCCCCATGGTGGTGTGGGCCGTAGGCTCTGTGTCATTCGCGCTCATGGTGACGATCCTTGCGCGCGAAATGTACCGAACTTCGGATCCTGGCTTCCGGGATCAGTCTGGTGACCGCGTGGTGCATTCGGTAGCGAGGGCGACCCGTTAGTAAATTCCGAATCAAGGTTCTTGAGGGTTAAGAGCTTTTCACCAGACATTTAGCTGCTTACGTGTGAAATCGTCGATGGCACGAATTGCGTTGTGACAAACTGGTCATCATGGGTCGAACTTGGGTCGTTGTGCCGATGTATAACGAAGGCAGTATGGTCGGATCGGTAATCGAAGACCTCAAGCGTTCATTTACACACATTGTGTGTGTCGATGATGGCTCGACCGATGACTCAGTGAGCGCTGCCAGCGCCGCTGGCGCGACGGTCGTCGTTCACCCGATCAATCTTGGACAGGGTGCCAGTCTGCAGACGGGCTTCGAATTTGCACTTTCGGACCCTGAAATGACCGAAGTCGTGACGTTTGACGCAGATGGTCAGCACCAAGTCTCGGATGCGGTAGATATGGTCGCAAAGCTGCGTGCGGATAACCTCGATGTGGTTATCGGATCTCGATTCCTTGATGAGCGCACTTCAATGGGTGGCGCCAAGCGGCTGGTTCTGCGCACAGCAGCTGCGTACACTCGAGCGACTACGGGGATGGCCCTCACTGATGCTCACAATGGTCTCAGGGCAATCGGCAGGAGCCTAGTCTCCCAAATACATTTGAAGCAGAATCGTATGGCGCACGCTTCTGAACTGGTCGATCAGATCAGTGCTTCTCAAGCGGAATGGTCAGAGTTTCCGACACACATCGTGTACACCGAATACTCTAAGAGGAAGGGCCAGTCCCTCCTTAACGCCGTGAATATCCTTGTAGAAATAGTGTTTAGGTGACTCGATGACGATCGTTTTTCAGGTACTTGCCGCGTTAGTAATCCTCATTGCGGGATACTTCATGCTGCGCGGAGGAGGCGCTCGCCATCAAGCGATGCAGCGACTCTTGCTTCTGCTATTCATGGTCGCGGCGGCATCATCGGTATTCTTGCCGCAACTCTGGACCTACGCGGCCAACTTGGTCGGGGTCGGCCGCGGCACCGACTTGTTGCTATACATCATGGTCCTGGTTTTCTTGGGTTTCGTGGCAACTTCATACCGTCGTTCTCGACGAACCGAGAACGACGTTACAGAGCTGGCGAGACGAGTCGCGTTGTTGGCAGTGCGAAGCCCTCAGGGCGAATCCGAAAATTCTGGTGGCGAGTAGCGCGCTCGTATCGATTGATTGGCTGCGGGCCGTTAGTTGGTTCGGGTTGGCTTTGTGGCTCCGCGTGAGCCTTTTGCAGACCTTCGATACCCGCAATTCATTCGCAGACGAAATTACGCGTCGAGCATGATGAGCTGGTCTGAGCCTGTCTGTCGATACATCGCACCTGTAACAGGACATGTCCAGTCGTCCCCTGAAACGTGCGTGAGAGGGTGCCCGGCGGTTCCTACCCACCCGACCCGTTTTGCGGGGCTACCAACCACGAGCGCAAATTCGGGAACATCTTTCACGACTACGGAGCCCGCACCTACTAACGCCCAGCGCCCAATTACTAGCGGGGCTATGCAGGTTGAATTCGCGCCAATCGAAGCCCCTTCTCGGATATCCACGCCCACCGGCTCCCAGTCGTCTGCCGACTTTGACGTGCCGTCAGCGTTGATCGCGCGAGGGAAATGGTCATTCGTGAGAACTACCGCTGGCCCGATGAACACTCCCTGGGCGAGCCGTGCAGGCTCGTACACAAGTGCGTAGTTTTGAATTTTGCAGTTAGCGCCTACTTCGACTCCGGTGCCCACATATGCGCCCCGTCCTACTACGCAATTTTCTCCGAGCCGCGCTTTCTCGCGCACTTGGGCGTAGTGCCAAACTTTTGACCCCGTAGAGATGACGGCGCTGTCGGCTACATCTGCTGTGTCATGCACATATACGCGAGAATCACTCATGGAAACCCCAAAAATAGCGGCGAAGAATGGAATGAGTTCAGCTTAGTCGCTCAGATTGATTGATTCTGTTTGGCGCGAGCATCGCTCGTAGACTGGTGTAATGAGAGTTTTGGTCACCGGGGGAGCCGGGTACATAGGGGCGCACACAGCGCAACTTCTAGTGGCGCGGGGCGAATACGTGCTGGTGGTGGACGACTTGGTGACGGGGTCCCGGGATCGAATCCCGGAAATTCCTGTCGTCACGCTGAATATCGCGAGCGCGTCTGCGAATGATCTAGAGGCGCTAATGGTGCAGCATCGTATCGATGCTGTAATCCATTTCGCAGGCCAGAAGCAAGTGGCTGAGTCGGTTCAGAAACCAGCATGGTACTACGAGCAAAATGTCGGAAGTGTAGCTCAACTATTGCTGGCGATGGAAGCCGCTGGCGTTCATAAAATCGTCTTTTCTTCGTCCGCAGCGGTGTACGGCGAAGCGTCCGGCGCCATCGCTGAAGACGCGCCAACTTTGCCCATCAATCCGTATGGAGCGACGAAGCTCGCAGGGGAGCAGCTGATCACCGCGGCGTCACGGGCGTGGCCCCTCCGCGCGGCAAGCTTGCGGTACTTTAACGTGGGTGGTGCGGGAGACCCGCGTCTGGGCGACACTCAAGCGCTCAACCTCATCCCGATTTGCTTCGATCAGATAGCCGCCGGGATCTCTCCGACGATCTTTGGCGACGACTACGACACTTCCGATGGAACGTGCATCCGCGACTATGTCCACGTCAGCGATGTGGCGGAGGCCCACTTGGCTGTTCTGGATGCTCTTCCCGCCGAGCCGAACAATACTGTGCTCAACGTAGGTACGGGTGTCGGCACAAGCGTGCGCGCGATGGTGCAATCTATCCTGGATGTGTCAGGGAGTCGGCTTCCTCTCGCGGTGGGCGGGCGTCGTACCGGGGATCCGGCTGCAGTGGTCGGAGTGGTCGATAGAATTCATGACCTCACAGGGTGGACCGCGCGGTATAGCGTTGATGACATCGTGCGGTCGGCTTGGGAGTCACGTCAGTACTTAGAAGCGCGCTAGCAGGACTTAGAGTGCGGACGGCGCTTTAGCGTCGAGCGCGTTGCGCCAGCTGAGCTCGCGAGCTGCTTTTACGCAACACACGACAAAAGTGAGCCACCCAAACTCGATCAGGAGTGAACTTTCCGCGGTCGCACTCACGATAAGCGCAAGTAACACGAGGGCTGGCCACGCGAAGACTATGCTTCGCCGACGTGAAGCAAGCAGCCACGAACGCATAAAGGCGAGCCCAAGGAGCCCCAAGAAAATCAGGAATCCGACGAGGCCAAGCTGGAACCACACATCAAGGTACGCGTTATGTGCTGAGTCGGGCACACGTCCACCGAAGTTTCCGAAGGCGGTGAATGGTGCGAGTTCGGCGTCCCAGGGACCGATCCAGCCCCAACCCTCAAGACGATGCACCTCTCCGAGGTCCCACAGTTGTCGCCACACTTTAAGGCGGTAGGCAAGATCTCCGCTGGCGTCGAACCACGCAACGATTGCCACTCGGGAGAGCCAGCTGATCACGGCAGCGGTCGCGACAAACCCGATGAGCACAAACTGCCAATAACGGCGGCGCCCCGACGGGACGCGACGCAGAGCATAAAGTGCGCCACTCGCCGCGAGAATGACGAGAGCTGTTCCAAAGGCCAGTGGAGATTGTGAGAGAAGCAGTACCACGCTGCCAAGCACTATGGATCCGATTGACAAACCGCGTTCGACCGATCGAGTGCGCAGTTCTGTTGCAAAAGTGATCAGAGCGATGACTGCGATGATGCCGAGCTGGTTGCGGGCCCCAAAGATCCCTTGAATCGGATCAGTCGTTCCTAGGTTGCCGGCGATCGAGAGCGCGCGCAGAGACGTATCGAAGATCAGCCCGGTAAGGATCTCAAGGCCGATGGAGAGCACGAGAACAAACCTCATGACATCGCCAAAGGCTCGAACGATTTGGATCGTGTCGCGAACGAGCGCGATATAGATTCCGAGCACCGTGAATACGAGCAGGGAGGTCGCTGCCGCAAATGACTCAAGTCTGTACTGGCTCCAGAAAAGAGACACCCAAGTCCACAGAGTGAACACCATCAGTGAGATGGGCACGAGCGCACGCCAACCAATATTGCCCCACTGTGCAGCGAGGGAGCCAGCGACCAGAAGGAGAAGACTCGAGAGGATCGCTAACAGTCCGGCTTCGCCAATGGTTTGGCGCAATGCAAACGCACACAGCGCCACGGCGATCGTGGCCGAGCTGAGGGCGGAGGAGAAACGAGGAGAGCCGAGAATCGCGGCGCCTACCTCTATCGCGACACGGTAACGCGGGGGAGGCTGGATCATGAAGCGCTCACCGTCCAATCGGGCCTCTTGGTTTTAACGGCGATGATCACCAGCAGAGCAAGCGCGTACTCGCCAAGGAGCCTGCTTTCGGGGATGCTCTGCACCACGAGCGCTACCATCACCAAGATCGGTAGCAGTGTGAGTGGCGAGTATGGCTCGCTCGTGTGTGGCGCTCGCTGGGGCCGGTCGATGGCCGCGAGCCACGCCCTGAGCAGTGTGGAGACAACCAGCGCTCCAAATATGAACACCCCGACAAGCCCGAGCTGCAGCCAGACATCAAGCCACGTGTCGTGAGCCTGGAGTTGCACGACCCCGTTGCGGATAACGCGATCCTTGAACGGTTCGACCCACGGCATCCAGAAGCTGATCCAGCCCCAACCGAGAACGGGGCGTTGCTCGGCGAGACCGATGACGATCTGCCAAATTTCGGCACGACCCGTAAGGTCGCCGCTTTTTCCGAGAAGCCCAAAGATGGTGTCTCTGAGCGCGAAGGCGACACCCCCAGCGGCGGCGGCTGCGGCGACAACACCGACCGCCGTGAGGCGGCGTGCCCAATCGGTGCGGCGGCTTCGGATGAGCAGCAGGCCCGCCGCGGTGACGGCTACCGCTGCGAGCGCGACAGTCACGGTTGCAGAGCGTGTGAAGAAAAGTGTGAGGGCGGCCAGTGCAATCCAGGTGATTGACCACCGTTTTCCCGCAGCACCCGTCGCCCATTGGATCGAGAACACGATGACTCCGAGAAGGGCAAGGAAACCAAGATGGTTTGCATTGCCCACAATGCCCTGAATCCGTCCGTCATCAAAGGTCTCGAAGAGCTCGTTGCGTGACCAATAGAGCATCTGCGGAACCTTGTCGTAACCAGGAACAGCGACTTCTGGTTGTGCTGTCCAAGGCAAGATCGGGCCGCGCACGAGGGTGGCCACGACGAACTCAAACAGGAGTGATGCCACGATCAAGATGCGCAGCACTCGAGCTAGCCCGTTGAGCAGCTCAGCCCAGCTGAAACTCACGGCCATCGCAAGCGCGCCAAGCACGGTCATCCACGTTGTAGCAAGTCCGAGTGCGCTCGCTGCGGGATACTGCGACCACACGAGAGACCCCGTCGCGAGCGCCATGAACACGATGAAGGGATAGGGGAGGCCGCCGATAGTCCAGCGCTGCCGAGACTGAACCAAGATGACGACAGAAATCGCGAAGATTCCGACCGCGACAATGCCCCAAGCAACCCAGCCAACCGAAAATCGCCAAGCATCCCCGCCGAAGAGGATTAGTAGCGACAGAACGAGAAACCAGGTTCGCGCCCGTGGGTGCTCAATCAGTCGCATTACGCAAGATTAGACGAATGCGGCCTTGCCCGTGATGGCACGGCCCACGATCAGGGTGTTCATTTCGCGAGTTCCTTCATAGGAATAGATCGCTTCGGCGTCGGCAAAGTGACGCATGACACCGTAATCGAGAACGATACCGTTGCCTCCCATGAGTTCACGGCACCAAGCGACGGTCTCGCGCATCCGGCTAGTCGTGTACTCCTTGGCAAGTGCCGCGTGCTCGTCTTTTTGCACACCCTCGTCAAGCATTTCAGAGACGCGCGTCACCATCCCGATGGAAGCTGTGATGTTTCCGAGGCTCTTCGCGAGGTGCTCCTGAACGAGCTGGTGGCTGCTGATCGGCTTGCCGAACTGGATGCGGTCGTTGGCATACTGAACGGCGGCTTCGTAAGCACCGATGGAGTTTCCTACCGCTGCCCACGCTACTTCTGCGCGAGTGAGTCGCAACACGGCGGCCGTCTCGCGGAACGATTGAGACTTCTGAAGACGGTTGGCTTCGGGAACAACAACGTTCTCAAGCACAATGTCAGCGTTCTGCACGATGCGCAGAGCCATCTTGTTCTCGATACGAGTGGCGGAGTAGCCGGGCGTGCTCGTGGGCACGATAAATCCCTTGACCTGGTTGTCTTCTTCGTCGCGAGCCCAAATGATGGTGACGTCGCTAATGGACCCGTTGCCGATCCAGCGCTTGGCCCCGTTGATGATCCAGTTGTCGCCATCGCGCTTGGCGACGGTCTGGAGGCCTTGAGCGGTGTCGGAGCCCGAGAGCGGCTCGGTGAGTCCGAAGGCGCCGAGAAGTTCGCCGGACGCAAACTTGGGCAGCCACTCATCGCGCTGCTCTTGTGAGCCAGCAACACCGATCGAGCCCATGACGAGACCGTTCTGCATTCCCACGAGAGTTGCCGCGCTCGCATCCACGCGGGCGAGCTCGAGTGCTACCCAACCGCGGAACACGGCCGAGTTCGGGAATTGCTGGGTTTCGGCCCAGGGGAGTCCGAAGAGCCCGAGATCGGCGAGGCCCTTCACGACGACGTCGCGATCAAAGAACTCTGCTTTGGCCCACAGGTCGTTGGCAATCGGGCGCACCTCTTTATCAAGGAACGCGCGAAGCTTCACGATCGTTTCTTTTTCTTGATCGGTGAGTGCATTCTCGTAGCCGTAGAAGTCGCTGCTGAGGGTCTCAAATGACATAGTCGTCGCTCCATTGCTTGTCGAAATCACTGCGAGCCTAAAGGCTGAGTACGCGTCGCTTCTACACGATTGGTACTTTGGTCTAACGCTGAGAGAAGAGTTGACTGAATGTTTGTAGGCATCACTAATACCCCGCGCGACTACGCGTGGGGTTCCGCTGGCGAAATTTCGACACTATTGGGCACTATGCCGACAGGGAAGCCCGAAGCGGAACTCTGGTTGGGTGCTCACCCCGGCAGCCCGAGCGTCATTCTTGATCCCACGCTCACGGGCTCTGCCGGCGACCTTCATGAGTGGATTCAACGCGATGGCGAGCAGGTTCTTGGCGCGGGGAGTGAGCGGCTTCCCTTCCTTCTGAAGGTTCTTGCGGCCGGAGCGCCCCTGTCGCTTCAAGCGCACCCCACTCCCGAGCAAGCCATCGAGGGGTTCGCTCGCGAAAACGCTGCGGGTATCCCGCTGACGGCCAGTCACCGCAACTACAAAGATGCCTCCGCCAAGCCAGAACTCATTCTCGCGGTCAGCGACACCTTCGAGGCGCTGTGCGGTTTTCGGTCAATGACCGAGACCCGAGCATCCATCGAACGACTGGCGGAGCTGGATGCCGCAAGTAGCACTCCTGCGCCGGCGCTGTTTGCGCAGTGGTTGGCTTTCGCTCGCGCTGATTCCGATCTGCGGTCGATGTTCGAGTGGCTCATTTCTGCCGCGGAGCCGGTGCCGGAGCTTGTGGAACGCGTCACGGCGCTCGCCGAGGCTGATCAGGCCAGCGACGAATTCGCGCTTGTTCGCACGCTAGCGGGCTATTACCGGGGTGATCCCGGAGTGCTCATTGCGCTCATGCTGAACCATGTGACGCTCACGACGGGCGAGACTTTGTTCCTGCCTGCCGGTAACATCCATGCCTACCTGCGGGGGCTTGGTATTGAGCTCATGGCGTCGTCTGACAATGTATTGCGCGGCGGGTTGACTCCTAAGCATGTGGATGTCGCAGAGCTGTTGAGCGTTCTCGATTTCTCGGCAAGCCCAGTTCCCTACCTGAATGCCGAGCCCGTGAGTGACGGCGCGCGTGTGTTCCGGCCTCCCGTGCGCGACTTTCAACTCCTTGAGGTTCACGAAGCTGCGACCGTTGAACTGCACAGCGCCGCGATCGTGTTGTGCACGGTTGGAGAGTTCGTTGTCTCTAGCGGGGAGCGCGCGCTAACGCTGTCACGGGGGGAATCGATCTTCGTCACGGGCGATGAGCACGGGCTGAGCATCCGGGGTGCCGGTCAGTTGTTTGTCGCGGCAACGCAATAGTGTTGCTCTCATGACCGCACGGGGAGGCTTCGCTAAACGCATTCTCGGCTTCGCGGGTTTGCCGTTTCTCTCGCTCATCACTCCATTTTTGTTCTTGCCGATTTTGGCGAGAGTAGCGGGAGCCGACGCGTGGTTGGCGATCGCGGTAGGACAGTCAAGCGGTGGTTTTTTCGCGCTTATCGTTGCGCTGGGTTTCAATACGGTTGGGCCGCCGCTGATTGCACTAGCTGAGCCCAGCATCCGGCCCCGATTGCTCGTGACGAGTCTGCACGCCCGAGCCCTCGTGTGGTTGCCGAGTGCAGTAATTGCGGCAGTGATTGCCGCGGTTGTTTCGCCGGACGACTATCGGATTGATGCTGCGGTCATGGCGATCGCAATGACCTTAACGGGTCTCTCAAGTGCGTGGTTCATGATCGGCTTGGGGCGGGCGAGTTTGATCGCAATCTATGAAATCTCTCCCCGTATAGTCGCGACAGTTATTGCTGCGGTGGTCGTGTTGAACGCCGGTGACGTGATCTGGTACCCCGTGTTGCTTGTGCTTGCGTCGCTCGTGAGCGTTGGGCTTTTCGCCTTGCGCACAGCAGGCGCCGCCGAGTTCACTCGTCGTGACTCGCACGCCGTTCGTGAGGTGTTCCGCGCAAATCGTTCGGCCGTCACGACCGAGGTTGCTGGTGGTGCCTACAACTCTCTCGCCGTAACTTTTGTTGGGGCCACTGCCGCGAGTGCGCAAGCGGCCGCGTATGTCTCTGGTGACAAGCTTTACCGCATCGGGCAGTATTCGGTCTCGGCGCTCGGCAATGCGCTGCAGGGCTGGGTAGTTGAGGCCGGTGATGTCGAGTTTGGTGCGCGCATCCGTAAATCGTTGCTCGTGCACGCCACTTTGGGGCTCGCAGGACTTGCTGCTTTTGCGACTATTGGCCCGTGGCTTTCTGAAGTGCTCTTCGGCGCCGAAGTCGCGATCAATGAGGCAACGGCTCTCGGGCTCGGCGTGGCAACGCTGGGCATCGCACTCGGTACTTCGCTTGGCCGCATCACGCTCGTTGGCATGGGGGCTCGGCGGCAGTTCATGCTGAGCGTGCTGCTCGCCGCAGCCGTCGGCGTTCCCTCAATATTGGTGCTCAGCGCGACGTTCGGTGCAGCGGGCGGGGCATGGGGACTAGCGATCGGCGAGACCGTCTCGGTCTGCGCTCAGGCGTTATTCGTGTGGAGGTTGCGTACAAAGGCTGGCGGCTTTTTCGTCGCGACGACGCGATCGGATGGCGCGCCAACTGGGCCGTAGCCTCATGCTGCGGTTCGCCGCTCAGCGCGTCTCCTCAAGTTCCAGTACCGTTACTGTGGCCGATGTCTCGGCGTGGAGTCCGGAGCCGTTCGGCCGCGAGCAAGAAAGAAACACAACTATGAAGCGCGCATTCATTACAGGGATCACTGGCCAAGACGGTTTGTACCTTGCTGAGCTCTTGCTCTCGAAGGGCTACAAAGTTTTCGGTCTCATGCGTGGCCAGAACAACCCCAAGCGTGAATTGCTTGAGCGGGTGATTCCTGATGTCGAGATTCTGACCGGCGACCTCACCGACCTCTCGAGCTTGATGCGAGCAATGAGCGTCGCGAAGCCCGATGAGTTCTACAACCTTGGTGCGATTTCGTTCGTTGCCTACTCCTGGGAGAACGCGCACCTCACGAGTGAAGTTACCGGAATGGGCGTGCTCAACGCGCTCGAAGCGGTGCGGCTCCACACTGCAGCCACCGGTCAGCAAGTGCGCTTCTATCAGGCATCGAGCTCGGAAATGTTCGGCAAAGTGCAGACGGTTCCTCAAAACGAAGACACCCTGCTGTGGCCGCGGTCGCCCTACGGCGTTGCCAAGGTATATGGCCACTACATGACGATCAACTACCGAGAGTCTTACGGCATGCACGCGTCGTCTGGGGTGCTCTTCAACCATGAGTCACCTCGTCGCGGGCCCGAATTTGTCACTCGTAAAGTGACGCGCGCGGTAGCTCGTATTTCGCTCGGCCTGCAAGACACCCTCACTTTGGGCAACATTGATGCTCAGCGAGATTGGGGTTTCGCGGGAGACTACGTTGAAGCTATGTGGCTGATGCTTCAGCAGGATGAGCCTGACGACTACGTCATTTCCACGGGGGAGACTCAGAGCATCCGAGTACTTCTTGATCATGCTTTCGCCGCGGTCGGCATCGACGACTGGACTCCGTACGTCGATTTCGACGAACAGTTCATGCGTCCCGCCGAAGTCGACCTCCTCGTGGGCGACGCCTCGAAGGCGAAAGAGAAGCTGGGCTGGCAGCCGCGGGTCAAGTTTCCGGAACTCGTGTCGATGATGGTTGAAGCAGACCTGCGTGAGCAGAAAGAGATTGCCGGCCTCTGATGACGCGAGCGCTGATTACCGGAGTCACTGGTCAAGACGGTTCGTATCTTGCCGAGCTCTTGCTCGCGCAGGGCTATGAGGTGCACGGCGTAACCCGAGATGCTGGTGAAGTCGTGACGCCTGGCGTCGTCGTGCACGAGCGCGATCTGAGCGTCGATAGTGCGATTGGCGACCTCATCACCGAGCTCCAACCTCGAGAGATTTACAATCTCGCCGCGCTCAGTTCGGTGTATCAATCGTGGCAAAATCCGGCTCTCACTGCTCGGCTGAATGGCGTCGTTGTGGCAGAGATGCTGGCAGCGGTCAAGAAGATTCATGATCACGGTCAGATCGACATCCGTTTCGTTCAAGCATCTAGTGCCGAAATTTTCGGAGCACCATCCGTCTCACCCCAAGACGAGAGCACCCCAGTGCGCCCCACAAGCCCCTACGGTGCCGCTAAGGCGTATGCGCACGGTCTCGTCGGCGCGTATCGCACAGCGGGCGTCTCTGCCTCCTCGGTGATCTTGTACAACCACGAATCGCCGCGTCGCCCGGAAACTTTCGTGACCCGCAAGATAACCGCTGCTGCGGCACGGATTTCCCTCGGCTTGCAAGACACTCTCGAGCTCGGCAATCTCGATGCTCGACGCGATTGGGGGTGGGCACCCGACTACGCTGACGCGCTCGTCCGCGCGGCGCAGCATCCCGAGGCTGATGATTTTGTCATTGCAACGGGAGTTTCGCATTCGGTTCGTGACTTTGTCGCTGCTGCCTTTGAGCGGGCGGGAGTTGCCGATTGGGAGCGCCGAGTAACCGTCGCTGACTCGCTTCTGCGCACCGGAGATGCTGCACTGCAACGGGGCGATGCGAGCAAGGCGCAGCAGATCCTCGGTTGGACTCCAACGGTGAAGTTTGATGAAATCGTGACGGCGATGGTCGATCATGATCTCGCTTTGCTGAGTTGATTCAAGTCACGGCGCGCCATAACCCTTAAGTCCTAGTCGAGGCAATTATGATCTGCGACTTGACTCTCGGGAACTACACCGGTGTAATTATGTGACGCTATTCGATGCAACGCATTGAAAGCGGAGGGGAGAAGAACCACATGGGCAACAGCGGTTACCGCGCGGGAGTTCCCGACGACTGGTTTGTTGACCCCGTACGACTCGGGGTTCCCGGAGTTCGTCAACCCCTCGCCGACGAAGACGACAACGCGCTCTCATGGCAAACAGACTCGCTGTGCGCGCAAACCGATCCCGAGGCCTTCTTTCCTGAAAAGGGCGGATCTACTCGCGATGCAAAGAAAATCTGCTCGTCGTGTGAAGTTCGAAGCCAGTGCCTCGAATACGCTCTCGAGAACGATGAGCGTTTCGGCATTTGGGGCGGGCTCTCTGAACGCGAACGTCGCAAACTTCGCAAGCGCGCAGGCTAGGCGACCTTCTCCTTTCAGCGAGGATTCTTTCGTTCGGGAGTCGGAGGGATTGACCCCGTATTGGGGTAGTTCTCAGACTCGCCGTTCTGCAGCGAGTCGAGGGCAGAAGATCGCTTACGAGCCATAGTCTAAAACAAATGCAGCCGAGAGTTACCGCAGTACTAGTCGCCCGCAACGGTGCGAAGTATTTGCCACGCACACTTGCCGCCATTGCGGCCCAGACTCGGCGACCCGATTCGGTGATCGTTGTTGACGCGGACTCGAGCGATGACTCGCTTGCCATCATGGCGGAGTCCGGTCCGGCCCAGATTGCCGATGCTCGCGGGCAGCGAACGTTCGGCGGTGCTCTTTCTTCGGCGATTCAGACAGTCGCGCCACAAGCGTCAGAGAGCGAATGGCTGTGGCTCCTCACGCACGATAGCGCGCCAGATCCGAACGCCTTGAGCGCTCTGCTCGGCGCAGTCGAGATCGCGCCGTCGGTCGCGGTCGCAGGACCCAAACTTGTCCGCTGGGACAACCCATCCGTCATCTCCCGTTTTGGGGAAACTCTTACGCCGCTTGGCAGATCGGTCGGGCTCGTCACGAACGAACTCGATCAGGCTCAGCACGATGTGCAGAGCGACACTCTCGGGGTCGCTGGAGCTGGCATGTTAGTTCGCCGCCAGGTGTGGGCAGACCTCGGTGGTTTCGATCCGAAACTCACCTCGGTTGATGCCGCGCTCGATTTCTGCGTGCGAGTCCGTTTGGCGGGCCACCGTGTTGTTGCCGTTGCTGATGCTCGGGTAGCGAGCGCGGGCGGGCCGGAACTGTTTGGTAAGCGTTCAGTATCCGCCGCCGCTCACAATCGGGTGCAACGGTTCGCGCAATTGCATCGTCGACTTGTCTACGCTCCCGGTTTTGCGGTTCCGCTGCACTGGCTGACGCTGTTGCCCTTGGCCATTCTTCGTTCGCTCGGTCATCTTGTTGCGAAACGCCCGACAGCCGTCGCTGGCGAGTTCGCTGCGGCCTTTGCGGCGATTTTCGATGGGGGAGTGGTTGCTGCTCGTCGCAACCTCCGACGAAATAAACGTGTCGGCTTTGCCGCGGTCGACCCTCTACGGATGCCATGGGCCGAGTTGCGCGAAAGGCGCGCACACGAACGCCACGGTGACTCACCTGACGCCGCGTTCGAAGTAGCGAGACCCAAGTTCTTCAACAATGGAGGAGCTTGGACGGTTTTGCTGGCGGGCATCCTCGGCATGCTCACGTTCTCGCGGTTTGTGGATGCGCGTGCCTTGAGCGGAGGTGGGCTGCTTCCACTTTCCGCCACCGTTCCTGAGTTGTGGGCCCATGTGGGTTACGGCTGGAACGACCTTGCCCAGCAGGTTGTCGCCGCGGATCCTTTTGCTGCCGTGCTCGCCGTGCTTGGATCGCTAACGTTCTGGAACCCGTCTTTCAGTATTGTGCTTGTGTACTTGGTGGCGTTGCCGCTCGCAGCTCTCGCCGCGTGGTTGTGTGCAGCATCCATTTCGGAGCGAACCTGGGCGCCGACACTCGCCGCCGCGGCCTGGACGCTCGCGCCTAGTTTCTTAGTGTCGCTGGGGGAAGGCCAACTCGGCGCGGTACTCGCCCACATCTTGCTTCCGTGGCTCGTTCTGACCGTATTGCGCGCGGCACACAACTGGGCAATGTCCGCACTGGCCGCCCTCCTCTTTGCGGCGATCACCGCTGCAGCGCCGAGTCTGATTCCCGCGCTCGTTGTCGCCTTAGTCGCCTGGATCGTGGTGCGCCCCAAGGCCGCTCACCGTCTGGTGTGGATCGTGATTCCTGCCGCCGCGCTGTTTGCACCGCTTGTCATTCAGCAGTGGGCGCGTGGCAATTTTTGGGCCATCTTTGCTGATCCCGGAGTCCCGGTCGCACGGGTCGCGTCGACTGGCTGGCAGCTAGCGATCGGCAGCGTCGTACCCGGTTCCAACGGCTGGAGTTCGCTGCTCGCGACGCTCGGCCTCAACGACCGCTACGGCCCCCTCCTCGTGGCCCTGATGCTTGCGCCCTTCGCTGCTCTGGCCCTCATGAGCCTCTTTGTGCCCGGTACCCGTCGAGCAGTGCCCTCGCTTGCGCTCGCGTTGCTGGGTTTTGTGACTGCGGTGGCTGCCACGCACATCGCGGTGAGCGCATCCGGCGAGTCCGAAGTCGTTCTCTGGGCGGGGCCCGGCCTCAGCCTGTACTGGCTTGGACTGTGCGGCGCGATCACGGTGGCGCTCGATAGCCTCGACCGCCACGCCACCCTGCCAGCCGTTGTTGCGCTTGTGGGAGTTCTCGCACTCGCTGCAGCTCCACTGTGGTCGCTCGGGTCGGGCATGAGTTCGGTCGCGGCCAGCAACGGCCGACTCTTGCCAGCGTTCGTCGCGGCAGAGTCGACTCAGAGCGAAGGGCTCGGCACGCTTCAATTAACCGTGACATCGGATTCGACGATCGCGGTCGACCTCCATCGCGGGCGTGGCTCTGGACTCGATGAGCAATCGACGCTCGCCGCCACAAGCACCGAACTTTCTGAGGCCAAGCTCCTCAATGCCACCCTCGCGGGCAATATCGCGTCACGTAGCGGATACGAGATTGCTCGGGAACTGAATGACTTGCACATCGCGTTTGTGGTGCTCACTCCATCGACGAATGAGGAAGCGGCCGACACCCGCCAACGTATTATCGAGGCCCTTGACGGGAACAGCATTCTCAACCCCATTGGCGATACAGCTCAGGGTTACTTGTGGCACTACCCTGACCTCCGTGAGAGCGAGCAACCGACAGGCCCGAACAACACTTCGACCGGGTGGGGACAGATCGTGCTCGCCGGTCAAGGAGTCATTCTGGGGCTCACGCTCTTGCTTGCGATTCCGACTACTCGCCGTCGCCGTCTGAAAGCGGCCAAGGCTGAGAGCGCCGTGACTGTGATTGAGGCGAACGAATGACTGACAACGAATTCACCCCTGACGAATCATCCGCACTGCCTGATGAACCAACCGGTGCCGAGTTCGAAGACGATAACCTACTGACGAAGGCTCCCGAGCCTGAATCCAGCACGCGCCGCCCCCTGTCTGCTCAAGCGGCTGCTGCTGTCGGAGCCCGCGTCGTCGTGGGCGTTGTCGGTATCGGTGTCGCTGCCGCAGCAGTACTCGGCTCAACGTTCCTTGATCTTCCTTCGACGACGGCAACGCCTGCCAGCGAACTCGTTGTTCCGGTACCCACCGCTCAGCAGCTCACGTGCCCTGGTCCGCTACTGCGGCTCTCCGATGACTCGGGCGCTGGGGCATCCACCGTATTCACTCTGGGACAGGCTGTTACCCGCTTCTCATCGACCGCGGGGGCCGTCGAACAGTCCCGCATTGTGGCGTCGGATGCTCAGCCAGGCGAGTCTGTCGCCGAACCGCTCGTGCTGAGTGATGCTCCCGACGCGCAATCGGCAGACTCGATTGAGCGGCTCAGCGGAGCACAGTCGCAGTCGGTCGATCGAGGAGACTACGTCGGCTTCGCTGCCGCCGGATGCCGAGCTGTCGGTGGCGATAGCTGGCTCGTGGGTGGGGCGACCACGACGGGGCGCACAACTCTCATCTCGCTGACGAACCCCACAGAAGTTGCCTCGACGGTCGACCTTGAAATTTTTGATGAACGTGGCGCTGTGTCAGCGGCAGGTACCACGGGAATTGTTGTGCCGCCCAATGGGCAGCGAGTACTTTCGCTGGCAGGATTTGCCCCGGGCATTTCGTCTCCCGTCGTGCACGTGACGAGCAGTGGAGGCCAGATCACGGCGGAACTGCAGCAGTCAATCGTGCGCGGCCTCGATCCAGGGGGAGTCGAAATTATCGGAGCTACGCAGCCTCCCGCTCGCACGGTTGTGCTTCCTGGCATGGTGGTTACGAGTCTCGAAGCGATTCAGGCACTGCGTGGTACCGCAACGCAGACCGATGACGTCATGACGGCCATCCGCATCTTCGTGCCGGGTGAAGAACCGACAAGCATTTCTGCCACCCTCACCCCCGACGATGCCGACAAGGACCCCATCAGGTTCACTCTCGACGTCAGTGCTGGAGTCGTGACCGACATCCCGATTGAAAAACTTGCTACCGGCGCCTATACGGTGCAGATCGACGCCGACGAGCCCATTGTTGCTGCCGCTCGCACGACCTCGGCCGTTATCAACTCGACTGGCGGGATTGCGACAACCGATTTTGCGTGGTTCACCGCGAGCCCTGCTCTCACAGAAGACACCCAGTTGACGATCGCATCGGGACTGGATGCCGTACTCAACGTCGTCAACCCCAGTGACGAGAACGTTGTCGTGAGTCTCAGCGCGGCCAATGAGACGGAAGAGGAATACACGATCGAAGCTGGAGCCACGCTGCGGTTGTCGGTGCCCAACGGTGAGACCTTTACTTTGGCTCACAGCGATCGACTGTTCGTCAGTGTCACGCAGGCGGCCAACGGTTTCGTTTCGGCTTACTCGGTTGACCCGCAGGCGCCAGGCTCCTCACCGCTTAAGGTCTTCCCTTAAGCGAGGTTAACCGCGCTGGGGAGTGCGATTAGTGCTGCGCCGGCTGGTGCTGCGCTTTAGAAGTTGCGGAACCGATCGGGCGCCAATTCCCACGGGTCTTTGCCGATGTATTCAGCGACCGCTCGAAAGACGCAGCTCTCGATGAGCATCCTTTTGTGGAGTTCATCATCACGGTGCAGCCGGGCCATCCGCTCGATCGGCAAGCGGTACAGAATGATGCGGTTCTCGGAGGGCACGACGCTCCAGCGCTCCACTTTTGAGCCTTCAGGGCTGCTGCCGGGAATAAGGCCGATCTCGAAGCGCGCATCCGCGAGTTCAGCTGGCCACATTTCTTTCAAAAACTGGGCGGCAGAGGCGACGGTCATTTCGAAGTTGCCGTTACGGCTGCTGAGCAGTGGGAGGTGGGGACCGGTCACGGCACTGCGGATGCCGCGCCCGTGTCTATCGCGCCAGTTTCCTCGCACAGAGCGTGTCGACTCACGTTTCGATGATCTCACCACGGCCTCATTCTACGGCCGTCAGTTGCTCAACTGTGGGCGCACAGTCGTAGGCTAGGCTCACAATGAATCAGCGCCCGTGCAGCAAGGTCGCCTGCAACTCCGAAGCAGAGGCCACTCTCACCTATGTCTATGCGGACTCGATGGCCGTGTTGGGGCCGCTGAGCTACAGCGCAGAACCGCACACGTACGATTTGTGTGCAGGTCACGCGCAACGACTCTCCGTGCCTCAAGGCTGGCAAGTCGTTCGCCATGTAGTTTTGGGGCATGAGCAAAGCTAACCCCATCGATCTCACCCCATTTATCAAGGCCTATGACGTTCGTGGCCTTGTGGGAACTCAGCTCACCGAAGAAGTTGTCGAAGCGCTCGGTGCCGCCTTCGTCGACGAAGTGGATGCCGCAGGGCACGAGATTATCGTCGGTCACGACATGCGCGACTCCTCGCCCCGATTCGCAGCAGCTTTCTCGGCTGGTGCTCGCGCTCGTGGTGGCAACGTTGTTCTCATTGGACTCTGCTCGACCGATGAGACGTATTTCGCATCCGGCTCCTTGCATGCGCCGGCGGCGATGTTCACGGCCAGCCACAATCCGGCAACCTATAACGGCATCAAGTTCAGTCGTGCGGGAGCCCAGGGCATCAGCTTTGCGACAGGACTCAAGGCGATCAGGGATCGCGCCCAGACATACCTGGCCGAGGGAATTGTGGCGCTTGACGCCGTCGGTTCGCAGCGCGAGGTCGACGTGCTCGGCGACTACGCCGGTTACTTGCGCGAGCTTGTTGATTTGAAGTCGATTCGACCGATCCGCGTTGTGGTGGATGCGGGAAACGGTATGGGGGGCATGACCGTTCCCGCTGTGCTCTCGACCGCCGCTGGTCTTCCCGAACTGCCCATCGAGATCATTCCGATGTATTTCGAACTCGACGGTACCTTCCCCAATCACGAAGCGAATCCGTTGGATCCGGCCAACATCGTCGATCTTCAGAAAGCGGTGCTTGAACACGGTGCCGATCTAGGGCTTGCCTTTGATGGTGATGCCGATCGCTGCTTTGTCGTAGATGAGCGGGGCAACCCGATGAGTCCGAGCGCTGTTGCCGCCGTCGTTGCTCTCCGTGAGATTCAGCGTGTGCGGGCCTCGCAGCCTGAGGGCGATATCTTCGTGATCCATAACCTCATTACGTCCCGCATCGTGGCGGAGACGATTGAAGCTGCGGGGGCTATTCCCGTGCGCACCAACGTTGGTCACTCACTCATCAAAGATCAGATGGCTGCAACTGGCGCTATTTTTGGTGGCGAGCATTCCGCGCACTATTACTTCCGCGATTTTTGGGGCGCCGATAACGGGATGCTCGCCGCGATGCATTTGCTTGCCGAGTTCGGTTCGCAACCGGAGCCCCTCTCGGTGCTCTCGGCTCGCTATTCGCCCTATGCTGCCAGTGGCGAAATCAATTCGGTGGTGGACGACGTCCCTGCGGCTACCGCTCGTATTCGTGCGGCGTTTGAGGGGGAGGCCGAGTTCGACGAGCTCGATGGCCTTACGGTTACCGGCACGACGGCGGAAGGCGAGCCGTTCTGGTGGTTTAACGTGCGTCCGTCGAACACAGAGCCGCTCTTGCGTCTCAACGCGGAAGCTGAGTCGCAATCGACGCTCGACGCTGTGCGCGATCGTGCGCTGGCAATTATTCGGGCCTAGCGCCTAACTCGCGATTGCTGGGGAAACCGCGCGGAACGCTCGTCAGGGCGGGCTCAAGGGCATCGAGGCGTGCCTTCTCGCTTGCCAACGCCGTACTTTCGCGTTCTCGGCGCACAGCGCTCACCGCAGAGAGCAGGATTTCGGGTTCCACGTGCGGTAGTGGAGAGACGTAAGCTGAGGCTTCGTGGGCAAGAGTCGTCGCATGCTGGTGGCGGGTCACCGGGGTGTAGCCGGGCGCTGCCACGAGAAAGTGTGAGATGCGGCGAGCCAGAGCATCCGGCATTTTGGCAACATCGGCGGTGCGCGCCCACTCGGTGAGCTGACCCGGAAGTTGCACAACGGGGTTCGCCACGGCACTAACGCGCTCGTATTGGCTATACGTGCCTGCCACCAAGTCTCCTAGGCGCTGGGCACGAGTATTGAGTAGGGCGACAATCGCGGCCAACCCTCCCGCGGTCATGAAGACCTCGATGACGCCAAGCAGCGCACGGATGAAGGCGTGGCGAAAGCCGATCGCTCCACCATCGTTGCGAACAATGCGGGCTCCGATCGCAAGTTTGCCCAGTGACTTGCCGCGACTGAGCGTTTCTACCGCGGTAGGAATGACGACAAGACAGATGACGGTTGCCGAGACGGTGAGTGCGGTGCCGATGGCCTGATCGAGCCCCGCGGCGTCGGCGAAGGCAAATGCACCGATGAGTAGCCCGATCAGCGCTGCGCCGTAGACGAGAAAGTCGATGATCGAGCCTGCCGCGCGAAGCACAAAACTCGCCGATCGGAGCTCTAAAGCAACGGCTTCTCCCGTGATTAGTTCATCGGGTTCGTCCCCATACGCGAAGGTGTTGGTCGTTTGTGGGCTCGGCATGACATCATTTAAGCAGATGGATCTCGACTCTTACTCAGCCGCACACCGCGAAGACTGGGATCGCCTTGCCCAATTGAGCTCGCAACGCCGACTTTCTGGGGCAGATTCCGATGAATTGATCGACCTCTACCAATCGGGAGCCACTCAGCTTTCGGCGATGAAGACGAGCATGGGCCAATCTGCTCAGGCTGATCGTCTCTCTCTCACACTCAGTCGAGCGCGACTTCGCTTCACCGGTGCCGCCGCGAACCTCTTTAGCCAGTTGCCCCAGTTCTTTATCGCCCAGCTTCCAGCTGCGCTCTACCGGGTGCGGTGGATGTCGCTCGTTCTCACCGCGGCGACCTTTCTCGTTGGTTTCCTGTTTGCTTGGTGGGCAATCTCTAACCCGCAGCTTCTCGCCAATTTCGGCACACCCGCGGAGCGAGAGGCCCTCGCGCAAGACGATTTCGTCGGCTACTACTCCGAATACTCCGGCGGCTCGTTCACCGGCTTTGTCTGGACCAACAACGCGTGGATTGCGGCTCAAGAGATCGCCTTCGGCATCGTGGGTGTGTACGTTCCCTACTTGCTGTTCAACACCGCGCAACAATTGGGTTTCACCGCGGCAATCATGAACGAATTCGATCGTCTCGACGTCTTCTTCCTATACATCGCCCCGCACGGCCAGCTGGAGCTCTACGCGATCTTCGTGGCCGGCGCTGCCGGAATGATGATTTTCTGGTCGTGGGTTGCGCCAGGCGCGCGAACTCGCGCTCAAGCCCTCGCGCACAGCGGTAGAGCGCTTTTCACCATTGTGATCGGCATCATTCTCGCGCTTCTCGTTTCTGGCATCATCGAGGGCTATGTCACCCGTCAAGATTGGCCGTGGCCGATCAAAATCGGCATCGGCACCGTCGCGTTGGGAGGCTTCTTGGCCTACCAGTGGATTTTGGGTGGGCGCAGCGCTCGTGCAGGCAACACCGGCGACCTCAGCGAGTTTGAGGCCGGAGCAACCCACATCGTCGCGAACTAGCAGTGGCGGTTACAGCTCTCCTGCTGCTTTGAGCGCGATGTAGTGATCGGCGAGCGCCAAGGGGAGGTCACTCGGGCGCCTCGAGACGACGGAGGCTCCGAGCTGGTTGATCGCATTGGCTACGCGCGACTGATCAAGGAGGGCGCGTTCAGCGGCGCCGGCAAGGTACACGGTGTCTCGGGAAGAACGGTCAAGCGTGGCATCCACAATTGACGGGTCGGTGACAGAGGCTACGACCACGGTGTGCTTCGCCGTAAGCTGCGGCAGCATTGCGAGGAGACCGTGGGTGGCCCCGGGCGACTCGGCGGTCGTTGCAAGCACGACAAGGGCGCGTTGAGTGGTCGCCTGACGCACCAAGTTTGGCACGGCGTTCCAGTCCATCTCAATGAGCTCTGGCTGCACGGGAGCCATACTGTTCACCATCTTGGAGAGCAGATCGGGGCCGGTGGCGCCTTGTACGCGGGCACGAACCCGGCGGTCGTAGATCATGAAGTCGACGTGGTCGCCAGCGCTCGACGCGAGCGCTGCTAGGAGAAGGGCGGATTCGAAGGCGGTGTCGATTCGAGGTTCATCGTCAATACGTGCGGCAGAGGTACGGCCGCTATCAACAACGATGACCACGCGGCGGTCGCGCTCTGGTCGCCACGTGCGAACAACAAGTTCAGATCGGCGTGCGGTCGCGCGCCAGTCAATTGAACGGACGTCGTCGCCACGCACGTAGTCCCGAAGGCTGTCGAACTCGGTGCCTTGCCCGCGGATCATCACGCTAGTCGCGCCATCGAGCTCACGGAGTCGTGCGAGACGTGAAGGGAGGTGTTTGCGGGAGTTGAATGGCGGGAGCACAGTAAAACTGCCAGGGACGCTGACAGTAGTCTGGCGTGCGATTAGCCGCAGGGGACCGTAGGAACGGAGAGTGACGTGGACCGCTTCGCGGGTGCCGCGGCGCAGCGGAGTGAGCACCGTGGTGAGTTCACGGCGCTCACCTGAAGGCACGGTCAGGGCGACTCGGTTTTTATGGGCGCCTGCGGATGGCTGCCACCCATCGCGCACGATTGCGTGCAGTCGACGGCGGGTGGGGTTCGTCACGCGCAGGGCCGAGCTGGTTGTTTCGCCCAGCCGGACGCGGTCGGGTGATGTCCGCTCGAAGCGCAGCGAGCGCGCAGACACGGCCATAATCAGATCCAGAGTGCCGAGCAGGATTACTAGTAACAACCAGTACACAAGCACGATGGGTTTGCCCGTGACGACGATCGGCACAATGCCGAGCGCCAAGAGCGCAACGAACCATCCAGAAATCGCCATTATTAGATCGGGACCTGCACTTGCTGCACGATCGATCGCAGAATAACGTCAGCCGATACCCCTTCGAGCTCGGCCTCGGGCCGAAGCTGAATGCGGTGACGAAGCACAGGCAAAACCATGCTCTGGATGTGGTCGGGAGTGATGGCCTCAGCGCCCGTGAGCCAGGCCCAAGCTTTTGCTGCTCCGACGAGTGCGATCGCGCCGCGGGGGCTGACCCCGAGCTTCACTGAGGGACTTTGACGAGTGGCCCGCGCGAGGTCCACGGCGTAGGCGACGACATCAGGGCTCGCTCCGACCTTGGCAACTGCAGCTTGCGCGGCGGCAAGCATCGAGGCATTGAGCACGGGGGTGACGCCTGCGGCGGCGAGATCGCGCGGGTTGAATCCTGCGGCGTGGCGCGTGAGCACCTCGATTTCAGTGTCTCGTTCGGGAAGGTCAAGAACGAGCTTGAGGAGGAACCGGTCGAGTTGGGCTTCAGGAAGCGTGTATGTTCCTTCGTACTCGATGGGGTTCATCGTTGCCGCGACCATGAAGGGGACAGGCAGCTTGAGCGACTTACCGTCAACGGAAACTTGGCGCTCTTCCATAGCTTCGAGAAGCGACGATTGAGTCTTCGGTGGTGTGCGGTTGATCTCATCCGCCAACAAGATGTTGGTGAAGACGGGCCCCTCACGAAATTCGAATTCGCCTGACTTCGAGTCATAGACGAGCGATCCGGTCACATCACCCGGCATCAGGTCGGGGGTGAATTGCACGCGCTTCGTGTCGAGTTGAAGCGCCCGGCTAAGGGTGCGGACCAAGAGGGTCTTCGCGACTCCCGGAACTCCCTCAAGCAGCACGTGTCCGCCCGTGAGTAGCGCGATAGTGAGGCCCGTGACGGCAGCATCCTGACCCACCACAGCCTTGCCTACTTCTGTGCGCAGCTCGGAAAATGCGTGCCGCAGTTGCTCGTCAGTCATATCTCGATTCTTCTCTATCTCTGGATGGGTGGGGCTCAGTGGTTAAGCGAGGCGGATGATCGTGCGCACTCGGTCTTCGAGCGCGAGAAGTTCATCCGAGAGGGCTATAAGTTCATGGTCGGAGGCGGGCTCAGCGTCAATCAGCAGCCGCCGGAGCTGTGCAAGAGGCTGCTCGACAAGCGGCGATACCCGGTTGATCACGTCATCTACCGACGCCGCCGTCGGCATCCCGCACAGAGCGGCGAGTCGTCGCAGGGTGCCGATGCGCAGCGAATCCAGCGTGTGAAGTCGGGCTGCCGACTTCGCATACAGCCGAGCACGGCCCTGCATTGTCTCGCTCGAGCGCACCGTCACGGGAAGTTTCTCGATGACGAGGGGGCCGAATCGGCGACCACGCCAGAGTGCTCCAGCGAGGAGCGTGAGAGCGAACAGCCACGTTCCTGGCAATACCCAGCCAGGGGCGAGTTCGTCGGGAGTGGCGGTTCCGCCGCCATCGGCGATGTCGAGAAAGCTCGGCGTGTACCAGACGAGAGTGTCATGTTCGCCGAGCAGGCGCAGCGCAAACGCAGCGTTGTCTGAGGCAGTGACGCCTCCATTGGTGAGGGCATCAGTGGCGCCGAGGATTCTCAGTTCGGTGTCACCACGATCGAGACTGATCAGTCCGTAGCCGTCATCGTCATTTCCGTAACACGCCGTGATTGTTGAACTCGGCTCGATGACCCGGTAGCTGCTGGGGCCGGCGGTGATCTCGGGAGCAGTGGATGACGTGAGGGCTGAGCATCCGGCGGCAACCGGGGTAGAACTCGTGCCCGCTTGCGCAACCTCTGGCGCGATCTCAAGGAGCTCGTTGAGGATCGGTTCGGCGACAATGACGGTGCTGGCGAGCCCTGCGGCATCGGCCACTTGGTCTTCGGTGAGGTACCCCTCAAAGTTGGAGAAGAAGAGCGTGCTCTCGTTGCCGGAGCCAAGGGCTGCGCGAGCTTCTTCGAGAGTAGTGGTGACGATGACGTCGACGCCCTGATCGCGCAGCACTTCTGCGACTGCTTGAGATCCAGCTTCGTAGGGGCTCGTCGGGTCAAGTGGCGGGCCCTCGACAGCATTGCCGGCTAGGTTGAGGCTGACGACTCCAACAACGATGACTACGACCGCTGCGGCAATCCAAAAGAGAGCCTTTCGGCTCGTCGTCCGCAGTCGGGGCGTAAGCACGGTTGTTTCGGTGCTGACCTCGCTCATAGCGTCGCCTCAGCGAGGTCGGGCTTGGCTGCGCGAACTTGTGACTCTAACGTTCGCAGTTGTTCATATTGCTCGCGAGTGGCGGGTTGGCGCATGTAGCGCACACGGTCGAAAGTGTCGGCGCTGGTCGCCAGTTCTGTTGCTCGTTCGGGGAACACCCGGGAAGCGCGCGTGGCGAAGCCGTGGCCTGTGGTGCCGGGGGTCATGCTGACGAGTGTGCGTTCCGAAAGCCCCCGGGCAATCGAACGGAACATGTCGGCAATCGCGGCGGCAAAGTCGCCCTGGTTCGCAGCCTGTTCTGCCGCCTCACGTAATTGGGCTGCAGTGCGGTGGTCGGCTTCTCCGAACAGGATGTCGTGGTGGCGACTCTTGCGGTTGAGTCGTGGTACGCCGTAGACGATGATCGCCGCAATAATTGCTACCGCGATGAGGGCTACGAGAACGATCAGAACTGCCGTGGGAATTCCGGTTCCCTCGCCAATCGTGAGGCTCGCCAGCCAATCGCTAAATGCTTTGGATGCGCGGTCGAACAGAGTCGGTTTTGCGGCCTGGTACGGCGCTTTTGAGAGTTCCTCGATGAGCCAGTCTGTTGCCTCTCCCGAGTCAGGTTCAACAGGTACATCGCTCAAGACCGCGCGGGCAGCGCTCGGAGGGAGCACTGCCAACACGGAGGCGGTGAGCAGAGTCAGGGTCATGAAGCAGGTTTCGCGCGGCTCGGGGAGCTGTCGAGTGTGAGATAGGGGTCTGGAACTGACAAGTCGCCAGCGTTGCGAGCTTCGACGAATCGAGCCAACTCAAGATCGAAACCTTCTTTACGCATGCGCATATCGATGTAGAGCAACGCGGGTGCGGCTGCTTGGATGACAATCGTGACCGCGCTGATGACGACTGACACCACAATCGTCACGATGTAGAGCACGATGAACCCCACAATCCCCGCTTCTTCATTGCCGGTCGGATTGAGCAGGCCAACGCCGAGCCCCCCGATCACGCTCAACGGGGCAGTGACAACGCTCGAAACGATGTTCACGATGACCATAATGAGCAGCAAAATCCCTAGAGTTCGCCAGAAATTTCCTCTCACCAATGACCACGAACGGCGGATCGCGAGCATGAGAGGCAAGCGCTCGATCATGAGGGCACTCGGCACAAACGCAAAGAAGGTTCCAAGCCACGCCGCTAAGAACCCAGCAATGAGGAATCCGCCCAGCATGGTGAGCACTCCGAAAACAATTCCCGCGGTGTCGCCGAAGGTGAAAAGCAGCACAGAAACTCCCGCTACAACAGCGATACCGATAAAGACTGCCACCATTACGAGAGCCGACCAGCCGATGAGAGCGCCAATGCGCCCCTTTGCTGCGTTCCACAGCCCGCGAAGACGCAGCCGCTCACCGACGGTGCCTCGAGCCACCTCGAGGGAGACGATCCCCTGAAGAATTGCTCCGCCAACAAGGGAGAGGGCCACGGCGAAGAAAGCAGAAAGGATGAGGCCGGCGGTAGCGCCCGCCTCGATCGTGGCGGCATCCGATTCACTCGCGCTCAAGGTGCGTTCAACGCCAGCGAAGGTGACGATACCGACGAGAACGAGCGAGCCGACGGTCACGAGGCTCATGATCAGCAGCGACAGTCCGAAGGTGGGGCGGGGGTTGCGGCGCAAAACGAGCAGCGATGCGCTGAGAATTGTGCCGAGCCCGAGAGGCTGAAGCGGAATTAGGCCCGGTTTGGGTGGTGGGGTCCAGCCGGGCGCAGCGGTGCCGTAGCGCGGTGGAGTTCCGGGAGTTCCCGGCGCCACTGCCGGTGCTGAACCGGCAGTGTACGCCGAAGATGGGGCAGGCGGAGCAAGCGGTTTGGTGCCATCGGCACTGCTGCTGTCGGGGGACTGCCAGGGGCTGCTATCGCTCACGTCTCATCCTCGATTATGGAACTGTGCCAAATTCAATCTCCCTCATGTTTTCACACTCGACTACTCTTATGCGAAAGCTTCTCACTCTGTTAGCCCGAGAGCTAGAAAGTATCGAGGACACGTGAACCCGCGAATTCTTGTAGTCGATGACGACACTGCTTTGGCAGAAATGATCGGAATCGTTCTACGCACTGAAGGTTACGAACCATTTTTCTGCCAAGACGGCGCCCTAGCGTACGACGCATTTAAGTCGGCATCGCCTGATTTGGTGTTGCTTGACCTCATGCTGCCCGGCATGGATGGCATCGAAATTTGTGCCCGCATTCGTGAAGAGTCTGGTGTACCGATCATCATGCTCACGGCGAAGAGTGACACCGCCGACGTGGTGAAGGGTCTTGAGAGCGGGGCCGACGACTACGTTGTCAAGCCCTTCAACCCCAAGGAGCTCGTCGCTCGAGTGCGCACGCGCTTACGACCGGCAAGCGATGCCGCCACTGGCACCCTCACTGTTGGCGACCTTGAGTTGGATGTCACGGGGCATGAGGTTCGCCGTGGTGACACCAAAATCAACTTGACCCCGCTCGAATTCGAGCTCTTGTTGGCGCTCGCAATGAAGCCTGAACAGGTATTCACTCGCGAGATGCTCTTGGAGCAAGTGTGGGGCTACCACTACAAAGCTGACACTCGACTCGTGAACGTTCATGTTCAGCGCTTGCGCGCGAAGGTCGAAGAAGATCCCGACAATCCGAAAATTGTGATGACGGTGCGCGGAGTTGGTTATCGCGCTGGCGCCAGCGCGTAGCTTTTATGCGCGATTTTGATTGGCGCAGCTGGGTGCAGCGAGGCGCTGCACTGTGGCGCTCGTCACTTCAACTGCGCACTGTGGCGATTACGGTGCTGCTGTCTTCGATAGTGGTGACGGTAATCGCGGGCTACATGTCCCTGAGCGTGGGGGCCAATCTGTTCGATGCGAGCCGTGATCAGCTCACGCGTTCTTCGGCTAATGCGACTCTTGCTGGCCAGCAAGTGTTCGATGCCGCTGATGAGGGGCTTGGTCTCGAAGACCTCGATGTCATGATGGGCGAGGCCGCTCGCGTCATTGAGAGCGTGGCCTCGAGCACGGGCGGCACTCGCTATGCAATCTTGCGCACACCGGGTCAAGACGGCCCCCGGGTTCCTTCTGATGTTCAAACGCAGGGACTTGGCTCCGCCTCGCTAATCTCTCAAGAGCTCCGCAGCGTGGTGGCTGAATCGACTGAGCAGCGAACCTACTGGCAGTCTGTGGCGTTGGATCAGACCGCCGACGGTTCAGTTCACCCTGGGCTCGTGGTGGGCTCGACACTCGACATTCGTGGCACTCAATATGAGCTGTATCTCGTTTACGACATCCAAGACACTCAAGAAACTCTTGTTCTTGTGCAACAAACGTTGGGGCTCGGCGGCGTTGCGCTTCTCGCGCTGATTGGTGTTGTTACTTTCGTCGTTGTTCGACTCGTCGTTGGCCCAGTGCGCTTAGCGGCCGAAACGAGTCAGCGACTTGCAGCGGGCGAGCTCGAGGTCCGCATCCCGGTGCAGGGCGACGACGTAATCGCGACCTTAGCCCGATCATTCAATGGAATGGCGACGAGCATGCAACAGCAGATTATGAGGCTGGCGGCGCTCTCCCAAGTGCAACAACGCTTTGTGTCGGATGTCTCCCACGAGCTTCGTACTCCGCTCACCACTATCCGGCTTGCCGGTGACGTTCTCTATGATCAGCGCGACACGTTCCCGCCAGCGACAGCACGTACAGCGGAGTTATTGCACACTCAGGTGGAGCGGTTCGAATTGTTGCTCGCCGATCTGCTCGAAATGAGTCGCTACGACGCTGGTGCCGTTGATATGGAGACCGAGCCTACGAACCTCGTACGACTCGTCGAAGAGGCTATCGAGAGTCTCACTTCTCTCGCGGCAAGCAAGGGCTCCGAACTGCGCCTTGTGGCTCCTGGTGGCTATTTTGAAGCGGATGTCGACCCTCGCCGCATCCGTCGAATCCTGCAGAACCTTGTCAGCAATGCGATCGACCACGGCGACGGATTACCGATTGTCGTGTGGGTGGACAGCGATCAGGATGCGGTCGCCATTGCTGTGCGCGACTACGGCGTCGGTATGAGCCAGGCCGCTCTTGAACGTGTCTTTGACCGCTTTTGGCGTGCGGACCCTTCGCGTCAACGCACGACCGGGGGTACGGGGCTTGGCCTCGCGATTGCCCTCGAGGATGCTGCTCTTCATGGTGGCTGGCTCGAAGTGTGGTCGGATGGAGACAACGGATCGTGCTTCAGACTCACCATTCCTCGCGAGCGCGGTGCTGAATTGCGGTCGTCGCCTCTCGAACTTCCACCGCATGACGAGATCCCTAGTGTGGAGGATGCTCATGGCTAAGGTCAGCAGACTCGCTCTCCTCTCGATTGTGGCCGCGGTGTCAGTGCTGCTCACCGGCTGCGTTGGCGTGCCGACATCGAGTGAAGTCGAAACCGGTCCGCTCATTGACGAGCAAGACGGTGCCCAGTACGAAATTGTGGCCTCGGGGCCGGTCGCTGGGTCCACTCAAGAGCAGATTCTTACCGACTTTATGAACGCTGTTCGTTCGCCTGCCCGCGATTACTCGGTTGCCCGCGAGTTCCTGACTGGCACGATGAGTGAATCGTGGGATCCTGCGGCAAGTGCCACCGTGCGTGAACGCGACAAGCTGCCGTCCATCGCACCTGCTCCCAGTGAGAACGCTCTGAGCTATTCATTTTCAGCTCAAGCTGTAGTCGATGAGCGCGGGGTGTACTCCGAACTGCGCTCGCCGGTTGCACAGACTCTCTCGTTCGAGTTCGAGCGCGTCAATGGTGAGTGGCGGATATCGTCAGCACCACCCGGAATCGTGCTTTCGCTCCGCGGATTTGAAGTGAGCTTTGAAGAGCAAGTGCTCTACTACTTCGATCCCAGCTTTGCCTTTCTTATTCCGGATACGCGATGGTTTGCGGTGAGACAGTCGTCGCAGTCGCGCGCGATTCAAGCGCTCTTGGCGGGTGACTCGGCGTGGCTTCAGCAGGGTGTCATGCTGACAGCGTTCCCGCCTTCAACCACTTTGGGTGCGACAAGCAGCTTGACCTCGGGCCGTGCGGTTGTTGACCTCAGTTCCGAGGCGCTCACTGCGAATTCTGTGGCGCGAGATCGAATGCGACAGCAACTCGCGGCAACGCTCCACACGCCCATCGTTGTACTTACGGTCGAGGGGCGTGAGTTGCAAGATGCTTCGACTGGTCAGAATCCCGCTGTGATCGAGCCTGGTTCGGCTGGGCCTCTAGTCGTAGGCACGGGGGACGGGTTTGGGTTCAGCACGAGCGACGGTTTAAGCGAAATAACGGAACTGAGCGATGTCGTTACGGATGCGGGGGCTACGACTGCTTCGCTTTCGGCTGACCGACTCTCCGTTGCCTATCGGGCCTCCGACGGTGCCGCTTATTTTGCTTCGGTCGGCGTAGCGCCGCGGTTGATCGATTCGCGTGCTGGCCTTGTGGCTCCCTCTCTTGATCCTTTCCGGTTCGTCTGGTCAGCGGAGCGGGCGAATGCAACATCACTGACTACTTTTGAGGTGGACGGCACGGAGCATCCTCTGCAGGCGGCGCTCCCAGCGAATTCCCGGATTGTCTCGCTGGATGTCTCACGCGACGGTGCCCGATTGCTCGTGTATCTCTCCACCCCGTCTGGCTCGCAGCTTCTCGTGTATGGGATTGTTCGCCAGCAGGGCAATGTACCTGTGCAACTCGTCGATCCGATGTCGTTGCCGGTCAGGTCGGGATCAGCGATCGACGCCGCGTGGGTGAGTTCCAGCAGCGTGGCGACGCTGTCGGGCGCTGACGACTCCGTCGAAGTGACTGCCTATAACCTTGGCGGTCCTTCGCAAGACCTCGGTAACGTTGACGGAGCTACCCAAATCGTGACTATGGGGACTAACACTGATGGGCTGCGGGTGCTCGCTGATGGCGAAGTGTGGCGTCCTCAAGGCAGTCAGGCCTGGGTTCGAATCGGGCTTGACGCCTCCTTCATGGCCGTGCAGCAATAGCAGTTATCCACTAGCCGCCCGAGGGCAGCCATCGACCGCCCGGGCAGCGGCACGCTCGAAGGATGACATCTCCACAGCACCCCTACGACCCCCGTGCCCGCCCCTGGTGGCGTCGAGTGCTCCTCGACGCGCTTCGCGACGCCTGGGCGCTCCTCATGCCTGTGGAGTGCGCAGGATGCGAACGCTACGACCGAGCGTTGTGTTCCGACTGTGCGAGCAGTCTTGTCGCGCATCCCAGCATCCATTCGACGCCGCAGCACATTCCCGTGCACTGCTCGCTCCGCTACGAGGGGCGAGTGCGCCGAGTTCTTCTTGCCTTCAAGAATCATCACCGCACCGATCTGTCTCGGCCACTCTCGGCAGCGTTTATGCCCGCGCTGTGGCGAGCGGTCGAGGAGTCAACCCCGAGCGGGCAGGCATCAGGCGAGATTGAGATCGTGGCAGTGCCAAGCAGTCGTCGCGCATTCCGCACACGGGGCTATCACCCGATGTTGCTCGTGTTGCGGGCTGCGGGGGTTCGCCACGCCCGGGCATTGCGCGTCGTCCAAGAAACTCGAAGTCAGAAATTGCTCAACGCCGAAGAGCGTGCCGTGAATGTTCACGGAGCGTTCATGGCGACGCGTTCTCTCGCTGGCATCCGCGTAATCATTGTGGACGACGTGCTCACCACCGGTGCAACGATCGACGAGGCCGCGAGGGCAGTTGTGGTCGCCGGTGGCACCGTAGTTGCCGCGGTAACCATTGGGTTCACTCCAAGAACGCTTGCGGTTCGTGACATTGCCAGCGGCGAGGGCTACGGTATGGAAAAGGGCGCGAAATGGAAGCTGCCTCACGGGGCAGCCGCGCATGATGGCTAGGAGGTCGCCGTGGAAATCACCGTCAACGGACGAAATGTAGGAGTCACGGATCGTTTCCGTGAGTACGCGATCGAAAAGTCCGAGAAGGTCTCTCACTTGGCCGAGAAGGCAATCGCCTTCGAGATCAAAGTAAGCCGACACCACGAAACCAAGGGTTCCAGTGGGGACGACCGCGTTGAGTTGACGTTGATTGGACCAGGTCCGCTTGTTCGAGCGGAATCGGCTGGTTCAGACAAGTATGTTGCTTTCGATTTGGCCATGGCGAAGCTCATCGAGCGAATTCGCCAGTCGAAGGATCGCAAGAAGGTGCATCGCGGCAATCACCGTCCCACCTCGCTTCGCGAAGCGAGCGCTGGTGGCTTCGCGGTGGTTGACATCACTCCTGCTAGTCCCGACGTGATCGAGAAGGTCGCGACGGGAGCGGTGCCTGTGCAAGACGAGGCGCCGGAGCCCGGCGACGACGATTACTCGCCCGTTGTCATTCGTCGAAAGGTATTCCCCTCGAGTCACATGACTGTTGAGGAGGCGCTTGATCACATGGAATTGGTCGGCCACGACTTCTTCCTGTTTGTCGATAGTCAGACTGATCGGCCGAGCGTCGTGTACCGCCGCAAGGGCTGGGATTACGGCGTGATTGGTCTCGAAGAAGAGGCCGAAGATGCTGTTCAGGGCGGCCGCGCGCGTAAGCGTAAGTTCGCCAACGGCTAAGCACACCAAGTTTTTGGCTTGGAGTTGATACGATTACGAACCGGTAACGCGGCTGTGAGCTGATTGCACGCACCGCGTTACCGCGACGTAAGCGTCTAAAAGACTGCGCTTCGTCGAGCAGTGCCAGCGTCGGACCCGTCCGACAAGAATGGGAGTATTCGGTGGCAAATGTTTTGGAACGCGCTCTTCGCGTAGGTGAGGGTCGACTTCTTCGGCGCTTGAAAGGCTATGCGCAGGCGGTCAACCATCTTGAGGACGACTTCAAGAGTCTCACTGATGATGAGTTGAAGAACGAGACTGTAGAACTGCGTGAACGCTATGTGGCGGGAGAGTCTCTCGACGACCTCCTGCCCGAGGCATTTGCTGCTGTGCGCGAAGCAGCTAGCCGTACTCTCGGGATGCGTCACTTTGATGTGCAGCTCATGGGCGGCGCTGCTCTTCACTTGGGCAACATTGCTGAGATGAAAACCGGTGAAGGCAAGACTCTCGTCGCGACTCTTGCTGCCTATCTGAACGCTATTGCAGCTCAAGGCGTGCACGTCATTACGGTCAACGACTACTTGGCGAGTTACCAATCTGAACTTATGGGTCGCGTTTTCCGCGCCCTCGGCATGACTACCGGATGTATCGTCTCGGGTCAGACGCCGGTGGAACGTCGCGAACAGTACGCAGCCGACATCACGTACGGAACCAACAATGAGTTTGGGTTCGACTACCTCCGCGACAACATGGCGTGGCAGGCGAGCGACATGGTGCAGCGCGGCCACTACTTTGCCGTTGTTGACGAGGTCGACTCGATTCTCATCGACGAGGCCCGTACGCCACTAATCATTTCTGGCCCTTCTTCAGGCGAGGCGAACCGTTGGTTTACCGAGTTTGCGAACCTCGCTAAGAAGCTCGACCCGGAGACTGATTTCGAGGTCGACGAGAAGAAGCGCACCGTCGGTGTCCTCGAGCCTGGCATCGAGAAGGTCGAGGATTACCTCGGTATCGACAACCTTTACGAGTCGGCCAACACTCCCTTGATCTCCTTCCTCAATAACTCAATCAAGGCTCGCGCGTTGTTCAAGAAAGATAAGGACTACGTCGTGATGAACGGCGAAGTGCTTATCGTCGATGAGCACACCGGCCGCATCCTTCAGGGTCGTCGTTATAACGAAGGTATTCACCAGGCGATCGAGGCCAAAGAAGGCGTTGCGGTCAAGGCCGAGAATCAAACGTTGGCCACGGTTACGCTGCAGAACTACTTCCGTCTGTACAACAAGTTGTCGGGAATGACCGGTACCGCTGAGACTGAGGCGGCTGAGTTCATGTCCACCTACAAGCTCGGCGTTGTTGCTATTCCGACTAACCGCCCGATGCAGCGCATCGACCAGTCCGACCTCATTTACAAGAATGAACAGTCGAAGTTTGAGCAGGTTGTCGCCGACATCGCCAAGCGCCACGAACTCGGCCAGCCTGTTTTGGTGGGAACGACAAGCGTAGAGAAAAGCGAATTGCTCTCTCGCATGTTGGCCAAGAAGGGTGTCAAGCACGAAGTGCTGAACGCTAAGAACCACGCTCGCGAAGCAGCGATTGTTGCTCAAGCGGGCCGGCTCGGCGCTGTAACCGTAGCGACCAACATGGCCGGACGTGGAACCGACGTGATGCTCGGCGGAAACGCGGAGTTCTTGGCAGTCGCCGAAATGAACGGTCGTGGGCTGAACCCCTCCGAAACGCCAGATGAGTATGAAGCCGCTTGGGACGACGTTTTCGCCTCGGTCAAGGCAGGCGTCGAGACCGAAGCCAAAAAGGTCATCGACGTCGGTGGGCTCTACGTGCTGGGAACCGAGCGCCACGAATCGCGTCGAATCGACAACCAGTTGCGTGGTCGTTCAGGGCGTCAGGGCGACCCCGGCGAAAGCCGCTTCTACCTGTCGCTTCAGGACGACCTCATGCGACTGTTCAACAGCGGTGCTGCGGAAGCCCTCATGGGCCGGTCGTCGGTTCCTGATGATCTCGCGATCGAGTCGAAGGTCGTCAGCCGCGCCATCCGCAGCGCTCAGGCGCAGGTCGAGTCTCGAAATGCGGAGATCCGCAAGAACGTGCTCAAGTACGACGATGTTCTCAACCGTCAGCGTGAGGCTATCTACAGCGACCGTCGCCACATTCTTGAGGGCGATGACCTCAAGGATCGCGTGCAGCGGTTCCTCAATGACGTCGTTACCGAGGTCGTGGACGTTCACACGGCAGAGGGGCACTCAGAAGAGTGGGACTTCGAAGGACTGTGGGCCGAGCTGAAGACGATGTATCCCGTAGGAATCACCGTCGATGAGGTTCTCACCGAGGCTGGTTCGCGGGGCAAGATGACGAGCGCGTTCATCGCCAAAGAGATCCATTCGGATGCCGTGATCGCGTATGAGCGTCGCGAGCAGAAGCTGGGCGAGGCGGCCATGCGAGAGCTCGAGCGTCGTGTTGTGCTGAGCGTTATCGACCGCCGCTGGCGCGACCATCTCTACGAGATGGACTACCTGAAGGACGGAATTGGCTTGCGAGCCATGGCTCAACGCGATCCGCTCATTGAGTATCAGCGAGAAGGTTTCGCACTGTTCCAGACGATGATGGGCCAGATCCGCGAGGAGACGGTCGGTTTCCTCTTCAACCTCGATGTCGAGGTAAATGGCGGCGGCGAATCTACGACGGTGCAGGCTCGTGGGCTTGAAGGGGCGAATGCCCCCTCGGCTCAGCTCAGCTATTCGGCACCGAGCGCGGATGCTTCTGGTGAGGTCGAAGTTCGTAACGAGCGTGGTCAAGTCGAGCGGGCAGCTACGGCTCAGGCTCAACAGCGTCAGGCACGCCAAGTGGCGCCTCAGCAGGCGCAGCAGGCACCGGCTCAATCTCAGCCAGCCGAGCGTGGTGCTTTCGGCCAGCGTTCCGAGAACGCCACTCCCGAGGCACCGTTGAATCGTTCGCAGCGCCGCGCCCAGGACAAGCGCAAGAAATAGCGAGATCGCGAGCTAGCGCCCCGCGCGAGCAACGGAAGAACGGATGCCCCGCTCGATTGTCGAGTGGGGCATCCGTTTTTTTCGGCTGTAGGGGTGTGAGGCTACAGCACGTTGATGGCCGTGGCACGCCAGCGCTTGTCAAGGCCTTCCAGGCGCACGGCAACAGCGCGTGTGCGTGCGCGTCCACGAACGATGACGACCGCTTCGACCGCGCCGTCTCGCGGTTCGCAGAGCCGGATGGAGCCCATCGTAAAGCTGGGGCGAGTGACCGGTTGGCCTTTCGCTCGACGGGCACGCGCGGAGAGTACGACCCGTTTGAGCAAGTGGCGATACACGTCATCGGTGACCCAGCGTGACATCTGTTCGAGATCACGAGCGCCAGCCAGCACCTCAATCACGCAACGTGTGAGATTCTCGACGAGAGGCGCGGGGTCGGGCAGCTCCGCGCGGGGAGTGGGCTGATGGCCAAAGAACTCGTCGGGAACAAACCGCGGTCGAATAACTTTCGACGGCAGTGTGCCAGTGCGGGGGCGCAGCTGTTGGGGTAATTTCAGACTCGCTAAGGAGGTGCGAAGAGGCTCGGTACTCATGATCTCCCGGGTAAAAGGTCAAGACGGCGACGTTTACCCCCATAAGGGGGTAGACCACACTTAATCAGTAACGAGACCAATTGTCTATGACTAATTTTCAATTGTGGATAACATTTCGGAATGTGGTGCCGGCGTCAGTACCGTCTAGCCATGCGCTGGGACAAACTCTTTGACGACCTCGAAAGCCAGCTCGAGCGCGAAATAACAGCAGACGATCTGGAGCTGGATGCGGAGGAAGAGCGCTTGCGCTTAGGTCGGCTGAGTATCCGCGATCGCATCGTCGCGCTCCACGCCCGCAGCACGGCAGCCGCACCACTCACTCTCGCAGTGGTCTTGATTACGGGCAGCCGCGTAACCGTGCGACCCGTCATTATCGGCAGAGATTGGATGTCGGCTGACATCGTCGACGAAAGCGGTCGCCCAGCGCAGTGCATCATTCCCTTCGCAGCGCTTGCAGGGATATCGCTCGGGGCCAGCCACATCGCTCCCAGCCTTGCCACTACTGCCGAGAATGGGCATCCGACTCTCTCGCAGCGACTCAGCGTGAGTTACGTTCTGCGTGACCTCTGCCGGCGGCGTCGAGCGGTCTCGTTGCTGCTGATGGCGGGGGAGGTCTACGGCACGATAGATCGGGTCGGCCGTGATCATGTGGATATCGCCGTGCATGAGCGTGGGGCCGTGCGCCGTGAGACGGCGGTCTCTGAGTATCGCTTGGTGCCGTTTTCGAGCCTGGCGCTTGTGCGGCTGTGAAGGGTGAGGTGATTGAAATACCCAGCATTGGGTGCTGAGGTGCCAGGCGCAACCCGAGCGCGGTTGTCTTCGGCGCTAGCGGCTGCGTTGCTCGCCGAAGTTGACTTCGGTGACCGTAGCGATGTCTGACTGATTCCAGAGACTCATACGACGAGTCTCTTCGTAGAGGGCCTCAATGTAGGACTCGAGAACGGAATTCTCGATGCGCCACTGACCCTTGCTTCCCACCTTGATCGCGGGCAGTTCGCCCGAGCGCACGAGTTCAAGAACCTCGTGCGGAGACACGCTGAGCACTTCGGCAGTATCGGCCAGGGTGAGAAATCTCCCAAGGCCCTCTGCTGGGTTGATCGCGTTCATGCATCGATTATGCGCGTCTCAAGCTGGGAATGGGGTTGATGTGGATAACTATCACGCCAGTTCTCAGCAGTGACGAACGATGGTGCCATGATCACGATTCGACCTGTGGAACACGCACTATGAGCCGCCGTTCCGGCCGCACCCAGTCTCACGCTCGTGCGCGAGCGTTTGCCCTTGACCCGCGACTGGCCATTGGAATCGTGCTTGTGGTGGCATCCGTCGTCGGCGTGGTGTCGATCGTTGCTGCGGCCGATGACTCGACTGAGGTCTACGCGGCAGCGTCAACGCTGACCCCCGGTGATCGAGTGCTGAGCTCCGACCTTGTGGTTCGCAATGTGAAGCTCAACGAGGCGACTGACCGCTACATCGCGCGGGGCGAGTTGCCGCCGGAAGGGTTTATCGCGACCCGGCCCATAGAGGCGGGGGAGTTGGTTCCGACCTCCTCGCTCGGTAGTCACGACGGTCTTTCCCTCACCTCGGTTGTTGTGTCGCCTCACGGAGGGCTCTCGGGCACCGTCACCCCGGGCGCATCCGTAGATGTGTGGGCAAGCGCCGAAACTGAAAGTGGCGAATATGGTGCTCCGGGAGTGATCATTTCTGGCGCGATTGTTGTCCGGCTCCTCGAAGATGACTCATTGGTGACGTCTGCGCAAGGGAGCGCAATCGAACTGCTCGTTCCGCGCTCACGGGTCGCTCGCGTGCTTGAAGCTATGGCTAACGGAGACGTTCTTTCCGTTATCCCCGCGAATTTGCCGGCGAAGGGCTGAGATGACGAACTTCGCTCTCGCAATGCCCGTCACTCTCGAAGATCAGTTTGCATTCGATGCAGCGCAGCACGGCCACGAGATCGTGCTGCGCACAGTGAGCGCACCCGAGCTGGCATCTCGCGTAGCGGGCGCACATGCCGACATTGCACTCGTGGCTGCCGAAGCCCGTTACTTGACCGACCGCCTCATCGCCTCGTGTGATCACGCGGGGGTGCGACTGATTGCCGTCGCTAGTAGCGAGCGTGAGCAGCGCTACGCGAGCGATCTCGGCCTCTTCGATATCGTTGAGGCCTCCGTGGGGTGGGCGGGGGTGGATGCTGTGCTCTCCCAGTCCCCGTGGAGCGCCAATGCTCCCGAGCGCGAGCATTCTTCGGTAGGTCAAGTGATCGCCGTCTGGGGACCCGGCGGAGCACCGGGACGAACATCCATCGCGATCTCCGTCGCTGCCGAACTGGCTGCTTTGGGCTACAGCGTGGCGCTCGCCGATGTTGATACCCACGGGGCTTCCGTTGCTCCCGCTTTGGGCATGCTCGATGAAGCGCCCGGCTTTGCTGCTGCCTGCAGGCTTGCGGGCACCGAGACACTCAGTACCGACGAACTCGACCGCATCGGTCAGCGCTACGAATCTCCCGTGGGAGCATTCTGGGTGCTCACGGGAATTGGGCGTCCGAGTCGCTGGCCGGAGCTCTCTTCTGAGCGAGTGGGAACAACAATTGCCCAGTGCCGCCAGTGGGTTGATTACACGATTCTCGACACGAGTTCGAGTCTTGAAAACGACGAAGAGATCACGAGCGACCTCTTTGCGCCGAGAAGAAATGCCGCGGCGGTAACAGCGGTGCGAGCTGCGGATCATGTGATCGCCGTCGGAGCGGCAGACCCGGTTGGTTTATCAAGATTTCTGCGCGCCCACGTCGACCTGCTTGAGACCGTGACGACGCGCAGCGTGAGCGTAGTCATGAACAAGATTCGAGTGACAGCGAGCGGCATGAACCCACACGGTCAGATCACTCAAACGCTGTCGAGATTCGGAGGCATTGAGCATCCGATTCTCGTCCCTCACGATCTCTCGGGATTCGATGGCGCTGTGTTGAGCGGCAAGACTCTCGCCGATGCCGCACCACGCTCTCCGGCGCGCTTGGCAATCCGTGACCTGGTCACGTCGCGGCTTGTCCCAGAGGAACACGATTCACCGCCACAGCGCTCGTTGTTCAGCAGGATGTTAGCGCGCAGGTAACCTGTAGGAGTGTCGACACTCAGTGATCTAGTCCAAGAACAAGGCCGCTCTAGTGAGGCGGACATCGAATGGCTGCACATGCTTGTCGGCGACTGGCAGTTGCTCGCCGACCTTGCCTTTGCAGACATCGTGCTGTGGGTGCCCAGCGACGATGACCAGTTTGTTGCGGTCGCGCACGCTCGCCCCAGCAGCTCCGCGACGCTCTTCTATCGCGACTTCGTAGGCCAGAAGATCAAACCTGAGTGGCATGCTCAAGTTACTGAAGCCTACGAGACGTCGCGCATCGTCGATACGGCGGCTCCCGCCTGGTACGAGGAGACTCCAACCAGGGTGAGAGCAGTTCCCGTGATGCGTCGACTCAACGCGACAGGCAACGCCACGACCGAAACGCCGATCGCGGTGATTACTCGGCACACGAATCTGGGCGATGCTCGCACACCTTCGCGCCAAGAACTCACCTTCAATGGGTGCGCAAACGACCTGTTCGCGATGATCGCTGCAGGAGATTTCCCCGACATGGGAGCTCCGGCCGCCCCGCGCAGGGGAGCGCCCCGAGCATCCGACGGTCTCATTCGCTTGGATGTTGATGGGCTCGTCACGTTCGCGAGCCCGAACGCGCTCTCGGCGTTCAACCGAATCGGTTTTTCTGGCGAGCTTGAGGCCGAGTCGCTGGCCGATGTGACTACCACGTTGATTGCGGGGCAGCCAGAAGTGGATGAGTCCCTTCCTCTTGTTGTCACTGGTCGCGCACCGTGGCGCACAGATATTGAAGCTCGTGGTGTGACGGTCTCTTTGCGCACCATCCCCATCCGGGATCGTGGCGAACGAGTCGGCGCGATCGTGCTGTGTCGCGATGTCACCGAGGTGCGGCATCAGGAGCGTGAACTGATCACGAAAGATGCCACGATTCGCGAGATCCATCACCGGGTCAAAAATAACCTCCAGACGGTAGCGTCACTGCTGCGAATTCAGGCTCGCCGTACTCACAGCGAGGTAGCGCGTGAAGCGCTCGGTCAGGCGATGCGTCGAGTCGCGGCTATCGCCGTCGTGCACGACACCCTCTCTGAGGGCCTCAATCAGAATGTTGACTTCGATGTGGTTTTCCATCGCGTATTGAAGCTGATTGCAGAAGTCGCTTCGAGTCACAACACGACCGTTCACCCGACATCCGTGGGCAGTTTCGGCGCATTGCCCAGTGAGTATGCAACCCCGTTGGCTCTAGCGTTGACCGAGCTTGTGACGAACGCTGTTGAGCATGGTCTCGCAGGTCGGGCAGATGGCACTGTCGAGATCGACGCGCGCCGCACTGCAGACAAGCTGACGGTTCAAGTGCGCGATAACGGTGTCGGTCTCGGCGAAGGCAAAGTCGGAGAGGGGCTAGGCACGCAGATCGTGCGCACGTTGATTCAAGGTGAGCTGAGCGGCACGATCGACTGGCACACGCTTGTGGGCAGCGGAACCGAAGTGACGATCGATATTCCGCTCACGTGGTTGACGCGTACCAAGTAACCCCTGAACGATCGCGGTCTACCGATCCGACTGTCACAGGGCTCGCGGCGAGAGCCCGGCCTGCGGTAGCGCGGTGCTTAAGAAGCGCGGCGTGCGCGTGCTGCGCGACGCTTGAGTGCGCGGCGCTCGTCTTCGCTGAGTCCACCCCAGACGCCTGAGTCCTGGTTGGTCTCAAGAGCGTACTGAAGGCACATCTCGGTGACCGAGCAACGGCCACAAACGGCTTTTGCTTTCTCGATCTGGTCAACTGCTGGACCGGTGTTTCCTACGGGAAAGAAAAGCTCCGGGTCAGCCGTGAGGCATGCAGCGTTATCGCGCCAGTCCATTTGTTGCTCCTTGCAGTGTGTTGCGATGCTCGACTGCGCAAAAAATTACGCCCTGATCGGCGTCGAGCTTGAGTAATTGTGTGGGTCTCGCTCGCAACACTGGGAGCCAGAAATCAACCTCAACTAGAATCGCATATCGGCAAAGCCAAAGCAATGGTTTTTCAGCGATTTAACGGGGAGCGAATGGTAGACGAACTTGTCTCAGAAGAAAAACCGGGACGTCATCATCCGTATCTGATCGCGCTAGCCGTGGTGCTTTTCCTTGAAAGTGCCGTTCTTTTTGCTGCCCTTGCCTACCTCGTTTTCGAGCTGGGGGCGGAGACGCCGCAGTCGTATCCGAGTGCGATCGCCCTGACGGTGTTGACTGCGCTCGCCGCTGTCTGGGTCACCGTGATTGGCGTCAACACCCTCCGGGGGCAGGCGTGGATTCGGGGTGCATCAGTCGTCTGGCAGGTGCTTCAGATCTCCGTTGCCATTGGAAGTTTTCAGGGCATCTTTGCGCGCCCCGACGTGGGGTGGTTGCTGCTGACTCCGGCCATCGTGGTGCTTGTGCTTTTGTTCACGAAGCCGGTTCTTGAGGCAACCACCCGACGCGATGGTTAGTCGAGTCCCAACTTCTTGCGCAACGAAGCGACGTGACCGGTCGCTTTCACTGCGTAGAGGGGAAGAGTAATCGCGCCCTGCTCGTCGATGACGAAAGTGGAGCGGATCACTCCCACAACTTGCTTGCCATAAAGGTTCTTCTCGCCCCACGCGCCATACGCCTGGTGGACCTTATGATCAGGGTCGCTGAGCAGAGGGAAAGTGAGAGCTTCTTGCTCGCGAAACGCCGTGAGCTTCTCGGGGGTATCGCGAGAAACGCCAAGCACGACATAGCCCTCAGACTGCAGCGAGCCGAGCTGATCGCGAAAGTCACAGGCCTGCTTCGTGCATCCGGGAGTCATTGCAGCGGGGTAAAAATACAGAATCACTTTCTTGCCCGAAAAGTCGCTCAGGGACACCATTTTGCCGTCCTGATCCGGCAGTGTGAAGCCCGGTGCTGGGGTGCCGGCGGAAAGTCGAGAAGATTCAGTGGTCATTGTGCTCCTTAGTCGCTTTAACTCATGGTAACGTTGTTCCTCGGTTGCCCGAGAGGGAAAACCGCGCCACGCACCTCTAGCTCAATTGGCAGAGCAACTGACTCTTAATCAGTGGGTTCCCGGTTCAAGTCCGGGGGGGTGCACGTTCAGAAAAACCCCCACGATCGTTGAGATCGTGGGGGTTCTTTGTTTAAGCACCCGGTCGTCTGCCCTCGCTGCGTTGCAGATATCCCGTTTCGTCAAAAAAATCTATTGTCCTCCTAATGGGGGACATGGTACTTGGTGGCATCGCCAGATCGGCCCGCTCCGGTCACTACCCGATGGCGCAGAAGAAGGTGATGCCCGAATCACTCCCCAGCGGCGCTGTTCACCCCCGTGAACGCGCTCGCACTCCCTCTCGTGAGCCAACGGTGGCCCCGACTCTGCAGTTGCGTGCGGAAGCGTCGATATACGCATACCCCCATGCAGAAAGCTGCCCTCAATGTTCCTCAAGAAACTGCTGGCAACCGTTGCCACTGTCACCCTCACAGCAGGTGCTCTCCTAGGCGTTTCAGCCCCCGCCTTTGCCGACGAAAGCACTCCCGCCTCCGATCCAGCGGTGACCAACTCCGACACCGCCGTCCCAGACCCCGACGACGGCTCGCACGAGTCGATATCTACTCCGGCACCCGAACAGCCTGAGCCCGTCACCTCGGAGCCTGCTGCACCCGCTGGAGCGCAGGCGGAGGATTCCGAACGCTCCGCCGAACGCTCAACTCAACCTGAAGAACACGCTCTCTCTCCCGAAGGCGACAAAGTTTGGGTGTGCCAGTTCGTCTCAAGCGATAGCGCTCCCTTGGGATTCCACCTAGCGCCTGGAGACCAACCAGTCCAGATGAGCGGTGGTGAGCTCGGGGACGGCGTCAACGACAGCGGCACGTTCGTTGCAGGACAGCCGTCGTTCATCGTCGCAAGCGACGACGCGAGCCTGTGCTCTCGCACTGAAGTGATCGTCGACGAAGAAGTGAGGTGCCCCACCTATCAATATGGCGGAATCGTGAACATTGCGACGGCGACCAAGCTCTTCTATGGCTCTACCCAAGTCGGCTTCACTCAATCGCACAGCACGCGCAAGCTCACCGCAGAGGAACTTCGGGCGTGCGACCCGCCGCCCGAGGAGGAGCCGCTTGTCGCCACAGCGCAGGCTGATTTCGCGGCGGCCACGTGCGATGCTCCTGAGCGTTTGATTCTCGGACCGATCGTCAACGCGACGTGGGGTGAGATCACCGACCCCGAGGGCCCGAACGACTACAGCGTGACGGCGACTGCCAATGCCGGCGCATACTTTTCGGTCGTGGGCCCTGCCTTGAGGGCGGCAGTTGGCGTGACCACGCTGACCTTTAGCGGAGTGCTCAATCCGCAACACGACCCGCTAGATCCTCGGTGCGATCTTGCAACGTTGGGGCTCGTTATGCCGGCAGTGTCGTTCTCGCAGGCCAGTTGTGGCTCGGTGGGAATCTACAGCTTGGGAGTCGCGCCTGGATACGATCCTTCGCCTGTGTCATTCACTGTAAATGGTGTCTCTGGGGTGCGTTCGGGAATCTACCCGGTAGCCGCATCCGCTTCGGTGTCTGTTTCTGCTCAGGCGGTCGCGCCGAATGGGCTCGAGTTCGACTGGGTCGATCCGCCGGAGTTCTCCTTCGTGGTTTCCGGCAATGACGACTGCACGATAGGTGGCGTTGTTACTGCACAGCTACCAACGCTGGCGTACACGGGCAGCGGCGGCATTTCGGTGGCGTGGTGGCTGTTGCCCACGAGCCTTATTGTGCTGGGTGCTGCCGCCTGTTTCGTGCGACGTCGGATGGATGCTGGCGCTCAGTAGCCAGATGCCGACGATGCAGGGTTACGGCAACCACGGCATGGGATCGACGCGCGTGTCGAAAACGTAAACCTCAAAGTGGAGGTGAGGGAAGGTCGAGTAGCCGGTGTTGCCGACGGAGCCTAAGAAGGTTCCTGCGGCAACCCACTGGCCAGCGGTGACTGCTTGCGAACCCTCGATCATGTGGCCGTAGAGAGTTTTGATTCCATTGCCGTGATCGATAATCACGTGGCGACCCCAGCCCCCACCGCTGGAGACGCTTTCGACGGTGCCGGGTGAAGCCGCGATGATCGCGGAACCCTCTGGCGCCATGATGTCGATACCGCCGTGGAACTCGTTGCCATCGCGATAGCCGAAACCATCGTTGACAGGGCCATTGGCCGGGAAAAGCTCGAGAGTGCCCGTAATTCCTGATGCCGTCACGACAACCTGCTGCTGCACTTTTTCGACGCCAAAGCTGTCGCGCACAACGGGCGTCGACTTTCCCGTTGCTGGCGAGGCGAACGTTTGAATCTCATCGGTCGGTGAAGTTGCCGTTGTCGAGGTTGGCGCTTGAGCGAGGGTCGCAGCGTCCGCAACGAATACCTCGTTCTCAACTGTGGGAAAAACTGCTGCGGGCACCGTGCCGCCAATGAGGATCGCCCCGACGGCGAGCATAGTCATAGATCTTTTCAACAGCGTTCCTAGGGTTGGGTTAGCGAGAAGGGCGGCTGAGTTAGGGAGAAGCACCATCTGGTGGTGGCTGTGCGGTCACGGGTTTGAGTGGCGCATAAGCCGGATGGGTGCCAACTGCAGCACACTGGCCGAAACCGCTTCGATGCGGTTAGACAGGCGAGTAAGCAACCAAAAATAATGGACAAACCTGAGAACGGTACTCAGGAAGCAACAATCTGCTGCCATCGGCCTATATCCTTTGGTAACAAACGTTCTATTTCTTCGATGGGGAGGGGTCCATATGGGCACCAGTTCGCGTCCAATAATCGGGCTCACGTCGTACCTTGAACAGGCTCAAACTGGCGTCTGGGATCTGCCCGCGTCATTCTTGCCCAAGATCTACTTCGAAGCGGTGACGGATGCCGGCGGGATAGCGGTACTGCTGCCACCCCAGCCCGTCGACGCCGAGATCGCAAGCTCGCTCATCCGCGGCCTCGATGGCTTAATCCTGACCGGCGGCAAGGACGTCGACCCGGCCCGCTACGGTCAAGAGGCACACCCGACCACGGATGTGCCCCGCAAGGATCGCGACGCCTTCGAAGACGCGTTGCTCCGTGCGGCTATCGACGCGAACCTGCCGTTTCTGGGGATCTGTCGAGGCGCTCAAGTGTTGAATGTCGCGCTCGGCGGCACGATCATCCAGCACCTTCCCGATGTGATCGGGTCGACCCGCTATGGTGCGGGCGGCGGAACCTTTCTCGTGAATGACGTCGCAGTGGAACCCGAGAGTGAACTGTCGTCGCTGCTCGGCGGCGACACCAGCCTTGCCGTGAAGTCGTACCATCATCAGGCAATTGGCGAGCTCGCCGAGGGTCTCGTCGTCTCCGGACGAGGAGATGACGGCGTCATTCAGGCAGTTGAACTGCCTGGCGTGGACTTTGGCGTTGCCGTGCAGTGGCATCCGGAAGAGGACGCTAAAGAAGATGCACGCCTGTTCCGCGGCGTGGTCGAAGCGGCGGCCCGCTATCGCGCGAAACGTTAATCGCTAGAACCCTCGCGCCCGAGCGAGTAGCTCGACGCAGTGGCGACGCTCAGTGCGAAGCAGCGTTAGCTGTCGAGCTCGTAGGAGTCGCTGGCTTCTTTAGCGATCGTACCGATAGCGATGGCGACGGTGAGGCCCCAGCTGATCCACATGAGAATGAGACGCCAGTCTCGCGGCCCCTGCTTGGTGGTCTGAAAAATGCTCCAGCCTCCAGCGACCGCGCTGAGGAGACTGCCGTTGAACAAGTACTTGCGCATTTTTCCTCCGAGGTTGGGTTGCTTAACGCTAGCGCGAAATGGATGTCTTGGTTCTGTCACCGGAAAGAAACGGTTGAGAAACGCAATCCCCAGCCTCAGCCGAGGGCCCGCTGGTAACTTAGCTACATGACGGAATCACAGAAGAGTTCTTCTCCCGCTGAATACGACTTCGTGGTGGTTTCCAACCGGCTTCCCGTGGATTGCACGGTTGAAGACGACGGATCTCTCTCGTGGAAGCGTTCTCCAGGTGGTCTCGTTACTGCCCTTGAGCCCATCATGCAGAAGGCAGATGGAGCCTGGGTGGGGTGGGCTGGTCGCCCTGATCTTGAGGTCGAACCTTTTCATCACGACGGCATCCAAATCATCCCGGTACCTCTCAGCACTCAAGATATTGAGGAGTACTACGAGGGTTTCAGCAACGACACTCTGTGGCCGCTTTACCATGACGTTATCGCCCCACCGGCCTATCACCGGGAATGGTGGGATGACTATGTTGCCGTGAACCAGCGGTTTGCGGATGCTGCGGCAGCGAACAGCGCCGAGGGTGCTGTCGTGTGGGTGCAGGACTACCAATTACAGCTCGTGCCCCGCATGCTGCGAGAAAAGCGTCCCGACTTGACGATCGGTTTCTTCAACCACATTCCCTTTCCGCCATATGGAATCTTTGCTCAGTTGCCGTGGCGCACGCAGATCATTGAGGGCATGCTCGGGGCCGATGTGGTTGGCTTTCAGCGCCCGTCAGATGCCTCAAACTTTTCGTCCGCGGTGCGCCGGCTCACGAACCACCCCACCAAAAACCCGGCTATCGAAGTCACGATCGAGGGGCAGCCGACGCGACGCGTTGTTGCGAAGTCGTTCCCGATTTCGATTGACGCGCGAAGCTTTGAAGAGCTCGCCCGGGATCCCGCGATTCAGCAGCGTGCTCGCGACATTCGCAAGGGATTGGGAAACCCGAAAACAGTGATGTTCGGGGTTGATCGCCTTGACTATACGAAGGGCATCCGTCACCGGTTGAAGGCGTATGGCGAGTTGTTGCGTGACGGTTCTATCGAGGTTGGAGATGTTGCTCTCATTCAGGTTGCGAGCCCGAGTCGTGAGCGTGTCGAGGCCTATATGCACTTGCGCGATGAGATTGAACTGACGGTTGGTCGCATCAACGGCGAGTTCAGCACTCTCAGCCACGCGCCGATCAATTACCTGCATCAGGGGTTCCCGCGCGAGGAGATGGTCGCGCTGTACCTTGCGGCTGACGTCTTGCTCGTCACGGCGCTGCGCGATGGAATGAACCTTGTAGCCAAGGAATATGTGGCTGCTCGCTTCGACAACGACGGTGTGCTCATTTTGAGCGAGTTTGCCGGGGCGTCAGAGGAGCTTCGCAAGGCACTGCTTATTAACCCTCACGACATTGACGGCTTGAAGGGGGCGATGATGCGCGCCATCACTATGCCGAAGGCTGATCGTGCGGTTCGGATGCGCTCAATGCGCAAGCGAGTACTTGAGCACGACGTCGAGCGGTGGTCGAACGCCTTCTTGAAAAATTTGGCTGCAACGCGCTCCGATCGTCACCGCAGGATTGCGCCGCTGGAAATGGCCGAAGAAGTCGAGTGGACAATTGAGCGAAAGCGAGTCAGGTAGTCGTGCAGTTTTCTTCAGCATCAGACCTTCGAGAAGCGATTGACGAGTTGGTCGCGGTGCCTACACTCCTGATCGCGCTCGATTTTGACGGAACTCTGGCTCCCGAAGTCGACGACCCCGATGACGCCCGTTCGCTTCCTCAGGCACACGCGCAACTTCTGCGTATTCTTGAGATTCCCGACACTCGACTCGCTCTCATCTCTGGGCGTGCCATCGAAAACTTGGAATACGTATCTCAGCTACCTCGTTCGGTGCTTTTCGGCGGCTCACACGGCCTCGAGTTCCGTTTTGATGAGGGTGCTGCCGAGGCTCCTCTCGATGAGGACGAAGCGGCAGCGCTAAAAACGTTGAACACAATTACGCACGAGGTTGCGGATACCGCCGAGGGCGCCTGGGTTGAGTTGAAGCCCGCAGGTCAAGCGATTCACACTCGACTGTGCTCGGCAGAAGATGGCGAGCGAGTGCAGCGTGAAGCGCTCGCGCGGGTTGCTCAGGAACTGCCTACCGTTACGGTGCGCAAAGGTAAGAACAACGTGGAGTTCGCTATCCACGATGCCACCAAAGCTGACGCGATTCACCGGCTGCGCGATTACGTAGGTGCTGACGCGGTGTTCTTTGCCGGTGACGATGTGACCGACGAAGATGCGATCGCCGTGCTGGGGTCACACGACCTTGGCGTTCGCGTTGGTGAGGCGCCATCAGTCGCACGATTGCGGGTGCCGGGTACTGCCGACATCGCCGAACTTTTGGTGCTTTTGGCTGATCGTCGAGAAGCCGTGATATCCGCGCGCAAAACTGACGGTGCGTAACGCCCTAAACTCGAAGCATGTCTGAGAGTGAGTCGATTGATATCAAGCCACGTTCCCGCACGGTAACTGAGGGAATTGAAGCCACAACGTCGCGCGGAATGCTGCGCGCCGTTGGTATGGGAGATGCCGACTGGGAGAAGCCCCAGATTGGTATCGCGAGCTCGTGGAACGAGATCACCCCGTGCAACCTGTCGCTCGATCGACTCGCGCAGGCGGCGAAAGAGGGCGTTCATGCCGGTGGGGGATACCCGCTGCAGTTCGGCACGATCAGTGTTTCCGACGGTATTTCGATGGGCCACGAGGGCATGCACTTCTCGCTCGTCAGTCGCGAGGTCATCGCTGACTCTGTCGAGGTCGTCATGGAGGCCGAGCGCCTTGACGGTTCCGTCACACTGGCTGGTTGCGACAAGTCGCTTCCCGGAATGCTCATGGCCGCGGCCCGACTCAACCTCTCGTCGGTGTTCCTCTACGCCGGTTCGATTGCTCCGGGCTGGGTCAAGCTCAGTGACGGCACCGAAAAAGACATCACGATCATCGACTCGTTCGAGGCCGTTGGTGCGGTCAAGGCTGGCCGGATGACCGAAGCTGATGCCAAGCGCATCGAGTGTGCCTTCGCTCCTGGCGAGGGCGCCTGTGGCGGCATGTACACGGCCAACACGATGGCGAGTGTTGCGGAAGCCTTGGGCATGAGCCTTCCCGGCTCGGCGAGCCCCGCATCCGCTGATCGTCGTCGCGACTACTTTGCGCACCGTTCGGGCGAAGCCGTCGTTAACCTGCTTCGCAAGGGCATCACTTCGCGCGACATTATGACGAAGAAGGCCTTCGAGAACGCGATCACTGTCGCGATGGCTCTTGGCGGTTCGACCAACGTCGTGTTGCACATCCTCGCGATTGCGAGTGAGGCCGAGGTCGAATTGACTCTTGATGACTTCAACCGCATCGGCGACAAGGTTCCGCACCTTGCCGACTTGAAGCCCTTCGGCAAGTACGTCATGAATGACGTTGATCGTCACGGCGGCCTTCCCGTGCTCATGAAGGCACTCATGGAAGAGGGCCTCATTCACGGCGACGCTCTCACCGTGACGGGCAAGACGGTTGCCGAGAACCTCGCTGAGATGGATATTGACCCGCTCGATGGCGAAGTTTTGCGCACATTCGATAACCCCATCCACCCGACCGGTGGTCTGACTATCCTCAAGGGTTCTTTGGCTCCCGAGGGTGCTGTAGTGAAGACGGCGGGCTTCGATCTTGCCGAGTTCGAGGGCCCTGCTCGCGTGTTCGAACGCGAGCGCGAAGCTCTGGATGCTCTCACCGCTGGCACTATCGAAGCTGGTTCGGTTCTCGTCATCCGCTATGAAGGGCCCAAGGGTGGGCCGGGTATGCGCGAGATGCTCGCGATCACGGCGGCCATTAAGGGCGCTGGACTCGGAAAAGATGTACTACTCTTGACGGACGGACGATTCTCAGGCGGCACAACCGGGCTGTGCATCGGCCACATAGCTCCCGAAGCAGTAGACGCAGGTCCTATTGCCTTCGTGCGCGATGGTGATCTGATACGGGTCAATATCGCAGCTCGCTCGCTCGACTTACTTGTCGATTCCGCTGAGCTCGAAGCCCGCCGAAAAGGCTGGGCCCCCCTTCCTCCGCGTTACACGCGAGGCGTTCTTGCCAAGTATTCGAAGCTTGTGCAGTCCGCCGCTCGCGGCGCGGTCACCAGTTAGCGCCAGCTCACCATTCGACTTAAAGGATTCACACATGTCCTCTGAACCCGCACCGCGGCCGAAGAGCACCACACCGGAGATTTTGACCGGTTCGGGTGCCATTCTGCGCAGTCTGGAGAAGTTGGGCGTGAAAGACGTCTTCGGCTTGCCCGGCGGCGCAATCATGCCTTTTTACGACGAACTCATGGCATCCACTGCTATTCGTCACATTTTGGTTCGCCACGAGCAGGGTGCTGGTCACGCTGCTGAGGGCTATGCCTCGTCATCCGGAAAGCTCGGCGTCTGCATCGCAACGTCGGGTCCGGGAGCCACGAACCTCGTGACGGCGATCGCGGATGCCCACATGGACTCCGTGCCGTTGCTCGCGATCACCGGTCAGGTGTTTTCAACCTCGATGGGAACCGACGCGTTCCAAGAGGTCGACATCTCGGGAATCACGATGCCGATCACGAAGCATTCGTTCCTCGTCTCGAAGCCGGAAGACATCCCGGCGACCCTCGCCGCGGCGTACCACATTGCGACAACGGGCCGCCCTGGTCCGGTGCTCGTTGACGTTACAAAGGACTGCCAGCAGGCATCCGCCCCGTTCATTTGGCCGCCCAAGGTTGACCTGCCCGGGTACCGTCCGGTCATGAAGGCGCACGGCAAGCAGGTTTTGGCGGCAGCACAAATGCTGGCCGAGGCTGAGCGCCCCGTGTTCTATGTGGGTGGTGGCGTTGTTCGCTCTGGCGCTTCTGCTGAGCTGCTTGAACTCGCAACCCTCGTGGGCGCGCCGATCGTGACAACGCTGATGGCTCGCGGTGCGTTCCCCGATTCCAACGATTTGAACCTCGGGATGCCGGGAATGCACGGCTCTGTGCCTGCCGTTCTCGCCATCCAAGAGTCCGATCTCCTCATCTCGCTCGGTGCTCGTTTTGACGACCGCGTTACGGGCAAGCCAACAGAGTTTGCGCCTCTTGCGAAGGTTGTTCACGTCGACATCGACCCCGCTGAGATCGGCAAGATCCGTGCGGCTGAAGTGCCGATCGTGGGTGATGCGAAAGATGTCATCATCGACCTGACGGCAGCGTTTACCGATGTGAGCACGACGACGAAGCCTGATTACTCCGAGTGGTGGGAGCGCCTCAATTCGCTGCGCAACCAGTTCCCGCTTGGCTTCACGGAGCCGGACGACGGACTGCTGTCTCCGCAATACGTGATCCAGCGCATCGGTGAAATCACCGGGCCAGAGGGTATCTTCGCGGCCGGCGTTGGCCAGCACCAGATGTGGTCTGCCCAGTTCATCAAGCACGAGCGCCCCAACTCGTGGCTCAACTCGGGTGGTGCGGGAACGATGGGTTACGGCGTGCCCGCGGCGATGGGTGCCAAGGTGGCGAACCCCGACCGTCCTGTGTGGGCGATCGACGGTGACGGATGCTTCCAGATGACGAATCAGGAACTCGCCACCTGCACGATCAACAAGATCCCCATCAAGGTCGCGATCATCAACAACTCGAGCCTCGGCATGGTTCGCCAGTGGCAGACGCTGTTCTATGACGGACGCCACTCGTTCACCGACCTCAACACGGGTCACGACACCGTCATGATTCCTGACTTCGTGAAGCTGGCTGACGCCTACGGATGCCTCGCCATCCGTGTCACGAAGAAAGAGGAGATCGACCCGGCTATCAAGCTCGCGCTCGAAACCAACGATCGCCCCGTCGTCATTGACTTCGTCGTAAGCCGAGACTCGATGGTGTGGCCGATGGTGCCGCAGGGTGTCGGTAACTCAAGCGTGCAGTATGCCCGCGACCATGCCCCCGAGTGGGAAGAGGAGTAAAGCGATGAGTCACGTACTTTCTCTACTCGTAGAAGATAAGCCGGGTCTGCTGACTCGTGTAGCCGGGCTGTTCGCTCGTCGCGGGTTCAACATCCAGTCGCTGGCTGTGGGATCAAGCGAAATTGAGGGCCTCTCGCGCATCACCGTTGTGGTGGATGTCGAGGAGCTTCCCCTTGAGCAGGTCACGAAACAGCTCAACAAGCTCATCAACGTGATCAAGATCGTGGAACTCGACCCTAGCCAGTCGGTTACTCGCGAACACTTGCTCATTAAGGTTCGCGTCGACAACACGACGCGGTCACAAATTCTCGAAGCGGTAAACCTGTTCCGAGCTCGCGTGGTTGATGTCGCATCCGATGCGCTCATCATCGAAACCACCGGAGACTCGGGCAAGATTCAAGCATTCCTGCGAGTGCTCGAACCCTACGGGATCAAAGAAATTGCTCAGAGTGGATTGCTGGCTATGGGCCGTGGTTCCAAGAGCATTACCGACCGAGTTTTCAAGAACTAACAGAACAACAACTAAGGAGAATCACAACTGTGACTGAGATCTTTTACGACAAAGACGCTGACCTCGCGCTCATCCAGGGCAAGAAGGTTGCCGTTATCGGCTATGGCTCACAGGGCCACGCGCACGCACTGAACCTGCGCGACTCCGGTGTTGAGGTCAAGATTGGCCTCAAGGAGGGCTCGAAGAGCACCGCCAAGGCAACCGACGCTGGCTTCGAGGTGCTCTCGAGCGCCGAGGCAGCCAAGTGGGCTGACGTTGTTGTGATCCTTGCTCCCGACCAGCACCAGCGTGGCCTCTACGCCGCCGACATCAAGGACAACCTTGAAGCCGGAAACGTTTTGGTCTTCGGCCACGGCTTCAACATCCGTTTCGGTTACATCGACGCTCCTGCAGACGTCGACGTCATCCTCGTAGCTCCCAAGGGACCGGGTCACACCGTTCGCCGCGAGTACGAAGCTGGCCGTGGCGTTCCCGTCATCGTTGCTGTTGAGAACGACGCCAGCGGTTCCGCTTGGGACCTCGCATGGTCGTACTCCAAGGCAATCGGTGGACTTCGCGCCGGCGGAATCAAGACCACGTTCACCGAAGAGACTGAGACCGACCTGTTCGGTGAGCAGGCTGTTCTCTGTGGTGGAACTTCGCAGCTCGTTCAGTACGGCTTCGAAACCCTCATCGAGGCTGGCTACCAGCCGCAGATCGCCTACTTCGAGGTACTTCACGAGCTCAAGCTCATCGTTGACCTCATGTGGGAGGGTGGCATCGCCAAGCAGCGTTGGAGCGTTTCTGACACCGCTGAGTACGGCGACTACGTATCAGGACCCCGCGTCATCGACGAGTCGGTCAAGGAGAACATGAAGGCTGTTCTCGCAGACATCCAGTCGGGTGCCTTCGCAGACCGCTTCATCAAGGACCAGGATGCTGGCGGAGTTGAGTTCCTCGCCCTGCGTGAAAAGGGCCAGAACCACCCCATCGAAGCAACCGGCAAGGAGCTTCGCGCTCTCTTCGCGTGGAAGCAGCAAGACTCCGACTACACCGACGGTTCAGCAGCGCGCTAACTTTCGCTAGTCACGCCGACGGCCGTTCCGCTTTGCGGGGCGGCCGTTGGTCGTTAGCGGGCGGAAAAGAGCTAGAGCGGCGGCAGTGTCGTGCCGTGGTCGGGCCAGCGCAGAGTCGGCTCGGCTTTGGGGATAGGTCCCGGGGTTCCCGTCGCGACCCAGATCACGAAGGCCAAGAGTTGCTCGAGCCGTGAGCCGATGAAGGCGGCGGCGACGAGGGGAGCGTAGAGCGCGCCGAGATACGTCGACGCGATTACAAGGTTTGCGTTCGTGCCCCAGAGCACCGCGAGTGCGGCCGGCGCTGCGGCCAGCAGTAACCAGAGCGGATGCACGATGACCCCGAGTACCACCGCGGCAACGAGTGCAACGATGCCGAGCGCGAGTTGGGCGATGATGAGCCAACCGAGAACACCGCCGTGGCGCGCATACCGTTCGATACCAACCGCCGCCCACATGACCCGAGCACGCAACTGATGAACTCCGCTATCGACGAGAGCCACCCGGAACGTTTCGTCCGCGACGCGGCGAAGCGCGAGCCGGTCTTCCACGGGGGCGAGCCTAGCCTGCTGCGTGAGGTGGTCGTGCAGGATCGCCGCCAGAGTTTGCTTGCCGTAGCTGGCGATGAGCCCCCAGAGAAAGGGCGGGACCGAAGCGAAGTCGGTGCCATTGCCCCCAGTGGGTGGAAGCTCAAGGTCGTGTGCCGGCACTTCGATGACAGTCCCGGCAGGGCGAGGATCACGCCAACAGAAGGATTCCGCGACTTGAAAATCGCGGCCCAGCCGGTAGATCAACGGCAAGCTGCGTAACTCATTTCCGTAGCGATCCGTGAATGGCATGGTGGACTCCTCTGTCTATTCAAGGTCTGCAGACTATTCTGTCGGAGTGACAACGAACGCGCAGCGCACCCCCTCTCGATCTCGTGACTTTGCGTTTGTCGCGGGGCGGCCCCCGAAGGCAGCTCGGACGGTTGGGATCCTTCGGCTACTCGCTTCCGCGCTCGTGGTGGCGAGTATCGCAACTCAGGTCGTTGACGAGTCGATTCACAATGACTTCGTGGCGCAGGAATACTTCAGCTATTTCACGATCCAGTCGAGCCTGATTAATGCCGTGATTCTTGCGCTGAGCGGGCTGGCGGCCGTGCGCCCGCGGCACGAGGGTTCTCTGCTGGGTGTGCTGCGAGCATCCGTCGTCTCGTATGCGGTCGTGACCGCTGTCGTCTACAACGTGCTGCTTCGCGGGCTACCTGATGAAGGGTATGTGGGCATTCAGTGGCCCAACGAGGTGCTTCATGTGTGGGTGCCGCTGTTCTTGCTGCTCGATTGGCTGTTCTCGCCGTCGCGACCAGTGCTGCGGATGCGCGACGTGCGCATTGTCGTCATCTACCCGCTCGCGTGGTTGGCATTCACGTTCGTGCGCGGGCTGCTCGACGGATGGTTTCCGTACCCCTTCTTAGAGCCTTCTGGGCCCAACGGGTGGGGTGGAGTGCTCGTTTACGTGCTCGGCATTGCTGCGTTCATCGTGGGCATCGCGCTTGCGTTGATCGCCATCAGCCGAGCGAAGTGGGCGAACACTGATCTGTGGTGGCACAGTCGCGCTAACCGCTAGCGCGGCAACTGTGGGTTAGCCCGTCGGCCACTCATCCGCGGGAGAGTAGGCGAAGAGGTGGCGGTAGTTAGCGAGCGCGGTGATCGGCTGAGCGTCGGCAGCTCGTTCATACGCCTGCTGCGAGAATTCACCGGTTAGGGCGTCATAGTTGGTGGCTCGATTGAGCAGTGTCGTGCCGATCTGCGCTGCAATCTTGATTGCTTCGCTCGTCACAATCGACGCCACAACACTCACTGCGCCGGGAAATATGCCGCAGACGACATTGGTGTCAATCGTCGCTGTTTCAGGCGGCAGCGGGTGAAGATCCCGAAAGCCAGCGCCGCGTGCAGGCCACGAGACACCGGCTTGAGCCCCAAATTCGCAGGCGATACCCCACACAAGAGGTATTCCGGTGATCTCGGCAGCATCTGCCGCGAGGTAGTGCGTTGCGTAGTTATCGCTGCCATCAACGATGAGGTCGTATCCGGCAAATAACTCGAGAGCGTTCTCGGGGGTCAACTTTGAGTCAATCGCGACAATGGTTGTCGCGGGACTGAGATCAGCGACACGTTCGACCACCGAAACAACCTTCTTGTGGCCGACATCCAAAAGGCGGTGGATGTGTTGCCGGTGCAGATTGCTGAGTTCAACACGATCATCGTCGATGACACCAACGGTACCGACGCCGGCAGCAGCAAGCGACGGAATAACCGTGCTGCCGACGCCACCCGCGCCGATGACGAGCACGCGCGAGCGCGCCAAGTTCTTTTGCGCCGTCTCGCCGAAGTTGGTTAGTGCGAGCTGGCGGCTAAACCGCTGATCCATAGGTTGATTCTTCCACCGCGAGGGTGGCGAACCGCTGAGAAAAGGCCTCGGGCAATCTGTTTAGCCGCGAACTGGGGGTTCTGGGAGCGTGCACTCAGCTCTGTTCGGGGTGAGCACCCTCACTGCTTTATCCCTGTGGGAGCGACGACGACGGCAAGAAGTTGAGCGTGACGCCGTCGCCCTGAACGACGAGGCTACCGCCGGTGGGGATGGCGGTCGTCGCGCCAGAGAGCGCCGCGAAGTAGCGTGACTCGAACTCCATGAGGGTGTTTTCGCAGGCCATTTTGGTTGATGTCACGGTGTCGATCGACAGATCGTCTGGGTCGCCGGTCAGTGTCGCGCTGTACCCGTTGCACGTCGATTGACCCCGAATCTCGCTTCCCATAATCGTGAGCGTGACGGTGGCGGAATCATCGAGGGTGAGCGGGCCAGCCGCGTCAGAGCCATCCGCAAAGAGCCAGGTGCCGTCGATTCCTTCGATCGGCATGTCATCGCCCGATGGTCCTTCTACGCCCATGCCGGGGCCGCTATCGATCGGCGGCTCGTCGGAGCCGTCCTGATTTGCCGGCCCCGCGCAAGCAGCGAGGGCGAGCAGTCCCACCGCCAGCAGCGGGGTGAACTTCGTGAACAGCGATTTCTTGGTCATTGTTTCCTCCTACCTAGGTAGACGAAGAGGACAGCATTTTCGTTGGGCGGTGCCGAAAATTTTTAGATCGCCGCGAGAACGATCAACGCGATCAACACCAGTTGACCGAAATAGCGTGGCCAAAATGGCAGCGCGGCCTTACCGAAGCGATCCGGATGCTCGGCCGCATACGCATTGGCGGGGAACACCGCAATCAGAAAGACGATAAGTGCGATTCCGGCAATAAATCGCACGGGTTCCCACAGTAATCCGATTCCGCCGGCGACTTCGCAGAGTCCGGTGATGGTCACGAGAACGGCGGGGGAGGGCATCCATTTCTGACGCAAAACCGGTGGGATCATGGCCCGCATCGTGCGGGCAGGAGCGGCTACAAAATGGCTGACTCCCATGGCGACGAACGCGAGTGCGAGGGCAATACGTAACGCCCACTGGGCTATCTCGACGGCATCCATCATGGCTCTATCGTCGCACTGAGTTGTCACATGGCAACGGCGGCTTCCCGTCGCCGCTAAAGTTGCTGTAGTTGTCTACTCCAGCAGCCTTCGTTGTGTCAGCGCGAAGTCCCCGCGAATTGAAGGATCAGATCTGTGGCTAAGCCGATCGTTGTGATCGCCGAAGAACTTTCCCCCGCAACAGTCGACGCTCTCGGGCCCGACTTTGAGATTCGAAACGTTGACGGCACTGACCGTGACGCGTTGAAGTCTGCGCTCGCGGATGCGCAGGCCGTTCTCATCCGCTCCGCGACCCACATGGATGCCGATGCTCTTGCTGCCGCGCCTGGCTTGAAGGTCATTGCTCGCGCCGGTGTTGGCCTCGACAACGTGGACATCAAGGCGGCGACCGCTGCCGGTGTCATGGTTGTGAATGCTCCTACTTCCAACATCATCTCGGCTGCAGAGCTGACCGTTGGGCACATTTTGAGCCTCGCGCGTCACATCCCTGCCGCGTCGAGCGCTCTCGCGCAGGGGCAGTGGAAGCGCTCGCAGTACTCGGGTACCGAACTTTTTGAGAAGACGATCGGCATCATCGGCCTCGGCCGTATCGGTGGTCTCATCACTGAGCGGATGCAGTCGTTCGGCACGAGCATCATCGCCTACGACCCCTATGTCACGGCTGCTCGCGCGCAGCAGATGGGCGTCACTCTGGTGTCGCTCGACGAGCTTCTCGAGCGTTCGGACTTCATCACGATCCACATGCCCAAGACTCCCGAGACGACGGGCATGATCTCGACAGAGCAGTTTGCTCGCATGAAGTCGAGTGCCTACATCGTGAACGTCGCCCGTGGTGGCCTCATCGATGAAGATGCGCTGTACACGGCGCTCAAGTCGCGTCGCATCGCCGGTGCTGGTCTTGACGTGTTTGTGAGCGAGCCGCCCACCGGCTCACCGCTGCTCTCGCTCGAGAATGTCATTGTCACGCCTCACCTCGGCGCTTCGACCGCTGAAGCTCAAGAGAAGGCTGGCGTTTCGGTAGCCAAGTCGGTTCGACTTGCCCTCGGTGGCGAGCTCGTGCCCGACGCCGTGAACGTTGCGGGTGGCGTTATCGACCAGAGCGTGCGCCCCGGCATCCCGCTCATGGAAAAGCTTGGTCAGGTCTTCTCTGGGCTCTCTGACAGCCCCCTCACGAGTGTTGATATTGAGGTTCGCGGTGAGATCGTTGAACACGATGTCAACGTGCTCAAGCTTGCCGCACTCAAGGGCATCTTCACGAACGTTGTGTCGGAGACGGTGAGTTACGTCAACGCTCCGGTGCTCGCTGACCAGCGCGGCCTCACGGTGCGTTTGATTACGGATGCCGTGAGCCCCGAATACCGCAACCTGCTGACCATTCGTGGTTCGCTTGCTGACGGATCGCAGGTTTCTGTTTCGGGAACCCTGGTCGGACACAAGCAGCTCGAGAAGATCGTGGAGATCAACGGCTACGACATCGAGGTTCCGCTCGCAGATCACCTCATCGTCATGATGTACGAAGACCGCACCGGAATTGTTGCTGTCTTTGGTAAGGAATTCGGCGACGCCAACATCAACATTGCGGGTATGCAGATTTCGCGCGAGAGCGAGGGCGGCAACGCGCTTTCGGTTCTCACCGTTGACTCGCAAGCATCCGCTGATGTTCTCGCGACTGTGGCTGAGCGCATTGACGCTCGTTACGTGCACGCGATCGATATCGTCGACGCTTAACGCTGAATCGCCGCTGGTGGCGGCGTAATCACCACAAAAGGCGCGGCCCGAGTGATCGGGACGCGCCTTTTGTGCGTGTTGAGAGTTGTTGTTAGATGGTGTCGTCAGGGGTCGTGCTGGTGCGACGCTCCGTGACGGAGCCGTTCGCTCCGTCGGTGCCGTTGTGCACGGTCGTGACGGAGGTGCGCTTGCGCATCATCAGCACGAGGCCGATAACGAACACGACGAACCCGGCACCCATCAGGATGTAACCGATGAGGTCAAGGTTGACTCCGTCGATTTGGAAATCGAGCGCGAACGTAAGAATCGCGCCGATTACGAACAATACAATTCCGGTTCCAATACTCATGCGGACAATTTTAGCGTGTGTAATTCAGCCCGCAACCAGCTAACGTTCAGGAAAGTCATATTTAGCCAGCGGGAGGCTGTGTGACGCCCACACTCTGACGCGCGCTCCAGCCCCGCAGCGGTACTGTATTTACATGCCTTCTCAGATCAAGCTTGCAGTCATTCCCGGTGATGGTATTGGGCCCGAAGTTGTGGCCGAGGCCCTCAAAGTTCTGAAGGCAACCGGGGTGGATGTTTCCACCACCGAGTTCCCCTTTGGAGCCAGCCACTACCTCGAGTCGGGCACAATTCTCGAAGACTCCGACATCGCAGAGCTCGCGAAGCACGACGCGATCCTGCTCGGTGCTGTCGGGGGAGACCCGCGCGATCCTCGCCTCAAGGGCGGCATCATCGAGCGAGGTCTGCTGCTCAAGCTGCGGTTCGCGCTCGATCACCACGTCAATCTGCGTCCCACCACGATCTTCCCCGGTGTCACGTCGCCGCTGGCCGAGCCCGGCATTGTCGACTTTGTTGTTGTGCGCGAAGGTACCGAGGGTCCCTACGTGGGCAATGGTGGCAGCATCCGCACCGGCACTCCTCACGAGATCGCGACCGAGGTGTCACTGAACACGGCCTACGGAGTTGAGCGCGTTGTGCGCTTCGCTTTCGAGCACGCGATGGCACGCCCGCGCAAGAAGCTCACGCTTGTGCACAAGACCAACGTGCTCACGTACGCGGGTGGCCTGTGGCAGTCAACGGTCGACCGCGTTTCTGCCGAATACCCGGATGTTGCGGTCGATTACCTGCACGTGGATGCGGCGACTATCTTCCTCGTGACAAAACCGAGTACATTTGACGTCATCGTTACCGACAACCTTTTCGGTGACATCCTGACAGACCTCGCAGCAGCCATCAGCGGCGGCATTGGTTTGGCCGCCTCCGGCAATCTGAACCCGAGCGGGCAATTCCCCTCCATGTTCGAGCCGGTTCATGGCTCAGCGCCCGACATTGCGGGCAAACAACTCGCTGATCCTACGGCGGCAATCCTGTCGATTGCATTGCTGCTCTCACAGTCCGGTCACACGGATGCCGCGGCTAAGGTCACGGCGGCCGTGGAAGCCGATCTCAGCACTCGCGGCACCGCCGCACGCTCGACGTCTGAGATTGGCAGTGCAATTGCCGACGCTGTAGCGCAGAATTAACCCACCGCCATTGTGGCTGTACGTCATTAAGGACATTTGATGAAGAATCTGCTGGCTGATCGCCCCCTCACCTTCATGGTGAAGAAGAACCAAGAACCCCGCTCGGTCGAAGAGCGTGACGCGATTCTGGCTAACCCTGGTTTCGGTGTGAACTTCACCGACCACATGGTCGACATTTGTTGGTCAGAGATGGGCGGCTGGCACCGACCGCGCGTGCAGCCGTATGGTCCGATTCAGCTCGACCCGGCGGCATCCGTTCTGCACTATGCGCAGGAGATCTTCGAGGGCCTCAAGGCCTTCCGTCACCAAGACGGATCGATCTGGTCCTTCCGTCCCGAGGCGAACGGTGCACGGTTGCAGCGTTCCGCTCGTCGCATGGCGTTGCCCGAACTTCCGGTTCCGGCGTTCATCGATTCGCTCAAGCAGCTCATCGCGGTTGACGGCGACTGGGTGCCGAGCGCTCCCGAGACGAGCCTCTACTTGCGCCCCTTCATGTTCGCAAAAGAGGCATTCCTCGGAGTGCGCGCAGCGAAGAAGGTCAACTATTACGTGATCGCAAGCCCCGCTGGCGCCTACTTCACCGGTGGCGTTGCTCCCGTTTCGATCTGGATCTCCACGAACTTCACGCGTGCAGGCAAGGGCGGAACGGGTGCAGCCAAGACCGGCGGCAACTACGCCTCATCGCTTATCGCGCAGCAAGAAGCGGCAGAGCAGGGGTGCGCCCAGGTTCTGTTCTTGGATGCCGAAGAGGGCAAGTACATCGAAGAGCTTGGCGGCATGAACGTGGTTCTCGTCAAGAAAGACGGAACGCTCATCACTCCGCAGTCCGAGTCGATCCTTGAGGGCATCACTCGCGACTCTGTTTTGCAGCTCGCTGAAGACCGCGGCCACAAGGTCGAGCGTCGCCGGGTCACCCTGGAAGAGTGGCGTGAGGGCGTTGAGTCGGGCGAGATCACTGAGATGTTCGCGTGCGGTACCGCCGCGGTCATCACGCCCATCGCCATGCTCAAGGGTGACGGTGTGGAATTTGGGTCGGCGGATGCTCCCGCCGGCGAACTGACGATGTCGCTGCGCGAAGAGCTCACCGACATCCAATATGGCCGTCGCGAAGACAAGCACGGCTGGATGATGAGGCTCGACGCATGAAGGTAGCTCGTTTCAGCGCTGGCGCAGGCGCCCGCTACGGAATCATCGACGGCGACGAGATTGTCGTTCTGACCGGTGACCCGATGTTCAACGGCTTTGAGACCACTGACGAGCGCTTGCCGCTCTCGGACATCAAGTTGCTGGCCCCGGTCATCCCGCGTTCGAAGGTCGTGGCGTTCGGTCGCAACTATGCCGAGCACGCTAAGGAACTCGGCAACGAGGTTCCGGATGCTCCCATGATGTTCATTAAGCCGAATACGTCTGTCGTGGGCCCCGGCGATGCCATCATGCTGCCGACGCAGTCTGAAGAAGTGGCGTTCGAGGGTGAGCTTGCCGTGATCATCGGCAGCATCGCTAAGAACGTGGCCGAGGCCGACTTTGAGAGCGTCGTCTTTGGCTACACGATCGCCAACGATGTCACCGCTCGCGACCTTCAGAAGAAGGATGGCCAGTGGTCACGCGCCAAGGGCTTCGACACGTTCTGCCCGCTCGGGCCCGTGATCGAGACTGAATTCGTGGTGGGTTCGCAGAGCATCCGCACCACGGTGAACGGTGACCTCAAGCAAGACGGCACCGTTGACCAGATGATCCACTCAGTGGCAGCGCAAGTGGCGTACGCCTCGGCCGCGTTCACGTTGCTGCCCGGCGACATCATCCTCACGGGTACGCCGGCTGGCGTTGGCCCGATCGTGAACGGCGACACCGTCGACATCACGATCGAGGGTATCGGCACGCTGAGCAACCCGGTTCGTTCTATCGCCAAGTAGGCGTTGCCGCAGAACCGCCTGCAGAGGGCGGTTCTGCGGCTTAGAATGGTGGCAATGTCTGCGCCATTTTCTACTGCAACCGCTTCCGACGTTCGCGTTCGGTTTTGTCCGTCACCTACGGGTACGCCCCACGTCGGGCTGATTCGTACTGCCCTGTTCAACTGGGCTTACGCACGCCACATGGGTGGCAAGTTGGTGTTCCGTATTGAAGATACGGATGCCGCTCGCGACAGCGAAGAGAGCTACTTGCAGCTTCTCGACGCGATGCGTTGGTTGGGCCTCGACTGGGACGAGGGTGTGGAGACCGGCGGCCCGCACGAGCCTTACCGCCAGTCGCAGCGCTCTGACATCTATCTTGAGGTCATCGAGAAGCTGAAGGCTTCCGGTCACCTGTACGAATCTTTTGCGACCGGTGAAGAGATCGAGGCCCGCAATGTGGCCAACGGTCGCGACCCCAAGCAGGGCTACGACAACTTCGAGCGCGACCTCACCGCTGAGCAGATCGCCGCATTCAAAGAAGAGGGCCGTAAGCCGGCTTTGCGTTTGCGCGTACCCGACTCCGACTTGAGCTTCGACGACCTGGTTCGTGGCGACATCACGTTCCCCGCCGGTTCGTTCTCTGACTTCGTTGTGGTGCGCCCAAACGGTGCTCCGCTGTACACGTTCGTGAACCCGGTGGATGACGCGCTCATGGGCATCACGCACGTGCTGCGCGGTGAAGACCTGCTCTCGAGCACTCCGCGCCAGATCGCCCTCTACACCGCTCTTATCGAGATCGGCCTAACGGATGCGATCCCGCGCTTCGGCCACCTTCCTTACGTGATGGGTGAGGGCAACAAGAAGCTTTCCAAGCGCGACCCCGAGTCGAACCTGTTCCACCACCGCGACCGCGGGTTCATCCCCGAGGGCCTCATCAACTACCTCTCGCTGTTGGGCTGGTCGCTTGCGCCTGACCGCGACGTGTTCTCGATCGAAGAAATGATTGCCGCGTTCGACGTGGTGAACGTGAACCCGAACCCGGCCCGTTTCGACGTGAAGAAGGCGGAGTCGCTGAATGGCGACCACATCCGTCTGCTCTCGGCGGAGGAGTTCGCTGGTCGTCTCGTGCCCTACCTCGTTGCTGCTGACGTCATTTCGGCGGAGCCGACCGAGGCTGAGCTCGAGACGCTGGCCGCTGCCGCACCCCTCGTACAGGAGCGCATGCAGCTGCTGGGCGACGCTCCCGCACTGTTGCAGTTCTTGTTCACTCCGGATGCCGACCTCGTTGTTGAGGCCGACGCGATGCCGAAGGCTGAAGGCCCCGAGGTTCTGGATGCCGCTATCGCCGTGCTGACCGATCTCGACTCGTGGACGCACGATGCCATTGAGGCAGCGTTGCGCGCCGAGCTCATCGAGGTGAAAGAGATGAAGCCGCGACTGGCTTTCGGACCCTTGCGTAGTGCGATCGCTGGGCGCCGCATCAGCCCGCCGCTCTTCGAGTCGATGGAACTATTGGGCAAGAACTCGTCGCTGGTCCGACTGAAGGCGTTGCGCGCCCAACTATGAGTGAGCAGTTCGACTGGGATGTTGTCATTGTCGGCGGCGGACCGGCCGGACTGAGTGCTGCGCTGAATCTGGCGCGAGCGCGTCGACGCACTCTCGTGCTCGACAGCAATCGCCCCCGCAATTCGGCAACGTTCCACTCTCACGGCTTTTTGAGCCGCGATGGTATTTCTCCTCTCGAGCTTCGCAAGATGGGCCGAGAAGAGCTTGAGCAGTATCCGAACGTCTCGTTTGAGCGCACGATTGTGGAGGGCATCCAGCTGCTGAATGCTGCTGCTGAAATGGATACCGCTAGCGCTTCTGCGACCGTTGGCGCCGGCTTCACCGTCACGCATCGCGGGGGAGCGGTAACGACCCGCACCGTGCTGATCGCGACCGGGTTGCGCGAGGTGCTGCCGAAGCTGCCGACGCTTCGCGCGTTCTATGGCACGAGCATCCACTCGTGCATGGAGTGTGACGGCTACGAGTACGCGGACAAGCCGATTGCGCTGATCGGGCACACGGATGACTTGGCGGAGCGCGCACTGCTCCTTTCGCAGTGGAGCCGCGATCTAATTGTCTTCACGCAGGGCGTTGGCCACGTGAGCGACGCTGATGAGGCGATGCTCGCGGAGCGCGGTGTTCGCGTGGATCGTCGTGAGGTGGCGGATGTCGCGGGCGACCGTGATGGTCTGAACGGCGTGGTGCTTGCCGACGGCGAAACCGTACCGCGTGAGGCCGCGTTTGTGCGCCCCGACTATGAGACCGCGCTCGACTTTGCGGCGGGCTTGCAGCTCGCACTCGACGCGGAGGGTCTGATTGTCGTGGACGCTGCCGGCCGCACCAGCACGGCGGGAGCATATGCGATCGGTGATGCCACCCCGCCCGGCCCCCAGCAGCTCATCGTTGCCGCGGGTGACGGCGCTGAGGTTGCCGCGGTCATCAACCGCGACTTGCTCTAGAACTCACTTTTCGGCGCGGCCTCGCGTCTTCAGCATGGTGACGAGGCACGCGGCGAACATCACCGCGGTGATGGGGGCCCAGACGGCTCGTTCAACGGCGCTTGGCGTGATGAGGTTCAGGATGACGCCCACACCCGCATAGGCGGTGGTTATCCAGGCGAGCACGGCGATGAGCCGGCGTGGGGCGAATCTCAGGGGGCCGCGTTCGGTGCGAGCAAGCATTGCTGCCGCCATGACGAGAACGAGGGCGGCAGAGACGCCCGCAAAGATGCGGCCCTGAGCGGGGAGCGTGCCTTTGTTCCCCCGCCTTGGGTGTATTCGCCGAGGGGTGCTCCGAGCACGACGGCGAGTTGGAAGAGCGTGACGAGGGTGAAGAGCACGGCAGCGATGGTGGCGCCGATGCGCGCAGCGCGGTGGATGGGGGTGGTGATCTTATTCATCGGGCGGGCTCCTTGTGGTCGGCGAGTTGGGCGCGAAGTTCATCGAGCCACGTGATCTCGGCGCGCGCGTGGGCTCGTCCCGATTCGAGCGTGGCGTATTGCAACTGGGTGGCGAGAGTGGCTTTCGAGATTTTTCGGGGCGCACGCGAGGCGAGAGCGTCGAGCGTAGTGAGGAGTTCTACGGCGGCGGAGCGACGTTGGTCGAGCAGTTCGATAACGCCTGTGGTGCCGAGTGACGCGGCGAAGAACAGCCGCAAGAGAAAAGGTTCGCGGGAGTTATCTGGCTCAAGGGGCGAGGCCAGCCACGCCTCCAATGCTTCGCGGCCTGGTTCGAGCAGCGTGTACAGGCGGCGATCGGGTCGTGTTGCTTGCTCAACGGTGGTGCTTTCTACAAGGCCGTCGGCTTCGGCGCGGTGGAGGGTGCGGTAGAGCTGCGACTGATCGGCGGGCCAGAAGTGTGCGGCGGTTGTCGAGAACGCTTTGCCGAGTTCATAGCCGGTCATGGGCTGGATCGCGACGAAACCGAGCACGGCGTGGAGGAGAGACATGCTCTGAATATAGGACAAGTCCTATATGGCGTCAAGGAGTGAACCACAACCCGCTCAGGATGCGCTAAAGTAGTAAATCGGTTCGGCTGCGGCTGAATCCTGTGGGGTATGGTGTAATTGGCAACACGGAAGATTCTGATTCTTTTGTTCTTGGTTCGAGTCCAGGTACCCCAGCAAAACATCTAGGGAGCAACTCCCGCCCAGCCCGGCTAGGACCGTCCTATAGCTGCAGCGCTCTGATTCAACTTCCAACTCGCTAAAAAGCTCAAGCCGCGATCAGAGCTATTCGCTATGAGCTGGAGTTTAATCGATCGTAATGTGCGGCTTGGCTGCGGCGCCTGCGCTAGCGCGGCATTGGACACGGGTGGCGGAGTATGCCTCTCCCGATCGAGTTTGCTCAAAGCTGTGGTTAACTTGAGGCGAATCGTACGGTGACGTTTGACCAGATTGGGATGCATCGCAATGACTCAGCGCAACGAGCCGACGTTCCTCTACCATTTCACTCACATCGATCACCTTCCGACTCTTGTTGGCCGAGGGTTGCTTTCGGATAACGGAGCGCAGGCTTCTGGTGTGCTCGCGGTAGAGGTCGGGAATACGAGCATCAAGGATCGACGTCGCGGCCAGTCGGTTCCAGTAGGCGACGGGGGTGTCGTGGCAGATTATGTGCCATTCTATTTCGCGCCCCGCAGTCCGATGATGTACGCGATCGCCAATGGAAACGTATCGACTTATTCCGGAGGCACGTCCCGACTCGTCTACTTAGTCACCACTTTGGAGCAACTATGCGCAGAGGGAACTCGTCCGCTCGTGACTGACCGTAACGCCGCGCTTAAATACGCTGAATATCGAGAATTCGACCCGTCGGATTTGCTAGAGGATGGCTTCGTCGACTGGGACGTCATGAACGCAACATACTGGAATGATCATGATGATGGGCGTGAACGGCGCATGGCCGAGTGCCTGATCCATGAGCGCGTTTCTTGGGCGTCGGTAACCGAAATTGCAACCCAGAATAGTATCGTTGCCGGTGAGGTGAGCAGAATACTGGCGTCTGCTAGATCGTCAATTCCGGTGAATGTCAGACCTAATTGGTACTTCTAGGAGTGTGAATAACATGATCAATCAGGCGCAAGGAAACCTGCTGCGCGCGCCCGTCGAGGCTCTCGTGAATACTGTCAATACTGAGGGAGTGATGGGCAAAGGGATTGCGCTTCAATTCAAAAATGCGTATCCCGAGATGTTCAAGAGCTACTCACATGCGTCAAAAGGCGGCGAGGTCAAGCTCGGTAGCATGCACGTCTGGCCAACCAACACTCTTAGCGGGCCTAAATACGTGATCAATTTTCCAACAAAGGGTCATTGGCGGGCGAAGTCTCGGATGCGGGATATTGAGAGCGGTCTGAAGGATCTCGTTCGCGTGGTCCGAGATTTAGGGATCAGTTCGATCGCGATTCCGCCCTTAGGCTGCGGTAACGGTGGACTCGATTGGCGAGAGGTTGAACCTCGAATTCGAACGGCGTTCGATAACCTGCCGGAAGTAGATGTACTGATTTTCGCACCCGAGGGTGCTCCAGCGGCATCAAATATGGTCGTGAATACGACGAAGCCGGCGATTAGCCCGGGCCGTGCTGCGCTCGTTGGAATGGTCGCTCGATACACTCGACAGGCGCTCAATGCGCCTTCTTTGATCGAGACTCAAAAGCTCATGTACTTCCTTCAGCTCGCTGGAGAACCCTTACGGCTAAACTTCGAGGCAAATCGCTACGGTCCTTATGCTGACAACCTTCGCCATGTGCTCGCGAAAGTTGAGGGTCATCTTTTGACTGGGTACGGCGACGGCAGCTCTAAAGTCCTTAGCGCCGCACCCCTTTCGGTAGTTGCTGGTGCAGTTGAGGATGCCGACCGCGTCCTCGATAAGAATCCAGAGACGAAAACTCGTATGCAATGCGTTCTTGATCTAGCTGCGGGTTACGAATCGGCATATGGTTTGGAACTTCTCGCTACCGTCCATTGGGTGGTTAGTCATAACCAAGATGAATTAACCAAAGATGTCATTGCACAGCATGTCGCAGACTGGTCCGAACGCAAGGCTGGAATGTTTACAGCCGCGCACGTGGATAGGGCACTGTCGGAGCTCCGAGAGCATGGGTGGGTAGCTTAAGCAGAGGTTTACGCTCTGCAGTAGTTGAAGCAAGACGGAGACCGCACTACATTGTGCACTCTCGACAGCTGACCACCTCTGGTAATCACGGCTTCGACGGTTGGGAAAGCTCTGTACTGCGTGCTGCGGCTCCCCGTAAGAAGGCGGGCTGCTGACCGAGGCTTAGACCGTGCACGCGCAGCATATGGATAGGGCTCATTCCCGATCGGGCCAGACTTTGATGCTTCTCTTCACCCGAATTGGAACGCACCTGATTCGGGCCAACTATTGCGGATATTACGCATCTCATACTTTCCAATGAGGCTCAGTCTTCACGCCTACTCCCAAATAATCCGAACACGTGGTTGTCCCGTTGTTGTGGGCGGCTGGGCATGCACTAAATGAAACTGCCGTGAGCAAGAGCAAGAGCGGTGCTGGGTTGGATATGACAGTGCCGAGTTACGGCGGTCGCTAAGCAGTAGGGAGCAATGCATCACGTCGCGTTTTGGCTACTTTCTGGTTATTGCTCACTGCTGTCTTCCAGGCTCTGAGTTTTGCTAATTCAGAAACGATCTCGGGATATGTCAGAGGAACTCGGAGACTCGCGGTTGCCTGATCATGGGGTCCTTTTCCCGAGAGTTCGGTCATCGCGACTTCCATTTCGCGCCAGTGCTCGTCAGTAACGTCAACGTTCCTCAGCCTCCCTGTGTGGATAGACGAGCGGAATCGTACGATGCTCTTGAACAGGAGGATATCTTCAACGCCGCGCTCCCACGCAGTGCGCAGATCGCCAGCAAGTCGGCGTGAGACAGGTTCCCAAGCGCCGTCATCTCCTGCATCCCATATTGGTTCACTCTCACTTAGCAGAGATTGAATATGACGCATCTGAGTCTCGAAGTCCCCGCCGGCAGCTGGCAGGTCAACCGACTTGACGCCCGTGCCAGTAGCGGTGTTCTGAATTGCGGAAATACTTGCTGGCGTACCGGCAAGACGCGAGGCCTCGGATAGCTCATCGATGAAAACCAAATCGTGCGTAAAGATGATTACTTGACGATTTAGCGACTCTTTCGCTAAATACCTTGCAACCTTCTCCCGGTAAGCATGGTCCAGCGATGACACAGGGTCATCGAAAACAACGGCCGAACTCGACTCGAGCATCCGGAGCTCCATAAAGAATGCAGCGAGACCAAGCACGCGAAGCTCGCCTTCGCTCATGACTTCGCCGACCAAGGGATCTCCCGAAAGGGAATTCAGACATAGCTGAAATGAAGAAACTGCGCGATCCGTGCGTTTGGTTATCGAAACTGACAAGCGGTCGGCGCCGAGTTCTTCGAGCTCATTGATTAGAATGTCGCGCAGGCGTTCGGTAATCAACTCCTCAGATAGACGCCCGCTTAGATTGGTTGCTGAGTTTGTTTTACAGCCAGCTTTCGCCTTTTCGGCGATGGTCAGGCGAGCTCGCGCCTCGTCGAGCGCGACGACTTCCTCGGAAGAATCGCTGACCTTTTTCCGCTCAAGCAGCAGTGCGAGACGTTCTCGGTCGCTTGCTTGTTTTTCGGAGTCTAATAAGTCTGTCAATGTGCGGCGCCTGTTGGTAAAAATCTGATCCAAGTTCATGAGGTGAGACTCTGCATCCGCTGAGTCGAGTGCCGCAGGGATCGTTGTATCGAGGTTGCCGTTTTCTCGCTGGGCAATCGAGGATGCAACTAGCTTCTTTCCATTCGCCACCAGCTCGAGAAGACATGTTTCGAGCTCCATCCCTTCACCTTGCGCTGCGGCGCACAACTCCAGCGGTGCGATAAGCAGCGGGTTGTCGATAGCAAGCCTTGCTTCGTTCGCCCACTGTGCCGCAGAGTCTCGTAATGCCTTTAGGTCAGCCTGTGAAGCCTCGCTAACAAACTCCTCTAGCCGCCTGAATCTCGCAGAGGCCGCAGCAGCCAAGGGCTGTTCGCATAGAACGCATACAGCGTCGTTGTCGGTATGCGGAAAGTGTTCGCCCGGGTACGCGACAGACTCGGAAAATGCTCTAGCTTTCTCCCACAAGTTACGCCATATTTGTTCGCCAACGCCTGACAGCAGATTGCCTTCGAGAAGCCGCTGGCTCTCTATTGCTGTTTCTAATGTCGTCTGCATCTGGGCGCGAGCACTTTCAGTCGAGGCGATTCCGTCGCTTCCGACGAGAGTAACCAACTGCTGAATTGCTGCTTTCAACCTTCCGAGTTCGTTGGATCTCCGTTGAAGTGCGGCGATTTGTTCTGGGACAGCTGACTTTGAGAGCAACTCGGCCGCAGCGCTCAGGGCAACAAGCTCAGTTTCCTCTTGTGCGCTCAGAGCTATTTGCTGTAAGAATTCTGTCGCGGAGATGTCATTGCCTACTTGAGTAATGAGTTGAGAAAGAGCCGATTCATCAACGACTCCGCTGATTTCCGGGAGTTCGGACTCAATCTCCGAAGCCAATAGCGCCAATTGGTCCCGCACTAGCGCGATTGCTTTGCCCAGGTCCTCGATTAGTCGCACTGGATAGGGCGCGAAGGGGGCCGCAGCGGCGTCGCTCACTGCACCGCTAGCGGCCGCGGAATCAAAAATGTTCACGTGCTTCAGCGGTGATTCGGGTGCCGAGGTTGAATTCCATTCGAAAATTTCAGACAAGGAATCAGCCAGCACGGCGATCGATGCGGTACTTGGTAGGTTGTTCGCTGACTCATAGACGTTCGGAAGTATCTGGCCACTCCCACCCCGTGCTCTGCACGTTTGGCGCAAGATTCTGGTGTACCCAGATTTTCCTGAACCGTTGCGCCCATAGATGATTGTGAGTCCGTTGGGCGAGAACGTGAGCCGCTCGCCGGATGCCAAGCGGTTCACGTTCACGACGTTGTCTATGTACGCAAGGGACACGGAAGGCGAGGACGACCTCGTATCTATCAGGTCGGCAGCTACGACTCTCGTCTCGACTTCAGAACCTTCGGCTTCTGAGATTGCAATATCTGCAATTCGAATCACTTCGTCGTGATCGAAAGTGCTACTCGCTATCGATTTCAGAGCAGCCGATATCCATTGGGGCTGCCGCCCAGCCCATTTGACGATGCTGTCGATAGCGGATTCCATAGAAGGTTCAGTCGCGGCTGTCATGTTGTCATAGTGGCAGAATCACAAATTTTTTGTCACTATTTTCAGTCGCCTGCTGCAGCTAGCGCTTCACGTCGGACGATGTGCGCGGACGAGATTCGACCAACACTCCGAACTCCAATGGTGCCCTAGCTGCTTTCGAGTATCTGATGTTCGCGGCGGTAGCCTCGGCTACTGATTGCATCCACGCAGAAGCGCAGCGTTTCGCTCCTCGAGCAGCGTCTGCATGTAGCGCCGCAGAAACAGCTTCTCGGCGAGGCGCCCGAGTGACCCGAAGGGGGCCGCGAAGGTGAGGCGATCCTGCATGTGAGTGCGTCCGTCGATCTCTTCGAAGAGATGCTCGTGGTGGTAGGCGGCGAAAGGGCCGCGGACTTGTTCATCCGCAAACCGGTGTGGAGCATCCACGTCAAAAATTCGGATCGTCAGCCGCAGTGGCAGGCCGAAGTGGCGTGCCGACCAGGTGACGACATCGCCCTCGACGAACTGGCCCGAGGTGCGGCCAGCAACAACCTTCTCGTGATGGTGCGTCATCGAATCGAGGTGCAGATTCACGCTCAACGACAGCGCGCACACCTCGGCGATCGGGGCATCGAACACCGTATCGAGCACGATCAGCTGCGTCATGATCTGAGGTTACAGTTCAACGAACGCGAACCTCCCGCCGGACTCGCTGCAACGATGATCCACCGCAGCGGCTGTGCGACGCCGCAGGCCCCGCTGCGGTCGCCAGAAAATCAGCGGTACGGCAACGGAACATGCGCAATGCTACGAAACCAGCGGGATTACCGCGACCTTGCCCTTCGCTCCGGCCACGACCAGCACGTGAGCGGCTTCGACCCCGTCGAGGGCAGCGACGACAGCCGCAACATCCGGCTCTCTCGTCACAGGCTCGGCTCGCTGCAGCACCGTCACTCGCGCGCCGGTGGCAGCGCGAACAGCCTCGAGCAGCTCAACGTTGGTGCCCGACGACACGAGCGTGACGCGACCAACGCGGTGCACCGGTTCGGTATCGACATCGGATGCCCGATCCTTGCGCCAAATCATGAAGTGATACGTAGCGACGAGTCCGGTTGCCGTAAGCAAGCCGAGCGCCTGTCGTGATCGTTCGATGAAGCTCTCGCCGCTGCCGCCATCGAGCAAGAAGGCGAACAACTGGAAGCCGATCACGAGCAACGTGATGAGCGCTACGAGAGCACTCAATCCGAAGATGATGACGAGGAAGACACGACGGCCGGGAGTGGCAACGCGCTCCGGCAGAGGGGCCTCACGGGGTCGCCACGTGAGCCACCAGAGCACGCCGCCGACGACGAGTGCGCTGAGACCCGCGAGCAGCAGACTGCGGATGTTGCCCGCAAGCAGCGGATCGCTCGATGTTGCGAGCAAAGCGTTGATCGTGACGCCAAAGCCGGATGCCGCGAAAGCCAGTGAGACACCCGCGGTCGAGAGCGAAGTTGCTGCACGCACGCCGGCGGACCGCTCGGCGACGATTCGCGAGTGGTACGTGAAGACCAGCGCGCCAACTACGGCTCCCGCGATTGCTGTTCCCAGCGGGTCGAGCAGGCTGGCAATCGGCTGCTGCAGTCCGGTAGCGAGCTCGAGAAGGATCGACAGCAGAATGATGAGGCCAAACGCAAACACGGCGAGCGAAGCGATTCCCGTGATGAACACGAGAAGCACCGTGCTGAAGCCAAAGGTCTGGTTTCGCACGCCCAAGCGCACCCAGTGCCACCGCCACAACAGGGCGCCGCCGATGGCCCAGACGAGAGACTGCGCGACGATTTGCCACAGCGGATCGCTCACCACGACCGAGCGCGAGCCGGCGTCCGCGGCGGCATCGATGAGCTGGGCGAGCGCGGAGACGAGGCCTCCGGCGCCGTAGGTCAGCCCAATCAGGGAGGCGAGGGCGGGTGCTGCGCCCTGAAGGCGCGTCGGGCCCTTGGCAGGGTGCTGCCACATCCAGTAGTGCCACCCCCACACGAGCGCCCACACAATGCCGACCGCGAGCCCCGCAGGGTTCCAGCCGTAGCGAATGGTGTCGGCAAGCCAGGAGAGCAGAGCAATGGTGAAAACGAGCAAAGCAACCGTCGACATGACCACGAGATAGACGGGCCAGAGAATGGATGCGCGGTCTCGCGCCATCGTGCCGTCACGCCAAATTAGCCACCAGAGCAGGCCAGCGAGGGGGCCGGCGACCAGCGCGGAGGCGAGAGAAGTCGCGAGCCCGTAATTGTCGTAGCTGACCTCGATGCGATTGAGGGTGAAGAGACGATCGAGCAGCCCGCTAAGGCCGCTCGCCGCAATAATCACCGTCGCGGCGAGGAGCGCATAGGTGATGAAGCGGCGGACGGTTTGCACGCCGCCCACTGCGGGAGGTGCTGCCGGAGAACTAGTTGTAGAGGTCATCCGCGGAATCCTTGGTCGTAGCAGTACGTGAGCTCCCAGGGGGTGGTCGAGATTTTCCAGTCGCCACCTTCCTCGACAAGAGTGAAGAGATCGTCGTAGCTGTAACTAGAGCCGCCGAAACTGCCGCTGCCCTGTTCGAGAGAGACCTTCACTACAGCGGTGGCACCGTCGATAGTGGTGGAGATGACGGTCATCCGCAGTCCTTGGAGCGGGCTTCGGTCGGCTTCTTCGCATTCGTCGAGAACGCCTGCGGAAACGAAGCTGCGTGCCGTTTCGAAGTCGCTGGCGACCATGGCACGCGAGTACGACTGAACGACGCCCTCGGGCGTGGAGGGATCGATATCGGTGGGCCCGCCGCGGGCGAACACCACCACGATGGCAATAACCACGATGGTGGCGATTACCGAGAGGATTACCGCCAACGTTCGATCGGGTCGAGCAGCTTCCTGAGTCATGGGCTAAGCATCTCTCAGAAATGACGATAAATCTATTCGCTGGAACCTCTAATTTTCCCGTCCTTAATCGGGCGAAGCCCGCAACTCACTCGTCCGTTGTGAGACGAGCGCGCTGCGGGCTTCCTAGCCGGTAGAACGATCAGCGTGATCGCCCCACCAACGCCTAAGGCTGACTGCGAATAATCGAGATCGGACCAGAGTGCTCGGTCACGTTCGTGAGTTCGTGAGATTCAGCATCCGGAGCCTCAGTGGCGACAGCATCTTCGTCACCGAGCACGTTGAGTGTCTCGGTAGCTTCGGCGCGGTCGATGGTTGTGGCCAGCGGAACTTCCTTGATGAACATCAAGAGCACGGCCGAGATCAGCACGAGCGGCACCATGTAGAGGAACACGGGAGCGAGCGAGTCGTTGTACGCGCCGACGATGATTTCGCGAACGGCATCCGGAAGGTCGCGAACGGCGGCGGGCGTCAAGGAGTTGGTGTCTCCCGTCGCGCCCGCGGCTGCAGCCGGAAGGCGAGTATCGAGCAGTTCGGTGAGGCGAGCGACGAAGAGGCTACCGACCACCGCAGTACCGATGGAAGCACCGATCTGGCGGAAGTAGTTGTTCGATGAGGTCGCCGTTCCCACTTGAGCGTTCGGGAACGTGTTCTGAACGATGAGCACGAGCATCTGCATGCTCATACCGAGGCCGAGTCCCATCACCGCGAGGTAGCTGCAGAGAATCCAAATCGGCAGATCCGGCGTCATCGTGGAAAGCAGTGCCAAGCCTGTTGCGATCACGAACGAACCCGTAAGCGGAAGCCACTTGTAGCGACCCGTGCGGCTCACGAGCTGGCCAGCGACAATCGAAGTGACGAGCATCGCGCCCATCATCGGGATCATCAAGAATCCGGCCTGGGTCGCATTCACTCCCGTGACCATTTGCAGGTAGGTCGGCATGTACGCGAGAGCGCCGAACATGGCGATACCCGTGATGAGTCCGGATGCCGTGGTGAGAACGAAATTACGTTCCTTGAACATGTGCAGCGGCATGATCGGCTCAGCAGCGGCGCGCTCGACCATCACGAACGAGAAGCCAGCGACGATTGCCAGAGCGATGAGGCCGATGATGATGAGCGAGTCCCAGTCGTACTGAGTTCCGCCCCAGGTGGTGACGAGAACGATCGCCGTCGAGGCGATAGCGAGAAGAACCATGCCAGCGACATCAATCGTGGGCTTGCCGCGAGTGTTCTTGGGCAACTTAAGCAGCATCACGGCAGCGAAGATGGCGAGCGCACCCAGCGGAAGGTTCATCCAGAACGCCCAGCGCCATCCGATGGATTCGGTGAACCAGCCACCGAGCAGGGGGCCAGCGACGCTCGCGAGAGCGAAGACGCCACCGATCGCACCCATGTAGCGACCACGTTCACGGGCGGGAACCACATCGGCGATGATCGCCTGCGAGAGGATCATGAGGCCACCGCCACCGAGGCCCTGAACGGCGCGGCCCACGATGAGCCAGGTCATGTCGGGGGCGAGGCCTCCGATGATCGAGCCAGCCATGAAGATGGAGATCGCGCCGATGAAGAGGCCCTTGCGACCGATGAGGTCACCGAGCTTGCCGTATACGGGCATCATGATGGTGGCGGCCAAAATGTAGGCGGTCGTCACCCACAGCATGTGGTTCACGCCGTCGAGTTCACCCACGATGGTGGGCAGAGCGGTACTGAAAATGGTCTGATCGAGCGCCGAGAGCAGCATGGTGACCATGAGGCCGGCGAACAACAGCAGAATGCTGCGCTTCGTTGCCGGGTCGCTCGTGGCGGTGTCGTCAGGCGCGGTTGTGGGTGGTTCGTTCGTGGTTGTCATTGAAGTGTGTTCAGTGTTTCTCGTGTAAGTCCGATCGAGCGAAGGTACATAGAGTCGATGTCGGCGGTAGCGCCGGCAGCGATCCACTCCTTGACTGCGATTCGAACGGATGCGACGCAAGTGGCTACGGCAATTTCGGCGACGTATTCGGGGTCGCGGGGGAGCGTAGTTTCTCGCTTGTTGAGGAATTCGACAACGGCAGCAGCCATCGTGCTGTTCAGTTGCGTGAATTGGTGAATCTGGCGGCTCAATAGACGCGGGTGCTCTTGCACGAGCGCCATCCGTTGAGCTTTGAGCTGGGTGCGGGCGGCCATCGGGCCAAAGATTTGGAACATGGTGGAGACGATCGCAGCGACGAGATCATCGGTTTCTGCGGAGGCGACTCCGGCGGCAATTGCGCGCTGAACTTCGCCCATGTCTTGAGTGCCGAGGATCGCGTCCTCTTTGCTGTCGAAATAGTTGAAGAAGGTGCGCGGCGAGATGCCGGCGCGGTCGCTGATCATGTCGACCGTGGCGCCGTCGAGACCCTCGGCCGTGACGATGTCGACCGCAGCGGTTTCGATGCGCAGGCGCGTTTCGATTCGTTTGCGGTCGCGAAGACCAAGGGCAGGAGTGTCAGGCACTCAGCAATAATTGCAGAGACTGCAAAAATGCACAACTGCAAAAAGCTGTGAAAATACTTAGGGGCTAGAGCGCGATCGATTCGCCCGGCTGCAGAACGGTGAACTCGCCGCCGTAGCCCGCCATGACATCCGAAATTCGTGCGGCTGACAGGGCGAGTCCCTTGTCGGAGAGCACAGCATCGTGTGTCTGAATCGCGCGCTTAGGGGCCAGCTCAGCCACGTAATCCATGACCTCACTGATCTTGAGCCACGGAGCGCCCGCGGGGATCGCTGCGTGCTGCACGGGCTCGGGCGGAACAGTGAAAGAGTCGCCGCCGTACCAGAAAGTGCCATTAACGAGAACGCCAACGTTATCGATCAGCGGTATCGACTTGTGGATGACAGCGTGCTCGCTGCCGAAGAATTCCAGCGTCCACACTCCAACGGTTTCGCTCGCGCCGTCTGCCACGGTCGTGACGTTCCAGTTCGAGGCAGCGGCCGCGACTCCGGCCGGACCGAAGATGGGCGCGTCGGGATTGTCCTGGCGAATGCGCGCCAGCTGATCGTCGGACCAGTGGTCGGGATGCTGGTGAGTGATCACGATTGCGGTCACGTTCTCGAGTGAGGGGAGCGGGCTCGTGAAGTTGCCGGGGTCGATCACGAGGCGCTCGCCGTCGTGTTCAAGAACGAGGCACGCATGCTCATACTTGGTCACATTCATGTCCTGAGCCTATGCCGGTGGTGCGCCGGATGCGAGGCCGTGCGACATACTGAAGTGTGGAGTCGATCAAACCCCTGCGTCTTGTTGTCGCGATCAATCCCACAGCATCGTTCGGGCGTGGCAGAAATGTCGGCCCGCGTGCTGTTGAAGCGTTGCGCGCTCTTGGGCATGAAGTCACGGCCCTCGAACAACCCAACTTTGCGTTGCTTCTCAAGCGCGGCCGCAAGGCGGTAGCGAAGAAACCGGATGCTCTGCTCGTGGTTGGCGGTGACGGCATGGTCAATCTGGGAACCAATCTCGTCGCGACAACGAAGGTGCCGCTCGGGATCATCCCCTCGGGCACAGGTAATGACATGGCCCGCGGCCTAGGCATCCCTTACTCAGATACGGATGCCGCTGTCGCCAGTGTCGTGCGCGGCCTGGCGCGACCGACGCGGGCGATCGATGCCGGTAGCGTCACCTACGTCGATGAAGCCACAGGGGCGGCGGCTACGCGGTGGTTTGCGTGCGTACTCTCGGCGGGTTTCGATGCGATCGTCAACGAGCGCGCCAATCTCATGTCGTGGCCTCGGGGTGCCAGCCGCTACACAGTCGCTCTCATCATCGAGCTGCTGCGCTTGCGCCCCATCACGTACAAACTCACTCTCGACGGCACGGTAATCGAGACGACCGGCGCTCTCGTCAGCGTGGGCAACAATGTGTCGCTCGGCGGCGGCATGAAAGTGACCCCGGATGCTCTTCTGGATGATGGTTTCGCCGATGTTCTTATCGTCGAAGCTCTCTCACGCTCCGCTTTCTTGCGGGTCTTTCCGCGCGTCTTCAAGGGGACCCATCTCACTGATCCGCGCGTCACGGTGCATCGGGCCAAGAAGATTCGGATCGAATCTGAGGGCATCATGGCCTACGCCGATGGTGAACGGTTCGCGGCCTTGCCCATCGACATCAAGATGGTCCCGGGCGTGCTGAATATTCTCGACCAGCGACCGTAGTCGCGGGTCGGCGGCTCACGCGGGTCAGCGGGTCAGGGAGGCAGCGGGTCAGCGGCGTTTAGGCTTCGGGCGTCGCGCCGTCGGTCGCGATGCAGGCGTAGTCGGTCATGAGGGCGCCATCGTCGGTCGTGCGCTCGGAAATAATGAACTCCTGATCAGGGCGCTCGCCGTCAGCGACAGTTTCCTTGAAGGCGCTGAAGGTTTCTGAGCAGGCTGACGAGACCGCGTTCTGCAATCCGCCGGCCTCAGTAATGGCGCTCTTGGCAAGTTCGCCCTTGCCGATCACGATGTGCGTGTGCTCCGCCGTGCACGGGGTAACTTCGGCTTCGCTGAGGTTAGATCCCTCTACAAACGTGAAGCAGTCATCCACGAGCAGTTGAGTGGAGCCAATGACGGTCGGTTCGAGCACCTGGCCAGCAGCATCCCGAGGAATTTCTGGAGAGAGTAGAGAGCACCCGGCGAGCGCAACAACGGCTGCAATGCTGAGAAACGTGGCGGTGGTGGCGCGCGTGAAGGCAGTCAAGAAAAATCCAGAGGTTCGAAATTGGCAGATGTGGAAAAAGTTGCCCAAAAGATGTGGCATACTTTTCTAGTTGTTGTGAGGCCCCATCGTATAGAGGCCTAGTACGCCGCCCTCTCACGGCGGTAACGCGGGTTCGAATCCCGCTGGGGTCACAGTAGCAAAATCCCGGTCACGTTCGTTCGAACATGACCGGGATTTCATCGTTAACGGGACACCCAGTCAGGGGGTCAACGGCGGCGTTGTGGGAGGCCGTTGGGCGCTCGCGGGAGTGTCATTTCCATTCACTCGGCGTAACAACGAGTAGCCGTACGAAAAAAGGCGACACAAACTCCATATCGTGTTGAATCAGGCACAGGATGTAGTCCACCCATTCAGAAGACGGGGTCTACAACTCAAGGAGTATTGCTATGTCTGATGTCACCATTGCCCGTCCCGCGATCGAGAACCGGTGGGCTGAAATCGCCCGCCCCACCACGCCAGAAGGCTGGCTCGAACGCGCTCAAGAAGTCTCCGACATCCTCGCGGCCGACGCTGTCGAGCGGGATGCCGCGAACCAGCCTCCGCACGCCGAAGTTGCGCTTCTCAAAGACTCGGGGCTCGTCACGCTTCTCGGCCCGGACGAGCATGGCGGTGGTGGGCAGACGTGGGAGACCACATACAAAGTGATCCGCACCATTGCCCGGGGCGATGGCTCCATCGGGCAATTGCTCGGGTACCACTATCTGTGGGCGTGGGCGGCACGCCTTGTCGCGACCGACGAGCAAGTTATTGCCGTAGAGAAGCACTACACGGAGAACAACTTCCTCTTCGGCGGCGCCGTGAACCCCCGCGACTCTGACCTAGTGGTCACGGATGAGGGCGAAGAGATTGTCTTCACGGGCCACAAGTCATTCTCTACGGGCGGCGTCGTGTCTGACCTCACCGTGCTCGAGGGCATCCTCGAAGGAACCGACACCCACGTCTTCGCTATCGTGCCCACAACTCAGCCTGCGATCGTGTTCAATGGAGACTGGGACAACCTCGGCCAGCGCCTGACCGAATCTGGCTCGGTGCAAATCAACGGCGTACGCACCGGATGGTCGTCAGCGCTCGGCTTCGTGAACAAAGAGTTCCAGCCGCTCACCTACGGCACGCTCAATGTGCCCGCCATCCAACTGGTTTTCGCGAACTTCTATCTCGGCATCGCGCAGGGAGCGATCGAAGCAGCATCCTCGTACACTCGAACCAAGAGCCGCGCCTGGCCCTACGGCGGCGATAACAAAGCTCACGCGAGCGAGGAGTGGTACATCCTGGCTGGCTATGGCGAGCTGCAGTCGAAACTCTGGGCGGATGGGGCCCTGCTCGATGCGGTCGGCAGCGAAATCAGCACCGTGCTTCACGCGCCGCGCACCGAGCTCACCGAACGCCGTCGGGGCGAGATCGCGGTGCGCATTGCAGCGGGAAAATTGCGCATCAGCGACGACGGTTTAGAAGTCGCGACGAAGGTGTTCGAGCTGACGGGCGCGCGAGCATCCGCCAACTCAGTGGGGCTCGATATCTATTGGCGCAACCTGCGCACCCACAGCCTGCACGACCCTGCACCGTACAAGAAGCGCGAAGTTGGTCAGTATGTGCTGCTCAATGAAGTGCCCGAGCCGAGCTGGTACACCTAGCCCTTGACTGCGGCGTCAACAGCCTCTGGCAGATTCTCGAGACGGCTCGTCTCGATGTATTCGTCATTCACAAAGAAAGTGGGAGTGCTGTTGACGCCCAGCTCAACACCTGCGTCGAAGTCAGCCTCGACGCGCGCCTGAGTGGCGGGGTCGGCAATGGCGGCATCGTAGGCGTCCATATCGAGGCCGATTTCTTCTGCCAGCGCGCGGAAGGTATCCGTCTGCGGAGGAGTGCCGCCGGCCCAGTCGCCCTGAGTTTCGAAGAGTCGCTGGTACATGGCCTCGAACTCACCCTGCTGGGCGGCAGCTTCGGCGGCGATAGCGGCATCCATCGAGTTGAGGTGGCTGGGCAGCGGGAAGTAGCGAACGACGTAGTTGATGTCGCCCTCGTAGACCTCGCGCATTGCCTCGACGTACGGGTAGAACTGGCCACATGCGCCACACTCGAAGTCGAGGAACTCGACGATCGTCACGGCGTCCGGCCCGACGTTATCGACGTAGTTCGAGTCGCTGGCCACGGTGGAAGCGAGCTCTTGAGAGCCGGTGGTGCTGTCGGTGCTCGCGGTGTCGGAGTCCGCGTTCTTGGCCGTGACGTACACAAATACGAAGGCGGCAACGAGCGCGAGAATCCCCAGCGCGGCAAAAGTGGGCAGGAGGGCTTTCTTCACACGAGACTCCGAACAGGCTGGGGTTGACGGCGATCGCCCAGTGCTGAGCGTGCATCAAGGCTACGTGAAACCCTGGCTGCGCGGAGGCCGTTCAGAATAACGACCAGCTCCGCGAGCTCGTGCACAAGCACAACTCCCGCCAACCCAAGAACACCCGTGAGCGCGAGCGGAAAGAGGCCAATGATGATCGCGAGCGACAGCACGATGTTGCCCGTCATGATGCGACGCCCGCGCCGCGCATGAAGCAACGCCACCGGAATGAGGCGCAGGTCGCTGCCGGTGAAAGCGACATCCGCCGACTCGACCGCAGCAGCGGATCCGGTAGCGCCCATTGCGATGCCCACATCGGCCGTCGCGAGAGCGGGGGCGTCGTTGATGCCGTCGCCGATCATCGCCGTGGGGGAGTCGTTCGTCAGTCTCGAAATCGCGCTGGCCTTGTCAGCCGGTAATAGCTCGGCGCGCACATCGCTGATGCCCGCCTCGCGCGCGATCGTGGCTGCCGTGCGCGCATTGTCTCCCGTGAGCATGAGAGTGCGGATGCCCGCGCGCGCCAATTGTTCAACAGCTTCGGCAGCCTCGGGTCGCAGTTCGTCGCGGATGCCGAGAAGCCCGATCACGATGCCCTCGCGCTCGATCGCCATCACCGTCATGCCGTCGTCGGCCAGGCGCAGGGCGGCAGGCGACAGCTCGCCAGCATCCATCCACCGGGTGCTTCCGGCGCGCACGGAAACACCGTCGAGCGTGCCCGATATTCCGCGACCGGCATCTTCGCGAACGTTCTCGGCTTCGGCGTGCACAGGCCGCTCGGCGAGTACTGCATGGGCCAGCGGGTGCGTGCTGTGAGTTTCGAGCGCGGCGGCGATACTGAGCACGTCGTCACGGGTCACGGTAGCCAGCGTTTCGACCGCAACAACGCTGGGGCGATTCTGGGTGAGCGTGCCGGTCTTGTCGAAAGCAACCGTGCGGATGCTGCCCATCCGTTCAAAAGCGGCGCCCGACTTCACGATGATGCCGAGTTTGCTCGCCGACCCGATGGCCGAGATGACGGTCACGGGAACGGCGATCGCGAGAGCGCACGGTGACGCGGCGACGAGCACGACGAGCGCACGCTCGGTCCAGAGTTCGGGGTCCCCGACGAGGAAGCCGAAGCCGACGATGGCAGCGGCTACCCCCAGCACAATGGGTACAAGGGGGCGCGCGATTCGGTCGGCTAGGCGGGCACGGTCGCCCTTGCGGGCATTCGCTTCCTCAACCAGGCGCACGATCGTCGTTAGTGAGTTGTCGGTACCGTTCGCCGTGGTGCGGATGCGGAGGGCACCGTCTCCATTGATAGAGCCGGCAAGAACGGTGTCGCCGGTATCGACCGCGGCGGGCAGCGATTCGCCCGTAACCGCAGACGTGTCGACGCTGCCGCGACCGCTCGTGACCACCCCATCCGTCGCCACACGTTCGCCCGCGCGCACGACGAGCAGATCGCCGACCACGATGTCGCGAGCCGGCAGGGTGAGCAGTTTTCCGTCGCGCTCGATCAGCGCCGTGTCAGGAATGAGGGAGAGAAGAGCGCGTAAGCCAGAGCGCGCACGATCCATTGCGCGATCTTCGAGCGCCTCGGCGATCGAGAATAGAAACGCGAGGGCGGCCGCTTCGCCGACGTGGCCCAGAAGTAATGCCCCCACGGCGGCGATCGTCATGAGTAAGCCGACGCCCAGCGAGCCGCGCAGGAGACGGCGTACGGCGCCGGGCACAAACGTTGCCGCGCCGGCGAGCAAACTCACCCTTTGCAGCGCGGTAACGAGCCATTCCGCTCCGCCCGACCACAGTGCAATGACGGATGCCGCAAGCAGAACGCCCGAGGCCGCCGGTAGAGCGAGTCCTCGATCGTGCCACCACGGGGCGAGATCGTCGTGCACCGCGACAGCGGGGCTAGCGCTGGCTCCGTCGGCGGGAGCGGCCGCAGAGGAATCGGCGCCGCGGGGCGTACGTGGGGCATCCACTCCGCAGCATTCTTCGCTCACGCGGTCACCTCCGTCGCCGTTGCCGGGGTGCAACAGAACGGATCATTGCAGTTATCGCCAGCGCACGGTGTGCCGTCATCAACGGCGAGCACAACGTTCACGACGTCGTTGAGAGCATGGGCAAGATGGGGGTCCGAAATCTCGTAGCGAGTCGACCGCCCTTCAGGCGTCGCCACTACAAGTCCGCAGCCGCGTAGGCACGTGAGGTGGTTAGAGACGTTGCTGCGCGTGAGCTCAAGGTCGTGGGCCAGCTGTACGGGATAGCCGGGCTTGTCGAGCAGGGAGAGCAGGATGCGCGCCCGAGTGGGGTCAGCCATGGCGCGACCTAAACGGTTCATGACGTCGATGCGAGAAGCAATGGTCAGCATGTGCTGACTATACAGCGAGTACTGACCGAACATCGACGTCTGAAACTGTGAGTTCTCCCGCGTTGCCCGCGCGCACGTCGGCTATCATGGGGCACGCGAAGGGGAGTATCCCACCTCGTTGTCCTCGTCAATACGAACCACTCAGTAGTGGTTCCGGGGCAGCGGCATCCACTCGGTTTCTGGATGCGGGAGAGACTTTCGAGACCTGCTACGCCTCGAAACCCTCGAATGGATTCTCTTGACCACTCTGCCTATCTGGTTCGAAGTCACGTCGCTGACTGTGCTGCTGATCATCCTCGCAGCCGACCTCATCATGGCGTACAAGCGCCCGCACATCCCGAGCACTAAAGAATCCGCGCTGTGGGTTGGCTTCTACGTCACGCTCGCGCTGATCTTTGCGCTCATGATGTTCTTACTGGGCGACGTGGAGCAGGCCGGACAATTCATTGCCGGTTGGGTCACGGAGTACAGCCTCTCGATTGACAACCTCTTTGTGTTCGTCATCATCATGGGGCGCTTCTCGGTGCCGCGAAAGTACCAGCAAGAGGTGCTGATGGTGGGCATCCTGATTGCTCTCGTGTTGCGCGGAATCTTCATTCTGCTCGGCGCTCAGCTCATCGAGAACTTCAGCTTCATCTTCTACATCTTCGGTGCGTTCTTGCTCTACACGGCGATCCGCCAAGTATTCGAAGACCACGACAGCATGGAAGAAACCGAGAGCGGAATCATCCGTTTCTTGCGCAAGCGCATCAACATTTCGCCGACGTTCGACGGCGGCAAGGTGCGCACGGTCATCGATGGCAAGAAGGTCTTCACGCCGATCCTTGTCGTGTTCGTTGCGCTCGGCATCACCGACCTTGTCTTTGCGATCGACTCGATCCCGGCGATCTTCGGAATCACGACCGACCCTTTCATCGTCTTCACGGCCAACATCTTCGCGCTTATGGGGCTTCGCCAGCTGTACTTCCTGCTCGGCGACCTCATCGACAAGCTCGAGTACCTGCACTACGGCATCGCCTTCGTACTCGGCTTCATCGGTGTGAAGTTGTTCTTCCACGCGATGCACGTCAACGAGTTGCCGTTCATCAACGGGGGAGAGCCGCTGCTGTGGGCGCCCGAAATTGGTACGTGGACCTCGCTCGTCGTGATTCTTGTCGCGATGGCTGTTGCCGTGATCGCGAGCCTTCTCAAGATGAGCCGCGACAAGAAGCGTGAAGCTATCTCTGTCGACAGTGAGTAAAGGCAGCTCGCCGGTAGCGCTCGTCGCCTAACGGCTCAGTCTTCACAACAAACGCGCGGTGTCTGCACCCTGAGCTAAAGCTCGTGGGCGCAGCCACCGCGCGTTTTCGTTGTCGCGAAAAGAGTGCCCGAAGGGCTAGATCGTGGTGACGAGGCGAGACTGCGCGAGGCGCTCCGCCGCGTCCAAGGTGGTGATGCCCTGGGCTGAGGCGTCGCGGAAGATGGTCGTGACCGTGTCACCGATAGCTTCGACGCGCTTCGCGATCGCGTCAGCATCCGCATCGGGTTCTGAAGCCATGTCGAGGTAGATCACGCCGCCGCCGTTGACCACGAAGTCGGGTGCCCAGAGAATGCCGCGCTCAGCGAGGGCTTCAGCACCGTCGTGCTGCGCGAGCTGGTTGTTGGCCGCGCCCACGACACCGCTGACGTTGAGTTCGCGGATGACGCGGGGGCTCAGTACGCCACCCAGACCACACGGAACAAAGATGTCGGCCACCACGCTGTGGGCCTCTTCGACGTCAACCCAGTTGGCATCGAGCTCGGCGGCGAGCAGTTTGCGGTCGAGGTTCACGTCGGTGACGGTGAGCACGGCGCCGGCGGCGGTGAGTGAACGCGCGAGGCGGCCACCGACCTGGCCGAGGCCCGAGATGATGAGGTGGCGACCAGCAAGGTCGCGCGTGCCGAAGAGGGCTTCGCAGGTGGCGAGGATGCTCGCGTGAACGCCAGCGGCAGTCGCGTCCGCGGGTTCACCGGCTCCACCCTGATCGGCGGGGAGACCACAGACGTGTTCGGTGCGCTCCGCGACAACCGACATGAGTTCGGCGCTCGTGCCGACATCTTCTGCCGTCATGTACGCGCCGTTGAGGCTTTCGATGGCGTCGCCCAGATCGAGCATCGCCTCGCGCTTCTGTTCGGTCGTCAGCGTGACACCCATCGGAATATGGATGACCGACTTTCCGCCACCGCGGTTGAGACCGGCGGCCGAGTTCTTGAGCGTCATCGCGGCAGAGAGTCGCAGGGAGTCTGCAACGGCATCCGTCCAGTGTGGGTAGTTCCACATTCGGGCGCCGCCGAGGGCCTGACCGAGAACGGTCGAGTGGACTGCGACACTGATGATCAGGCCGGAGCGCTTGCCCGTTGAAACGAGAACTCTCTCGTGACTGAATTCGGCGTTTTCGAGAGCGGAGACCGGGGCCTCGAGCGTCGTGGATGCTTGCGTAATCATGTACTTCTCCTGCGTGTGGGCCTTGTGGGCAAAACAACAAAATGGCAAGTGGTGGTAGCGCGAGGGTGGCGCGCTCTGGTCAGCATACCGCTGGGCTTCGGTGCTGTCGCCCGTTCCCCAGCGGCTTATGATCTGACCATTGCTTAGACCGTCAGGAACGGTCGTCGCCGCCCCGCTCTGCGGTGTGCGCCGATGACAGAGAGTGCAGTTGATGAGTGACATTTCGGCGGCACCCCAGCCGCCCCGCCGCACCCCCGTGTGGAACCTCGTGAAGTTTCTGGTCATCCCATTGATCGTCATCGCGGGCATCGGTTTCGCGACTCTCGGTAACCAAGATGACCGGGCCACGATTCTCGACAAGGGCGTCGTTGCCGAAGCGGTACCCACGGGCAATACGGTGGCGGAGTCACACCGCGATGGCCGCCACACCGTTCAAGTCGTGCGGCTCGAATTCAGCTTCGATGTCGACGGCGAAACGTACACGGCGTTAGGCGACCACACCTTCGACGAGGAGTCCTTTGACAAAGCCGCGGCCCTCGCGGCGAATGTCGCTGCCGAAGTGCACTATCTCGACGACGATCCTGCAGCGGCAGTCGTGCTCGACAATGACTATCGCTAGCCGACTTCGAAGTCGCAAAAGCGCCTTGCGCGCGGCGTAGACTAGAGAGATTGAGCCGCGTTTTTTGTGGCACGATCGTCGATTCGAAAGAGGTGCGCTATGGGCAAGACCCTGGCAGAAAAAGTGTGGGATGACCATCTGGTCGTCAAGGGTGCCGATGGCACCCCCGACCTCATCTACATCGACCTTCACCTTGTGCACGAGGTTACGAGCCCTCAAGCGTTCGATGGACTTCGGATGGCCGGCCGCCCCGTTCGGCGCCCCGATCTCACCATCGCAACCGAAGACCACAACACCCCCACGCTCGCCATCCACAAGCCGATTGCCGACCTCACGAGCCGCACCCAAATTCAGACGCTGCGCAATAACGCAGAAGAATTCGGTGTTCGCCTGCACTCGCTCGGCGACATCGAGCAGGGCATCGTGCACGTAGTCGGGCCGCAGCTCGGGCTGACCATGCCCGGAATCACCGTGGTCTGTGGCGACTCACACACCAGCACCCACGGCGCTTTCGGCGCCATGGCCTTCGGAATTGGCACGAGTGAAGTCGAGCACGTTCTCGCGACTCAAACTCTGCCGCTCAAGGCCTTCAAGACGATGGCGATCACCGTCGAGGGCGAACTGCGCCCCGGCGTCACCGCGAAAGACATCATCCTCGCGGTCATCGCGCAGATCGGAACCGGCGGAGGCCAAGGCTACGTTCTCGAATTCCGCGGCAGCGCCATCCGCTCCCTCTCTATGGAGGGTCGCATGACGATCTGCAACATGTCGATCGAAGCTGGCGCTCGCGCCGGCATGATCGCGCCCGACCAGATCACCTACGACTACCTCAAGGGCCGCCCGCACGCCCCCGAGGGTGCTGACTGGGATGCCGCTGTCGAGTACTGGAACACCCTTGCGACCGACGATGATGCCGTCTTCGATGCCGAAGTCTTCCTCGACGCCAACACTCTTGAGCCTTTCGTGACCTGGGGCACCAATCCCGGCCAGGGCGTTTCGCTCAGCGACAACGTTCCCGTTCCTGCCGAGATCGCTGATCCCACCGAGCGCGCCTCCGCGGAGCGAGCGCTGGAGTACATGGCACTCGATGCCGGAATGCCGATGAAGGACATCCAAGTGGATGCCGTCTTCATGGGATCGTGCACCAACAGCCGTATCGAAGACCTCCGGGCCTTCACTTCCATCATCCAGGGCCGCAAGAAGGCAGACAACGTGCGCGTCATGGTTGTACCCGGCTCCGCACGCGTTCGTCTTGAGGCAGAAGCCGAAGGCCTCGACAAAATCGTTGAAGAGTTCGGTGCCGAATGGCGATTCGCGGGTTGCTCGATGTGCCTCGGCATGAACCCCGACCAGTTGGCTCCGGGGGAGCGTTGCGCCTCCACCAGTAACCGCAACTTCGAAGGTCGCCAAGGCAAGGGAGGGCGAACCCATCTGGTGTCGCCGCTCGTTGCCGCAGCCACCGCCATCCGCGGAACACTCTCAAGCCCGTGGGATCTCGAAAACAGCCCACTGCCCGAGCAGATGGCGCTCGCCGCTACGACCGCTGAGGAGTCACGCTAATGGACAAGATCACGACCATCAGCGGAATCGCTGTTCCGCTCAAGCGCAGCAACGTCGACACCGACCAGATCATCCCCGCCGAGTTTCTCAAGCGAGTCACGAAGACCGGATTCGACGACGCGCTCTTCTTCGGTTGGCGTCAAGACCCCGACTTCATTCTGAACCGCGAGCCCTACAGCCACGGCAAGATCCTGATCGCCGGCTCTGACTTCGGCACGGGCTCCAGCCGTGAGCACGCCGTCTGGGCGCTTCGCGACTTTGGCTTCCAAGCCGTGCTGAGTTCACGCTTCGGCGACATCTTCCGCGGCAACTCGGGAAAGCAAGGGTTGTTGGCCGCGCAGCTTTCTGAGGCAGACATCGAGTCGCTCTGGGCCCTCGTCGAGGCTGACCCTGAACGTGAAGTGAGCGTTGACCTTGAATCCCGCACCGTAACAGCGGGGTCCGCACAGTTCACATTCGAGATTGATGATTACACTAGGTGGCGTTTGCTCGAAGGCCTCGATGACATCGGCCTCACCCTGAGAAACGAAACAGACATCACGGAGTTTGAAAGCCGCCGCGAATCATGGCGACCCAAGACTTTGCCAGCGAGGTAGAGGTAACGATGAATCCATTGGCTCAAGACGCAACAGCGGCGGCCAAGCGATCCGGTCTGCATTCCAACCAAATCGTCATTAATGGTGGAAAGCCTCTTCGTGGACGCATCAACGTTCGCGGTGCAAAGAACCTCGCTACGAAAGCAATGGTGGCGGCGCTTCTCGCTGACACCCCCAGCGTTCTGAGGGACGTTCCGGCCATTAGCGACGTCGGCGTCGTTACCGGGATGCTTGAGGCCTACGGCGTTACGGTCACCGAGACCGGTGACGGCGAACTCACCCTCGACCCCAAGAACGTACTCAAGGCGCACTTCGCCAAGATTGATGCCCTCGCCGGCTCGAGCCGCATCCCGATCCTTTTCTGCGGACCGCTGTTGCACCGCCTCGGCGAAGCGCTGATCCCCGACCTCGGTGGTTGCCGCATCGGTGACCGCCCCATCGACTTCCACTTGGATTCTCTGCGTGCCTTCGGCGCTGTCGTCGACAAGAGCTATGAGGGCATTCGCCTCACGGCCCCCGACGGCCTCCATGGTGCAAACATCGACCTGCCCTACCCGAGCGTGGGCGCGACTGAGCAAGTGCTGCTCACGGCAGTTCTCGCCCAGGGCGTTACTGAGCTCAAGGGCGCGGCAATCGAGCCCGAGATCATGGATCTCATCGCTATCTTGCAAAAGATGGGTGCGATCATCAACGTCGAGCCCAACCGTGTCATCTTCATCGAGGGCGTCGAGAAGCTCAGCGGTTACAACCACCGCGCGCTCTTCGACCGCAACGAGGCCGCGAGCTGGGCATCCGCTGCTCTGGCCACCGGCGGAGACATCTTCGTTGAGGGCGCCATGCAGCAAGAGCTCATGACCTTCTTGAACATCTTCCGCAAGGTGGGTGGCGCGTTCGATATCGCTGAAGACGGCATCCGCTTCTGGCACCCAGGTGGAGCGCTCAAGCCCGTCGTTATTGAGACCGACGTGCATCCCGGTTTCATGACGGACTGGCAGCAGCCGCTTATCGTTGCGCTCACTCAGGCTGAAGGGCGTTCCGTCGTTCACGAGACGGTGTACGAGAACCGTTTGGGCTTCACGTCGGCGCTCGTCGAAATGGGCGCGAATATCGAGGTGTTCGAAGAGGGAATCGAGTCGGTTAGCCGCCGCGTTCCTCGCCGTCCTCTTGAGCAGGCAGCGGTCATCATCGGCCCGACAGCACTGCACGGTGCGGATGTTGAGATCCCCGACCTGCGCGGTGGCTTCAGTCACCTCATTGCAGCGTTGACCGCTGATGGTCAGTCGACAGTCAGCAACATCGGGATCATTGCGCGCGGCTACGAACACTTCATTGACAAGCTCGAATTGCTGGGCGCTGACTTCGTCTACGAGGGATAGCCGCCGGTGACATCCAGCTCACCGCAGCCGAAGCGTGTGAAGTCGGAGAAAACGGCAGCCTTCCGGGTGCTCGCTTTTCTCTTGCTCCCCACGATGACCGCGTTAGCGAAGTTCACACTGCACGACGCTCATCACGTTCCGGCTGAGGGCGCCTTCGTCATGTCGCCCAATCACTACAGCAACATCGATCCCGTCGTTATCGGGGTCGGTATGTGGAAGATCGGGCGCATGCCGCGCTACATGGCCAAAGCGTCGCTGTTCAAGGTTCCCGTGGTGGGGTGGCTGCTCAAGAAGTCTGGTCAGGTGCCGGTCGAGCGTGTACCGCGCGGACGTCAGAGTGGCGATCCCATGAAGGCCGCTCGTCAGATTGCCGACCAAGGCCTTGCCGTAGTGATTTATCCGGAGGGGTCGCTGACCCGCGAACCCGACATGTGGCCGATGCGTGGCAAGTACGGTGCCGTGCGCACCGCACTCGAAGCGGGCATCCCGCTTATCCCCACCGCCAGCTGGGGCGCGCAAGAAATCCTGCCGCGGTACTCAAAACGTATTAGTGTTTTTCCCCGTAAGACAATTCACATTCGTTTTGGTGAACCCATCGATCTCTCGGAGTACGAGGGCAAGCATGTGGATTCGCGTGTGCTCGCTGAGGCAACGGAGAAACTCATGACTGCCATCACGTCGCTGCTCGAAGAATTGCGACAAGAGAGCGCCCCCGCCGTGCGCTACAACCCCGCCGAGCATGGTCAAAGCGAGACCGGCCGATTCGAGAGTAAGTAACGTGATCAACGACAACGCCGAAACGCCCGAAACTCCCCGCCGCGTCGCCGTTCTCGGCGCCGGCTCCTGGGGAACCACGTTCTCCAAGATTCTCGCTGACGGCGGCAACGACGTTGCGCTGTGGGCACGTCGCCCCGAACTGGCTCGCGAAATCTCGCAGTCCAAACGCAACAGCGACTACCTCCCCGGCATCAACCTGCCACGCTCGCTCTGGGCCAGCGACAAGCTGCATGAAGTTTTGGATGGCGCCGAGCAGGTCTACCTCTCTGTGCCGGCTCAGTCGCTCCGCGAGAACCTGCGCATCGTTCGCGAGCTCATTCCAGAAGACGCGATTATCGTCTCGCTCATGAAGGGTGTCGAAAAGGGCACCGGAGCGCGAATGAGTGAAGTGATTCTGCAGGAACTGGGCGTCGATCCCAACCGGGTTGCCGTGGCATCCGGCCCCAACTTGGCTCTCGAAATCGCTAAGGAGCAGCCGACCGCTGCTGTCATGAGCAGTGCGAGCCTCGAAACAGCAACCGCCGTTGCCGTCACCGCACGCAACCGCTACTTCCGTTCCTTCGTGAACACCGATGTCATCGGTACCGAGTTCGGCGGAGTGCTCAAGAACCTCATCGCTGTCGCCATCGGAATCGTGGATGGTGTCGGCTATGGCGAGAACACCAAAGCCTCGATCATCACGCGCGGCCTTGCCGAAATGACAGACTTCTCGGTCGCCTTTGGCGCTCGCGCCGAGACTCTGGCTGGCTTGGCCGGTCTCGGCGACCTCATCGCGACGTGCGAGTCATCGCTCTCGCGTAACAACACCGCCGGCCGCCTGCTGGGTCAGGGCTACAGCTTCTCTGAAGTCATCAAGCAGATGAACCAGACAGCGGAAGGCCTCTCCTCGGTAGCGCCGATTCTCGAGCTCGCGCTCTCGAAGGGCGTAGACATGCCGATCGCTAGCCAGGTGGCCGAAGTCTTGGCAGGCACGCTCGCCCCGCGGGATATCGCGCCGCACCTCACCACTGACGACCTTCCTCAAGGGGAGTAAACGATGACGACTCAGCCCACACCAACCGCGAGTGGTCCTGTGACAGTGGTGCTGCTGTTTGGCGGTCGTTCTTCGGAACACAGCATCAGCTGCGCGACCGCCGGGGGAGTTCTCTCCGCGATTGATCGTGACAAGTACACCGTCATCCCCGTCGGCATCACTCGGGACGGCGCATTTACGCTTCAGCCCGATCACGCCGAGACTTTCATGCTCAACCCCGAGGCGATGCCCGAGGTCGTAGACAACGGCACGCGCGTACGCTGGCCCGACTCGGCTGCTTCCCGCGAAATGACCGTGATGGAGGCCGACGGCAGCGTTCGCAGCCTCGGCTACGTCGACATCGTGTTCCCCATCTTGCACGGCCCCTTCGGCGAAGACGGCACCGTTCAGGGCCTCATCGAGCTCTCGGGATTGCCATACGTCGGCAACGGCGTACTTGCCTCTGCCATGGGCATGAATAAGCACTTCACGAAGCTCGCGCTCGAGGCCGCCGGTGTTGCCGTTGCACCGTGGGTGACCGTGTCGGCGCTCGACTGGCAGCGCACTCCGGATGTGTGGCGCAAGCGCGCATCCAGCCTCGGGTTCCCTGTCTTCGTGAAGCCCGCGCGCGCTGGTTCCTCAGTGGGCGTGACTAAGGTTTCCAGCCCCGAAGAACTCGATGCTGCCTTCGTTGCCGCCTTTGCGGAAGACACCACCGCTCTCGTCGAACAAGCGATGACCGGTCGCGAGATCGAGTGCGGAGTGCTTTCGGGCCGCGATGGTGGCGAGACGCGGGTGAGCCTCGCGGGTGAGATTGTAGTCACCGGCCGCGACTTCTATGACTTTGAAGCGAAGTATCTGGATGTGGCCGCCGCGGAACTTATTTGCCCTGCGCCGTTGCGCGATGGCGAACTCTGGCAGATGCAGCGTACCGCTGCCCGTGCTTTCGAATCGATCGGCGGCGCAGGGCTTGCCCGCGTCGACTTCTTCTTCGACGGCTCTGAGTTCGTGGTGAACGAGATCAACACCCTGCCGGGCTTCACGCCGATTTCTATGTTCCCCAAGTGTTGGGCAGCGAGCGGAATGAGTTACCCCGAGCTGATCAACGAACTCATAGAACTTGGGCTCGAAACCGTTCGCTAACTCGCGTTAGCGGAGACGTTCGATCCCTGCAGGCTGTGCGCGACGTCGCGGCTGTCGTGTCTAGCGAGCTACTCGGGCGACTCTGTCTCGCTCGGCGCGGGAGTGTCCGAGAGAGCGACGCAGAACCGGTCGGCGGGAATCTGGCTTACCGCTCCCGCGACATCACTGAGCGCCTCGAAACCAGAGACCTCGTCGCCGTCAATATCGGGGTCGCCATCGCTGTCGACGATCACTTGAACCGCGGGATCGCGACCGTACGACGTGAAGACATAGTTGGGGGCGTCGCTATCGTCGCGCAGCCAATCGATGCCGTCTTCGGGGGCGGTGACGCACGCAAGCTCCGCAGTGGGATCGGGAACCGCGACACCGCAGCGCAGCAGGATGGTGGCCGGCTCGCCCCACGCGCCCGTGCCCTGAGCATTCGTCTCGCGCTTGTCGAGCCCCGCGACAGTATCGGGCAACCGCACAATGACGTCGGCGCACGACGGGTTACCCGCGTCATCGCCGGGCTCGAGCGGCACGATCGCCGCGCATCCGCCCAGCGTCGCCAGCAAAGGAACCATCGCGAGCAGGGCGATCAGGGGAGTGCGGGTCGTCGTTCTCATCGCCTTCAGGCTACCGTGAGTTCATGACGATTGACCGCGAGAGCGAGACCCCTGACACTCTCGGTGGCGTTGGTGAACTTGCTGCCTTGAAGCGCATTTTTCCCCGCCTGCCTTCTGCCGCAGCCGAGCTCATTGGCCCCGGCGACGATTCTGCCGTGTTGGCGACGCCTGACAAGCGCGTCGTGATTACAACGGACATGATGATCCACGGGCCTGATTTTCGGATGGCGTGGTCGAGCCCGTACGACCTCGGCTGGAAAGCCGCGGCCACGAACCTCTCAGATGTCGCTGCGATGGGGGCTGTGCCCACCGGTCTGGTCGTTGCGATTGCTGCCCCGAACGACACCCCCGTCTCGTCGCTTGAAGCGATTGCCGACGGGCTGCGCGAAGGCTGCGAGGCGCTGGCTCCCGGCAGCGGAGTCATTGGTGGCGACCTTTCGGTGTCGACCGTTCTCACAATTGTCATCACCGCTTTCGGCGATCTCGAGGGGCGCGCTCCCGTGCTGCGCTCGGGTGCCCGCGTCGGTGATGTGATTGCTGTTTCCGGCACGCTGGGTCTTGCGGCCGAAGGGCTGCGATTGCTGTTCACCGAGGGCGTCTTAGACGGGGAACCGGATGCTGCAGCTGCCGCTGCACTCGCGACCCAGCATCCCGACGCCATCGCCGCCCAACTCAGGCCAGCGCCTCCCATCGCGGACGGCAAAGCCGCCGCGCTCGGGGGAGCCACTTCGATGCTCGACCTCAGCGACGGGCTCGCGATTGATGCGCGCCGCATTGCGACGGCTAGCGGAGTGGGTCTCGACCTGTCATCCGAAGCGGTGGGTGGTCGAGTGCAACTCGATGGTGGCGAAGATCACTCGCTGTTGGCGACGTTCCCCGAGGGGGCAACGTTGCCGGCAGGTTTTCGGGCGATCGGCCGCGTGGTCGAGGGGGAAGGGCTTCTCGTCGATGGTGTTGCGTACACCGAGCGTGGTGGCTGGGACCCGTATGCCGGGTGGGATGGCGTGGCGGGGTAGCGCTCGTTCGAATTAGGCCTCGCTGGGCTGAACCCAGTACAGCGTGGTGTCGCCGTAGTCTTTGCGGCGGTCGAGTTCGAGACCGGCGGGCCACTCTGGCTCGGGGTCGCGTGAACTGCGTTCCACGATCACGAGGGCGTCAGGGCTCAGTTGCGGTGCGAGCAATGCGAGAGCAACGTCGAGTTCGGCATTGCCGAGTTCGTACGGCGGGTCGATAAAGACGAGATCCCACTGATCGCCGGATGTTTCCAAAAAGGTGTGCACGGCGCGGGCGGCGGTCAGAATGATCGGTTTTGAGCCGCGAGGAGCTTTAGCGGCGATGAGCGTCGCGTTCTTGCGGCAGGTGTCTGCGGCGCGGGAATTCTTTTCTACGAGCGTCACGTGCGGTGCTCCACGGGAGGCTGATTCGAGGCCAAGGGCTCCCGAGCCTGCGTAGAGATCGAGTACGCGCGCGCCTTCGATGGCGTCGCGTGCTTCGAGCGCGGAGAAAATCGCTTCGCGCAGGCGGTCGCTCGTGGGGCGGGTGCCCGCGCTCGGTACGGCAATCGTGAGGGAGCCGGCGTATCCGGCGATTATGCGTGTCATAGCGATTCGAGCCTAGCCGTCTGAACAACGCCAGTGGTCGCGGGTACTCTTCTAGAGTGACCTCGCCTCTTGATCAGAAGCTCAGCGCTGTGCTGGGCGGGCGTACCGCTACCTCCATGCAGCGTGGGCTCGGCTTGCTCACGGTCGGTGACCTTATGACGCACTATCCGCGTCGGTATGCGAAGCGTGGGGAACTCACGGCTTTGGCCCAATTGCCGTTGGATGAGGCGGTCACGATTGTGGCCGAGGTGCGCGAAGTGCGTAACCGTCCGATGCGCAACAAGCGTGGCTCAATTCTTGAGGTGTCGATCAGCGATGGCACGGGCATCCTGACTCTCACGTTTTTCAATCAGGCGTGGCGGGCTAACGAGCTCACGCCGGGGGTGCGAGGAATCTTTGCCGGCAAGGTGGGGCGATACCGCGGCACTCGTCAACTCGCGCACCCCGACTATGAACTCTTCGACCGTGACGCTCTCGAGCTGAAGAAGCCAGAGCAAGCCAAGGGCTGGGCAGAGCAGCCGATCCCGATCTATCCGGCGACGTCAACGGTCGCGAGTTGGCAGATTCAGAAAGCGGTTGAGGTCGTTCTCGATACGCTCGGCCCGCTTGACGATCCGGTGCCGGATGCCGTGCGTCGCGAACGCGAACTGCTTCCGTTCGGTAAGGCGCTTGAGCTCGTGCACCGCCCCAAGGTCGACTCGGATTGGCGGAGCGCTCGCGATGCCTTGCGTTTCCAGGAGGCATTCGTGCTGCAGTCGGCTCTCTTACAGCAGCGTCAGAAGCAGCGGGAGTCCGAGGCGGTTGCGCGCGCCGCTGGCTCCTTGCTCGAGGGCTTTGATGCGGCGCTACCGTTTACGCTCACGGGGGACCAGCAGTCCGTGGGCGAGCAGATCTTTCACGACCTGGCGGAGCCGGTTCCGATGAACCGCCTCGTGCAGGGTGAAGTGGGTTCGGGTAAGACGCTCGTGGCATTGCGGGCGATGCTCGCGGTGGCACAATCGGGTGGTCAATCGGCCTTGCTTGCCCCCACTGAGGTGCTGGCTCATCAGCACTTCCGTTCGATTGTGCGCACGCTTGGTCCCGACCTCGCCGCCGAACTCCGACCTACGCTCATCACGGGGCAGTTGTCGACGGCTGAGCGTAAGAAGGCGCTACTGGCAACCGTTTCGGGGGCTTCGCGCATCGTGATCGGAACGCACGCTCTCTTGGGCGACGCTGTCAGTTTTGTAGATCTCGGCCTCGTTGTGGTCGATGAGCAACACCGCTTCGGCGTTGATCAGCGTGAGGCCCTGCGGCTCAAGGGAGCCAAGCCGCCGCACGTGCTCGTGCTCACGGCCACCCCGATTCCACGCACCGTCGCGATGACAGTCTTCGGAGACCTCGACATTTCGTCGATCGCGGAGTTGCCTGCCGGCCGCCAACCCATCAGCAGCCACGTAGTGCCTTTGGCCGAAAAGCCAGGCTGGGTGTCGCGAGTGTGGCAGCGACTCGCTGAAGAGCTCGCGATTGGTCGGCAGGGTTTTGTCGTGTGCCCCGCTATCGATGCCAAGACAGCCGAGCCTGGCAGCGAACCCGCGCCGAAAGCATCCGATGATCCAGATGCTGGCCCGCCACGTCCCATCGCTAACGTCACCGAGGTGCTGGCATCGCTGCGCAGCAACGAGGTGCTCGCGGGCAAGAAGATCGAGGCGCTCCATGGCAAGCTCTCGAGCGACGAGAAGGACGAACTGATGCGGGCGTTTGCCGCGGGCGACATTGAGGTGCTCGTCGCGACGACGGTGATCGAGGTGGGGGTCGATGTGCCGAACGCCTCCGTAATGGTTGTGCTCGATGCTGATCGGTTTGGGGTCTCGCAATTGCATCAGTTGCGCGGTCGAGTAGGGCGTGGTGGTGTTCCGGGGCTGTGCCTGTTTGTCACGGCCGCTGAAGTCGAGTCGTTGGCTCGCGAGCGTGTTGAGGCTGTCGCATCCACTCTCGATGGCTTTGAGCTGGCCAATAAAGACTTGGAGTTGCGCCGCGAGGGCGATGTTCTTGGCGGAGTGCAGTCGGGTGGGCGTTCGAGTCTCAAGCTCCTGCGTGTGGCCAACGACGGTCAGCTCATTACTGAGGCGCGCGAGGCCGCGCAGGGAGTGTTGGTCGATGATCCGACGCTCGTCGAGCATCCGGCCCTAGCGGAGGCGTTGAAGCGTCGACTCGACGAGAGCTCCGAAGCGTTCCTGGGCAAGAACTAGGGTCGATATCGGCGAGCAGGGCACGTGGTTGGGCGAGTGCACATTCCCCGCACAGCGAACTCTCACTCGGCGAGCAAGGTTGAGCCACTATCGTGGAGGCATGAGTCGGATCGCTGTTGTTCCTGGGTCGTTTGACCCTGTCACCCTGGGCCACTTAGACGTGATTGAGCGGGCAGCAAAAACGTTTGACGAGGTGCACGTTCTTGTCGTGCATAATCCCGGCAAAACTGCCCTGTTACCCATAGCGCAGCGCGTCTCGCTCATTGAGCAAGCGGTGGCGGATGCCAGGCTCGTCGGCAACATCCGGGTCACGAGTTGGAGCATGGGCTTGCTTGTCGACTACTGCACAGAGGTCGGTGCGAGTGTGATTGTGAAGGGCATCCGGTCTCAAGTGGATGTCGCCTACGAAACGCCCATGGCGATTGTCAACCGAGATCTTGCTGCCGTCGAGACGATCTTCATGCTGCCGAATCCGGCGCACGCGCACGTCTCGAGTTCACTGGTCCGCCAAGTTGCCGCACTCGGCGGAGATGTTGCCCCCTATGTTCCGCGCGCCGTTTCTGATTTTTTACAGGCGCCTCGCGAATAACACCGGCACAATGGAGTTATGACTCTCACTCTCGGATACAAAGCGTCAGCTGAACAATTCGCCCCACGTGAACTCGTAGAGATCGCAGTCGCGGCCGAAGCGCACGGCATGGAGAGTGTTTCCGTCAGTGACCACTTTCAGCCGTGGCGTCACGAAGGCGGTCATGCACCGTTTTCGTTGAGCTGGATGGCGGCCGTGGGGGAGCGCACGAGCACGATTCGCATCGGCACGAGCGTGATGACTCCAACGTTCCGTTACAACCCTGCCGTGCTTGCTCAGGCGTTTGCGACGATGGGCTGCCTTTACCCGGGGCGCGTCATGCTTGGCGTGGGAACCGGCGAGGCGCTCAACGAGATCGCCACCGGATTCCGTGGTGCCGGCGAGCAAGATTGGCCCGAGTTCAAGGAGCGCTTCGCTCGCTTGCGCGAATCGGTTCGCCTCATGCGTGAGCTCTGGACCTCAGACCGTGTGTCTTTTGACGGCGAGTACTACTCCACCCACGGCGCAAGCATTTATGACCGCCCCGACGAGCCGATCCCGGTGTACATTGCTGCCGGTGGCCCGATGGTGGCTCGCTATGCGGGGCGTGCTGGCGACGGCTTTATCTGCACCTCGGGCAAGGGCATGGAACTCTATAACGACGCGCTCATTCCTGGCGTCAAGGAGGGTGCGGCCAAGGCTGGCCGCAGTTTCGAAGACATCGACCGGATGATCGAGATCAAGCTCTCCTACGATACCGATGCCGAACTCGCCCTTGAGAACACACGTTTCTGGGCGCCACTTGCGCTCTCCAAAGAACAAAAGCATGACATCACCGACCCTGTCGAGATGGAACGTGCTGCTGATGCCTTGCCGATCGAGCAGATCGCGTCACGGTGGATCGTGGGCAACGATCCCGACAAGATCGTTGAAGAAATTCGGCAGTATGTGGATGCCGGACTCAACCATCTTGTATTCCATGCGCCCGGCGGCGACCAGCGTCGTTTCCTCGAACTCTTCGAGCGCGACATTGCTCCGCGATTGCGAGCGCTGTAGGGCTGCGGATGCAGGTTTCTTAAGCAACGAGGGCGGATGCGTGAAGCATCCGCCCTCGTTGCTCTGTCGGCTGGAAACGCCGACTCTCTCGGTTGAACTAGCTCGCGACCGCGGCAGTTTCGGTTGCACGTGCCTGGTTCGCCGAGTTAGTGCTGACCTCGATTTTGCGAGGCTTCGCTTTTTCTGAAACCGGGATGATCACGCTGAGCACACCATTGTCGTAGCTGGCGCTGATGTTTTCGCGGTCGATGCCGGCACCAATGCTGAACTGGCGCAGGTACGAACCATAACGACGCTCTTGCGAGAGCCACTTGGCTCCTTCGCGTTCGCCTGCGGTGCGTTCAGCGCGAATCGTCAGGAGCTGGCCGTCAACGTCAACGTCAACGGAGCCGGGGTCTACTCCCGGGAGGTCGGCGCTGAGGACGTACTCGTCGGCCTGGCGGTAGAGATCCACGGGCATGGGCTGGGTGCCGACGCGGGACTGGGCTGCTGTAGTGAGCCGCTCAAGTTCGGCAAAAGGATCAAATGACTGTGTCATGGGAAACCCCTTTCTCAAAGTTGAGTCCCTTTGACTCAACAATGAAAAATTAGCACTCTGACCCTGCGAGTGCCAAGTTTTTTGCCTTCACGTTCGCTGAGAACGTACGCTCCTCAGGAAAGCAGTTAGCGAGCAAGCGCCGCGACGAACCCGCCCACAAAAGTGTCGCCCAAACCGATAGTGGTGGGGGTCAGGGTGTCGAGTTGTAGACCGGGAACGGTCACGGCGCTTGCTCCGAATGTGGCCGCGAGCTCGAGGGCAACAGCGGTGCCGGCAGTGCTCGTGGGGAAGGCTTCGACCCGCGCGTAGTCGGCAGCGGTGAAACCATCGCCATACACATACCGCGTGCTTGCCATCACGACACCGCCGCGCAGGGCGTGTGCGTAGTTGTGCGGTCGATCTCCGAGAGCGATTGACCAGTACTTCGTGTGCACGACAAGCACGCGCGCGGGGATAAGAGCGTGGAGTTGAACGAGGTCGAGGTGCAATTGATGGGCATCCAGAAGCTCAACACGTCGGCCGAGGTAGGCCTGCATTTCGTCTTCATTCATGCTGTACACGTCAATAATGTCGATGAGGGCATCGCGCACACGGATGCTGAGTTCAGGTACGTGGTAACCAGCGTCTTCGTAGAAGACGATGGCGCTGTCGGGAAGGTGATTCATGTGCCGGCGGATGCTCGTCAACCGCTGGGTGAGTACTCCCGGTTCTTGAATCACATTGAAACCCGAGAACATGAAAACGTCAGTGTTAGAGAGTTCTGCGCCTAGCTCATCGCTGAGGCGGAGTTCGCGATTGGGCGGGTCGTTGGTGAAGATCACACGGTTGGGGTGCGGGGAACGGATTGCGATATCGCCTGCGACGACACTCGCACCCTCGCCAAACTGCACGATGAGGTGGGGGTCGAGAGAGTCTTCCTGCGCGCTCGAAATATAGCGCGTACTCTCCGGCAATAAGCGACGCACGTTGTCATCGATGCTGACGAGGTGCACAGTTGCCGGGATATTGAGCGCCTCCATCGCGATGGCTGCCCGCACACACGTGCCACCGAGCGTGATCTCGGTGGAGAAACGCGCCGCGAACTGCTCAACGATGTCGGAGGAGGCGACGAAGCGTTCCCCTCCGACACCGTCGCGCACGAAGGCGAGCAGCGCAACAAGAAGGTCGCGTTCGCTGGTAATGGGCAATCGGGCATCCAACTCTGCTGCAGTCACTGAATACTGGGCCACGAGCGACTCGAGCACGGCGGAATCCCAACGGATCTCGTAGTCGACGGTGCCGCCGAGGCCCAGCATCAGTTTTTTAGTCATGAGTCAGTTGCACTGAGACGCTCAGTACAGGTCGGCCTTTCCTTGAGCGTTGAACAGGTTGATCTTCTGCGCGGCTGTCACCTTCATTGCGGCGATGCTCGGAGGCTGAATCTCGTTCGGCTCTCGCATTCCGATGTCAGCGAGCATCTCACGCATCTTCAAGTGGTACGAGACCTTGATATCGCTCGAGATGTTGATCTTGTTGACGCCGCGCTCAACGGCGCCCGCGATTTCGGTGTCGGGGTTGTTGGATCCACCGTGCAAGACGAGGGGCATGTCGAGCTTGGCCTTGATTTGCTCAAGAAGTTCAAGCTTCAGTTCTGGCTTCATCGTGGACGGGTAGATACCGTGGCTGGTTCCGATCGCGATAGCGAGGCTGTCGACGCCGGTTTCCTGAACAAACTGCACGGCCTGGTCGGGGTCGGTGTAGATGATGGTGTCGGCTCCGTCTTCGCCGTAGTCATCCATCTTTCCAATGGTGCCGAGCTCGCCCTCAACCGAGAGGTTCACGGCGTGTGCAAGTTCCACGACGTGCTTGGTCAATGCCACATTCTCTTCAAACGGGAGCATCGATCCGTCAATCATTACCGAGGTGAAACCTGCTTGGATCGCGGCCAGTACTTGGTGGTGGTTGGCGCCGTGATCGAGGTGAATCGTCACCGGCACCGTCGCGCGGTGAGCGCGGGCGATGACGGAGTGAAGCATGTCGGCACCGATATGGCTGAGCTCATCGGGGTGGATCGCGATGATCACCGGCGCATTCTGTTCCTCGCTGACCTCGAAGATGCCGTTCATCATCGCGTAATCACTGATGTTGAACGCGGGCACTGCGAAGTTGTTGGCGTTAGCCACGGCGAGTAGGTCTTTGCCATTGATCAGCATTCTGGGTGTCTCCTTGTTTGATGTTGTCGTACTGGTGAGATGAAGGGGGCAGACAGCGCTTAGCTCTTGACCGAGCCGGCCGCGAGTCCGCCAATGAAGTACCTCTGGAAGAAGAGGAAGAGGATGAGGACGGGGATGGCTCCGAGGATGCTCATCGCCATCATTTCGTTCCATTCGAACGAGTGCTGGCCCATGAGCAGCTGGATGCCGATAGGCACAGTGCGCATGTCCTCTGTGCGTGTGAGGGTAAGGGCGAAGAGATATTCGTTCCACGAGATCATGAACGTGTAGATACCCACTGACACGATTCCTGGAGTAGCGATGGGAACGAGGATGCCCCACAGCGCCTTCATGGAGCTTGCTCCGTCAACCTTTGCCGCTTCATCCAACTCTCGAGGAAGAGTATTGAAGTACCCGGTCATCATGATGATCGCGTAGGGGAGCGTGAAGACCATGTAGGTCAGGATCAGCCCCGCATAGGTGTTGTAGAGACCCAGGGTGACCATCAGCCCAAAGAACGGAATCAGAAGGGTGATGGGCGGTACTGCTTGAACGCTCACAATGATCATGTTGAGCGTCTTCTTGAAGCGGAACTCATAGCGGCTAAATGCATAAGCCGCCAAGATCGCGACAATGAGTGTCAGCACAGTCACCGATAGCGACACAACATAGCTGTTGATGAAGAAGCGAACCTTGGTGGGGTCGCCGAGGATCGTCGCGTAGGCATCGAAGGAGAAGCTCTCGGTGAGGATGCGCGGTGGGAACTCGAAAATCTCAGAGTTCGACTTGAACGAACTGATGAGCATCCAGAACACGGGGAAGCCGGCAAAGACGGCACCGATGCACAGGGCGACAATAACCCCGCTTTGGCGGCGACTGCTTTTTGCGTTTTAGTCATCGACATTGTTAGTCCCTCGACTTCTGGTGGCGCACGTAGAAGAACGCGAGAACCATAGAGAGCAGCAGCACGATCACGGCGCTCGCCGAGGCCTGGGAGAATTCGTAGCTACTGAATGCGGCCTTGTACGTAAATGTGCTCAACATTTCGGTGTCGTTGATCGGACCACCGCCAGTGGTCATCCAGATCAAGGCGAACTGTTGGGATGTCCAGATCAGGTCGAGCATCGCCATCGAGATGATGATCGGTTTCAGCTGGGGCAAAGTGACGTGGATGAACTGCTGAATCGGATTGGCGCCGTCTACGGTGGCTGCCTCGTAGAGATCACGAGGGATGCCCTGCAAGCCTGCCAAGAGGCTCACCATGAAGAACGGATAGCCCGCCCAGATGTTGATGAAGGTCACGGCGATCAATGCGGTGTCGCGCGACGATAGCCACTCGATGCCGGTGTCGCTGAGGCCAAGAGTGATGATGACGTAGTTGATGACGCCGTTGGGGTTGAGGAGTAGGCGCCAGAGCACCGCAATGATCGCTACCGTGAACAACCAGGGCATGACGTAGATTGCGCGGAACAGGGCCTTGCTGAGCGAGCTGAGAAGTCGCGTATTCAGCAGCATCGCGAAGCTCAAGCCCAAGACGAGGTGAGCGCCAACACTGACGAAGGTGAAGTACAGCGTGTTGCCGAGAGCCTGAGCGAAGACTCCGTCGGTGAGAATCTCGACGTAATTGGCGAGACCAACGAACTCAGGGTTCTTATTGACGATGACGTTGTCGAAGAACGAGTAGCCGATAACAAGAATGATCGGCAGCATCATCAGCACGAGCAGCAGGGCTGCCGTGGGGGAGATGTAGGCGTAGGGAATCAGTGAGCGCTTGAAGGTCGGCCTGGGCTGACGTATGCGCGGCGGTGCATCTTTGAGCAGAGTGTTCACGGCTCAGTCCTCCTCATTGAGTGGGGTCGCGCCAGAGGTGGCCTCTGGCGCGACCAGGGTTCGTTCAGTGGAGTTGTTGCTCCTAGAACTCGCCCATCCACTTTTCTTGAGAGTTCGACAGCATGTCGTTGACTGACTGATCTCCAGTCAGCATCAACTGCAGCTCTTCATCGAATTCACGCATGAGCTGTTCGGCAACGGGAAGTCCGACGAACTCGTTGGCGGGGTAACCGCTGGAGTAGATGTCGAACGCCTGCTTGAAGAGGTCGTCACTCTGCGAGAAGTCGGGCTCCGCGGTGTTGTTGCCGGGGAACGCGTTCGCGAGCGTCGACAGGGTCGAGTTGGTGTCTTTGCTCATCATGAACTCGACGAGCTTCCAGGCCTCTTCTTGGTGATCTGAGCTCTCTGATACTCCGATTCCCCAGGCTGCGTAAGGAATACCGCGATCTCCTTCGAAGCCGTCAACTGCGGGGAGCGCACTGACGCTGAATTCGAGGTCAGGGTTACTTTCGCGGATGAGGTTGATATGAGCGAGCGAGTCAATCATCATTCCGACGCGACCATTGGTGAACTCTTCGACCTTGTCTTGTTCCTTCATCGTGAGCGCACCGGGAGCGATGACGCCGTCATCCCAGAGTCCCTTGATGTAGTCGATGGCGCTTGTCACATCATCGTTGGTGAGGTCGGGCTTGCCATCTTTGAGCATGCTTCCGCCGGATGCCCACACCCACGACATGACGTCGTTCTGGATGCCGTTGGGGGCTTCAGCGGAGAGGGGGAGAACCCAGCCGGAGGTCGTGCTGTCGAGATCGTTGAGGGCGTTCGCCGCTGCCTCGAACTCAGAGCGGGTGCTTGGTGGGGAATCGATGCCTGCTTCGGCGAGAAGCGCGTCGTTCGTGAACATCGGGTAAACGAAGTTGATGACGGGAATCATGTAGGTGGAGCCATCGAGTTCAATCTGAGCGGCGAGCTGGCTGTCGTCATAGTCGGCGTCGTCCATGGGGGTTGAGAGATCAGCGAGCGCGCCCTGTTTCGCAAAGTCGCTGATCCACGCACCGTCGAGTCCGACGACGTCTGACATGGTGCCTGCTGCCGCACCGGCGAAGAGCTGTTCCTTCGTTGAGGCGTAGGGTCCGCTCAACAATTCAACTTTAATTCCGGGGTTGTCTGCTTCGAACTCATCCATGAGACCGCGCAGCGCATCTGCCGGGAGTTCTGGTTCCCACCACTGTGCGAATTCGAGAGTGACCGTTCCGCTACTGTCCCCGCCATCGGGTGCTCCGCTGCATCCCACCATAAGGCTGATGGCAGCAGTTGCACCGAGAATTCCGAGCACTCATCGCTTCGAGTGAGCTTCCTTGCTCATTTCTTGCTCCAATCGTAGTGTGCACTTTTTCGCGGCTGTTTGCGTTTTCATGCACGATTGATTCGAGATTAGATGCACGAAACAGCAAATGTCAACACAAAAGTCGCAGATATATGCTAATAATTGCTTATGTTCGCATCAGAAAACCCGGAAGAGTCGGGATCACCCCGCCGACTGCCCGCCGGTCGAAAGGCCGACCTGGCCAAGTACATATCCGACGCCGGAGAAGTTACCGTCGCGGAACTCGCCGAGCGATTCGACGTCTCGACTGACACCATTCGACGAGACCTTGATCGCCTTGATGCGGATGGTCTCGTGCTGCGTACCCACGGAGGCGCGGTCAGTCTCACCTCAGTGCCGAGAGTCGATACAGGGCTCGACTTGAGATTGCGTTTTCACGCTCTCGCTAAAGATTCGATAGCGGCGGCTGCCGCGAGGCTTGTCGACGACAACTCAGTGATCATGATTAACGCCGGAACCACGACGCTAGCTCTCGCTCGTCAGTTGAGCGAACATCGCGGACTGACGGTCGCCACGAACAGTCTGCTCATTCCCGGAGAAATGTCTCCGGATGTCTATCGGGGCATGTATGTGTTTGGCGGCTCAGTTCATCCCAGCGATCAAAAAACGATCGGTGCGGTCTCGTTTCAAGCGAGTTCGGGAGCAATCGAGATGGACGTGCAGTGCGACCTCGTGCTCTTGGGGGTCGGCGCTGTCTCTATCGAAGCGGGATATTCCACAAGCAACCTCGAAGAAGCAGCAATGATGGGGGAGATGATGGAGCGCGCTAGTCGCGTCGCAATCTTGGCCGACTCATCCAAGTTTGGTCGCAGGCTCTTCGCTCAAATTTCAGAATTGGGCCGTGCGGACTACTTCGTCACGGATGCGGAGCCGCCCGAAGAGCTCGGCAATGCGCTGCGTGGTGCGGGAGTTCAGGTTATCGTCTCGCCGGCAACCGCCCAGTAGTAGACCCGCAACCGCCTTCGCGTTCGTGCGGACGCCCCCTCACGAGCAACGGCGCCTGTGATCATGCGCCCACGAGCGAGGTCGGTTGTGAGGCCGACCGTCGCCGGAGTGATCCGGCGACGGTCGGGTGCGGTGTGCTCATCGAATGATGAACCGCGGGTAGTTCTTTTCAGCACGAGCCCGGGCGTCAGCGAGACGCTCACGCCGGAGCTGGTTCTCAGCCAGCGCCTCAGGGCTCGCGATCAGCCGCGAGGTGCGCGGTCTACGGCTCCACGTAATGAGAGCGACACCAAGATGCAGGGCAACTCGGTCGATGACTCCTACGCGGCGAGTAGCGGCTCGAAGCGACTGTTCGGTCTGGCTGGGTTCGGGCGGATGGCTTTGGCGGTCTTTCAGAGGCGCCAGTGTTGCGTTCATGAGGTGATCTTTCGTGGCAGAGATGAATGATGGAGGTGCGCGGAAACGCGCTGCTAAAGGTGGCGACCCAACGGCATCCCCAGCGATCGCGAGTCGCTAAGCGGCAAAGATCATTGCGTTGCGAGTAGCTCACCCGAATGAGGAGGCAAAGACTCGTCAGTCAATCGCAGTCGTACGATGATCGAGTTGGGTCGAGTGCTCCGTGAGCGCCGCCACCGTCAGAACCGGTGAGCGGGATCGCTAACCGGTCAGGCGGAGAAGGCGCCGACGGAGCCGGCGAATGTCGGAATCATTCCGATTGTTGAAATAAACACGCGAGGCTCCTTTCGATTGTTGGCGTTCGCTCAGTATAGGGCGAGAGTTCGTTCGACGACAAGTACCAAGTTAGGTTCTATCCAACGCCGTGATGATCGCGTCGGCGAGCTCTTCGGGTTTCGTGAACTGGGGCCAATGCCCTGTCGGCAAGTCGATGAGTTCCAGATCGGCGAGTTGTGCGAGTTCCGCTGCGAAAGGTGCACCGTCGCGCATCCACTCCCGCACTTGGGCACTGGGAAACTCGCAGCAGATCACTGTCGCGGGCACGCTGAAGCGCGCCGGCGTGGAAAGCGACTGCGGGCTGCTAGCGACAAGCGCAGGCTGGGGAATCGCGATCTCTCGAAACCATTCGCGCAGTTCCTCGGTGAGATCGACGAGATCTTCGTCGTCGAAAACGCTCCAGTTGGGAAGAGGGATTTCACCTTCCACGATGGGCAGCTCGGCGTTGATGGGCATGCCATCGGGGAGCGGCACAGTGTCGACGTGCACGATTCTCGCGAGACACGTGGGCCGAGCATCCGCTACCGCGTGAGCGATAGGGCCACCGCCGCTGTGAGCCACGAGCGCGATTCGAGGGGTCGGTTGATCACCTTCGCTGCCATCTTCGCCCTCGTCGGTTTCGACGTGGGCGAGTCCATCAACGACCTCCACGACGGCGGCGATGTGGTCTGCCAGTGTGATGGTGGCGCGGTGGGTGTCTCGGCGCCGTAATCCAGGCAGGGTGAGCGGATGCGCCGTGTGGCCGGCATCCCGCAGCGCCCGCGTTACCGGAGCCCACGAATCGCCGTCGAGCCAGAAACCAGGAATGAGAATGACGTGCATGGAAGACCTAACGGTGGTAGTCGACGAGGGGCGAGCTGACAGCCAGACTGATCGAAAACGCGCCGAGATTCATAGTGACTCCTCATTGAGTAGACCGCCCATTATCCGCCCGCTGGCCCGCCAACTCAATGCTTGCGCGATTGGTGGGCCCACATCGTGTCCAGTCCGCGCAAGAATAGACACATGCCCGTTACCCCGACTGCTCCCCATATCGGCTACGCCGCCATGCTCGAGCGGTTTCATCCTCGCGAGGTGATGGGCTTCGCTCAGCACGCTGAAACTCAAGGGTTTCGTGGAGTGATGGCGGCCGATCACTATCAGCCGTGGGTGCCGCAACAGGGCCAAGCCTCGTTTGTGTGGAACGTGTTGAGCGGGCTCGGCGAGACCACGAGCGGCGATCTCGGCACGGGAGTCACGGCGCCAACCTTTCGCTGGCATCCTGCCATGGTCGCTCAAGCATCCGCCACACTCGCTGCAATGAATCCTGGTCGTCACTGGTTGGGGCTCGGCAGTGGGGAAGCGATCAACGAGCACATCGTCGGCCAGTACTGGCCAGAAGCTCCGGAACGTATCAACCGGATGTTCGAAGCGGTAGAAATCATCAAGAAGCTTTTTGCCTCGGGGCTTTCGCACAAAGACGTTCGCCACGACGGGCAGTTCTACCGGCTTGAATCGACGCGGCTCTGGACGATGCCCGAAGTTGCTCCCGAAATTCTGGTTGCCACTGCCGGCCCCGTTGCCGCCAAACGCGCGGGCAAAACGGTCGACGGGCTCATTACCGAAGCAGCGCCCCTCGACAAAATTGACCTGCTACTCACACGCTTCGCCGAGGGAGCGCGAGAGGCCGGGCGTGCGCGAGAAACCCAGAGCCGCGTGCTGCGGCTGCACTTGAGTTGGGCCGAAACCGATGAGCAGGCCATGAATAACGCGCTCACCGAATGGCCGAACGGTGGTCTCCGATTCGCTAAGAACGACATCCGCTCGCCCTTTGAGCTCGAACAACTCGCGCGCATGGTGCGACCAGAAGATTTTGAGGGGCGGATGCCCGTCAGCGCCGACCCTGACGTGCATCGTGCCTACATCCAGAGCTACCTTGACGTCGGCTTCGACCGGATCTATGTGCACAACGTGGGGCGCAATCAGCGAGAATTCTTGGATGTGTTCGGTCGCGACGTTCTTCCCGCACTGCGCAAGTAGGAGCGCGCGCACTCCATGCCTCACACTAGAAGCGTGAGAATGAGCGCCTGGGCTGTGCCCGGCATCCCTGAAATCGTGTCCGGTGACGACCTCGTTGAAGTGATCGCGGCGGCACTCGTTGCCGACTCACACGATGCCAACTCTGGTGGGCTCGTGGACGGGGACATTATCTCTGTCACCTCCAAAATCGTGAGTAAAGCAGAGGGTCGCACGGTCGAAGCGGCGGATCGCGAACAAGCGATTACCGATGAAACTGTGCGCGTAGTTGCGTCTCGGGAGCACCCCAACGGCGTCACTCGGATCGTCGAAAACCGCCTGGGTCTTGTGATGGCGGCGGCAGGAGTTGACTCCAGCAATACCCCAGAGGGCGTTGTGCTTCTGCTGCCCCTCGACCCCGATGCGACAGCGCGCGCGCTCTGTGCGGGGCTAAGACAACGATTCGGCGTCACGCTCGGTCTCATCATCACGGACACCGTCGGTAGGCCGTGGCGTAAGGGGCAGGCCGATATTGCGATTGGTGCTGCGGGCATCCACGTTCTCGATGATCTTCGCGGTACCGCTGACGCCTCTGGTCGCCCGCTCGCGGTGAGTGTGACTGCGCTCGCGGATGAAGTGGCGGCGGCTACTGACCTCGTCAAGGGCAAGGCTGGCGGGTTGCCGGTTGCGGTGCTTCGCGGCCTTGGTCGCCACGTTAGCGATGTTGAGGCGCCCGGTGCTCGCTCTCTCGTGCGCAGCGGGCCCGAGGATATGTTCAGTCTGGGCACGAAAGAAGCATGGATGGCGGGCTTCGATGAAGCTCACGATGAGAGTGCCCTCAAAGGGGAATAATGCTCGACTGTCGGTGAAATTGCCTCTACGATAATCGGATGGGGATCCTCATTTCGCTGGCGTATTTTGCGTTGCTCATCTCAGTGCTTATCGATGTCATTCTGATCGATGAGTCACGAATCAAGAATCTCGGCAAAGTCACGTGGATCTTCATCGTGATCATCATGCCCTTCATCGGCAGCATCCTGTGGTTTGCGGTGGGGCGCGAGTACGACTCTTCGAGCACCAATTTTGGTTCCTTTGGTGCGCCTGAGAGGCAGGCGGCCGCATTTTCTAACACCACCAGTACGACCGAAGCGGAGATCGCGAAGCTCGACGCCGAGATTGAGTATTTTCAGGGGCAAGAAAAGATCCGTGCCCTCGAAGAGGAACTTCGCAAACGTAAGCAATTGCCGTAGCGGCAGACGGGTGTAAGACTCAATTCATGGATGTCCCTAGCTCCGGGTCGCTGCCCGACAACGTGTTCCACGCCCGCTGCGATGCCATTATTCGCAGTGTCTCGACGGTAATTGACGGCAAAACCGACGCGGTGCGCTTAGCCCTGACGGTGCTGCTGGCTGAGGGGCACCTCCTGATCGAAGACGTTCCCGGGGTCGGTAAGACGATGCTCGCACGGGCGCTGGCACGCACCGTGGACAGTACTGTTTCGCGGGTGCAGTTCACTCCTGACCTGCTGCCTGCCGATATCACTGGCGTGTCGGTGTACAACCAGAACACTCGAGAATTCGAGTTCAAAAAGGGTCCCGTTTTCGCCAATATCCTCATTGGTGATGAGATCAACCGGGCTAGTCCCAAGACTCAATCAGCGTTGCTCGAGTGCATGGCAGAGTCCAGCGTCACCGTCGACGGCAACACGTACCGGCTTGAGTCACCCTTCATCGTGGTTGCGACGCAGAACCCTATCGAGATGGAGGGCACCTATCCGCTGCCCGAAGCTCAGCGCGACCGCTTCATGGCTCGCATCTCTATGGGATATCCGGATGCCGCGGCAGAACTTGAGATGCTGCGCTCTCGTGAACTTACGAGCCCCCTCGATGCCCTAATCCCCGTCGTTTCGGTTGAGCAGCTGCGTGAACTTATTGCTACCGTGCGACGCGTGTTTGTGAGCACAGCGGTTGAGGAATATGCCGTGGCCATCGCGCAGGCGACTCGTCGAGATCCCGAAGTGCGGTTGGGCGCAAGTCCGCGGGCCACGCTTCACTTGGTTCGGGCGGCAAAGGCGCGGGCGGCGATCGATGGACGTGACTTTGTCTTGCCTGATGACATTGATGCGCTTGCCGTGACGGTGCTCGCGCACCGCATGATGCCAGCGCGACATTCGGCACAGGCATCCACTGTTTTGACGGGTCGCTCTATTGCGGACGTGATTGAGCGGATTGTCGCGGAAACCCCGGTTCCCGTCAGCTCAGTGTCGGCTTAGCGAGCCGTCATGCCTCGCTTGCGTCCCCTGAGAAATCTCTACGTCGCGCTGAGGGTCGTGCGGCTCACTCGCCGTGGTCGTACTTTCGCCGCGCTGGGAATTCTCGCGATTCTGGGGGGCTATGCGCTCAGTATGCCCATTTTGTTATATGCCGGATGCTTCGCTCTCGCGTTGCCGCTCATGGCGGCTGTGTTCGTGCGTTCGAGAGATTCTGCGCTGTCGGTGACTCGGCGGTTCGCCTTCCCCGTTGTGGAGGCAGGAACCACGAGTCGTGTCACGCTGCGAGTCGATAACAACGCACGCACCGCTCTTCGCGGAGTGCACTGGGCAGATGGGTTGCCGTGGCATCCTTGGGGCACAGCGAGCGGCTGGTTGCCTCCGCTTTCGGCTCGACTGGGAGGCCTAGCCCAGCGCAATGCAGCCCAACTCACCTATTCGCTTACTCCGCAGGACCGCGGGATTTTTGAGATTGGTCCGCTCGCATTGCAGAGCGGCGACCCGCTCTCGCTTGCTCTCGGCTCGTGGAGTGTCGGTGGCGTCACGGAATTGACAGTTACTCCGCGTGTTGTTGCGCTGTCCCAGTCTGCCCTTCTTGCGCAAGCGGGCGATGGTGAGGCGCGCGTTCTGCAGCGTCGTTCTGCCGGAGATGATGACGACGCTATGACCCGCGAGTATCGCCGTGGGGATGCCATGAGGCGAGTGCACTGGCGAGCATCCGCCCGACACGGCAGCCTCATGGTGCGGCAAGAGGAACAGCACAGCTACCCCGAAGCTCGCATCATTGTTGACACGAGGCTGGCGGGGTATCCGGATGCCAGCCGCTTGGATTCTTCTCGCTTGCCAACTGGCGTCGTTGCGGCTGCCGCGCGCAGCCCCCGCTTCGAGTGGGCTGTCAGTATGCTCGCCTCCGCCGCCGTTCAGTTGAAGCGCGAAGGCTTCCTTGTGGAGATCATCGAGACGGGGCCCTCGCAGTTGGCGGAGGCGTCGATTGTGCATCGCCGTGCCGCAGACGAGCAAGAGTTTCTCACTCGCCTTGCGACGTTTGGCCCCGTCGATAGCGCGCCGGGGTGGTGGGGCGAGCCCGTTCCGAGTACAAGTGCGGGTGGTTCTGTCGTGGCGCTCGTGGCCCATCCGGAGGCCGAGACTGTGTCGTACTTGCGTCGGCAGGCACTTCCCGGAGTTTTTGCGGTGGCATTCGTCGTGGAGTCCTCGTCGAGCTTTGGAGATTTTACGCGCACAGGGGATCCTTCTCGACCGTCTGTCGGCGAAGAGTTGCGCGCGGACGGCTGGATCGTTATTTCCGTGCAGGCTTTCGACGATGTCGGCGACGCGTGGAAGCTTTTTGTTGCGGAATCAAGGACGCACCGTGACAACAACTGAAGCGAGCCGAGCGCGCAGCGTGCGCACTCACGAACAGCGTGTGCGGGTCTGGTCGCTGAGCGGCACTCTAGCTCTCGCGTTGGGCGTCGCTGCCAGCAGCCTGGGAGAAGTTCTCACCGAGGGCGCGTGGTGGTTCCCTTACATCGCTGTGGTGGCTGTGGTGCTTGCGGTTTCGGCGCTGGCTCACACCTTAATTTCGAGAGCCTGGATTGGTTCTCTTATTGGCGCGGGTGCTGGCGTTGCAGCGCTCACTCTCTTCTTTGGGGCGAGCACCGCCATTGTGGGCATCGTGCCCACTGGAGATACTTTCGGCCGTTTTGCGTTTCTTGTCACGCAGGGGCAGAGATCCATGGAGTCTCAGCGTTTTCCGGCGGATGCCGACTCCGGCATCGTGTTCCTCATCTGCCTGGGAGCGCTAGGGCTCTCGATCGTGATGGATGCTATTGCGTTCGTGTTGCGCAAGCCGGCGTTCACGGCCTTGCCTCTGCTCATTCTGCTTGCGGTTCCTGCTTTTGTGCGCAGCGAACTGCACGATGCTCTGAGCTTCGCGGTGACTGCCCTTGCCTACGTTGGCATTCTTCTCGTGGCGGGGGAGCGAACGACGGCGCGCGCCGCCGGGCCGGTCGTGGCGAGCGCTTTAGCCTTGGCTCTCATCGTTCCCGTGGTGCTTCCGAGCGTTGACCCAACCGAGGAGACGCTCAACAGGCCGGGAATCATTTCTACCGGCGTTAACCCGATCCTGAACCTGAGCAGCGATCTTCGTCGTGGTTCTCCGTTGCTCGCCCTTACGTACACGACTGAACAGGGGGATGAGTACCTTCGGGTTGCTGCTCTTGATGAATTCAGCGATGAAACGTGGAGCCAGTCGGAGCGTGACATCGACGACAACAACACTGTTGACGCGTTTGGGCCAGCTCCGGGGCTATCTGACGAGGTTCCCCGCACCGAGAAGGTCATGCAGATTCAGATTCAGCGCTTGCGGGGAAAGCTGCTGCCCATTCCCTATGCGGCCACGAGCATCTCCGATCTCGGCCGTGGTTGGGCGTGGGACCCCGAAGGCTTGACAGTGTCGAGTTCATTCGCGAATACGATGGACCAGAATTACGAAGTCTCGTACATCACAGCTGCCCCGACGATTGACCAGTTAGAAGCCGCCCCGACAGATCTGCCGGAGGGGTTTGAGAAGTATCTTGCGCTTCCCGAGTCTCTGCCGAGTGCGGTGGTTGAGACCGCGCAGCAAGTGGCCGGGGCCGCACCAACGCGATTCGATCAGGCGCTCGCGCTTCAGTCGTTCTTTCGCAATGGCGATTTTGTGTACTCGGAAGACGCACCGGTGGCCGAAGACTATGACGGCTCTGGGGCCGAGGTGCTCGGTGAGTTCCTCTCGGCCAAGAGCGGATATTGCGTGCATTTCGCTTCGGCTATGGCGGCGATGGCGCGCAGCCTCGACATCCCCTCCCGTGTTGTCGTTGGCTTCACGCCCGGGCAGCGTCAGTCTAATTCTGAGGCAGACCCTGAGACTGATGGCGAGCGCTACACCGTCACGACAGACAACTTGCACGCCTGGCCGGAGCTTTATTTTCCGAGCATCGGATGGGTTCGTTTCGAACCAACAACCTCGGTGGGCAGCGCTCCCCGCTTTGCGCAGAGTGTGAATGATGACCCCAGTACTCCCGACGTTGATGAGTCCCAGCCCGAACCGAGCCCGACTCCCACCTCCACGTCAACGCCGGCCGCTCGCCCTGAGGTGCCGCGTGATGATATCCCCGGGGCACCTATCCCTGGTCAGTCGGAGGTCTCGCCGTGGTGGTTGCTGCTCCTCACGATTCCATTCGTGTTGGCGATTCCCGCGCTTGTGCGCAGCATCCGCCGAGCTATTCGTATGAGGGCAGTTGCGCGCGGCGACGTCGCTAGCGCGTGGCGAGAGCTCTGTGACAGCGCCGCCGACCTAGGAATTCCGGTCTCGAAGACTGGGACGCCACGTCAGCAGTACGAAGAGCTGGCCGCTCACGTCGGTATCGCGCCATTGCACCCAAAGCCAGCGGGGCGTGGCCGGGGGTCGGCATCGTCGTCGCTTGCGGTAGTGCTTACCGCGGTTGAGGCATCGGCGTTTAGCCCGCGAAAGCAGACGGTGCGCCGCGAAGCCGTGTCGAACGCGCTGGCGTCATTGCGAGCATCCGTGGGGTGGCGGGCCAGGATCGTTGCGGCGCTCGCTCCTCGCAGCGTATTCGACCGCTAGCGCAACGAGCCGACGCAGGCAGCGAGTGCCGACTACGGAAGTGGGTGCCGCCGTTAGGCGGGGCTAAACCCGATGACGGGCTTGCCGGTGATTGGATTGCGCAGAATGGATGCCGTGACCCCATAAACATCGGCAATGAGTTCTTCTGTCAGCACGCTCTCGGTCGCGCCGGCGGCGACGACTGTGCCGTGGGAAAGCACGATCACGTGGTCGCAGTAGCTTGCTGCGAGTGAGAGGTCATGCAGGGCGGCCAGCACGGTCACGCCGGTGTCGCGCAGGCTCGACAGTAGTTCGAGCACGGCTAGTTGTGCCGCAATATCGAGGTGGTTGGTTGGTTCGTCGAGGGTGAGCAGCTGTGGCTGTTGGGCGAGGGCGCGCGCGAGCATGACACGTTGTTTTTCGCCCCCGGAGAGGCTCTGAAATTCGCGCTCGCGGAAGGTCGTCATCTCTACGGTCTCAAGACTGGCGGTGACGATCGCTGCGGATTCGGGGGAGTCGGCCTCCCACAGTGAGTGGTGCGGCAGCCGGCCAAGCGCGACGACCATTCCGACGGTGAGGGCGCTGTCGGTGGTGGCGTCTTGCTCGACGAACGCGGCGAGGCGGGCGCGTTGGCGGCGCGGCATCCCGAGCAGGTCGTGGCCGCCGAACGTGACGCTGCCGGAGGCGGGAGCCTGCACGGCGGTGAGGGCGCGCAGTAGCGTAGATTTTCCGGCACCGTTTGGCCCGACGAGCGCGCTGAGCGAGCCGCGCGCGACAGTGCAGTCGACGTTGTCGATGAGCAGGGTGCCATCGGTCGTGACGTGGATGCGTTCGGCGGCAAGGCCGGAGTTGTCGCTCATGTGGAGCTCTTTCGCCTGGTGAGCAGAAACGCGAAGATGGGGGCGCCGATCATGGCGGTGACGATGCCGACGGGGATTTCGCGGGGGTCAAAGAGGGTGCGAGCGAGTGTGTCGGCCCAGACGAGAAAGACGGCACCGAGGAGGGCGCTGAGGGGCAGCAGCGCGCGATGGCCGGGCCCGACGAGCAAGCGCACGGCATGCGGCAGAATCAGCCCCACAAAGCCGATCGAGCCGCTGACCGAGACCATTGCTCCGGTGACGAGAGCGGATGCCGCAAGCAGCCCCCAGCGAGTGGCGCTGACATTCACCCCGAGCGACGCTGCCTGCACGTCGCCGAAGGCAAAGGAGTCGAGCAGGCGTCCCGTCAGCATCACGGGGATACCGATCACGATGATGGCGACCATGGTGATGCCGACCGCGGGCCAGCGTGCTCCGCTCAGTGAACCGAGCAGCCACGAGAGCACTTCGCGGTAGGAATCGCCCGTGACGCTCCAGAAGATAACAAAGCTCGTGATGGCTGAAGCGAGAGCAGAGACGGCGATGCCAGCCAATACTGTGCGGGAGGGCGTGATCGCACCGAGCGACCCGGCGAGCAGGAGTGTGAGCGTGAGTGCGAGCAGTGCGCCGATGAATGCGGCGAGCGGCAGCAGCACGGCAGCGCCCAAGAGCAGCACCGAGACGGCACCGAGAGCAGCACCGGATGACAGCCCGAGCAGGTAGGGGTCGGCGAGGGGGTTACGCGTAATCGCCTGCATCACGGCCCCGCTCAATGCGAGCCCCGCACCGACTGCCGCTGCTGTCAGCACGCGAGGCAACCGCAGTTGCCACACGATGCCATCTCGAAGCTCGCTGAGCGGGCTCACCCCGATTCCGAGATGACTCGCGATCGACCGCCACACCTCATCAAACCGGATGTCGGCAGGGCCGATCGTCACCGCCACCGTGATCGACACCAGCAGTGCGATCGCGAGGGCGGAGCCGAGAGCGAGCGGAGAAACTCTAGCCATCAAGCTCCGCAATCTGAGCCGAGAGGCTCTCGGCCGCTTCAACGCTGCGCACGCCAGCCTCGCTCGCCGCGAACGGCACCACGAGGTAACGGCCGGCCTTCACAGCACTGAGGTTAGCGGTTGCGGGGTTCGCCTCGAGTACACCGATTTTCTTGTCGGCGGAGTTCCAGGCGGCATCCACGAGCACGATGAAGTCGGGGTCGGCGTCAACCACGGCTTCCCAGTTGTAGGGCGCCCACGTCGATTTCACATCGGCGGCGATGTTGGTGAGGCCTACTGTGTCGAGCAGCAGTTGGGGAGCTCCGATTCCGGCGCCGACGTAGGGGGTGTCTGAGCCCGAAGAGAACCACAGGGCAGTGCGGGAGTCGCCGTTGGCATCGATCGCCGCCAATTGAGCTTGCTGTTCGCTGACGAGGGGTGCGGCATCCACGCGGAAGATGGAGGCAACGGTCTCGATGTCGCTGAATACGTCGTCAAAGCTGAGCTGTTCTGGCTGCTCTGCGCTCTGGCAGGCTGAGGGGGCGACGAAGGTGTTGATGCCGAGGGCGGTGAGGTCGGCGCGCTCGCCGGCTCCATCCGCGCTGAAGGTTGACTCCCAGCCGGCGAAGACGAGGTCGGGTTCGAGGTCGAGCACGGCTTCTTCGCTCGGCACGCGTTCGGCGATCGACGTGAGACCGGCGGCATCGGATGCCCACTGCTCGGGCACGGGACCGTCCTGAAAAGCGGTACCGATAATGCGGTCGCCCAGACCGAGCGCCAACAGCATCTCGGTTGTCGACGACTTGATCGTGATGACGCGCTCGGGGGCGGTGTCAAAGGTCACCTCGAAGCCGCAATTGCTGAGGTCAACGCTCTGCGCTGCAGCATCGGGGGATGGAGTCGTCTCGGGTGCCGCGCTGGCACAGCCGCTGAGAGCAAGAGCTGACACTGCCAGCAGCGCAGCACTACGAATTGCGGTGCCGCGACGGAAAGGGGAGCGGGAAAGAACAGACATGAGGCCTCTCGAGAAACGATGAAATGGGCGCTCGAACGCGCCACGCACAATAAAGACAGTTTCAAGAAGACCGGCAGCCCCATCCTGGGCAAACCAACCACGCCATACCAAGCGCACGGGTCTGTTGCACCAGTCTAGAGAAACGCGGATGCTCGTGCGTACACCGACCCACACAGCCGTCGTCGCTCATCCGTGGGTCAAGAGACTGAGCGATCGCTGACCGGGGGCGACAGCGAGGGCCTCGCGGGGGTAGAATTGTCGATCGTGTCTAGAATCAGCGAGAACCCGTACGCCGTGATGGTGCGCGATCTCATTCACCGTCCCGGTGAGATGAGAGAGCACTCCATCGATGTCGTCGTACCCGAAGCCTTTGGCAATGCCGTTATCGCGGTACCGGAGGGTTCTGAACTGGCGATCGACGGCCGTTTTGAGTCACTGCACGATGGCGTTTTGGTTGATGCTGTGATCTCTGGTTCGGCGAAGGCTGAGTGCGTTCGTTGCCTCATTGATGTCACGATGCCTGTCCGGGTCGAGTTTCAAGAACTTTTCGCGTATTCTGAGGACGAAGCTTTTGACTACACGGTTATCGATGAGCATGTCGATCTAGAACCTGTAGTGCGGGATTCGGTAGTGTTGTCACTTCCATTCCAGCCGGTCTGTCAGAAAGATTGTCTCGGCCTGTGCCCTGAGTGTGGGGTTCGGTTGCTTGATAATCCAGGACACGAACACGAAGCGCCCATCGATGCTCGCTGGGCAGCGTTGGCCGGACTCCAAGATTTCACGCAAGACTCGCATGATCACAACGTGACCGATGCGGATGATTCACCTGAGACCCAAGAAGAAAAGAGTTAGTCATGGCAGTACCCAAGCGCAAGATGTCGCGGGCAAGCACCCGCATGCGCCGCGCCCAGTGGAAGGCAACGCCTACCGCTCTCGTCAAGACCATTGAGAACGGCAAGACCGTTTACAGCCTCCCGCACCGCGCCAAGGTAGTCGAAGACTCCGCCGGCACCCCCCTGTACATGGAGTACAAGGGCCGCAAGGTCGCTGACGTATAACTAGTCTCCCCATACTCGAGTCAAATAGCGATGACGGGCTCCAGCTCACCTGCTGAGCTCTCCGCTGTGCTCGGGGTCACTATTGACCCCGAGTTGCTCACGCTTGCGTTGACCCACCGCTCTTTCGCGTACGAAAACGGCGGCATCGCGCACAATGAGCGACTCGAATTTCTTGGTGACTCAATACTTGGCCAAGCAGTAACGGTCAAGCTGTATCGCGATAACCCGGAGCTTGACGAGGGAGACCTTGCCAAGCGTCGGGCTAGTCTCGTTTCTTCTGTAGCTCTTGCCGAAATCGCGCGCCTCATTGGTCTTGGTGCGTACATTCGGCTCGGCAAGGGTGAAGAGCAGACGGGCGGCCGCGAAAAGCCGTCCATTTTGGCAGACACCGTTGAGGCAATCATTGGTGCCGCCTATCTCGACCTCGGCGGGGACGAAGCCACTGCGCTCGTCCTCCGCCTCGTCGCCCCGTTGCTGGCCGATCCGGCGCGGTTCGGTGCAGCGATGGATCCTAAGACGAGCCTTCAAGAGCTCGCCGCCCAGCTCGGGCGTGGGGCTCCCGACTATCGCATCGAAGATAGCGGCCCCGATCACTCCAAGCGTTTTCACGCGAGCGTCTGTCTCGACGATGAAGTAATCGCCACGGGCACTGGCTCAAGCAAGAAGCAGGCCGAGATGGCTGCGGCGCTCGAAGCCTGGACGATCCTCCAAGCTGCAGCAAAGTAACCGGCGTGCCCGAACTTCCCGAGGTTGAGGTTGTGCGCGCAGGGCTTGAACCGGCGGTCACCGGCGCGGCTGCGGCATCGGTCACCGTCTTCGACGAGCGCTCATTGCGTCGCCATGAGGGGCCGAGTGAAGACTTCATCGACCGTCTGACCGGTCGCACATTCCTGACGCCTCAGCGCCGGGGCAAGTTCATGTGGCTGCCTCTCGCCGACAGTGCCCACGCAGACAGTGCTGACACTCACGGCGAAGCCCTCGTCACGCATCTCGGGATGAGCGGGCAAGTGCTTTTGCGCGATCGGAGCACGGATGATCGGCTCACGCGCATCCGCATCGAACTTGATCATCCTGACCACGGCGCACTGCGCCTCAACTTTGTCGACCAGCGTATTTTCGGCTCGATGGCGATCGACAGCATGCTGCCCACCGTTGATCAGCCCGCGTTCGCGGTGCCGAGCCAAGTGGCGCACATCGCGCGTGACCCGCTCGACCCCTTCTTCGACGACGCCAAGTTTTTGCGATCGCTGAAGGCCAAGCGCACCACGGTGAAGCGGGCGCTGCTCGATCAGACGCTGATCAGCGGCATCGGCAACATCTACGCCGACGAAGCGCTCTGGGCCGCGCGCGTGCACTACAACCAGCCCACCGAGACCCTCAGCCGCGCGAAAGCGGTGCAGTTGCTCGCGGAAGTGCGGGCCGTGTTCTCTAAGGCTTTAGCCGAGGGTGGCACGAGTTTCGACACGCAGTACCTCAACGTGAACGGCGAATCTGGCTACTTCGCGCACTCACTCAACGTCTACGGCCAGCAAGGTCGGGCGTGCCCGCGCTGCGGTCGCGAGGTCGTGCGTGAGAACTTTATGAACCGCGGCTCACACTTCTGTAAGTTCTGCCAGCGTCTGCGGTGACTGCCTGTCTTATTCTGAAGGCTCAATCGCCACTTTAGATGTGTTGTTCCTCGGCGAGGCTCGCACGATTACTGTCACTCCGGGGATCTAGGCCGAGGCGGATTCAAGGTGCCCTTGTTACCATCATCGTGTGGATACAACGCAAAACGTCTTGCTTACGGCGGAGGAGGCCGACGCGTTACGGTCCCGTATGCGGGACCTCCAAGCTGCCGTGTCGAGGTACTACGCCGCCACCAGCAAGCAGGGCAATTTTGAGTCCGAACTTCGTGCTTTCATTACACACACGCAAGCGATCAATGATCTTCTAACGGAAGCAATAGCCAATAGGACGTCCTTTAAAATTGCTCTTGAGTCACAAGGAGAGGACGCGAAGAAACTTCTAGACGCTATCAAGTACATCCGTAATATTGATCAGCACCTGCTTTATTCCGTCACACCTGATTCCGAGAACGTGCGTATCGTCGGAGGGTCATTTGGATTTCGCTTTTTCCCCGTCTGGAAGTCGATCCCACTTGCCGTGCACGATCGGCTGCGCTCTAGCACTCGGAAACTGCAGCCTGCTTTTAACGACCGTCTCGTGGGGCGGGAAATTTCCGGATCAATGATGGAGGTGCTTCGCCTTTTGGGCGCGCTGATTCCTGAAGCGGTGCATCGTGACGGCAATAACGAGTGGTCGGGATTTCCGTTAATGTCTCAACCCGGTATGGGCTACCCGCTGCATCCGAACGAACCACTTGATCATTCTCAAGTAATGGATTGGCTTTCTAAGCGAATACCGAACGGAGACCTTCGCGTTGCCATGGGTCTCCGCATTCATCAAGGCGTGAAGTACTTGTACGGCAACACATGGGTCAAGAACTATTCATTCACGCCATTTATGGAAACAATCGAGCAAGTGCAAGCGGATATCTCTGCTGGCTTCACGTATCTAGTTTGCGAAGATATGCACACGCTGAAGTCAGTTAGTGATGAGTTTGCCGATGCCTTGCAAGGTGGGGTTCTCCGCTCTATCGTCGACGTCGCCGAACAGGGGCCACCGGTGACTGAGCTTCATCTCACCGAAGAATGGATCACTCCCGGGTCGGAAGTGTTTTGGGACGACGTAAATATCGAGGTTCACAAGAACTTGCCCGAAAGCTGGCTCTTCGAGGTTCGACGCGCACGTCGCCTGAACGCGCTCGTGCCGCCGTCGTTCATTTCTGCCTGATCGAGCACGCCGCCACTCAGGTTTTGGTGCAGGGAGCGGCTCGTCGAAATCTTCTCTGGCGCGTACTGTCCGGTAGGAGATCCTAGGGCGGTAGATTCGTTGCATGGCAAGTGATCATGTCTTCATCTCATATATCAGCGAGGACGCTGAGCAGATCGATGAGTTGCAAGGGGCTCTGGAAGCTGCTGATTTCATTGTATGGAGGGACAAGGATAAGCTCTGGCCGGGCGATGACTGGCAAAGCGAAATCCGCAATGCGATCCGGAGCGGCTCGTTTGTTTTTCTAGCTTGTTTTTCTTCAAACCTCGCCAAGAGGGAAAAATCGTACCAATTTGAGGAGCTCACGCTCGCTGCGGAAGAGTATCGCTTGAGACCACCGGGTGCGTCATGGCTTATGACTGCTCGATTGGACGAATGTGAGATACCCGAGATTGATCTCGGGACTGGACGCACTTTGGGGAGATCAATTCACAGAGCAGATTTGTTCGGAACCTCAAAGAGTGCTCAGCTCAGTCGGCTCGTTGTCGCAATTCAGCGATCCATCGGGTCCTCGCCTGGTATTCCGCCTGCGTCGGTGTCTGCCGTTGCTTCAGAAGCCGCCGAAGCAAAGAGTGACGTCGTGGAAACGCTCAGGAATCTCCTTCGGAATCCATCACTGGTAATGGACTACGACGACTACCTGTCTGATCTGCGTGAACCAATTCGTGACGCCCTTAAAGATCGGAATCGATTCCCGCTGTCCGTGCCGCAAGGAACAAAAATGGACAAGGTTTTTGCGCGAGAATGGGTCAACCGTGTCAGGCGCTACGATGATCTGCTTGCTCCGGCGCTAGTGCCACTGAAGCTGATAGCAATGTACGGAACACAGTCTCATGAACAAGAATTGGCGCAGACGATAAGGATCCTCGCCCAAGAATCGAAACAAGATGCTGGAACCGATATCCTTCGGTCTGTTAGTGAGTACCCGGCAATTCTCGCGACCTACGCCGTTGCACTCGGCGCCCTCGCAAAGCAAAACTACTCGATGCTGCGAGCCGCAACCGTTGACGTCCGAACTGTGATGAGTCGTGGCCAGTCAATCCCGTTCATTCTCGACTCCGGAAGTCAAAGCGTGATCGGCATCGACCGTTGGCGTGCACTTGGCACTTTGCTGTGCCTTGAGGACGATAAGAAAGCACCCGATGACGAAGCGGCCGAGAAGCTCTTGGCCGCTAGTGGCGGGCATAGACTTACGCCTATCTCGGATCATCTGTTTACAGTGCTCGCGCCCCTGAATCACCAGCAGTTCGCGGGAGACTCCGAGTACGCAGAAGCTTTTGACAGGGTCGAGGTTTTCCTTGATGCGATTTCTGAAGACGCGCGTGCTCAATCGGGTGAATTTTACGGCCCGCACGGCGGCTACGGCCGCTACACTTGGCGCCACAGGCACAGTAGTCAGGGCCCTGAGACAACTATGCTCCAGGAAGCACGAGCACAAGGTCAGGGGTGGACGCCTTTGCTTGGCGGCCTGTTCGGCGGTGAGTCGGAGCGGGCTATTGCCGCACTTGAGTCCGTCGAGGAACTGGCAGGTCATGTTCGTTCTTCGCGGTGGTGATAAGCGCAGGCCCAGGCGTTTTAACGTTCAAAGGCTAGACAGACCCGCACCCGATATTCCGAAACGGAAAGCGTACGGACCTAGTTGAGGGGCGAATCCGCTCCCATAGGTATCTACTGAGGATTCGACCGGGCGCCCGCTTCACGATCGTGAGTATTCGAGGGAGCCCTAGATGCGTTTTCGCGCGGGATTGAGTTCCGCGCTCCCGGCGCTGCTGAGGTCTGGAATCTCTCCGCGATCAATTCGGGCCTAGCCGTGCCCCTCGGGCGCCCCAGCGCTGACGCCGAGGTCTTCAGTTCCAGATTTGGCAGATTTGCCGGCGCGGGCCAGAGCGATTGAGGGCTGTCAGATCGCTCCGAGATCTAGCTTGTGCACGACGAGCCTTCGAAAAGCAAAATGAACTCGATGCTAACCAAGGAGAAGGCAACCCCGCTGTTAACCAGATCCCAGGAACTCAGTGTGTAGCTCGCATTGTGTGTGCCTCCGGGGCCGCATTTGCTGCTTGGATTGGGTCATGAAACTATCGCCGTTCGAATCCGAGTATGCAGATTCAGCCCTGCCGACATTTGAGGGTGGCCCAGCCACACATGATGTGGCACGCACCAACGCGAACGCAGAGGCTCCATGGACACAGATGTCGGTCCTCTTGGGGACAACAGTGATCCAAGCTGTCCAGAGCTTCTACCTGGCAAAGCGGTCCAGACAGTACTTCCGTGATCTACCGGAGAACGACGATCGGGTCGGTCAGGCGATCGAGGGCATCAACAGCCGGTTGATGCGAATGGCGGTGCTTGACATCGCCGCGCTCAACGACGGCGGGCTGGGGCGCCACGATCCCGACAACAGTCGGACCGCGTCATTGCCCACAGCCCATCAACGAATGAAGCGGCATCTAACCGACGCCGACGCGTCCGCTGCCGACCTGGAGAACCTGAACAAGCTGCGCACTGACATTAACTCGGATCATTACTTACCGTTGAAGTATGTCCGCCACCTCCGCAACAAATGGGCAGGGCACCCTTCTTTGGACCGCCGTTTCGACTCTTGGGCGAGTGCCGACAAGACGCTTTCGATCGCTGCGGTAGAGGCAGCCTTAGCTCGGCTAGTCAACAATGCCCATGACACTGCACTGTTTGTCTCTACAGCCCCTGCTTTGCAAAGCTTTCGCCAGCCCCTGGCGGCAGCGAGGCCTGACGGATCGATACCTATGCAGGTTGAACTGAGCGAGGTAATAGTCTGGGCGGGACTCATGCGGGAGTACACCGGCAAGAATATCCGTGCCCTCCGTGCTCAGATCACAGGCGAGAGCATGCTCGAGCGTCTGGTTCATACGGAGGCCTACCGAGGTGAGCAGTACTAATACTGCGTAGGTCTGCGTTGTTGCGTGAATACGCTTCAGTCGTGTCATGGGCACCCGTGCAACGCTGTCAGCCCCGCTGCGTTGCCGCGTTGCGGGACTCCTTGGGTTATAAAACCTCGTGCTAATTCTGTTGCCTTCCGTAGCAGCCTCGCCGCGGATGGTCGTCTGCCGACCACATCACTCGCTTCCGCACCTTAGCGGTGCGCTTATGGGCCCGCCAGCGTTCGCCCGCTGACCGGCCCAATTTCGAACCCGCGGGCGTTCAGAACGGGAGTAACAAGTTGAGTTGAACTTTCCATTCCTCGCTGATCGCAACCGGAGTGCTACACCGAGTTGCCGTGGGACCGAACTACTTCCGCGCAATATCGACGAGGGTCGGCTTCTGCGCGGTCGCCTTTGAGCGATACCGGCAGTGGAATCCTCGAGGTTGGGCCGCTCGCATCTCTCTCGCACAGTAGCCAGATCCCTTTCCGCAGGGGATCCGAACGGGATAGCCTGAGCAGAGACCTGCGATAGTCGATCTCGTGACCGCGCCGTAGCGAGATCATTCATTGTGAGGAGTGACATGTCCGGCAAGCCAAAGCGGCACCATACAGTGCCGAAGTTCTATCTCGAGGGTTTCGCTGACGGAAAGATGCTCCACGCGGTCAATATTCAGGATGGCAGTGAGCACAACACCAACGTTGTGAACGCAACAGCGGAGTCGCACTTCTACAGGGTTCCGGATCATCCGACGGACCCTGATGCCTTCGAAGCTGCGCTCTCGGAGGCCGAGGGCGTTGCAGCTGGGATTCTGCGGTCGATTGCCGCGGGCGCCTGGCCTTTGAGCGCCAACAATCGTTTTGCGTTCGCGCAGTTCATGACGTTGCAGTTCCTCCGTGTGCAGAGTCACCGGCGACAGATGCACCACGCCATCGCCGCCATCCTGAGAGGGCTGGCGACTGATGAGCCAGCTGAGTTCGAACGTATCCTTGCACTTCCCGGCGCCCCGGAAGGTGTCGACTTCGCGAACGGAGAAGTGCCCCCGCTTGTCTCATCGGCTGTCCACATCCAGCAGATATCGACGTTGATTCCCGCACTCGTGGGGCACCTACTTGACCGTCCCTGGGGACTGGTCAGATTCGATCAGCCATCACTCATTACGTCCGACGAGCCGCTCACTCCTATTCCGAACCCACGCGAGAGTCATAACCTGGGTCTGGGACTCGAGAACTCTTGGGCGTTGCTCTTTCCATTGACGCGCGAAGTCGCGCTCGTAATGTTCCGGACTCCCATCCCTTCGCAGATGACGCCTGTGGATCAACAAATCGTCGAGGGCTACTTTGACTACAGCCGCGAGGGTGACCCAGCCTCACTTCAAGCATTCAACGCCAACACAGTGATGCACGCGCTCAGGTTCGTGTTCCACCATCCGTCCGACGCTCACCTAATGCCCTCGAACGCCATGGATCTCGCGAAGTTGGGTGGTCGAATCAACCTCGATGACTTTCGAGAAGACCTTCGAGCGGCACCGTGAGAAGCCGAAGCAAACGGGGCGGTCCGGGCGGCGGTGTGTCTAGACCCCTGAGACTCCTAAACTGCTGAGTGTTGGGCGGTGTCAACGGCGGGTTGTGTTGGTGTTTATCCATCAATTTGACATTGCCTGATCAGGATCCGCCGCAACTGAAGAACGGGCTAAGTGAATTGCGCCGCCGCCGCTCACCTGCGAAACGCATGTCTTCGCGACGTCACGAGACGCCATCTACGCATTAGTGAGTCGCCGATCGTTGCATTGTGATGCAGCCCGCTAGGCCGCAATTGCCTGCAGCCTAGCGAGCGCGTTTTAGCCCCAGGTGCGCGCGTCGCCGTTCTGGCGGTAGTCAGGCCAGGGGAGATCGATCGGCGGCTGGAAGTCCGCCGGCAGCAGGGCGGGCATCGGTTCGTCAGCGACGCGCTGGTCGAACTCGTTCTTCGCCTCGGCGAGGAGTGCCGGGTCAACCAGCAGGTCGATGAACGTGCCAGCAACGGTCTTGCCCGCGGTCTCGATCGTAGGGTCGATTGTCTCCGGGATTCCACCAAGAGCATTCATGACCCAACCGGGGTAAGCGCCCTTGCCGGGTGCAGGCTTGAGAGCAGGTCGCGAGACATAGAAGCGCACGGTCGGTGCGTAGTGCGTCATCTCGACGTAGTCATCGCTCGTCCAGTTCTGCTGCCACGGTGCGAGGTGCTCGCGCAGTGCCTTCTCGGCATCCTGCGGGGTGATGAGCTGCTCGCATTCGTCGAGGAACGGCTTCTCCATGGCGTCGAGGCCAAGGTTGCGCTGAATCTCTTGCGCAACAGCGATCGCGTCAGCGCCGTAGCTGGGGGCTCCCACGGCTTCGAGGTTGTTGTAGAGAACGGTCGACATCGCATGGTTGGTGCGGCCGGGGCGGCTGCGCGCCACCCACGTGGTCTCCACGTCGCAGTGAGCCATCGCCCCGGCGTGTTCAGCGTTGCGGTCGAGCACGGCGAGCACGTGCTCTGCCATTTCGATGTTCGGGGTGCGCCACGAATACTGGATGCGGGCGACGCGCGCCGGCAGATTGTCGGCGGTCGCTTGGCCGTCAAGCAAGATGGCGTCACTGAGACTCCACCCTCCAAAGCTCGGGAGCATGGCATCCTGCATGATGCGCGACGAGGTGTACATCGACATCAGGGCAACGTTGGCGCCGGGAGCGCGCGCTGCGGAGTGCGAAGCAGGGATGGGGGAGTTGGGGTTGGCGTTGAGCTGCCACGACTCCGGCTCGTCACAAATGAAGGTGTAGACCTTGCTGTAGTACGCACCGCACTGAGTGTCCCAGCGGGCGGTGTTGCACAGCGGCAGCATGTAGAAGGGGTGAAAGCTCACGATGGCATCCACGTCGTCGTAGTAGCCGCGCAGGCCGTGAACGACCTTGGAGCCGTGCATCTTTTCGGCGGGCTCGCCCGTGTACTTGAGGGTGCCGGGGATGTTGTGCTTCTCCATGGCGTGCTTGGTGGCGAGCAGCCCGGCGAGCGTCGAAATGCCGAGCGCGGAGTGCGGGTCGGTGTGACCTGGAGCGAAGCGGCTCATGCCCTCACGGCTGTCCTCGGTAACGGATGCCGACTGGTTGTTGCCGGGCACAGCGTCGTATTCGGCGTAGCTCAACATCGTGGGGCCGCCCGTGCCGTTGCTCCATTCCGCGCTGAAAGCGGTCGGCATCCCGGCCGAACCTTCTTCAACCGTGAAGCCCTCGGTGCGCAGCAACTCGACGTACCACTGGGCCGAGCGGAACTCGCGCCAGGCAGGCTCGGCGAGCTGCCAGATGTGGCTGTGCCACTCCGAAAGGCGCGGCATATTGTCATCCACCCACGTGCGGGCGGTGGCTTTAGCGTCGGCGGCGAGAGCGAGTTCTGTCATGTCGTGATCCTTGAGCTGAAGAGAAGAGGTGAAGTGGTGAGGTGAGGTGTGTTGCTGCCAGGCCGGCCCGCGGGCCGCAGTGCTAGCCGTGTGCGGCTTCGAAGATGCCGAGCGGCACATGAACGAGCGCGAGCCCCGGAGTCGCAATGGCCTGAGCCACCGTCTCGGTGAGTTGCTCAGGCTGGGTTACCGAGAAGCCGTGACCACCAAAGGCTGCCGAGAGTACCGACCAGTTGGGTTGCGCGAGCACAACTCCCACAGGAGCGATGCCGCGGTCGCGTTCGTTCTGGTTGATTTCGGCATAGCCGCCGTTGTCGACGCACACGATAGTGACATCGAGGCCTTGTTCGATAGCAGTGATGAACTCTTGAACGGCGAACATCAGCGCACCATCGCCCAATACACAGACCACGGGACGATTGGGCGACGCTACCTTGGCGCCCAGCGTTGCTGGCAGTCCGTAGCCGAGCGTGGCGTAGGCAGGGGTGTAAAGGAACGAGTGTGAAGTTTCTTGGCGTACGACGCTCGCCATCCCGAAATATGTGATCTGCGAGGAGTCGCCCGCGACGATCGCGTTCTCGGGGATCGCTTCGTTGATCATGGTCGCCACTCGGTGCAGAGTCGGCGAGACTTCTTGTGCCTCACGAACCGCGGTTTCGCGCACGGCGTCGAGTTCCGCAGCCGTTATCGCGTTGCCCGTGATGGGCTGTGTAGCCAGAGCGTCGCGCAACTGGCCAACGATTACCGCGCTATCTCCCACTAATCCGAGATCGCTCAAGACGTTCTTGTTGAGTTGCGATTCCAAGATATCGATGCGGATGACCGTGCCGGCCGGCGCGATGACGCCGCCCCACAGCTCCGCTTCGCCCAGCTTTGAACCGATGATGAGTAGGGCATCCGACTGGTTAATGAGCTCGTGAATGACCGGTAAACGGATCTCGGAGGCCAGCGAAAGCGGGTGAGTCTCTGGAATCGACGCCTTGCCGTTGAGCGTTGTCACGACGGGCGCATTCAGTGATTCGGCGAGAGCGGTGAGCTCGCTGCCGATGCGGCTCGCACCACCACCGGCGATGATGACGGGATGCGCGGCGGACGCCAAGATCTCGGCGGCGCGTTCGACGGCGCCGGCATCAGCGGTGGCGCGGGCACGCTCAGGGCGGGCCTGCAGCAGCTCCTCCGGGCAATCGCTCGCTGACTCGAGCACGTTGAGGGGAATCTCGATGTGCACGGGGCGCGGACGGCCGTAGCGGAATAGTTCGAAAGCATCGTGAACGGCGGTGACGGCATCCGTTGCGCTCGTGACTCGACGGCTCCACTCCACGATCGCGCCAGCGGCACCCGTGGAATCTTTGGTCTCGTGCAGTGCGCCGTTGTCGGCAAACTCGCTGCCCTCGGCAACGCCGGGGGAGATGAGGATCATCGGGCGGGATTCGCAATAGGCAGTGCCCGCGCCCGACAGAGCGTTGAGCAGGCCGGGGCCAGAGGTTGTTATTACGACACCGGGCAGGCCGGTCTGCTGCGACCAGCCATCCGATCCGTAGCTCGCTCCCTGTTCGTGACGAGTGGTCACGGGGTGAATACCGAGCGCGCTGAGGGGGCGATACAGCTCAAGGTTGTGGGTGCCGGGAATCCCAAACACAGTGTCGATGCCGTAGTTGCGCAGCACCGTCATGATGGCGAGACCCGCGTTGTTGACGTCGACTCCCACGCCTAACGCTGTCGCTGTCGCCTCGGCGGTGTAATTGTCGCTGCTATTCGAGGTCATCGCGGTGCTCACTTCGCTTCGGCGCTGTACTGGCGAACGCCATCAACCCACGTTTCGGCGACAGTGATCGCACCGATCTGAGCACACTCGGTTTCGAAAATGTCGGCGGTCAGCACGGCAAAGTCAGCACGCTTGCCGACCTCAAGGCTGCCCAAGTCATCTTCACGCCCCAGAGAATACGCCGCGTTGATGGTGTGAGCGCGCAATGCCTGTTCGCGACTAATGGCAAGCGAGTCAGGCCCAAGCTGAGCGCCGCGGCGAGTGATGCGCGTGGTGGCCGCCTGAATGGCTTCGAGCGGGCGCGGGTCGGCGACCGGGGCATCCGAACTGATCGTGATCGGAACGCCAGCAGCCGCAAACTCTCCAAGCGGGTTGAAGCGCTCGCCGGGAGTACCGATGGCCTGTTCAACGCCTTCGCCCCAATTGAAGTGGTGCTGCGGTTGGTTGACGGGCCGGATGCCGGCTGCCGCCATCCGGTTAATCTGGCCGGCGGTGGGAAGGCCACAGTGTTCGATGCGGTGCCGGGCGTCACTCGTGGGGTTTTCTGCCTGCGCCGCTTCGATTGCGTCGACGACCATTTCGATGGCGGTGGGGGACTGGGCGTGGGTTGCGGTCTGGAGACCGACGGCATGAGCGCGGCTGATGAGCGCCTTGTAGTCGGCGGGCTCGTGGTAGAGCTGGCCGGTGCGGCACGGGTCTCCGACGTAACCGTCAGGGAAGTACGCGGTCCAGCCGCCAAGAGTGCCGTCGGCGTAGAACTTGATGCCCGAGAAGCTCAAGTGGGCGTTGCCGAAGGCTCCGTGCATTCCGGTTTCGATCGCTTCGTCGAGCAAGTGCGAGAGCAAGTACATCGAGATGCGGGTCTTGAGCTGGTTCTCCTCGGCTAAGCGTAAGTAGGTGTCGAATTCGCGACGGGAAACCTGGGCATCACCGATTGTCGTGACGCCACCCTGGAGGAACGTATCCTGCGCCACCGCAAGCTGGCGCACGTGCTCCGCGGGGGTGTCGGCGAGGTGGAAGTTGGGGCCGTGGTGGCCGACCTTCACCCCACCGAGGCCGGTGAGGATGTTGCAAGCGGCATCCGAAAGCTCGCCAGTGAGATCGCCATCGGCGTCACGGAAAAACTCACCGCCCTGGGGATTTTCGGTCTCACGGGTGATGCCAAAGAGCTCGAAGGTGTAGCTGTTAACGACACCGCCGTGGCCGGAGGCGTTCATGAGGTACACCTCGCGGTCGAGGGCGACTTCGTCGAGTTCGGTGCGGTGCGGATGACGCTGCTCAGCTAGGTTGCGCTGTTCGTACCCATAGCCACGGATCGGCTGACCCTCGGGGACGGTGTCGGCGGCCGCTTTCAACAGCGCCACGATCTCAGGAATGCTCGATGCCTTGTCTGGCCCGCAATCGACCCAGCTCATCATCTGACCGAGCATGAGCGGGTGGGCGTGGGCGTCGATGAAGCCCGGCACGATCACCTGGGTTCCGAAGTCAACACGTGCAGGCTTCGCTGGTGACAGTGTCGCGGCTGCGGTGAGGCACTCGTCAACGGTCCCGGCGGCGGCGACCTTGCCTGCGAACATAAGGATGGCGCTCGCGACGGTGTTCTCGGCATCGAGAGTGTGGATCGCGCGCGCGGTCACAATCGTCGGGGTGAATTCTGAAAGTGGCACATCAAAGGCCGAAAGCTTGCGCATGAGTACTCCGGTGAGGTTCTTAGTGAGTGGAGGAGAGAGAAGGTGCCGCTATCGGCACGAGAGGAGTGTCTGGTGTACCTCGTTGGGCCCACGAGACAACATTGTGGGCTTGCATCCGCACGTATTCTGCTTCGCTGCGACCAGAGAAGTAGGCGACGTGCGGCGTGATGAGAGCACGCGGATGACCGAGGAGCGGATGCTCGGAGCCCGGCGGTTCGACATCTAAGACATCGAGGCCAGCGCCAGCAAGGTGTCCGCTGTCGAGGGCTTTGCGAAGTGCTGAACTATCGACGAGACCGCCCCGGCTCACGTTGATGAGGTACGAGAGCGGTTTCATCGAGCTGAGGAACGCGGCGTCGACCATGTTGGCGGTGTCGGCGGTGAGGGGCAGATGCAGCGAGAGAAAGTCCGAGCTCGAACGAGCTGTTGCTGCATCGACCCGGCGCACTCCAGCTGCCGTGAAGCGTTCACGAGTTTCATCAGTGTCAGGAACAAGCGGATCGTAGCCGATGATCTCGCCGAACAGCGGGCGAGCGAGTTCAGCGAATTTCATGCCGATTCGGCCCAACCCCAGCAGGCCGAGAGTGCATTCGCTCAGGCGCGGCTGCACGAGAGTGTCCCGGTCGTTCCAGCGGTCAAAGACGACGGCCTGCTGCGAGAACGTGATTCCACGAGCCAAATGAAGCGCCATCGTCAGTGCGTGCGTCGCTACCTCTTCGGTAGCAGCCCCCACGATCGTCGTGACCCAGATTCCGTGTTCGGTTGCCGCATCCACATCGACGTTGTCAAAGCCCATCGACATGAGAGCAATGATCTTCACCGAGGGCATCCGTTCGATCATCGAACGAGTGACCCTGGCGTAGCCGACGAGCAGCGCGCTGGCACCGGCTGCACCGGTGACGATGGTCTCGGCATCCAACGAATCAAGATAGCTGACGTCGAATCCTGCAGAACTTAAGAGTTCTCGTCCGGCGGTGAAATCTGTACCATCGAGATCGGTATAGACGGCGCGAAGTGCAATGCCGCTATTAGTGGACATGGCTCAAGAACTGCTTTGTACGCTCGTGCTGTGGGTTCTCAAAGAACGCGGCAGGTTCGGCCTGTTCGACGATCACTCCGCCGTCAAACAGAGTCACCTCGTCAGCGGCTCGACGGGCAAAGCGCACTTCGTGGGTGACGACGATCATTGTCATTCCCGCAGCGGCAAGATTCTCCATTACTTCGAGCACTTCACCTACCAGCTCCGGGTCAAGAGCGGATGTCGGCTCATCGAAAAGCATGACGTGTGGGTTGAGAACGAGAGCGCGGGCAATCGCAACACGCTGTTGCTGGCCGCCGGAGAGCTCGGAAGGGAAATGTCCGTCGCGCTCGGCGAGGCCGACCTTGTCGAGAATCTCGAAGGCTCGTTCTCTGGCCTCCACTTTGCCGACGCCCTGCACATCGGTAAGCCCGAGGGCTACGTTGTCGAGCGCGGTGAGGTGCGGGAACAGATTGAACTTTTGAAATACCATGCCGATATCGCGTCGTTGCACGGCGAGCCTGCGCTCGGAGTGATGAGCGATGCGGCCATTGTTATCGGAGGCGCCGATGCGTTTTCCGTCGAGCAGAATCTCACCAGAATCGGCAGGCTCTAGCAGCGCCATGAGGCGAAGCATCGTCGATTTTCCCGAACCAGACGGTCCGAGAACGGCCTTCACTTGCCCCTTATTGACGGCAAACTCGACGCCCTTGAGCACTTCATTTCCGTTGTAGGCCTTGTGGAGGTTTGACACTTGGAGGGTAGGCACGGTGGCCGGAGTCTCGTTGCTCATGCTTACTTCTCCTTGGGGATCGTCGCGAGGGCGCGTGTGCTCAGTGAGAGCGGTGAATTGTTCTTCTTGAGACCTCGCGAGGTCCACAGGAATCGCTTCTCAATTCGACTCTGAATGAGCGTGATAATCGACACGATCACGAGGTAGTAAATGATCGCGACGGCGTAGTACTCGGCGTAGCGGAAGGTGATGTTGACCCCAACCTGAGCGGTCGTGAGGAGCTCCTTCAGAGAGATCACCGATGCCAGCGAAGAGTACTTAATGAGACCGATGAACTCGTTACCCGTTGGCGGCAATGCGGTGCGAATCGCTTGCGGCAGGATCACCTTGCGCATGACGGAACCGGGCTTCATGCCCAGGGCCCGGCCAGCAAGCTCTTGACCGTCATCCACACTACTCAGCGCCGAGCGGATGATCTCGGCCATGAATGCTGCTTCAACGAGACCGAGACCGATGGATGCCGCGATGAATGGCGTATACCAGTCAGAGCGCAGCGCGGGAAGAACTTGGGGCAGCGCGTTCCACATGATGAGAAGAACGAGAAGTGCGGGAAGGGCGCGGAAGAACCACACATAGAGGTGCGAAGGCCCCCTGAGGTAGGACTTCTTTGAGGTGCGTCCGATGGCGAGAAAAAAGCCGAGAACGGTCGCAATGACGAGTGACAGTGCTGCGACGCCGATCGAGGTGAGAGCTCCCCACAGATAGGCGGGGTTGACGAGTTGCTCGAAGAAGATTGCTGGATCAAAGATCATGTGGTGTGACTCCCTGGTTGTGGGTGGTCACTCGAGGCGACCACCCACAGTCGAGTGTTCTTAGTAAACGTCGACGATCGATGCGTCGAGGTTGTAGTCGGCGGCGATTTTTGCAAGCGTTCCGTCGTCGTAGAGTGCGCGAAGTGCTTCGGCGATGGCGGGGCTCAACTTGCCATCCTTGGGAGTGAAGACTCCGAAGGTGGTGTCGGGGTCAAATACGCCATTGGCGACTGCGAGGAGTCCGTCGTTTTGGGTCGCCATATAGGCAGCGGCAACGTTGGTTTCAACGAGAACGTCTGACTTGCCGTTGATCACGGCGAGAACCGTTTCTGCGGTCTTGGGGTACTCCGTGTTCGTGATGGGTTCATCGCCCGCAGCAACACAGTCATCGCTGAGCTTCTGAACACTCACGCTGTTGCTGGATGCCGCTTGGGTCGCCACTTTGAGCCCGCAGAGGTCGCTGCCCTCTTTCAGCTTTGCTGCGAGGTCGGGAGCTGCCAAGGCGGCGGGGCCAGCGTTCATGACGGCGGCAGCATCGGCGATCTGTAGGCGTTCCTCGCTCATGTAAAGGCCGCCGAAGATGACGTCGCACTTACCCGACTGAAGCCCAGGCATGAGGCCGTCGAATGAAGTCACTTCAAACTTGGTTTCGACTCCCCAATAGTCCGCGACAGCGCGGATGCCGTCTGCATCGAAGCCGATAATGTCACCACCGGTCGAGTCGGCGTAGTACTCGAGGGGAGCGTATTCGGGGTCAATGCACGCGGTGAATGTGTTCGCGTTGACGAGTCCTTCGGGGGCATTGGATGATGCAGAGCTGCCGGTGTCGGTGCTGGAGTCTGTGCCGGCGGCACAGCCAGTCAGCAGGGCCGCTACTGAAATGCCGGCGGCGAGGCCGATGATCGATTTCTTCATTGTTTCTCCTGGGGCTGCAGAACGATTCACCCGGTGACGGTGCTGGGAGGGTGATGTGGTTGTCACCATTGTGTTCACGCGCACCGATCTTGTCAATGCATATTTGCACTCTGGTAACTAAATCGACGCAAAGTTGAAACAATCTTCTCGTCTATATGGGTCAAATCGAGGTTTCTGCTTCAATAATCTGACAAAACGCTACTCAACAAGTGCTCGCTGAGATAGTCTGGCCGCGTGGACCAGATAACCGAGCAATCTTTCGCAATCTTGCGCCAAGACGGCAGAACGTCGTTTAGCGACATCGCGCGCCAGCTCGACACCAACAGGGCTAGCGTCGCCAAGCGCATCAATCCCTTGCTGCAATCTGGAGACATCCGCATCATTGCTGCTGTGCATCCGCGTCTCCTGGGGTTGCACGTGCTTGCCCACTTGTCGATTCAAACCGAGGGAGACGCTGGCGGCCTCGCCGAACGTATTTGCCAGCTCAATTCACCCGTCTTCGTCTCAGAACGCACGGGCAAGTACCAACTCATCTCCGAGTTGCACACCACCACGATGGCCGAACTGCACGAAGAGATCCGTGCGATTCGCTCGCTGCCGGGTGTAGTCGACGTTCAAGTGCTGGTCTACGAGCGCACGCTCAAGAGTTTTTTCTTGGGCGAAGAGCCGGAACTGGCTGACCTCCCCATCGACGCAATCGACCTCAAACTCATGGAACTGCTTCAGCATGATGGGCGCATGGGGTACGCCGAATTGGCCGACGCTGTCGACCTCTCGATTAGCGGCTGTCGAACGCGCATCAATCGGCTCACGGAGACCGGAGCAATGCGGATCGGTCTGATGCGCCAGCGCACCGACATGACCTCGCACCTTACGTTTGGGTTCGGTTTCATCACACACGGCGACATGGAGCCGATCTTTGATTTGATTTCGGCACAGGCCGGGGTCGAGTTCATGGCGCGCACAATCGGTCGCTTCGACTTCGTTTCGACGATCTCATTCCCGACGCTGAATGAGTTCAACGGTTTTGTTGCGGCGCTGCGGGCGATCGACGAAGTGACATCGCTCGAGACGTGGTTACACGCTCGCATTCATAAAGAGCGGTACCAGCACAGCCTCCACCGCATCCGCGAGGCTGCCGCGGTGCTGGTTGAACAGAGACCGCTCGCGGCCTCTTAGGCTGTGCCGCTAGCGCAGCTCTTTCTTCCACGCGCTCTCGTAACCGATGGGCTCGAAGCCGACGGCCTCATTGACCGAAAGCATGTGGCGGTTTTCTTCAGCGTTATAGGTAACGACCGAGGGGTGGCCCGGGGTGACTCGTTCGAGATGCGCGAGATTGAGCACCTTCAGCAGATTGCCGAGGCGGTGTCCGCGATGCTCGCTCACAACGATCGTGTTGTCCTGAATCACAGCGAGCTCCAGCTGCTCCGGCACGGTGAGAGCGGTGTACGCAACGAGCTCACCCGACTCGACATGCTCGATGGCCGCGTACACGGTTGTCACGGTGCTGCTCGCGAGTCGTCGTTCGTGCTCCATGAGACGTTCAACCGTCCAGACATCTTCCGGAGGCTCAAGGCCAGCACTCGGTTCATCAGTGCTCATGCGGGTGTACAGCAACGCGAGGTCTTCCCGCCACTGTTCCGGGCACGATCCGACCCACTCGTGAACGGCGTAGTCCCGACTGCAGCGTGCGATGGCGTCATCGACTAAAGAACGCAAGCCGGGAACAGGAAGCGCAAGTCGGCTCACGCGCTCGACTTGCTCAAAGCTGTAGCCGTGCTTCTGAAGAAACTGGACACCGGCGGCATCACGAGGAACAGCACCGTAGCCTGTGGGGGCGGCGAGGAGCGCACCGTCGCGGGGGAGGGTCGGCACATACATGTGGACCTTGCGCTTGCCAGCATCCGCCGCAATTTTCTCTAACCCGGCGAGGAGCCGACTGCCAATGCCGCGGTGGCGGTAGTCAGGATGAACGAATGCGTTGATCCACGCGGTATCTGCTTCTTCGCCCACATGCGTCTCGTAGTCACCACGCCCCACAATGCGGTCGTTGTCACGAGCGACGAGCATGGTGCGCTCGGCGAATTCACTGGGCTGCCACACGCCGATTTCGACAGCAGCGTCATAAGCGAGTTCGGGATACAGCGCCACGATTTCATCAGTGCTGTTGCGGAGGGTGTTCGCGACAGTGAAGTCATCCGAACCGTCCGGGGCGACAACGACAGGGATATCGAGGGGCGAAATCTCGATCTCTGACATGAGTGCACCAATCTGCGAGGGAAGGCGCTACGGAGGTAGCCGACCAGAATACGCCGAGAGGGCGCGCAGCGCTAGAGTCCGTGGTGCCATGCTCTGCGCGGCAGAACGGCGGAACCCCGCGCATCCGGTACCGTATACCAAGGTTCTGACCAGCAACTTGGCCAGCAGAGACAGGGCGGTGACGTGTACCTCAAGAGTTTGACCCTCAAGGGGTTCAAGTCGTTCGCTCAACCGACCACTTTTGCGTTCGAACAGGGCGTGACGTGTGTCGTCGGCCCCAACGGTTCCGGCAAATCGAATGTCGTGGATGCTCTCGCCTGGGTTATGGGCGAGCAGGGTGCCAAAACTTTGCGCGGCGGCAAGATGGAAGACGTCATCTTTGCGGGTACAGCTACGAAGGGCCCGCTCGGTCGTGCCGAGGTCGTACTCACGATCGACAACGCTGACGGCGCGCTGCCCATTGAATACAGCGAAGTCACCATCAGTCGCACCCTGTTCCGCAACGGCGGCAGCGAATACGCGATCAACGGCACTCAATGCCGTCTGCTCGATGTTCAAGAATTGTTGAGCGACTCGGGTCTCGGTCGCGAAATGCACGTCATTGTTGGTCAAGGCCAACTGGATGCGGTGTTGCATGCCAGCCCCGAAGACCGTCGCGGTTTCATCGAAGAAGCAGCCGGCATCCTCAAGCACCGTCGTCGCAAAGAGAAGACGTTGCGCAAGCTTGACGCCATGCAGGCCAACCTCACGCGGCTCTCTGACCTGGCGGGCGAGATCCGCCGTCAGCTCAAGCCGCTGGGTCAGCAGGCCGAGATTGCCAAAGAGGCGGCCTCCATCGCGTCTATCGTTCGGGATGCCCGCGCCCGCCTCCTTGCGGACGAAGTTGTCGAACTGCGCTCGAGCATCAACGACTTCAGCCGCAGCGAGAGCGAACGCAAAACGCAGCGCATCGTGCTTCAAGAGCAGCTCGACCAGAACAAGCTGCGCGAGGCCCGCCTCGAACAGGCGCAAGTTGGTGACGACGTCGACGAGGCCCGCCGTGTGGCCTTCGGCCTCGAATCCGTTCAAGAACGACTGCGCAGTCTCTACACGCTCGCCAATCAGCGACTCTCGCTTCTGGGGCAGCAAAGCGAGGCGCCGGTGTCGAGCAATAACGTCAGCCAAACCCTCGTCGACGAAGTCAACGCGGAAGCCGACCTTCTCGCTGCCGGTGTCACGGATGCCGAAAAAGCTGTCGCCGCCGCCGCTGCGGCAACCGCCACGGCGAAGGCCGCGCTCGACTCGCTTGACGAAGAAATCGCCGCACAAAGCGCGCTCGTTTCGCGCCACGAGTTGGAGAGCGCCGGACTCACCGCTCGCGTTGAAGTCGCCACCTCCACTCTGACGGCAGCCCAGGGCGAGCTCGTGCGCCAGCAGCAGGCGCTCGCAGAAGCTCAGGCTCGTCGCGAGGCAGCCCAGGCGGAGTTTGAGGCCCTCGAAGCCGAGGCCGGTAATTCCACAATCGACAGCGATGGATCCCTCGACAGCGCGTACGAAGCCAGCGAGGCGAAGGTCTCGAGCATCCAAGCGGAGATCGAAGCGCTGCGCGAAGCCCTCCATGCCTCCGAGCGTGAGCGCGATGCGCTCGCTGCCCGTAATTCAGCGCTGTCGCTCGCTGTTGATCAAAAAGACGGCTCGAGCGCTCTCGTCGCGGCCACACTCTCGGGCATCCGCGGTCTCGTTGCTGAGCACGTCAAGATCACGCCCGGCTACGAAGCGGCGATTGCTGCCGCTCTCGGAACGCTCGCAGACGCGGTGCTCGCCGATGACCGTGATTCGGCGATCGACGCGCTTGCCGAGTCTGCCTCGCGCGATTTCGGTCGCGTCGAAGTTGTCGTAGCGAACGCCGCGAAGCAGTCGGTGTCGTTGGGAAGCGCGGCTGGCACCGTGCCCGCTACTGACGTTGTCACAGCCCCGGATGGCGTTCACGGCCTCCTCACTCACGTGCTCATTGCTGACGACCTTGAGGCTGCCCGCGCAGCCTATGGCTCGCTCTCGAACTCTGCCGAACTCACCTTCGTTACCCGTGACGGCGACGTTCTCACGCAATTCGTTCTGCGCGGTGGCTCTGGCGCCAAGCGTTCGCGCCTCGAGCTGGTCGCCGAGCGGGATGCCGCCGCCGACAAGCTCGGTGTTGTCACGAGCCAGATTGAGCGAACAAGTTTCGAGCTCGACGAGAAGCGCCGTGAACTCACCTCCGCGAAAGCGGATGCCGAAGCCGCTCTCGGAGCCTTGCGTGAGTATGACGCGCAGCTTGCCGCGCAATCTGAGTTGCTCGGTCGCCACCGCATTCAGGCCGAAGCTGCTCAGGCCGAATGCGATCGACTCGCCCGCGCCGTTGACGTCGCCGAAGAAGCAGTGGCCGAGGCGACTACCGAAGTTGCGCGCGCTCAAACAGCCGCCGACAAATACCAAGCGGCGCCACGCCCCATGCTCGACGTTTCCGAACGCGAGCCGATGCTCGCCGAAGTGGATGCCGCCCGGGCTCACGAAGTCGAGTTGCGCATCCAAATGGAGACCGTCCGTGAGCGTGTGCGCGCCGAGCGAGCCCGAGCCGAACAGCTGGCAGCGCAGCTCGTACGTGAGCGTGAAGCAGCCCAAGAGCAGGCTCGACTGGCCGTTATCCGTCAACGTCAGATCGCCTCCGCGACGAAAGTCGTCGACATGCTTCCTGCCGTGCTTGATTCGGTCGACCGGTCGCTGTCCGAAGCACGCGTCTCGCTCGCCTCGAAAGAAGCCGAACGCTCGGCCCAGAATGAAGAGCTTTCCGGGCTCCGCCGTGAAGAATCGGCGCTGCGAGAACGACTCTCTGCCGTGAGCGACAGCGTTCACGGGCTCGAAATGCAGATCTACGAAAAGAAACTGCACCTCTCCAGCCTGCTCGAACGATCCGGCGAAGAACTCGGTCTCGTTGAAGATGTGCTCGTTGCGGAATATGGCCCGCACGTGCCCGTTCCTGACGATCGACTCGCGGATCCGTCCGACGAGAGTTCTGCGGGCGAGAATGCCACTGACGGCGATGCTGCGCACAGCGTGAGCCGCGACGGTGACGAGAGTAGCAGCGACGGCGACTCCGATGCGAGCGCCGAGCCCGCGGCATCCGGGCGTCCCTTTGTTCGTTCCGAACAAGAGGCGCGACTGCAGAAAGCAGAACGCAAACTTGCTCGGCTCGGCCGAGTCAACCCGCTCGCCCTCGAAGAGTTCGATGCGCTCGAGCAGCGGCACAAGTTCTTGACCGAGCAGCTCACCGACCTCACGAACACTCGCAAAGACCTGCTCACGATCATCGAAGAGCTCGACGACAAGATGCAAACGATCTTCTCGAGCGCTTTTGAAGACACCAAGAACGCGTTCAACGACGTGTTCCCTGTGCTCTTTCCCGGGGGCACCGGCAGCATTTTTTTGACGAACCCGGATGACCTGCTCACGACCGGCATTGAAGTTACTGTGAAGCCAGCGGGTAAGAAGATCGAGCGCTTGTCCCTGCTGAGCGGTGGTGAGCGCTCGCTCGCTGCTGTCGCCCTCTTAATTGCCATCTTCAAGGCGCGCCCCAGCCCGTTCTACATCATGGATGAGGTTGAGGCTGCGCTCGATGACGCCAACCTCGGCCGACTGCTCGCGATCTTCGAAGATCTGCGCAAAACGAGCCAACTCATAGTCATTACGCACCAAAAGCGCACGATGGAAATCGCGGATGCTCTGTACGGCGTGAGCATGCGCTCCGACGGAATCAGCGCCGTTGTGGGGCAGCGCGTCGCGAAAGAGACTGCCTCAAGCGAAGCGGTTTAAGCGCCTCGCGTGAAGCGCCTTGTGTCGACTGTGGTCTAGTCCATCCACGCGAGGGGTTCGCCGTTGACGGTGCGCACAGCCCAGCGGTCGCTGAGACGCTCAATGGTCGAAATCGAGCCATTCAGAATGTGGTCAAAGTCGCGCCCCGCAAGCTCAGACAGGGTGTAACGGATGATCGTGCCGTGGCACACCACAATGGCTTTCTTATCGCCGTAATCGGCAGACACCTGATCGAGAGCGGCAATACCGCGCTTCACTACGGAGTCCAAGGACTCTAGGCCGGGATACACCTCAACATCGGGCCATTTCTCATCGATCTCAGCCTTCGTGAGGCCCTCGCCCTCGCCATAATTGCGTTCGATCAGCAGGTTGTAGCTGCGTCCCAACTCAAGGCCGAGCCCGTCAGCGATGATCTGCGCGGTCTCGCGGGCGCGCTGCAGCGGAGAGCTGACAATCACATCCCAGTCGGTGCCGCGCAACGCCTCGACGGCATCCTGCGCCTGCTGGCGACCAGTGTCGTTGAGGGGAATATCGCTGGAGCCTTGCATGCGTCCAGCAGCATTCCAGTCGGTTTGGCCATGGCGAATCAATGAGAGCATCCAAAAACCCTAGCGCGGCACGATGACAGTCACGTTCACGTCGGAGTGTGCGGCAGGTAGGGCGCGGGCGCTTCCCTGCCTTAACCTGTACGTATGGCAGCATCATGGTCGCTCTCGGGCGCACTCAAATCTATGTTCGCGCGCGACACGATCGACGCTGACACCTGGAACGATCTCGAAGACGCAATGATTTCGGCCGATTTTGGCCCCGACATCACCGAGTCGGTCATTGACGAGTTGCGGGCGAGCGTTGCTAAGTACCGCACCGACGATCCTGCTGACTTGAAGCGTATGCTCCGCGAGACCCTCGAGGAGCGTCTCGCGCGTCTCGACCCGACTCTCACGCTCAGCGCCCGCCCCGCGGTCGTGCTGGTTGTGGGCGTCAATGGCGTTGGGAAGACCACGACGATCGGCAAGTTCACGAAGTTCCTCGTGGGCCACGGCCGCACGGTGGTTGTGGGCGCTGCCGACACGTTCCGTGCTGCCGCTGTTGAGCAGTTGGCGACGTGGGCTGAGCGCGGGGGAGCCGAGATTGTGCGTCCCCAGCAGCAAGGCCAAGATCCGGCATCCGTCGCGTTCCAGACAGTCGAGCGCGCCCAACGCGAGGGTATCGACATTGCCATCATCGATACCGCTGGTCGTTTGCAGACCAAGAGCGGCCTAATGGATGAGCTCGGCAAGATTCGTCGGGTTGTCGAAAAGCAGACCGAGATCGCCGAAGTATTGCTCGTGCTTGATGCAACGACGGGCCAAAACGGTGTCGCTCAGGCGGAAGCGTTTATTCAGCACGCTGGCGTGACCGGCCTCGTTATTACCAAGCTCGATGGCTCAGCGAAGGGTGGCTTTGTACTCGCGGTTCAGGAGCGCACCGGCATTCCGATCAAGCTAGTTGGCCAGGGTGAAGGCATCAACGACCTCACCGGTTTCACGCCCCACGTGTACGTGCAGGGTCTCGTCGGCTAGGTTGCGGCAACTCCGCTAGTTGCTGATTGCCTTGTGCGCAGCCGACAGCTCGAGGTAAAGCGCCGCATTATTGCGAATGCCAGCTTTCTCGTCGTCGCTAAGTTCATGGCGGACCTTCGCGGGCACTCCGGCAACGAGTGATCCGGGTGGGATGACCGTGCCTTCGAGCACGACCGCGCCTGCGGCAACGAGCGAACCGGTTCCCACTACTGCACCGTTGAGCACGGTGGCGCTCATGCCGATGAGGCAGTCATCTTCCACAGTGCAACCGTGGAGCACAGCGCCATGACCCACACTAACGCCCGCCCCTACGGTGGTTGAGATGCCTCGATCGCAGTGCACCGTGACGTTGTCTTGCAGATTGGAGCCTTCGCCGATCGTGATGGCGTCGGTGTCGCCGCGCAGCACGGCGCCGTAGAAGATGCCTACCCGCTCGCCGAGCGTCACGTTGCCGATGAGAGCAGCGGTGGGCGCAACGAAGGCGCTGTCGGCTACCTGGGGTGTGTGTCCGGCAAGAGTCACGATAAGAGCAGTCATGTCTCTAAGTTAGCGCGTGGCCTGTGTTGGCTTCGAGCGTGCGGTGCTCATTCACGCCGAGAACCGGGAGGCGACCTCGATCAGCACACTCTCTTTGCCGGCGTAGATGCCGTCGGCGCGCGGCCAGTGCCCAATGACGTCGGTAAAGCCCAGCACGGTGGCGCGCCCGACGGCGTCTTCCCAGGTGTCGACGCTCTCGAGACTGAACTGGGGTGCGCCATCCAGATTGAGGTAGCGATCGAGGCTGGCGGATGCTCGGCCTGCCTTCTCGAGGGCATCATCCATGCGCGCAGACGTGTCGGCGACAATCTGCCACCACTCGGCGAGGGTGTCGGCGGTGCGGCCGAGAGTAAGCCAGCCATCGGCCAATTCGGCGGCAAGGCGGAGCCCACGCGGGCCTTCGGCGGCAACCACGAAGGGCAAGCGTGGTCGCTGGGCGGGGGCCCCGACCATCCGCGCATTCACTGCGGTAAACCAGTCGCCGCTGAAGCTGATGCCGCCGCTGCCGGGATCCTCGAAGCGCAGTAGTTCGTCGAGGCCGCGCACGAATTCTTCAAACCGAGCATGACGCTCGCGCGGGGTGAGTTCGCTCTGACCGAGCACCGTCGCATCGAAGCCAGTGCCGCCTGAGCCAACGCCGAGCAGAAAGCGGCCAGCGCTCACATCGTCGAGTGTCGCGAGCTCTTTCGCGAAGGGAACCGGATGCCGGTAATTGGGCGAGGCGACAAAGGTGCCGAGCCCGATGCGGCTCGTCACGCTCGCGGCTGCCGTAAGCGTGGGAATGGTGGCGTACCACTGCTCGTCAGCGAGAGTCCTCCACGACAAGTGGTCGTAAATCCAGGCGTGATCGAAGCCGAGTTCTTCAGCCTGAATCCAGCGATGTTGGGCTTCAGCCCACGGTTGTTGGGGGAGTATGACGATTCCGTGTCTCACGTTCTCACCCTACTCGGAGCCTCTGTCGGCGGCGTGGGGTCGCTGGCTGACGAAAGACACCTTAAACTGGTGTGATCATGGCCACTTTTGGAAATCTCACCGACCGCCTCGCGGATACCTTCAAAAACCTGCGCGGCAAGGGCAAACTGAGCGAAGCGGATGTCGATGGCACCGTTCGCGAGATCCGCCGCGCCTTACTCGATGCTGACGTTGCGCTCGAGGTTGTTAAGGAGTTCACGGCTCGAGTTCGCGAACGTGCTCTTGGCCATGAGGTTTCTGGCGCGCTGAACCCGGCGCAACAGGTCGTGCAGATCGTCAACGACGAGCTCGTGACGATTCTGGGTGGCGAGGCGCGTCGCATCCAGTTCGCGAAGAACCCACCGACGGTCATCATGCTCGCGGGACTTCAGGGTGCCGGTAAGACGACACTGGCCGGAAAGCTGTCGAAGTGGCTTGCCGCCGACGGCCACACTCCGCTGCTGGTGGCAGCAGACCTCCAGCGCCCGAACGCTGTCACGCAGCTTCAGGTGGTGGCTGAGCAGGCTGGCGTTGCGGTCTTCGCTCCTGAGCCCGGCAATGGCAAGGGCGACCCGGTTAAGGTCTCAAAGCAGGCCATGAAGTTTGCTAAAGACAAGCAGCATGATGTTGTCATCATTGACACCGCTGGTCGTTTGGGTGTGGATGCCGAGCTGATGAAGCAGGCAGCAAACATCCGTAAGGCTGTCGACCCCGACGAAGTGCTCTTCGTTATTGACGCCATGATCGGTCAAGACGCCGTGACGACCGCTCGTGCTTTCCAGGAGGGTGTCGACTTCACGGGTGTTGTGCTGTCGAAACTTGATGGCGATGCTCGCGGTGGTGCAGCGCTTTCTGTTGCCTCCATCACTGGCCGCCCGATCATGTTCGCCTCCACGGGTGAAGGCCTCGACGATTTCGAGCCGTTCCACCCCGACCGTATGGCGAGCCGCATCCTCGACCTAGGTGACATCCTCACCCTTATCGAGCAAGCGCAAAAGACCTTCGACGAAGAAGAGTCGCGCAAGGTTGCGGAGAAGTTCGCCACTGACAGCTTTACGCTCGACGACTTCCTGCAGCAGATGCAGCAACTCAAGAACATGGGCTCGATTAAGGGCATGCTCGGCATGCTTCCCGGAGCGAAGGGCATGCGCGAGCAGCTCGACAACTTCGACGAGTCTGAGATCACGCGCACCGAGGCCATCATTCAGTCGATGACGAAGCAAGAGCGCACGATGCCGAAGCTGCTCAACGGGTCTCGCCGCGTGCGAATCGCTCGCGGTTCGGGAACGACCGTGACCGAGGTCAACGCTCTCGTGAACCGATTCGAGCAGGCTGCCAAGATGATGAAGACCGTGGCGAAGGGTGGCGTGCCGCAAATTCCGGGTATGGGCCCGATCCCCGGCGGTCACGGCGGCAAGGCGTCGAAGAAGAACCAGAAGAAAAAGGGCTCCAAGTCGGGCAACCCTGCGAAGCGTGCTGCAGAAGACGCGGCGCGCGCTCAGGGCGCGATTGCTCCCTCTGCTCCTTCTGGCTCAGGATTCGGCCTCGGCGGTTCGAAGGCTCCCGCAGGTGGTCCCTCGCCTGAAGAGCTGGAAAGCCTGCAGAAGTTCCTCGGTCGCTAGCGCGCGCTCAGGGCGCTGGATGCGTTCGGCGATCGTCGTAGAGCGCAGTGACCTCTTCGTCGTGTCGCTACCTCGGGATACTGTGGAGTCATGACTCAGAGCCGCCCCGTTCGTATTGCCGTTCAGCTTCAACCCCAGCATGCCGAGTATTCGGTCATTCGTGACCGTGTAATCGAGCTCGAGCAGTTGGGCGTTGACGTTCTCTTCAACTGGGATCACTTCTTCCCGCTCTACGGTGAACCAGACGGCCTGCACTTTGAGGCCTGGACCGAGCTCGCCTCGTGGGCCGAAATGACGAGCCGAGTCGAATTCGGCACGCTCGTGAACTGCAACAGCTACCGCAACCCCGACCTGCAGGCAGACATGGCCCGCACCCTCGACCACATCAGTGGCGGTCGTTTTATCTTCGGCACCGGTTCAGGTTGGTTCGAGCGCGATTATCAGGAATACGGCTACGAGTTCGGTACCGCCGGTTCGAGGTTGGATGCTCTCGCCGAGGCCTTGCCTCGCATCGAGTCACGCTGGAGCAAGCTCAACCCGGCGCCGACCCGCAAAATCCCCGTACTCATTGGTGGTGGGGGAGAGAAGAAGACCCTCAAGCTCGTGGCCAAGCACGCCGACATTTGGCACAGCTTCGCCACCGGTGACGAACTCGTGCACAAGCTCAGCGTTCTCGCCGGCCACTGTGACGCCGTAGGTCGCGATATCAACGAGATTGAGATCTCTAACGAGCTGCGAGACAAGAGCGTTGAAGATGCTGACAGCATGCGCGAGCAGGGCATCACTCTCTTCACGCTGGGCATTACGGGCCCGGAATACGACCTCACCGCGGCCAAGCAGTGGCTCGCGTGGCGTGACGCGCAGAACGGTTAACGGCACCCGTTTGGGTCATTATTGGCTGTCGGTTCCCGAAGCGTGCAAAACTCTGGCAGAATAGGCGGTTGAGTCCTCCGTAGCCCGACCCTCTAATCAGGCCCGGATGGAATCCACTAGAGCTTTTCTGCCGAGTGTGCCCCCACGCTCACGGCTAGCGGTTCGCCACCAATAAACATTTAAATCAGGAGAATTGTGGCTGTAAAGATTCGTTTGAAGCGCATGGGCAAGATCCGTGCACCGTTCTACCGCATCGTCGTTGCCGACTCGCGCACCAAGCGCGATGGTCGTGTCATCGAAGAAATCGGAAAGTACCACCCCACCGAGGAGCCCTCGTTCATCGAGGTCGAGTCCGAGCGTGCACAGTACTGGCTGAGCGTTGGCGCGCAGCCTAGCCCGCAGGTTGAGGCAATCCTCAAGCTGACCGGCGACTGGGGCATCTTCAAGGGTGACAAGAACGCTAAGAGCACCGTCAAGGTGAAGGAAGCCAAGGTTGAATTCCAGGCTGACGAGAAGAAGAAGCCTGTTCTCAAGCCCAAGGCTGAGAAGACTGAGCCCAAGGCTGAAGAAGCACCCGCCGCAGAAGCTGCTGAAGCTCCCGTCGTAGACGAGACTCCTGCTGCTGACGAGGCTGCCGCCGACGCAGACAAGGCCTAGCAATTGCTCGCTCCCGCTTTAGAACATCTCGTCAAGGGAATCGTTGACCACCCCGAGGAGGTTCAGGTCGTTGCAAAGAACACGCAGCGCGGTGACCTTCTCGAGGTTCGCGTGCACCCAGAGGATCTCGGCCGTGTTATCGGTCGCTCTGGTCGCACCGCGAAAGCTCTGCGCACGCTGATCACGGCTCTCGCCGATGGTCGCAAGGTGCGTGTCGACGTCGTCGACACTGACTTCTAGACAGTGAGCGAAGCAAAGATTCCCCGCGAAGGTCGCACACAGCTGCGAGTGGGGCGCTTGACGAAAGCTCACGGGCTTAAGGGAGCGATCAAGGTTGAGATGTACACGGATGCCCCGGAACGTCGTTTCGTTCCGGGCGCCGTGTTTTCTCTCCAAGTGCCCACGAGTTCTCCGTGGCACGGAAAGACACTAGAGCTCGTCGAGCTCAAGTGGTTCAACGCACAGCCGGTCGCGTTCTTCAAGGGCGTTCCTGACCGCAGTGCTGCAGAAAAGCTGGTGAAAGCTATTCTGTGGATCGATCACGATCCCAACGAGGCCCCAGAAGAAGATGCGTGGTTCAACCACCAGCTCATCGGGCTCAAAGTCATCCGTGACGGCAAGCAGGTCGGAACGCTCGCACAGGTTGATCATTTCCCTGCGCAAGACCTTCTTACTGTCACGACGGAGAACGGCGACGTTCTTGTGCCGTTCGTGAAGTCGATCGTGGCGAGCGTCGATATCGAAGCGGGCGAAATGGTTGTCACGCCGCCGCCCGGGCTCTTCGAAGAGATTGCGGATGAGTCGCCGGCAGCTGAAGCTCCCGCCGCCGATGCGGTAGCTGACGACGCCACCGACGTCACCGAATCCGACTAGCGGTTAGGGTCGACGGGTGCGCATCGACATTCTGACGATCTTCCCCGATTTTTTCGGGGTGCTCGATATTTCCCTCCTCGGCAAGGCGCGCGAGCGTGGAATTATCGAGCTCGGCGTGCACGATCTGCGGGATTACACGCACGATCGGCACCGCACTGTTGACGACACTCCTTATGGCGGTGGCGCGGGTATGGTGATGCGTCCAGAACCTTGGGGTGAAGCGCTGGATGCCACGCTCACGCCCGATACGGTAGTGATCGTTCCGACTCCTGCCGGTGTTCCTTTCACGCAGGCAGCGGCCCGCGAGTTGGCGCAGGAGAAGCATCTGCTCTTTACGTGCGGACGCTATGAGGGCATCGATCAGCGAGTGATCGACTATGCGGCATCCACTGTTCGTGTTCGCGAGATCAGTCTCGGCGATTACGTGCTCAACGGTGGTGAGGTTGCGACGATGGCAATGATTGAAGCAATCGGTCGACTCGTGCCTGGTGTGATCGGCAACCCAGAAAGCCTCACTGAAGAAAGCCACGAGCAGGGTCTGCTCGAGTACCCCAGCTACACGAAGCCGTCGACGTGGCGTGAACGGTCAGTGCCCGCGGTGTTGCTCAGTGGCAATCACAAAGCGATTGCCGATTGGCGTCACGAGCAGCAACTCGAGCGCACTCGTCGGGTGCGGCCCGACCTCTTGCCTGAGGGAGAGTAGCGCAACGCTCTTGCCGTGTTGCCCTACCCCCAGCCCAGCTACGCGCGGGCAGTCAGAACGAGCGGACCTTCGGGAGTCACTGCGACGGTGTGCTCGAAGTGCGCAGCGCGGGAACCGTCGATGCTGCGCAAGGTCCACCCATCATCATCCGTAAAGATTTCGTCGGTGCCGATCATGAGCCACGGCTCGATCGCGAACACGAGGCCTGGCTTCAGGGGCATGCCGCGGCGCGATTTGCCGTCGTTGGGGATGTGCGGGTCGCCGTGCATTTCGCGACCTACGCCGTGACCGCCGAAGTCGAGGTTCACTTCGTAGCCAGCACCATAAGCGACATCGCCGATCGCAGCAGAGATGGCTCCGATGCGGTTGCCGACGATGGCAGCAGCGATGCCGGCGTCGAGGGCGCGTGAGGTGGCATCCATCAATTTGAGGTCTTCGTCGCGCGGGGTGCCGACGGCAAAGGTGATCGCTGAGTCAGCAACCCATCCGTCGACCGAAACGGCGAAATCGAGGCTGACAAGGTCGCCGTCTTTGAGGGTGTAGTCGTGGGGGAGGCCGTGCAGCGCGGCATCGTTGACTGAGGTGCAAATGACCTTGCCGAACGGCGAAGCGCCGAAGGAGGGGTGGTAGTCGATGTAGCAGCTCTCGGCGCCGCGTTCACGAATCATGCTGTGGGCGAGCGCGTCGATCTGAAGCAGGTTTGTGCCCACCTTGGATGCCGCTTGCGTGGCCGTCAGCACGCTGGCCACAAACTCGCCAGCCGCTTTCATCTCATTGATTTCGGCGGGGGTTCTCAACTCGATCATGCGGTGGGTGCCTCTTTCGTGTGCGGTGCCAAGAGTTGCGCGATGAACTCTCGAAGTCTGGTGATGAACGGTTCTTCGCCGCGTGGGTTATACAAGAATGCACGTTCCAGCAGCGAATCGGCGATTTGCACCGTCACTTCGATGTCGAATGCGAGTTCTTCTGAGGCGGGAACCTGGTAGGTGGTGGTGAGTAGGTCGGTCAAGATCTCGGCCAGCGCCGTGTTGTTGCTCTTGCGGTCGACGTTGAAACGGCGGTCGATGATGTTTCCGAAAGACAACACGCGAAAGCCGGGCTCAGTGCGGCAGAGTTCAACATAGACATCGATCGCCGCGTTGAGTGCTTCAAGGGCATTCGTTGCGCGCTTTTCGAGAGTTGCGTTGAGCCCGGCGCGATACTTCTTGAAGTTTCGTTCGGCGAGACCACGAAGCAGAGACTGGATGTTGGGAAAGTAGCGATAAATGACGCCGACAGAGGAGTTCGCTCGCTTCGACACATCGCTCGTCGTGAGGGCGTCGATCCCGACTTCGTCGAGCAGCACTGCTGCTGCATCGAGGAGCACGTTGATGCGTTCAGCACTCCGCTCCTGCACTGGCTGGGTGCGGATGTTCGCCGGGTTTGGCACGGAAACTACCTATGTCTTTCGGAGCGGTTCTTCTCAGCATTCCTGAGCACTTCGAAGATACCCTGTGAACCATGATGATCAGGCGTGCTTTTTACTACTGGCAATTCATCGCTGTAATCGTATTGCCGCTGTGGGTGTTGATTGCTCGCGGCATCTACGGTTCGAGCGTGGGGTGGGACTTCGTGCTGTTCCTCATCCTGTGCCCCATCTTGGCTGTTGTGCTGTTGGCTATCGCCGGACTCACGACCGCAAGAAAGAGCGTGCGCAGCTCGAAGAGCGTCTCCTGGATCGATGCTGGAGTGCTCACGGTGTGGCACGCAGCGATCATCGTTTATGGTTTCGTTGATGCTTCCTTCCCGGCCGCTCTCATCGTCATTGTCGCCATCGCGGCATTCTGGATCGCACTGTGGCAACTCGTCACCGAGACGCGTAACCGCTTTACGAGCCTCGTTGAGGGTTTCGAGCGTGAGGCGCAGCGACCGTCCCGGCCGGGGGAGAACCTCAACAATGGTCGAGTGATTATCCTTGAGGCAGAGGAGAATCGTACTTTCGACTGAATGTGTGGCAGAATTATCGATTGTGCTCGCGCACGACTCTGCCATGAGGGCGTCGTAATCGCTTGAAGCACAACTTTTCTTATCTAACTAGGTGCGTTCGACTCATGGCGGGCGCAGAGAGCGATCAATAATGCATATCCTCGATGGCGTCGACAAGGCGTCTCTCAAAGACAACATTCCTGACTTCCGTGCCGGCGATAACGTCAAGGTTCACGTAAACATCATCGAAGGTACGCGTTCGCGTATTCAGGTGTTCCAGGGCGTTGTCATCGGTCGTTCGGGCCACGGCGTTCGCGAGACCTTCACGGTCCGCAAGGTGAGCTTCCAGGTGGGTGTTGAGCGTACCTTCCCCGTTCACTCCCCAGTAATCGACCACATTGAGGTCGTTTCGCGTGGACTCGTTCGCCGCGCCAAGCTGTACTACTTGCGCGATCTTCGCGGCAAGAAGGCAAAGATCAAAGAGAAGCGCGACAACTAACACTCTCGCAATTCACAAACCAACGGCTCCCGGCGGCATATGCTTGCTGGGAGCTTTGGGGTTAAATGACAAACAATACTGTTGATGGCGCGCTGCCGCGTAGGCACGATGAGAGCCGCCACGCGGCCAAGAAGACCGCAGGATGGAAGCTATTTCTCCGCGATCTGCTGGTCATCGTTGTGGCCGCGATTTTCATCTCCTTCATGATCAAGACGTTCTTGGTTCGATCGTTTTACATTCCATCGTCGTCGATGGAGAATACTCTGCAGATCGATGACCGCATCTTGGTCAATCAGCTGGAGCCTGCAATCTTCCCGGTTGACCATGGCGATGTGGTTGTCTTCACCGATCCGGGCGGCTGGCTTCCCGCAATCTCTCAAGAACCGCAGAACTGGTTTGTGGGCGCTGTCGATGGCGTTCTCGCCTTTGTCGGACTGAGCGCCCCAGACAGTAGCAATCACCTCATCAAACGTGTCATCGGGCTGCCAGGCGACACCGTGGAATGCTGCAATGAATTCGGCCAGTTGATTGTCAACGGCATCCCGCTCGAAGAGCCGTACATCAAGCTGCCGGATGCTGTGACAAAAGCAACCGAAAATGACTTCTCCGTCACGGTGCCTGACGACTCGATCTGGGTCATGGGTGACAACAGGTACAACTCTGCCGACTCGTCTTTTCACAAAGATGACCCCACGGGTGGATTCGTGAAGATGGATTCCGTCGTTGGGCGCGCTTTCTTGATCAGTTGGCCCACCGATCGGTGGAGCGTGCTCGACAACTACCCGACGACTTTTCAGCGGGTAACGCAGAACGCTGAGTAGACCGTGGCGGTGTCAGACCCGAACAGCGACGTCGAGCTCGAACTGTTTCGTGCGGGCGCGCGTGCTGTTATCGGCTGCGACGAAGTCGGCCGCGGCGCGATAGCGGGGCCGGTAGGCGTAGGAATGACGGCGATGATGCCTGCCCACAGTGCCTGGCCAGTGGGCTTGCGTGACTCCAAAATGCTCAGCCAGAAACGTCGAGAGCTCCTCGAACCTCTCACGTTAGAGTGGGCTCCGCTATCTGCTGTGGGCTACGCGGATGCCACCGAGATCGATGCTCTCGGCATCACCGCCGCTCTGGGACTCGCCGGCAAACGCGCGCTCATCCAATTGCACGAAGCGGGCCACGACGTGATGTCCAGCGTGGTGCTCTTGGACGGCAGCAGCGACTGGCTCAGCAGCGCCCTAAAAGTTGCGCCGCGAGTGCACACCCGCGTCAAGGCTGATCGTGACTGCGTATCGGTGGCTGCGGCATCCGTCGTGGCAAAAGTGCACCGCGATCGGCTCATGATTGAAGCCGACTTGGAGTACCCGGGCTATGGCTGGCCGAGTAACAAAGGCTACGGTTCGGCGGCGCATTTCGAGGCAGTGCGCAGCTTGGGGGCCACCGAACTTCATCGGCACACATGGTTGCGGTAGTGCGGCCTACAATAAGGGCAGCATGGATGAAGACGAGTTTGAAGACTACGACCGCGAGGTCGAGCTTGCGTTGTACCGCGAATACCGTGATGTAGTGAGCCAGTTCCGTTTCGTGATTGAGACGGAACGGCGGTTCTACCTCGCCAACGAGGTCGATTTGGTGCGCCGCGATACCGAGCACGACTTCTATTTTGAGCTCTCTATGACTGACGTGTGGGTGTGGGATGTCTACCGCTCTGATCGCTTTGTGAAGAGTGTGCGCGTGTTGACGTTTAAGGACGTCAACATTGAAGAGCTCAGCGCGAAAGACCTTGAGTTGCCGAAGGAACTCGCACTCGACGAGTAACAACTAGGGGAGCGCGGTGCACGTTGCCTCGCACGAGCGCTCCGAGGGGGAGAGTGGGATGTCCGCCACGGTCGATCCGGCAGAGTTCGTTCGCCTTATCCGTGCTCGTGCGCTGTCAGAACTTGCGAGAAACGTGAGATCGACGCCGATCGATGAGATCGTTCCTGTTCTCGAAGCGCTTCCCAGCGATGACGCGGCGATTGTCTTCCGGCTGCTGGGCAAAGACGAATCGATCAGTGTGTTCGATTCGCTCGATTCTGGTGCCCAGGCAGACCTCATCGCTGAACTCGGCGATGGACAGATCGCTGCCGTCTTCACGGCGCTCGATCCTGAAGAGCAAGCGTGGCTCCTCGATGAATTGCCGGCCAAGGTCGCGAAGCGATTGATGGCTTCCCTCAATCAGGCAGAGTTCAGCGCGGCGATGACGCTGTTGGGGTACCCGAACGATTCGGTGGGACGCCGGATGTCGCCGGTGCCCGCCACGATCGCGGCGACCGTGACGGTCGCCGAAGCTCTTGAGTCTGTGCGCCGAAGTGATGCTGATCTGGATGTCCTCGGCGCTATCGCTGTTATCGCGCCCGATCGCACGCTTGTGGGAGTTGTGGACTTGCTCGCGCTGACCCGCAGCCCCGAGGGCGCGCTCGTGGAGTCCGTCATGATGCCCGCGGTTTCTGCCCGTACCGAGGATGATGCCGAGCAGGTCGCTCGCCGCGCTCTCGATGGCGGAATCCTTGTGTTGCCTATCGTTGATCGTGAAGACAGACTCGTCGGCGTATTTCCTATCGTGGATGCCGCGCGAGTCGACCGTGACGCTGTCGCAGAAGATCAGGCGCGAGCGGGCGCCGCCGAGCCCCTGCGCCGGCCCTACTTACTCACTCCCATCCGCAAGGTCGTGAATTCACGAATCGTCTGGCTTTTGGTGCTTGCGGTGTCGGCGGTTCTTACCGTGAGCGTGCTGGAGTTGTTCGAGACAACGCTCAATCAAAGGGTCGCACTCGCGCTCTTCGTGCCCCTCTTGATCGGTATTGGTGGAAACACCGGTTCGCAAGCAGCAACCACGGTCACTCGCGCGCTCGCCGTCGGGGATGTCACCCCGCGCGATGTGGGAAGAGTCGCGTTTAAAGAGGTCAGAACAGGTCTGCTTCTCGGGTTCTTCTTAGCGATTTTGGGTTTCGCAATCGCGTCCTGGGGTTACGGCTTCGACATCGGTGCCGTCATCGGGGTCACGTTGCTCGTGAACTGCCCGATTGCCGCCACGGTGGGCGGCGTCATCCCTTTGGTGGCACGAGCGATTCGCGTAGACCCCGCCGTCTTCTCCACACCCTTTATCGCCACATTTTGTGACGCAACAGGCCTCCTCGTCTACTTCACCGTAGCGATCAACATTCTGGGGCTGTCTACCTAGACTCGTGCGTGCCTCTAGAGTCAACTCATGCCTCTGATTGCCACCATCGTGCTTGCCGGTTTCGGCTTTGGGCTTTCCCTGATCATCGCGATTGGAGCCCAGAACGCGTTTGTGCTTAGACAAGGCCTCCGCCGAGAGCACATCACGGCCGTTGTGCTGGTCTGTGCTCTATCGGACATTGTCCTGATCGTCGCGGGAGTCGCGGGCCTCGGTGCGCTCATTGAGCAGGCCGGTTGGTTGCTCGTGGTGGCCCGCATCGGCGGCGCACTCTTCTTGCTGGTCTACGCTTTTCTCTCCATTCGTCGGGCAGCCCGACCTCAAGCGCTCACCACAACGGCGGCTGGAACCGGGATGACGCTCGCCGCGGCCCTCTCGACAGCGCTCGCGCTTACCTGGCTCAACCCGCACGTCTACATCGACACGGTGCTGTTGCTCGGCTCAATCGGCGGAACCTACGGCGACAATCGCTGGTGGTTCGCGCTCGGTGCTTGCATTGGCAGCGTCGTATGGTTTTCGGCGATCGGCTATGGCAGTCGATTCTTGAGGCCGCTCTTTGCTAAACCGATGGCTTGGCGAGTGCTCGACATCGTTATTGCGGTAATCATGGTTGTGCTGGCCGCGAGCTTGATCGCAGGGCTCTGAGGTCGAACATCCATTCATTGACCCGGATGGGGTGGCCTTTCGGGTATTCGAAGTCAGCTTCGCCCGCGAGATCAAAACCGGTGCGCCGACACAGCGCATTCGATGCCGAGTTGTCGGTGCGCGGGAACGCGAACACCTGATGTCTGTCGCCTGTGTCTGCCGCATGCTGGAGGCACTCAGCGAGGGCGCGAGCGGCGATACCGTGACCTTGGTGGGCGGTGTGAACGCTCCAGCCAGTTTCATAGACATCCTTGTCGCGCCATCTCTTTTTCCAATAGCCCACTGACCCGACCGGTGCTGTTGCTGACGCGGAGCGGATGCGGAACATCCGTGCATCGCCCGTCTCCCAGAGATGAAGAAACTTGGCGTGCCGTGTCACGATCTGTTGATCACTTTCGGGGCCGCCTAAAAACACCGTCATCTCGGGTGTATTGCTGCGCTCAAGAACGGGCAGGTCATCGACCTGCCACTGCTCAAGCCATACTCGCCCGTCGTCACTGCGCGTCATACCGGCACGATACCGCGTGAGCTGTGAGGCTTGCATAGCTCGTTAGATCGAGCAGCTAGCTAACTAGTCCTCCCCATGCGCTCGCGCGGGGGAGTCTTTTCCCATTGGTGCTTTCTCGCGTTCTCGGTTGGGCTGAACGGCGAACCTTGAGCCATGGCAGCAAAAGACGACCTGGGTAGGCGGGGTGAGAGCCTCGCTGCCGACCACTTAGTCAGCACGGGGCTTAAGATTCTCGACCGCAATTGGCGGTGCTCACAGGGAGAACTTGACATCATCGCGCGAGACCGCGACGAGGTGGTTTTTGTCGAGGTCAAGACTCGCTCAAGCATTCTGTTCGGGCATCCGTTCGAGTCGATAACGGCATCGAAACTCTCCCGGTTACGGCGACTCGCTGCTGCGTGGTGCGACGATCATCCCGGGTCAGGTTCAACGGTGCGCGTCGATGCGATTGCCGTGATTGTGCCCTCGCGTGGTGCTGTTGAGATCGAGCATCTGAAGCGCATCTCGTGATCGGCAGAACCTACGCTGTATCGCTGCTTGGACTCGAAGGCGCGATTGTCGAAATTGAGGCAGACCTCTCCAACAACCTCCCTGGGTTCGTGCTCATTGGTTTGCCCGATACCGCGCTCGGCGAGGCGAAAGACCGTGTTCGGGCAGCCGCGACGAACTCCGGATGCGGGCTACCCAACCGCAAAATCACCGTCAACCTGTCGCCTGCTGCCCTCCCGAAACACGGCTCAGGCTTCGACCTCGGCATCGCGCTCGCGGCGCTCGCCGCCTCCGGAACGATCTCTGCAGAATCGATCGATCGGGTACTCCATATCGGCGAGTTGGGGCTCGATGGTCGGCTACGTCCCGTTAATGGCGTGCTGCCCGCCGTGCTCGCAGCTTCGCGCGCAGGATTCACGACCGTCATGGTGCCGAGTGGCAATGCCGACGAAGCATCACTGGTTCCTGGCATGGGAGTGATCGCCGTACCATCGCTGAGAGATGCCGCCATCTGGCACGGTGGGGAGTTCGAGCCAGAACCGGTCGAAGTGATCACTCGCCCCGCTCCCGAAGCGACGCCCGAGACCTCAGGCGATCTCGCCGACATGATCGGCGGCAGCGATGCGATCGATGCAATGCTCGTCGCGGCAGCAGGCGGCCATCACGTGTTCCTGCTCGGCCCACCCGGTGCGGGCAAAACGATGCTTGCGGCGCGACTACCCGGGCTCTTGCCGGATCTTGATCCGCAAGCGGCCCTCGAAGTCTCGTCCATTCGTTCGCTCGCCGGGCTTCCCGTCGGCAGCAGCCTCACCACGAGACCACCGCTTGAGGCACCCCATCACACCGCTACAGCCGCGGCGCTCGTGGGAGGCGGTAGCTCGCAGATTCGTCCGGGTGCTGCCGCTCGGGCCTCCGACGGAGTGCTTTTTCTCGACGAGGCACCCGAGTTTGCGCCGGCAGCTTTGGACGCGCTTCGACAACCGCTGGAATCCGGGGTCATCAGCATCCATCGGGCGAACGCGATCGCCCACTTTCCTGGGCGCTTTCAGCTCGTGATGGCGGCCAATCCCTGCCCGTGTGGGCAATGGGGTGCTCGTGACAGCGAATGCACGTGCCCACCCAACAGCCGCCGTCGTTACCTCGCCCGGTTGTCGGGGCCGCTACTGGATCGCATCGACATTCAGTTTCGGGTCGAGCGAATCACGAGTGCGCAATTGCGGCTAGCAGGAGAGCGACCGTCTCTCTCCACAGCGGATGCCCGAGCGCGGGTCACGGCGGCCCGCCAACGGGCAGCGGCTCGCCTCGAGGCGACGCCCTGGCGGCTCAACTCTCATGTGCCGGGCTCGTATCTGCGTGGTCGCGAACTGCGGCTCGCCCCCAAAGTCACCTCCGGGCTCGATCGCGCTCTCGAACGCGGCGGCATCACCATGCGGGGCTATGACCGTGTGCTCCGCGTCAAGAGAAATCGTAAAAAACATTAGTAGAAGGGATTGACTGAATATCGTGTTCGACCTCGACAGCCCCAACTGCATCAGTTGTTTAGAGCCGATGAAGCCGTCAGGCAAGGGCTCTGCGGTGGCGTGGGTATGCGCCTCATGTGGGCTTGCCAAGCTCTAAAAGCGGATCAAGCTAATTCTTGAAAGAGGGTCATACACGGCCCTTATGTGGCCGCGTAATCACGTCAAGGTTTTCGCGTCATACCCTGAATTGCAAGATTTCTTCGAGCCGTGCGCACCAAGCGCACAAACTGGTCGGGGCTGAGGACTCTTGGATAACTCAGGGATTCGTCCGACATGAAATCTGAATCAAAGGTCACTACATAGCGCTCACAGAGTGTGTCAGCGTCAGCGCAATCGCGCCCGGTGGCGTAAACCAAGCCGTCTTCGTGGCTAAGGGGAGGGGTCGATTTAGGAATCACTATATTGATCGATGACCCGGAACTTTCCCGCACCACCCAGTCCACTAGATCACACCGCAGTGATTGGGCGTTGTCCTTGGACCAACCGAGTCCAGCATCTTCGGGCTTCTTGAGTTTGTTTTCTTCCTGACCAGCCTTGTATTCGACCAAACCATCGATGTGATCGCTGGACCAAACTTGCAGGGGACTGGTGCCTGCCAAGAATCCGCTTGAGGTGACGGCTACTGCGAGAAGGCACCACTCATCTTTTGTGAGCTCATGCTCTAACTTTTTTCCCACGCTAATCACTCGATCGTTGAAATCCTCCATGGCAAAGGGTTCACCCAACAATCGAGCAATGCCGAGATACACGTTGACATCGAAAACAACGACATGTGTCGTCGGTTCGGGGTTACTCACTCTTCTGCGCGTAGCGCGACGCTGACCCGAGGTTCCCCGAATCGACTAGATTGCCGTTGAAAGCAGGCTCGTTCTCGAAATCAATCGATTTCGGAAGCGAACCCAGAATTGCGTCGATGTCGAGTTCTGTCTGATCGGCTTGAGAGAAAACGCCGTATATTCCGCCCGCGGCAAGGTCGGCAGCAGTGCGGTTGCCTAGCCGTCGGCTAGACCTGTAAAAGCGAGCAATCTCTGCTTCGTTCAGGGGCTCGCGTGAAGTTTCGCCGTCAGCTTTATCGCCCCTAGCGTTCTTCCACGGAACTTCAGCATGCGTGAGCGCAGACAATTCATCGCCGGTTCGCCCACCAAATTCAGCCATAACCAAGTTCAGGATCGACTCTGCGGCCGGAGTTAGTTTGCCGGTCGATGTTCCGTGCATGCGCGTAGCCATATCCATGCGCTTATGTCGGACGTCTTCATGGACGGGGCCATCTTTGTACGCACGAAATGGTTGATCCGTAATCAGCCGTTCGCCTTCGACGGCAAGGTGCCATGCGTCCACGTAGTACATAAGCTTCTGCAGCTTCATCGAGGAGAGTCGAGGTTCTCTGGAAATGATCTCTTCTGCGATCTCGTTTCCTAGCATTCCCGCCTCCATCCTTCGAACATTAGACCATATCCTATCTTTGGTATTTCTGAATCGCCTGTATCCGCGCCGCAGCAGAGTTAAAGGCGCCCGTCGGTTCCGACGAGAGTCTTCAGTTTCAGCCGCTTTTCGAAGCCACACAAGAATGTTCACTCGCTAAATCTCCCTCGCGCGAATCTCTCGCTCGAGCGCGTAATGCGCCTGAATAACCGCCAACCAGCGACGAGTAGTTATCTCAGGTGAACTCACACGCGGAATAACCGCACGACGAGCAGCAAGCCACTTCCGCATCGACTTATGCGTCGCCTTGTCAAACACACGAAGCCCTGCGGGGTAATCCCAGCCGTCTTCTAACGCCACACGACGCTTACGAGCAACCATCAGCGGCCACCCGCATAAACGCCCCGCACAGAGCGAGCAGCAGGCATAGAGCCACCGTCCTCAGTCAACGGCGGAATACCCAAAGTGGCCAACAGTCGAGCCATGACCAGGCGCTGTTGACGAGCCTCAGAAATAGCCGGATGAACACGCAAACCCTGCGAACTCTTCATCATCAAACCATCAGCCTCAACACGCTTATCGAGCTGCACAATACGATCACGAGTACGGCACGCTTCCTCGAGCATCGCCAACTCGTGCTGAGCCCACTCAAAGTCTTCAATACCTGCATCCCAAAGCTTCCTGCCAGCAGCAGCAAGGCCACGAGGTGCATACACTTTCGACCCACTTGCGGGGCCTTTCATTTCATTCATTTTCGCTCCAAATATGTGCAATAGGGGTAATCAAGGGCCAAACGTTTCGACTGCGCACACACAAGATGCGCCTATGCCGCCAGAGGCGCAAAGGGGTGGCCGGGGGGTGGGGTGCCGGGGTGTGGCTGTATGTCGGAGTTCTTCGTTCTTCTTGCTTGGCGCTGTGTGTTGCTGGTGTCGTGCGTGGAAGTTTCTTTGTGTGCGCAGTTGTTGTGTTGGTTCTGAGTCCTGCGTGTGTTCTGTCTGTGGTTCTGTTTGGCAGGTGGGGGTCGGGTTGAAGTTTTGGCTGGGCATCGCCGTTCCTGTTCACTGCAGTGTGGGCCGGCAGCCATGGTTGAGCGCCGGCCCACGTGCTGGAGGTGGGGGTTAGCTTTCTGCGGGGTCGGGGGTCTGGTCTTCGGGGTCGAAAGAGTAGGCCTGTTGCCCGAAGCGTGTGCGTTCGTAGCGTGTCTCTAGCGGCGCTGGTTCGCGGTATGGTGTGTGGTCTTCGAGGCAGCAGGCCTCGATCGATAGGCCGAGTGCGTGAATCGCTGCCCATCGTCCGGTGCGCCCATGTGTTTGCCATGCTTCCCAGACTCGGCGGCGGTGAGAGGTTTCCGGTGCGATTGTTAGCGCGAGCAGTCCGGTGTCTGAGCTGACTTGTGCTCCCGCTAGTCGTGCTGCGGTCGCGAGAGTGCGTAATTGAGAATTGAGTTGGTGAGCCAGAATTCCTGAGTCTGTCCATGCTTTACGTGTCGCGTCGTCGGCACTGATGAGGCCGGCAGGGTCGCTTTCAGGATCGATAACGCTCGCTGCTCTACTGAATGCTTTTCCTGTTGCTGTGAACTTTTTTGCAATTGTTTCGTAGTTCGATTGTGCTGCCTTTGTGATTTCGGCACGCACGGCAGGGTAGATGCTCTCGGCTGCGATGATGCGGATATCAGCGGCTGCGATGGGGGTTGCTTGTTCGGCAAGGGCGAGGGCTTGAAGTTCTCCGACACGTTCCATCGGGGTATCTCCGAGGATTGCGGCGGTGAGTGCTTTAGTTGCTGGCTTGCCTAGTTCGGTGAAGTCGTCCCAGCGGCGGATAAGTCGATCGTATTCTTTGGTTGTGGTGCCTCCTGCGGCCACTACGGTCTTCACGTCGTTGCTAAGGGTCGAGAGTGTTGTGATGGTGTTCATGTGTTGCCTTTCAGTTGAGAGTTTCGTGGTTGTTGTCGATGGGCATTCCGAGTATTCGGGCGATTCCCACGTCGTCGTTGAGTGCTAGCGGGGTTCGGTTGCCCTCGGGGCGCTGCTCGTTGAAGATCGCAAACCCTGTGGGGGTGATCGCTCGTTTGAGCGCTGTTAGAAGTCCGTCGTCTTCGTCCGGGGTGCTGCGGTTCACTGGGTGCCTTTCGTCGTGTTGTTTCGGGGGACTGTGAAGGTGTAGCCGGCTAGTCGTTGTTCTCGGTTCACTGGTGCATAGACTCCGCAACCTGGTGCACGGTGTTCGAGGTGCCCATATTTGAACCGTTCATGTTGGTGTTCCCCTCCGCAGTAGGGGCATTGGACGATCACTTTTCCTCGTGCGGTGACTCTGAGGACGTTGGCTTCGGGTGGGGTTTTCACTTGGTCTCCTCGGGGGAATTGTTTGTTGGCGAGGTGTTGAGGCTCGCCAGAGTGCTCTCGAGCGTTTCTAAGCGCGAATTTATTTGAGCCAGCTCCCGCTCGTGGGCGCGTCCAATGACAGTCATGCCCACTGCGCCAAATGCCGCGTAGTCGATACCGATGGGCTGCTCATCGCGGATTGTCACGAACTGTTTCAGCCCGTTCTCGATTAGATGCTCAGCCATATATCCGACTTCTTGCGGGATGTCATAGGCGGGGTTGTAGTACTCGCTGTCTGGGTCGTCACGCATGGCGACTTGATCTTTGTACTCGTACAGGTATGCGGCACAACGTAAAAACGATTCCGCAGAGTAGGGAACTTGCTCAAGGTTCGTCTTTGTGGTTATCGAAGACGGCGCGTACCCATAAAGGCCAACGTTGCTGCCGTCATATATTTGCCATACGGCTTGCCTGTTGCCCGGAACGGAGCCAAGATTCGTTGTGGCCGCGCCCGAACTCTTCAGCGCGGATGCTGCACTTATTGTTCCGGACGATGTGACATTTCCCGATGCGGAGATGCTGCCCGATGCGGAGATGTTCGCCATGTTGACTGTGCCCGAACTTAGGTAGGAACTCGTTTCTGCGATGACGGTTGCGCTTAGGTCGGCTAGTGCCGCTTGCACCTGATCAACCAGTGATGCGATGTTTGTTCCTGAGGGGCGAGCTAGTTCCTGAACTTTTCTCTCGACGTCGCGAATTTTCTGGACGATTGGTTCTAGGGATTCGCCGGGTGGGGTTGGATACATTGCCATGTCAGTTGTCCTTTGTCGTTGATTTATTGGTGCGGTAGCGTTTGCCGGCCCATACGCCTGCTTTGGGGCGTGCGATCTCTGCATATTCAGCGCAGAGAGTTCGCAGGGGGCAGTCGCTGCAGATGGTTTTGCAGACTTCGATTTCTGCGGGTGTGAGTTCGTCGTCGATAAAGAAATCGAGTTGCGAACACTTGGGGCTTGTCGCGAGCATTGCGATGCTTAGACGCTCGTATGACTCTCTGGCGCGGCTCACGGTTCGACTCCCTCTAAGGGGGTGTTGTTTGTGTTGGTTGTGTTGTTTTGAGAACTGAAACCAACAGAACCAACACTTACAACAGGGGTATAGACGCCCCGGTGTGGGCGATTGACTCGCCCAGATTCGTACGCACGGGAAAGGTAGACCTGTGCCGACTTGTAATCGAGTTGCATCAGAACAGCCAAATCTTGTGGCTTGATGCCCTCTGGGAACTCTCCTACTTTCTCAATGACGTCAGCCATTCGATCGCCAACACCATCTGTCTGCTTGGCCGTTTGTGCTGCTTGTGCGGCTGCAGCCAGATCAGCACCTTTGAGCTCCCACGATCCATCGTTCATTTCCATGGCGTATTCGCCTTCCTCAGCGTCTCTAGAGGTCACTTGGAGGGTCGCGGCCTTGTCCTGCCGATCGCGCTTTAGAACAAGCACTGTGTCCGCTGCGCCAGCGATTCCTTGGGTGCCGCTGACAGCATCGAGGAAGTCGCCTTTCTCACCCTTGTTCGTGTGGTGAACGATCACCAGACTTGAACCAGGTACCGCGTCACTCGTCGCTTTAAGAGCTGACAGCATCTTGTAGTCGTGACCGTAGGCAGACTGGTTGCCGGTTGCAGGTGGCATGACTTTGCCGAGAGTGTCGAGGATGACAACGGGGTCTAGACCGTCATGCCTGAGCATGTACTCGCTGATGATGTCGATGACTTTTGCGTCACCAACTGACGTGATGAACTCGAGCCGGTGGGAGACATCGGACGGGTTCAGCTTCAGCAACCGGTCTTGAAGTCTGCGTTGACCGTCTTCGAGCGCTAGGTATAACACTGGGCGGGGCTTACCGACAGCAATACTGCCGAACGCATGGCCACCATTGCTGAGCTCTAAGCCCAGCCCTAAAACCATCCACGACTTACCGATCTTCGGAGCCGCTACGAGCAGCGTCATGCCTTCAGGGATGATGCCCGGGACGACGTACTTGACTGGCGGGAACGTTTGCTGCATTAGCCACGAGGCATTGAAAGCTACGGGTGCGTTCATCGGACGGCCTCATTCCACAACTCACTTGTTTTGTGCGTGTAGAAGTCGCCACCATTTTTGCCCTTGTTGTTGGCAACGAAGTAGAGAACGTCACGTTCCCATGTGAGGCGGTCGATGCGTGCTTGCTGTGATTCGAAGCCGGCAGACCATCCCGCGAGGTAGACCTCGTAGCGGGGGTTATTGGAGCTTTCGGAAATCGCGACTAGGTCGATATCTCCGGTAATCTTGGAGTTAGCAAAAGGCCTGCCAGCCGATTCGTGTGAAGCCGCTCCATCCAGGGGGCGGCTTTCGGCGTTCATCGGGCACCTCGCGCCCGGTCAACGTTCCGTGCTGCTCGTGCCCCTGTGGGGTCTGCGTACCCAGAAACGGCGTATAGCTCGAACCCTGCCCATGATCGGGCGTCTAGCTCGTTATCGAGGTAGCGAGTGATTGCTGCACGGACTTCATTGCCGGCACGGTGAATGCGACGAATGAACTTGCTCATGCGGGCGGGACGGTACTCAATCCCTGCGGCGGCAAAAGCGTTTGCGGCGAACCTGGTTAGGTCTTCGACTGTTTCGTGATTCCCAGTCGTGGGGTTGTGGGTGCTGACATCCATTAGGCACCACCACCGAGCAGGGCGGCGATGCGGTCACGCTGATCTGACGTGAGAGGGGGAGCGTCAGAAACGACACGCTCAATGTACTGCTCGAGGTTGGCGGCGGCTAAGTCGCGACGAGCTGATCTGACGGCGTTGATGTCGCCGCTGCGAGTGGCAACTCCGAGTTTCGATCGAGCTATTAGAACCGGGGTAGTAGACAAAAAAAGCTCCCGTAGGAAGGCAGATTGCTCTGCTACTTCACTGGGAGCTGTGGGGCTACTTCCTCCGAATGGAGGCCCTGAACCGTGTCGGTGTAGTTTGGTGAGGCTCCGACTACCTCGACTTGAAGTATAAGTGTATGTGTGTTCGAATGTCAAGTCATTCAGCAACTAATTCATTCGAAAGCCCGTTCTTCCGGCTTTTAGGGCCAGCAGCGACCCTTGGAGAACCCGAGCTAGTGAGGTTCGGTGCTTCGAGCCGCACACCGCGCATGTCATCACGACAGATGCCCCATTCTCCCAACCTCTGAGGGTGAGAAGTTCAGGCTTGACGCTGTTGGGCATCGATGACAGCCGCACAACGGCCTTATCATCGACCAGCCCTAGCCGCGCAACGAGCCCGGTCGGGTGACCTTTCTTGCACAGCAGATTAATGCGTGAAGTGCTGCCAGACACGCGAATGCTCGCTCTTAGAAGCTCTGTTGTCTCTTTGCTTGCTGCAAGGGCCTCGAATTCGGCTTGCTGCCTTTTGCTCGATTCCAGCCAGAGTGAAAGCCGCGATAGTTTCTCAGTCATCCTTCTGTTCCTCTCATGCGTCTTGAATAATCCCGCAGGATATTGCGTTGGTGACGCTGCTGCTGGGGTTTGGTGCGTCCCGATGGGGAGATTCGAACTCCCGGCCAAACGGGTAGAAACCGTTTGCTCTGTCCACTGAGCTACATCGGGGGATCCCTTGCCTACACGCGTAGGCAGGGAGAGAGGCTAGTTGTCGGTTAGGGCTTCCGTGTTCTTTTTGAATTCTTCGACCGTGGTGACGGTTGCTTTGAGTTGCGCGATGAAGTCGTCCAGGTGGTCGATTCTGATTTCACCTTCGAAGTGGGAGTAGTGGTAAATGACATCGCCTTCGTCGCGGAGGATGAGACTGATCTCCCCCTCATTGATGCCGTTGACTTCGAGGTCGTCGGTGGGCATTGTGACGTTCAGCACTTCGTGGTTGAGGTCCTCCCAGCGCTCGAGGAGTTCGATCTCGCGGTGTCCAGCACAGTTGGTGACTGAACAGGGGAAGACTTCCGTATTCGAGGTCTCTCGATTGGCAATGCGCTGCCTAACGCCCTTGCTTGCTTCCGCGTAGTTGCCGGCGGTGAGTGCGGGTGTGGTTTCTGCGATAATTGACATGTTCGTTTTTCCTTCACTGGTTTTTCGGACTGCCCTCGAACCGTTACAGCGGTCGGGGGCCCTTCGCTGTCTAGGACAGCCAATCAATCCCCACGGTGTCAGGATTGAAGTTTCTTCTGCCTCGGCCTACAGGGTGGAGCCTGATGACTGCGAGCACTGCGATGATTCCTCGTTTGCGTTCGAGAGCCAGAGATTCCCACGCTGCACGAACATCGGAAGCGTTGACGAGATCTCCGAGAATGTCCACACGGCCGGCGTCGGCCTGTGCTTCCTCTATTTCTTGGTGTCTCTCGCGTAGTCGTTCGGTGGCAGAGCGAAGTTGTGAGCTGGTTATTGCTCCGTCCGCGAAGTCGAGTGCGATCGTTTCTAGCCGTTCGCGGATGCCTAAGAGCTCGAGGCTCAACGCGTCGCTATCGGGGCTTTCGTTCCTCTTCTTTGTGAGCAACGCAGCATCGGGTGCTGACAGGCGCGCAATCATCACTTCTTCGACGTAACTCTCTACGGGGAGGGACATGCGTGCGAAGTGGCCTGCAGACCCGCTGCAGCGATAACCAGGCGTACCTTTTCGAGCATTGCCCCCTGCATGAACTTTCGAGCCACATACGCCACAGAGCGCTAGACCGGACAAAAGGTATCGGCCGCGTTTGGGGGCGTTACGGCGTTCGGGGTGGCGCAGAATGGCGTTAACGGCCTGCCAAGTGCTTTCCTCAACGATCGCAGGCCATTCGGCATCTGCCACGACCTCGCCAAGGTGGGCACGCTTCCCCATGTATCGGGGATTGGTGAGTAGCTGCCTGACCGCGCTCGCAGTCCAATATGAAGGTTCGACAAGTTTCCCGTTTTCATCCCGCGCACCCTTGTAACGCATCTGCGTAGTAACGAGACCCCGCTGGTGCCATGACCGGGCAATTGCTGCGAGGGGGACACCTGCAAGGAAAGACTTGAAACCGTCCTCAATGGCTGCACGCTCAGGCTCTCGGAGTGTGACCCCATCAGCTTCGTAACCGAACGGACGACGGCCACCAGACCGCAAACCTTTAGCGGCACGATCCTTATTGGCGCGAATCTGACGTTCACCTTTGCGGCGAGCTTCGAACCTTGCCATTGCGGTAAGGACGGTGGCTTGCATTTCGCCGGATGCGGACGCTAGATCAATCTCGCCCTCGAGGGTGGTTACAAGGGCGCCGGTGTCCATGAGCGCGGTGAGGTCTTTTTGTGTTCGCAGCAGGCGATCGAGGTTCACTGCGACAACAACGTCGATCTTCCCCCCAGCAGCATCGTTGAGCATCCGTGACCATGCGGTGCCTTCGCCGCGGGACTTCGTCGCAGAGACATCGTTATCGACGTACTCATCGACTACTTCCCACTCGCGAGCAGATGCAAGGTGGCGACACCTGGTGCGCTGACGTTCGATGCCCTCTTGTGTATCGACGGATTGCCGAAAATACAGTGCGGCTTTGAGACTCTTATCGCTCATGGTGTCCTTCCTTTTCATCGATACGAGTGACGTTACGCCAAGTATGTAACAAAGGAGTGCTCCGCGTCGCGTGGTCCCTCGCCGACCTCGCCGACGACTCCCGACCTGACGATACCCACGTTGGGCAAGCGCTCTACCTCAGAAAGGCCATGTCACAGTGAGCATGTTTGGACTCAAAGAATCAGAAGTTGCCACCCTAGTAAAGGCGGTCAGCGTCGGAGGGGGCGATGACCTCGACCGAGATGCAATCGAAGAGCGCTTTGCCCGAGCCACCTGGAGCGGGCTTGCCGAACCTGGTGATCGTCTCGCCGGTCGCGCTATCCGACAGCTTGGTGCGGTGCGCGCGCTCACAGGAGTTGTCGAACACTGGGAGCCAGAACGGTTTGCTGCCGCTCTTTCGCTCGACGGCGATACTGTTGCTGAAGACGATATGGCTCAAGCAATCGACCGGTGGATGCCGCGGCTCAAGTCCAACACCGCGCTCATCGCTCTGCGTCAGGCTGCACGCTTTGGCGCGCGCCTGCTCACACCTCACGACACTCTGTGGCCGTCGCGACTTAACGACCTCGACTGGCACTCGCCCTCAGCGCTCTGGGCTCGCGGAACCGACGAAGCTCTTGCGGGAATCGAGCGCGGCATCGCCCTCGTAGGAGCAAGAGCGGCCACAGGTTACGGCGAACACATCACAATGGAAGCATCCGCCGGGCTCGTCGATCGCGGCTACACGATTGTGTCCGGCGCGGCGTACGGAATCGACGGCATGGCCCATCGCGCTGCTCTCGCAAGTCAGGGACTCACCGTCGCGTTTCTCGCTGGGGGAGTGGACCGCTTCTACCCGAGCGGCCACGACGCGCTTCTCGGTCGCATCGTCGAGAGCGGCGTCGTCATCTCGGAGCTCCCCTGCGGATCGCCCCCAACTAAGTGGCGGTTCTTGCAGCGCAACAGGCTCATCGCCGCGGCGAGCATGGCCACGATCGTGCTTGAAGCAGGCTGGCGTTCTGGCTCTCTTAACACCGCGGGACACGCTGCAACGCTCGGGCGACCACTCGGGGCTGTTCCCGGGCCGGTCACCAGTGCGGCATCCGCTGGGTGTCACCGACTCATTCGTGACTTTGATGCGGTGTGCGTCACGAATCCCGATCAGATGGCGGAACTTGCACCGATCGAACACGGATTGCTTTCCGCCGAAAATGTCGCGGGAGCGGCCGATGGCGTTCACGGATCCGACGAGAAAGCGGATGCCGCTGGCCCCCGCGACACCGAAAGGACGCGCCTGCTGGACGCCCTGAGCGCTCGCAGCGCCCGCACCGCCAATGACGTTGCCGCGCGCAGCGGCCTCGCAATCTCTGCGGTTCGCGCCCAGCTCGGGCTGCTCGAACTTGAGGGTCGCGTCACCGAAACTGAGCGAGGCTGGAAGCGCGCTGCGTCATGAGTCCCGCGAACCGTGCGCTTGAGCCCGCTTCCGCGCCTTGACGAGCCCACTCGCAACCACTTAGCGCAATAAAGCAAAGAAAAAAGACTGTGCGCACCAGAGGTGAAAGCTGTGAATGCGCGCACTGCGGTGCAATAAACCTGCGCACACTGCGAAATCTTGCTGGTTTCGGCAACCTGAGGCAGACAGTTAAGAAAAAGTAATGTTTCCTGCTCAGGGATTGAGATTGTTACTAACCCTTATCTCTGCAAGGGTAGACAGGCTTAACCCACGCACACGCATGAGAAAGGCGACACCTTGAACGATCTAACCTTCCAAATTATTGCGATGGTCATTTATATGGCCGCAATGCTAGGCATCGGCTGGTGGGCCTACAAGAGGACAACCGACCTTGACGACTACATGCTCGCGGGCCGCAAGCTCAGTCCTGGAGTCGCAGCCCTCAGTGCTGGCGCATCCGACATGTCCGGCTGGCTGCTTCTCGGGCTTCCCGGAGCTTTCTACATCGGCGGCCTCGTAGAGGGCTGGATCGCGATCGGTCTTACGATCGGCGCGTGGCTCAACTGGAAGTTCGTCGCTCCACGCTTGCGCGCCTACACGGAGGTATCGAAGAACTCGATCACCGTTCCGAGCTTCTTTGAGAACCGCCTGCGCGACAAGACGCACATTCTTCGCATCACCGCGGGCATCATCATCCTCGTCTTCTTTACGTTCTACGTTTCCTCCGGCATGGTGGCCGGCGGCAAATTCTTCGAGAGTGCGTTCAACTCCGAATACCTCATCGGAATGCTGCTCGTCGGTGGCGTAACCGTGCTTTACACCCTCTTCGGCGGCTTCATCGGAGCCACCTACACTGATGTCGTTCAAGGCATCATGATCTTCCTCGCCCTGATCTTTGTGCCGATCGTCGGCATCTCCCAGGTGGGCGGCATCGACGGCGCTATGGAATCAATCCGCGCCGTCAGCACCGAAGAAGTAGACATGCTCAACCTCTTCGGCGGTTCCGCCATCGCAGCAATTTCGGCTGCAGCATGGGGCCTCGGCTACTTCGGTCAGCCGCACATTCTGGTTCGCTTTATGGCCCTGCGCTCGCCCGGTGATGCCGTAGCGGGTCGCCGTATCGGAATCAGCTGGATGATCATCTCCGTTCTCGGTGCCATGTCATCCGCCCTCATTGGTATTGCTTACTTCCAGCAAAATCCCGACCTCACCCTCGATGACCCAGAGAAGGTCTTCCTCGAGCTCTCGCAGATCTTCTTCCACCCGCTGATCGCCGGATTCGTTCTCGCCGCAGTTCTCGCCGCGGTAATGAGCACAATCTCGTCGCAGTTGATCGTGTCGTCGTCGGCGCTCGTAGAAGACCTCTTCAAGATCGTTGCCAAGAAGGAAGCAACCCCCAAGGCTCAAGTAGTGCTCGGTCGTATGGGTGTTCTGGTTGTTTCGGTCATCGCCATCCTGCTCGCGCTCGACCCCAACTCCTCAGTGCTCGAACTGGTCTCCTATGCGTGGGCCGGCTTCGGTGCAGCGTTCGGTCCGATCGTGCTGCTGTCACTGTTCTGGCGCAAACTCACCACTGCTGGCGCAATCGGCGGAATGATCGCCGGTGCGGTTACCGTCATCGTGTGGGGCAACATCGATGCGCTCTCCGGCGTGATGTACGAAATCGTGCCCGGCTTCGCCCTCAACATCATCGTTGCGGTCATCGTGAGCCTCGCCACCTTCAAGAACAGCGACGGAATCACCGGTGAATTTGATGCTGCCGTCGAAAGCGTTCGCACTGGAACCGTGCAACTGCCCGTCATCGCTAAGAAAGACTAGATTCACTGAGCGCGTGAGTGCCTAGCACAGCACCAGCGACCGAGGATGCCCGCCGCCACAACCGTGGAGGCGGGCATCCTGCGTTAACGTGACAGTGAGTAGGCTGCGGCCGACCACGTCTCCCGAACGCCTGCCCTGTCGAATGACACCCCGCAGGCCTAGGCTGGGCATGTGATACAACTCGGCCAGTACCCTGCCCCCAGCCACGTCATTGCGCACGTCAGCGACACCCACCTCCTCGCCGGTGGCCGTCCGCTCTACGGCACCGCCAACACGATCGATCACCTTCAGCAAGCACTCGCTCAACTGGAACGGTCGACGGCCCACCCGCAAGCGATTGTATTTACCGGAGACCTCGCAGACTTAGGGGAGACCGACGCTTACGTTCGATTGCGCGAGATAGTCGAACCAGCAGCGAAGCGCATGAATGCCGAAATCGTGTGGGTCATGGGCAACCACGACGAACGCGACCAGTACTCGAAGCTTCTCTTTGATGAACAGTCGGATGCCCCGCAAGATCGTGTCTACATGATTGAAGGGCTACGCATCATCTCCTTCGACACCACGGTGCCGGGCTACCACCACGGTGATATCAGCGACGAACAGTTGGAATGGTTGCGCACCGAACTCGCGACACCTGCACCGCACGGAACGGTGCTCGCGGTGCACCACCCGCCCATTCCCACGCCGATGCTAGAAGCCATGGGGATGCTCGAATTGCAGCGTCAAGACCGCCTTGCGGCGGTGCTGCAGGGCAGCGATGTGCGGGTCATCTTGGCGGGGCACCTGCACTACTCGACCCACTCAACATTTGCGGGAATCCCCGTCTCTGTTGCGTCGGCGACCTGTTACACACTCGATTTAAGTGCCGAAAACCGACTGCTCTCCGGCGTCGACTACGGCCAAGCGGTGAACGTTGTGCACGTCTACGAAAAGCAGACCGTGCACTCCATCATCCCGATCGGTGACACCACAGAAATCACCGGACATTCGGCAGATGCGTGGGCGCAAATAGAAGCGATGACGCCTGAACAGCGCCTCGAAACGTTCTCTGCCAAGAAGTCGACATTCAACGCCGCGACTGAAGCCACTGCCTCCGACTAAAGCGGAGATTCCGCGTCCGCTGCTCGTCATGAGCGTCTGATGTGGCGTGCACCGAGCATCCAGTCGAACGTGAAATCATCGGGTTATGACTTTGGGTTCGACGCACACTCCTCCTCTCACTCGAATCGAACAAGAGAAGCGCGAGATCTCAGCAGAGTTCATCACTGACACCATCCGTGTGCTTACGAGTCACGAGTCAATCCGCAGTTTTGAAGAGACGCCGCTTGCGGCCGACGTTCTCGAAGCAATTCTGGTGTCGGCTCGAAGCGCACCGACATCGTCAAACCTCCAAGCGTTCAGCATCGTGGTCGTAGAGGATGCTGACCGTCGCGCACGACTGGCACACCTTGTTGGCGACCAGGCCTACGTCGCTGAAGCACCCGTCATGCTGGTTTTCTGCGCCGACATCTCTCGCTTCCATCACCTCGCCGCACGCCAGGGGCGGTCGTTCGATGCCAACAACCTGGAAATGTTCTTGCTCTCGTCTATCGACTCAGCTCTCGCGATGCAGAACGCGCTTGTCGCCGCAGAGTCTTTAGGTCTAGGTGCCGTCCCCATCGGCTCGATACGCAACAACCCCAGCGCGATTGCTGAAGAGTTGGCCCTTCCGCAGGGCGTTTTTGCGGTTGTGGGGCTCACGATCGGCTATCCGAGCGAAGGAGTCCGTCGGGGGACTAAGCCGCGACTTCCGAGTGAGGCCGTTGTGCATCGTGAACAGTATTCAAGTGCTGACGTGGAGAAGCACGTGCACGAGTACGACGCGGTGATGATCGCGAATGGTCTCTACGCGGGTCGCCACGTAGCTAGCGGCGAGGTCGACGTGCCGGATGAAGAATACGGCTGGGCAGAGCACACGTCACGACGAACGAGCAAACCAGAAGGGGTCACCGGTCCCTACATCGCGCTCCGTGATCACCTCAAAGAAGAAGTCGAAGCACGCGGATTCTCGGTCCGTTAGCCTTCGCCGCTCGTCGCGCGACTGGCGCCAGTCGCGTCAGCGCTCCCAGTCGCAGCGCTACTCGCGCGTGCGACAAACAGAAGAATGACGGGCTGAGTGACTTTCATGAGACCCCAGATGATTCGGTACCGCAGGCTCGGTACTGAGAGTCGGCGGCCGCGAGCGGCTGCGCGCAGCGCAGAACGAACGACTAATCCTGCGTCGAGCCACATCCACTGCGGAGCCATATCGGAGCGTTTGACGCCAAGTCGAGAGTGGAATTCCGTGCGTACAAAACCAGGCGCGACCGCAGTGAATGTCACCCCGCGGCGACGATACTGTGCATGGGCCCAGCTGCTGAAGTTGAGAGCCCACGTTTTCGCGGCCGCATAGGTACCGAGGGGAGCACCGCCAGCGATGCTTGCCACCGTGAGGATCGTCCCCGTGCCTCGTGACAGCATTCCGCCGAGTGCTGCGTGGCTGAGTCGCAGCGGGACCGTGCTCAGGATTTCGAGCATCCGCTCTTCGTCATCGACCGAGTTGATCTCGAATTCTTGTGGCAGTCCGTAGCCGGCATTGTTTACGAGAAAGCTGACCGGGTTCTCTGTGGCGCCCAGTCGCCGTTCGACGTGCGCGCGCTCGGTGGGGTCGGTGAGGTCCGCGCTCAGGATTTCTACGGCCACGCCGAAATCACTGCGCAGAGCTTCGGCGACGCTCTCAAGTCGAGGGCGATCACGCGCTACAAGGACTAGGTTGTGCCCTGCCGCAGCAAGCTGTGTTGCAAACTCCGCACCAAGTCCCGAGGTCGCTCCGGTGACGAGAGCCGTGCGGTCGTGCGAGGGCGAAGGGTGCGCGGTCATGCCGAAACGCTACCGTGTCGCGGCTGATTGTCCCCGCCATGCCTCACGATAGAGGAGTGAACCTGCACCGGCTCGTGGATTCGTTTGTCGAATACCTTTCGGCTGACCGCGGTTTTAGCGTGCACACAATTCGTTCCTATCGATCCGATCTCATGAAACTCGTCGGTTTTGCGGCTGAGCGCGCGGCGACTGAGCCTGTCGACCTCGATCTGGAGCTTCTTCGAGAGTGGTTGTGGCAGTCGTCTCAGGAGGGTCTCGCTAAGTCAACGCTGGCGCGTCGAGCGGCCGCATCCCGCGCTTTCAGCGCTTGGCTTACGGCAAACCGTCACACCGAGTTGGATGTTGCGGCTCGCCTCAAAGCGCCCAAAGCAGAGCGGCACTTGCCTCGGGTTCTCAATCGCGACCAAATGTCTGAGATGTTGCAGAGTGTTGAGGCGCGCGCATCGTCGTCCGATCCGGTCGCGTTGCGGGACAGGGCAATCGTCGAGCTCTTGTACGCATCAGCGCTGCGGGTGAGCGAGCTGGTGGGTTTGAGCGCGAGCGATATTGATGATTCGCGTTTGACTGTGCGAGTGATGGGCAAGGGCTCGAAGGAACGCGTTGTTCCGTTTGGGATTCCCGCACAGCGAGCATTGAACGACTACCGCGAGCGCGGCCGCAGCCAGCTGACGGATGACGCCGAAAGCAGGGCGCCACTTTTTGTGGGGGCGCGAGGCAAGCGAATGAGCTCGCGGACCGTCTACGAAGTGATTGCGCACCTCTTGGTTGATGTGCCGGGCTCTGGCGGTTCTGGGCCCCACACATTGAGACACACCGCTGCGACGCACTTGCTCGATGGGGGTGCTGACTTGCGTGCAGTGCAGGAGCTTCTGGGCCATGCGAGTCTGGGCACGACACAGCTCTATACTCATGTGTCGACCGAGCGGTTGCGCGAGAGCTATCGAACGGCGCATCCGCGGGCGTGATGCTTGCTGGCTGGTCACAAGCCGCTGTTGGTGGCCTACGGCTGCCGCTTAGTTCGTGAAAGCGCTCGGACCGTGAGGTGCTTCGGGTTTCCACGACGACCGTCGAGGCCCCGGGGTATCCGTTGCTGGCGGAGGCACGGCAGGTTTGGGCGCGGGAACCTCAGCGGGGTCAGGCAGCTGTTCTCGATAGACCGTGACGACGTGGTTGAGGTAGCGCTCGATCACGTCTTTCTCGTGGTCGTCGAAGTTGTCGAGCACGCGGTCGATGCCCATGATCATCGGCATGAGGGTCGCCATGGCCGTTGCGACGGATCGCGGGTTGGGAACGACAATGACGCTGCGGCGATCCGTTGGATGCTGTTCTCGCGTGACGTGGCCAACGGTAATGAGGCGGTCGATCGAGGCTGTTACTGCGGGAGTCGAGATGTTGAGCCGGCGAGACAGCTCCGTTGGCGGGAGCGGCCCGCTCATGATCAGGTGTTCCATCGCTTCGAGGTCCGTGGCGTTCACCGACAGGGTTCGACCGACGTGTTCCTCAAACTCTTCGCTGATGTCGAGGATGTCGCGCAACAACTGCGTAGGGCGGCGTGCTTGAGGCCGCTCGATGGAGGGATCGGTGTGTTGCATACGGATAAGTTTACCGGTATGTTTCTAACTTGCCTAATATCTAACTAATCGAAGTACTTTTCTTCAGAAGGAGAGCGATGTCTCGCCTCAGGACGTTCATCACTGCTCGAAAGACGTCGTGGATCGTATTGGTCGCTGCTCTCCTCGCCGCGGGAGCAATTTTTGCTGCCGGTTCAGGCAATGCGGAGGGGGCCTTGCCCGGCGTCGGTCTGCCCGACTCTGCGGAATCTGCTCAGGCCGCGGCTGCCGCCGAGAACTTGCCCGGCGCGGATTCAACCGTGGCTCTTCTCGTGTACACGCGCGACGGTGCCGAGCTGACCGATGCTGACGTTGCCGCGATCACGACCGCAACAGGCACGCTCGCCGATCTTTCCGCCGACGGATTCGTGCCGCCGCCCTCGTTCTCCGACGATGGCACTACGGCGCTCATCACGGTTCCGCTAGACAAGCTCTCTGAAGCAGGGGAGCAAGCAGAACGTGCCGATGCCATCCGTGCAGAAGCAAATGCAGATCTGCCCGACGGGCTCTCCGCGCTGCTGAGCGGTCCCGAAGGATTCGCTGTCGACATCGCGGCCGTGTTTGAAGGCGCAGACTTCACCCTGCTCTTGACCACGGTCATCGTTGTCGCTGTGCTGCTCCTCGTCACCTACCGCAGTCCATGGCTCTGGCTCGTGCCGCTCGTTGTCGTCGGTACTGCCGATGGCCTCGCGGGAATCGTCGCCGCTCGAGTGGCTGCGCTCGCCGGCATCCAGCTTGATGCTTCGGTGACAGGAATTCTCTCGGTGCTGGTATTCGGCGCCGGTACTAACTATGCCCTGCTCCTGATTGCCCGCTATCGCGACGAACTGCGTCTCGTAGAGGACCGCCGGGAGGCAATGTCTCGTGCTCTTCGTGGCGCTGGCCCCGCGATTATCGCTAGCGGTAGCACGGTAGTCCTCGCCTTGCTTACGCTCGTGTTTGCCGAACTGCAGGGCAACCGAGCCCTCGGTATTGCCTGCGCTACGGGTGTCGTTATTGCGATGATTTTTGCTCTCGTGGTGCTGCCCGCCGCGCTTGTGCTTTTCGGTCGCGGTCTGTTCTGGCCCTATATCCCCAGGTTCGGCACTGAAGGCAGTGCTGAGCGCGGGGTGTGGCACAAACTGGGTGTGCTCGTCTCGAAGAAACCTGTCGTGGTGGCGGTGTTGGGTGCGATTGTTCTCGGAGCATTCTCATTGGGCGTCCCGCAGATCAAGATCGGTCTGTCCCAAACCGAGAGCTTCACGCAGGTTCCTGAAGCTGTTCAAGGTCAAGAGCTGATTGCGGATGCGTTCCCGGCGGGCAGCGGCTCACCCGCGTCGGTCATCGTGAACTCTGACTACGCCGAGCAGACGGCCGCGGCCGCTGAGGGCGTAGAGGGCGTCAGTGCTGTTCGAATCGGCGAAAGCACAGACACGATCACTCAGTTGAGTGTGGTGTTGGATGACGCGGCCGAAACTGAAGGCTCGTTTGCTGCCATTGAGGCTCTTCGGGCTGAACTCTCCACGATCGATGGTGCCAATGCCCTCGTCGGCGGCCTGGATGCGCAAGCTCTCGATGTGGAGCGGGCTCAGCAGTCGGACCAGGATCTCGTGATTCCGCTAATTCTGGGGCTCGTCTTTATCGTTCTGGTGCTGCTGTTGCGCTCGCTCGTCGCGCCCATCCTTCTGCTGCTGACGGTTGTCGCTTCGTTCTTCGCCAGCTTGGGCGCCAGTTGGTTGCTCTTTCAGTCGGTCTTTGATTTCCCCGCGATCGACACCAACGTTGTGCTCTTCAGCTTCCTCTTCTTGGTGGCCTTGGGTGTTGACTACAACATTTTCCTTGTCACGAGGGCCCGGGAAGAGGCCGTTGAGAACGGCACCCGCACGGGAATGATTCGCGCGCTGTCGTCGACCGGTGGAGTGATCACGAGTGCGGGCATCTTGCTCGCTGCCGTATTTGCGGTGCTGGGCGTGCTGCCGCTCATCACTCTGACGCAGATTGGAATCATCGTCTGCATCGGTGTGCTTCTCGACACCCTCCTCGTTCGCACGGTGATTGTTCCCTCACTCGCGTTCATGCTGGGGGAGAGGTTCTGGTGGCCGAGTCGTGTGATTTCGGTGGGGGCCGAGGTCCGCACTCCGAAGCACAAGGTTGACCAGTAAGCGCTAGTTCTCCTCGCGAGAATCCTGCCCTAGTCGGCATGCCGTGCTGAACGCTCGGCGTCGACTAGGGCCTTCTCGTTGGTAGGAGAATGGCCCGGGGAATGTCGCCTAAGTAATTGAGCGGCGACACGTAGTTTGCGTCGAGGCGCACTCCGAAGTGAAGGCACGCTACCGTGCAGTGTCCCGGTTCCAGCTCGCCCACGATGTCGCCTTGCGCGACACGGTCTCCGCGCGTGAGCGCAGTGGTGACGGGCTCGTAGCTCGTGATGATGCCTCCGGGGTGCCTGATTGAGAGCACCGGGCGATCGACAACGGTGCCGGCGAAGTGCACTATTCCCGCAGTGGGGGCGCGCACATCGAGTGAGGTGCCGGCGGCGATATCGATTCCGCGGTGCCCCGCAGAGTAGGGCGTTTCGGGCGCAATATAGGGGCGTATGACCGGATGCGGCGCTGCTATGGGCCAGCTCCATCGCGTGCCGGAGTCCGCCGTCGCGCTTGCGCCACTTAGCCCGACGACGAGTAGCGCGAGACTCACTGCAAGAAGGTTTCGAATCATCCATTCAGAGTGGATGGCGAAGTGAGTCATGCGCCCCGACAACCCGCTTCCGGGGAAAGCCTCACGAGGTGATGTTGTTGTGGGGGAGCGATGGTATGATTTTGGCAGCACCGCGTGCATTCGCGGTGACTACGCGTGCCCCGTTGCAGTACAACTACTTCAACACACGGCCGCTATCTCCACTCAGTCCCCTTTCGTGAAGCACTGCGATCGGGGCGGAGGTATGCCCGGGCACTAGGATTCGCGCCAACCGGTAGCGAGTATTAACTGAGAAGGCCATTGCCGCCATGTGCGCCAGTGAGCCAGAAAAGGAGAACGGCCATGGCCGTCGTAACCATCCGCGAGCTGCTTGACAGCGGCGTACACTTCGGACACCAGACTCGTCGTTGGAACCCGAAAATGAAGCGCTTTATTCTGACCGAGCGCTCGGGCAGCCACATCATTGACCTTCAGCAGTCGCTGGGTCACATCGACGCAGTTTACGACTACGTCAAAGAGACCGTCGCTCACGGCGGAACCATCCTCTTCGTTGGTACCAAGAAGCAGGCTCAGGGCTCAATCGCTGAGCAGGCACTGCGCGTAGGCCAGCCCTACGTCAACCAGCGCTGGCTCGGTGGACTCCTCACCAACTTCCAGACTGTTTCCAAGCGTCTTGCTCGCATGAAGGAGCTCGAAGAGGTTGACTTCGATGACACCACTCGTGGTTTCACCAAGAAGGAACTTCTCATTCAGAAGCGCGAGCTTGTGAAGCTGCAGAAGAGCCTCGGTGGTATCCGTAACCTCACGAAGACCCCTTCGGCGATCTGGATCGTTGACACCAAGAAGGAGCACCTCGCGATTGACGAGGCTCACAAGCTTGGTATCCCCGTTATCGCGATCCTCGACACCAACTGCGACCCTGATGATGTTGCGTACCCGATCCCGGGTAACGACGACGCCATCCGCTCGGTTGGCCTCCTCACGCGCATCGTTGCTGACGCTGCTGCCGAGGGCCTCATCCAGCGTCACCAGAAGCCAGAAGAGGGCAAAGAAGTAGAGCCCATGGCTGCATGGGAAGCTGAGCTTCTTGGCCAGGCTGACGCTGACGCTGCGGCTAAGGCTGAAGAGCCCAAGGCCGAAGAAGCTAAGGCTGAAGAAGTCAAGGCTGAAGAGCCCAAGGCTGAAGAAGCTAAGGCTGAAGAGCCCAAGGCTGACAAGGCTGAAGCAAAGCCTGCAGCAAAGAAGACCCCCGCGAAGGCTGCCGACGCAGCTGACGACAAGAAGTAAGGATTCGAACAATGGCAGACTTTAGCCTCGAAGACCTCAAGACCCTGCGCGAGCGCCTCGGCACCGGCATGGTTGAAACCAAGAACGCTCTCGTTGAGGCGGGCGGTGACCTCGACAAGGCCACTGAGCTTCTTCGTCTGCGCGGTGCCAAGAGCAACGCCAAGCGTTCAGACCGCTCCACCAGCGAAGGCCTCATCGCCGCTCAGTCCGCTGGTTCAGCAACGACCATCATCGAGCTCGCGTGCGAGACCGACTTCGTAGCAAAGGGCGACAAGTTTGTGGCTCTTGGCGAAGCAGTCATTGCTGCCGTTGCTAGCGCTGGTGCTTCGACTGTAGAAGAGGGTCTCGCAGCACCTGCGGGCTCGGCTACCGTTGCAGACCTGATCAGCGATGAAGCAGCAATCCTCGGTGAGAAGATCGAGCTGCGCCGCTTGGCCAAGCTCGAGGGCGACTCGTTCGAGATCTACATGCACCGCACCAACAAAGACCTGCCTCCGCAGGTTGGTGTTGTTGTCGCGTACACGGGTGACGACGCGGAGACCGCTCGCGGTATCGCTCAGCACATCTCGTTCGCTGCTCCGTCTTACCTCTCGCGTGAAGACGTTCCGGCAGAAGATGTCGAGAACGAGCGTCGCATCGTCGAGGAAATCAGCCGCGGAGAGGGCAAGCCTGATGCTGCTCTCCCCAAGATCGTTGAAGGTCGTCTCGGTGCATTCTTCAAGCAGGTTTCGCTGCTTGACCAGGATTACGCTCGTGACAACAAGCTCTCGATCGCTAAGGTCGCCGAAGCTGCCGGCATTACCGTTACCGGTTTTGCTCGCTTCAAGGTAGGCGCCTAACACGCACTGTGATAAAGGCCCGAGGCTCTATTGCCTCGGGCCTTTATTGTGTGCGGCCTCAGCGGCGGTGATGGTGTGCGTCTTGCGGCGAATCTGCTGTGCGAGCATGCTGAACACGCTGCAACGCAATAGCCTATATACGAACATCAACACGGAAAGAAGACGATGACAACACAACGCAAACGCCGGGTGCTGCTGAAACTGTCGGGAGAAGCGTTCGGTGGTGGACAGCTGGGTGTGAACCCGGATGTTGTTTCGTCGTTGGCCAAAGAGATTGCTGCCGCGTCAGCTGAGGTTGAGATCGCCATCGTCGTGGGTGGCGGCAACTTTTTCCGCGGTGCGGAGTTGAGCCAGCGCGGAATGGACCGTGGCCGTGCGGACTACATGGGAATGTTGGGCACCGTGATGAACGCCCTCGCCCTTCAAGACTTTTTGGAACAGGCTGGTGCGGCAACACGCGTACAGTCCGCCATCGCAATGACTCAGGTTGCCGAGCCGTACATTCCGTTGCGTGCCGAGCGTCACCTTGAAAAGGGTCGCGTTGTCATCTTCGGTGCTGGTGCAGGATTGCCATACTTCTCGACCGATACTGTCGCCGCACAGCGTGCACTTGAGATCGGAGCTGAAGAGGTTCTCGTCGCCAAGAATGGCGTGGATGGCGTCTACGACGCTGATCCTCGCAGCAACCCCGACGCGCGCAAGCTTGAGTCGATCAGCTTTCAGGATGCTCTAGTCCAGGGCCTCAAAGTGGTTGACTCAACCGCGTTCAGCCTGTGCATGGATAACTCGATGCCCATGCTCGTCTTCGGCATGGAACCCGCAGGAAACCTCACGCGCGCCATCGTGGGGGAACAAATCGGCACTCGCGTGCACGGATAACGCATCGCGGTTCGAAACCCACCAAACCAAATGATTTCCGAGTGCCAGGCAGCGGTCGCAGAGACGACTGCAGGCTAAACTCGGGTGAGACTAAGAGGAGTGCCCTGTGATCAGTGATGTTCTAGCTGAGGCTAGCGAAAAGATGAACAAGGCAGTTGAAGCTGCCAAAGAAGACTTCAGTACTGTGCGTACCGGCCGCGCGAACCCGGCGCTTTTCCAGAAGGTGCTCGTGGACTACTACGGAACACCGACTCCCTTGCAGCAATTGGCCTCGATGGTCAATCAAGAGGCACGCACGCTCATTATTACGCCATTCGATAAGTCTGCTCTCAAAGACATCGAGAAGGCGATCGCCGCAGCTCATCACATCGGTGCGAGCGTAGGAAACGACGGCAACGTCATTCGCGCAACGCTTCCCGAGCTCACTGAAGAGCGCCGCAAAGACTTCGTGAAGGTTGTTCGCGAGAAGGCAGAGCAGGCTCGCGTTTCGCTTCGTAACGTTCGCCGTAAGGCTAAGGATGATCTCGACGCACTCAGCGAGGTCGGCGAAGACGAAGTCGCTCGCGCTGAGAAAGAACTCGAAGCGAGTACAAAAGCTCACGTTGACGCCATCGACGATGCACTCAAGCGCAAAGAAGCTGAGTTGCTCGAGGTCTAATGGTCTCCGAATTCGAAGCTCAGGTTAGAGCAACAAACGACAAGATCAACGCCCGCACGGGGCGTCCTTTAGCGATGGCTCTCATTGTGGGGTTAGCGCTCGGTCTTGCGCTGTTGTTCAGCCTGATCTTCGTCAAAGAGCTCTACATGCTCTTTGCTGGCGTGCTTGTCGCGTTCACCGCGTTCGAACTGGCGAGTGCGCTGCGTTTCTCGGGTCTCAAGATTCCCCGCGTGGGAGCCGTTGTCGCTGCTGTTGCAGTTGTTCCGGCATCCTTCTATTGGCATGCCGAAGGTCAGTGGTATGTCACGCTCGCCGGAATAGCATTTGTCTGGGTGTGGCGACTTCTCGAAGCCGTCATTATGCCCAGCCACCGTGGAACTTTCCGCTCAATCATGCGGGATCTCGGCGCTGGCGTTTTCGTGATGCTGTATGTTGCTTTTCTCGCCAGCTTCACGGTCATCCTCACCTCAGAGGATGGTGGTCAGTGGTGGACTCTCGCCATGCTGATCGTTGTCGTAGTGAGTGACATTGGCGCCTATGCAAGTGGATTGTCGTTCGGTAAGCACCCGATGGCGCCCACGATCAGCCCAAACAAGACGTGGGAGGGCTTCGCGGGTGCCGCGCTTGCGGCTGTTGCCGCCGGTGTTCTCCTCGCCCTGTTTATGATCAACCAGCCCTGGTGGGTCGGGCTGATCTTCGGACTCGTTATCTTGGGCACGGCAACGATGGGTGACCTCGCGGAATCTCTCATCAAACGCGACCTTGGCATCAAGGACATCAGCACCTGGTTGCCCGGTCACGGAGGCTTCCTTGACCGCGTTGATTCGTCACTTTTGTCGGCCGCTGCGGGCTACGCGCTGTTTCTTATCTTTGCGTAAGGCAGAATAGAACCGTGAGCACCACATTCCCCCGCACCCGTAAGTCAAAGTTGGGGTACAACGTCGACCAAGTCGAGGACTTCCTCGAAGAGGCGCGTCGTGCCTACACCGCTGATAGAGGCGACTCCTCTGTCGTATCGTCGCGCAGCATCCGTAAGTTGGCGTTCGCTATGGAAAAGGGCGGCTACTCGACACTTCACGTCGATTCGGCGCTAGAGCGACTCGAAGACGCCTTTGCCTCCCGAGAACGCGATCGTTCGATCGCGGAGCTCGGCGAAACAGCGTGGTATGCAAATGCACGGGCAGAGGCGCAAGAGATTCTCAATCGTCTTGCCCGGCATGATGGCAAGAAGTTTTCCAAAGTGAGTTCGTTCACGATGGGTTACGCAGTAAAAGACGTGGATGCTTTTGCTCAAGAGCTCTCGAACTATTTTCAGCACGGTGCTCCGCTCACAATTGACCGTGTGCGCACGATTGCGTTCCGCAGTGCTAAAGGCGGTTATCGCGAAGCGCAGGTCGACTACTTGCTCGACTCTGTAATCGACGTCATGCTCGCTGTTCGCTAGTTCTCTCTGTTTTTTCAGGTCTATCTACTAGCATCGCTAATACTTTGTTTATTAATTCTCGAGCGGCAATCGTCCGCGCTCAGGCTCGCAGCCAGGGTGCGGATCTTTCTGGACGCCACAAACGAGTCGCGTGGAGCCTTCCTGTTTTCGCCTCCGTGGTCAGTCTCGGCTTCGTTGCCACGCTCATGATGGCTGCCCCCACTCCTGCGAGCGTTGTTTCCGCGGCTCCGGCGCCGCTCAACACTGTTGAACGAGCAGAGGTGCAATCACTCACCGTCGCAGAGGGATTTGTTAACGAAGTATCGCGCGACAAACTTGCCATCAAGGAGATCGTCGTCGAACCGGTGTTGCCCGCTGCCCCGGTTGCCCCTGCGGCGGGTACGCCTGATCCGGGCACTGCGCAAGCAATCGCGCTGTCGATGCTGACCGCACGCGGTCTCGGCTCTGGAGAATACAGCTGCTTGGTGAGCTTGTGGAACCGTGAATCGGGCTGGAATGTGTACGCGCAGAATTCCTCAAGCGGTGCCTATGGCATCCCGCAGGCGCTGCCAGGCAACAAGATGGCTACGGCCGGTGCCGACTGGGCTACAAATCCTGCTACGCAGATCGCCTGGGGACTCAGCTACATCGAAGGCCGCTATGGAACCCCCTGCGGCGCGTGGGAACACTCCGAGACCATCGGTTGGTACTAGACCTCTCCGTATCAGCGCATAAGCTTGATTCATGCCTCGCTCTAACCGCCCTCGAGGGCGTCGTCGCCCCGAAGAGCACGAGAATGGCAACTTGAATCACGTGTTGTTCGGCTCTCGGCACACTGAAATCAAGCGAGATGGTGCGTGGAACGTGCAACCGGTATCGCCAACGAGCGCGGTAAAGAACTACACGTGTCCCGGATGCTCCCAAACCATCACCCAGGGCACTGCCCACACCGTCACGTGGCGTGCCGACGGGATTATGGGGGAAGCAGACGACTTAGCGGCGCGGCGTCATTGGCACCAGCACTGCTGGAAGATCAGATTGTGAGTTCAACTCCGTGAGCGATATTTCTACCAATAACTCATCCGTGCCGTCCGACACCACGGGGGAGCCCATTCGTGGTGCAACAGAGTTGCCTGCGGTGCGTGAAAACATTGAGCTTCACACTGACGATGGACTTACTCTCGTAGGAGAGCTGTCGCTTCCCGAGTCGGGGCATATGGCCGCGACCTTAGTGACGCTTCACCCTCTGCCAACCGCTGGTGGGTTCATGGACTCTCACATCATCCGCAAAGCTGCCGCACGTTTACCTGCACTTGCGGATGTTGCGGTGCTTCGGTTCAACTTCCGTGGGGTCACTTCGCCCCGCGGCACCTCTGAGGGCTCGTTTGGTGAGGGAACCCTCGAGGAACATGATCTCGCTGCGGCAATGGATTTTGTGCGCGAACGCGAGCTACCAAACGTGTGGCTGATGGGCTGGTCGTTCGGCACAGAGGTCACACTCAAGTACGGATTGCGGCATCCGATTACTGGAGCAATTCTGCTGTCACCGCCTCTGCATCGAGCCAGCGCGGATGAGGTTGCAGCGTGGGCGGGAAATGAGCGTCGTCTCGTTGCCGTTATTCCTGAGCTCGACGACTATTTGCGGCCGGAAGAGGCGGCGAAGAGATTCGCATCGGTTCCTGAACTCGAACTCGTTGCGGTCGAGGGTGGAAAACACTTGTGGGTGGGCGAGACGCAGACCTATCGCGTGCTTTCTGAGGTCGTCGAACGCCTCAACCCCGTCGTGCTGCCCTTGCCTCGCACCTGGCCGCCGAAGCCAACAACCGTCGTCTAAAATGCGTGCCCGCGCCGGGCTGGCTAGAGATTTGCCTGACGAGGCACGATGACCTGCTGCACGATGATCAGGATGGCAGCGGCGACGGGGATAGCTACGAGGGCGCCAAGGATGCCCAGTAGCGTTCCGCCGGCGAGCGCTGCGATGACAACGAGCGCTCCCGGAATTTTGACTGCCTTGTTCATGATGCGTGGATTGAGCACATACGCCTCGACTTGCATGTAAATGAGGTAGTAGATACCGACGGCGATCACGCTTGGCGAGCCGTTGAAGAGCAGAACGAGCAGCGTGATGACGACGGAGCCACTCAGCGTTCCCACGAGCGGGATAAGCGATCCGAGGAAGGCGATAAAGGCGAGTAGTGCTGAATATTTCACCGGGAGCCCGAACGCGGGGAAAATCAGTGTGAGAACGATGAACGACAGCACACCGTTGACGAGGGCCAGCGAGCCTTGACCGATTACGTAGCGACCGACCGCTGCGCTCACTTGCTCAGCGAGGTCAATGAACTTGGCGCGCTTGGTCGAGGGTACGAGTTGGTAGATGCCCGATTTGATGTTGTTGAGCGATGAGACGAAGTAGATGGTGAGGATCAGCACGATGATCGCGCCGGTGATTCCTGTGGCGATTCCGATTCCGACAGCGAAGAAGCCTCCGCCGATGGTGGTGAAATCAAGTTCAGCAACCCACGAATTGAACCCATCGAGTAGGTCCTGAACGTCTAACCACGGGAACGCAGCTTCAACGTTCTCTCGCACCGTGCCATCGAAAAAGGCGGTGACGAGTCGGGGAGTGGCTTTAACGGCGTTGCTCACTTGCTCGGCGATGACAGGAACGATGGCGAAGATGAGGCCAGTGAAGACGCCTAGAACGCCTACCAACACGGTGAGAATTGCTGTCCAGCGCGGAAACTTTTTGTTCTCGAGCCACGTGACGACAGGATCGAGCCCTAGAGCCAGGAAGAGTGCTGCGCCCACATAGGTGAGGATTGTCGCGAGCGAAATAACGGTCTGTCCGATCGCGACGGCGACAAGAACCCCTAAACCGCCAAGCACACCGAGTCGGAACGGGTTGAGGATTTTCATAGCACGGCTCCATTCAGCCTGACGCACGCGCGTCAGGCTGAGCGTAATTCTAGGTGCCGCGTGGGCAGTTCCTACTTAACTTCCTCGGCTTGGTTGAGAACTCCACGAAGGTTTTCGAAGTATCCGGCCACGGTCTCGCGCTCGGCCTTGATCTTGGTGAGGCGCTCCTCAGCGTCGCTCACCAGATCTCGCGATCGTTTGTCAGCGTCGTCGACCGTTGTCTTAGCTTTCTGCTCTGCATCCGAGAGTTGCTCTGCGGCGCGAGCCGCGGCGTCAGCGAGCAGTGCTTTTGCCTCGGACTGCGACGAAGTGGTGAGCTCTTCAGCTTCGTGACGCTTCGCATTCGCCTCGCGCACCGCTTCCGCCAACTGCGCTTGGGCCTCTTCGAGGTACTTCTGCGTCTGAGCGGTCGCTTCTTTGTGCTGGGCGAGGAACTCTTTCTCGGCGTCGTCACGCCGCGCGGCGATCTCCTGCTCGAGAGACATTCGAGCCTCTTCTGCCTCGCGCTCCACTGTCGCACGAGCCTCTTCGCTCTGGTGCTGGAGCGAAGCTCGAGTCGACTCGACTTCGTTTGCTAGCTCAGCACGTTGCCGCGCGATGTCGCGTTCGAGATCTGCCGTTTGTTTTTCGACATTATGGGCAAGGGCTGCTTCAGTCTCAGCGACGTGACTCTCAAGGTCTGTCCGCTTGCTGTCGATCTCGGCATCTAGCTCCGCGTGGCGGCGAGCCATCTCTTCTTCCAGAGATGCCGTCGCTGAGGCGATCTCTGCCTCTAGTTCATTGCGACGCGTACTCATCTCGGATTCGAACTCGGTGCGTGCCGTAGCGCTTTCGTGGTCGAAAGCGGCGCGCGCTGCCGTAATCTCTTGTTCGAGGCCCGCTCTGGTCGTATCGACATCACTTTCGAGTGCCGCTCGCGTGCTCGATACCTCTTTCTCGAGCGCTTTCCTCGTGGAATTTACCTCGCGGTCGAGTGCCTTCTTTTCAGCGGCTACATCTGCGGCAAGCGCGCTGCGCGTTGATTTGACGTGCGCTTCGAGTTCTGCGCGAGTCGTCGTCACCTCGTCAGTAAGCGCGGCCTTAGCGGTGGCAACCTCGTGCTCAAGTTCGGAGCGAGTCGTCTCGACCTCTTGTTCGAGTGCGGCCTTTGTAACCTTGACTTCTTGTTCAAGCGCCGTTTTAGTCGTCGACACCTCTTGCTCAAGTGCTGCTTGAGTGCTCGTCACTTCGTGTTCGAGTGCGGCTTTCGTGGTGGCGACTTCGTCTTCGAGCTCCGCGCGTGTTCGCGTAACGTCGCTGTCGAGTTGTTGACGTGCTTCGCGTTCTTCGTTTTCCCACAGTTCTCGCGCTTCGGAAAGCTCGGCATCGAGCGATGCTCGTGTGGTGGTTACTGTCTTCTCGAGCTCGGCAAGAGTTGTTGCTGCTTCGGTGTCGGCGGCGTTGCGTGTTGCCACGGCTTCAGCGTCGAGCGCTGCATAGGCGGCATCCAGCTCGGCCTTCAGCTTTGCTTGAGCGGCATTGGTCTCATTCGCAAGCTTGGTGTGGGCCGCTGTGGTTTCATTGGCAAGCGTGGTGTGCGCAGCCTTTGTTTCGTTGGAGAGCTTCTCGCGGGCAGTAGCTGTCTCCGCTTCGAGCTCCGCCCGCGCCGTCTCAATCTCGCGAGCCAGATCTGTGCGGGCTTGTTCAACGTCTCGCTCAAGGTCTTCACGCAGTTTGGTGTTCTCGGCTTCGAAGGTGGCGCGGCCGAGTTCGGCATCTCGGGCGAGAGATTCCGCCGCTTCTCGTGCTTCGGCAACTTCACTGGCCGTGCTCGCGCGCAACTCTGTCATGGCACGTTCGGTCTCAGCGCGCAGCGCGGCTGCTTCGCGCTTGGCTGACGTGCGGGCATCCGCTGCTTCGGTAGCAACGGCACCGCGAATAGTCGCAGCTTCACGCGTGGCGTCGCTGACTAACTGAGAAGCCTCGTCCTTCGCGCGCGCGATGAGCGTGTCAGCCTCTGCTCGTGACGACTTGGCGAGTGCCGCAGCTTCGCTGTGGGCGTCGTTGAGGATACGCTCGGCTTCGCTCGCAGTTTCGGTGCGTAGTGCTGAGGTTTCGGCTTGGACGGCCTTGCGCATCTTTTCGGCGTCGATGTCCGCTTGGCTGATGAGCTGAGTGGAGTGTTCTTCGGCGACGCGAAGCATGCTCTCCAGTTTGGAGCCGAGGCCGCTATAGGTGGGGCTGCCGGACTCGTCAAGCTCAGCCTGAAGATCTTCGTTGACGGCAAGGAGTCGCTTGACCTCTTTAGTGGAGGCGGTTCGATCTGCTTTTGCGGCGACAAGCTCGCGACGAAGCTCTCCGACAAGCTTGTCGACTTCATCCTTCTTGTAGCCGCGCATCTCAGTGCCGAAATCGGTATCGTTCGCGGCCAAGATTACTCCTCGATGTAAGCGGAATGAACCCTCTGAGTTTAGCGGGGCAAAGAGGCCCGCTGTCATTGTGGTCTCCCTCCCCAGAACCGGCACTCACCCTTCTCCCAGAGAGTTCCCAGAAGAGTAACTAGGTGGGCTGAAGGCGATCGGCTATTCTTGAACGTCTTTGTTGTTGCCCACCCGAGTGGATGGGGCCCTACCTCTAGACCAGCTGAGGTTCTGCCACCGTGGCAAGGGTTTCCTTACCGTGATTCATCCTGGGCAACGCGAAAGGAGAGATAGTGAGATTCGTTCTCGCGATAGTGAGCTTCATGCTCGCGGCCGTCTTGATCGGCTACGGCATCGCACAACAAACCATCCTCGCGACCCCGGATACTGTTTCGGTATCGGCTGAGACCGACGGCACAGCACCACTCACTGTGATCAGCGGCGAAGCCTTTAACGCGTACTCGGGAAACCAGACGATCCGTATTGAAAGCCCGCGTCGTATTGTCGCGGCCTACGGTCGCTCGACAGACGTCTTGGCCTGGGTGGGGGACGCCAGCTACAACATGGTCACACTTGACCCCGAGACAGGTGAGCTCGCTACGGAGACGGTCACCGGCAGCGAGCAAGAAGTTCCTGATCCTTATAACTCTGACCTCTGGCTTGAGAGCTACGAAGCAGAGAACGAGCTTGCGCTCACCGTGAAGATTCCGAGTGATGTCTCGTTTATTCTCGCCTCCGATGGAATCGAGCCAGCACCAAACGCGGTTTCGCTTTCCTGGCCGCTCGACAACAGCACGCCCTGGGCTGGAACGCTCATCGTGGGCGGCGCTGCCGCTTTGCTTATTGGTCTTATTTTCCTGATGTGGGCGGTACATCACATGCGTCGTGCTGGTGGCCCGCGGCGCAAACCGCAGAAGATGCCCAAAGTTCCGAGGAAGCCTCGTTATAAGCCCTCAAAGCGTGCTGCGAAAGCGAGCGATGCAGTATCACTCCGAACGAGCGCTCGCGTTGCGGTTCCCGCTGTCCTCGTCAGCGCATTGATCCTGAGCGGATGCACGGCAACCTCCACGTCCAATTCTGCTGCTGATCAGAGTGCCCCGACTCCGACACCCACGTCGACCTCGGACCCGGCCCCTGTCACCTCGCCAGCGGTCGCCGTGAGGCAGGTCGAGAAGATCGTTGCGCAAATCAGCGCGGTCTCTCAAAAAGCCGATGAGGATCGCGATGCAGACCTCATCGAGACGCGATTCTCCGATGCTGCCCTTGAATACCGCTTGGCCAATTACAAGATGCGCAAGGCTGATGACTCGATTGCGCAACCCGTAGCCATTCCTGACGGCCCGGTTCAGCTGACCCTGCCGCAGCAGACCGATACGTGGCCCCGAACGGTGTTCACGATCATCCTCGATGAGACAGACTCCACGGTTGCCCCGATCGCGCTGTTCCTTGAGCAGGAGACTCCTCGCGATAATTACAAGGTCAGTTACGCCGTAAACCTTGAACCTTCAATCGTGTTCCCGGATGTCGCGGCCGCCAGCGTCGGTACCTCTCGATTGCCCGCAGATAGTGGTCTTCTGCGCTCGACGCCTACTGAGGTTGCTCTCGACTACGCCGAGATCCTTGAACAGGATGTCGATAGCGATTCCTACCTCGACTTTCAAGCTGAAGGAGATAGTTTGCGCGTGAGCGTGGGGCTTGATGTCAAGAAGAAGGAAAAGGCTGAACTCTCGAGCACCGCAACGCTGACGTATGGCCACGAGTTAGGCTCTGCTGATCCGATCGCGATGGCAACGATTGATGCCGGCGCCATTGTTGCGGTCCACCTTTACGAAACGAAGGTTGCGGCGCCTAAGGAAGAGGGATCTGCTGTCACCTTTAGCGGTCAGACTAAGGCGCTTTCGGGAATTTCGATTACCGAAGAGGGTATTAAGTCGACCTACGGCGATCAGCTACTCTTTTATGTTCCCGCAGCGGGCAGTGGCGAGAAAATCGTCTTGCTCGGTTACACCCAAGGACTTGTTGCAGCATCGGAGTTGAAATGACAAACGCCCCCCTAAACGCCGCTAGTCTTCGCGGAGCTGTCGATCTCTCGTCTCTCGTGCGTCAGCACAATTCGCCCAGCCCGGCCCCTGCCGCGAGTGGCGACGCTGCTGCGTCTGCCCCTGGCGACAAGCGTGCGCCGAGCGGTTATGCGACGAACGCGAATGATGCCTCGTTTTCCCAAGTGCTCGAGCTCTCCAATACGGTGCCGGTCATCGTGGAGTTCTTTGGCCAAGGAATTGAACCGTCGCTTGAGCCAACGATCGCGCAGTACAAAGGCCGCTTCGCATTGGTGACTGTGGATGCCACGAGCAACCCGCAGCTAGTGCAGGCCTTCCAAGTGCAAGAGGTTCCGACCGTCGCAGCTGTTATCGGCGGGCGACCTGTGCAGCTCTTCAGCGGAATTATGCCGGAGAACGATCTTAAGGAAGTTCTCGAACAGGTGTTGCAACTCGCTGCCGAAAACAAGGTGACGGGCACGCTGCCGGCCGCTGATGAGGCAGCCGAGGGCGAGGCCTCGGAACCGGTTGAAGAGCCGCTCCCGCCCCTGCACCAAGAAGCTTTCGATGCGATCTCTGCCGGAGATTTTGCGACAGCAATTGATGCGTACAAGTCGGCGATAGCTCAGAACCCACGCGATCAGCAGGCAATTGCTGGCCTCGCACAGGTTTCTTTGCTTGCTCGCCTCGAGGGTCACACTGCTGACTCGGTGCGCAGCACCGCCGCTCAGGCGCCGACTGACGTTGAGGCACAGCTAGCTGTTGCCGATCTCGATGTTTCTGGTGGGCACCTCGGTGACGCCTTCGATCGACTCCTTGAATTGTTTCCGTCTGCTGATGCGGCTGGAAAAAGTGCGATTCGCACACGCTTGCTTGACTTCTTTGAGATCGCGGGAGCGGAAGACCCACGGGTTGCGGATGCTCGTCGCCGGCTGACCCTGCTGCTCTACTAATCGCGCGCGATTGCACCGAGCAGAGCGTCGGTCGCACGGAGCAGATCAGCGGGTGAAAGCTCGATGTCGAATCCGCGCTTGCCTCCGCTGACGAAAACAGTGTCGAAGAGTTCGACTGTTTCGTCGACCACGGTGCGGTGAGTGAGTTTCTGCCCGATTGGGCTGATGCCGCCCAGCACGTAGCCGGTTCGACGTTGCGCGACCACGGGGTCAGCCATCGTCGCTTTCTTCCCGCCGAGGGCGGAGGCGAGCGCTTTGAAGTCGAGCTTTCCTGAAACGGGAACGACGGCGACGACCATGTCGTCATCCACCATTGTCATGAGCGTTTTGAAGACCTGTTCGGGAGCGATCCCGAGAACGGTGGCCGCCTCGACGCCGTAATCCTGGTTGCTGGGGTCGTGCTCGTACGGGTGCGTGGTGAACGTGATGCCGAGCGAATCGAGTGCGACGGTTGCGGGGGTTCCGAGCGCCATCAGCGGTCCTCCGCGCGGGAGCGAGTGAGGTCCGGGTCGAAGCTGCAGTGCATGCGATCTAGAGTAATGAAACACAGCCATCCGCGCGGACGCTGTGGGAGAGCAGCGGAGTTACGGTGACTATTTATCTCGATCATGCGGCAACAACGCCGATGCGCCCGGCCGTCGTGCAGGCCTTCGCGGCCGCGCTGCCGGTTGTTGGTAACCCGTCGTCGATTCATTCGCAGGGTCAAGCGGCGAAGCGAATGCTCGAAGAAGCGCGCGAGACCGTCGCGGCGAGTGTTGGCGCTGACTCCGTCGAGGTCACCTTCACTTCGGGGGGCACCGAGGCAATCAACCTTGCGCTCAAGGGGCTTTACTGGGCCCGAAACTCAGGCTCGGTCGAGCGTCGGCGTGTGCTCGTGGCGCAAGCAGAACACCACGCCACGATCGACGCGGTTGCCTGGATGCAGTCCCACGAAGGCGCCCAGCTCGACTGGATTCCTGTCGATGCTTTCGGTCGCATCGATGTCGAGTATGTGCGCACTGCGCTCGCCGACGATGTCGCGCTGGTCTCCATGCTCTGGGCGAATAACGAAGTGGGCACCCTGCAGCCGGTGACCGAGATTGCTGCCCTCGCGGCGGCTCACGGAATACCGGTTCACGTGGATGCCGTGTCTGCCCTCGGATACGTTCCCATTGATTTTCATGCGGCCGGTGTCGCCGCGCTCAGCGTTTCGGCACACAAGATCGGAGGGCCGGTTGGCGTTGGCGCTCTCGTGATCGCGCGTTCCGCATCCGTCACTCCGCTGATTCACGGTGGTAGCCAGCAGCGTGCCCGCTCGGGAACGATGGATGCGCCCGGCGCGGTTGCCTTCGCTGCGGCCGCCCGCGAAGCCACCGCCGACTTGGCTGAGCAAGCGGCACGACTCACTATCTTGCGCGATTCGCTCATTGCGGGAGTGCAGGCTGCCGTTCCCGAAGCTGTTTTGCGCGGCGACCCGAGTGATCGTTTGCCGGGGAATGCCCACTTCACATTCCCTGGTTGTGAAGGTGACTCGCTGCTCTTCTTGTTGGATGTTGCGGGCTTCAGCGTTTCGACCGGCTCGGCTTGCCAGGCTGGCGTGCCCGAAGCGAGCCACGTTTTGCTGGCGATGGGTCTCGACGAACCTACGGCGCGCGGAGCGCTGCGAATCTCGCTGGGGGAGTCCACCACCACCGATGAGGTGGAGCAGTTCGTTGCGGCGCTTCCCCGCGCTGTCGAGCAGGCGCGCAGCGCTGGCTACTCCGACCGGATGACGGTGCTGGGGCGCGGCTAAGTCGCACCCGCGCCGGAGGATTGACTCAGCACATCCATACCTGTAAGTTTTTTATTACAGGTGAAAGGGATGGCAGTGAATTCAGAAGAGCTCGGAGCGTGGTTGGCCGCCGTGGCAAACCCGCAGCGCATGCGCATTCTGGCTGAACTGTCGAGCGGCCAGCAGCACGTAAGTGAGCTCGCTCGCCGCGTCGGAATGTCTCGGGCCCTTCTCTATATGCACCTCGCCAAACTTGAAGAAGCTGGGTTCGTCGCCGGGCATCACGAACTGAGCGATGACGGTAAAGCCCTCAAGCTTTTCGAAGTCGTACCGTTTCGCGTGACCGTTACCCCAGCACTGCTTGCTCGCGCGGTGGCGCAGTCCACCAAAGACGAGGCGGCCGCGAGCGACAGCGCGGGTGCGAATGACAGCGCCGCGCCACAAGCGGATGACGCTTCGTGAATCCGGCCACGGCATCCTCAAGAATCGTTTAGTAGCAACTCTCACAAAGGAAAATAATGGAAGTCTTTTACAGCCTCTGGTTCTGGTTGGGCATCGTCGCGGTCGTGGGCATCATCGCAGGCGTCGTGCACAACTCAATCAACAAGAAGGCAGAAACAGCGAAGTACGTTGCGGATGCTCAAGCCGGTGGTGACTATCGTGCGCTCGCCGATCAGAGCCTCGAAGCCAACCGCGCGTTGCTTCAGCGATTGGATGTTGTGGAGCAGCGACTCGCGAGCATCGAGAAGACGCTCACCGACATCCCGCAGTAGGTCTCGGCTGCGCCCGGCGGCTTAAGGTGCCCACCCGGAACTTGCCCAGCATCGTGTCTCGTACACTGGTCAGATGAAGGTTTTAGCGGCAATGAGTGGCGGAGTCGACTCCGCGGTAGCTGCCGCGCGCGCCGTTGAGGCTGGGCACGAGGTTGTTGGGGTGCATTTGGCGCTGAGCCGGCAGCCCGGAACCCTGCGCACGGGCGCTCGCGGTTGCTGCACGATTGAAGATTCGATGGATGCCCAGAGGGCGGCCAATATCATTGGAATCCCGTACTACGTGTGGGACTTCTCCGAGCGCTTCAAGCTCGATGTCGTCGATGATTTCATCGCCGAGTATTCGGCCGGACGCACCCCGAACCCCTGCATGCGCTGCAATGAGCGCATCAAATTTGCGGCCCTTCTCGAAAAGGCAGTTGCGCTGGGGTTCGATGCGGTTGCGACCGGACACTACGCCAACATCGTCGAAGATGAGAACGGCAACCGTGAATTGCATCGCGCTGCAGCGTGGGCGAAGGATCAGTCTTACGTTCTCGGTGTGCTGACTACCGAGCAGCTTGCGCACAGCATGTTCCCGCTCGGTGCAACGCCGTCGAAGGCTGAGATTCGAGCCGAAGCCGCCGAGCGCGGGTTCTCGGTGGCCAACAAGCCCGACTCCCACGATATTTGCTTCATCCCTGACGGCAACACTCGCGGCTGGCTGGCCGACAAAGTGGGTGCTGAGCAGGGCGAGATTCTTGACCGCAATGGAGACGTGCTTGGCAAGCACGAGGGCGCGTTGGCCTTCACGATCGGCCAGCGCAAAGGCCTCAACGTTGGCTACCCCACGGATGACGGCAAGCCCCGCTTTGTGCTTGAAATTCGTCCCAAGACCAATCAGGTCGTTGTCGGTCCACGAGAAGCTTTGGCGCTGTCACAGGTCGCTGGAACTAAGTTTTCGTGGGCGGGGCTCGATCCCCAAGCATCCGGCCTCATTTCTGAGCCGGGGGAGAGCTTCGAATGCCACGTGCAGGTGCGAGCTCACTCTGACCCGATGCCCGCAGTTGCTCGCATCGCGCCTGCTACTGAGGGCGACGACAACGTCGGAGATGCGACTGGCCCCGAGCTAATCGTTACTCCGCACGAGCCTCTCAACGGTGTGTCGCCTGGTCAGACCGCGGTGATTTATGTGGGTACTCGAGTGCTCGGTCAGTGCACTATTGCGCGCACCGTATCTGCGGTTCCTGCCGCCGTTTAGAGCATCGTCGCTCTCGGTTGTCACACCGATAAGTCAGTGCTGCTGTTTACACTTGACCTGTGGCCAATAGCACTGTGAACTCGGGTTCTTCCAACTCTTCTGACGAGCAAGTTCCCGAGACTGTCGATCCCGATCTCGCCGAAGCGCGGGATGAGGTGCAGGAGCTAACGTCGCGCATTCTCGAACTGCGAGACGCATATTACGTTCGTGATCAAACACTCGTTGATGACGCAGAATACGACGCGCTCATCCGGCGTCTCGAGGAGTTAGAAGAGGCGCATCCAGAACTGCGCGGGCAAGACAGCCCGACGCAACGCGTGGGCGGTCGAGCGGCTACTCTTTTTGATCCAGTCGAGCATGCCGAGCGCATGTTGAGCCTCGACAACGTGTTCTCGCTCGAAGAATTCGCGGAGTGGGCAGCAAAGGTTCAGCGTGACTCGGCTCGCCACATTGATTTTCTGTGCGAGCTCAAGATCGATGGCCTCGCCATCAACTTGCGCTACATTGACGGGGTTCTCGTCAGTGCCGCGACGCGGGGAGATGGTCGAGTTGGCGAAGACGTCACCGAGAACATTCTGCGTGTGCAAGGAATACCTCAGCGGCTGGCGGGGTCGGGGCATCCGCCCATCGTTGAGGTGCGCGGTGAGGTCTTCATCCCCCTGGAGCTGTTCCGTGAACTGAACGCTGAGCAATCTCGAATCGGTGAGAAAGTTTTTGCTAACCCGCGCAATGCTGCAGCGGGTTCGTTGCGCCAAAAGTCTGAGGGCAAGAGCGAAGAGAAGCTTGCGCATATGCGTCGTCGGTTGTCGTCGTTGCGGATGCTCGTGCACGGCATTGGGGCGTGGAATGGCGAGCGTCCCGATCGCGAACCCATCCGCAGCCAGAGCGAGGTTTACGGCGTTCTCGCGGAGTGGGGGCTCCCGACCAGTAGCTACTACCGAGTCGTGCCAACAGCGGCCGAGGTTGAAGAATTCATTCGGTACTACGGGGAAAATCGCGACAGCGTTGTTCACGAAATTGATGGCATTGTTATCAAGGTCGACGAGCTTGCGCTGCATGACGAGCTAGGCGCAACCTCGCGTGCGCCGAGGTGGGCAATCGCCTACAAGTACCCGCCAGAGCAGGTCAATACGAAGCTCCTCGACATCGTCGTGGGCGTGGGGCGCACGGGCCGTGCAACGCCATATGCCGTCATGAAGCCTGCGCTAGTTGCTGGGTCGGTGGTGCGTCAAGCAACCCTTCACAACCAAGACGTCGTCAAGCGCAAGGGTGTGCTGATCGGCGACACTGTTGTGCTGCGCAAAGCAGGAGACGTGATCCCCGAAATTTTGGGTCCTGTCGAAGAACTGCGCGATGGTTCTGAATACGCCTTCGTAATGCCGACGAATTGCCCGGAGTGCGGAACACCGCTGCGCGCGATGAAGGAGGGCGACATCGATCTGCGGTGCCCCAACGCGCGCAGTTGTCCCGCGCAGGTGCGGGGTCGCATCGAGCACACCGGCAGCAGGGGCGGACTCGATATCGAGGTGCTCGGTGAGGTCATCGCACGTGCTTTAACTCAACCACGAGAACCCAAAGTGCCGCCGCTCGTCAACGAGGCAGGACTTTTTGACCTCACCGTCGAAGACATCTTTCCGATTGTTGTTGCCGTGCGCGACTCTGAAACGGGGGAAGTTCTCACGAACGACGACGGCACTGAACGCCTCGTCACGCCCTTCCGCCGCGCTCGCAAATCCACAGGCAAAGATGCCGATCCCGAATACGACGCGAAGTCCAACACGTTTGCGGGCACTCCCGACTGGGTGCCGTCGAGCAATGCGATAAAACTCATCGCTAACCTGCAGGAAGCTAAGTCAAAGCCGCTGTGGAGATTATTGGTGAGTTTGAGCATCCGCCATGTGGGTCCAGTCGCCGCTCGAGCTCTCGCCGATTACTTTGGCTCCCTTTCCGCAATCCGAGAAGCGACGCGTGAAGAGCTTGCCGCTGTTGATGGGGTCGGCCAGATCATCGCCGATTCTGTACTCGACTGGTTCGAAGTGGACTGGCATCAAGAAATCGTTCAACGATGGGCAGATGCTGGCGTGCAGTGGTCAACGCCGGATCACGCGGGCCCAGGCGCTGCTCAGTCGAACGAAGGAATTCTTGCGGGGCTGACCATCGTCGCTACAGGAAGTCTGGAGGGGTTCACTCGCGAAGGAGCCCAAGAGGCAATCATTGCGGCTGGCGCGAAAGCCGCGTCGAGTGTGAGCAAGAAGACTGATTTTGTGGCCGCAGGCCCCGGTGCCGGCTCTAAACTCACGAAAGCCGAGCAGCTCGGAATCCCTGTCATAGACTCTGCACAGTTCGCTCGACTGCTTTCAGAAGGACCTGACTCCCTTAAAGCATAATAAAATCTGACTATTGCCTTCAGTTCACCCCCGAACGGGGTTATTTCCCCTTAGGATTAGCTGAACGTGATCGTGCGCGGGGATGGTGCGCGGTCAACGTTCCTGAGGGGAACACCCGACGTTGCTCATCGAAATTGCACTGGTTTTAGCTACCTCGGTCGCAGGCTTACCCGCCACCGAGGCCTCTAGCGCGCCTGCAATACAGTTTCAGTCGACTGTTGCGACTGATGCGACTGCACCTTTCGTCGGTCCGGTAGTCGACACGACTGGTTCTCTCGGCACAGCAACTTTCAGCGCACGCGCCTTGACCTCATTGGCGAGCATCCCCGCCGATAACATCTCTCAATATTTGGCATCACGACCGGGTGTTGTGGAACAGATTTTGGCCGAGCAGCCTCCAGCTCAAGAAGTTGCGCTGTGGTGGGGTGACTTGGCTACTGATCGTCAAGCGGCGTTAGAAAATGCCAGCCCGCAGCTGTTGGGCAATCTTGAGGGCGTTCCTTACACAATCCGTGACATCAGCAATCGCACTGTCCTCGACGAGACCATTGTCGAACTGTCAGCGGTCGTAGATTCGGATGCGGGCAGAGCAGTTCAGCAGGCTGCTCAGCAACAGCTCAATATGCTCTCCTCTATTTCAGCATCGCTCGTCTTTGATAAGGCGGCCCCAGAACGAACGCTCATCACGTTGGACGTGACAGGGCAAGGGCGCGCCGCCATCGTGCTCGGAGACCTGAGCGATGCCGACTATGTCAGCTTCTTAGTCCCCGGAATGTTCTTCACCATCGAAGGCCAAATGTCGTATTGGGCAGACGCAGCGTCCACCCTGTATTCCGAACAGCAGATGTGGCTCGATCACTTCGACTCGCAGTCGGTGTTTACGCGAAACGAAACAGTCGCGACGGTGGCTTGGATCGGCTACGACACCCCCAACCTCACTAATGTGGGTGCGATTGATAACGCTGTTCAGGGGCGTGACACTCTTGCTCATGCAATTCTGGGTTTGCAGGCCCAGCGTGGCGCAGATCAGCCCTACATTTCGGTCGTTGCTCATTCGTATGGAACGACCGCCGCCATGATGGCGCTGTCAGAATACGATTTCGAGATCGATGCCCTCGCTATGGTCGGCTCACCCGGCAGCCCTGCCGGCTCTGTCGAGGATTTGAACGTTCGTGACGGCAACGTCTTCGTCGGAGAAGCGGCCTGGGACCCGATCCCCAACAGCTCATATTTTGGTGCGGATCCCGGCACCGAATCGTTTGGTGCGCACTCACTGGGGGTGAGTGGTTCCTTTGACGTCGTGATGAAGCAAGAGCTCACGGGTTCTATCGGCCATAACGAATATTTCACGCCTGGCACCGAATCGATGCGCAATTTTGCACTGCTCTGCATTGGACGCAGCGACCTCGTGATCCCTGAACAGGCTTCCGTAGTTGAGCGCGCGATCTCGTTCGCCTCGCGCGACGAGAGTTGATGGCTGCCCTGTCGCTCATCGCTGCTCGCTAACCCGAATACACTGGAAGAGTTCCCTGTCTGTTTCCCATCTTCGGAGCTCCATGACTGACACCAATTCGGGTGCGATCACTACTGAGGTCGTCACACACCTTGCATCGCTTGCCCGCATCGCCCTTACCCGCGACGAAATCGAGAAGCTCACCGGTGAGCTTGGCGCGATTGTTGATTCCGTGGCCAAGGTCAGCGAGGTCGCAACCGATGAGGTTCCGGCAACGAGCCACCCGATTCCTTTGAGCAACGTGTTCCGTGCGGATGTTCCCGGCGTCACCCTCACGACCGAACAGGCGCTTGCTGGAGCGCCCGAGCACGACGGTTCACGCTTTGCCGTGAGCGCAATTCTGGGAGAAGAACAGTAATGGCGGCACTGAACGACCTCACGACAATGTCGGCAGCAGATTTGGCCGGCAAGCTGGGCTCGGGCGAAGTCTCGTCTGTTGAGGCAACTCAAGCGCACCTCGACCGCATCGCTGCCGTCGACGACCGGGTTCACGCCTTCTTGCACGTGTCGGCGGATGCCCTAGCCAACGCGAAGCGCATCGATGAGCGTCGCGCAGCAGGGGAGTCGCTTGGCGAACTCGCCGGTGTTCCCGTTGCCATCAAAGATGTTCTCTGCACGATCGACATGCCCACGACCGCGGGCTCCAAGATTCTTGAAGGGTGGGTTCCGCCCTACGACGCAACTCCGGTAGCGAAGTTGCGGGCCGCTGGCCTGATTCCGCTCGGTAAGACGAACATGGATGAGTTCGCCATGGGTTCGTCGACCGAGCACTCGGCCTATGGTCCGACTCGTAACCCGTGGGACCTCGACCGTATCCCCGGCGGCTCCGGTGGCGGTTCGGCTGCGGCAGTGTCTGCGTTCGAAGCTCCGCTTGCCCTCGGTTCTGACACCGGTGGATCGATTCGCCAGCCGGCATCCGTCACAGGTTCCGTGGGCGTAAAGCCCACTTACGGTGGTGTCTCGCGATATGGCGCGATTGCGCTCGCTTCGTCGCTCGACCAGGTTGGCCCTGTCTCGCGTACCGTGCTCGATTCAGCGCTGTTGCACGATGTCATCGGCGGGCACGACCCGCGCGACTCCACCTCGCTCAACGACCAGTGGCCGTCGTTCGCTGCAGCGGCTCGCGCTGGTGCCGCTGCAGAGAGCCTCAAAGGCGTTCGCGTTGGTGTCATCAAGCAACTCGACAGCCCCGGCTTCCAAGCGGGTGTTTCGCAACGCTTCCATGAAGCTCTGCAGTTACTCACCGATTTCGGTGCTGAGATTGTTGAAGTGGATGCTCCGCACTTTGAGTATGCCGTCGAGGCGTACTACCTCATCCTCCCGGCCGAGGCCTCGAGCAACCTCGCTAAGTTCGACTCGGTCCGCTTTGGCCTTCGCGTAACGCCCGAGGGTGGCGGTACCGTCGAAGACGTGATGGCAGCGACCCGTGAGGCCGGTTTCGGTCCCGAGGTCAAGCGCCGCATCATCCTCGGCACGTATGCGCTCAGCGCTGGCTACTACGACGCTTACTACGGCAGTGCTCAGAAGGTGCGCACGCTTATTCAGCGGGACTTTGCTGCGGCATTCGAGAAGGCTGACGTGCTCGTGTCTCCGTCGGCGCCGACCACTGCATTCAAGTTCGGTGAGAAGCTTGAAGACCCGATGGCGATGTATCTCAATGACGTCACCACGATCCCTGCAAACCTCGCAGGTATCCCGGGCATGGGGCTGCCGATGGGGCTAGCTCCTGAAGACGGCTTGCCGACAGGTTTCCAGATCATGGCTCCGGCGCGCGGCGACGCGCGACTGTATGAACTCGGTGCGACGCTCGAGCGTTTGCTCGAACAGCAGTGGGGTCACACTCTTCCGAGCCAGGTTCCGGCACTCGGTTAAGTAACTTTATCGCGCAGTCAACCCGTGTTCATCGAGAGCACGGGTTGACTGCGTTAAAGCGATCACATTGCCGAGGCGCAGCTAGTTGTCGGCCGCTTGCCGTTCGCGATAGGCGATCTGATTCATTCTGTTTCCGCAGCGGATACTGCAGAAGCGGCGGGAGCCGTTGCGGGAGAGATCAGCCATGAGGCCTTCGCAATCGGGTGCTTCGCAGCGCCTTAAACGCCACATGGCGTCGGAGCGCACGACGTCGACAAGCGCGAGCCCCACTTCGGCTTGGATGCGCTCGGCGAGGGGTGCTTCAGGGTCGTTGGCGTGAAGGTGCCAGTCGAAGCCATCATGTTTGGCTAAGAAGGGGAGTGCTTTTGCTTCGGCGAGCATCGCGTTAATCTCGACGGCGGCATCATCGCGGGTCAGTTTCCAGACCCCTCGGATGCGATCGCGCACGTCGCGCACTTCAGCGACTTCGTCGTCGTCTCGGTCGATTCTTCCGCTGAAGCGAAACTGGGTGATGAGGGCCTGAACTTCACTGACCGTCACGAGTTCGTCAGAGCCGGTTCTGCTTGCCAATTCGTGAGTATTTCCGAGCAAGACGGCAAACTCAAGACTCTCCACGGTGTCAGGGGCAAAATGCAATTTGACTCCTTATTTGCTTCGAGACTAGCGTCAGCATAAATACTCGTCAATCTCGTTCAAAGTAGTCGACCATGAAACGCTCAACCACGACCCTCGGGTTGCTCATTGCGGTTATCGCCGCAGCTAGCTTCGGGCTGTCTGGTGCGCTCATCAAGCCTGTGCTCGAAGCGGGGTGGAGTCCGGCCGCAGCAGTGACGGTTCGGGTGCTCATCGGCGGCGCGGTGTTGGCTCCCTTCGCGATCGTCGCCCTCAAGGGGCGGTGGATCGCGCTCTGGTACGCGCGCAGCCGGATCCTACTCATGGCCATTATCGGTGTCGCAGGCACCCAGCTCGTGTACTTCGCCGCTGTAGAACGCATTCCGGTGGGGATCGCAATTCTGCTCGAGTACATGGCTCCGCTGCTTCTCGTCGCATTCGCCTGGGTGACCACTCGCCGCATTCCCAAAGTGGTCGTGCTGATCGGCTCTGTGGTTGCGCTCGGCGGACTAATCCTCGTCGTGTCTCCTGAAGGCTCCGGTTCGCTTGACCCCATCGGCGTTATTTTCGGTGTCTGCGCTGCGGTCGGGGCCGCCGTCTACTACGTTGTGGCTGCCCGCACGAGCGAGGGTCTGCCGGCTGTTGCTCTCGCCGCTTCAGGCTTGCTGATCGGCGGCATCATCTTAGGCCTCGTAGGTCTCGTCGGGATCGTGCCGTTCGACATGCCGATGGTGGATGTCTCGGTGCTGGGTTTCGTGGCTCCGTGGTGGGTGCCGCTGCTCATCGTGGGTATCGTCGCGACCGGTATTGCGTATTCGACGAGCATTATGGCGAGCGAGATGCTCGGCTCCCGACTCGCCTCGTTCGTGGGTTTGCTCGAGGTTGTCTCTGCCGCAATCTACGCCTGGCTGCTGATCGGCGAGAACCTGTCGATTATGCAGTTCATTGGTGGGGCCCTGATTTTGGCGGGAATCGCGTTCGTCCGCTCCGAGAAGTCCGACGAGATCGGGGACTTCACGATTGAAGCGGAAGCTTTCCCGAGCGAAGATGACGAACCAACTTTGGCTCCAGCATCCGCGCCGCTCGAACCGGGTACCGATACGGTGCCGCTGCGCCACGTACAATCATCTGGTGGCTAAAGCTGAATTGATGGATTACGACAAAGCTCTCGAACTCTTTGAACCGGTTCTCGGTTTCGAAGTGCACGTTGAGTTGAATACGCAAACCAAGATGTTCTCGGATGCTCCGAACCCGGCTGCGGCCGGTGCGGAGCATGGTGAACCGAACACCATGATCACTCCGGTTGATCTCGGTTTGCCCGGCAGCCTGCCTGTCGTCAACGAAGAGGCGGTCAAGTATTCGATCTCGCTGGGGCTCGCTCTTGGCTGTGAGATCGCGCCAAGTTCGCGCTTTGCCCGCAAAAACTATTTCTACCCTGACTTGGCGAAGAACTACCAGATCAGCCAGTTCGATGAGCCGATCGCGTTCAACGGTTCGGTCGAGATTGAGCTTGAGAGTGGTCGCACGATCACTGTGCCGATTGAGCGAGCCCACATGGAAGAAGACGCAGGCAAGCTCACTCACGTGGGTGGCTCGACAGGTCGTATCCAGGGCGCTGAGTACTCGCTGGTTGATTACAACCGCGCTGGTGTTCCGCTCGTCGAGATCGTCACGCACATGATTACGGGTGCTGAAGCGGATGCTCCCGAAGTCGGCAAGGCTTACGTCTCGGCTATTCGCGACATTGTTCGTTCGCTGGGCATTTCTGAAGCACGCATGGAGCGCGGCAACTTGCGTTGTGACGCCAACATTTCGTTGAGCCCGCGTGGTTCCGGAAAGCTGGGCACGCGCACCGAGACCAAGAACGTTAACTCGATGCGCAGCGTCGAGCGCGCGGTTCGCTACGAAATTCAGCGTCAGGCCGCCATTCTCCACAAGGGCGGCACGATCATCCAAGAGACTCGTCATTGGCACGAAGACACCGGAGTCACGAGCGCGGGTCGTCCCAAGAGCGACGCTGATGATTACCGGTATTTCCCTGAACCCGATCTTCTTCCGGTTGAGCCATCGGCTGAGCTGATTGCGGAGCTGCGCGCGGCTCTTCCTGAGCCCCCTGCCGAGCGCCGTAAGCGCCTGCAAGAGGCTTGGGGTTTCACTGACCTTGAGTTCCGCGATGTCAACAATGCGGGGCTGTTCAGCGAGATTGAGGCGACCGTTGAAGCGGGCACTACGGCTGCTCAGGCGCGCAAGTGGTGGACTGGCGAGATTGCACGACTCGCGAACATTCAGGGGGCTGACGCAAGTTCGTTGATTAGTCCCGTGGATGTTGCGGCTCTCGTGTCGCTCATCAACGATGGTGTTCTCAACGACAGTCTGGCCCGCCAGGTTCTCGAGGGTGTTATTGCGGGCGAGGGTTCTCCTGCCGAGGTTGTGGAGAGCCGCGGACTCAAGCTCGTGTCTGACGATGGCCCGCTGATCGCCGCCATCGATGAAGCTCTTGCTGCTCAGCCCGATGTTCTTGCGAAGATCCGCGAGGGCAAGGTGCAGGCTGCTGGCGCGGTTATTGGTGCTGTGATGAAGGCGATGAAGGGTCAGGCCGATGCTGCTCGCGTTCGGGAATTGGTCTTAGAGCGCGCTGCTACTGCCTAGCGATTGCAGCGAACTGCGCTGGGTGTTGCTCGAGCGTCAGTTGTAGGCAGTACCGTTGAGGCATGTCTGAAACTGCCGAGCTTGTCGTCGAGATCCATGTTCCTCTTACCGCTGACACTGAGGTAGCGGAGGGCGAAAGCCGCTTCCCATGGATCGAATCACTCGTGGAGTTCACGAGCGAACTCGATGAGGGTGGCGAGGTATTCGTCGTGGAAGAGGGCGACGTTTTCAATGACGCCTATGTCATCGTGATTACGGGTGCTGACGAGTCAACGCTGATGGGTGTTGCGAATCGTGTCGCGAACCTGCCGGGCATTCCTACGGGTGTCTTTGCGGTGCAAACGGATGCTGATGCTGACGAACTCGGTCAGGGCACTGTTGTCGAGATTTCGTAGCGGCCAACTACTCCAACTTAGTCAAATTTGTTGGTTTTGAGCTTCGCCGGGCGTACACTGAAAGAGCGCCGCAGCCGCCAGTAAGTGCGCGTGACTGAGTCACCGCCCTGACGAGGGACGATCCGCCCCGTCTGCAGTAGCTTCGTACTACTGAAGAGCACAACACCATGACGAGCAATACCCCGGTGGGCACCCCCACGAGTCCTATTCCTATCCCCGTTCCCTCCAGCATTTTTTCGCCGCAGGTGATGTGGACAACGATTGGCGCTTTTGCGCTGATTTTCTTAGGAGCATTCGAGACCCTCGCGGTCACGACGATCATGCCGACGATCAGTCGCGATCTGGATGGCCAATCGCTCTACTCTGTCGCGTTCTCGAGCACCCTCGCCGCGAGCGTCATCGGAATGGTGTTAGCGGGCCAATGGTCGGACCGTACCGGACCTGCCAAGCCGTTGGTTGCCGCCATGGTGGTGTTTATGACGGGCCTGCTCGTGGCCGGATTCGCCGGAACGATGGGTATTTTTATCGTCGGGCGCTTCATGCAGGGGCTGGGTTCGGGCGCGCTAATAGTGGCGCTGTATGTCGTCGTTGCCCGCCTCTATCCCGCGGTTCTGCATCCGAAGATCTTTGGGCTCTTCGCTTCTGCGTGGGTACTGCCTTCGTTAATCGGACCACCGCTCGCCGGGGTCGTCGCTGAGCAAATTAGTTGGCACTGGGTGTTTTTCGGGGTCGTTTTTCTCGTGATCGCCGCGGGCGCTGCTATCTTGCCAGCGGTACGTGTGTTGCTGAGTCAACCAGCGACGACGGGAGAGAAGTCATCCGGCAAGCGTGCCGTCGCCTGGGCGCTCGTGGTCGCCGTTGCCGTCATGGGCATCAGCTTGGGCGGTGAACGGGAGGGGCCGCTCGCGTGGCCCTTGGCGATTGGGGCATTCGTTATTGCCATTATCGCGCTGCGCCCTTTGCTGCCTGCCGGGGCGCTAAAGTTCCGACGCGGGCTTCCCGCGACGATCGTGTTGCGCGGTGTCTTTGCGGCCGCTTTCTTCTCCACGGAGGTGTATTTGCCGTACCTTCTCAACGAACGCTACGGCTTGCCGGCGTGGGCTGCCGGTCTCATCCTCACGGTCGGCGCAGTGTCGTGGGCCACTGGTTCGGCCCTGCAGGGGCGTTTGCCGGAGTCGGTGTCGCATAGTCGGGTAGTTGTGCTCGGTTCACTGCTGTTGAGCGTCGGTATTGCTACTCAGTTCATTACGGCGTTCTTCACGCTCCCGCTCTGGATCGCCGCCGCTGGTTGGCTTGTCGCCGGTGCGGGAATGGGCGTCACGTTCCCGCGGCTTTCTACGCTGGTGCTTAGCCATTCGAGCGTTCGCGATCAGGGCTTCAATAGTGCTGCATTGTCGATAGCGGATGCTGCGGGCGGCGCGGTCGCGATTGCCTTCGGCGGTCTCGTTTTCGCCGCGGTTGGCGGACTCGTGAACGGCGCCGGATTCGTCGCAGCTCTGGGCTTGGCTGCGGTCTTGGCTGTAGCGTCCATTCCTGTAGCGCTGCGGGTGCGCATACGCTGACATTGCGTTCGCGCTGACGGCAACGCTCCTGAATTCGGCCGATCAGGGCCAGGCGGGCAGGTGCGAGTCGCCCAATGTTAAGCAGTGTGTCGGGCTATTACGTCACACTCGCACCTTGGTGGAGGATTGAGATTACCGTCTCCCCATGACACTTCTCAGCTCTGCATCCACGTCCACCGATATCGCCACCGACCGCGCCGCTCGACTTACTGCTGCGGGAGCAGCATGGAGCTCGCGCATCGCGGCGAAGCCGGCCGCTGCTGAACTCACCTATGCCGTGACGGGTAAGGGTGAAGGCTCTGTCGGCACTGTTCTCAAAGCCGGTAAGCATGTCTTCCACATTGATGAGCCGGAGGGGCTTGCCGGAGATGACCTCGCCGCGAGCCCTGTTGAGATCGCGCTCGGAGCGCTGATCGCGTGCCAGGTTGTCGTCTTTCGTCTTTATGCTCAGGCCCTCGATATTCCCTTCGACGATATCTCCGTGAAGGCTGAAGGTGACCTCGACGTGCGCGGCCTGTTCGGAGTTGATGAGAACGTACGCAATGGCTTCGGCTCAATTCGGCTCAACATCACAATCACCGGGCCAGAGTCACAAGAACGCTATGAGGAGCTTCGCGATGCAGTTGATGCGCACTGTCCCGTGCTCGACTTGTTTGCGAACCCCACGCCGATCACGAGCCAACTCGTCAAGGGCTAGCAGCCTTCGGCACGCACTTACGTCTCTCTGGTGTGCCAATCAGACCACCGATAGGCTGCAAACATGAGCCGTACTTTCGAACGTGGTCCTTGGATTCGCCGGCGGTCGAGCAAGGCCGGTGTCATCGCTCTCGCACTCGGCGTCATTGCTGGGCTCATCTGGACACTCAGCCCGTGGCCAGCGACTCTTATGATTCGAGCCCTTTTTGACAAGGATGCTGCCTCGACCGTCGACGAGATGGAGCGCTACGCCACCGACGTGCCCCTGACTGAATCGCTCGACGAGCAGTACGGCGATTCTGGTACGAATACCTCTTTCGATGTCTACTCGCCGGCTGGTTCAACTGGACCCCTCACTACAGTCGTCTGGATTCACGGCGGAGCATGGATTTCGGGGGATAAGTCGAATGTCGCCCCGTATGTTCGCAAACTTGCTGCTGAGGGTTTCACAGTCGTCGCAGTGAACTACACAGTGTCGCCGGAGGCGATCTATCCCGCGGCGATCACTGAGCTCAATGAGGCACTCGCGTATCTCCTCGACAACGCTGATCGGCTGCGAATTGATCCAGACAACATCGTGTTCGCAGGGGACTCAGCGGGTTCGCAACTGAGTGCACAGCTCGCTACAGCCATCACTAATCCCACGTTCGCGTCAACCATGGGAATGACGCCAAGCCTCTCTGCAGATCAGCTTCAGGCTGTCGTACTCAATTGCGGCATTTACGACGTTAGCGGCATCCCGAACGCGCCCGGGCTTGGCGGCTGGGGATTCCGCGTAGCGTTGTGGGCCTATATCGGTGTGAAGGATTGGTCGAACACCCCGGGTGGGGAACAGATGTCGGTCATCGACGACGTGACGGCAGAGTTTCCGCGCACGTGGATCTCGGGAGGCAACGCCGACCCGCTCACGGCTACGCAATCGGTGCCGTTCGCTCAGAGGCTAACCGAGCTGGGCGTCGAGACGACAACACTGTTCTATCCGGACGATCAGGTCGAGCAGTTGCCGCATGAGTACCAGTTCCACCTTGACTTCGAGCAAGCTCGTTCTGCCTTTACGTCTACAGTGCAGTTTCTGCACGGCATCAACCAATAACGCTCACTGGCTGGAGTTGGCATTCCCGTCACGCCTCGCACCAAAGAGATAGCCTCAAAGCATGAAGCCTGCGTTCGAATTCACCTCTGAACTGACGCCGTGGGCGTCCAAACCGAGCGTGCACTTTCTGCAGGTGCCGCCGGATGTCGGTGTCGAGATCAAAGACATTCCCACGCCCCCGCGCGGTTTCGGCGCAGTCGCAGTTGAGGTCACTATTGGCGCAACAACGTGGAAGACGTCGATTTTTCCCAACGGAAGTCCCGCCGATAGCTTTTTCTTGCCCGTCAAGGCCGCTGTGCGGCGCGCTGAAGACTTAGAAGCTGGGGACACGGCCGACGTGACGCTTCAGCTGCTCTAGCGCCGGGAACGCCCATAGCGTCGTGATGGCCTCGTCGCTCGACGAACCCGGTGTCTACGCGGGCCACACCCCAATGATCAGCGCCATGATCACGATCGTGACGAATTCGTGGCTCACATTGAGAACGGTGAGTCCGTTGGGGCGTCCATCAAACTGATCGTGAGTGATGAATCGAGCAGCGGTGAATCCGCCCCACAGCACGATGCTGGTGAGCAGAGAGTTCACAAAGAAACTGCCGCCGTAAAAGTCGAACGCGATAAAAGCTGCGCCGGCGAGAACCCAGGCCGTGATGAAACTGACGATCACGGTCACGACGATCGGTCGGATGGCATCCGCAGCATTTCCCGTCGGCGTGATGCCAGCGGCTTTCATCCAGTAGTTGCCGAACACTCGCGGTGAATACCAGACGGTGCCGACGATCATGCTCGAGAGAGTCGCAACTATTACGGCGATGTAGTTAATTTCGGGAACCATGGCAGCCTCCGGTTGATAGTGGTGGCCGAATCATACTCTTCGAAAACTCAGCCGGTAATGCTCTCTTCGAATCTCTGAACTGGGTCATACCAGCCCTGCTCGAGAACATAACTTTGGAACTGCTTGTCGAGACCCAGGATCACGGCAAGGCCGACGATAATCACGAGCACTCCGATGACGCGCTTGAAGACACCGTTGGGGTTCGCGAGCCAACCCAGTTTTCTCGCGAAGGCCTGGCCTAAGAACGCGATCAGGAGTAGGGCAATGGCGAGACCAAGTGCGTACACGACGATATAGAGCAGACCCTCGCTAAACGAGACGGGAAGCACTGTCGCGAGTATGAGTGCGTAGGTGGGGGAGCAGCTGCTGAACGTGGGACCGAGGGCGGCTCCGAGAATCACATCTCCGCCGAGGCCGCCGCGGGAGTACGACCGGTTCAGCGCCTCGTTGGTTCGATTCTGGATACCCGTGGCCAGCATGAAACGCTCCCAGAGCGCCGGGAACAGCAGAGTGAGGCCGAAGATGATGAGGATGCCGCCAGCGATTATCTGCCACACCAATTGTGGAATTCCCAGGAGCGCGGTTGTCGCCTTAAGAAGCAACGTGAAGAGGATGACCGAGCCAGCCAGACTCACCGCGATAACGACGGGACGAAACCATTGCCGCTCGGCAACGGTGTCGTCACTGCTCGTGCGTGCGATCGAACCGCCCACGATCACCGGGAGCAGGGGAAGCACGCAGGGGGCCGCGACCGTGAGGACTCCCGCAACGAACGAGAGAAGAAGGAGACTGAGCATTGCGGTCTAGTTGAACGCGGTGAGAACGGCGTTCAGCGTCGGCTCGGCATAGGCAACAAAGTTGTCGTTAACTTTCTCTCCGCTGGAATCGACCTCAACGAATGTTGTTTGCTGAGTCACCCCGTATTTGGCGCGGAGGTCCTGATTCGTGTCGTAGTCGACTTTCACGATTGTGATACCCGAGGGAACACCCGAGGCCTTGATGTCGCCATCTGCAGAAACGCACTGTGGGCACCACGTGGCGTGGAAGAACAGGAGGACACGGCCATCGGCATCTGCGATGGCGCTCGGGCTGTAATCGACGTAGGCACCGCCCCCATCGTTGACGGGCGCTGCGCTCTCGTCTGTGACGGCGGAGTACTCCGACGAGGGAGAGCCGCCGGTCGATGCCGGGGAGTCGTTTGCATCGTTGGAGTTCTGGACTGCGACAATCGACACGGCTGCGATGACGATGACGGCGAGTGTGACTACGACCGCGACAATTCGCGTGTTCATGCCCTCTAGTAACGCACGGCATCGTTCGCAACGATTGTCGGGAGCGAAATTTTGAGCCTATACCCAGACTTCAGCAGTGTGCGAATACAACTTGAGTTCGCCAAAAGTGAGCGCGCCGGTGAATCGTGCCCGCGTGTAGGGGAGCAAAACCATGAGGGCCGCCCCTGCCTTGTGCTCGATACGAACCTCAATTGCGTCTGACTTCATCGATGTGATGCGAGTGTTTGAGATGATCGCGCTACACCGAGAGATTGCTGCCAATTGGCGCAACTGCGTCACGGTCTGAGCGATGAGGGCGTTGGCATCCAAGTGTTTTTTCTTGAGCGCTTCATCAGCCGACATCTCGAGCACTCGTCCGGTCGCATCGGTCATGAGTGCGAACGTCATGAACTCGCTGGCGTGACTCAAATGATTGCGCGCCACATTGAGCGACGAGTCGAGTATTCGATCAACGTCAGCCTGCTGCTCGGCGTTGAGCGCGTCCCTCCACGATTTCATATCCAAACCGTAGCGAGTCAGATGGCCCCTTGTCCCGCGAAGCGCCCAAATCACCCGCGTTTTGGTGTCATGGCTGGTTTTGCTCAGTCGTGCTCGATTGCCCCGTTTTTCCCGATGCAACATCGTGCTGCGCTAACGTCGGATCACGGAAAAAGCTCAGCTCGGCGGGCACGACGTGCACATTGTCTCGTCGACGGGATTCAGCGTCGAAGTGTGCAGGGTTTTTACCGCTAAGGCATTCGCACATGCTGTGCCGCTGCAGCAAGCGTCGAGACGTCAGGGTGATACTGGGAATAGAAATTCGACCGAGAATACGTTGTAGAGGTATCGAGCAGAGAGTGCAAAATGACGGCACGGATTGACACACTGATCGTCTTGGGCGCGGGCGGAGACCTTACATCTCGGCTGCTGTTGCCCGGGCTCGCCTCCTATCTGGCGAGCGACGACGCTCACTCGCTCACTCTCGTTGGAGTCGATCGTCAAGAGATGGATGACTCGAAGTGGCGTGCGCGAGTGGCTACCTCATTCGCGGGCACCGTTTCTTCCGCGGCTGACGCCGTGGCGAGTGCGTCGCACTACGTTCAGGCCGATGTCACTGACCCGGACGCCTTGCGCGACCTGATCTCGTCGGCGTCGGGTCGCGTGGCGCTGTATTTCGCTCTGCCGCCGGCGATCGCGCAAAAAGTTGTGTCGGTCTTGGCGACAGTGACGTTGCCCGAGGGAATCGTGCTTGCGCTCGAAAAGCCGTTCGGTAGTGATGAGGCGAGTGCTCGTGATCTCAACCGTCTGCTGCAGACCATTGTTCCTGAAGAGCAAGTTTTTCGGGTTGATCATTTCTTGGGCAAGTCGACTGTGCTGAACCTGTTGGGACTCCGTTTCGCGAATCGGGTCTTTGAGCCGCTATTGGCTGCGCCAAACGTGGCGAAGGTGGAGCTCATTTTTGATGAGGCTCTCGCATTGGAAGGGCGCGCGGGCTATTACGACCATGCGGGTGCCGTCGTCGATATGATCCAGAGCCATTTGTTGCTGGTGCTCGCCCTCACAGCTATGGAGCCGCCAGCGAGCGTGAGTTCGGAAGATTTGCGCGGATCGATGGCACAGGTGCTCCGCGCGACTCGCGTGCAATCCGTGGATGGCACGTGTGCGCGTCGCGCCCGCTACACGGCGGGAACCATCGGCGACCGTCGTCTCCCGGCCTACGTGGACGAAGAGGGTGTTGACGCTCAATTGGGCACTGAAACCCTCGCCGAAGTAACTTTTGAGATCGATAACTGGCGCTGGGCCGGCGTTCCCTTTGTGCTGCGTTCGGGTAAAGCGCTCGGAGATGCGCGTCAAGATATCGTCATTACTTTCGCGCCAGTGCCGCATTTGCCCAACGGGCTGACGGGTAGCGCGGAGCCTGCCAAGCTTACGATTTCCATCAAGCCGGCGACGCTCGAACTCGACCTCATCATCAATGGTGAGGGTGACCCATTCACGCTCGACCGAACCCAGCTGACGACAACTCTCGGCGACGCCGCGATGAGTGCCTATGGTGAGGTCATCGCGTCGCTCATCGACGGCGATCCTGTGCTTTCTGTGCGGGGCGATGTCGCCGAACAGTGTTGGCGCATTGTGGCGCCTGTGCTTGACGCGTTTCGCAACGATCGAGTTCCTCTTGAGGAATACCCCGCAGGGTCGACGGGGCCCGAAGCATGGAGCACGTCGTGACCGGCAGCATGGAACGTGCGGTGATCGCTCGTGCAAGCGCGCTCACGCGAGCGAGCGCTCGTCAGGCTTATGAACTATCGGGTCCGCTGGATCCGACTGAGTTTTATCCCCGGTTCGGCCCGCTACCGGCAGTCGTCGCGGTATTAGACCAGTCGGGTTCCTGGGACACCGTCGGCCGCACCCGTCGTTTGGTTCTCTCCGACAGCGGCCACGTCGTTGAAACGATCACCGACACGGAGCTGCCGAGCTTCTTCGCCTACGAACTCGCCGACTTTCAGAAGCTGTTCGGGATGCTGGTCTCCGGTGCCCGCGCAGAGTGGCGTTTCGACGACAGCATCCCCGGTGCCCGCATCTCGTGGAGTTACACCTTCTTCGCTAAACCGGCCCGCCGCTGGATCGTGTGGCTCATTGTTCGCCTCTGGTGGGGGCGCTACATGCGCCGCGTTTTGCCGCCCATCGCGCGTGAGATTGAGCGGCTCGCCGCGAACTAAGTCAGCTCAGTTACTGAATCGTTGTGTGATTGTGAGCCGTTCACACCCGGTACGCATCGTTCTCACAACTTGCACGAAGTTGCACTTGTGACAATGTTGGTATGTTCCGATCGAGATTCGCAGTTGCCGCCGCGGCCGCGCTGTATTTCGCCGCTTTGGCGAGTCTCGCTTTCGTGATTGCGCCAGGCGGTGATGATCGTTTCTGGTTATGGAAAACCATCGCCTTTATCCCCGTCGGGCTGTTTCTTGTCGGTATGTTTGGCCGACGCCGATGGTGGGCTGCACTCGCCTTCAGTATCGTCGCGGGAGCGTGGCTAGAAGCGGCGCAAACCGTGTGGATGCCCGCAGGCTATGCAAGTGTCGTCGACATTCTGCTCGCCAGTATCGGAGCGGGTATCGGTGTTTCAGTGGCTGTGGTCGTCGCGATACTGCGCGAACATGCCGAAAGCCCCGCACGTCGGCGCGCGACGCCCACCACGAACCTCGCGACCACTCGTCGCGCCTCCGCCGGCAACGCTGCAACACCACTTAACCTCGATCGGTGACTGACGACCGCTACTCCCACGACGTTCTCGCCGATTTCAGCATCCAGCGAGGCCCCGCTGTGCTTCCGAAAGTGCCAATCGAGCCCGGCATGGTTATTGAAGTGTTGGCCGACGGCTACGTGGGCGCGCTCGTTCGTTTCACCGATGGCCTCATGGAACTCGAAGATCGGAGCGGCCGCTCGCGCGCCTTTCCGCTCGGCAGCGGCTATTTGATCGATGGTGTTGCTGTGGAGTTGGTCAAACCAGCTCCTAAAGTCGGTGCGGCTGCCACTCGCAAGACAGCGTCAGGTTCATTCGCGGCGCCTGAGCAGCGCGCTCGCACGGCTCTCGCGAGTCGCATTTACGTCGAGGGGCGCCACGACGCTGAGCTCGTAGAAAAGGTCTGGGGAGACGACTTACGCGCCGAGGGAGTTGTCGTCGAGTTCCTCGGCGGCATTGATGACCTCGAAGCGATCGTCGCGGACTTTGCGCCTACCTCCGAACGCAAGCTGGGCATCCTCGTCGATCATCTTGTTGCCGGGTCGAAGGAGAGCCGGATTGCAGAAGCCGTGGGGCGCGGCAAGTATGGCAAGCACGCGCTCGTGGTCGGGCATCCATTTGTGGATGTCTGGCAGGCGGTCAAACCTCACAGTCTCGGAATCACTGCCTGGCCCACCGTGCCGCGCACGATCGAGTGGAAGCACGGAATCTGCGAGGCGTTTGGGTGGCCGCACGCGGATCAAGCCGACATCGCGCGGGCGTGGCAGTTTATCCTCTCGAAAGTGAAGAACTACGGCGACCTTGAGCCTGCGCTGCTCGGACGGGTCGAGCACTTGATCGACTTTGTGACGGTCGACCAAGACTCCTAGCGATAATCGCGTCGACCCTTCTAGTCGAGCTGAGGGAGCACTTCGCGAGCGAGAAAGTCGAGCTGGTCCAGGTCGTGGAAATCCATGACCTGAAAGTACACACGGGTGAAGCCGAGTGTTTTCAGCTCAGAGATCTTGTCGACCACTTCGCTAGCTGTGCCCGCAAAGCCGGTGTGGCGAAGATTTTCGGCCGTGCTGTTCGCCGCAGTGGCCCGCGTATCGATCTGAGCTTCCGTAGCGCCGACGGCTGTTGTGCCCGCAATCGAGAGTACGAGCGTTGACGGGTCTCTGTCGATCATTTCACAGGCCGCCTGAACGCGGTCGAGGCGTTCTTTGAGCGGGGCAACCGTTGCAAACCCCGCGTTGTACTCGGCGGCGAATGTGGCTGTCAGCGCGGGGGTGCGGCTCGGGCCGCTGCCTCCGATGATGATCGGCAGCGGGCTCTGAACCGGTTTGGGCAGCGCGGGGGACTGGGTCAGGGTGTAGTGCTTTCCCTCATAGGAGAACATTTTCCCCGGTTCGGTGCCCCAGATGCCCGTAATCACGTCGAGCTGTTCTTCGAGCAGCCCGAATCGTTTGGCAGGAAAAGGGATTCCATAGGCTTCGTGTTCACGCTCGAACCAGCCGGTGCCCAGACCCAGCTCGATCCGCCCGCCAGACATATCGTCGACTTGAGCAACCTGAATCGCCAGAATTCCCGGATGCCGGAAGGTCGCCGATGACACGAGCGTGCCGAGCCGAATGGTGGACGTCTCGCGCGCAAGCCCCGCCAAGGTCGTCCACGAGTCAGTCGGTCCAGGAATGCCACCGTTGCGGTCATCCATCGTCAGATAGTGGTCCGATCGAAAGTAGCCGGTGAACCCGAGTGACTCAGCTGCTTGCGCCAGCGTGAGCTGATCGGTGTAGCTCGCGCCGTTCTGAGGTTCGGTAAAGATGCGGAAGTCCATCGTCTGAGCCTATTGATGATTAGACTGGGAGGCGAACACGGGAGTCCGGTGAGCCGGGCTGAGAGGGAGCTTCTCCAAGCTTCGACCGTCGAACCTGATCTGGATCATGCCAGCGCAGGGAGCAGACACTCTTGAAACCCGTGCCATTCACTAGTGAAAGGCACGAAAGTGACCACAACAGCATCATCCTCGTCAACTACTCGCCCATCGACTCCGGGATCGCGTTTTCAGTGGCGCGTCATCGATATTGTCGTCGCCAGCGTCATCGGTGTTGCGAGCGGACTGATCTTCGTCATCTGGAACGTTGCGTCGACGCCGGCGCTCGCTCCGTTCTCTGCGCTCCTGCCGGGCCTGCAAGCAATCGGCGGGGGTTTTTGGCTGTTCGCCGGTGTGCTCACGGCCCTCGTCATCCGCAAGCCTGGTGCGGCCATCTACGGCGAAGTTGTCGCGGCATCCGTCTCTGCGCTCATCGGCAACCAGTGGGGCCCCCTGACGCTCGTGAGTGGCGTCACGCAAGGTCTCGGCGCTGAGCTCGTGTTCGCGGCATTCCTCTACGCCAACTGGCGGGTGAGCGGTGCCATTCTCGCCGGTGCTGGCGCCGGGCTTGCCATGGCCATGACCGACCTCATCCTCTGGTACCCCGGCTCGGCACTGCCGTTCATCCTGATTTACACCGCTGCTGCCATCGTCGGCGGAATGCTGATCGCAGGCCTGCTGTCGTGGCTTGCCACTCGAGGGCTCGCAGCAACCGGAGCGCTCAACCGTTTCGGTGCCGGTCGTGAGATTGCGAAGCGAGTCTGAGCTCCGTCACTCCTGCTGGCGTCACCGTAGAAGGATGGGGGTGGCGCCACTCCAGCAGGCTCGCCTGGGCAGTGCGCGGCCTCGATCTGCGCATCGAACCGGGCGAACGAGTGCTTATCTTGGGGGAGTCCGGGGCAGGAAAGTCGACATTCCTCCACGCCCTTGCCGGGGTGGTCGGTGACGACGAAGGGGAGTCAGAAGGTTCCCTTCTCGTAGATGGCCAGCATCCGGCATCCATTCGCGGTCGCACTGGCCTGGTGATTCAAGACCCCGACAGCCAGGTGATTCTGGAGCGCGTTGGTGACGACGTCGCATTTGGGTGCGAAAACCTCGGGGTGCCGCGCGACGAGATCTGGCCACGAGTGCGCCACAGTCTCGATCAGGTCGGGCTCGACGTTGCCTTGGATCGAAACACGAGTGCGCTCTCCGGCGGGCAGAAGCAGCGGCTTGCGCTCGCCGGTGTGCTTGCCATGCGGCCGGGACTCATCGTGCTCGATGAACCCACCGCCAACCTTGATCCCGAAGGAGTCACCGAAGTTCGGGATGCCGTGATCAGGGTTGCTGAAGCGACCGGCGCAACCATTGTGGTTGTCGAGCATCGCGTGTCGGTGTGGAGCGATGTTGTCGACCGAATCGTTGTGCTTGCCGCCGGTGGGGGCGTCATCGCTGACGGAGCGCCAGCGGAAGTGCTTTCGCGCCAAGGTGAAGAGCTTGCCGCGCGCGGGGTCTGGATTCCGCAGTTTCCGCCACCGCGACCTCAACGCTCAGTGCGGGCAGAGCAGCACACGCTCCTCACAGCAGACCGACTCGCATTCGGCCGCGCCAATAAAGCCATCGGAATCCCGTTCGACCACGAAATTCTTAGCAGTCATGCCCTCGCTATCACTGGACCGAACGGCGCGGGAAAATCCACCCTCGCGTTGACACTCGGCGGGCTACTCGCACCGGTAGACGGTGCTGTGGTCGCGAACCCTGCACTCGCGAAGGGTGCTGGCGTGCATCCGATTCGGTGGAAGTCTCGCGAACTACTCACGCGCATCGGCACCGTTTTTCAAGATCCAGAGCATCAGTTGCTGACGAGCACGGTCCGCGCCGAACTTGAAGTTGGCCCGCGGGCGCTGAAACTTTCCGCCGCTGAAACGCGCGACAGAGTAGATGAACTACTCACGCGTTTGCGCCTCGACCGGCTAGCTGAAGCAAACCCATTCACCCTCTCTGGTGGCGAGAAACGTCGTCTCAGCGTCGCTACAGCCCTTGCTACGCGCCCTCCAGTGCTCGTGCTCGACGAACCAACCTTCGGCCAAGATTCCCGCACGTGGAGTGAACTTCTTGCACTCCTTGCCCAGCTAGTGGATGACGGCAGCAGCGTCATCGCCGTCAGTCACGATCGTGAGTTCCTCGACGCGCTCGCAGACTCTACGGTGGTGCTCACGTGATCCCCATCACGGCCGTGAATCCCGTAGCCAAGCTAGGAGCGGGGCTCATTGTGAGTCTCTTCCTGATCGTCACGATCGACTGGGTCTCTGCGAGTACTGCGCTTGTTCTCGAACTAGCGATTATTGCTTTCCTCGGCATTGAGCCACGACGTTTCTGGCTTCGTACCTTGCCGGTGTGGATCGCCGCACCGCTCACCGCTCTCACCATCCTCCTGTACGGCCGCTACGAGGGCGAGGTCTACTTCGAGTTCCTTCTCATCCGTATCAGCGATGGCTCGATCGAGCTTGCGCTGGCGACCTTCCTGCGGGTGCTCGCTATCGGCCTGCCCGCCGTTGTGCTCTTCATCTCTATTGATCCCACGGACTTCGCCGATGGTCTCGCACAGCGGCTTCGGTTGCCCGATCGTTTTGTTCTCGGCGCGCTAGCGGCAGTGCGGATGGTCGGCCTCTTCGTGGAGGATTGGCGCTCGCTAGAACGTGCCCGGCGCGCTCGCGGTGTCGCTGACCGCGGCAGGATCCGTCGCCTTTTCGGGCAAGCGTTCGCCTTGCTTGTGTTATCGATCCGACGCGGAAGCAAGCTCTCTATTGCGATGGAAGCACGGGGTTTCGGCGGCGCAACGTCCCGCACGTGGGCACGCGAATCGCACTGGGGCGGTGCCGAGTGGCTCACTCTTCTCGTAGGTGTAGCTATCGGCATTGCCGCTACCGTTGTTGCTGTGCTTACGGGAAGTTGGAATCTCATTGTCAGTTGATTCTGCCGAGCCCTGTTCGCCGCTCCCAGTTGCGCGTTCCCTCGCGCCTTCGTCAGGAGGATCTGAAGTGCGTGGCTTGCCTTCGCCGCGTTGGCGCTGTCTCATCGACGGGCGCTCCGGTTCAGGCAAGACCGAGCTCGGGCGAGCGATGGCTGCAGCTTGGCCCGAGGTTCAACTCGTCAAGCTCGACGATTTCTATCCAGGGTGGGACGGGCTGGATGCCGCTAGCGCCCTTGTCCCTCGCATCCTCACGCAACTGCGCTGGCGAGAGTGGAACTGGGTTAAAGGTTCGCCCGGCCAGTGGCACGAGCTGGATGCCCGGCGCCCCATTGTGATCGAGGGAATCGGGTGTCTCAGCCGCGCCTCGAAGCCCCTTGTCGACCACAGCATCTGGGTAGACCTTGACGACGAGGCACGCAAGAAGCGCGCGCTCGACAGAGATGGAGACACCTATGCTCCGCACTGGGACCGGTGGGCTCGGCAAGAGCTGAGCTTCATCGAACGCGAAAAACCGCGAGAGTTAGCGGACGAGATTGTTGACGGAGTCGATATCTCTCGGTGGTTTGACCGACGCTAGCTAGCCTTTGCCCAGATCTGGATGAGGTCGGTTCCCCGCGGGTTGATCGTCATGACGTCAGCCTCACACGTAAGGATGAGCCCGACAACGTCATCGAAGTCGCTGCGCGGGATGGTGTAGGCCAGCTCTTCAACGGGCTCATCAGCGATAGTCGCCGAGGTTTCTACGGTGTAGTCCGAGACATCCCAGTTTTGGGGGATCGCCACGTCGACGTTGATGAGCGCTTTGCCCTTGACGGTGCCCGTGTACGACTGCGTAATGATCATGGTCTGGTCTTTTTTGGGCTCGGCTGTGATCGTGAACACAAGATCAGACTCGATCGTGACCGCGCCGTTTTTGTCCCAGGTGAGGGTTTGTCCTCCGCTGGGTTCTACTGCCTTGGCAGGAACGTCTTCAGAGGGCAACGACGCGAGAAGTTTCTCAGAAAGATCAGCGGTGTCGAGCGACCACGTGTGACCCTGCGCGCACACTTCCATAGCGGTAGGCGGCTCGCTGGTATCGGCAGGTTCGATCAGGGCGCAACCGGTCAACACCAGCATGATCGCAGGGGCTACTGCCAACGCACTCGCGCGCTTGCTCGAAATCATCAATCCTCCTGAGGTTCGTGACACTCACGAAATCCTACGCGTTCATGACCGCAAGACTGCTCAACGACAGCTAGGCCCAGCCGAGTTCGTTCAATTGCTCGTCGTCGATGCCGTAATAGTGGGCGATTTCGTGCACGAGCGTGATGTGGATCTGTTCTTTGAGGTCGTCTAGCGATTCGCTGACAGCCAGAAGTGGCTCCCGAAACAGGATGATGCGATCGGGGAGTTCACCGAAGCCATATTGTCCGCGTTCGGTGAGGGCAACACCGTCGTAGAGACCGAGTACCGAGAGGGAGCCATCTTCAGGGCGGTTCTCGGTCACGAAAACAACGTTGTCGAGCCCCTCGACGATCTCGTCGGAGAGCGCATCAAGTTCGTCAACAACGAGTGCCTCAAACTCTTCCTCGTTGAGGTTCTCCATGACTACACCTTGCCAGTAGTAGCGTGCTGAGCGTGAATTGCCGACTTGGTGTTTAGTCACGCTGCGACTTGTCGCTAAATAAACGTGTCGTTAAATAAAACAGTGGCTTGGCTATGCGCGAGATTACGCGTGCCAAACCACTGTTTTCTTGGGGTGAACGACGGGGCTCGAACCCGCGACATCCGGCTCCACAAGCCAGCGCTCTACCAACTGAGCTACGCCCACCAAGGTTGTCTTTCACCTTTCGGCGAGAAGCAACTCTACTAGTGTATTACAGCCGCGAGGCGAATCCGTCCACTACGTCAGCAGAAATTGCTTGAACTTGCTCTGTGGTCGGTCCTGGTTCGCCAACAAACACTGCTTTTCGGTAGTAATCCAGCTCACGGATCGATTCCAGAATGTCCGCCAGTGCACGGTGTCCGCCATCTTTCGAGGGGGCATTGAAGTAAACGCGCGGGAACCAACGCTTCGACAATTCCTTGATCGAAGAAACATCGACACTGCGGTAGTGGAGGTGCGTATCAACGCTCGGCATGTATTTCGCCAAGAATGTGCGGTCGGTGCCGATCGTGTTTCCTGCCATCGGCGCAGTGCGCGGGTTCGGCACATGCTGCCGGATGTAGTTGCTCACCGTAGCTTCTGCTTCGGAGAGAGAGACGCCATGAGGCATTTCTTCAATGAGGCCGCTCGAGGTGTGCATTGCGGTGACAAACTCGCCCATATTGTCGAGGGCCGCTTCGCTTGGCTTGATGACGATCGTCATTCCCTCATCGACGGGAACGAGGTCGTAGTTGGTGATCACGACCGCAACTTCGACGAGTTCGTCGATTTCGACATCCAACCCCGTCATCTCGCAGTCGATCCAAACCAGATAATCAGCGTGTGATGCCATGTGTTGATTCTACCGCCGATGAAATGTCACCAGCGTTCGCCCACTCTTGTCTGCTAAACCTGAGGGTATGAGCGAAACAACTCCCACACTCGCGCACGGCGACGAGTACATCGTGTTCTTTGTTGGCGGTCCTTACAACGGCCAGAACGATACGCGCATTGCAACCGAAGCAGGATGGGATGATTATGTGACCCTGATCGCTGCAGATGCCGAAGGCTCGGAGACGCAATTGCGTTACGACTCCCCGGTAGCGAAGCAGGTCGGCGATAAAGTCCACGTGACCTACACGTGGGATCAGGCCGATAGCGAACCTCTGGAAGACCTTGACGAACGAAACGACCTCTAACAGCACCACCAGTGAACAGCCAACGGTGCTGTTCTTTTCGTCTGCTTTTTGTGATCCGTGTGCAACGGCGCGTCGCACCCTCGATGAGGTGGCGCGCCTTGTGCCCGCGGTCACCTATGCCGAATTGGATGTCGCACGTGAGTCCGATCGAGCCGAGCAGGCCGGAATCACGTCGACTCCGACGATCGTGATTATCTCGGCGGAGGGCGAAGAAGTGTTTCGCGCTCAGGGTGCGCCGACGCTCAACCAGATGCTTGTGGCGCTCGCGAAAGCTGTATAGCGGTCGACACGCTATCGTTTAAGCCGTATACCCCGCCCTCGTAGCTCAGGGGATAGAGCAGGAGCCTTCTAATCTCTTGGTCGCAGGTTCGAATCCTGCCGAGGGCACCCGCAACAAAGGGGACGGTCGCGTGACTAACAAGCCGAACAAGACTGCTGTGACAGCGGTGAGGGTCGAGGAGTTCATCGCTGAGATTCCCACTGATCGTCGCCGTGCCGAAGCAGAAACTCTCGTGGAGATCTTCTCTCGAGCATCCGGCCAGCCCGCCGTAATGTGGGGTTCGTCGATTGTTGGATTCGGCTCAAGCCATTATCGCTACGCCACTGGGCGTGAAGGCGACACCGCCACGATTGGTTTCTCTCCCCGTAAGGCGAAGATCTCGTTTTACACGGCGCGCAATTTTCGTGAGTTCCCTGATCTCTTAGAACGCCTCGGGAAGCATGAGCTTGCCGTGGGCTGCCTCTACGTCACAAAGCTTGACGATGTCGATCTTGCAGTTCTCGAAGAACTGCTGACGCGCAGCTACGAGGTAGGGCGTTTCGATTACGATGCTGAGGCAGAGGCAACTGAACGGTGGAGATGATTTCTCGCAGCAGGGGCGGTTTGCGTCTAGCCAGGCTCGCTGTCGTCGTCTCGATTTTGCCAGTGGTGTTGGTTGTGGCTGGATGCAGTTCGGGCCCCGAACCAACGGTCGCTACTTTTGAGGTTGCTGGCGGGGAACAATTCAGGATCGAGTTGGCCACTCCGGAGCTAGTGGAGCACGCCAAAGGATTGCTGGCGGGGGAGAGCCTCGCGGCAATCCCCAACGGCGTTGTCGTGCGCGGTGATTCGAGCGTGAATGCGCCGTGGTCGTGGCACATTGATCCGGCAACCTTAGAATTCGCGAACGTCACAATTGAAGTGTGTGATGGAATACCGCAGCATGTCGAAGATGAGATCGTCACTTCAGACCGGTTTTGTCCGTGGTCGGCTCGTGTCGTCGCGGTTGAAGGACCCGACGCCTAACGCGCGAGGCCCTTTCGCCGGCTAGTTGCGGTCGGTGGTGACGACTACCGTTGGCGTGGTTTCTGGCGCCTTCTGCGCGGAATCTGAGGTCGTGCTCGACGGTGTTGACGGTGCTGAACTCGCAGTCGACGGTGCTGGTTTTGCTGCGCCTTCTGCTGCCTGCCGTGAAGCCCACTCTTGCTGCTTCACTACGAGTTCGTCTTCGGCTTCGCCTGTTTCGTACTTCCAACTCGTGAGGTCTTGTGAAAAGAGTTTCTTGGCGCGGCCGGGGCGAGCCTGCCACTCAATGAGTCCGTCTTGCAGCTCTGCCAAGTCTTGCTCGGCCTGGAAGCTGTAATTGACCGAGTTCTTTTTCATGGCGGCGAGCTTGTGCGCAGCCCAGTCGGCGGCAATGTTTGCGCCCTTGAGGGGGAGGAGTCGCACTCGAACTTCTGCTTCGCTCGCTTGGTGATCGACGTGTTCTTTTTCGCCAGCGGAGAGAGTGCTCCAGACGGCGGCGCGGCGGCCAGAAGCGATGAGTGCTGCGACGGCGGCTGCTTTTGCTTGGCGATCTTGCTGAGCAATGAGGCGACGCAGCGACGAGCGCGCGATCATGCCGACAATGATTCCTCCGACAACTATCGCCAGGAAAGGCACGAGCGCACCCGTAACGAATGTCCACCCCTGATCGGAGTTAAACCAGTCAATGAGATCGTTCCACCACTCAAGAATCATGTTGGCACTGTAACCCCGCTACGCACTGCAGACGCAGAGCGACAGGCGCGTCCCATCAAAACCGGAAGATATCCAAAGCATCATCGATCGTCCAGAAATCTCCGAGCGGCAAGAAGCGGCGTTGCCGCTGCAGCATGCGCTTGGCCTGATACCGCGAACCGGCAGCCGAGGCCCAGCGGTGCACGTAACCCAACACCTCTCCGTCGGGGCGGGTGATGCGCCACAAATCGTCGTTCAGTTGGACTGTCACGATCCCCGAGCGGATTGATTGCGCGGGGCCGGCAAAGTCGAGAGTGGTCATGGGGAGCTCCTTCAGTCGCTGGGCACGAGTATCGAGTAGTTCGAATATATGTTCGAACACTGACATTGTGCTGTTGGGCTCCACGACCGCGGCAAGCGCAGGGGCCGGGCTCCGCGCATGGTGCGCTGAACCCGGCCCCTGCCGCTGCTGTGTGTCGACTACCGAAGAGTCGTGCCGTCGACCGCAAGCGGCTCGATAGCGGCGAGTTCGTCATCCGTCAATGCTGGTCCTTCAAGGGCTGCAAAGTTGTTCTCCAGCTGAGCAACACTGCTTGCGCCGACGAGAGCCGACGTGACCTGCGGATGGCGCAGCACCCACGTGAGAGCAAGCTGCGCGAGACTTTGCCCACGCTTCTGAGCAATCTCGTTGAGGGCGCGTACACGCTGGAGGTACGTGTCGCTGAGCGGACCCGGCTGGAGCCAGCGGCCCTCAGCGGCACGCGAACCGTCAGGGATCGTGCCATCCATGTATCGGTCAGTAAGAAGCCCCTGAGCGAGCGGGGAAAATACAATGCTGCCGGCGCCGATTTGATCGAGAACGGGGAAGAGCCCGTCTTCGATGTGGCGATCGAACATGTTGTAGCGGGGCTGGTGAATGGTCAGCGGGATGCCATATTCAGCGAGTGCCTCGTGAGCAGCAAGCGTCTGCTCGGGGTTGTAGTTCGAAACCCCCACGTAGAGCGCCTTGCCGGAGTTGACCGCGGTTGCGAGGGCACCCATGGTCTCCTCGATGGGGGTCTCGGGGTCAGGGCGGTGGTGGTAGTAGATGTCGACGTAGTCGAGACCCATCCGGTCGAGGCTCGCGTCGAGTGAGGAGATCAGATACTTGCGCGATCCGAAGTCTTGATAAGGACCTTCGCCCATTGTGTAGCCGGCTTTGGTCGAGACAATCATTTCGTCGCGGTACGGCTCGAAGTCGTCGGCGAAAATCTCGCCGAAGTTTCTTTCTGCTGCGCCGATCTCGGGGCCGTAATTGTTCGCGAGGTCGAAGTGCGTTATTCCCAGGTCGAAAGCGCGGCGAAGAATGGCGCGCTGCGTCGCTTGCGGGCGATCGGCACCAAAGTTGTTCCACAATCCGAGAGAGATTGCGGGAAGTTTGAGGCCACTGTGACCTACACGGTGGTATTCGGTGGAATCGTAGCGGTGGGGTGAGGCGTCATAAGGCATGCGTTCAGCATATGCCCAGCAACTGAGGGAACACGGAGCGTTGAATGAGCGTTGTATGAGACATCCAGCCCAAGAAAGTAGGCTCAAGTAATGCACACATTTCATCTCGCAGGCGGCTGTTTCTGGTGCCTCGATGCGGTTTATCGCACCCTCAACGGCGTCACTGACGTAGTTTCCGGCTACACCGGCGGCTCAGTGCCCAATCCCAGTTACGAACTGGTGTGCACCGAAACAACGGGTCACGCCGAAGCGGTTGCTGTCACGTTCGACCCCGAGGTCATTCCCGACGAGGTCATCCTCGACGTGTACTTCACCCTCCACGACCCGCGCCAGCTCAACAGGCAGGGTAACGACGTCGGCACGTCGTATCGTTCGGCGATGTTCTACGTCGGCGAAGAGCAAAAGGCACTGTTTGAGGCTGCCCGAGATCGCGCATCCGAATACTGGGACGGTGGCATCGTGACCACGATCGAACCGCTCGACACCTACTACAACGCGGAGGACTATCACCAAGACTTCTTCGCGAAGAACCCTGGTCAGGGCTACTGCATGGCGGTGGCATTGCCCAAGGTCAACAAGATCCGCTCGTCGTTCTCGAGCTACATCAAGTAGTTCGCTCGCAACGCTGCGACACGTACGCCGTTTCGTCACGAAGGTCTTTATCTTCGTCGCGAGGCGGCGTACGGTCGTAAGCGAGCGACACTGGCGTCGTTCCCTTAATTCGAAGGAGGTTCGGAAATGACTAATCACACTCTGACCGGACAAACCTGGGTTGCATTTACTCAGGCAGGAGCAGTTGGCTCGGTTCACCGGGTGACAGACGGGTTCACCTTCAAGTTATTGAAAGACGAAGACTATCGAGCGGTGTATCCGACGTTGGATGCCGCAAAGTCTGCTCTTCACGCGAGCCTGTTGCCCGGCACGGCGTGGCCGGAGTTCCGCGAGCACTAGAACCGGCAGAAGCCGACTTCTCCTAACCATGGCTGCGGCAGCAGACGGATCCACAGATCGCTGTTGCCGCGGCGGCTCCCGGCGTTAGCCAAGAAAACTGGTGTCAGACGGATGCCGGGTCGGCTTCCCGGCACGAGTGTCGGCCCGCATCTGTTTCCCCTTCGGTCGCGCAATTCTCTGCGCGACCCTGATCTAGGAGCAGATATGTCAGACACCATTACCGTTTCGGGCCTTGTCGCCACAACCCCGCGGCACATCGTGACGAGCGAGGGCTTGCCCATCACCTCGTTTCGCCTTGCCTCAACGCAGCGCCGTTTTGACCGCAGCAATCAGCGGTGGGTCGATGGCGAAACCAACTGGTACACGGTCACCGCGTTTCGCCAGCTCGCGATTAACAGCGCGACGTCGATCGGCAAGGGGGACCGCGTCGTTCTTGCGGGTCGCCTCCGTATCCGCGAGTGGGAGAACGCCGACCGCAGCGGAACAAACATCGAGATCGAGGCGGACTCTCTCGGTCACGACTTGATGTGGGGCACAGCGCAGTTCTCGCGCACCATTTCGACCGTGGGCCCGGCGAGCAACGACACCGAGAGCGCCGACAAGTTTCCGGATGCTGACGCCGACGCCAATGGTTCAGAAGACGGCGAGCTCATCTCGGCGGGAAGCGGTGCAGAGAAACCATTCTGAGTGGATCGTGCGCGCAAGCAATCTAGACTTGATGCGGCCGAAGTCTCGTGGCCCATGAAGGGAATGCAATGCGCGTACGACCCGCCAGCCGCCTCGGTGCTGTGCTAGCCCTAGTGTGTGCGGCTGCCGTTGCTCTCAGCGGTTGTGTAGCGCAAGAGTCCGAGCCGGTTGCGACGCCAAGCACAGAAGTCAGCAGCACTCCCGAACCCGGTGCGACGCCGACCGGGCCGATCCTGCGTCCGGGAGAGGCCGCCGCAGGCAACCGTCAGTTCTTCGACATGCTCAACAACGACTACTTCGACGCCAACGGTCGAGGTGACGGCCGCAGTATTGTCGACAAACTCGTCGACAACGGTTTCGAGAAGCAAGACATGGAAGTCACCCCAGACGCCACCGCTATCGGACTCGCTGCAGACTCCATCGTGGTTTCTGTGCGAATCAAGGGGGAATGCCTCATCGGGCAGTTCACTGCAGACGATTACGTGTCATCCATCGAGCCGTTGCTGGCAACGGGAAGCTGTCTCGTCGGAAAGACCCGCCCGATCGACTGGTAACACCCCAACGGGTTCGACTGAGCCCGAACGCTCCGTAGAATGGTCGTATGGCCGAATTCATTTATTCCATGGTGCGCGCGCGAAAAGCGGTCGGCGACAAGCTCATCCTTGACGACGTCACAATGTCGTTCTACCCCGGCGCGAAGATCGGTGTGGTCGGCCCCAACGGTGCCGGTAAGTCCACGATCCTCAAGATCATGGCTGGGCTCGACACCCCCAGCAACGGTGAAGCTCGTTTGAGCCCCGGCTACAGCGTCGGCATCCTCATGCAGGAGCCCGAACTCGACGAGAACAAAACCGTTCTCGAAAACGTGCAAGAAGGCGTTGGCGAAATTAAAGCAAAGGTCGACCGTCACGCTGCGATCGGCCTCGAAATGGCAGAACCCGACGCTGACTTCGATGCCCTGATGAGTGAAATGGGCTCGCTGCAAGAAGACATTGACGCCGCCGATGCGTGGGACCTCGACTCCCAGCTTGAGCAAGCAATGGATGCCTTACGCACGCCGCCAGGAGACTGGCCCGTCAACAAGCTCTCCGGTGGAGAAAAGCGCCGCGTAGCGCTCACCAAGCTCCTTCTCCAGAAGCCTGACCTGCTGCTTCTCGACGAGCCCACTAACCACCTCGACGCAGAAAGTGTTCTCTGGCTCGAGCAGCACCTCTCCAAGTACCCGGGCGCCGTACTCGCGGTCACTCACGATAGGTACTTCCTCGACCACGTTGCCGAATGGATCGCCGAAGTCGACCGCGGTCACCTCTACCCCTATGAGGGCAACTACTCCACCTACCTTGAGAAGAAGCAAGAACGCCTCCAGGTGCAGGGCAAGAAAGACGCCAAGCTCGCGAAGCGACTCTCAAGCGAACTCGAATGGGTGCGCTCAAACTCCAAGGGCCGCCAGACCAAGTCGAAGGCACGACTCGCACGCTACGAAGAAATGGCGAACGAGGCGGAGAAGACCAGAAAGTTAGACTTCGAAGAAATCGTCATCCCGATGGGCCCGCGCCTGGGATCACAGGTCATCGATGCCAAGAACCTCAAGAAGGGCTTCGACGAGCGCATTCTTATCGACGGCCTGAGCTTCACGCTTCCCCGCAACGGAATTGTCGGCGTCATCGGCCCCAACGGTGTCGGAAAGACCACGCTGTTCAAGACGATCGTCGGCCTCGAACCCCTCGACGAAGGAACGCTCAAGGTCGGCGAGACCGTTGATATTTCCTACGTTGACCAGAGCCGCGGCGGAATCGACCCCAACAAGACACTGTGGGAGGTTGTCTCCGACGGTCAGGACTACATCCAGGTCGGCAAGACGGAGATCCCTTCGCGCGGTTACGTCTCGCAGTTTGGTTTCAAGGGTCCAGACCAGCAGAAGAAGGCTGGTGTGCTCTCCGGTGGTGAGCGCAACCGCCTCAACCTCGCGCTCACGCTCAAGCAGGGCGGAAACCTCTTGCTGCTTGACGAACCGACTAACGACCTCGACGTTGAAACTCTCGGAAGCCTCGAGAACGCACTGCTTGAGTTCCCCGGCTGTGCTGTGGTGATTACTCACGATAGGTGGTTCCTCGACCGCATCGCGACCCACATCCTTGCGTACGAAGGCAGCGAAGAGACTCCGGGGTACTGGCACTGGTTCGAAGGAAACTTCGAAGCCTACGAAGAGAACAAGATTGAGCGGCTCGGCCCCGACGCCGCCAAGCCGCACCGCAGCGCCTACCGCAAGCTCACTCGCGACTAGATGAGACTTCACGTACCGCTCCCGCTGCGCTGGTCAGATGTTGACGCGTACCAACACGTCAACAATGCCGAAGTGTTTCGCCTCCTTGAAGAGGCGCGCATCCACGCATTCTGGCCGGCAGCGGGAGGGGATGCGCCCCTCACCGCCGTGCTCGATGGTCGCCCAGGCGGAGCCACGATGACACTCATCGCGCGGCAAGAGATTGAGTACCTGTTGCCGATCCCGTACCTGCGGGAACCCATCGATATCGAGATGTGGATCGGCCGAGTCGGCGGAGCAAGCCTCGAGGTCTGCTACGAAATCTATACGCCGGTGAACGTTTCCCCGCGCGAACTCTATGTACGGGCATCCACAACTCTCGTGCTCGTCGACAGCGCTACTTCACGTCCGCAACGCATTAGCGATGAACAGCGTGAAGTCTTTGGGCGTTACGTTGAACAACCGCTGGAGTTCGCCAAACGGCGTTAGCGGCTAATCGCTTTCCGCGGCGATCCCGTCGCCCTCGTCGTCCCGAAATTCTTCGTCGAGATCGGTGGGGTCAAGCCATTCGGCAATCGCGTGGGCTCCTCGCGCTTCGAGCAGAGGAGCAGCATATTGAAAGAGTTCCTTGCGATTTTCGACGCCGGAACCCAGCGGTAGTGCTGCATCAATTCCGGCTGAAGACCATTGCTCCGGTGTCAGGTCGACAATCGCAGCCACAACAACAAGGAATGCTGTGGTGCTTTTAGCGCCACGCAGATAGTCGACGACTTTTCCTTCGAGCGACTGAGCATCGAGCCGACCCTCACCGCTGATGATTACGTCAGCGGTGCCAATCTCGTCACTCAGCCCGATCGTGTCGGCGACGAGCTGAGCGCCACGAACGAGCTCAGCACCGAAGAGCGCAACCAGTGGGGCGGCGGTTCCGCCGGCGGCTCCGATTCCGGGCAGCGCCGCGATTCCCGCCGCTGAGAAGCCGCGTTGGGCGACGAGGGGAGTCGCGGCGAGTACTTCCGCCAAACGGGTGAGCCCGGCATCCAACACGGCAACATCGGATGCCGTTGCCCCTTTCTGAGGAGCAAAAACGTGGGCCGCGCCGTGGCTTCCGGTCAGCGGATTGGTGACATCGACGGCGATACGCCAGCTCGTCTCCAGAACGCCAGGCTTGAGCGCACTCAGGTCGATCGTTTCGAGGGAAGCCAACGCGCCGCCTCCGGGTGCCAACTCGGTGCCGTTAGCGTCGAGAAAGCGCGCACCGAGGGCGCGGAGCAGGCCACTGCCTCCATCTGTGCTTGCAGAGCCGCCGAGAAAGATCGTCACGTCGCGGGCGCCACGCTCGATGACACTCGCGGCGATCAGGCCGACGCCGTAGCTGTCAGCGCGCAGTGGCTCAGGGGTGGCGTCGAGCACGTGGGGGAGCCCATTGGCTTGCGCGGCTTCGATGACGGCACGGTGACCGTCGAGGTCGAGGCCGTAGTGCGCGTCCCGGCTGCGTCCGAGAGCGTCGACGGTTGACATCGTGAGGGCGGGCTGAAGCCAGGCGGCGAGAACGGCGTCGAGGGAGCCTTCTCCGCCGTCGGCCATGGGAAACGTGAGCACTGTTGCGGTGTCGGGGAGCATTTCGCGTGCGCCACGCTCTAGGGCTGCTGCGGCATCCGCAGCGCTCAAGCTGCCTTTGAAAGAGTCGGGAGCGATGATGACGACGGGGTTCTCGATTTCTGGCACCCTTCGACCCTAGCGCGACAGGGGAGAGCGCCCGCGCGCACGCAAAAAGGGGCCGCCCGAAGGCGACCCCTTTTTGTGAGTTACAGCACCGAAGTGCTGAAAGCTAAATCAGTATTAGCTGGTGAGACTGTCAACGTAGTCCTGGTTCGCTGCGATCCAGTCAGCAACGATGGGCTCGTAGTCGGTTCCCTCGTACTCGTTGTACATGACGTTCTCGAGCGAGTAGAGCAGCTCGGAGTCCATCTTGAAGTTCGAGATCCACTCGGTGATCTCTGGCATGTCGTCACTCAGTCCCTCGCGTGCGAAGGAGTGAATTTCTTCGACGTCGCCCAGAGTTCCCTCGGGGTCAGCAAGGTCCTTGATGTCGAATGCATCGTAGGCCCAGTGCGGACGCCAGAGCGTTACGGCAATGTTCTCGCCGTTGTCGAGCGCTGCCTGCAGTTCAGCAAGCATGGCAGGAGTCGACGAGGTGAGGAGTTCCATTCCGTCGAGGCCATAGGTAGGCATGGTGTTGTCCATGACTGCCTCGGTAAGGCCCGCGCCAGGCTCGATGCCGACGATGCGGTTGTCGAACATGTCAGCGTTTGCTGCGAGCTCTTCGAGCGAGTCGATGGGAGCGTCAGCGTTTACAGCAACGGTCAGTCCCGCTTCGCTGTTCCAAGCGCCGAGGTCGTCGATCGTTGCGCCGTATTCTTCCATCAGGCTGGCGTGAGTGATGGGGAGCCATCCGTCAAGCGCTACGTCGTAGTCACCGGTGCTGAGTCCCGAGAAGATCGGGGTTACGTCAGCGTATTCGAGCTCGACGTTGTAGCCCTTGTCTTCGAGGATTGCCTTCCACAGGTACGAAACTGCTTCGCCCTCGGGCCAACCGTTGAAGACGGCAATGCTCAGGTCCTTGTTCTCAGCGGCGTCTCCGCCAGCAGTGTCGTCTCCGCCTGCGGCGCATGCCGACAGACCGAGGAGCGTTGCCGCTCCGATTGCAATTGCAGCACGTGTCTGCTTTTTCATTGTGTCGTCCTTTTCTGTCAACGCGAAAGCGTCGACGGTGTTGACGTCGATGCACACAGGATTTTTCTGTGTGCCGGAAACGAGCGCGGGGTGGCGCCCGAAAATTAGCGAACGGGAGGGGTCAGTTCGGCTGGTTCAGCTGAGGCTGCGCCGGAATCTGCGGTCGTGCTCTCCGTTGAATCAGATTCGGAGCGGCGGGCCCGAAAGTTGAACGAATCGAGAATGAATCGGAAGTAGCCCTTGCCGGAGCCGAACGATGCGGTGAGCCGGTCGAGGAAGATGGCCAAGATGACGACCGAGAGTCCGGCTTCGAAGCCGAGTGCGACATCCGCACGGCTCAGGCTCTGGATAACGGGACCACCGAGGCCGCCGGCGCCAACCATGGCCGCGATGACGACCATGGAGAGAGACAGCATGATGACCTGGTTGATGCCGGCCATGATGGACGGGAGCGCGAGAGGCAGCTGAATTTGGCGCAGGATGCGGCCGGGCGATGCACCGAAGGCCTGACCGGCTTCGACAACCTCATGGTCGACGCCGCGAATGCCGAGTTCGGTCAGGCGAACGCCGGGAGCGAGGGCGAAGAGCACTGTTGCCACGATTCCGGGAACGTCACCGATGCGGAACAGGATGAGCGCGGGGATGAGGTAAACGAATGCGGGCATCGTCTGCAGAAAGTCGAGAATCGGCTTGACGATCGTGGAGACGGTGCGGTACTTCGCCGCGAGGATTCCCAGCGGAACGCTGATGAGCACGGCGATCGCTGCGGCGACAAGCACCAGAGCGAGGGTGTCCATGGCGTTCTCCCACTGATCCAAGCTGAGGATCAAAAGGAAGCCGAGCGTGGTGCCGAGCGAGAACAACCACCCTCGTGCAACGAAGGCGAGTGCCGCGAAGATGATGAGCATCACCCAGAACGGCGGCGAAGCGAACGCGAAGCTCATTCCGTCGGCGATCGAGGAGATGACCAGCTTAATGAAGTCGAAAAGGAAGCCGAAGGTGGACGTGACGAAGTCAATGAAGTTCTCAACCCATTGGCCGAGGGGAATTCTAAGGAAGTCATTCATCGTGCATCCTCCTTCACTGAGGAGTCGCTATCGCTGGACGCAAGAGCGTCCGTGATGACAGCGGAGGGGACGGTAAGCCGAGGTTCGAGAATCTGAATGTCACCGGTGTCTGTGGTGACGTTGCCGAGTGCAGCAAGCAGAGTGACGCGAGGAACGACGCCTACGAGGCGGCCATTCGCATCGACAACAGCGAGCGGCAGGGGGCTCTCGACAGAGGGAACGAAGAGTTCAGACAGTGAGGTGTCTTCTTGAACGGCGTTGAAATCGTCACTCAAGATGGAGGACAAATCGGTGACGCCCTTGCGCACGAGCTTCATAGCGTCGGCGTCACGCACGACTCCCTGGAGCTTACGGTCACGCCCGAGCACGAAGGCGGTCGAGGTCTGCAGATCGCGCATGGTTTTGAGCGCTGCACGGGGGCCAGCGCCAGCAAGAACGGTACTGCGAGCTGGTTCCATGACGCTTGAGGCTGTCAGAACGCGCGCACGGTCAACGTCTTGTACGAACTGTTCGACATAGTCGTTCGCGGGGTCCGTGAGGATATCTTCTGGTGTTCCGATTTGAACAATGCGGCCGTCGCGCATCACCGCGATGCGGTCACCCAAGAACATAGCTTCGTTGAGGTCGTGCGTGATGAAGATGATCGTCTTGCCAAGCTCGTGCTGCAATTCGAGCAGTTGCTCTTGCATTTCACGACGAATCAGCGGGTCTAGCGCACTGAATGCCTCGTCCATGAGGAGCACGTCGGTGTCGGCGGCTAAGGCGCGGGCAAGACCCACACGCTGCTGCATTCCACCGGAAAGTTGCGATGGCATCTTTTCGCCCCAGCCCTTGAGGCCGACGAGGTCGATTGTCTTCTGGGCGCGAGCCAGTCGCTCGTCGCGGGGCACGCCCTGCACTTCGAGAGCGTAAGCGGCATTCTCGAGAACACTGCGGTGCGGGAACAGCGCAAAATGCTGGAACACCATGGAGATGTGGCGACGGCGAACGTCGCGAAGTTTGGGGGCAGAGATGCCGGTGATGAGGTCGCCGCCGACGGTGACGGAACCTGAGGTCGTGTCCCACAGGCCGTTGAGCATGCGGATCAGCGTTGACTTTCCTGAACCGGAGAGACCCATGACGACGAAGATCTCGCCTTGGTGAACGTCGAAGCTCGCGTCGATGACCGCAGCTGTTCCCAGGTCTGAGATCTCATCGCGAGAGGCACCGTTCTTGAGCCGCTCGACTGCTTCATGGGGGCGTCGACCAAAAACCTTGTAGAGATTTTTGGCGCTGACTGCAATGTTGTCGGTCACGTTCTCCTGAATGCTGGGCACCTGAGGGCTTCGCTTTTCTTGATTACGGTCCGGGTTGAACGCAGCTTTCAACTCAACCAGCGCGCGTTGCGTGATTGGCGAAAGGGAACACACTGTCGGAGCGGTTCCACTGCGAAACAACCATACGAACGACGCTCTCAAAGAGTGGCGTTCGCGGCCTGATTCGTAGCACCTTGCCCACAAAGCCAAACAGGCACACCGGGGGCAAGGCCGATATCCACGGTAACGTTTTTCCAGCATTTGTGCAGGCTCGAGTCCGCCAGATTGGGGACATAGCGAGGTGTCGGCTTGGTTCGATCCGCGGCAGAATGGGGATCGAGCGGGGTGGGGTTTGTTACCGCTTTGTTACATTACGGTTCGCTGCAACCGTCAAATCTGACGAATATTGTGGCTAGTCGCGCGGAGGGCGAACCATGCCCTCTTGGGCAACGCTTGCAATAAGTCGCCCTGAGCGATCGTAGATTCGCCCGAGCGCAAGGCCGCGCCCGCCGATCGCATTGGGGGACTCCTGCACGTAGAGAAGCCACTCGTCAACGCGAGCATCCCGATGCCACCACATCGCGTGATCGAGGCTCGCAACTTTGATATCCGGGGTTGCCCACGCGAGGCCGTGACGTCGCAAAATCGACTCCAGGATTGAGTAGTCGCTGGCATAGGCAAGTGCAGCGCGATGCAGATTCTGGTCGTCAGGCATGGGGCCAACAGATTTGAGCCAGACCGCCTGATGCGCCACTGTGCCGCCGTCAACGCCGAGAAAGATCGGGGACGTTACATAGCGCATGTCGAAGGGGCGCTGCGAGGCCCAGTACCGAGCGACCGGATGATCGACTGCTGCAAGAATCTCTGCCGTCGTCGGGAGCGACTCCGGGTCGGGGAGATCAGCGGGCATATCAATCTGGTGGTCGAGCCCCTCATCATCATCCTGAAAAGAAGCGATCGCCGAGAGGATAGGCACGCCGTCCTGATAGGCCTGAGTGCGGCGGGTCGAAAAAGAGCGACCATCGTGAATGCGGTCGACCGAGAACGTAATGGGCAGGTTCACGTCACCCGGGCGCAGGAAATATCCGTGCATCGAGTGCACGACTCTGTCGGCGGCGAGAGTGCGCTGAGCGGCAACAAGAGCCTGCGCTAACACTTGGCCACCGAAGACTCGGCCCTGCGGCATCCATTGGCTAGGACCGGTAAAAATGTCTTCACTTGTTCGTGCACCGGTGTCGGTCAGATCAAGGGCAGTCAGAAGCCCAGACATAGGGTCGCTCATGCCTGTAGTTTAGAGGCCTATGACTGGAACGTTTACTTTGGTCGATTCCCTCGCACTGGGCGACCTGCAGGTTTTCTTGGGACGAGCTGCCCGAGTGGATGAAGGCTCCGTGCGCCTCATCGGTGGCGCTGGAGTTCTAGCCGTCTATGTTTCTGTGCTGCATCCCGCCGGATTGCTCGATCAGAGCCCCACGGTACTGGGATTGCGCACCTTCGCTCTCGGGGCAAAAGGCGACTTTGACGCGGTTGTTCCGGTGCGCTCACTTCTCGCGAGAATTGAAAGTGCACTGGAAGATTCCGCTGATGCAACCAGCGAGCCCGTCGAGGTGAGCCTGCCGATGAGTGTCAACACCGTCACCTGGGCGGCCATTACGCCACCCCGCGGTGGTTGGGTAGCTATCGATTCGGTTCCTAGCGCCGTGCTTGAAGAAGCAGCACGCGCAGGAATCGACGAAGTCGCGGCGGCGATCCCGACCGGCACCGGCGAAGCACTTGTTCACAAAGTGCGCACCGAAGTCTGGGGGCGCCCACTCGATGAGCCCGATTACCTGCCTGCGGGTGCAGGGTTCGCGGCGGTCAGCCTCGGGTTCCTCGGAGACGATGAAGCGGCATCCGTCTACGAATCAGGGGCGTGGACACGACTCACGACGAAGCGCGGGCACGTGCTTGTCAAGCGTCGGGCCTGGTCAGTCGCGCGCTAGCGACCGACTAAAAGCCACCGGTAACCACGCCGAGCGTGGAACCGAAGTTCGACACCGCGATGTACGCGCCGCCGAACATCGCAGCCGCCCCAAGAACCTGAACCGCAAGAGTCGCCCAGAAGATCGAAAGCCCCGAACCCACGTAGCGCTTGACGTTGGCGGTTCGCCCAATCATGAAGACCAGGGCGCCGAAATAGATCAGGCCCCAGGGCATGGGATAGGGCACTCCGCGGCTTTCTAGCTTTTTGCCGTCTGAGCGAGCTAAGAAGAAGCTGGCGATGAAAGCAAACCAGATGCTGCCCATCGCCGCGGCATAGAGCGGACTAGTCACGATCGCGAATTGTTCCTCAGGCGAATACAGGCTCGTGTCGAGTCCGGCTGTGGTCGCCGTAATGTAACTCATACCCACGAACGGGAATAGCGAGAGCACGACAATTGCCCACGCCTGCCACGTGTGGGGCGACGGCATGGCTGCTGATGCCCCGGTGCTATAGGGGGCTCGCGAGGAAACAGGAGTCGCTGCTGCTGGTGTCGTCGCGATCGGTTGAGCGCTTGCGGGATGGCTCACCGAGGCCGTCGCGGAAAACGCTGCACTGGCTAAGGCGGGCTGATGAGTGACGCCCGCAGGCTGGTGCGATACGACGGTGCTGCCGGGAACATACTCCGAAGGGCCCCAGGATGAGCCGTTCCACCACGCTTTGCCGCCGCGGCAGATGGCTTCTGAAGCTCAGACGACCGTAATGCTCGTGTGCGCGAGTCGTTAGTAGGTGAACTCCGTCACATAGTTCATCGTGGCGTTCACCAAGTTCACGACAAAGATGCCTCCCGCAACAATGCTGAGCACCTGAACCCCAATTGCCGCCCAAAGGGGAGCTATGCCATGACCAGTGCGGCGTCGAGCGACAACGGAGCGCCCGATAACGTACACAAGGCTGCCTAAGAAAATGAAGGCCCAGTGGAACGGCCGGTCGATACCGCGAGCGCTGAGGATTCGGCGGTCGAAAATCGCCAACGGAATGCTGACGCCGTAGATCAGCCATCCCCCCACAAGGGCGAGCAGATATCCCGGATCAGAATACTGGCGGAGTTGGGCCGTGAACGCATCTTCGCCTACCGCGGGCAACCAGCTCGAGACATCGATGAGGAGATACGACGGGGCGATGATGAGAGGCAAGAGCGCCAGCACCCAGATTTGCCACGTATTTGTTGCGGCGTCGCTGAGAGCGCTCGGTGCCGTGTGCGAATAGTTTGCAGCGACCGGCGCCACCGTAGCAGTAGGGGCGTTCGCAGTGGGGGCCGAGGTCGGTAGCGGCGTCGCATCAGCGGGCACCGTGTTGGCCGCAGCCCATTCGGTGCCATTCCACCAGCGAGGAGCAGCTCCTCCGGCGGGATCGCGATACCAACCAGCGGACGGGAGGGGAGTCGAGGCGTCATTCACGCTGCGATCCTAGCCGCGGTCAGAACAAAGTTGAAAGTTACTCGCTGGCGTTTTGTGTTCCCGCAACGCTTCGGCCCGCGGCCCGTCCGCTGAAAAGACAGCCGCCGAGGAAGGTTCCTTCGAGCGCACGGTAGCCGTGCATCCCGCCGCCACCGAATCCGCTGGCCTCGCCGGCAGCCCACAACCCGGGCACTACCGCGCCGTCGACACCGAGCACGCTCCCGGAAAGGTCGGTCTGGATGCCGCCCAAACTCTTGCGGGTCAGAATATTCAGCTTGACCGCAATGAGCGGTCCCGCTTTCGGGTCAAGGATGCGGTGAGGCTTGGCCACCCGAATCAGTTTGTCGCCCAGGTAGTTACGTGCCTGTCGCAGCGCAGTGATCTGGGAGTCCTTAGTGAAAGAGTTGGTGAGTTCGCGATCACGCGCTTCGATTTCGAGCCGCACCTGTTCGGCGTTGATCGCGACTTCAGGTGTGAGGTTCTGCATGCCGTCGAGCAGTTCGTCAAGGGTGTCGGCGACGATGAAGTCCGCTCCATGCCTTTTGAACGCTTCTACGGGGTCCGCTGCGCCTTTGCCTAACCGTTGCTTGAGGAGTTCGCGCACGCTTTTGCCCGTGAGGTCGGGATTCTGTTCGCTGCCGGAGAGAGCGAACTCTTTCTCGATGATCGCTTGCGTGAGCACGAACCACGAGTGGTCGTAGCCGGTAGAGACGATGTGTTCGAGGGTTCCGAGGGTGTCGAAACCCGGGAAGAGGGGAGCCGGGAGGCGATGGCCTGTCGCGTCGAGCCAGACACTAGACGGGCCAGGGAGGATGCGGATGCCGTGCTTCGGCCACACCGGATCCCAGTTCTGGATGCCTTCGACGTAGTGCCACATGCGGTCGCCGTTGATGAGGCGAGCTCCGGCGTTTTCGGCGATGCCGAGCATCCGGCCGTCAACGTGGGCGGGAACGCCGCTGAGCAGCTGTGCGGGCGCAGGCCCCAAGCGTGCAGGCCAGTGCGCGCGCACGAGTTCGTGATTGCCGCCGATTCCACCCGAGGTGACGATCGTGGCGGGGGCACGAAGTTCGAAATCGCCGACTACCGTTCGATTGCTTGCGGCTCCACGTGCTGCATCATCCGGTGCAAGCGTTGCACCACGTACGCCGACGACAGCACCGTTCTCGGAGATGAGTTCGTCAACGCGGTGACGCACGTGCAGCGTCGCGAGTCCCTGCTCGATTCCGCGGTGCAAGGCAGCAACAAAAGGTTCGATGACGGCCGGGCCAGTGCCCCACGTGATGTGGAAGCGCGGTACCGAATTGCCGTGACCGAGAGCCGTGTAGCCGCCGCGCTCTGCCCAGCCGACGACGGGGAAGAACTTCACCCCGCGCTCGCGGAGCCACTCGCGCTTCTCGCCCGCCGCGAACTGAAGATAGGCCTCAGCCCAGCGACGCGGCCACTCGTCTTCGTCGCGATCAAACCCGGCCGTGCCGAACCAATCTTGCCGCGCGAGTTCCAGAGAATCCTTGATGCCGAGCCGACGCTGTTCAGGTGAATTGACGAGGAACATGCCGCCGAACGACCACCACGCTTGGCCGCCCAGACTCGCTTCTGGCTCCTGCTCGACGAGCGCAATACGTTTGCCAGCGGCGAGCAGCTCGGCCGCAGCAACCAGGCCAGCGAGGCCGCCTCCGACAACGATTGCATCCAATTCGGGGGACTGCGGCATCCGTGGCTCCTTCGACACTGTGACTCTCGGTGACGCCAACGCTGGCGCACTCCTGCGCTGCCAGTATGCCGCGTCATCCTCACAATATGGGGCGACTTTCGTGCGGCATCTTGTGAACGGCCCGGTGTGTAGGTACCGTCAGATTAACTCCGAGCGACGAGGCTCGGGTCAACCTGCGGTTTACCAACCGCGGTTGTGAGGATCGCTGGAGCGCAGCACATCAGCAGGCGCGCTGGCAGATCGGAGAAACGATGAGTACCACCGTGCCCGTGAAAGCCCAGAATTCTGTGGCGAAGAAGCAAACTCCTGAGTTTGTGCAACTTCTCGACCCGGATGGTCGGCGGCTGAGCGACGAACTCTATGACCCGTGGATATCAGACGTTACCGGTGATCAACTCGCGAGCCTCTACGAAGACCTCATCATCGTGCGCCGTATCGATACGGAAGCAACAGCTCTGCAACGTCAGGGCGAACTTGGCCTGTGGCCACCACTGCTCGGGCAAGAAGCCGCGCAGGTCGGCTCGGCCCGCACACTGCGCCCCGACGATTTCGTGTTCTCCAGCTATCGCGAGAATGCTGTCGCGTACTGCCGTGGTGTGAAACTGCCCGATCTCGTGCGGGTGTGGCGCGGAACCGCAGCCTCCGGATGGGATCCCTTCGAGATCGGCATGGCAACGCCTGCCGTCATTATCGGCGCCCAAACGCTGCACGCAACCGGCTATGCCGTCGGCTGCAAGTTCGACGGCGCTGACAGCGTCTCAGTCGCTTACTTCGGCGATGGTGCCACGAGCGAGGGCGACGTCAACGAAGCAATGATCTTTGCTGCCTCCTTCAATGCTCCCGTGATTTTCTTCTGCCAAAACAATCAGTGGGCAATCTCTGAGCCCGTGGGACTTCAAGCACAGCGGCCGATTGCCGACCGTGCTCCGGGGTTCGGGATTCCGAGCATCCGCGTCGATGGCAACGATGTTTTGGCTGTCATGGCGGCAACACGCAGCGCCCTTGATCGCGCTCGCACGGGCGGTGGACCGACCTTCATCGAGGCCGTGACGTATCGCCGCGGTCCCCACACAACCTCTGACGACCCGAGCCGCTATGTTGACCCTGCTGTCGCCGCAGAGTGGGAGGCGAAGGATCCGATTGCGCGCGTTGAAGCATTTTTGCGCAGCGAGGGGGTGCTGACCGACGAACTGGCAGCATCCATTCAGGCGCGGGCAGACGCGGTAGCGGCAGAGTTCCGGGCCGGATGTGTGGGGCTCGAGAACCCCGAACCGCTCAGCGTGTTCGACAACGTCTATGCGACCGAGCACTCGGGGCTCGCTCGCCAAAAGAGCCAGTACAAGGCCTACCTTGAGGGGTTTGAAAAATGACTGAACTCACTCTGGCGAAAGCTCTTGGCTCTGGACTGCGCCGTGCCCTCAGCGATGACGACAAAGTTGTCTTGCTTGGTGAAGACATCGGAACTCTGGGTGGCGTTTTTCGCGTCACCGATGGCTTGCAGCGTGACTTCGGCACGGAGCGCGTGATCGATACCCCGCTCGCCGAGGCAGGAATCATCGGCATGGCGGTGGGGCTTGCGTTCCGCGGCTACCGCCCGGTGTGCGAAATTCAGTTCGACGGCTTCATTTATCCCGGCTTCGATCAGATCGTCGCTCAAGTTGCGAAGTTGCACTACCGCACAGCAGGAAAGGTGCGGATGCCGCTGACGATTCGTGTGCCGTACGGCGGAGGCATCGGCGCGGTCGAGCACCACTCGGAGTCGCCCGAAGCCTATTTTGCTCACACGGCCGGATTGCGGGTTGTCACGTGCTCAACTCCGCAGGATGCCCACAGCATGCTGCGCGAAGCGATCGCGAGTGACGACCCGGTGCTGTTCTTCGAGCCCAAGCGTCGCTACTGGACCAAGGGCGAAGTTGACGAGGATGCGGAAGGTCTGCCGATGGGCAAAGCCCGCGTCGTCACCGAGGGAAGCGATGTCACGCTTGTGACGTATGGCCCGCTCGTCGCTACGGCGATCGATGCCGCCGTCGCCGCATCCGACGACGGTATTTCTCTTGAGGTGATTGATCTTCGATCGCTGTCGCCCGTCGACTTCGACACCGTTGCGGCAAGCGTGCAAAAGACGGGGCGGCTCGTGATTACCCACGAAGCCTCGGAATCGGGCGGCCTCGGTGCAGAAATCGCGGCAACCCTCACCGACCGCTGTTTCTACTATTTGGAAGCGGCTCCTGTGCGCATCACTGGCTTCGATGTGCCGTATCCGGCCGCGAAGTTGGAAGATCACTTCTTGCCCGACCTCGACCGCATCCTCGATGGTGTTGACCGTGCGCTGGGTCGCGTGAACTCACTCACCGGTTGGAGCGCGTAATGGCTGTCAAAGAGTTTGCTCTGCCCGATTTGGGCGAAGGTCTCACCGAGTCTGAGCTCGTTGAGTGGCACGTCGCTGTTGGCGATCTCGTGACGCTCAATCAGCCCATCGCCGAAGTGGAGACGGCAAAGGCCATCGTGTCTCTGCCGTCACCGGTTGCCGGCACGATTTCAGCACTGCACGCCGAGCCGGGCACGACGGTGCAAGTGGGCACGAGGATTGTGACGTTTGAGCTCGACGGTGGGGCTGGAGCGGGTGGCGACAATGCGTCTGCTGCTCCGGTTGCTACGTCGGATGCTGACGCTTCCGCTGAGCGCGACGCGAACGGCAGCGACAGCGAGGCAGCGCCGGCCGCGGCAGAAGCGCCGGAGCGCAACTCGGTGCTCGTGGGCTACGGTCCCGCAGTCGAGAGCGGCAAGCGCCCGACGCGCAAGCCGCGCATCGCGCCTGCGGCATCCGGCTCGGCAGAATCTGCAGCGGAGACTCCTGCGGCTTCGGGCGAGGCAGCGCCCGCTGCAGCAACCGAGCCCGCTGGGACAAGCGAGCGCGCCGTCACGCCCGCAGAGGCCCGCACCACGACGACTCCGCCCGTGCGTAAGCTCGCGGCCGATCGCCGTATCGACCTGACTCAACTGACGGGCACGGGGCCCGACGGCATCATCACTCGTGACGATGTGTTGAGTGCGGCAGAACATTCGCCCGCCGCAACGCACGCTGACGAGCAGACCCCGGCGGGAGCATCCGCCCCGTCTCGCAGCGGCGCACTCGCCCAACGTGCGCGCGAAACTCGCACGCCGATCAAGTCGGTGCGCAAGGCAACAGCGGCCGCTATGGTTGCGAGCGCCTTTACTGCACCTCACGTCACCGAGTTTCTGACGGTCGATGTCACGCGCACGGTGGAGTTGGTGGCCAAGCTCAAGGCTCAGGGCACAGCGGCATCCGTGCTGGCCGTTGTCGCTAAGGCGCTGTGTATTGCTGTGGCGCGTAACCCCTCGCTCAATTCTCGGTGGGATACCGAAGCCAACGAGATCATTGAATTCGGGTACGTCAACCTCGGTATCGCTGTCGCGACTCCGCGCGGACTGATGGTGCCGAACCTCAAAGATGCTGACGCCATGAGCCTGGCTGAACTCACGGACGCTATCGGCGATCTTGCTCGCAATGCGCGAGCGAGCAAGGCAACTCCGGCGTCGCTCAACGGCGGAACTATATCGATCACCAACGTCGGTGTCTTCGGTATCGACGCGGGAACGCCCATCCTGAATCCGGGTGAAGCCGCCATTCTGGCCATGGGTGCCGTGCGAAAAATGCCGTGGGAACACCGCGGCGACATCGCGCTGCGCGATGTCATGACGCTGAGTCTGTCGTTCGATCATCGCCTCGTCGATGGCGAGCAGGGCGCACGATTCTTGACCGATGTTGGCTCGATTCTGAACGACCCAGGCACCGTCCTGACGATGGTGTGACAGCAGGAGTGGCCGCGACAGGTAAGAATGGTCTTATGACCGAGAATCTCGACCCTGCTGCGGCCACCCCTGCCTCGCGCGCCCCGCGCCGACTGCTGGTGGGTCTTTTCGCGCTCGCCGCCTTCGTGATTGCTGCTGACCAGCTCAGCAAGTGGTGGGCCGAAGCCAACCTCGGTGGCGGTAAGAACATCCCGATCATTGGCGATTTGCTGTCGTTCCAGCTCGTCTACAACCCCGGCGCTGCTTTCTCGCTCGCTGAGGAATACACCTGGGTTCTCACGATCATTGCCGCGCTCGCCGTTGTCGCCATCACGTGGTATGCGTGGACGGTGCAGTCGCGGGCGTGGGCTGTCGCACTCGGCATGCTCCTCGGTGGGGCCATCACGCACCTCGGCGACCGTCTGTTCCGTGAACCCGGTTTTGCGCGCGGTCACGTGGTCGACTTCATCAACTACAACGGCTACTTCATTGGAAACATCGCTGATATTGCTCTCGTCGGTGGAGCTGTCATGATCGTCGTCATCTCGATCATGGGTATTTCGGCGAAGCCCGAACCGGTCGTCGCCAGTGACGCGGATGCTCCGGCGAAAGCCACGACAAGCGAATGACTGACCTCAGCCTCCGCATGCCGAATACCCGGCTGCGCGCCGTACTGAACCTCGGCACGAGGCGAACGCCGCCGATCGATTTGCCACCCATGCTCGCCGCGCCTGAACTTTTTGCGGGCTGGGATGACGAAGCGCTGGTGAGCGATCTGCACGTGGAGTACCCGCACGGTCAGTTGCACTGCGAAACCACGAGCGAAGGCGTCAGCCACCACTTTCACACCCCGCAGGGCGAGGCTCGCGAGTCGAGCCCGTGGTCGGCGAATGACACTCGCACTCTCGTGTTGTGGGCAACGCGACTAGCGAGCGACTTTCATGCGCTGTTGCCGAACGTGCTCGATGACATCACTCAGGCTGCCGCGTGGCACGACGCCGGCTTTGATCTGTACATTTGCGAAGTAGCCGAGCCTGCTCAGCTCGATCTCTTGGAGATCGAAGTCGAGGGCGAGCTGCTGACGCTGCCGTGGCTCGGCGCGGGCACCGTTGGTCATGACCACATCGAGGGCGAGAATCATCCGATCGCGCTGCTGTGGGGTGCTGGGGAGTCTGAGCCCGACCAGCCCATTGCTGAAGCCTGGACTGATCCGCGCACGGGCGAGCCTCGCTCGAAGGCTGTGCCCGGCGTCGACTGGGACACCATTGGGCTTCCGGTTGAAGAAGTGTTGCCGTGGCTTGAAGGCATCTATCTCAATCACCACGTGATTCCGGATGCCGAAGGCACGCTCTTGAACGCTGTGCTGCGTCGACTCGGTGGTCTCGACCGCGACTAGCGGTCGCTCGCTCGCTAGGCGTTGAGGGCGGCTAACGCCATCCGCTCGAGCACGGCACGTGTCGCGCCGGCGCGCCCACTGTGGGGAGTGGAGTTGATGAGCCCGAAGGTGGCGTGGGCGCGTGTGCGCAGTTCGGCGGTCGCGGCATCCGGATTTATCTGGGAGAGCACGCCAACCCACAGTTCGACGTAACTGCGTTGCAGAGTGCGCACCTCGTGTTGGTCGCTGGCGGCGAGGCTGTCGAGGTCGCGATCTTGAACGCGGATGACGTCAGCGTTGCCGAGCGCAAAGTTGACGTGAAATTTCACGAGGCTTTCGAGCGCGGCTCGTGGTGTGGCGGCGTGCTCGATTACGCGCTGGGCTCCGCTGCGCAGGTTGGTGCTGGCGTCGACGAGCATTGCGGCGAGCACGTCTTGTTTGCCGTCGAAGTGGCGGTAGACGGCGGGGCCGCTGACGCCGGCCGCGGCACCGAGTTCTTCGAGGGAGACCCGGGTGAATCCGCGCTCGGCGAAGAGGCTGGCGGCGGCGGCGAGGAGGGCCTCACGTCGGTCGGCCTTCGCTTGGCTTCGCGGAGTTGGCGTCTCGTTCATGTTCTGAGTCTAGACAGTTCGGTTAATGCTCGCTAACCTATTTGAGTTAGTAGTGACTAACCCAAGTGGCCACAAGCTGCGCTGAACGAAGGTGTTCGATGGAGAAGATGTCGACCGCCGCTATACCGTCTGATCCGACGTTTGCGGCTAACGAAGAGTCAATGCGCGGCCTTGTCGAGCAATTGCGCGAACGACTGGCGACGACAGCTCTCGGTGGCTCGGAGAAATCTCGCGAACGCCACGTCTCTCGCGGCAAGCTCCTGCCGCGTGATCGAGTCGATGAGCTGCTCGATGAGGGCAGCCCATTCATTGAGATTGCCCCGCTCGCCGCGAATGGAATCTACGACGACCAAGCCCCCGGCGCCGGCGTTATTGCCGGTATCGGTCTCATCCACTCTCGCCCGGTTCTCGTGATCTCGAATGATGCCACGGTCAAGGGCGGCACTTACTTTCCGCTGACGGTTAAAAAGCATTTGCGGGCGCAAGAGATCGCGCTCGAGAACACGTTGCCGTGCGTGTACCTCGTTGACTCGGGTGGCGCTTTTCTCCCGATGCAGGACGAGGTGTTTCCTGACCGCGACCACTTCGGGCGCATCTTCTACAACCAGGCCAGGCTTTCGGCGGCGGGCATCCCGCAGATCGCCTCGGTCATGGGGTCGTGCACCGCGGGCGGCGCGTATGTGCCGGCGATGAGCGATGAAACGATCATTGTGCGCAATCAGGGCACGATTTTCTTGGGTGGTCCGCCGCTCGTGAAGGCCGCCATTGGCGAGATCGTCACGGCCGAAGAACTCGGCGGGGGAGACGTGCACGCGCGCACTTCGGGCGTCACCGACCATCTCGCCGATGACGACCGCCATGCGCTTGAGATTGTGCGGGACATCATCAAGACGATCCCCAAGCCTGCTGCTCCCGCGTGGGATGTTGTCGCCTCGCGGCCGCCCGCCGTGAACCCTGATGAGCTTTACGGGGTCGTGCCCACCGACGTGCAAAGCCCCTACGAAGTGCGCGAAGTGATCGCGCGACTCGTGGACGGCAGCGAGTTCCACGAATTCAAGAAGGAATACGGCACAACGCTCATCACCGGGTTCGCGACGCTGCACGGGCATCCGATCGGCATCGTCGCTAACGCTGGCGTGCTGTTCAGCGAGTCGGCGCTCAAGGGCGCGCACTTCATCGAGCTGTGCGATCAGCGCGGAATCCCGCTGTTGTTCCTGCAGAACATTTCTGGCTTCATGGTCGGTAAGGAATATGAGGCCGGCGGCATTGCCAAGAACGGAGCGAAGATGGTGACCGCGGTCGCGACAACCCGCGTTCCGAAGTTCACGGTCGTCATCGGTGGCTCGTTTGGTGCCGGCAACTATTCGATGTGCGGTCGTTCGTATTCGCCGCGCTTCTTGTGGATGTGGCCCAACGCCCGCATCTCGGTCATGGGCGGCCCGCAGGCTGCTGCCGTGCTCTCCACGGTGCGCCGCGATCAGCTCGGCGAAGACGCCTTCACCGACGACGACAAGGTCGAGTTCGAGAAACCCATCCGCGAACAATACGAACGTCAGGGCAGCCCCTACTATTCGACAGCCCGCCTCTGGGATGACGGAATCATTGACCCGAAAGACACCAGAGACGTGCTCGGCATGGCCCTCGATATCGCCGCGGCCACCCCGCTGCCTGAACCGGGCTTCGGCCTCTTCCGGATGTGATTGCCATGTTCTCTCAAGTTTTGGTCGCCAATCGTGGCGAAATTTCCTGTCGCATCACGCGCACCCTGCACTCGATGGGCATCCGCTCGATCGCGGTCTATACCGAGCACGATCGTGACGCGAAGCACGTTCAAGTAGCGGATGCCGCGGTGCTGATCGACAGCTACCTCTCGGTCGAATCGATCGTTGCCGCCACCCATGCCGTAGATGGCATGCGTGCTGATGCGGTTCACCCGGGCTATGGCTTCCTCTCCGAAAACGCGCACTTAGCCGAGGCCTGCGCTGCTGCCGGAATCACGTTTATCGGTCCCGGCGTTGAAGCCCTCGAGATTATGGGCGACAAGATTGCGTCGAAGATGCACGTGACCGAACGCGGTGTCGCGGTGATCCCGGGCATTGCTGAGCCGGGTATGACGAACGACGATCTGGTGGCTGCTGCTGCCGAGGTCGGGTTCCCGCTGCTGATCAAGCCGTCGGCCGGTGGCGGTGGCAAGGGCATGACGATCGTGCGCGAGCCCGATGCTGTTGCCGGTGCTCTCGACTCTGCTCGGCGCGTGGCCAGTGCCGCGTTCGGCGATGACACGCTCTTTCTCGAGCGCCTCGTCGAGAAGCCCCGCCACATCGAGGTGCAGGTTCTGGCTGATGGCCACGGCACGATCATCCACTTGGGGGAGCGCGAATGTTCACTGCAGCGTCGCCACCAAAAGATCATCGAAGAAGCGCCATCACCGCTGCTCGATGAAGCAACGCGGCAGCGCATTGGTGAGGCGGCCTGCGAGGTCGCGCGCAGCGTGAGCTACATCGGTGCAGGAACCGTCGAGTTCCTCGTCTCCGACAACGCGCCCGACGAGTTCTTCTTCATGGAGATGAACACCCGACTGCAAGTGGAGCACCCCGTCACCGAAATGGTCACGGGTTTCGACCTCGTGGAGTGGCAAGTGCGAATCGCTGCTGGCGAGAAGCTCACGGTGGAGACTCCAACGCTTACCGGCCACGCGGTCGAGGCGCGTATTTACTCCGAAGATCCCGCCAACGACTTCTTGCCGTCCGCCGGTCAGATCGTGCACCTGCACGAAGCTGCCGACGGAAGTTCGGCCAGCACTGCCACAACCAGCACAGCCGCGACCAGCGTCCGCGTTGACAGCTCGCTCATCCAGGGCGGCACGGTCTCGGCCAACTATGACCCCATGCTCGCGAAGGTCATCGCCCACGGGGCCACGCGCGCCGAAGCACTCCGCGCCCTCGACCGTGCCCTCGCCGACACCGTCATCTTGGGTGTCACGACCAACATCGAATTCCTCCGCGCCCTCCTCAACCGCGACGACGTCACAGCGGGCCACCTCGACACGGGCCTCATCGAACGGGCTCTTGCCGAGATTGAGTTCGCTGCGCCAACCCCGGCGGTGCTCGCAGCGGCGGCTCTGAGCATCCACTCCAAACGCTGGATGCCGGGCTCACCCTGGCAGCAGCCGAGCGGCTGGCGTGTGGGCCAGCATCGTCCGGCCCGCTACCGTCTGGCCTGTGCGGGGCAGGTGCACGAGGTTCTGGTTGCCGGCCCGCCCAGCGCAGCGGAGGTCACGATCGACGGCTCCACCATTCCGGCGCGCCTGACGAGCACCGGTGTCGAGTGGGGCACCCAGAGCATCCGTCTCGCCCTAGAAACTGTCGACGCGACGGTGTGGATTGGGCAGGAGGGCACTTCCTGGGCTCTCACTGCGCAGTCTCGCGCCGAGTCACTCGCGGCCCATCGCGCGACTCTCGCGAGAGTCGCCGGTGTGGTCGATCCCGAGTTGCGTTCGCCGATGCCCGGCACGGTTGTGGCCGTTGCGGTGGCGAACGGAGATTCTGTGACGGCCGGTCAGACGGTGCTCACGATTGAAGCCATGAAGATGGAACACCCCGTTGTCGCAACCCTCGATGGGGTTGTCGACATCAGTTTGAAGCCTGGCGATCTGGTCACACGCGATCAGATTGTTGCCCGAATCGAATCGCCACAAGCGAGCACTGAAGGAGAAACCTCATGAGTCACGACGCTACCCGCGGCGAAATCACCCACCTCGGCCTCACTGATGAGCAGCTGAAGTTGAGCGCTGATGTGCGCGATTTCGCTGACAAGGTTGTGGCTCCGGCAGCGTATGAGTACGACACGAAGCGTGAACTGCCCTACGGCATCATCGCTGAGATGGGTGAGATGGGTCTCTTCGGTTTGCCGTTCCCGAAGGAGTACGGCGGGCAGGGCAAGGATTACGTTTCGTTGTGTCTCGCGATTGAGCAGCTTGCTCGCGTTGACCAGTCGATCGCGGTGACGCTCGAGGCGGGCATCGGTCTTGGCGCTATGCCGATCTTCAAGCACGGTAGCGAGGAACAGAAGCAGCAGTGGGTTCCGATGCTCGCGCGCGGTCAAGCTCTCGCTGGTTTCGGCCTGACTGAAGCGGATGCCGGTTCCGATGCTGCGGGAACCAAGACCACTGCCGAGCTCGTCGATGGCGAATGGGTCATCAATGGCACGAAGCAGTTCATCACTAACTCGGGCAGCGAGATCACGAAGGTCGTGACGGTCACGGCGGTCACGGGTCGTCGAGAGAATGGCAAGCCTGAGCTGAGCGCCATCCTCGTTCCGAACGGCACGCCGGGCTTCACGGTGCACCCGCCTTACGACAAGGTCGGCTGGCACACTTCAGACACGCACCCGCTGTCGTTCGACAATGTGCGGGTTCCCGAAGAGAACCTGATGGGGGAGCGCGGCCGTGGTTTCGCAAACTTCATTGAGGCTCTGGATGAGGGTCGTGTTGCGTTCGCTGCACTCTGCACGGGGGCAGCTCAGGGGTGTCTGGAGGAATCGATCCGGTACGCCAACGAACGTCACGTCTTCGGCCGTTCGATTGGGTCGAACCAGCACATTGCGTTCAAGATTGCGCGGATGCAGGCCCGGGTTCATACGGCACGCTTGGCAACCTACGACGCAGCCCGCAAACTGGTTGCCGGGGTTCCTTTCAAGATGGAGGCGAGCTTGGCGAAAATGATCAGCAGCGAGGCGGCCATGGATAACGCTCGGGATGCCACCCAGATCTTTGGTGGCTATGGCTTCATGAACGAGAACCCTGTCGCCCGCCACTACCGCGACTCGAAGGTGCTGGAGCTTGGTGAGGGCACCACTGAGGTGCAGATGATGGTCATTGCTCGTGAGCTGGGGTTCGCGACCCTATGACCGGCAAACGGATTCAGCAGCGTGGTCTCTGGTTCGACGAGTTCGAGGAGGGCGCGGTCTATCTGCACGCGCCCGGCCGCACTGTCACCGAAGCTGACAACGTTCTTTTCACGACGATGACGATGAACACCCAGTCGCTGCATTTGGATGCCGCGTGGTCGGAGCAGCAGCCTTTCGGGCAGCGGTTGGTGAACTCGATGTTCACGCTGTCGACGATGGTGGGGGCATCGGTGGCTCAGTTGACGCAGGGCACGATTGTGGCGAACTTGGGCTTCACGGAGGTCAATTTTCCGCATCCGCTGTATCACGGCGACACGATGTATTCCGAGTCTGAAGTGCTAGAGAAGCGGCTGTCGAAGTCGCGCCCCGGCCAGGGAATCATTTCGTTGCGTCACACCGCCAAGAACCAGGATGGTGTTGTGGTGGCTGTGGCAACCCGTTCGGTGATGGTCTGGACTGAGGAGGGCGCACCGTGATTTTCACTTTAGGGCCGTCGATTCTGTTTGTTCCGGGCGATCGCCCTGACCGTTATGCCAAGGCGCTTGAGCGCGCGGATGCCATCATCATTGACCTTGAGGATGCCGTCGCCAGTGTCGACAAGGCTGCGGCCCGCGCTGCTTTGATCGCTAACCCGATGGATCCGGCCCGCACGATCGTGCGACTGAACCCGGCCGGCACCGAGGATCACGATAGTGACCTTGAGGCGCTGGAGCAGACGGAGTATCGCACGGTGATGCTCTCGAAGTCGGAGTCGGTTGCTGACTTCGATGCGCTCACTGACCTCGACGTGATCGCCCTGTGTGAGACGGCGCGGGGCGTGCTCGCTGCGACAAGTTTGGCGGCGCTGGATTGCGTGGTTGCTCTCATGTGGGGTGCCGAAGATCTGGTGGCGTCGCTCGGCGGCTCATCGTCGCGCGAAGATTCCGGCCCCTACCGTGGTGTCGCGCTGCATGCGCGTTCGTCGGTGTTGCTCGCGGCCGGCGCCTATTCAAAGGCCGTGATCGACGCGGTGCATCTCGACATCGCAGACCTGGAGGGTCTTGGTGCTGAGGCTCGGGATGCCGCGGCGCTCGGGTTCACGGCAACGGCCTGCATTCATCCCTCTCAGGTCGCTATTGTGCGCGAAAGTTATGCGCCCACGGTCGAGCAAATCGCGTCAGCACGCGCACTTCTCGCCGCCGCGGAATCGCAGCCCGGAGTGTTCAGCTTCGAGGGTCGCATGGTCGACGGGCCCATCCTGCGGCATGCGGAGTGCGTTGTTGCGCGGGCGGGGTTGCGCGAGGGTTAGTGTTTTTGAAGCCGGGCGCCTTATCAGTCTTGAGCAGAAACTGATCTGCTTCGTCTTGTGTCTGAGCAGGTTGACAAGCTGAGCAGCCGAACTAGAATAATTACACCGGCGCATGCGTCGGCCTTCTGGAATCCGGTGGGCCACGCGATTTGCGCCGGTTTTTACATTTTGGGAGCTCTCGCTTGCTTCGGAAAGATAGCGAGGCCGCTTCCCATTACTTTACCGCTCTGCCAGTGAACTGCCATGCAGCGCTCGATCTCCTTCCATAAAAACCATGGTTCGGTCGGAGCTTTGCCTTGCTTCATGCACTCGGCCGCAGAGTACGCAACGATATCTGCCAGTTGGATAATTTCTCGATCCCAAGAACTCAGATCAGTGTCCACCCATAGTGGCTTATCCATGACTAACTCATAGACAGGCTTCCGTGGCAGGCCGACAGTTAGTTGCCTTCGGATTTCGTGCATCTGTCCACTTCGGAAGAATGCCTCGTGCTGAGTCTGTTGGTCTGCGACAATTATCGACGCGTCACCGGCGTAGAGGTCTTCCATCGCTGCGGCAATTCGTTGATGCAAGTATGCGTATGCGACTCCAAGCGGATGCAGATCCTTGTCGTTGTTCAGCATCGCGCGCTTGTCGATAGCGACGGCGAACACGAGGGGCCTGAAAGTTGCGAATATCAGGCCGAGATCCTTGATGAGAGCGTTCACCTTCCACGGAGTGTCTAGGGTCCCGTATGCAGTTGGACTCTCGAGCACGTTCCCGGAGGCGGCACTTCTCGAAGCGCGCATGAGGTAGCGCCCTTTGATCTCGGAAGCATCCCAGTCCTTCGCTGCTGCTTTGCCAAAATGCTTAGTCTTTAATCGGAATAGTGCATCGGCGATCGGCTTCCTCGAAGTGTCTCTAACGCCCACTCCGGTGAGTACGAAGAATTCGCTAGTGCCGCTTTTCAGCTCGAGTGGGAGCGTGTCGGAGACCGTGCGCATGGAATGATCGCCATATTCGTCGGCGTAGAACAGAAGCATGTTATGACTCTATGCGATTCCGCAAAACTTCCTCAGCTTAGTGTCAATTCGTGTGAAGGACCATGTTCCTGGCAGCGGGAGCCTATTCGAAGGCTGTGATTGATGCGGTGCATCTCGACATCGCAGACCTGGAGAGTCTCGGTGCTGAGGCTCGGGATGCCGCTGCGCTCGGGTTCACGGCAACAGCCTGCATTCATCCCTCTCAAGTCGCTATCGTGCGCGAAAGTTATGCGCCCACGGTCGAGCAAATCGCGTCAGCACGGGCACTTCTCGCCGCCGCGGAATCGCAGCCCGGAGTCTTCAGCTTCGAGGGTCGCATGGTCGACGGGCCCATCCTGCGGCACGCGGAGTGCGTGGTCGCGAGGGCGGGGTTGCGCGAGGGGTAGAGACGCCGTCGGAGCCTCGGGTTCTCATGCATTCCAGACCCAGAGGCCCTGCGGCATTGGGGGCGTCGCGATCATTAGTCGCCTCTCTGCGGTGCCACGGTCAGGGCGCTTATCTGAGATGACGCTCAGTGATAAACCCCAGTCGCAAATTGTTGGGGATACGGTTCAGGCACTACGCCAACCGATAGTTTCAGCAAAAGGTGAACCTCGGAACAAATTTTGTAATCCAATAGCTCAAGTTCTGCGCGTCTGCTGTGAGAAACTGAGCCCGAGGGGATTGGAATCAACTTGAGTGAATTTGAAGTCGCTACGCTCGCAGTCGCAGGGACTCTACTCGCAACACTCCTCACGGGCACGTTAGCTCTGGTTGGCACCATGCTGTCAAACTCGTCCAGCCGAAAGACAAAAGCTTTAGAGCTAAGGCACGAGCAGCAGGAGGCCGACAGGACTGAGCGGCGGCGTGTATATGCCGAGTTCATCGGTTGCATGGATCAGTGGCGAGAGCTTGCAGGATCCGTCGGTCTACTTCACTGCGAATTCGAACCGCCACCAAACACCGAGCCGGACAAATCCGGATCATTTCTGCTGCTCGTAGATGACATTCCAGCATCGCATCCCAAACGGTCCGCGGCTGTTCTCCTTGAGAAGGAACACGATGAACTATGGGAGCGTTGGCGACGTTGTTTGGGGACGCTGCAGCTCATCGGGAGTTCGGAAGTTAGCACTATGGCGGATCAACTCTTCAAGAATTACAACCGGAGGATGGCAGAAGCTTGGGAGGGAGAGCTAATTCCTGCGTTTGAAGAAGATCTGCCGATCGACAAGGAACTCGTAGGAGTTATGCGCTTTGATCTGCAGCTTGAGGACGGCTACTCAATTACAGAGGAGTACTAGGCTCGCAGCGTGGCTTCGCTTGGATAAGTAATGCAACACGGGTGGCCAGCTAGGAATCTCCGTCTGGAAGACTCCACATCGCAGACGTGGAGGGCTTGGGTGCTGAGGCTCGGAATGCCGCTTCGCTCGGGCTCACGGCAACGGCCTGCATTCATCCCTCTCAGGTCGCTATTGTGCGCGAAAGTTATGCGCCCACGGTCGAGCAAATCGCGTCGGCACGGGCGCTTCTCGCCGCAGCGGAATCGCAGCCCGGAGTCTTCAGCTTCGAGGGTCGCATGGTCGACGGGCCCATCCTGCGGCACGCGGAGTGCGCGGCATGACGGGTGAGCTATTCGACCGCGCGTCCAACATCTATGGACGCTAACCCGAATGCCTGTTGGGACTGCGTCGATTCGCGTGACCGAATCTCAAGATTGCGGGCCCGCTTAGATTGAGATTATTGCGTAGGACTACACCAACTATTCCAGCCCAAGAATCATCGCGAAGTCGTTTATTCGAGATTGATAGATCGATTGAATCTCATCGGGAATCGGCCGCTCGAAGCTGTCGTAGTGAAGGGTCCGCTCCCCGCGAATCATTGTGACAAGTGTTAGTAACCGCGAATCCAGATAGCTCTCGATCAAGTCCTTCCGCACGTAAAAGTAGGCAGACCCAAAACCCGGCCCGGGGTGGCGGCGGAAAATGCTGGCCACTCTGCCGTTGCGGTCGATCAGGTCAGCGGATCCGGAGACACCACGAAGAGAGTGGAAATCCGCAAAGCTTGGGGAAGGGAAATAGACGTTTCCGAGGTCATTCAATGGGCTGTGATGCCCTTCCCACGCCCAAATTCGTGAAGTCGACTCTGCGGGATACCCCTCCCTCCACTTGCCGTCTGCGTAGTGATCCAGGATTCTCTCATTGAGCACTAGGGGCTTTCCATCCGCTCGACGGATATCGCTCCCAAATCGCTCAGACCACGGGACTTCCCCAAGAAACGTATAGAAGTCGTTGCCTGGTTCAGGGAGATCGCGATGCTCTGGAGCAGGGGTAGCGAACTCTGCTCTGAGGGAGCCGATTGACCGCTTCGGCACAAAAGCTGTGGTTACCCACGCCTGCGTCTCGCGCCCGTCGTCGGCCCCTTCATGGAACACGGCGTCAAGCAGTACCCAACCTCCTGAATGTCCATCGACTCTGCCAAGTGAAATTACGGAAGCATAGTTCGGAGTTTGACCTGCAGACAACCATTGGACGCGATCGACCGGTGACGAGGCGAACACGTCCGGCAACGGGGGGCGCCAGTCTGGAGGCTCCACTGGAAAGCTCGGATCGATGTCCGCGTCGGCGGAGCGCGGCTCATGGCGAGGGAACTCTTTTAGACGCCCAGAACGGCTCCTAAGCCCATACATCTCAAAATAAGCAATCCATGCGTACTTCTTCCCGTACCGGTCGCTGCGATTCCCGTCACGGCGGCTCTCTGAGTATCTGGCAATGATTTGGTCGATGTGCTGGAAATCAGCCTCGCGATAGCCGAGTCGACCGATCCGATCAGCGATCTGTCTCCGCACACCCACGTATTCCAGATTGTCCATGTCATAATTGCCGCGTTCATCGACAAGTCGACCCATCGTATAGTTGCCGAAATCCATATGGATCGTGCTTTCGCCGTCAACAACCTCGGCATCGGCAATCATCGCGATGGGTCGAAATGGGCTCTCGTCGGCACCTGGGGCGCGGGTAAGCGAGGCTAGATCCTTTGGGTGGACAAGCCGAGAGTTCAGCATTCCGAGCACCTGCACGATTCCTTCGGCATACGACCTAGTGAGCGTGTGCCAAGTACTGTGCGGAGCGCCTACTTCAAGAACACTAGTTAGGAGTTCTCGGGCAAGCACTTTGAGCGAACTGTCGAAATCTGGAGAGCGGCGCACGAGCCCCCAATTGCGAAGCGCTACGCCGTATGCTGCCGCCAGAACCCTCTCGCTGACATAAGGGTCGTTGAACTCGAGCGACTGTATTGCAAGTTCGAATAGTGCTCTTGGCTGGCTTTCGCTAAGAAGTACCATGGCGCGCGTCGCCCTATCCCGGACGAGTCGCTCGGTGGTTGTTGTCATCAGCGCTAGTAATTTCAATTGGTTGCTGAGAACGGCGGCATCGGCTTTGCTGGCAGCTGGCCGCTCAGCCCAAGCCAGCAGTCGTGACACATTGCTCGACTCTTCGGAGCAGCGAATAAACTCAGACCACATCAGATCCCGGTGAGGCATTTCCATGGATGCTAGTCGAGACCACAACCAAGCGCCGTTCCAGGGGTGTTCCCGCCGAGCCGCGATTCCAAGCAACACCTCCATGAGTCGATTGGCAATTTCTGAGTCTTTCCGCTTGAGCAATACGCGAACTATTTGCGCCGTCCCGGACCCAAACGAAGTGGCATCTCTCCAGTACAGTCCCTCGATGAAGGCGTTGGCAATGGGATAAAAGAGTCGTCGTTTGCGTGGCAGGTAGTCCAGCAATTCCGGCAAGTCAGCCCCAATACCCCACTTCTTCGCTCGTTCGGGGAACTCGACCATCAGAGCAGAAGCGAGCCCGGGCTCAGCAAACGATCGAGATGACCTGTCGATGGAGAAGACGGCACCCAGACGTCGGTTCGAGTAGAACGAACGCCGCAGACTGGTCTCTGTCCTGACGTCTAGGTGAGAAGCGAGTAGGTGCCTCGCGACGAGGTGATCCGAGAATCGCTGATACGGTAACGCGATTCCCTCAACGTAGGAGCCGTCACTGTATCTCATCTGCTCTACGAGTAGGCCCGATGACACCATGTCGCGGACAAGCTGAAGCGACTGGTGCTTGGTGAGGTCGGCCTGAGCCGAGACCTCGTCCATCACTTCGGAGGGCGACAGCCATTCCCTTCGGTGCTCAGCAAGACGACCGGCGACACCTTGGTGCCCCCTCCTCGGGTTGCCCTTGAGGAAATACCAGCACGCCATCTTGGGCAAGCTGTGTCGAATTTCGATTTCCTCGCCCACCGAACCGACGAAGTTTTCCAGGACGTACGTCATCCCCTTCTGTCCGGACGAAATGCCATCGAGATGGCGCTTTTGAGTGCGCCTACTGAGTCGGACAAGACCTGCGCAGAGCAGTTTCAAGAAGAGCGGGCGTGAAAACTCTGCGGAAAGGAGCGGCACATGGAGAACTGGAAGGCGATAGAACTCAAAAAACTCCAGCTGTGCGTCAAACTCCTGGTCCTCAAACCCTGGGTGGTGTAGCACTAGCATTCGACTGCGGGCCGCTGCTGGAATGATCTGGTCGACAAAAGGTGTTCTGCAAGTCACGACAAGTGCGACGTGTTTTCGAGCACCGATGGCAGCCAGAATGCTCCGGATGTGCCGTCGCCAAGCGACTCGGTCACCTTCGTTGATCGCATCGATAAGGACTAGGGCGCGCCGACCGGCCGCCACTGCTGCGATTTCAAGCTGGTCAAGTAGCGAGGTTGAATCGGGAAGCCCCACCTTCTTAGCAAGTTCATCGAGTGGCGCACCTGCTTCTAATTCCGGCGCGAGAACAGCAACCGCAGGCACGCCGTCGTCAATCGCGGCGAGTGCGAAGTCGCAAGCGAAATGAGTTTTTCCCGTTCCCCACTCGCCAAGAAGTAGGATGGGGGTGCCATCTGGCGCCGTCAGCCCTTCGTAGCGACTCATCATGTCTGAGCAAGGGTAAAGCGCAGACTCGAGCTTCTCGAGTGCCTGGATCCTCGCGTCAATCTGGGTTCTGCGGGACGGACTTCCAAGCGGATCTTGTGCGTCTAGTTCCCCGTTCGAAGTTTTGGTGAGCTCGTTATTGAGGCGTGCTTTCTCTGCTTCGATGGCCGTTCGGATTGAACGCATGTGACGTCGCAACCGAAGAAATCCGGCTCTAACTTCCATTGATGTTGCCGCAGCGCTAATCGAGTCCAAGTCGGCAGCCACTGAGCCGAAGGTTGTGGTTCGACCCCGCATAACGGCACGCGCTGTATGGCCGCTTACGGCGCGATCGGCTCTTAGTTCCGTCGCCAGCAACCTCATCCTCGCTCGAAAATCAGTTGACAAGCACTGAGCTGAAACAGTTCGATCTAGCATCTCGACCGACAAGTTCGGGGAGCCAGGGGTGAACGCGGGCGAGTAGCGCGGCCCTGCGGACGCAACAGTTTCGTCGGTAACGCGGCGCAGATTAGCGAGAAAGTCATCTAACATTGCCACCTCGGATGTTTGCTCGAACTCGCTTTGGTCGGGAATCCAAGAACAGAGTCTCAGCACCCCTGGATATTTGCAACAAAATGTGGCAGTTCGGCCGGATGTTGTGCCTGCAGAGCTTTCGCGCCCCCGAAACTGTGCCGCTATCTATACGGAATGGTCGAGCGCTCCACGACCACGTGTGAAAGCCCAAGATCCTGTAGCAACTCCCTCACTCGCTCGAGAGCCTCTGCGGTGCACTGCGGCCCACCAAGAACTTGCACGACGGGAAACTGGGTCAGGTTCGCCTCGCCCGGCGCAAAGCGATACGCGCCTATGGGGAGATGCTCTTGAGTGCCTGTGGCTTCGGGAGTACCGGCCATAAGGTCATCTCCGACCCAGCGAAGTTCCCTCTCTTCGCGAAACCCGGGATGCTTAAGCAACGTCGGCAGGGGCGACAGCGTGAGTCGAGCGACCCAAAGAGCATTCCCAGCGCGAGCAGATGGCGGCAGGTCCGCAAGGTACTCGAAGAAAGCACGAATCGTGGCTTGCTGGGCTTCAGATTCGTAGATGACATCGAACCAATATGGCAGACCTCTCGCACCCATGTTGCCATTTACCAGTCTGTCGGGCCCGCCAAACCAGACTTGATCAATTTGAAAGCCTATCGAGAAGCCGTCTGGACCTGCGTAGCTTCGCCATTGAGACAACATGTCTGCAGTTGAGCTCGCGCAAGCGATAAACGTGGAGCCCCGAAGCGAGTCCTCCCAGCCTTCGCCGATGACGCTATCGATAAAGTGTCGCGCCTCGGGATCGTTCGGTCGAAACGTTGCTCGGTCATCAGACCAGAGGTCGCGAACGAGCTGAATGCCGTAGTCGAGTTCGCTTGAGTCATTGAGCGATTCAGGTGGGCTCCCCCATATCCGGTTTGAAGTAAGAATTCCGCGCAGTCCAGCTTCGTTCGTGTAGTGCCAAACGAGTCCTGTAGAGCGCGGAGGGTAAGGAATGTTTAGAGGCGACATGGGCGAATTATGGCAGAGCACACCCGAACTGCCCAAAGAAGGTCATGCACTTTCAACCATGTCTTAGCTCGAGCTCTGCGCCCACTTCACCCCCCCCCCGAACGATCTAATTTCCGAGTCACCGCATACGGGCGGCATCGAGCAAGATCATTGATTTTTGCCATCTTTGAGCACACTCGGATTGGCGTGCCCCAACTAATACTTCAGCCGCGACTAGACCAAGGCAGTCTTCTAGTTCTCAAACGTCTTAGCTTTGGCGTGCGCGGTGCCGTCAGGGTGGGCTCGGAATTCGGCAACTTAGAGGGGCGGGAGCTCGAAGATGTCGAGAGTTGCCGGCAACTGATGCAGGCGCACGTCACGAGCATTCGGATTCGCTTTCACGGGCAGGTGGCGCATTCGCAGGCGGGGTGTTCTGTATTTCTTACTGCATGTATTCGGGCTGCTCCGTTGCAGTTTCAAGGGCCCCGTCAGGCGTCGAATGGCGGCCTCGGCGTCTGGTTGCGCTGGCGCTCACCACCTCAAACCATCGACCCTAGGTCCGACCCAGTCGACGGGTAAGCGGCAGTTGTCGCTTTGATTTGGCGGGTGGTGAGGCCGTTTTTCATGGCGAGAGCGATCGTGTTGGCGAGTTCGGCGTAATCGTGGCCGAGGAGGTGGGCGCCGATGATGCGGTCAGTGCTCTTGTCGACCAGAATCTTTGTCGCACCGGTCGTTTCACCAATGCGGTAGTTGGAGAACCATCCGCTAGTGTCAGTGAAGCGCACGTCAACGTCGAGTCCGCTCTCCTTGGCCTCGTGCTCGAGCATGCCGACTCTGACGAGCTCCGGAATGGTGAACACCGCAGTGGGAATGGCGCTGTAATCCGGCGTCGCCGAATTCGGCTTCAACATATTGGATGCCGCAATCTTCGCCTCGAACACCGCTACCGGTGTCAGCGGCATCCCTGGGGTGTCTGCAGCATCGCCAGCCGCATAAACATCCGGGTTCGTGGTGCTCTGCAGGTGCTCCGAAACGTGGATGCCGCGAGGGCCGAACGCGACATTGGCCGCTTCGAGATTCAAGCGACTGAGGTCTGCGGTGCGGCCAGCGCCGTGCACGACGAGGTCGACATCCATCGTGGATTCCGTGCCGCCCTGTTGGGTCGTGACGCGGAACCCTTGGGCGAGCTTCTCGACGCTCGTAATGGTCGTTTCGCGACGCACTGCGACGCCGGCGCTCTCGCCACGCTTGAGCAAGAGTTCGACGAGGTCGGGGTCGAAACCCTTCAGCGGGATGCGGCCGCGGTCGATCACTACCGGGGTGCTTCCTGCGCGGGCTGCGATGTGCGCAAACTCGAACGACACGAAGCCGCCGCCGATGAACGAAATCCTGCGCGGAAGCTCGGGGAGGTTGAGAAAGCCGGTGCTGTCGATGAGGTGCTCGTGACCGGGGAAGTCCAGCTCGCGGGGAACCGCACCGGTAGCGATCAAGAACTTGTTCGCCCGAAACTTCGTGCCGTCGATCTCGATGTGGTTGTTGTCAATGAACGTCGCGACGCCGTGGAGGGTGTCAACGCCGGCCGCCTCGAGCCCCTTCTCCATGCTCTCGGGCACCGGATCGGTGAACCCGTGCTTGTGCTGCATGAGGTCCGCCCAGTTGACGCTCAGGTCATCCGCGTTGATTCCCTTGTCCGTGAAGAGGCGGGCAGAATCGACGATCTCTGCAGCGCGCCGAAGGATCTTCTTGGGGTCGCAGCCACGAAGCGCACACGTGCCGCCATAGGGGAGTGCATCCACAATTCCGACGCGCCACCCGCGTGACGCCGTCTTCTTTGCGGCCGCAATGCCGGCCATTCCGGCGCCGATGACGAGCAAGTCATAGTTGTTAGACATGGCTGTTCAGCTTCTCTCTCAGTTGGTCAACGGTGGGTGCGCCGGCAAAGCCGTCCGGGGTGATGTAGCGGCGGCATGCGAGCCCGACCGGGGCATCCGGATGGGCAAAGGGATCCACACCATCGAAGAGGATGCTCGGCGACCCGCGGAACCCCACACGCTCAGCTTCTTCGACCGTGTCGACCAGGTGTCGCGACACCGTGATCTGCGGGAACTCCTGTACGAGTTCGTTGATGTGCTGATCGGCAACCTTCCAGTTGGGGCAGCCCTCGAAGTATTGCAGCGTGATTTCCATACCCTCACGGTAAACCTTGAAGTGCACTTGAAGGTCAAGCGTTAGTCTTGCCAGATGCTTATTGGAGAAGTCGCCGATCGCCTGGATGTTCCGCGCCACACGATCCGTTTTTACGAAAAACAAGGGCTCCTGCCCGAGCCTCAGCGGCAAGGCAACGGGTATCGCGACTACGATCCCGCCGTTGTCGACCGAGTCACGTTCATCCGCAACAGCCAAGCCGCGGGGCTCACGCTCTCGGAAATCATGAGCATCCTGTCGCTGCGGGATGCCGGCGAAGCACCCTGCACCCACGTCTCAAGCTTGCTCGAAGACAAACTAGAAGGCGTGCAGGAGCGCCTGAAAGACCTGGCGGCGCTTGAAGCGGAGCTGAAGCAACTCATCCACGAGGCGCAAGCTCTCGACCCGGCCAACTGCAGCGAGGCTGACATCTGCACCATCATCCCGCGCACCTAGAGAGCGGCGACAGTCCAATGTCTACTCTTCAAATGTGTTGACCATGGCGTGCGCGGCACGGTCGAGGTACGCCCAGATTTCGGCGTCGTAGAGCGGCGGTAATTCGAGAGTATCGAGGGCGTTGCGCATGTGGTGTAACCAGCGGTCGCGAGCATCCGGGTTCACTTTGAAGGGCATGTGGCGCATGCGCAGGCGGGGGTGTCCGCGTTCCTGGCTATACGTGTTCGGTCCGCCCCAATACTGTTCCAAGAAACCCGTCAGGCGCTGGATCGCACCCTCAAGGTCGGGCTGCTCGGGGTACATCGGCAGCAGCACCTCATCGGTTGCCACGCCCACATAGAACTCGCGCACGAGCTTCTCGAACGTGTCGCGACCGCCGATGAGTTCCCACATCGAATCGGCCGGAGCATCCGGGGTCACCGCCGGTTTCGCAATCAGGCGAATCTTCGGCAGCTTCGTCGGGGCAGCGTCGCTCGTTTGCTCGGCACCCTTCGCGGGGTCGGTCACGTTCTCAGCTTCGGTCATTTCTTGGGCTTCTCCTCGGAAAAATTCACCGGTACCGGACGAGTGCGGGGCGGTCGTGCACCGCGCACACTCGCAGCACCCTCAAAGCCACTCAACACGATCGAGTTCAATGCGGGAAGTTTGACACCCGCCTCATCCAAATCCTTCTTCAAACGGGCGCGCAACTCGCGAGCAACATCATCCTTCGTGGCGGATGCCGTCTTCACCACCAGACGAACAACAACGGCTTCATCCGAAATAGATTCAATGCCCCAAATCTCCGGCTTCTCCAAAATGCGAGTAGCCCACTTGGGGGTCTTCGACAGCTCAACCGCGGTCTGCAAAATCTGCTCCTGCACAGCATCCACATCCGACTCATACGGCACAGCAAGATCAATAATCACGCGCGCCCAGCCCTGCGACATATTGCCCACGCGGGTGATCTCACCATTGCGCACAAACCACAGGGTGCCATTCACATCGCGCACCTGAGTCGTGCGGATGTCGACAGACTCGACCACGCCCACCGCCGGCCCGAGGTCAACAATGTCGCCAACACCCAACTGATCCTCGGCCACCATGAACAGGCCATTCAGCACGTCTTTGACGACGTTCTGGGCGCCGAAACCGAGACCGGCACCGGTCGCGGCGGTGATGAGAGCGAACGCGCCCGTGGCATCCGGAGCAAAGAGATCGAAGAGCAACAGCAACACGACGATCACGATCGCAACGGTGACCAGGCTGGAGAGAACGCCGCCGAGCGTGCGAGTGCGTTGAACAACGCGCACGGCGGCAAGAGGGGAAGTCAGCAGAACTTGAGTGTCGTGAATGTTCTCTTTGTGCTTCACGCCGTTCACTACGCGGTCGACGACGCGCTTGATGATGAAGAGCAAAACGAGGCGCACAAACCACGCCACCACGATGATGATGGCGGCCGAGACGAGATTCTTGATGACCGGCCAGGCCTCAAAAAAGGCAGCGATGCTGTCGCGCACGCCGCCCAAGGTGAAATCTTCCATGCTCGGAGCCTAGCGAGTGACATCTGTGTAGTCACCGCTAGACCCCAGCATGCCCGCCGTGAGGCGGCTGAAAGGGGTTAGGAGTTGTCGCGAGCCTGAACTACCAGCGCACGCTCAACCCCCGCAAGGTTCTCCACGATGATGCGGCGCAGCGCCGGAACATCGGGGTTTGCCTCAAGCCACGCGTTCGTGGCATCCACGAGTTCCTGGTTGGCCAACGGTGCCGGGTAGAGGCCACGCAGAACCGTCTCGGCAATCGCGTAGCTGCGGTTCTTCCACACATCGTTGATCGCCTCAAAGTACGGAGCCACAAACGCTTCCAGCACAGCGGGGTCGTTCACGTGCGTGTAGCCCATTGTCACGTTGCGCACGATCGCGTTCGGAGCCTTGTCACTCTTTACGAGCGAGTCGAATGCGGCCTGCTTGCCCGCCTCCGTGGTGATCGTGGCGCGAGCGCGGGCCGCCGCCTGCTGGCCGTTCGCCGTCTTGTCCTTGGCGAGAGCCTCATCCACTTCAGCATCACCGGCAGCACCGTTAAGCACGAGGCCCTCCAGAAGCTCCCAGCTCAGGTCCGTGTCAATCTCGAGACCCTCGAGCGTGGTCGAACCGCTGAGCAGAGCGCGAAGCACCGTGACGTGCTGTTCGGTGGATGCCACATTCGCGAAGTACTTCACGAACTGGAACTGAGCATCCGACCCAGCCTCAGCGCTCTGAGCGAGACCCCAGAGCGTGTCGCCGATCTTCTCGATTGTGGCCGCACGACGCTCAGGCGCAACGTACTGCTTAGCAACCAGAACCAGCTGCGCAAGCGTAGTGCGGATGGTGGTCGACTCGGTCTCCGACGCAATGTTGCCGAGAACCAGGGCAACATAATCGCTGGCCGGAGTCTCAGCATCGCGAGCAGCATCCCACGCGGCACCCCACACGATGGCGCGAGCCAGCGGGTCAGTGATGTCGGAAAGGTGCTCCATCGCCACAGCAAGCGAGGAGTCATCGAGACGGATCTTCGCGTACGCGAGGTCGTCATCGTTGATCAGGATGAGGTCGGGGCGCGTCGTGCCCACGAGCTCGGGAACCTCGGTGCGCTCGCCCTCGACATCGATCTCGACGCGGTGATGACGAACAAGCTTGTCGCCCTCCAACGAGTAGTAACCGATAGCGAGACGGTGCGGGCGAATCGTGGGGTAGTCCTCGGCGGCGGTCTGAACGATCGCGAAGCTCTCGACGGTTCCGTCTTCAGCCGTCACAACATCCGGACGCAGCGTGTTCACACCAGCGGTCTCAAGCCACAGCTTGCTCCACTCCATGAGCTCGCGGCCACTGGTCTTCTCCAGCTCTACCAGCAGGTCCTTGAGCTCAGTGTTGCCGAAGGCGTGCTTCTTGAAGTACGCGGCAACGCCGGCCATGAACGCTTCGAGACCAACCCAGGCCACGAGCTGCTTGAGAATCGAGCCACCCTTGGCGTACGTGATGCCGTCGAAGTTGACGAGAACGTCATCGAGGTCATTGATCGAGGCGTAGACGGGGTGAGTCGAAGGAAGCTGGTCCTGCTTGTAAGCCCAGCTCTTCTCCATCGCCTGGAACGTGGTCCACGCTTCGGTCCACTCGGTGGCCTCAGCGGTAGCGATAGTCGACGCCCACTCGGCGAACGACTCGTTCAACCAGAGGTCGTTCCACCACTTCATGGTGACGAGGTCGCCGAACCACATGTGAGCCAGCTCGTGCAGGATCGTGACAACGCGACGTTCCTTGATGGCGTCGGTCACCTTCGAACGGAACACGTAGGTCTCAGTGAACGTGACAGCGCCCGCGTTCTCCATAGCGCCCGCATTGAACTCGGGCACGAACATCTGGTCGTACTTCTCGAAAGGGTAGGGGTACTGGAAATGCTTCTCGAAGAACTCAAAACCCTGCTTGGTCTTCTCGAAAAGGTAGTCAGCATCAAGGTGCTCGCTCAGCGAGGCACGCGTGAAAATACCGAGCGGGATGACGCGGCCGTCGCTCGAGGTGAGCTCGTCGCGAACCTCGGCATACGGGCCAGCCACGATCGCGGTGATGTAGCTCGACATGATCTGAGTGGCTGGGAACTCCCACGTGGCGTTCTCGCCATCCACGACAGGCTCAGGCGTGGGCGAGTTGCTGATGATCGCCCAGCGCGCCGGCGCCGTCACCGTGAACTGGAACCTTGCCTTGAGGTCAGGCTGCTCGAACACAGCGAAGACGCGGCGCGAATCCGGCACCTCAAACTGCGAGTAGAGGTACACCTCGTCATCAACGGGGTCAACGAAGCGGTGCAGTCCCTCACCGGTGTTGGTGTATTCGGCATCCGCCACAACCTCAAGAACGTTGTTCTCCGCAAGGTTGTCGAGCTGGATGCGCACACCATCGTTCACGGCAGCAACATCAAGAGCGGTGCCGTTGAGAGTGACCGAGTGTACCGTGCGGGTGATCGAATCAATGAACGTGGATGCGCCAGCAGTGGCAGTAAAGCGAACAGTCGTGCTGCTCTTAAACGTCTCAGGACCCGTCGTGAGGTCGAGCGCAATCTCATAGCTGTCAACGTTGACAATCGCTTTGCGTTCTTGCGCTTCAACTCGGGTGAGGTTCTCTCCGGGCACGTACAACTCCTTCGTGTTGGGGCGGTTTGTGGCCGCACCTATCTACCTTATGCCGCGCCCCCTTAATGTCAGCACTACAGCCCGGATGCGACCGTAGAATGAACGAATGCGCATCCATATCGCCACCGATCACGCCGGCCTCGAGTTCAGTGCCACCCTGCAGCAGCACCTCACCGATGCAGGCCACGACGTGATCAACCACGGACCAGTTCAGTACGACGCTCTCGACGACTACCCCGGGTTCTGCATCGCCGCAGCTCGTGGCGTTGCCGCCGACCAGGCTGCCGGTGTCGACGCCCTCGGTGTCGTCTTCGGTGGTTCGGGTAACGGTGAGCAGATCGCCGCAAACAAGGTCACGGGCATCCGCGCCGCCCTCGTGTGGAACGACTCGACCGCCGCCCTGGCGCGCCAGCACAACGACGCCAACGTCATCTCTATCGGCGCCCGTCAGCACACCGTCGACGAAGCGACGCGTTTCATCGACCTCTTCATCGCGGAGCCCTTCTCGGGCGATGAGCGTCACGCCCGCCGCATCGCTCAACTTGCCGAGTATGAGACGACAGGCGCCATCGCCGCGCACCCCTTCGACAACTAATGCCTGAGGGGCATTCCGTACATCGCATCGCGCGCCAGTTCGCGCTGCACTTCGTCGGCAAAACCGTCGCAGTGTCCTCACCGCAAGGTCGCTTTGCCGCGGGAGCCGAACGCCTCGATGGGTTGCGGATGCTCAGCGCCAAAGCCGTGGGCAAACAGATGTTTCTCGAATTCGAGCACGACCGCTGGTTGCGCGTGCACCTCGGGCTCTACGGAGCCTGGGATTTCGCGGGCAACTTCACCGCCGACGCCACCACGGCATCCGCTGCCGGCCGCATGGGACAAACCAACCAGCACGGCACCGTAGCTGCCGGCACCGTCATAGCCGACACTGTGGTGGGGGAGCACGAAGACTCACTCGCGAGCATCGGTGCCCCACGACGCACACGCTTGCGGATGTCGGAGCAAGAAAAAGCCACCGACGAGATTTCCGAATTTCCCCCAGAGCCGATCGGCGCCGTGCGCGTTCGCCTGCTGACGGACATGACGTGTGCCGACCTGCGCGGGCCCACCGCCTGCGAAGTTCTCACGCCCGACGAAGTGCAGGTCGCCCTCAACAAACTCGGGCCAGACCCCCTCGTCGACGACAACGGCGAAGCGGAAGAACGGTTCGTCGCAACAGTGCGCAAAAAGCAGACCGCTATCGGCATCCTGCTCATGGATCAGTCGGTTGTCAGCGGCATCGGCAACGTCTACCGCGCCGAGATTCTGTTCCGCGCCCGCCTCGACCCGCACACTCCGGGCAAGCTCATTCCCGAAGAGTTACTGCGCGAACTCTGGCGCGACTGGGCTCGACTGCTCGACATCGGTGTCACGACCGGCCAGATGATGACAATGGATGGTCTCACCGCCGACGAATATACGGCTGCGCTCGCGAGCCGGGATGACCGCCACTGGGTCTATCACCGCGAAGGTCTGCCGTGCCGAGTGTGTGGCACCAACATCGCCATGGAACTCGCTTCGGCGCGCAAACTGTACTGGTGCCCCAACTGCCAAGCGCCGCTCGGCACGAACCCGCAAGGAGACTGACATGCGTCACACGCCGACCTACGTCATCACCGACCCGCACGAAGTGCGTCGCCTCATTGGCGAGCACCCGTGGGCCACGATCGTGTCGCCAACCTCGAACGGGATGGTCGCCTCGCACTATCCCGTAATGCTCGAGAATCGCGACGATCAGATCAGTCTCGTCAGTCACTTCGGTCGCCCCGACGATGAACTACACGAGCTGGGCCAACACGAAGTGCTCGTGATTATTCAGGGACCGCACGGCTACATTTCATCGAGCTGGTATCCAGACGGCGACAACATCCCCACCTGGAACCACGCCACCGCGCACCTCTACGGCACCCCCGAAATTTTGAGCGACGAAGAGAACTATCGAGTGCTGAGCGAACTCGTTGATCACTTCGAACACCACGTCGAGCATCCGGTCAGCCTCGCCGATGACGAAGCCGGCGCTCGCCGCGCAGCGAAAGGCACCGTTGGCCTGCGCATCGTGATCGATCGCTTTGATGCGCGCCTGAAGATGAGCCAAAACAAAAAGCCAGAAGTGCACCAGCACATCGTGGATGAACTCAACTCAGATGGCACGTACGCTAGCCCACAACTGGCCGCAGAAATGACAAGGGTTCGACCGAGTGATCCTGAGTAACACCCGCATCGTCGGAGACGCCCCTGACCGTATCGTCGACGTGACGCTTGATGGCGGAAGAATCGCTGCCATCGAACCCCACGCCCAGTCCCGCGCAACCGACAGCGCCCACGACGTGATTGACCTCGACGGCCGCTGGATCATGCCCGGGCTGTGGGATCAGCACGTGCACTCCAGCATGTGGGCGCAACAATCCCAGCGCATCGACCTCAGCCACACCACCTCGGCGACCGAGGTTGCCGTTACTCTCGCGACGACGGTGCTGCCGCAGTCCGACGGCATCATTGTCGGCCAGGGGTTCCGCGATGCGCTCTGGCCTGATCAGCCGACGCGCGCGCTTCTCGACTCTGCCGTTTCAGACATCGCGGTCGTTCTTGTCAGCGGCGACTTGCACTCGTGCTGGCTCAACAGTCTCGCGCTCGAACGGTTTGGTTTCTATGACCACCCCACCGGGTTCCTGCGCGAAGAAGAGGCGTTCGCCGTCGGCAGTGCGCTCAGCCGGGTTGAGCCCGAAACCTTGGATGCCTGGATCCAGACCTGCGCCCGCGAAGCTGCATCCCGCGGCATTGTCGGCATCGTCGACCTCGAAATGACGTGGGAATTCGAGAACTGGCAGCGCCGCATGCTGCATGGATTCGACCTGTTCCGGGTGCGGGTCGGCGTCTACCCGCGGTTCTTGGAGCGCGCCATCTTCGAAGGTCTAGCGACCGGGCAGCAGCTCGCACCCCTACTCGAGGTCGGCCCCTTCAAGATCATCACCGACGGTTCACTCAACACTCGCACCGCGTATTGCGTCGACCACTATCCCGGCGAGCCACACAACAGGGGAGTGCTCAACATCCCCACCGACGAACTGATCGACTGGATCCGCACCGCGAGCGAGGCGGGTCTTTCGCCTGCCGTGCACGCCATCGGTGACGACGCCAACACTCTCGCTCTTGACGCCTTCGAAGCAGTCGGATGCCGTGGCCGCATCGAGCACGCCCAGTTGCTTTCCGCAACGGACGTGCCTCGATTCGCGGCTCTCGGCATTGCCGCGAGCGTGCAGCCCGAACACGCCATGGATGACCGCGATGTTGCGGAAGCTCTCTGGCCTGGCCGCAACGACCGCACGATTGCTTTGCGCACTCTGCTCGATTCTGGTGCTGAGTTGCTGATGGGCTCGGATGCTCCTGTCGCAGCCCTTGACCCCTGGGCGACAATCGCGTCGGCCGTGAGTCGCAGTCGCGATGGGCGGGAGCCGTGGCATCCCGAACAGTGCATCACTGTGGCGGAAGCTCTGCAGGCATCGGTGCAGTCAGAGATTGCCGTGGGTGAGGTCGCCGACATTGTCGTGACACGAAAAAACCCGCTCGACTGCAGCGGTGATGAACTGCGGGCGATGCGGGTTGACGCAACACTGCTGGATGGTCGCTTCACCCACAACGAGTTGTAGGCAAAGCGACCACCAGAAGAGTTACTTCGTTGCGAGGTGGGCGAAGAGGAACCAGCGGTCCTTCTCGAGCCCACGAGCGATCTCAATCGCGACGTCTTCGCTGACCTTGTCGAGCTCACCGAGCTCATCAACGGCAGTGCGCACGGTGACGAGGGTTGCGTCGATGGCAGCAATAACTTCGGCGATGACATCGTCGGACTGCTGGAAGCCAGCGGTCATGCTGGGGGTTGTTGCCTTCGAGCCGACAGTCTGCGTGCGAGCATCGATCGGAAGGCCCAGAGCAACGACTCGCTCTGCGGCGGTGTCAGCCCACTCGCGAGCGTGGTCGACAACCACGTCGAGGAGTTCGTGAACAGCCTGGAAGTTGGCGCCACGAACGTGCCAGTGTGCCTGCTTGCCATCAATGGAGAGGGCGGTGAGGTCAGTGACGACGGGGCCTAAAAACTGGGCAACACCCGAGGTGACGTCAGGGTCTGCTGAGGTCTGCGGAACTGCTTTAATCTCGGTCATTTGTGCTCCTTCGTTGTTCTTACAGATACAACGCTACGCAGCCACAAAAATTTCACAAGCAAGCTGAGGCAACGCTAAGTAGTTGCCAAACCCTCCCGCAGCGGGTCTTGAGCGCCCTGACGGGGGATATCCCCACTGCCGTTCTGTGTGCATCCACGCTGGGGAGAGCCGTTGAATATCGCGATTCTTGATATGTCGAACATCAGCCGCGCGAATGCACGAGACTAAAGCGAGAGACCTATGACTACACAGACTGTGACGAAGCCCGCAAACCCCTATTGGCAGTTGTGGCGCACGACGCCCAAAGAGGTGCTCTACCTCATGCTGGGATTCCCGATCGCGATGACCGGATTCAGCGTGGGCATCACACTGGCTGCCACCGCGGTGGGCACGATCGCTGTGTTTCTTATCGGCTTCTTCGTCATGATCCTCGCGCTGTACGTCGGTCGCGGATTCGGGCTCGTGCACGTCAATCTCTTGGAGTGGACTGGCCGCCACAAGCTGGAGCGCCCCGACTGGCAAGACGATCGTGCCGCAACCGGATTCGGCGGCTGGCTGACCGCAACGCTCGGCAACCCGCACTACTGGCTGTACCTACTGCACACCACGATTCTCGGCTTCGTGCTCACCCTCATCACGTGGACGATCTCGTTTGTCTGGCTCAGCATCGGGCTCGCTGGTCTCTCGAGCTGGTTCGTTCGCAGTCAAGTAGACGGCGAAAACTCTGAGTGGTCGCTCGGCGAATGGTTCTTCGGACTCTTCGGCGTAGACACCAGCACGTGGAATCTTGAAGTGGCAGACAACATCGTTGCCTTCGCAATCGGCCTCATCTTCATCGCGACGCTGCCCTTTATCACTCGTGGTCTTGTCATGGCCCAGTGGTTGCTTGCCCGCGGAACTCTCACCGCCTTCAAGTCGGATGGGCTTCGCCGTGAAGTCCAGTCGCTCGAAGAATCGCGCGGGGCAGCCCTCTCGGCAGAAGGTCACTCGCTTCGTCGACTTGAGCGCGACATCCACGATGGGCCGCAGCAGCGACTCGTACGACTGCAAATGGATCTTGCCGCCGCCGAACGTCAACTCGATAGCAACCCGGAACAGGCCCGCCAGCTTCTCACCGAAGCACAGGCCCAGTCAGCTGAAGCACTCGAAGAACTGCGCGCACTTTCTCGTGGGTTTGCACCGCCGCTGCTTCTCGATCGAGGTTTGGTCGCCGCCCTTGAGTCGGTCGCCACTCGCGCAGCCGTGCCCACCACGCTCGCTTCCGAGCTTCCCGTGCCACTCGTGCTTCCGGGAGAGGTCGAACGTGCCTCGTATTTCGTTGTTGCTGAACTACTGACCAACGTCGCCAAGCATGCTCACGCGACCCAAGCCGCCGTGCATCTGGCGACCGAATCCGCGGATGATCGTTCCTGGTTGACCGTGCAGGTCACGGATAACGGCCACGGCGGTGCTGCTGTGACAGCGGAGCATGGTCTCGCCGGAATCGCTGAACGTGTTCGCGGAGTCGGGGGACGCCTCGAGATCGACAGCCCCGAAGGCGGCCCGACCGTAATCACTGCACGACTGCCGCTGCCCAAGTCCAGCGCAGAGCGGGCGCCCGTTGACCTCTAGTCTTAACCCCATGAGCCCTTTGCGTGTTGCCGTTGCTGATGATTCGGTGCTGCTGCGTGAAGGGCTCGTGCGTGTGCTCATCGAAGCCGGTTTTGATGTCGTTGGGTCCTTTGGTGACGCGGATGAACTGCTCGCGAACCTCGACGACTGCGCTCCCGAGCTTGTCGTGCTCGATGTGCGCATGCCGCCCACGTTTCGAGATGAGGGCGTGCGGGCAGCGATCCGTCTCCGTGAGCTGCGCCCCCAGATCGGCATCCTTCTGTTGTCGCAGTATGTCGAGGTTCTCTACGCGCAAGAGCTGTTGTCGTCGGGGCGTGGTGGTGTTGGCTATCTGCTGAAGGATCGTGTGGCTTCGCTGCATGAGCTTCAAGATGCGGTGGAGCGTATTTCTGCCGGCAGCACTGTGCTCGATCCGGAGGTTGTTGCTCAATTGGTGGGTCGACGTCAGGATCCGCTGATGTCGTTGACTCCGCGCGAGCACGAGGTGATGACATTGGTTGCGGAGGGGCGCACCAATGCGGCGATCGCAAAGCAGCTGGTGATCGGTGTCGGTGCGGTCGAAAAGAATGTGACGGCCATTTTTCAGAAGCTGAATCTTGAGGATTCTGGCAGCGATCACCGACGTGTGCTCGCCGTGTTGGCTTGGCTTCAGCGCTAGCCGCGAGTTTCTGGTTACCGACGGATTCTCGCTACCACAGCGTTCTTACTACCGCAGGATTCTCGCTACCGCAGCGAGCTGAACTTCGAGTTCAGCGCCGTCAGGTCTCGGATGCGTCGCTCAAGCGTGATGCCGAGGAAGAGCACGATGCCGCCGCCGACGACTGCCCACACCCACCAGTCGGTGAGTTGGTAGAGACTCACGAGGGCCGGAGCGAAAGTGTGCGCGGCGTGAATGAGCGCAACGATTGCTCCGATGATGAGTGGCGCTTGGAGCTTGAGCCAGGTTCCCGCGACGATGGCTGCGACCGCGGCCACGCCGACCGCCAGTATGCGCCAAGCAGTGTCGTCGCTGTCCACGTCGAGGAATGTTGCGATGAGGCTGGGGAGCATAAGCACGAGCAGGCCTGCCGTGAGCGCTGCGAAGCTTCTGAGGGCGGGATTGCGCCGCATCCGGATGCCGCCGTGCGCGAGCACGGCTGCCCCGAGCGGCACGGTGACCCATTCGAGCGGCGTGATGAGGTCGCCAAGATACGCAATCACACCAACGAGGCTTGCGAGTGCAAATGCGAGATAACTCATGCGGTGGGTGAGCGGGCGCGCTGACGGTCGTGCTGTCAGCAGCAGTAACGCGCTGCCAATGGTGACGAGCGCGACGATCCGGATGCCGTCAAGGGCACGGTCGGCGCTGCCTGAGTCGAGCAATACAACAGTTTCGACCGCGTAGAGAAGCACTATCGCGGAGCCCAGTAGCGCTTCACTTGTTACAGCCCATCTGGTGTTCGAGGGTGCAGTGCTGAAGCGTGTGGAGGCGAGTCCGAAGCTGCCGAGTGCGAGCACGGCGACGCCTCCGAGTAGCCAGGAGTCGAGTTCGGGAAGCGTGCTGCTGTTCTGGCTTGCGATTACGAGGGCGCGGCTGGCGGTGCTCACGATGAGCCCCACTCCGGCACCGATGATGGCGACTCCCCAGAAATCAACGAGTCGTTCTTCGGGCTCAACGAAGCATGCGGTGAGTAGGAGCGCGCCGCTGAGCCCGGCGATCACGAGTGTGCGTAGTCCGTCTCCGCTGGCTGCGTTGAGGCCGAGGGGCAAGACCGCAATCAGGAGCCCCGCGAGTGCGATCAGGGGTGCAGAGATGAGCCGCGATTGGCGCAGTTCTGCACGGGCAGTGAACACGGCGATGGCGATGATCACGGCAGCGAGGGGCAGAACGTACGCCTCGAGTGCCACAACTCTGGTTTGGTCGAGACGCAACCAGAGTGCCCACGTGCCGAAGGCGACAGCAGCCCAGACGAAGTGTCGTCGCAGCGATCGAGACCCGAAAATTCCGTCTCGACTGACCGCAGCCAGCAGCAGCGTGATTGAGACGAGCAGAACGATGAGCCAGTGACTGGCATGCGAATCGATTATGGCGTTGCTCGCGGTCATGAGCGCTATAAGGAGGGCGCTGGTCTCGCTCACTCGGCGCACTTGGGGATGGAAACCGCGCACCCGCAGGGCCATACTCAGTGCACCAATGATCACGGATGCGGTGGCAGGAGCCAGCTGGATGGCGATGTCGGAGAGTCCCAGGCTGCGGCTCGCACTGTCGAGCGCCCAGACGGTTGCCGGAGCGAGGAGTGCGGCTGCGACGTATCGCTGTTCGATGTGACCCGAGTCAGTGCGGCTCAGCATGGTCAGGGCGAGAAGCGCGAGTGCCGCCGCGGCGATGATCAGGCTGACGACGGGCAGATTGAGCACGAGCGCGCTACGTTCGGTTGCGTATCCGTTGACCGATGAAATCCAGAGCACTGTCGCGGAGAGAGAACTGCCCACGAGTCCGACCCACCACAGTGTGCGGTGATCGGCGGACCGAAGAGTGGGTGCAGTCTTCCAGAACGAGAGTGCGAGCACAGCGACAGCGGTGAGTCCGACGAGTAGCCATGACTCGAGCGGATTAGCGCGTTCGGGGCTCAGCGCGAATTGCAGTTGTTCGCCAGCTCCTGCCGCTGCTGCGAGCACGACGAGAGAAGCGGCGCCTAGGAGAGCTGGCCGCGCGATGGTGTTGTCGACGAGGAACCGCGCGGCGAGAAGCAGCACTGTAGTGGTCACGCTCGAAAGCGCCCACGTCTCGTGACTCGACCACGCCGAACTGTAGGCGAGCAGCAGGGTGAAGAACCCGGCGGCGGCAATCGTGATGTGAGCGGGACGGTTACCTCTGCGCCGCCGGTCGACGCTGATGATCACTATCGCGACTGTCGTGAGGGCAAGCCACGCAATCACGGTGGCCAGAAGCGTGCCCGTGAGCGGTGCGGCGAAGGCGAGAGCAAGGCCGGCACTGCCGAGAACAAGGTGGATGCGCGCCGGCAGTTGACGGCTGAGCCACCACACAATCGCCATCGTTGCCGGGATGACCAGAAGCGTGAGCTGAGGCCAGCCCCCGTGCAGCACGTCGAAGGTAGCGCTGCCGAGAGTAGTTCGCCGTGACGCCTGTTCACCAGTGAATTGCATCGCAACGACGAGAGACTGGCTGAACGGAATGAGCGTTGCGCTCGCGGCGACGACCCACAGTCCTCGCGACGCCCACTGCACTGCAAGTCGAACGCTCGAGCGAAGTTTGAGTCCCAACGCTTCCACGACGAGAGCGCTCGCGGTGAGCGTAGCGACAACGACAAACAGAAGTGACTGCTGAGGCTTGTCTCCCGTCATCGCCTCGGCTTGAGTAAAGATGGAGACCCAGAGTGCTGTGCCGAGCAAAACTCCCGCGGCTGCGGCGAAGGCATTCCCAAATCCAGGAATTCGAGCGGCGCGGTGCCCGTGAGCAGCGACGCTGTGTACAGCGGCAATGGCGGCGAGTGTGAACATCCACACGCCGGTGTTGTCGTTGCCGTTATCTGTGTCTGCGAGCATGCCAACTGCCAGCCCCGCGACGACTGCGAGCATCCCATAGATCATGCACGTCACTCGCTCGGCATACGCCCGGTAGGTGCCGTGGGCGGCGACAACGTGCACGAGGGAGGCTGCTGCGAAGGCGGCGATAGTGATGAGCGCCGAAGTGGCGAAGCTCTGATCGCGAGCGATGCCCGCTGCAAAGATTGCCGCGGCCGGAGGGAACACGGCAAAGCCGGCGATGCTGACAAGCACGAGATTGCTGGCTCGATGCCAGAACATGAACCCCGCGGTGACGAGCAGCAGTGCGCCACCCCAATACAGGCGGCCTTCTGGGTCACCCACCACGAGAAGGTCGTTGGCCCTCAGAGCATAAATATCGAGAAGGATGAAGACTACTGCGAGCGCAGAAAGGGCTTCGCCCGTCGCAGCAAGCCCTCGTCGCTTCATCGTGGATGCCGCCACGATGCTCGCGATCGTGATGCTCGCGATGATGGCCGACCGCCAGATAAGACCGAACGTCAAGAATGCGTAGATCAGGAAGAAGATCGCACCAATAGAGAGCAGTGAGACACCAACGACCAGCAACAAGACTTGGATGCCTGAGTGCGAACGCGGGGCCGACAATGTTTCGGTGGAGATCTGCGGGGGAGTTGCGGCAGGGGCTGCGGGCGCAGGATGAGGAACTGAAGCCGCCGCGGAAGGAGCGGGGATGGCAGGAACAGGTGCAACGGGCGCGGAGGCCGCGCTCCTGAGCCGGGCACGCTCGGCTGCGGTTTCGAATCGAATCTTTCCGATGAGCTCGAGACGAGCATCCATCAGCGCAGCGACAGTGAGCGACTCATCTCTCAGGCGCGCGGCGTCGGGGTGGTTGAGGTCGAGCCCGCATTTCACGCACACTGCAGAGGGCGGGAGGCTTGCGAAACACGCTGGGCACCGCGAGGCATCGGTGAGATCGAGCGGTCCACGCGGGAAAAGCACGTGACCGACATGCTTTATGAACGAACGCGCTTCATCGACCATCGACCCTGACTTCCTTTCGAGAGGAAGTCTCAGAGTATCGGTGCGGGAAGCTTATGAAGCAATAAGGCGCGAAAGTGTGGATTGTTGCTGCGCGAAGCCTGAAGCGGCCTGGATCTCAGGACGCGGCTTCTCGAGACGGTTTGTCCACACTTTGCCATCCCACCAGCGGAGCAAGTGGCTGCCAGCGGGATCTGGGTACCAGCCGAAAGGGGGAAGTTGAGTTTCGGAATTAGACATCGGGGGAGTCCAAGGTGCCCTGCCACGAGGGGCGATACGGGTGTGGCGGTCGATCCAGCCGCGGAGGATCAGTTCGGGGGAACGGCTGTGCCCAGTATAGGGGGCACAATCTTCGCAAAACAAGGGTTCAGAGGGCGCAGGGCGTGGGCTTCGAGCATCCAGTCGACCGTGGGTAAGATAGTCCCGTGAACATCTTCGGTTTCGTCATCTCATTCGTGCTCTTTGTCGGTGGTATTTACATGATGGGTGAGGCCTTCTATGTAGAAGGTTTCGAGTCCGTCGTGTTCGTCGGTGGACTGCTCGTTACTACTCTCGGCGTGTTCATCCCTATTCACGTCATGAAGCGCGTCGACAGCTAACTAGTCGTGGTGAGCCTTCTCGGCCGTCTCGCACCCTTGGCCCTCCGTCTTCGTGGGTCGAAGCGCATGTTCACCGATCCGCAACGCACATTGGATCGCATTGCGTACCTGACGGAGCATCCACAAGATTTCACGCCTCCGAACTCGCTCGATCGCGAGGTGCGCATCACCCGACGAGAATTCGACGGGTGGACCGTGTACGACGTGTCGCCGCTCGATGAAGCAGGCATTGCAGCTTCGACGCCCAAGAATCGTGCCGTCTACCTGCACGGTGGTTGCTATTGCTTTGAGATCACCGCATTTCACTGGAAACTCATTGCGCAGCTTGTCCGCGATTCGGGCACGACGATTACGGTGCCGATCATGCCCTTGGCACCCCACGGCACCGCGTCCGTCGTCGTCGATAAGGTCGCCACGCTCACGCAGTCGCTCATCGCTGATGTTGGCGCAGCACACGTGAGTGTTCTCGGCGACTCCTCCGGCGGCGGATTGGCATTGGCGACGGCGATGGCCGTGCGGGACCGGCATCCAGAACCCTTGCGTTCTATCAATTTGATGGCCCCGTGGCTTGACGTTCGAGGCACAGATCCGATGCTGCAGAAAATTGCCCCCTCTGACCCATGGCTTGCCGTGCCAGGAACCAAAGCAGCCGGAGCCCTCTATCGCGCAGAACTTGAAGAAACCGATTGGCGAGTAAGCCCTCTCTTCGGCGACTTCACCGGTCTCGGGCCCATCACCGTCATTTCAGGAACACGCGACATCGTCTACGCGGATGCCCTCCGAATGATTCCCGCGGCGCGAGCGGCAGGCGTGCAGGTCAACACGATCGTCGGCGAAGGCATGATTCACGTCTACCCGCTGTTGCCGCTGCGCGAATCTGCGCCGGCGCGTGACGCGATGGCGCGCGCAATCTCCTAGCGCTACTAGCGCTAGCGTGAAACTCAAGCGCTTTAACGACGAAAGGCCGCCTCATTCGAGGCGGCCTTTTCAGTGGAGGGGATACGGAGAATCGAACTCCGGTCATCAGTTTGGAAGACTGAGGCTTTACCATTAAGCTACATCCCCACTCGGTACCCGGTCGTGCTGTGTACCGAGGAATACTGTACCCGAAACCTCGCCAAGTGCGAAGTCGAGATCGCTCAGCGCGAAACTTGCCAGTGATTTGCTGGATACTTCGCCCGATATTGCCTCGAACGGGATGTAAACGACACCGATCTCAGGATCTCGTCAACATTCTCGTCGCGCTCAGGCTAGACTTGCCGAGGCCAATTTTGTATCGGCATTGCACTGTGATGCCGGGGCCATGACACAGCACGGCGCCCCGGGGCGTAGCTCAGCTTGGTAGAGCGCTCGGTTTGGGACCGAGAGGTCGCAGGTTCGAATCCTGTCGCCCCGACGAAATACACCATCGAATTACAGGAGATCCACAACGTGAAGACAACCGTTGAGAAGCTGAGCCCGACACGCGTCAAGCTCAACATCTCGGTCACCCCCGAAGAACTCAAGCCGAGCATCGATCACGCGTATGGCCACATCGCCTCGCAGATCAACATCCCCGGTTTCCGCAAGGGAAAGGTTCCGCCGCAGCTGGTGGACCAGCGCGTTGGTCGCGAAGAAATCTTGAACCACGCTGTGAGCGATGGACTCGATGGCTTCTACCGCCAGGCTGTGACCGAAGAAGAGATCCGCGTTCTCGGTCGCCCCGAAGCAGACATCGTCACGTGGCCCGAGGTCAAGGACTTCAGCGGAGACCTCGTTCTCGCTATTGAGGTTGACGTTCGCCCCGAGTTCGACATGCCGGCCTACGACAAGCTCACCCTGACGGTTGACGCTGCAGAAGCATCCGCAGACGACGTCAAGGATGAACTCGACAACCTGCGTGCCCGTTTCGGCACGCTCGTGACCGTCGACCGTCCCGCTAAGTCGGGCGACTTCGCTCAGCTCGACCTCGTCGCCAAGATTGGCGAGACCGAGGTTGACTCCGCAACCAGCATCTCCTACGAGCTCGGCTCGGGTGAACTGATCGAGGGCATCGACGAAGCTCTTGACTCGCTGAGCGCTGGCGAATCAACCACCTTCGAATCCGTACTCCTCGGTGGAGACCACGAGGGCGAGACGGCGATCATCAGCGTTTCGTTGCTCACCGTCAAGGAGCGCGAGCTTCCTGAGGCCGACGACGACTTCGCGCAGATGGCAAGTGAGTTCGACACCATCAAGGAACTCAAGGCCGACCTCAAGGAGCAGGTCAAGCGTTCCAAGGCCTTTGGCCAGGGTGCACAGGCTCGCGACCAGATCGTTGACGAGCTGCTCAAGGCCGTCGAGATCCCCGTTCCCGAGAAGCTTGTTGAAGACGAAGTTCACCGTCACCTCGAGAACGAGAACCGCCTCGAAGATGACGAACACCGCGCAGAGGTAGTCGTCGCCAGCGAGAAGACTTTCCGTTCGCAGATCCTCCTCGACTCCATCGTTGAGAAGGAAGAGATCAAGGTCAGCCAAGAAGAGCTCACCTCGTACCTCGTGCAGGGCGCACAGCAGTACGGCATGGAGCCCGGCGAGTTCATCCAGATCCTGGACAAGAACGGCCAGATCCCTGCCATGGTCGCCGAAGTTGCACGCAGCAAGGCTCTCGCAGTCGTGCTCAGCAAGGCCAAGGTCGTTGACTCCAAGGGCAAGTCGGTAGACGTGTCGGCCTTCACCGCGGTCGCAAACCCGGCAGCCGCTGAAGAAGAAACCGCTGAAGAAGCAGTCGCTGCAGAAGAAGTGGCAGCAGACGACGCAAGCGACAAGGCCTAAGCCACACAGCTTTACCCCTCACGGTCGACTAGTTAGCTAGTCGGCCGTGAGGTCGTTAATGCGGTAACTAGGGGCTCGAGATCGTCTCGACAAAGAGCTGTGCGTAGCGCGCGCCATCAACGCCGAGCGCCACATCAATGCGGCGGAAGCCAGCGTCGGCAGCACCATCCTGCTCGTGCCCCGCAGTGCGGTGATCAACGACAGTTTGACCGCGAGTGAGCGGATCCGCGAGGCTGACGCGAACGGGCAAGTTCATGGTCGTGAGCCCCTCAGGGTCGAGTGCCGCGCAGACCGCCCCGGCATCGCCAATGTCGCCGTGGCCTTCGCCAGCCACTCGCACTTCGCCACCTTTCACGGTCACGAGATGCTGCAAGAGGCGACCAACCAGTTGTGTGCCCGGTTCGGCGGATGCCGCAAGGGTCGTGATGTCGGCCGGCGCGACCGTGACGGCATAGAAGACATCCAAGCCATACATGGTGATCGGAACACCTGCGGTCAGAACAATCTCGGCTGCCTCAGGATCATGCCAGGTGTTGAACTCGGCAACGGCTGTCGCGTTGCCAACCGAGGCAGAACCGCCCATGAAAACTATTCGCTCAACGTTGGTGAGAACCTCCGGGTGCATGCGAACCAGCAGCGCAATATTGGTCAGGGGAGCAAGCGGCACGAGAGTGACCGGAGTCGGACTCGCCAGAATCTCCCGCCGCAGTAACTCAACAGCGTGCACGGGAACAACCTGACGTGATGACACAGGCAGGCCCAGATCGGCGAGCCCATCCATGCCATGAACGTGAGCAGCCGGATGCGCGTCAGCGAGTAAAGGGCGGTTTGCGCCAGCAGCGACCGGAACAGGGCCGGCTCCCGCAGCATCCAGAACCATCAGAGTGTTGCGCACAACCTGCTCGAGACTCGCGTTGCCCGCCACGCACGTCACCGCCCGTAGATTGACCCCCGGATGCCGCACCGCCAGCATCAGCGCGAGAGCATCATCAATACCGGTGTCAACGTCGAGAATCATTTGCTGCATGCAGCAATGCTATTGCTCGATACTTGCCCGGGCCTTGCTCAGTCGGAGAGGAGCTCTGCCGCGTAGCCGCGCACCGAGCGCTGATAGATGGGCAGATAGTTGGCGAGAGCCATCAGCGCGACCGCAGCGCCCTGAGTGGGGTCGCCACGATTTGTCAGCGCGAGAGCGAGAAAAGCAGCAGTTGGACCTGTCCACTCATCATCCGGATGCTCGTGGAGCTGTCGCTCGAGTAAAGCAATGGACTCCTCAACGCGATTGAGGTTGCGCAGCGTGCTCGCCAACTGGATGACCGCTTGGGGCATCAGGGCGGCATCCAACCCGTTATCAATAGCACGGCGGTAGAGCGGCTCAGCCTCGGCCTCTAAACCCGCGTAGTCGCGTGCACCGGCTGCCTCAAAGAGAGCCTCGGCGTCATCGGGGTCGCGTTCGGCGACAAGTTCGTCAATAGCGGACACCACATCGCCCTCGGCCATCGCGCCCGCGTGAGCCCAAATATCTGCGATTCGATCGCGCCAGTTCTGCTGCATTCCGAGAGCCTACAAGCAGCCTCTGGCGACGCGGTACTTTGCCTAGGGCGAACACGCCAGAATCGCGACGCGTACTCGGATACATTCGTACTACGCGATAACTGAAATGGAGCGCAACAATGGCCCAACCGGCATTGGTCTCGAGCATCTTCGACCAACTCCTCAAGGACCGCATCATCTGGCTCGGCTCAGAGGTGCGAGACTCAAACGCGAACGAGATCTGCGCAAAGATCTTGCTGCTTGCCGCGGAAGACCCCAAGCGCGACATCTTCCTCTACATCAACTCGCCCGGTGGATCGATCACCGCAGGCATGGCGATCTACGACACGATGAAGTTCGTACCCAACGACATCGTCACCGTCGGAATCGGCCTCGCCGCCTCGATGGGGCAGTTCCTGCTCTCCTCGGGAACCAAGGGCAAGCGCTACATCACCCCCAACGCACGTGTGCTCCTGCACCAGCCCTCGGGCGGATTCGGCGGAACCGCTGCCGACATCCAAACTCAGGCCGGCGTCATCCTTGATATGAAGAAGCGCATGGCAGAGCTCACCGCCGAGCAGACCGGCAAGAGCGTCGAGCAGGTTCTTATCGACAACGACCGTGACAACTGGTTCACGGCGCAAGAAGCTCTCGAATACGGCTTCGTTGATCACCTCCGCGAATTCGCATCCGACGTTGTCGGCGGAGGCGGAACCGAAGATAACGCGTCCGATGACAACGCAACCGGCAAGAAGGACTAATCATGGAGAACTTTAACCTCGGCGCCCAAGCGCCCGCAGGCATCGGACGCCCCGATGTCGACGCTCGCTATATCTTGCCGACGTTCGAAGAGCGCACGGCCTATGGCTACAAGCGCCAAGACCCGTACGCGAAGCTATTCGAAGACCGCATCATCTTCTTGGGTGTGCAGATCGATGACGCTTCAGCAGACGACGTCATGGCTCAGCTTCTCGTTCTCGAAAGCCAAGACCCCGACCGCGACATCGTCATGTACATCAACTCACCCGGTGGTTCGTTCACCGCGATGACGGCGATCTACGACACGATGCAGTACATCCGTCCGCAGATTCAGACGGTTGTTCTCGGTCAGGCTGCTTCGGCAGCCGCAGTGATCACCGCCGGTGGAACCAAGGGAAAGCGTCTGGCTCTGCCCAACGCTCGCATCCTGATCCACCAGCCCAGCGGTGGCTCCGAAGGAGCAAGCCAGGCTTCGGACATCGAAATTCAGGCGCGCGAGATTCTTCGCATGCGTGGATGGCTCGAGGAGACCCTCTCGCACCACTCGAACCGTACCCCTGAGCAGATCAACAAGGACATCGAGCGCGACAAGATCCTGAGCGCGGCCGAGGCAATGGAGTACGGTCTGATCGACCAGGTGCTCACGAGCCGCAAGACGCTACCGGCGATCACGAGCTAACACTCGTTTTAGCGAAAGTGAGGCGGTCACCCTGTGGGGTGGCCGCCTCACTGCGTTAATCCGAGCGACGAAAACGACGTCGAGCGCTGTATTTCGCTGGCGCTACGACTCGTTCTTGCGCTTCACAGAGATCAAGAAGATCGCAACACCGGCAATCAGCACGAGGGCGATAGCCCCGCCGACCACTACCGCTGTTTCTGCATCGACATTGACGCCTGACTCGCTGGTGTCAGTGTCGCTGCCCTCCGGGGCTTCGGATGCTGTTGGGGGAGTGCTCTCCTCAAGCGAACCACCACCACACGCGGGCGGGGCATCCATGGCTTCTGAAAGAACCTGATCGGCATCGGGCTGCCATGTGAAATTGATCTCGTCTGAGATGGTGTGACCGTCAGCAGAAACCAGCTGCCAGAGCATCCGATAATCACCAGCATCACCGAGAGCAGCCATCGTCGAGAGCGACTCGTCGCGGATGCTGACGCACCCATCACCGTAATAACCGCCGTTCGAATCCAGAATTTGAATCGCGAAGCCGCCACCATCGCCCGCAAGGTCGAGGAGGGTGTCGTTAGTCGTGACAGAGAACTCGTCTGGCATCACTGTAAGGGTCTCGCCCTCAGTGGGGGTGCTATCGACGAGGTAGTTGTGCGCGTACGCGGGCGCGGCCACGAGCAGCACAAGCGCTGCAATCGTGGCCGCGCTGAACGCAGCGCCGACGCGAATAACTCGACGCATCGTTCGAGCTACTTAGCGGTGGGGCGTCGGAAAGCGAAGGCTGCTACGAGCGCACCAAGGCCCGCAACGAGACCAGCGATTCCGAGTCCGCGTGCAACGGGGTCGCTGCTCGGGGCAGTGTCGTTGCCATTGTCGCTCTCGCCAGAGTGATCGTCGCCGTGGGCATCCGCGCCTGCCGTCGCCGTGCCACCGTGGTGGTCAACAGGGGTGTCATTGACATAAAGGATGGGCGCGGGCTTCTCGGCTCCCTCTTCTGTGCCGCTCCAGCTCACAACAGAACCATCGGTGTAGGTCTGGTCAGCGGTGAGTACGACGCTTCCCACATCGGGAACCGGTCCTAGTGAGACAGGGAGCAAGAGAAGTGCGCCGTCGCCGAGTTCGGAACCCGCTTGCGCGGTCCAGACGATCGAGGTGACCGCTTCGGTGATTTCGCTTTCGCCGACCATGACAGGCTCCGGTAGTTCACTTCGCACGAGTTCTGCGTCCCATCCTGGAACCGGAACAAAACGAACGCTCGTGAACGGAGTGTCCGTCGGGAGATTCAGCTGAACTCGGTTGGTCTTCTCGGTGTCTGACTCATTGGGGACCTTGACAGTGATCAGTGCGTACGCGCCAGCGTCGGCCTGACCGGGGTCGATAGTGACATGGGCCATCGCGGCGAGTGGGGCAGCTACGGCAAGGGCAGCTCCTGCGCTGAGCGCGAGGGCAGCTTTAGTGAAGTTCTTCATCATTATCTTTCTCAAAATGGGTCGCGAATGTGCGACAAAAATCGGGGGATGCTGTGCGGTGCAGCTAAACCGCGGCGAGCTTCGCTGGCGGGCCCCGATAACGCGTAGTAGAAAGAAAACGCAAGACAAGAGTGATGGCCGGTGCGGTGCGCGGCAGCATCCGGAATTCGAGAACCGGAGTCGCCGAAAGCGACAGTGATGCAAAAAGGCGTGACACGAACATCCGGGCAGTGTCGAACAAACCCCAGAACGCACTTTCGGCATACCGGAAGGCCAGAATCGTCACGACCGCTGCGACCCCGTGGGAGAGGGACATCGCAGAATCTGCCGACTGCGCCACTGAGCTGAAATCGAAGGTCATCGCTGCCATGTCGTGCTGCGCGATTCCTTCGGGCGCCAGCATCGCACTAAACAGCGAGTGATACATCGCTTGGCTCGCCAGAATGGCAATGCTGAGACGCAGCAGAGAGAGGGTGCGCCCGGCCAACAGTGTGCAGATGGTGATGGAGATCACGAGTGAGACCCCCATTCCGAAGAGGGAAGGGGAAACGCCGCCAGCGAACTGGTGGGAGAAAGCTGCCGTGAAGGTGGCAAACACAGCGGCGAAACTGCCACGGAGCACGCGCATGGCACGTGTATGCATGGGGCTCCTCTCTCAGCGGCCGCTATTCCTCCCAGCCTAGTTCGTATTCTGACCCTATTTTGTCGTCGCGGATGCCCGCAGAACACCGCTCGACCGACTCGCCGAAACGCCACTGGTAATGGTGACCAAGACTGAACGAATATCGGGTTAGGCTCGTTGTCAAGGTATTTACTCAAGGAGAGGAACCGGCATGGCCCGAATTGGGGAAAGCGCGGACCTGCTCAAGTGTTCCTTCTGCGGCAAAAGCCAAAAGCAGGTACAGCAATTGATTGCCGGTCCTGGCGTATATATCTGCGACGAGTGCGTAGATCTATGCAACGAAATCATTGAAGAGCGCCTTGCTGAGGCCGGCGAAGAAGCATCAAGCGAATTCGATCTGCCCAAGCCACGCGAGATTTACGCCTTTCTTGAGGAATACGTCATCGGCCAAGAGGCAGCCAAGCGCGCTCTCTCTGTCGCCGTCTATAACCACTACAAGCGCGTTCGTGCCCGCAACACGATCACTTCTGCTGACGCTGTTATTGATGATGTCGAGATCGCCAAGTCCAACATCTTGCTGATCGGCCCCACCGGTTGCGGCAAGACCTACCTCGCTCAGACGCTCGCGAAGCGCCTCAACGTGCCTTTCGCTGTTGCGGATGCCACCGCGCTCACCGAGGCTGGTTATGTCGGCGAGGATGTGGAGAACATCCTTCTCAAGCTCATTCAGGCCGCAGACTATGACGTTAAGCGTGCTGAGACGGGCATCATCTATATCGATGAGATCGACAAGATCGCCCGCAAGGCCGAAAACCCTTCCATCACACGTGACGTGTCGGGGGAGGGCGTGCAGCAAGCACTCCTGAAGATTCTGGAAGGCACCGTTGCCTCCGTTCCACCCCAGGGTGGCCGCAAGCACCCTCACCAAGAGTTCATCCAGGTCGACACGACCAACGTGCTCTTCATTGTTGCTGGTGCATTCGCGGGACTCGAAGAGATCATCTCGAACCGTGCAGGCAAAAAGGGAATCGGCTTCGGCGCCCCGCTGCACAGCAAGGGTGATGACGTTAACCTCTTCGGCGAAGTTCTGCCGGAGGACCTGCATAAGTTCGGTCTTATCCCCGAGTTCATCGGCCGGCTCCCCGTGGTAACCACGGTCACTCAGCTCGATCAGGTCGCTCTCATGGACATCCTCACGACTCCGAAGAATGCCCTTGTTCGTCAGTACCAGCGGATGTTCGAGATTGACGGCGTCGAGCTCGAGTTTGAGAAAGAAGCCTTGGAGTCGATTGCGGACCTCGCTGTGCTCCGTCAGACAGGTGCTCGCGGCCTGCGTGCCATTCTCGAAGAAGTCCTCGGACCGATCATGTTCGATGTTCCCTCGGATGAAACAGTCGGTCGAGTTATCGTGACGAAGGCTGCCGTGTTGGAGAACGCGGCTCCGACGATTATTCCGCGTAAGCCTATTCGGCAAGAAAAGTCCGCTTAGCGCGGACTCAGCGCTTGAGGTATCCGGTGCCTCGCTGTGCCTTCAGGGGCACGCTGCCGTGTGAGCACAGCAGTGTCCAATGAAGGAGCACGCTGCTTTTTGAGAGACGGCAAGTGATGGGCCTGAGGGCGACCGCGCCGCGAATCGAATCGCAGCCAGATTTGGGTAAGGCTGTGAGTGAGTCGCCCTCAGGGCATCGTGCTAGGTGACGTCTAAGCGTCAGGGCCGAGTGAACTACGACCGCGAACCATTCTGCCGTGTTTTGGCACGCGAGCGAAAGGGTTTTCCCCAGATTTTCTTGCCGGCGACTTTTACGACGTAGCGTCCGTCGCGTGATGGGGGAGCGAAAGCCAATTCTCGCGCACCGCAACGAGCGCCTCGTCGATATCGTTGCTGCGCGCGTGCGCGACGATGAGCGCGTGCTGAGCGACGGACTCGCGCCCCGAATGAGAGCTAAACCGCATCCGTTCCACCCTGCGAAGTATGGGGGTTAGCTGCGAGAGCACTTGTGCGATGGTGTCGTTTCCGCTGGCTGCAATGAATACCTCGTGAAAGTCATCGTCAGCATCGAGAGCGGCGTCCACGTCTTCGGCATCCAGGGCGGTTTCGAACCTGGCATTTGCTTCCTCCATGGTGCTGAGTTCGGCATCCGTGATTGAGGGCAGTGCGAGCCTCGCCGCTAGCTCGTGGAGCGCTGCGGTGACCTGCTGAACGCCGTGAGTTGAAGCAGGGTCATAGGGGGCAACGAGGGTTGCTTTGCCTGGCTGAGAGACGACAAGTCCGCCGCGTTCAAGACGGAGCAGTGCTTCGCGAATGGGGGTGCGGCTCACCCCGAGCCACTTTTCGAGTTCGGTGTCTCGTAGCCGTTCTCCTGGCGCGAAACTGCCATCGACAATCGCATCACGGATGGAGGCGTACACGTCATCGCGCAAGAGCGATCGTTTGTGGACGGCGTTCTTCTCAGGCACTGGCATGCGAAATATTGTATGTCGCTGGCGCGACTTTGGCTGAGATTGCTTGACATAGGGGAGTCGAGGCTGCAATATATTGCATATCGGCTTCGGAACGGGGCCACAACGAGAGGAGCCCTCGTGGGCATTTCAGACTTCGAACGCTACCCCCTCACTTTTGGGCCGAGCCCGATTCACCAACTTCCCCGGTTGAGCGCCCACTTGGGCGGGGCAACTGTCTGGGCCAAGCGCGAAGACGTCAACAGTGGCTTGGCCTTCGGGGGAAACAAGACGCGCAAACTGGAGTACATCGTTCCGGATGCCATCGCGCAGGGCGCTGACACCCTCGTCTCCATTGGCGGCTACCAGTCAAACCACACTCGCCAAGTTGCCGCGGTCGCAGCAAAGCTCGGCATGAAAGCGGTTCTCGTACAGGAGAACTGGGTCGATTGGCCCGACCCCTTGAGTGACCGCGTCGGCAACATCCAACTCTCCCGGATCATGGGAGCGGATGTTCGGCTCGACAGTTCCGGGTTCGACATCGGTATTCGCGACAGCTGGAAGAACGCTATCGCTGACGTTGAGGCTGCCGGCGGTAAGCCGTATCCGATCCCGGCCGGAGCATCCGAACATCATCTCGGTGGTCTTGGCTTCGCCAACTGGGCCTATGAAGTGGAAGCTCAAGAGCGCGAACTCGGAGTGTTCTTCGACACGATCGTCGTCTGCACCGTGACAGGCTCTACCCACGCCGGAATGATTGCCGGGTTCGCGGGGCAAGATCGCCCCCGTCGTGTCATCGGTATTGATGCGTCGGCGACTCTCGAGAAGACGCGCGACCAGGTCTCGCGTATTGCTCGCCACACGGCTCAGCTCATCGGGCTTGAGCGCGAACTGCGTGAAGACGAAATCTCTGTGCTTGAGGGATGGGCAGGGGATCTCTACGGCATCCCCGTCGACTCCACGCTCGAGGCGATTCGCGTCGGTGGGACGCTGGAAGGCATGATCACGGACACCGTGTACGAAGGCAAGTCCCTCGCTGGACTTATCGATCTCGTGTCGAGCCGCGACATTCCCGCTGACAGCAACGTGTTGTACGCCCACCTCGGCGGCCAACTCTCGCTGAACGCTTACAGCGGGCTGTTTCGCTAGCGGATAACGCGCGCTGCCGCACACTGCCACTGGCCGTCGATACAGGGGCCACTTCTCGGTCCACAGCACACAAGTAAGGAATCACCGCCGATGCCGTACGACGTAGCACCACCGACCGGACCGAGTGAATTCGACGACTACCGCTCGCGCAGCGGTAGTCAGACAATGAGCGAACCCGCGGTCAACTCACGCCCTCTTTCAGCCGCAGCGAGCCTCGGCGACGATGTACTCGACTCGATAGCGCAGCGGGTGCTGTGGACAGCGACAGCCATCATCGACTCGGCGAACCGCGGCAGGCCGAACGATTCGGGCGTGAAAGTGGGCGGGCATCAATCGTCGAGCGCATCGATGGTGGGAATTATGACCTCGCTGTGGTTCGCCGAACTCACTCCCATTGATCGAGTATCGGTGAAGCCGCATGCATCACCCGTCTTGCATGCGATCAACTACCTGCTCGGAGAGCTGGGCGAAGAGTATCTTCCGACGCTTCGTGAGCTCGGCGGACTGCAGAGCTACCCCAGTCGCCTCAAAGACCCTGACACGGTCGATTTCTCGACCGGCAGCGTAGGAATCGGCGCCACCGCACCGCTATGGGCAGCGATGTCTCACCGCTACCTGCGTGATCAGTTTCCGGAAACCCCTGAATCTGGTCGCTTCATCAGTCTGCTCGGCGATGCCGAACTGGATGAAGGAGCCGTGTGGGAAGCAGTTACCGACTCGGGGGCGCGCCAACTCGGCGAGCTCGTCTGGATTGTGGACCTCAACCGGCAATCTCTCGACCGCGTTATTCCTGACGTTCAAATTGCCCGACTGCAGGGGATGTTTGCGGCAGCGGACTGGCAAGTTCTGACCTGCAAATGGGGGCGGCGTATCCATGCCCTCTTTGTGCAGCCTGGCGGAGAAGAACTGCGCGAACGCCTCGAGTCGATGGCGAATGAAGAGTATCAACGACTACTGCGCAGCCATCCCGACGAAGTCCACACACGCCTACTTGGCGAGGAGCCAGCGCCGGCTCTGGCACAGCTTGTGCAGACACTGAGCCCCCACGAACTCGCGGCGAGCATCCGTGATCTCGGCGGGCACGACATCCATTTGCTTCTCGAAACGTATCGAGAAATTGACCCTGAACGACCGACCGTCATCTTTGCGTACACCGTCAAGGGGCGCGGGCTTGCGACGGAAGGGCACCCCAACAACCACGCTGCCCAACTCACTGAAGCCCAGATGGCGGAGTTGGCCGCGCTATCAGGGATGACACTCGCTGAGCCGTGGCGGCGCTTCGCCGAGAACACTCGGGAAGGCGCACTCTGTCGTGATGCGGCAGAACGACTTCGTCGACCGGCTATCGAAGGCCACGCGATTGAGGCGGTGCCGAGCGAGCTGCCTTGGAGCTACAAACCAACCATTTCAACACAGGCAGCACTCGGGCGTTTTCTTCTTGACCTGAACCGCGCGGCCCCCGAAGTCGCTCGCCGAGTAGTGACATTGAGCCCGGATGTCGCGTCGTCTACGAACCTTGGCGGATGGATCAACAAGACCGGAGTGTGGTCAGTCGGCGAACGTCACGATTGGTTCGCTGACGACGCTGATCGACTGCTGAAGTGGAATGAAGGCGCGCAAGGGCAACATATCGAACTGGGCATCGCCGAGGTCAACCTTGTCTGTCTGGCGGGGGAGCTCGGATCTACGTGGAGCCGCTGGGGGCAACCGCTGATTCCTATCGCCACCATTTATGACCCCTTCGTCTCGAGAGCCCTCGAACCGTGGTCGTACGGTATTTACTCTGGCGGACAATCAATCCTGATCGGAACGCCGTCAGGCGTCACGCTCGCGCCAGAGGGCGGAGCGCACCAATCCATCACAACGCCCTCTATTGGCCTCGAACAACCAGGTTGTGTTGCATGGGAGCCCGCTTTCGCGCAAGACCTCGAGTGGTGCTTGCTGGAGAGTATGAGCAACATCGGAAAGCCGGATGGCCAGTCTGCTTACTTTCGAATTTCAACGCGCCCCATCGACCAATCGTTGTCGCCGCTACCGGAAGACCCGGCGCTTCGCCAACAACGACGCGATCAGGTGGTCGCTGGTGGCTACCGTCTGAGTTCTCATGATCCTGCCGAGGATGCCATCACTTTGGTGGGCGTCGGAGCGATCATGCCTGAAGTCGTAGATGCGGCACGGCGGCTCGAGGGTCGCGGAATCCGCACCGGGATCGTGTGTCTGACGAGTCCAGATCTCGTGTTCCGCTCGTTCAATCGACGCTATGACAGAGCCGCTCCAGCGCGGATGTCAATCGTTGACGATCTCTTCCCCGCCCACGCTCGCACCCCTCTGGTCACGGTGATGGATGGACACCCCCACACTCTCGCGTTCTTGGCGGGAGTGCGGGGTGATCGCATCCGTAACCTTGGGGTGAGCGAATTCGGTCAATCCTCGAGCGTGAGCGATGCCTATGCGCTTCATGGAATTGACTCGGATGCGATCATCCGAGCCGCGAGTGACCTGCTGGGATACTCCGCTTAGCTCAGCCCGCGACGGTTGAGGAGCGGCTGCAGTTCGGCGTCGCGTCCACGGAAGTCGCGGAACGCTTCGAGGGGGTTCTTCGATCCACCAACACCGAGCAGTCGCGAGCGGAAGCGGTCGCCATTGGCGCGCGTGAGGCCGCCGTTTTCGGTGAACCACTCGACGGTGTCGGCATCCAAGACTTCGCTCCAAATGTACGAGTAGTAGCCGGCGTCGTAGGCCGAGTTCGCAAAAATGTGCTGGAAGTAGGTGCTGGAGTAGCGCGGCGGCACTGCAGGATTGTCGAGGCCAACCTCAGCAAGGGCGTGTGCTTCGAACGCTGCGACATCCGTCACTTCGTCGCTCACACCAATGCGGTGCCACGCTTGATCGATGAGCGCGGCGGCCAGGTACTCGCTCGTGAGGAATCCCTCATTGAAGGCGGCGCTTGCCTGAATGCGCTCAACGATTTCGCGGGGCATGGGTTCGCCGGTCTTGTAGTGCTTGGCGTAGTTGTCGAGAACCTCGGGCCACAGCATCCACATTTCGTTGACTTGGCTGGGGAACTCGACGAAGTCGCGGTAAGTGTTGGTTCCTGAGAACTTGGGGTAGGTGACGCGTGCGAAAAGTCCGTGCAGGGCGTGGCCAAATTCGTGGAACAGAGTGTTGACTTCGTCATACGTCAACAGTGTGGTCTCGCCTGCTGCGGGTTTCGGCACGTTGAGGTTGTTGGTGACGATCACCGGATGCCCGAGCAGATCCGATTGGGCGATGAGCGAGTTCATCCACGCTCCGCCGCGCTTAGAGTCACGCGTGTAGAGGTCGAGCGTGTAGAGCCCGACTTCAGAGCCATCCTCGTTGGTGACTTCAAAGATGCGGACGTCGGGGTGATACGCCGGCAGGTCGTAGCGCTCGCTGAAGGTGACACCGTAGAGCTTGGTGGCGGCAAAGAACACTCCGTCGCGCAATACTCGTTCAGCTTCGAAGTAGGGGCGCATTTGGGTGGTGTCGACGTTGTATTTTTCGCCGCGCACCTTTTCGGAGTAGTAGGCCCAGTCGGCGGCGGTTACTTCGGTGCCAGCGAGTTTCTCGAGTGCCGCATGCTCGTCGCGCGCGTTGCGGGCGGCGGCGGGCGCCAGCTTGCCTAGCATGTCGGCTACTCGTTGTGGGTTCTGGGCGGTGCCGTCGGCTGTCACCCAGGCGGCGTGGCTGTCGTATCCGAGGAGGGCTGCTCGCTGCGACCGTAGTGTGGCGATTTCGAGAACGAGTTCACGGTTGTCGAATGCGCCGCCGCGGATGCCGCGAGTGCGTGATGCTGCCATGACGCGGCCCCGTACATCCGCATTCTTCAATAGGGAGAGGTGGGGCTGGTTGGTGGGCAGGATGAGCGTAATGAGGTATTTGCCGGTGAGGCCCCGATCGTTCGCCGCGCTGGCGGCCGCCGAGATTTCAGATGCGTCGAGTCCATCGAGTTCTTCGACGTTGTCGACGACTACTGCGAGGTCGTTGGTGTCGGCGAGGAGGTTCTTTTCGAATTTGGTGGTGAGGCTGGAGAGGCGCGAGTTGTAGTTGCGCAGGGTTGTTTTGTCTTCTTCGCTGAGCCCGGCACCGGCGAGGGTGAATTCGGTGAAGTATCGTTCGACGAGGTACCGCGCTTCGGCGTCGAGGTCGGTGCTGTCGAGGGTGTCGCGGATGCTGCGGATTCGTTCGTAGAGGGCACTGTTGAGGCTGATGGCGTCGTTGTGTGCTGCCAGTTGTGGTGCGATGACTTCTTCGAGGGCATCCGTTGCAGCGTTGCTGTCGGCGGAGGTCTTGTTGAAGAAGACGATGGCGACACGGTTGAGGAGTTGGCCGCTCTTTTCGAGCGGAAGCATGGTGTTGTCGAAGCTGGGTGCTTCTGTTTGTGCGGTGATGGCGTCAATTTCGGTGAGCTGTTCGGCCATGCCTTTCTCGAATGCGGGAGCGTAGTGCTCGTCTTCGATGTCGGCGAAGGGTGGCATGCCAAAGGGCAGTGTGCTGGGCTCATAGAAAGGATTGGTCATTCTTCTACCCTATTCTCGGTTTATGACGAATGAGCGATATACCCATGGCCATCATGAGAGTGTTTTGAAATCTCACACGTGGCGCACGATTGCTAATTCGGCGGCTTATTTTGAGCCGCATCTTGCGGAGGGGCTTTCGTTGCTTGATGTGGGGTGCGGTCCGGGCACGATCACGGCTGAGTTTGCGCAGCGGTTGGCGCCTGGCGCTGTGGTGGGGTTGGATGCTGCTCCCGCCGCGATCGAGAGGGCGTCGGCTTTCTCTGCCGACAATCTGAGTTTTGTGGTGGGTGACGCGTATGCGCTGCCGTTTGCTGATGACAGTTTTGATCTCGTGCATTCGCATCAGACGTTGCAGCATTTGGGTGATCCGGTTGCGGCGCTTCGGGAGATGAGGCGTGTTGCTAAGCCGGGTGGGCTGATTGCTGTGCGGGATGTTGATTATGCGGGCACTGTGTGTTTTCCGGAGCTTCCGGGTTTGAGGGTGTGGGCTGATGTTTATGATGCTGTGCATCGCAGCAATGGGGGTGAGCCTAATGCGGGGCGACGTTTGAAGTCGTGGGTGATGCAGGCAGGTTTTGTGGACTTTTCGGCGTCGGCTTCGGTGTGGAGTTTTTCGGATGCGGCTGATCGTGAGTGGTGGGGCAGCATGTGGGAGGCGCGGGTGTTGGAGTCGGCGTTTGCTGAGGATGCGTTGAGTAAGTCGCTTGCGACGCGGGAGGTGTTGCAGCAGATTAGTGGTGCGTGGCGGGAGTGGGCTGATTCTGCTGAGGGGTGGATGGCGATGCCGCATGGTGAGATTCTGGCGCGCGTGTAACGCTTCCTTTCGCGACCTCGGGGGCGTAGTCGGGGTGGTTTTCGTTTAGCAGCCGATTCCGGTGGGGTTGGTGTTGCAGTCTTGGTCGACGAGCACGGTGCTGGCGTGGCCTGCGGTTGCGGTGAGTGGTGGTGCTGTGATGGTGAGGGTGCCGACGACGTTTTGCCAGCTGCTGCCGGCGATGCGGTATTCGGCGGCGTAGGTCACGGCGAGGGTGATGGTGTAGTTGCCGGGCTCGTTGTAGATGTGGCTGGTGGGGGTGGGGTCGAATTCGGCGATCTTGTACTTTGCCCAGGTCGTTCCGGGGTTTGTGAGGCTGACGGTGTTCCCGTCGCCGTAGTCCCAGGTGTAGGTGGTGGGGGTGAATCGCACTTGGGCGGTGCCGCCGAAGAGGGTGCCGTCAACAACATGGGCAGGTGCGTTGGCGTAGAAGTTGGTGTCGAGACCGACGATCATCCACTGGTTGGGTTGCATTGCCGCGGTTGGTTGCTGTGGCCGGAAGCTCGCAATGTCGGAGATTGTGATCGGGCCAGCCTCGGCTTCTTCTACGGGTGGAGTCCAGGGGACACACTCAAGACGCTGGAGGTCACACCACGCTTCTTCGACGCTATCGAGAGCGTCATCGACCGGGATGTCTGCCGCGCCGTCAGCGTCAGGCTCCCACTCGGATGAGCCGCCGCCCGAGCCTGGCTGCTCGATAGTGGCTCCGAGGTCGACGGAGTCGCTACCCACTGCGACGTCTGGGCAGTGGCCAAGCGACTGCTGATAGCTAGAACAGTCAGTGCTCTGCCCGTCAGCATAAGCAACTGTGGGCGCTATGAAGCTAATGAGAAGAATCGATCCGACCGCTACAGCGGTTGGCTTTTTCAACACGGCTCGTCACTCCACTTCTCGGAGCCCGCAACCATAAGCGCACTCGAAGATTCGACGAAGTCAAAAGTTACTTGGAGCAGTATGGAGTCCCCTCGATCTGGGGAAACAACGGACTTTCCCTTCGAGTCCATGACGTCCACCAGGGAGAGGTCCTCGCAGAGATAGACAGTAATCATTTCCCGGCTGGGTCCCGTCCGGGAGTATCTCTGGAGCTCGACGCTCCTAATCGAAGACTTGCCAGTGACGATGTGGCCTTCAGCTTGCTGCTCTTTGAAGGAATCAATCGAGCTGTCCAGGAACGGGCCGACTGCGACCGTAGAGAGCCGCTCAGGATCGGTGCCGCCCGCGTGAAGAATTTCGTTTGAGACGCGAAGGTACTCCGCATAAGCCTCCTCAGCCGCAGCCAACGCTTCTTCATCGGTCGCGTAGGGCGCAACGAAGGTGGCGGTCGGCTCGGGCGATTCCGGGGTGCCGGAGGGTGCGCATCCGCTGAGTGAGGCGAGGAGAAGCACGCCAATTGTGAGGGGGGCGAGGTTCGAAAAGCGCATATAAAGAAGCTAAACAGGTGCACCAAACTTGGTGCTCAACTTTCCACAACACAAACGTTGCCCGCTCCGCACCGAAACGTGCACAAGCACGGGCGCGAAGCGAGCAACGTGAGAAGTGGTTTGAGTTGTGGTCTTTGCTAAGAAACGGGTTCTTCGACGGTCACAGTGCCGTCGGCGGCTTGGCGCACGGTAGTGCCGTCGTCGAGTTCAGCGACGGGACGTGATTCGAGCCAGGTGAGGGTCCACCGCCACGCGCTCGTATCGAGGTGGGCGATATCCGCTTCAACGCCTGCAATCGCTTCACGCATTTCTGCGGAAAGACGATCGGGCACAGCAGCGCCCACCGACCATCGTGTGCCGAGCTGCATTAAACGTTCTTTTCGTACAGGATCCACGACGTGCGGTCAGCAACCTTGTCGTAAAGGCGCTTAGCGCTGTCGTTCTCCTTGTTGGTGATCCAGCGGAGCTTTCCGCCACCATCTTCTGCCGCACGGGCAGCGATGTCGTCGATGATCGTTCCGGCAACACCAGCACCGCGGTGCTCAGGGTCGACATAGAGGTCATCCATGAACCAACCCCACGAGGCGGTGAACGTGTCAGGAAGGCGACGGTAGAGGCCGAAAGCGGCGATGTCACCGGGGTGGGGACGGTCTTCGGGAGAAACGGCAACAACTGCGTTGAGTTGTGCCGAGTCATCCATGAGCCATTCCCAGACGCCCTGAACGATTTCGTCAGTGAACTCGGTTTCGTAGAACACTCCGTACTTTACGAAGTGTGCTTTCCACTGCTCAAAATCATCTTCTTGGATGTCGCGGATCGTGTACGAAGGCTTCCCTGAGTTCGTCATTCATTCAACAATACGCGGTTTTCGGGTTCGGCACCGAACCCGGTGCCGAACCTTCACGAGACCTTAAGCGGACGTTTCCGGTGCAGCCTCAACCAAAACAATGTCGCGAACCTCAATCTCATCGGCTTCAACAATGGTCAGTTCGTGGATGCGGCCGACAGCCTTCAGGTCATCAATCGCAGCCGCAATCAGGGCTGGCCCCGCGAGGGTCGCCGAGGTCACTTCGGTCTTCTGCGACGCCTTGGCATCAGTTTTGGCGCGGCGAATCGTGATGAGTGCTTGGCTAACAGCCGAGAACAGACCACTCGGCGCGGCCGTCACGCCGAGCTCGTCGGCGGTCGGCCAGGTTGCCGTGTGCACGGAAGTGTCGTGCGTCCAACGCCAGACCTCCTCGGTAGCAAACGGAAGGTACGGCGCGAAGAGGCGCAAGAACACGTCGATAGCGGTGTGCAGGGCGCGATTGGCGCTCGCTTGTGCTTCAGGGGTTCCGGCACCGTAGGCGCGTTCCTTCACGAGCTCAAGGTAGTCGTCGCAGAACGCCCAGAAGAACTTCTCCGTGACTTCCAAAGCCTTCGCGTGGTCGAAGTTGTCGAGCGCGGTTGTGGCCTGCTCGACCACCGCGGCAAGCTCGGCAAGCATCTCGAGGTCGAGAGCCTCCGTCACCGCAGCGCCAGAATCGGCCGAAGCACCACTAGGAGCCGGGAACGAATAGACAAACTTCGACGCGTTCAATACCTTGATCGCGAGACGGCGACCGATCTTGATCTGCTTCGGGTTCTGCGGATCAAAAGCCGCGTCAGTTCCGAGGCGGCTGGATGCTGCCCAGTAGCGCACCGCATCCGAACCGTGGTCATCGAGCATGCCCTTAGGCGTGACCACGTTTCCCTTAGATTTGGACATCTTCTTGCGGTCAGGGTCAACGATGAAGCCCGAGATGCCGGCATTGCGCCACGGCACCGTTCCGTGCTCGAGTTCCGAACGCAACGCTGTGGAGAACAACCAGGTTCGAATGATGTCCTGGCCTTGGCTGCGCAGCGAGTAGGGGAAGACGACGTTGAAAAGTTCGGGGTCGGTCTCCCAGCCACCAGCAATTTGCGGGGTCAACGACGAGGTCGCCCACGTGTCCATGATGTCGAGTTCACCCTCGAAACCACCGGGAACACCACGCTGGTCTTCCGTATAGCCGGGAGCGGTATCCGACGAAGGATCGATTGGCAGCGAGTCTTCGCTCGGAACGATCGGGGCACCCTTTTCGCCATTGGCATCGAGCTCGTACCAAACGGGGATCGGCACACCGAAGAAGCGCTGGCGCGAAATGAGCCAGTCACCCGTGAGGCCGCCCACCCAGTTGTCGTAACGAACCCGCATGTGGTCGGGAGTGAAGTTGATTTGCTTGCCTGCTTCGAGCAGACGACCACGCAGTTTCTCGTCGCGCGCACCATTGGTGATGTACCACTGGCGCGTTGAAATGATCTCGAGAGGCTTGTCACCCTTCTCGAAGAACTTCACCTGATGTTGAATCGGCTTCGCGTCGCCGATCATCTCACCGGATGCCTTCAACAACTCAACAATGGCGGCCTTCGCGCTGAAGACCGTCTTACCGGCAAGCTCGGCATAGGCAGCCTGAGCGGCCTCGCCCACAATGACGTCGGGAGCATCAGCAATGATGCGGCCATCGGCACCAATGATGGTGCGGTTCGGCAGGTCAAGCTCGCGCCACCACACAACGTCGGTGACGTCACCAAACGTACAAATCATGGCAATTCCCGAGCCCTTGTCTTGCTGAGCAAGGCGGTGGGCCAGAACCGGAACCTCAACCCCGAAGATCGGCGTCGTCACCATCGTGCCGAAGAGGTGCTTGTAGCGCTCATCGTCGGGGTGAGCCACGAGAGCAACACACGCGGGCAGCAGCTCGGGGCGAGTCGTCTCAATGTGGATGTCGTCGCCATCCGCCTTGTGGAAAGCAAGACGGTGATACGCGGCGGGCTGCTCTTTGTCTTCGAGCTCCGCCTGCGCAACCGCGGTACGGAACGTGACATCCCACAGCGTCGGAGCGAAAGCCTGATAGGCCTCGCCGCGCTCAAGGTTGCGCAAGAAGGCGCGCTGAGCGGCACGCTGAGCATCGTCACCAATAGTGCGGTAGGTGAGGTTCCAGTCAACGCTCAAGCCAAGTTGGCGCCACAGGTCTTCGAACTGCTTCTCGTCTTCAGCAGTCAGGGTCTCGCACAACTCAACAAAGTTGCGGCGCGAAATCGGCAACTGGGCTGCAGCCTTCGTTGACTTGCCCTCGCCGCCGTGCTGCGGGGGCTCAAAGTTTGCGTCGTAGGGCAGTGTGGGGTCGCAGCGCACACCGTAATAGTTCTGAACCCGACGCTCGGTGGGGAGACCATTGTCATCCCACCCCATCGGGTAGAAGATGTCTTTTCCGCGCATGCGCTGAAAGCGCGTAACCAAGTCCATATGGGTGTAGCTGAAGACGTGGCCAATGTGCAGGCTTCCGGATGCCGTCGGCGGGGGAGTGTCGACCGAGAACACACAGTCAGACCCGTCGGTGAGCGCCTTCTGGCGATCAAACCGGTACGTGCCCTCGTTCTCCCAGACGGGAGCCCACTTGTCTTCGAGGCCTTCTAGGGCGGGCTTTTCGGGAACGCTCGACGACATGATTTCTCCGGTTCGATATGTGCGGCACCGAGTCAAAGAAGAGGTGCCTGAGTGTGAGTGGTGCTGTCAATCGTAACGGACAGCTGCGGGCTCAGACTGAACTCGACGGCGAGGCAACCAGCACAGTGTCGATGGCCCGGTGAACGTAGGGCTCAAGCCGCCCCCGCTGTGGACCCGACTGCGCCCATTCCTGAGCCGCAGCAACAACACACGCAATGAGTGAATAGGCGTGAGCGCGAGCCACCGCCGAATCGACACCGTGCTGCTGGGCGTATCCGCTCAGCAAACGCGCCTGGGTCGCAAAGCGACTCATCGCCGAGGCCTGCACTTCCGCAGCACTCCCTATGAGGTCGTATTGCGTGAGGATAAACGGCACATGGTGCGACTCGAAGGGAGCCACAGCCGCCAACATCGCCGTGCGGATGGCCTCGGTCGCGGGAGCATGCGGCGACGGCTGATCGGCCAAGGCCGTTTTCAATCGCTCGGTAGCGGCATCCAGCTCCACCCAAAATACTTCACCTTTGGCGTCGAAGTAGTTGAAGAAAGTGTTGCGGCTGACACCAGCACGGGTGGCGATCTGATCGACCGTAGTGCCCGTGTAGCCATTCTCGATAAACAACTCGAAAGCAGACTCTTGAAGGAGTTCTCGGGATGCAGCGGGCGGGCGGCCACGGGCAGAAGAGCGAGGAGACGTCACCGAATCATCTTCGCACTCGAGGCAGGGCTGCAAGAAGCGACCGAGTGTAAGGATCGCGGGGAGCCGTGAAAATCTCATTCGTTTCTCCCGTCTCCACAATGCGACCCTCGTTGATTACGGCCACGCGATCACTCATGTGGCGAATCACTCCGAGATCGTGAGAAATGAAGAGATAACTGAGGTCAAGATGGCGCTGAAGCTCGTCGAGCAGATTCAGCACGCGAGCTTGAGTGGAGACATCCAGAGACGACACTGGTTCATCGCACAGGAGCGTCTGGGGCGCAGGAGCGAGTGCGCGGGCGATCGCCACTCGCTGACGTTGGCCTCCCGAGAGGTGCAGCGGGCGGCGGTTCTTGATCGACTGAGGCAACCCAACGGCATCGAGCAGTTCATTGATCGTCGTCAGGGAACGACGGGTATCGGATACGCCAACGCTGAGAGCATCGGAGAGGATGCGCTCGACACTCCACCGTGGGTCGAACGAACTCAACGCATCTTGATAGATCGCCCCAAGAATGTGTCGGCGTGGACGGCGCTCACGGGCACTCAGAGCGCCCCACTCGTGACCGTCGAGCAATACGTCACCGCTGTCGGCGGTCTCGAGCCCGAGGGCGATCCGCGCAATTGTGGTCTTGCCCGACCCCGACTGGCCGACAAGACCCAGCGTTGTTCCTACCGTGAGCGTGAGCGACACAGAGTCGAGAGCCTGGATCGCGGCTCCCTGGGGCGTGGGGTATCGACGCGAGACTGAGCGAAGTTCGAGAGCCGGTGGCGGCACGGAGCCGGGTTCATCCAGCGGCGCGATGCTGATCTTGGGGCCGCGGTGAGCCGCAATCGCGGGAGCAACCGCACCCTCATCGAGCGGCAGCGTTAGCGCGACTCCGCGAGGCACATCGACCGGGATTGCCGCGAGCAACTGCTGGGTGGGCAGCGCGGTGGGCGCGCGGAGCACTGCGTTGGTTTCGCCGGTTTCGACAATGCGGCCCTCGCTCATGACCGCGACCCGATCGGCAACGCGGGAAACAACAGCGAGATCGTGAGTGATCAGAATCATTGCTGTACCGCTGTCGCGCAGTGACGACAAGACATCGAGCACGCGCGCTTGAACCGTGACATCGAGGGCGGTTGTCGGTTCGTCGGCAATGATGAGGGCCGGTCCGGCAGCGATTCCGGCTGCGATGAGCGCGCGTTGGCGCAATCCGCCGGAAAGTTCACCGGAGCGCTGTCGAGCTCGCAGAGCGGGATCCGGAATTCCCACCGCATGCAAGAGTTCAAGAACGCGGGCCCGACGCTCTCGCTGGCTGAGCGTGGTGTGCAGTCGCAACACATCATCAATTTCGCGGCCAACGGGTCGCAAGGGGTCGAGGGACACGAGCGCATCCTGCAAGATCAGCCCCATGGATGCTCCGCGAATGCTTCGCCACCGTCGAGCACCCTGTGCCGGCAGTCTTTCTCCCGCCAGGCTGAGCTCGTTGAAGCTCACGTGGGCACCCGCGGGCGCAAGCCCGAGCAGGGAGCGCGCCGTGAGGCTCTTGCCCGAACCCGATTCGCCGACGATGGCAAGGCATTCCCCGGCTGCCACCTCGAAACTGATCCCATCGACAGCAGCACGGGCGGAGCGGTCGAAGTGCACGCTGAGGTTGGCCACGACGAGAAGGGGGGAGGCGGTCATCCGCTGGCCTCCTGTCGGGTTCGTGCGTTGAGGGCGCGGCCGAGCACCGTGAACGCGGCTGCGGTAGCGACGATCGCGAGCCCGGGGAATACCGTGAGCCACCACGCAACATCAATGTAGGTGCGGCCGCTTGAGAGCATTGCTCCCCACTCAGCGGCGGGAGGGGCAACGCCGAGGCCGAGGAAGCCGAGCGAGGAAGCCCACACAATGGCTTGGCCCACACCGAGAGTGCCCAGTACGAAGATTGGCGTAAGCGCGCCGGGCAGAATGTGTTGCCAGACGATGCGGGCGCGCGAGTGGCCAAGCACGGTGGCTGCTTCAACGTAGCTGGCATTGCGCACGCTGCGGAGTTGGCTGCGAATGATGCGGGCATAGCCGGGAGCTGTCGAGAGGCCGACTGCTACTGTCGAGGTCACGACACCGGGCCCAGCGATAGCGATAAATACCAGCGCCAGTAGGAGGCCGGGAAGGGCAAACATTACTTCAACGATTCGAGTGCTCACAAAGTCGCCGAGTCTGCTGCCGAGGCCTCCGAGTAGCCCCAGAAAAAGAGCAAGACCTAGCCCCACCGCGGTCGCGGCAACTCCGATGACGAGCGAGTTGCCCGCACCAAAAACGACGCGCGTGTAGACATCGCGGCCTGACTCGTCTGTTCCAAAGAAATGGGCAAGCGATGGCGACTGAAATGCTTCTGCGGGCGCCACCGCATCGGGGTCGGCCGTAGTGATGAGTTGTGGTGCGAGTGCGGCAGTCAGGATGAGCGCAAGCACAGCCAGAGCGATCACGACGGCAACGCTGCTGAATACGCGTCGATTTCCCCGGATGCCCGGAGCGCCGCCTGCAGGTCGGGAGAGTCGGCCAGCCAAGATTTCGGTCATCGTGTTGCGACCTCCGTCACGCGGGGATCAACGATGCGGTCAATGACGTCTGTTGCGATGGTGACGACTATGAAAGTCAGGGCCGAGAGCAGGGCAACAGCGGTGACGACGGGGATATCGCGGATCGTCACGGCGTTGAGGAGAGTTCTGCCCAGCCCTGGCCGGGCAAAAATTGTTTCGACAACAACGGCACCGCTCAAGAGCGAGCCGAAGGCCCACCCCGAGAGGGAAATACCGGGGAGAGCTGCGTGCCGCAGCACATGCCGCAGTCGCACGCCCCATTCGCTCTCGCCACGGGCACGCGCAGAGAGCACGAAGGGCTGTTCGTAGGCGTTGGCCAAGGACTCGCGCATCACTTGACCGAGGAATCCGGTAAGGGGGAGCGCGAGAGTGAGCACCGGCAAAACGAGACCGAGCGGGCCAGGGACGCTGATCGGTGGCAACCAGTTGAGGGTATTGCTCAGCAGAATGATGAGCAGTGAGGCCAGCCAAAAATGAGGAACGGCCGCAGCGAGCAATTCAAGGCCCGATCCCAGCGCGCGCGAAATGCGGCCGCGACCGCTCGTGGAGATGATGAGCGCGAGAGCCCCCAACCAGGCGACCACGAGAGAAGCAATCGTGAGAATGAGTGTTGACCACAGTTGCGTCAGTACATAGGGAGCCACCGCCACTTTGAGAGCGTACGACGTGCCAAAGTCAGCCACGACAAGTTTCGACATCGCCAGAAAATACTGAACGATGAGTGGCCGGTCGAGTCCGTACTCGGCACGTATTTGGTCAACAGCCTCTGCAGATGCCTGCGAGCCAGGTCCGCCCAAAATGGCGTCCACCGGATCGCCCGGGATCAAACGCAAGGCGAAGAAAATGACGGTAGCGACGGCCCACAACACGAAAACTCCGCCAGCGGCTCGGCGCGCGACCCACCCCAGCGACCGCAATCGCGTCGCTGGGGCAGAGACACCCGCCAGTGCGGAAGTGTCAGTCGAAACCGTCACAGGATGTGTTCCTCAGTGCTAGTTGTTCAACCACGCATCGTAGAACGTCGGAGCAGACACAGTCGGCAACGCGCGGAACCCCTCGACACTCGTGCTGTAGAGGTAATGATTCTGCTGGTCATACAGCGGCAGAACATAGAAACCGTCCACAATGATCGACTGAGCTTCGGCATACAGATCGAGGCGCTCGCTGGCATCCGAAGTCTCACTCGCCGTCGTGAGAACCTCATCGAGTGCGGGATCGCTGAGCTGGGCCAAGTTCGCGTAGTAGCCGCTGGGGGCAGGCACGATCGAGTCGGAGTGGTACAGGATGCGCAGTACATCTGCTCCGACCTTCGTGTAGGGAGCGCTCACAAGGTTGTACTCATTGCTGAACAGCGCGCCGTACCATGACGACAAATCGGTCGGCTGCAGGATGACCTCGAAGCCCACTTCTTTAGCCGATGCTTGAATCTGCTCAAACAATGATTGCTCTGCCGGGATCGATTGGTTCGTGCTCACGGGGAACACGAGACTGAGGCGCTCGCCGTCTTTCGTGCGGTAGCCGTCAGAGTCAATCGCGTTCCAGCCCGCTTCGTCGAGCAGCGTCTCGGCCGCTTCCGGATCAGTCGTGAAGACGTCAGGTGTCGAGATCCCTGCTGGCTCGACGCTCGACAGCACCGAGTACGAGCGCTCGGCTGTGCCGAAGAAGAGGCTTTCGATCCCGGGGTTCACGTCGGCCGACCGGATGAAGGCTTCGCGCACGCGAACGTCGTCAAACGGTGCTTTTCCTGAGTTCAGTTCGATTCGGTTGGAAGCGCCGGGGCGCGGAGCATTGAGTTCCTCAATCGTGGGGGCGTCGGCGGCGGAGGAAATGTTGTTGGGTTGGGCGTTGTCGATTACGTCCACGTCGCCCGACTGAAGGGCCGCGTAACGGGTGGCGGCATCCGGAATGAAACGCCATTCGATCGCGTCGAGTCGGGCAGCGCCGGCGTGTTCAGCATCGTCGGGAGGGGAATTGTAGTTCTCGTTGCGTTCGAGGGTCACCGACTGTTGCTTGGTCCAGTCGGTCACGATGAAGGGGCCCGTGCCGATGGGGCTTTCACAGTTCACTGCTTGCTCACGCTCGAGAGCGGTAGGAGACTCGATGCTTACCCACGGCTGCGAGAGCGATTCGAGAAGCGCGCTATCTGGTGCTGACAGTGTGAAGCGCACCTGGTCAGCCGCGACGGCTTCGATTTCGTCAATCTTGCCGACGGCGAGGTAGCCGGTTGACGAGGCCGTTTCGGGATCCTTCAAGTGCTCGATGTTCGCTTTCACTGCTTGGGCATCGAAAGGGGTGCCATCGGTGAATGTCACATCGTCGCGCAGGGTGAAGTCCCACGTGAGGCCATCGCTGCTCTCGGTCCAGTCTGTTGCGAGCCAGGGGATGATTTCGCCGTCGTTGTTCTTGGAGACGAGTGATTCGAGGTACTGGGTGCTGAGCAGCGCTTGGGGATAGTTGCCTCCGACGTGGGGGTCGAGGCAACTGGGCTCGGCGTCGCCGGTGGCGTAGACGAGAGTGCCGCCCTCAACTGGTTCGACCGCAGGGGTGGTCGTTGCCGTGCATCCGGCAAGCAGGGCGGCGCTGGCCGCGATGGAGAGGGGGAGAAGCAGAATGCGAGGCGCGTTCAACGGAGTCCTTTGTGTGGAGGAATGCTGCTCGGATGCGAGACACTCAATTATTGTTGAACTGAGTACATTAAGTCCAACTGGGCAAAAAACCGGGCCGGTCCGCCTGAGCGAAACCGACCCGGTTCTGAAGTAAAAGCGTGAGCGTTAGTCCTGCTTGCGCGAGAACTTCGTCGAGATCTTCCACGTTGCAGGAATCACTGCTGCAGCGATGCCGGCCTTGATGAGTCCACCAATAATGAAGGGGTAAAGACCCCAAGCGAGAACCTGTTCAAGAGTGCCACCGGTCACAATGGCAAGCCACGCGAGGCCGAAGACGAAGGTCACTGCGGTGCCACCCAGGAACGACAGCGCTGCGCCGAGGAACTTCTTGTCCCAATCGCGCTGAGCAAGCCATCCCGTGAAAGCTGCCGCGAAAATGAAGCCAATGATGTAGCCGCCCGTCGTGCCAGCTAGAACACCGATTCCCGAGGACGCGTCGGTGAAGACGGGCAGGCCGACAACGCCGAGAAGAGCGTAGAGAGCGATTGACAGCGCGCCGCGAGTTGCGCCGAGCGATGCACCAACAAGAAGAACTGCAAGCGTCTGGCCGGTGATCGGAACAGGGTAGAGAGGCACGGCGATTTGGGCCATCACAGCGGTCAAGGCGGCGCCGGCGGCGACAAGCGTGATGTCAGTGGCGAGGCTGCGAGAGAAGACGGTGTCGGCGAGCGTGGGCCGGCCAAGGGTCAAAGTGAGAGTCGACACGCGACGCTCCTTTCCTTTGTCTGCGAACTGTTGAGAGCCCTGCCCGAAAAGGCGGGTGCCTGAATAACCCTAGTCATAGATCGCGCGCAGCAGTGTGTGCCTCGTGCTAACAAACCCGGCGAGATTTGTGCGATGCGTAACAATCGCGATTCTCACGCCTCCCATGAGTTGCTGCGAGAGTTCCGCCTCATGATTCCCGTAACCTTGACCACACCGCGGAGCCGAGTGGCGTTCTGTGATCGGCTGCGGGGCGTGCCGCACCTAGCCTGCAGTGGAGGAATCATGACGGAGCTCGTGATCATCGCCGTAGTCGTTTTTGCCTTCGCGATGGTCTCGCGCAAGCTCGCTCTCTCCCCAGTCACGGCCCCAATGGTGTTTACGGCAGCGGGTGTCTTGTTGGGTCTCGTCGGGGCGCAGTGGTTTCAGCTCGACCTTAAGAGCGAAGCCGTGTCGGTTCTCGTTGAGGCCACTCTTGTGTTGGTTCTCTTCACGGATGCCGTACGCATCGACATCCGTGCGCTTCGTAAGCAAGTTCTTCTCCCGCTGCGCTTGCTCGGGATCGGCCTTCCTCTGACGATTGCACTCGGAACGGTGGCGGCGGCAGCTCTCTTTGGCCAACTCAGTCTTATCGAGGCCGCGCTCATCGCCGCGATTCTTGCGCCGACGGATGCTGCGCTCGGCCAAGCGGTAGTGAGCGATACGCGGTTGCCGGTTCGCATTCGGCAGGCGCTCAACGTGGAAAGCGGACTCAACGACGGAATCATGGTTCCGGTGGTCACCGTTTTTCTGGCGATTTCCGCTGCGCATACGGGTGTAGTCAGCGACCAAAGCTGGGGCGTTTTCGCTGCGCAGCAGATCGGATTCGGAATTATTTTCGGCGGCGGAGTCGGGGCCCTCGGCGGGTGGCTGCTGAGTCGCGCTTCCCGCGCAGGCTGGGTCGAGGGTATCTATCGCCAGTTGGCTACGATCGCGATCGCGGTCGCGGCCTATGCGAGCGCCGGCGTGGTTGGGGGTAACGGATTCATTGCTGCGTTTGTTGCCGGCCTCGCCTTCAGCGCCATTGCGCGTCAAGAGAGTCGCGATGTTCAGGATTTCACCGAGGATGAGGGGGAGCTGTTGAGCTCCATCACCTTCTTGGTTTTCGGAGCAGTTCTCGCAGCTCCTCTCTTGATGTCTCTTACGTGGCAGATCGCGCTCTACGTCGTATTGTCGTTGACCGTTGTGCGCATGCTCCCCGTGCTCATTGCGCTTGCCTGGTCACGCACTCGTTTTGAAACCCGGTTGTTCATCGGATGGTTCGGACCGCGGGGATTGGCTTCGATCCTGTTTGCACTTCTCGTGTTCGATGAGCTCAGTGGTTCTGTTGCCGACACCGTGTTCTCTGTCGCGGTCTGGACAATTCTTGTGAGTGTCTTCGCGCATGGCGCGACCGCGAGCCCGTGGACGGCGCGACTTGCCCGTCGTCTCGACGGTGCTCCGGCATCCGCTGCCGAATTGAAGCATGTTCAAGAGATGCCCGCTCGCCGGCGTCTCTGAGCCCCGCGGCCAGCGTCGAGCAACTCAACTTGTGCTAGTCCTACTAGAACAACTATAATTACGTCATGCTTATTCGAGTGGATCCTGCGTCAGAGACGCCGCTATTCGAGCAGCTCGCCACGAGCATCCGTCAGTCCGTTATCGACAAGTCGGTTGCGGCAGGGGAGAGACTCCCAGGTGCTCGCGAATTAGCCAGCTCGCTCGGCATCAACATGCACACCGTGCTTCGGGCCTATCAAGAATTGCGCGACGAAGGCTTCATTGAACTGCGTCGCGGACGTGGAGCAATTGTCGCCGCCACAACCACCAGCTATGACTCGCTTGCCGATGGCATCACCGCGGTCGTTGCCGAAGCCCGCATCCACAACGTTTCCTTAGCCGCACTGACTTCACTCATCCGAGAGGAATACAAATGAACCTTCCCGCCGAGAATGTTTCGCCTCAACTCACGCGCAATCGTCGACTCATCATTGTGATCGGTGTGGTTATCCCGCTCGTGATCACAATGGGGGCAGCATTCGTCATGGCGCTCTGGATTCCTGAACTGCCTAACCCCGTTGCCTCGCACTGGGGCACTTCAGGCCCCGACGGCTATTCGACGGTCGGCAGCGTGATCGCACTCCCGCTCCTCATCACCCTCGTGTTCGCTGCGGTGACTGCTTTCGCTAGTTGGCGAGGCGCACCTCACGGCGGAATGCTCTGGGTCCACAAGTTCTTGATCGCAACATCAGTGTTCTTGGCTGTTCTGATCAGCGTGATTGCGGCTGGCTCGCTGGCAGTCCAGCGCGGGGTAGAGAACGCCGAGAATGCACCAGACATCGGCGCAATTGTTCTCGCAGCTTTCCCCATCGCGATCATCATGGCCTTCTTCGCATGGCTGATGCTTCCCGCGGCCGAACGCATCAACTCGTCGCCGGTCGAGGTTGAGCCGATTCCCGGTGCGGTGACACAGCGGGTGCACTTTTCGAGCACCACTCGTGTCGGCGCTGGTGTGGTTGTTATTGTCGCGGTCGCCCTCGTGGCGTTGGGGGCTGCTCTTGCCGTTCAAGCGGTGAGCAACCCTGCAGAGCTTCTGTTGCCCGCCGTTATTGGGCTTGTCGTGATCGCGCTTGCCGTCAGTACCCTCTCGTGGCGAGTGACGATCGATCAGCGCGGGCTGCGGGTTCGCTCAGCACTGGGCTTTCCCCGCACCACGATCGCACCCGATCAGATCGACTCCGTCGCAGTCGTCGACGTCAACCCGATCGACGAATTCGGCGGCTACGGCTGGCGTTGGGCTCCCGATGGTCGTAGCGGCATTGTGCTCTCCAAAGGAGACGCCATCGAAGTGACGCGGATGAACGGCAAAAAGTTCGTCGTCACGATGCACGATGCTCAGCTCGGCGCCGAAGCGCTCGCGACGGTCGCTCGAAAATAGCGCCCGACGATCGGCTAACTCGCGTATCATTGCGGCTACACGCTATGAACCGGCTATCACCGGGGAGCATTCGGAAGAAATCGTCTCAACTCTTGTCTCGGCAGGGGAGCGGGCGGCAGTAGAACCGAACGGGTAAGCCCGTTACAGCGATATGAGTGGTGTACCTCTGGGTGCACAAGCGGGGTGGTACCGCGGCTGAGAGGTCGTCCTCGTGCAGATTATTCGCACCCACGTACCACTGGAGCCTCATGTCGTATCCCCGCCACAGCTCAGACGATTCCGTAGCGCCGTCACCGAAGTTTCCGGCGATCGAAGAGCAGGTGCTCTCGTACTGGAAGGCCGACGGCACTTTTCAGGCATCCATTGATCAGCGCGAAGGCGCGGATGAGTGGGTCTTCTACGACGGACCTCCTTTTGCCAATGGCCTCCCGCACTATGGGCATTTGCTGACCGGTTACGCCAAGGATCTCTTTCCGCGCTACCAGACGATGCGCGGCAAGCAAGTGCACCGTCGCTTCGGTTGGGACACCCACGGGCTACCCGCTGAACTCGAAGCGATGCGCCAGCTCGGCATCACCGAGAAGAGCCAGATCGAAGAGATGGGCATCGACACGTTCAATGCCGCCGCTCGCGAATCGGTGCTCAAATACACCGGTGAATGGCAAGAGTATGTAACCCGCATGGCGCGCTGGGTCGACTTCGAGAACGACTACAAGACCCTCGACGTGAATTTCATGGAGAGCGTCATCTGGGCGTTTAAGCAACTGCACGAGAAGAACCTTGCCTACGAAGGCTTCCGCGTTCTGCCGTACTGCTGGAACGACGAAACCCCGCTCTCCAACCACGAACTGCGCATGGATGACGACGTCTACAAGATGCGTCAAGACCAGACCGTTACAGTGACGTTCCCTCTCGATGGCGTGAAGGCCGAAAGCCTCGGTCTCACGGGAGTGAAAGCTCTCGCCTGGACGACAACGCCGTGGACGCTTCCCACTAACCTCGCTCTCGCTGTCGGTCCCGATATCGACTACGCGGTACTGCCCGCTGGCCCGCTCGGCGCAGGTGATGGTTCCGAAGAGGGCTCTGCGCAGTTCTTGCTCGCGGCCGACACGATCGCGGCCTATGCAAAAGAACTCGGCTACGAAACGGCCGAAGAGGCTGTTGCTGCCGTCTCGCGCACCATCAAGGGTGCAGAGCTCGATGGCGTTCGCTACGACCGCCTGTGGGACTTTTATGCGGATGCCGAGGCCTACGGCACCGAAAATGCGTGGCAGTTCTTGGTTGCCGATTATGTTGCTACTGGCGAAGGTACCGGCATCGTGCACCAGGCGCCTGCCTACGGTGAAGATGACCAAAATGTTTGTGCTGCTGCGGGCATCCCCGTCGTTATCTCGGTTGATGATGGCGGCAAGTTCTTGTCGTCGGTCGCTCCTGTCGCTGGAATGCAGGTCTTTGAAGCCAACAAGCCGCTGACGAAGCTGCTGCGCGACGAGGGCCGCCTGCTCAAGGTCGCGAGCTACGAGCACTCGTACCCGCACTGCTGGCGTTGCCGCAACCCGCTGATCTACAAGGCGGTATCGAGCTGGTTCGTGAAGGTGCCCGAGTTCCGCGACCGCATGAGCGAGCTCAATCAGGAGATCAACTGGGTTCCCGAGAACGTCAAGGAGGGCCAGTTCGGCAAGTGGGTGGGCAATGCCCGCGACTGGTCGATCAGTCGTAACCGCTATTGGGGTTCCCCTATCCCGATCTGGAAGAGCGACAACCCCGACTTCCCCCGCATGGATGTTTACGGCTCGCTTGCCGAAATTGAAGCAGACTTCGGTCGCTTGCCTCTCAATCACGATGGTGAGCCCGACCTGCACCGTCCGTTCATCGATGAACTGACGCGCCCGAACCCCGATGACCCGAGTGGTCAATCGACGATGCGTCGTATCGAAGACGTTCTCGATGTCTGGTTCGATTCGGGTTCGATGCCCTTCGCTCAAGTTCACTACCCCTTCGAGAACCAAGAATGGTTCGACAGCCACAGCCCGGCCGACTTCATCGTTGAGTACATCGGCCAGACTCGTGGCTGGTTCTACACTCTGCACACGCTGTCGACGGCGCTGTTTGACCGCCCGGCATTCTCGAATGTCATCAGTCACGGCATCGTGCTCGGCAATGACGGGCAGAAGATGTCCAAGAGTTTGCGTAACTACCCGGATGTCTCCGAGGTATTTGAGCGCGACGGTGCTGACGCGATGCGCTGGTTCCTCATGTCGAGTTCGGTTATTCGTGGTGGCAACCTGATGGTCACGGAGGAGGGCATCCGCGACGGTGTTCGTCAGCTTTTGCTGCCGCTCTGGAGCACCTATTACTTCTTCACTCTGTATGCCAATGCGGCAGACAACTACGAGGCGAAGTGGCGCACAGATTCCGAGAACGTTCTCGACCGCTACTTGCTGGCGAAAACGCGCGAATTGGTCGAAGACGTCACCGCCGAACTCGACGCTCTTGACAGCCCGATGGCCGCGGCCAAGCTCCGCGACTTCGCCGACGTTCTGACGAACTGGTATGTGCGTCGCAGCCGTGACCGCTTCTGGAGCGGAGACGACACAGATGCCTTCGACACTCTCTTCACGGTGCTCGAGACTGTGGCCCGCGTTGCTGCCCCACTCATTCCGCTGGTCGCAGAAGATATGTGGCGTGGCCTCACGGGCGAACGCAGCGTTCACCTCACTGACTGGCCTGATGCGACGGCGTTCCCGAGTGACCACGATCTCGTGGCGTCGATGGACCGTGTTCGCGAAATCGCTTCGAGTGGGCTCGCGCTGCGAAAGGCCCGCAGCTTGCGCGTGCGCCTGCCCCTCGCGTCGTTGACGGTCGTGAGCGCCGTGCCGTCTGCTCTTGCCCCGTTTAGCGACATCCTTCGCGACGAGCTGAACGTCAAGGCCGTCAAGTTCGAACTTCTTGAAGAGGGCTCTCTCGACAGTTTCGGCATCACGAAGAAGCTCACGGTCAATGCTCGCGCACTCGGGCCGCGCGTCGGCAAGCAAGTGCAGCACGTGATCAAGGAAGCCAAGGCAGGCAACTGGGAGACCACTGCTGACGGCGTCAGCGTCGACGGTATGGCTCTCGAGGCTGGCGAGTACGAACTGCAGATGGAAGCGGCCGATGAGTCGAGCGCGATCGCGTTCCTCTCCGACGGGGGCTTCGTCATCATTGATACTCAGCTCACTGCAGAGCTTTCTGCCGAAGGGCTCGCTCGCGACGTCATCCGCGCAATTCAGGATGCTCGAAAGGCGGCGGGGTTCGATGTGAGCGACCGCATTGACCTCGTGATCAGCGCGGATGATGCGTCAGATCATGATGCGATCGCATTCCACAGCGCGATGATCGCTTCAGAAACGCTTGCAGCGCAATCGGCCGTTCAGAGCTTCGCGAATGAGCTCGCAGCAGGCACACTGGAAATGCACCGCACCGAATTGGCGGCAGGAAAGTACGCCAACACGGGCGCGCTGGTGATCGACATCACCAAGATGGGAGCGACCAATGTCTAATCGCGATGACGAGTTCGACAACGACGGCGAGTCCGACAACGAAGGCGCTCGTGAGCGATCCGACGCAAACGGTGGCTCGATCGAGGATTCACTGACGGATGCCGAACGTGAAGAACTCGGCGCTGACCATCCTTTAGCCGACCTCAGCCCCTTCGCTGATGGGTTCGAGGGCACCAACATCGACGAGGATTCAGACTTCGAGCTCGAAGACTCCGAATACGCCTCGGATGCCGCGATCGTCTACGAAGAGCTTCTCGCGCGAATTGGGGAGCAGACACCACAGCCACGCCTCGAAGCAACTCGTCGCGCAGTCGAGCTGATCGGAGACCCTCAGCGCAACTACCCCGTGATCCACATCACGGGAACCAATGGAAAGACGTCCACGAGCCGCATCGCCGAAAGCATTTTGCGCGCCTATGGACTGCGCACGGGGCTCATGACGAGTCCGCACTTGGTGCGCGTCAACGAGCGCATCGTGATCGATGGCCGCGCTATCTCCAACCGCGCTCTGGCAGAGAACTGGGCCGACATCCGTCCGTTCTTGCTCATGACCGATTCTGAATTGCTGGCCAAGGGCGAAGAGCCGTTGACCTATTTCGAGGCGTTGACGGTGCTGGCCTTTGCGAGCTTCGCTGATGCGCCGGTCGACGTTGCCATTCTCGAAGTCGGTATGGGCGGGGAGTGGGATTCCACGAACGTTGCCGATGGCCAGGTTGCCGTCTTTAGCCCGATTGCTTTGGACCACACTCACCGTTTGGGCACGACAGTTTCGGAGATTGCGCGCACAAAGTCGGGCATCATCAAGCCCGCTGCCGCCATCGTCTCGGCGCTTCAGACTGCGGATGCTCAGATTGAGCTTGAGCGTGCTGCTGACCTCACCGAATCGACGATGAGCGTAGAAGGAGACGCCTTCGAGCTTGTGAGCAGCGACGTCGCCGTTGGCGGGCAATTGATCACGGTTCGCGGAATCGCCGGAACCTACGCAGACTTGTTCATGCCGCTGTTTGGCGAGTTCCAGGGCCACAATGCCGCACTCGCGATTGCTGCCGTTGAGTCATTCTTGGGCGCAGGCAGCCAGGCCCTCGTGCATGATGTACTTGCCGAAGGTCTCGCTACCGTGTCGTCGCCCGGTCGCCTTCAGGTCATCGGTGCTGAGCCAACAGTGATTGTGGACGCCGCCCACAACCCTCATGGCGCTGCGGCTCTCGCGACTGCGCTCAAGGAGTACTTCACCTTTGACGAGATCGCGTTCGTGATCGCTGTCCTCGACGATAAGGATGCCGCAGGAATCGTGGGTGCTCTTGCCCCGATTGCGCATCGCTTCTACGTCACAACGTCGGAGTCGGAGCGTGCAATTGCACCGGAGGAACTCGTGGAAACGGTGCGCACCTTCACTGAAGAGACGACCGATTTTGACACTTTTGCTGAAGCAATCGAGCTCGCCCGCGGATGGGCTGCCGAGAACGAACGGCGTGCTGTAGTCGTGACAGGCTCGATAACGCTCGTGGGTGAGGCGCTCGCGCTCGCCAAGGTCGAAGGGTGGAAACCGTGACCGCCGAACCGAAGGCTCGCAGAAAGCGTTCGGTCACCGAACTGCTTCTGAGCATCGTGTTAGTGCTCGACGCCACTCTCATTTTCTTTGTCGCCCTGACCGCATTTGGGCTCAAGGCGCTTGCTCCCGCCCCCGCATTTATCGGGGGAGCGGTCCTCATCGTGGTATTCGTGGCGCTAGCTCGGATGCTGCACCGCCGAGGCGCGATGGCCGTCGGTTGGGCTTTGCAGGCTGGTTTGATTGCGCTCGGTTTTATTCTCACTCCGATGTTTGTGGTCGGAGCTGGCTTCGCTGCCATGTGGGTTTTCTGCTTCATCAAAGGCCAGCAGATTGATCGCGCGAAAGCCGAAATTCTTAACACCCCGTCCGTGAACACCCCCTCTGAGGAGACACAATGAACATCGAAGAGACCCTTGTACTGATCAAGCCTGATGGCGTCGCCCGCAACCTGACCGGCGAAATCCTTCGCCGCATTGAAGCCAAGGGCTACCAGCTCGTCGACGTACGTCTCGTTCAGGCAGATCTTGATCTTCTGTCGCAGCACTACGCCGAGCACGAAGGCAAGCCCTTCTACGAGCCGCTGATCGACTTCATGCAGTCTGGCCCGACTGTCGCGCTGCGTATCGCCGGCAACCGCGCTATTGAGGGCTTCCGCTCACTGGCAGGCACGACGGACCCTACGACGGCAGCTCCCGGTACCATTCGCGGTGACCTTGGTCGCGACTGGGGTCTCGCGGTTCAGCAGAACCTCGTGCACGGCAGCGACTCGCCAGAGTCAGCAGCGCGCGAACTGGCCCTCTGGTTCGCCTAAACCGCTCATTCGCGGCTGAGCCACAGAGTGGCTAGCCCTATAACAATGGCGGGAGCCTGACAGTCGTCAGGCTCCCGCCATTGTTGTGTTCCCCGCAGGGAATATGTTTTAGAGGTAGCTCAAAACATCGAGGCGTACTTGAGCGACCACAGCGATGATGATGTAACCGATGATCGAAATGACGGGAACCCAGCTGTAGGCCGCACTGGCAGCCTTGCGAATACTGCGCGGTGCGGGAATGGCGCCGACTTTAAGGTTGCGGAGGGTTACGGCCCAGAACATCGGGATCATCACGGACCAGACGGTCATGCACCAAATGCACAGCGTGCCCAGATTGAAAATGCTCTGGTAGGACAGCCACAGAATGAATCCGAAGCCCGCAGCGACGCCGACGTTGAAGACTACCCAGAACCACGCGTTGAATCGTGCGTCGGCCAAGATCGCAGCTCCGACGACGAGCGGAGCGGTAAACGCGATGAGTCCGATAATGGGATTAGGGAATCCAAGCACGGCGCCCTGTTGAGACTGCAAATTCGCCAAACACTGAACCACGATGCTGAAATCACAACTCAGTGCAGCATCCGGGTTTTCGAAGACATGAATCTTCTCGAGCATCAGCTGGAACGAGGCCCACAGCCCGACAAGTCCGGCGAAGATAAGAAATATGGCGAGGGCGATGGGCCTATTGCGAACACCGGATGCAGTCATGCTGGGATTATCGCATGCGCGTCAGGCTCATTTTCTGAGAATGCGTGCGATAATGAACCGTAGTTATTCCGAGCCGCGCTCGGAACGACACCAAGAAGTCTTCCCGGGCATAGCGACCGGACCAGTTGCGCAACGCTGTTGCGTGAGTCGGATAGCCAGTTCCGAAGTGCTGTGAGAGAGCACAACTGCAGCGTGAGCCACGAGCCCGTTGCAGGACCTGAAGAATTAGTAGCGGTTCCCGAACCATAGGTTTGGTGGGGGAATAGCGCACGAGAGAGTACCCGGTGGGTGGCGCGGTCGCCTACAAGGGCAAGGAGTACACCAGCAATGGTGAATGAAAGCGATAAGTCGAAAGATATTCCGAAGAAAAAGGGCCTATTTGGCCGAATTCTTCCGTCATCCAAAGCAGCGGTAGAGAAGCCTGTGGCGCAGACGCCTCCGGCAGAGACCCCCGCAGCAGCGAAGGCTCCGGCCGCCGCAGAAGCGCTAGGCGAGCAGTCGTCTGCCGCAGCGCGTGAGCCTCGTGCGGCGAAGTCGTCCCAGCGTCCTGCTGCGAAGACCGCGAGCCAGCATTTGGGGCTAGAGGTTCCGGATGCCGTTACCGGCATGAAGGCCGATTCGACGACCTCAGATTCAGCAGACACTCCCGCAGCCAAGGCAGATCAAAAGGCTGATTCTGGTTCACCTTCCCGGTCGCGTGCGCGCAAGAGCCCGGCACCGAAGAAGGCTTCGGGGGAGGCAGCGAAGGCTGACAAGGCGGCTGCAATTGCGCCCCTCGTGCCAGCGTCCACGACGTCGCTACTTTTCCAAGCTCCTGACCTTCCCGATTTGCCGGCGCGGGCGCCTCGTTCGCGAAACGACTCCAACGCCGATCCTCGCGATAGCGACGGTCGTGACAACGGCAACAGCGACGAAGCAGGCAACGTGCGTCGTCGTTCGCGTCGCCGTTCCGGCGAAGAAGCTCGCCCCGGCGACGAGTCGCCCAACACTGTTGTTCGAGTGCGCCAGCCGCGCAAGCAGGCTGAGCCGAGCAACGAGCCGACCCGGGTTAAGGGATCCACGCGACTCGAAGCTAAAAAGCAACGCCGTCGCGATGGCCGCGATGCTGGTCGTCGCCGTCCCGTGGTGACCGAGAGCGAGTTCCTTGCGCGCCGCGAAAGCGTAGACCGCGTGATGGTGGTTCGTTCTAAGTTTGACCGCATCCAGATTGCTGTTCTTGAAGACGGTGTTTTGGTTGAGCACTATGTCGCTAAGGCTCAAGACGCCAGCCTCATTGGCAACGTGTACCTCGGTCGCGTCCAGAACGTTTTGCCGAGCATGGAGGCAGCATTCGTCGACATCGGGCGTGGCCGCAACGCTGTGCTCTACTCGGGTGAAGTTGATTGGGATGCCGCGGCGGAGAATTCCGCGGATGGCAAGCCCCAAGCTCGTCGTATTGAGCTCGCCCTCAAGCCCGGCGACCGCGTGCTCGTTCAGGTCACAAAAGACCCGGTCGGGCACAAGGGTGCTCGACTCACGAGCCAGGTTTCTTTGCCTGGCCGTTACCTCGTTTATGTTCCGAACGGTTCGATGAGTGGCATTAGCCGCAAGTTGCCCGACACCGAGCGTTCACGCCTCAAGAAGATCCTGAAGGGTGTCTTGCCTGAGAACGTCGGCGTCATTGTGCGCACCGCGGCTGAAGGCGCAACGGAAGAGCAGCTCACCCTCGACGTCAGCCGATTGACCGAGCAGTGGTCAGACATCAGCACCCAGGTCGAAAAAGCTCAGGCACCGGCACTGCTGCACTCCGAGCCGGATCTGCTGATCAAGATCATCCGTGACGTCTTCAACGAAGACTTCCACAAGCTCGTCATTGAGGGTAGCGATGCTCGCAAGACGATCGAGAATTACGTTCGTTCGGTTGCCCCTGACCTCGTTGATCGCCTTCAGGCACACGAGGGTTCGGTTGACTCCTTCGAGGAGTACCGCGTTTCGGAGCAGATCGAGAAGGCTCTCGACCGCAAGGTCTGGCTGCCCTCGGGCGGTTCGCTCGTAATTGACCGCACCGAAGCAATGACGGTTGTTGACGTCAATACGGGCAAGTTCGTGGGCTCCGGTGGAAACCTCGAAGAGACCGTCACGAAGAACAACGTTGAGGCTGCTGAAGAGATTGTTCGTCAGCTGCGTCTGCGCGACATTGGTGGAATCATCGTTGTCGACTTCATCGATATGGTCCTGGAGTCAAACCGCGATCTCGTGTTGCGTCGCCTCGTTGAGTGCTTGAGTCGTGACCGCACGAAGCATCAGGTGGCCGAAGTCACGTCGCTCGGTCTCGTTCAGATGACGCGTAAGAAGTTGGGCCTTGGCCTGCTCGAAACCTTCAGCGAGAACTGTGAAGTGTGTGCTGGCCGCGGCGTGATTGTTCATCACGACCCCGTGTCAAAGCACCGTTCGCAACCGACACAGAATGAACAATCGGGCGGTGGGCGTCGCGGACGCAACCGCGGTGGAAACAACAACTCTGGCGGTTCGAACAACAACGGCTCCGCGAGTTCCAGTTCCGCTGGTGGCGGCAACGGCGGATCGAGTGCTCAGCACTCTAACGGTTCCGGAAAGACTGCCGCTACGCCCGCATCAGGTTCGAGCAACGGTACTCACGCCATCACTGAAGACGTTCGCAACGCGCTCGCCCGCGTCGCAGCAAGCACGGTCGTGCCGATCAATGAAATTGGTCCGGATGCCCCTGCTGCCGACACAGCAGCGAATACTGCAACGTCGACACCGACCGTCGAGAGCCCGAAGGAATCGGCCCCTGAACCGAAGAAGTCACGTCGGAGCAAGAGCGGCAGACAGTCAGTTCCACAGTCGCAGGATGCAGAGCAAGTTGCAGCTGTTGAGGTCCCCGCTGACGAGCCTGCGGTCGCAATTCTCGATATCCCGATCACTAAGACGGAGAATGCGGCTCCGAAGATCAGCACGCACGATGCCGAGCAAATTCTTGGTTCGGTTCTCGAAGCTCTTCCCGAGCCGAAGCAGGCTGGTCACGGTCGCGCTCGTGGCTCCCGCCGCGCAAGCAGCCAAGGCAAGATCGTCAACGCCACTCCCGGCGACGAGAAGTAAAACTGTGAGGCTCGGCACTTTCAGAGTTTCGAGTTTGTAGGGTTGTTTCGTGACTACCACTGTGCCAGCGAGCGTCGATGATCATCATCATCATGATCATCGACCTCGCCGACCTCGGCAATCGCCTCGTCGTTGGCTCTGGCTAGCCATAGGAACGGTAGGCGTTGCCGGGCTTTTGGGGCTTCGCACCTTCACAGGCGAGCAGAGTTCGCTCAGCATTCCGGGTCTCTCTGCAGATCTTTTGACTCTCTCGACGAGCGTCATTATCGAGTCGCTTCCGTTCGTGGTTCTTGGAATCGTGCTGTCGATCGTGGTCCAGGCATGGCTCCCGGACGATTTGCTCATGCGGGTACCTGCCGCATAGGCCGGTCCTGCGCAGGGCAGCGATCTCCCTTTTCGGCATTGCGCTTCCGGTCTGTGAATGTGGCAATGTGCCGCTGGCGCGAGGCCTCGTGCTGAAGGGCTTCTCGGTACCTGAGTCGATGACGTTCTTGCTTGCCGCGCCGATCATTAATCCGATCACGATCGTTACGACGCATCAGGCTTTCGGATTCGATGACGGCATCCTTGTCGGTCGAATTCTGGGCGGTTTGGCAATCGCCAACATTGTGGGCTGGCTATTCAGCCTGCACCCGCAACCCACTTCTTTGCTCACCGACAGGTTTGCAGCCCAATGTGCCGCAGGTTCTCACGAGCACCGGCAGTCTCGTTCCGAGAAGAGCCTCGATATTTTCATGCGTGAATCAAGCGTCTTGATGCCAGCGGTGTTTATCGGCTCGCTGATCGCGGGTGCGATTCAGGTTGCGGTTCCCCGGGATGTTCTGGTTTCTCTCGGCAGCAACCCGCTGTGGTCGATTCTCGCGATGATGTTGCTCGCCTTCGTGATTTCCGTGTGCTCTAGCGTGGATGCGTTCTTCATTCTTCCTTTTGCGAGCACGTTCATGCCGGGTTCTATCGTGACGTTCCTTGTGTTTGGCCCGATCATCGACATCAAGATGCTGGCGATCATGCGCACAACATTCACGGCTAAGGTGCTCGTGCAACTCTCTCTTGTCGTTGCCCTGATGAGCGCATTGATTGGGTTGGTGATTAACTATGTGGCCTAGCCTCCAACGCTGGTGGGGCGTCATCCTGATCTTGGTTGCGGTGTGCGCCACGGTCTGGCTTGCCGTTACTCAGCAGCTCGTTCTCTATATCCATCCGCGTTATGTCGTGTTCACGGTTGTAATGGCGGTGATCGCACTCGTTCTCGGCGTTCTGAGCGTGACCGTGCGGCCCGCCAATACCGAAGAATCAGAGACACCGCGCGGTTGGTCTCGAATAGTCGGCGGGGTCGCGCTTCTACTTTCTGGGGCTGTTGCGCTCACTCTTGTTGTGGTGCCTCCGGCAACGCTGTCGAGTGCCACAGCTAGCCAACGTGACATCGTCGGTTCCACGGTGGGCAGTGACAGTCAGAACGTTGATGAAGTTGCCAACGCCGATGATGAATTGATTGCGAGTTTCACGGTCGTCGACTGGTCATCGCTGCTTCGTCAGACGAGCGACCCGAGCTTCTATGCCAATAAGACCGCGGATGTTGTGGGCTTCATCACGGCGAGTGACGAGGATCCGAGCAATATCTTCTATCTATCGAGGTTTACTGTCACGTGCTGCGCTGTTGACGCGCAACCCACAGGAGTCGCGGTGTACGCGCCTGATTGGCAAAACGAGTTTGAGGTTGATTCGTGGGTAGAGGTCACGGGTTCGTTCGAAACCAACCCGAGTTCGCGCAGTGATCTGCCGCTTGTTCTTGTTCCTGAGACGATGACTGCAGTGGAGCGGCCAAGTGAGCCATATCTCTATTAGTCCGCCACCAGTAGAGGCTCGCAGTTCGCGTTCGTTCCGTCGCACTTTCGGCTGGACTGTTGCGGCGCTGCTTGTGCTCTGCGGGGTTTTTCTCGCCTTGGGGTACCTTCAGGGGCCCAAGCTTTCGAGTGCGCAGGTCGATGCGGATGCCGTTGTAACGTCGACTGACCAGACGTTGCGACTGTTTGTGAATCAGTCGATCGCGCCGGTCGACTCTGCGGCGGTGAGCGTGGAGCCCGCTGCTGAAGCGACGGCGTCGAGCGATGGCGATCTTGTCTCGGTGCAATTTGAGCAGCCGCTTGACTACAACACGGATTACACGGTGACAGTGGAGGGCGTTGTGAGCCCTTCGGGCGGGCCCGAGACGACGCTGAGCTATTCATTCACGACAGGGGAGCCTGAGCTCTACTACCTTGATCGCGGCGTGCCGAACGACGAGATCATTCGAACGGGCATGTCATCACAAGAACGTTCAGTGGTGTTTGCGGGCGAAGGCATCCAAGAGTTTGTTCCCGTTGGAGATGTTGTGGCGTTCGCTACAGCAGCAGCCGATCGCACGGGAACGCTCATGCTGGCCAATCCGGATACCGGGGTGAGCGAACAAGTGCTGCTGCCTGAAGTGGGCGAGGTCGCTGATCTCGATGCCACGCGCTCGGGGGCGCTGTTGGGCTTCACGATCTCGAGTGACGATCCGGGGCCGATCGCGGCGATTTCTCACACGCTTTACACCGTTGATCTCGATCGCGGTCGTGATGTCGTTGCCGTCACTGGACTAGACGGCGAGCCGATGCGTGTTGTGGGTTGGCAATTCGTGCCTGGCTCGACAACGATTGTCGCGATTACCACTGAGAGCACTCTGGTGAGGGTCGACACGACTACAGGTTTGGTGGTGCCCCTTGGCGGCTACTTTGAGTTCGATCGTGTTTCTGCAGACGGATCAAGGGTGGTCGTGAATGACACGCGAGGAAGCGCCGCGGTAACGCTGTCGGATGGCACGGAAGTTCGCTTGCATCCATCTCGTATCAACGGTGAACAGCCATTCATCGGACAGACCGATGCGGATGCCGCAGGAAATCTAGTGGCGAAGATGGTTCTGGTGGGGGAGAGCGGTGCTTCGTTCAGCAGCATTCTTGCTTTTGACGATGGCGATGAGTCGCGCATCCTCTACCAAACGGTAGACGACAAGGGTGCCATTCTTGATTTTCGGGTCTCGCCGAACAACCAGTTTGTTGCGGTCGAGGTGCAACCGAATGTGTCGGAATTCGACTCTGACGAATACGTCATGAACCCGAGGCCGCAGAGCGTCACTACTTATCTGGTAGAGATCGCCACTGGCGCTGTCACGCGCAGCATGGAGGGTTTTGAGGCAGTTTGGCGTTAGAACGATCCACTCGGCGCCGCCTCATCTGCGGGTCGATAGAGATAGCACGCGGGGCTAGTGCTGAGGGCGATCCCTTTGTGCAATACGGAGGCCGCTGGCTTCGAGGCGACGAACGAACTCTCGAACCCCGACAGGCTCTGCGCCGAGCGCTACCAGCTCGTTCCACATTCGAGCCGGAACGTCGTAGTGGTCGAGGTCGAAGCCTCGGCGAGGAATACCGGCACGCTGGGCAAACTCGTGGAGTTCGTCGAGTGATGTGTCGCTGACGATGTGTGCCCACACGGTATCGTGCGCGGGCCACATCGGCTGGTCAATCAACACGGTCATGTCTTGAGCCTAATTGACGGCAAATCAGGAGGCTGAGGTTTTGACCCGGTGCACGTTAGCGGCGTACTATTGAACCCGCTGCACCCGAGTTGTGGTTTCGATCTCCGAGATCGTTACCAATGTTGGTGTACACGTTCTCGTTTTCGTCGGGTCAAGATCATGATTGATTCAGTCGAAAGCTACCGCAGCGTGTCGTTTGACCGGGAGTGCCCACGTCGAGTATCGTTGATCCTTGGCGTGTGCTGGGCAAAGCCCGCAGAGATCGCCACAAGCTTCAGTAGTTCTAGCTATTCAATCGTTAAGTAAGGGTCAAAAGTGGTTTACGCAGTTGTGCGCGCCGGTGGGCGGCAGGAGAAGGTAGAGGTCGGCACGATTGTCGTTCTCGACCGCATCGCAGCCGACAAGAACGGCAATGTTGAGCTCGCTCCAGTTCTGTTCGTTGACGGCGACAAGATCACTCACGACGCTAAGGCGCTTGAGAAGATCAAGGTTGTCGCTGAGGTATTGAACGACGAGCGCGGTCCCAAGATCGTTATCCAGAAGTTCAAGAACAAGACCGGCTACAAGGTTCGCCAGGGTCACCGTCAAGAACTGACCCGCATCAAGATCACCAGCATCAAGTAACTGCTGACGGACGTAAAGGACTTCTAGACAGATGGCACATAAAAAGGGCGCAAGCTCCACCCGTAACGGTCGTGACTCCAACGCGCAGCGCCTCGGCGTAAAGCGCTTCGGCGGCCAAGAGGTTCTCGCCGGCGAGATCATCGTTCGCCAGCGCGGCACCCACTTCCACCCCGGCGTTAACGTCGGTCGTGGCGGCGACGACACCCTGTTCGCTCTCGCAGCGGGCGCAGTTCAGTTCGGTGCAAAGGGCGGCCGCAAGGTCGTCAACATCGTTTCCGCGTAACTTTCCGCGACATAAACTCCGCGTTTCCTGCAGGCAGGCAACGTAAAAGCGAAGAGCGAGCTTCGGCTCGCTCTCGCCATTTAAGATCGCAGTACAAGATTTTCAGTAGCTCACGAGAACAGGAGGAACCATCGTGGCATCGTTCGTCGATCAGGTAACTCTTCACCTCGTGGCAGGCCACGGTGGCAATGGTTGTGTGTCAGTCAAGCGCGAGAAGTTCAAGCCTCTCGCTGGACCTGACGGCGGCAAGGGCGGCGACGGTGGCGACATCGTCCTCGTCAGTGACCCACAGGTGACAACCCTCCTCAACTACCATCGTTCACCGCACCGCAAGTCGCAGCACGGTCAGCCCGGTCAGGGTGACCTCAAGGCAGGCACCGCGGGCGCTGAACTGATTCTTCCTGTTCCGGTAGGCACCGTTGTTCGTGACGGTGATGGCGAAGTGCTCATTGACATGGATGCGCCGGGAATGCGACTTGTCGTTGCTCCCGGAGGCCAAGGTGGCCTCGGTAACGCCGCTCTGTCATCCACCAAGCGCAAGGCGCCTGGATTCGCTCTGCTCGGAACTCCCGGTTTTCAAGGTGACATTTTCCTTGAACTCAAGACCGTGGCCGACGTGGCTCTTGTTGGCTACCCGTCAGCGGGCAAGTCCAGCCTCATTGCTGCGATGAGCGCAGCGAAGCCTAAGATTGCCGACTATCCCTTCACAACCCTTCACCCGAACCTCGGTGTCGTGGAGTCTGGGGAGATCCGGTACACGATCGCTGACGTTCCTGGGCTTATTGAGGGCGCTAGCGAGGGCAAGGGGCTCGGCCTCGAGTTCTTGCGTCACGTTGAGCGTTGCACGGCTCTCCTGCACGTTCTTGACTGCGCCACGCTCGAGCCTGGCCGTGATCCGATTAGCGACCTCGACATTATTCTGGGGGAGCTCGCAGCGTATCCCGTGCCTGAAGGCCAAAAGCCGCTTCTTGAGCGTGAGCAAATCATCGCGCTCAACAAGGTAGACGTTCCTGATGGAAACGATCTCGCTAACCTCGTGAAGGCTGAGCTCGAAGAACGCGGCTACCGCGTGTTCGAAGTTTCTGCCGTATCGCGTCACGGTCTGCGGGAGCTTTCCTTCGCTCTTGCCGCTCTCGTCGTTGCCGAGCGTGAAGCTCAGAACTCCGAGCCGGTCAAGGAACGCATCGTTCTCCGCCCGCGCGCGGTGAACGCCAAGGACTTTGTTGTCAAGGTTGAGGGTGGCACCTACGGCAATGTGTATCGCGTTGTCGGAGAAAAGCCCGAACGCTGGGTTGCTCAAACCGATTTCGTCAACGAAGAAGCCGTGGGCTACTTGGCTGATCGCCTTGCTCGCCTCGGTGTGGAAGATGAACTCTTCAAGTCGGGTGCTGTGCCTGGCTCGACCGTCATTATCGGTGCTGGCGGAGGCGTTGTCTTCGACTGGGAGCCCACACTTTCTTCGGCGGCCGAATTGATCGTTGCCCCGCGTGGTACTGACCCTCGACTCGATGACAACCCGCGTGAAACTAACCGCAGTCGTCGCCGCAACTACCTCGAGCGCATGGATGCAAAGGCTGCAGCCCGCGCTGAGCTCGAATCAGAGCGCGAAGCCGGCGTGTGGCGCGACGACGAAGGTTTCGCTATTCAACGCGACGATGAGACAGAGGATCGTGACTAACAAGCCCACCGTGCGTGCCGAGATTCCTCGTGCGCGCCGCATCGTTGTCAAAGTCGGCTCATCGTCGGTGAGCGGTGCCAACGTGGGGCAGATCGGGGCGCTTGTCGATGCTTTGGTCTCGGCCCATGCGGCTGGTTCTGAAGTCATCCTTGTGTCCTCCGGTGCAATTGCGACGGGCATCCCCTTCCTCAAGCTCGATAGCCGTCCGACCGACTTGGCGACTCAGCAGGCCGCGGCTGCCGTGGGCCAAAATGTGCTCATCTATCGCTATCAAGAGAGTTTTGACCGCTACGGCGTGGTCGCAGCCCAGATTCTGCTGACGGCGGGGGACATGGAAAACCCCACCCACCACAGCAACGCGCAACGTGCCCTAGAACGGTTGTTGGGGCTCAAGATCTTGCCCATCGTCAATGAAAATGACACGGTGGCGACTCACGAGATCCGATTCGGCGACAACGATCGTCTCGCAGCCCTCGTTTCGGTTCTTGTCCGAGCGGATGTGCTTGTGTTGCTCTCAGACATCGACGCGCTGTATACGAAACCGCCGTCTGAACCGGGTGCCGAGCGAATTGCCTACGTTCCGTTCAGCAACGACCTCAGCGATGTCACTTTTGGAGACATCGGTGCGGCCGGCGTGGGAACCGGGGGAGCGGGCACCAAAGTTGCGGCCGCGAAGCACGCTGCTGCGGCCGGAATTCCGGTTCTTCTCGCCGAAACAGGAAGCGTCGCTGCAGCGCTTTCAGGCGAAGAAATCGGCACCTGGTTCGAAGCCGATTCTTCCGCTCTGTAACGTTCTCTCGCGTCGGCTCGGCGCCGCTACACTCTGACTATGGTTGATTCGGCAGTTACCGCACTCTCTATTGACGACAAGTTGCACGCTGCGCGTGCGGCGTCACGCAGCCTTGCGACCGCCACTACAGTGCAGAAAAATGCTGCCCTCGAGGCCATCGCGGCAGGAGTGCTTGCTCACGCTGAACGAATTGTTGAAGCGAACGCGCTCGATCTGCAGCGTGGCCAAGACAACGGGATGACGGTTGGTCTTCAAGACCGTTTGCGTCTCACCCCCGAAAGAATCGCGCAGCTCGCTGAGGCTGTCGCGGAGATCGTGGAACTCGCCGACCCTGTCGGCACCGTCGTGAGGGGTTCGGTGCTGCCGAACGGTCTTTCCGTTGCGCAGACCAGAGTTCCTTTCGGTGTGATTGGCGCAATCTATGAAGCGCGCCCGAACGTCACGATCGATATTGCTGCTCTCGCCCTCAAGAGCGGCAATGCGGTGGTCTTGCGCGGAGGCTCTGCCGCAGAAGACTCCAACCGTGTGCTTGTTGAGGTGATTCAGTCGGCACTTTCCAGCGTCGGAATCGACCCTGCTGCAGTGCAGACCGTGGATGAATTTGGTCGAGAGGGCGCGAAGGCGCTCATGCAGGCCCGCGGTTTTGTTGACGTGCTTATCCCGCGCGGCAGTGCCCAACTCATCCAGACCGTCGTGAATGAATCCACGGTTCCCGTGATTGAGACAGGTGCGGGCATTGTTCATATCTTCTTAGATGAGTCCGCTGACGAAGCGACCGCTGTCGAGATTGTGCACAACGCCAAAGTGCAACGCCCCAGTGTGTGTAACGCCCTCGAGACTTTGCTCGTGCACGAAAGCGCCGCTGAGCGTTTGATCCCGGCGGTCTTAGCTCGTCTGGCCGATTCAGGGGTGACTATCCACGCCGATGAACGAACGCGTGAGCTCTTCCCGGCCGCTGAACCAGCGTCAGATGACGCGTGGTCGATTGAGCACTTGAGTTTGGATGTCGCGGTGAGGGTCGTTCCTGACCTTGATGCTGCCATCCACCACATTGACACTTACTCGACGAAGCACACTGAGTCGATCATCACGAACGACTTGGCGAATGCCGATCGTTTCTTGGCTGAGGTCGATTCGGCGGTCGTGATGGTGAACGCGTCAACCCGATTTACGGATGGCGCGGAGTTTGGTTTTGGCGCTGAAGTGGGCATCTCCACTCAGAAGCTCCATGCGCGCGGCCCGATGGGTTTGCCAGAACTGACCAGCACAAAGTGGGTTGTGCGCGGAAGCGGTCAGGTGCGCGGGTAGACTGTTATCGGTTTTGTGAATGGAGATCTGATGTCGATTTTTTTGAACGTTCTTGCGTCGAGCGAAGAGCTCGCACCTCTCGTGTTGCCGGTGTACGCTTTTCCGATTATCGCAGCAGTCGTCTTTACGACGCTTGCGTTCGTCACATGGAGCTTCCGTGACGTTGCCAACCGTCAAGACCCGAAGCCTGCCAAGGCTGGCGACGCCCACGGCGCAGGCCACTAAGGCTTCTTTATGACCGCCGAAACGGCGCCGCGGCGCGCACGCATCGGCATCATGGGTGGCACGTTCGATCCCATCCATAATGGTCACCTTGTGGCGGCCAGCGAGGCCCAGATCCAGTTCAATCTCGATGAGGTTGTATTCGTTCCCACCGGCAAACCGTGGATGAAAGATACCGTCACGCTGGGGGAGCACCGTTACCTGATGACGGTAATCGCGACAGCCGCGAACCCGGGATTCAACGTCAGCCGCGTCGACCTTGAGCGCGAAGGCGCCACATACACAATCGACACCCTTCGTGACATGCGCAAGGCCTACCCTGATGCCGACCTTTTCTTCATCACCGGTGCGGATGCCGTGGCCCAAATCATGGAGTGGAAAGACGTCGCCGAGGTTTGGACTCTTGCCCATTTCATAGCAGTTTCACGGCCAGGACATGCCTTAACCATTAGCGGATTACCGGAGCAAGGCGTAAGCTCGCTAGAAGTGCCGGCGCTTGCGATCTCATCCACCGATTGCCGAAACAGGGTCAGTCGGGGTTACCCGGTCTGGTATCTGGTTCCGGATGGTGTCGTGCAGTACATCGCCAAGCACCACTTGTATCGGAGTTCTTAATGACCACTTTTAACGATCCGCCGCCGCAGTCGCGCCGTGCGGCGCGTCAGAGTGAGCGCGAGCACACGTCAGACGAGCAGCCTGCGACAGAAGGATTCACTACCTTCCCCGCGAACGCAGAGAACGAGCAGAGCTCGGCTGCTGACGACCGTAATTCTTCCGCATTTGTTGTGCCCAATGCTGAAGCGGCAGAGACAGGTTCAGAGTCACGTAGCGCTGAGCCCACTGTGACGCGACCCAGCGCGAACGCTGGCTCCGAGCAGCCGATGACGCGTCGGGAATTGCGTGAGATGCGTGCGCGAGAAGAAGCGGCGAGTCGTGGAGTTGAAGTCTCCGAAGAACGCGCTGAAGAGGCCCCCGCGGCCGCGAGTGCTCTGCCCAAGCCGGCGAAAACTGTTGATGAGCTGTCTTTCGCTCCTGACGCACAGCTTTACGTCGAGCCACCGGCTCTCGTCGATCCTCTCGCGGTAGTTCCGGAAGCGGCTTCTGGCTCCGCCCCTCTTGACGCTCTCAGCGCATTCGAGTCGCTTCTCGCGGCTCCCGACTCAAACGCTGCCACTCCACCTGCTTCCGCAGCGCCACGATCACCGCTCGCGGATCTTCCGGCACCGGCCGCGTCTGCTCGGTCTTTCGCTGCAGATCTTCCGGCACCCACTTCCTCGCCGGCCTCCACATCGTCACCAGCGCCCGCACAATTTGAGCGTCCGACAATTGAAGGCCTTCTTGGGCTCGAACCTGAGCCAAGTGAGCCGGAGTCGCCTGCTGCAGACTCCACGTCCGTCGCGTCGTCGGATCAAGGAGCAGACGAGCAGGATTCTGTAGACGCCTCGGATTCGGCCGCGTCAAGTCAAACCACACTGAGCGACGCTCGCGCAGAGTTTGATGAGCTTTCCCGTAAGCGCCTTGATGGAGATATCACTGCGGCTTCAGCCGTGACCGCCAACCCTGAAGCAAGTAATTTTTCTTCTGGACTCTCAGCGGGGCATTGGTCGACTCAAGCCAACGCGGCTGATGAGCCTAACGACGCAATTGTCACCAGGACCATCGGTAGCGGCAGCACCGCGACCAACGCGTTAGTCTTGCCGGCGATTCCGTTCGCGACAGACATCCGCGGTCCGCTCAATTCGAGCGGTGAGCCGATGCTCACGGGGTCGATTGATCTTCCGAGCACGCTTTCGGCTAGTGGTGTGTCCGATCGATTCGACCGTGGCGATATCGATTCGCTTCTGGATCTCAACGACAGCGATATGGTGTCGACAGATTCAGCCCCCGTGCGCGCGGTACGAGCCGTGAGCACTTTTTCCAATCAGTCTGTGACGCAGACGCAGAAGCCGAAGGGCACCCGCGCATTAACGGTGTTGCTCATCTCGGCAGCGTCAATGGCTGTCGTTGTCGCGGGGCTTCTCGTGGCAGCGTTCGCCTTCAACATGTTGTAGATTTAACTGTTTGCCACCAGCTATTTTCCGATTAAGGATCCTGTGACTGCTTCTCCTCGTGCCAACGAGCTACTTTCCATCGTCGCGCACGCCGCTGACTCCAAGCAGGCGACCGACATGGTTGCCCTGGACGTCACCGGACCCATGCCTTACGCCGACATTTTTTTCCTTGCGACCGGTCGCAACGAACGTAACGTTCAGTCAATCGCGTCCGAGATCGAAGAGAAGATGATCGCAGCCGGCGCCAAGCCGCTGCGCCGCGAAGGGCGTGCAGAAGGTCGCTGGATTCTTCTCGACTTCGGTCACGTTGTTGCGCACATCTTCCACGAAGAAGACCGCCTGTACTACTCGCTCGAACGCCTCTGGAGCGACTGCCCGGTGATTCCGATCACTATTGAGCAGCCTGCACGCGACGACGTCGAGAGCGACTCTCTGTAACAAACTTCACACAACGTAACCCAATTTTGTCGGGCTGCGTTGAAGTGATGTGCTTGAGCAAGCCGGGCAGTTAGACCCCGGGGTCACTCATCTCGAGTTACCTTCTCACACTGGGGTTTCATGATCACGCTTAGTTCTGTCACCAAGACTTTTGGCGACGCCGCGAATCCGGTTCGCGCACTCGACGACGTCAGTCTGTCGGTAGCGAGCGGGGAGATCTTCGGCGTTATCGGCCAAAGCGGTGCGGGCAAGAGCACGCTCATCCGTACAGTCAATCTTCTTGAACGACCCGACTCTGGCTTGGTCTCTGTTGGAGACCGCGAACTCACTCGGCTCAACGATCGCGAGCTTCTTCAGGCGCGACGTGAGATCGGGATGGTCTTTCAGCAGTTCAATCTGCTCGACAGCCGCACCGTTCGAGGAAATGTTGAGCTTGCCCTCGAAGTTGTTGGTGTCGATCGCCGCCAGCGCACGACTCGCACCAACGAAATTCTTGAACTTGTCGGGCTTGAGCAGAAAGCTCAGCAATACCCGGCTCAACTTTCTGGCGGCCAGAAGCAGAGGGTGGGCATAGCCCGAGCGCTGGCGTCTCGCCCACGAGTGCTGTTGAGCGATGAAGCAACGAGTGCGCTTGACCCTGAGACGACCGACTCGATACTCCAGTTGCTGCGCAGCATCAATAAGGAACTCGGTCTCACGATTCTTCTGATTACCCACGAAATGGACGTCGTGAAGAGCATCTGCGACTCCGCAGCGCTCATGAGTGGGGGCCGCATTCTCGAGCAGGGCCGTTTGGTCGACTTGCTGACACAGCCAGGCTCGCAGCTTGCTCGTGGGCTCTTCCCTCTTGGGGAACTTCCTGAGGGCAACTCCACCGTGATTGATGTGACCTTTGTCGGGTTGTCGTCTGCGCGTCCTGTCGTGGCCCAATTAGCGCGAACCCATCAGATCGACGTGGGGCTTCTCGGAGCCGCGATGGAGACGATCGGCGGCGCTCAATCGGGTCGCACACGCCTTGAACTGCCCGGAAGCGTTGAGGCGAACGAGGCAGCGATCAATGACCTTCGGGCTCAAGGCCTTGTCGTTGAGATTGTGAGGAGCGGACGATGATCGATTCCACTGCTCCCGGCTTCTGGCCGCAGCTCTTCGAGACGCTCCTTAAGGCCACGGGGGAGACCCTGTACCAAGTGGGCGTCACGATGCTCATTACGCTCGTGCTGGGCCTCGCGCTCGGAACCCTTCTTGTCGTCACCGACCGTGGCGGCATCCTCGAGCGACCGTTCGGCAGCCGGGTCGCCGGGCGCATCATCAACGCCGTGACGCAAACCGTCGTGAACTTGGGCCGCTCTATTCCTTTCATTATTTTGATGATTGCGCTCATCCCTTTCACCCGCCTGCTTCTTGGTTCGGCGTTCGGCGTAACCGCGGCTATCGTGCCGCTGACGGTTGCAGCGATTCCGTTCTATGCACGCATTGTTGAGATCTCGCTGCGCGAAGTGAACGAAGGACTCGTCGAAGCAGGGCACTCGCTGGGCGCGACACGGTGGCAACTGGTGTCAAAAGTAATCATTCCTGAGGCGGTTCCTGGCCTCATCCGTGGCTTTACAACGACAGTGGTGTCGATTGTGAACTACTCGGCAATCGTGGGTGCGATTGGCGGTGGAGGACTGGGCGATGTTGCTATTCGCTACGGTCACCAGCGCTACAGCGTCATCCATATTGTCGCGGTCATCATCGTGTTGGTGGCGATTGTGCAGATCGTTCAAGTGGTCGGCGCGCGCCTGGCCAACCGAATGTCTCACCGCTGACTCTGTCGGCGGCTCACCCCCACGTAGTTCTCTTTTATCCCACCTGTTTCACCCTTCACCAAAGGATTCGTTATGTCACGCTCTAAGTTCTTCTCGCTCTCTACCGTTGCCGCCGCTGGTGTGCTCGCCCTAACGCTGGCCGGATGCTCCGCTCCTGCCGAAGAGGCTGCACCGACCGATGGCACGCTCGGTTCGCTGACCGTCGGTGCGACGGCAACGCCTGCTGGCGAAATCGTTCAGTACGTTATCGACAGCGGACAGGCTGAAGCAGCCGGTCTCGACCTCGAAATCGTGGAGTTCACCGACTACACGACGCCGAACCCCGCTCTGAGCGAGGGCAGCCTCGACGTCAACCTGTTCCAGCACGCGCCGTTCCTTGACCTCTACAACGAGAACACGGGCGACAACCTCGCTGTTGTCGGCCAGGTGTACCTCCCGCCGCTGGCGCTGTACTCCAAGACGGTTGATGAGCTCGCTGACCTGCCCGATGGCGCCAACATTGCGTTGCCGAACGATGCGAGCAACGAGGGCCGTGCCCTTCTGCTGTTGGCGGATGCCGGACTCATCGAGACGACCGACGCACCGTCAACCATTGCCGACATCACCGCTAACCCGAACGACTACAACTTCATTGAGATCGATGCAGCGAGCCTGCCGTCGGCTCTCGATGACCAGGACGCCGCGATCGTGAACTTCAACTACGCTGGCGCCGCTGGCCTCTCGGGTGACCTGCAGCTGGTTACCGAAGGAACCACGAGCTCGTACTACAACATCCTTGCCACGCGTGATGAACTCAAGAGCGACCCCCGCGTGCTCAAGCTCTACGAACTGTTGACCTCTGACGAGACGAAGGCGTACATCAACGACTTCTACAAGGGACTCGTTATCCCCGTCTCCTAGTCGACTCGGGCACATCGCCGTTCGCTGAGGTGAACGTAGGGCGGTCATCATCCACTTGGATGCTGGCCGCCCTTTGTTTTCGAAAAATTTCGCCAAGATTCGGCACTCAATCGCTCAGATGGTGTTGGATGCGCTGAGGGTGTAGTAATCTTGACAAGTTGCGTTTTCCGCAAGAAAACAAAACAGATGGGTCCATGGCGCAGCCCGGTAGCGCACCTGCATGGCATGCAGGGGGTCAGGGGTTCGAATCCCCTTGGATCCACCATCTAGCCCCGCAATCGTCAAGGTTGCGGGGCTTTTTCGTTGTCGGCCGGTGCTGGATGCCGTGCGGCAACTCCCACGGCATCCGCTCAGCCGTTAGCCTGATCGAGAACGATCTGGAGCGCGCAGCGGACCGCAGCCGGGGCCCGAAGCGCAACCATGCGAACGTTGAGACGAATGGACTACTCGCCGATGCACGAAGTCACCTGCCCACACTGTGGCAAAGCGTTCACTATCGATGAGGCAGGCTATGCCGACATCGTCAAGCAGATTCGCGACCGTGAGTTCGAGAGCGAACTGCACGAACGGCTTCAGTCGGCAGAAGCCACCAAGAAGGCCGAGATTGAGCTCGCCGAGGCGAAGGTGGCGCGCGAGCTGCAGGCGGAAGCCTCGAAGAAGGATGCGGCGATCCAAGAACTGAAGTCACAGCTGGATGCCGGCGCCGTTGCCCAGAAGCTCGCTGTCTCCGAAGCGCTCAGCTCTGTGCAGGCCGAGCGCGACGCCCTGGCGAATGAACTCGAGAAGACTCAGCGGGAGCGCCAGGCCGCGGCCGATCTGGCCGAAGCTAAACGGGTTAATGAACTGCAGAAGGCAACCGCCGACAAGGAAGCCGAAATCCAGTCCCTGAAGTCGAAGCTTCAGGCCGCCAGTTCGGAGCAGCAGCTGGCACTTTCGGCGGCGGTAGGCGCTGTGGAGAAGGAACGCGACGGACTCAAAGGCACTCTCGAGCGTGTTGAGCTGGAGATGAAGCTCGTCGAGACGTCAATGAAAGACAAATACGAAACGCAGCTCAAAGATCGCGATGATGCGATTGAGCGACTGCGCGACATGAAGGCACGACTCTCCACCAAGATGATTGGTGAGACGCTCGAGATCCACTGCGAAACGACCTTCAACCAGATCCGGGCAACCGCCTTCCCGCGAGCGTACTTCGAGAAGGACAATGACGCGCGAAGCGGTAGCAAAGGCGACTACATCTTCAAAGAAGCGGATGACTCGGGCACCGAAATCGTGTCGATCATGTTCGAAATGAAGAACGAAGCCGACACAACGGCCACCAAGAAGCGCAACGAGGACTTCTTGAAAGAGCTCGATAAAGACCGCAACGAAAAGGGCTGCGAGTACGCGGTGTTGGTTTCGCTGCTTGAGCCCGAAAGCGAGCTCTATAACTCTGGAATTGTGGATGTTTCGCATCGCTACCCGAAGATGTACGTGGTGCGTCCACAGTTCTTTATTCCGATCATCACGGTACTTCGTAACGCGGCGCTCAACTCGCTCACCTACAAGAACGAGCTCGCGCTAGTGAAAGCGCAGAGTATCGACGTGACGAACTTTGAAGAAGAATTGGATTCCTTCAAGTCGGGCTTCGCGCGAAACTTCGATCTGGCCTCGCGCAAGTTTCAGACCGCGATTGATGAGATCGACAAGTCGATCGATCACCTGCAAAAGACCAAGGATGCCTTGCTCGGCACGAACCGCAACCTGCGTCTCGCCAATGACAAAGCTCAAGACGTGACGATCAAGAAGCTCACGCGAGGGAACCCCACGATGGCGGAGAAATTCGCAGACCTCGACAAGACTGACGGCAACGATTAAGAGTCTAGGGCGGTCAGCAATCGACGCACAGCAGGTTTAGCTCCTGCTAGGCGGTCGTAACTGGCATCGGCGGCTGCGCAGTCTTAGGCTTGCGCACCCGCGCCTTGAACCACGCGGTGTCCGGAACGCGAGCCAGTAGTGGGCCCGCAATGATGGTGATCAGTACGTAGGCGGTAGCGAGCGGTGCGAGCATCGGCTCGACACCGGCACCGACGGCGAGACCGGCGATCACGATCGAGAACTCTCCTCGTGGCGTCAGCACCAGACCGGTACGCCATCGACCCGCAACGGCAATGCCTGCTCGTTTGGCGGCCCGATACCCTGAGAACGTCTTCGTGGCGATCGTGATGACGGCGAGGGCGAGGGCCGGCAGAAGAACGGGAACGATGTCGGCGGGTGACGTGGAGATTCCGAAGAACACGAAGAAGACGGCGGCGAAGAGGTCACGGAGGGGAGTGATGAGTTGAGCCGATTGGTGAGCTACCGGTCCTGAGATCGCAATGCCAACTAGGAAGGCGCCGACAGCCGCGGAGACACTGACGCGCTCGGCAAGCCCCGCAACGAGCATCGTGAGCCCGACAACGCCCAAGAGCAAGGCTTCGGCATTCTTGTCGGGCAGGAGCCGTGACAAGAAACGGCCATGCTTGAGAGCGACGTAGAGGATGACGACGACGACGGCGACAGCAACGGCGACGGTGATGGCACCCTGCATTAACCCAGCGCCGATGACTAGTGCCGAGAGGACAGGCAGGTAGAAGGCCATCGCGAGGTCTTCCATCACCAAAATGGAGAGCACTACGGGCGTTTCGCGGTTACCGAGTCGACCGAGGTCACGCACCACTTTGGCGATAACTCCGGATGATGACACCCAGGTCACGCCGGCGAGAGCGACGACAGCGACAGGTTCCCAGCCGAGCAAGAGGGCGAAGGCTGCGCCGGGAAGCGCGTTGAAAACGCCATCCAAGATTCCGGATACGCGCGATGTCTTGAGGTTCGATACAAGCTCTTCAGCGGAATACTCGAGCCCCAACATGGCGAGCAGCAGGATCACGCCAATTTGAGACCCAATTTCGAAGAACTCTTCGCTCGCCTGAAGCGGAAGAAGACCGCCATGGCCCACGGCGAGACCGGCAAGAAGGTAGAGAGGGATCGCGGAGAAACCGAAACGCGCGGCAACTCTGCCGAGGAGACTCAGAACGAGCAGGAGAGCGCCAACCTCGATGAGTAGCTGCGTCGTCTCATGCATACGCGGCTCTTAGCTGGGGCCGTTATTGATGAGCTTGCTCAGCGCGTCAAGACCCTTGCGAGTGCCCACAGCGACGATCACGTCACCGGACTCATACACAACTTCTGGTCCAGGGGACGCAATGACATCATTGTCACGAGCGATCGCAACGATCGACGCACCCGTGAGAGTGCGGGCTTTCATGTCGCCCATAGGGTGCCCGACAAAGCCGGAACCGCGAGGCAGAGAAATCTCCTCGGTAAAGAGGCCCTCGGCCTTTTCTCCGAGAACAGACAAACGGCTAAGCGTCAGTGACGAACCGAGAACTTCAGCGATAGCGGAAGCTTCGTCGTCGGTCAGCGAAATCGACGCAGCATTCGAATCGGGGTCATCCGCGTTGAAGAAAGCGAGATCGCGCTCGCCCGAACGCAGCGAAACTACGCTGACGCGGCATCCGGAGTCAGTGATGACGTCATTGCGTACACCAAAACCAGGAAGGTCAATTCGTTCGATTCTTACGCCCACAGCTCCAACTTACCAATTCACTAGTGGCCAATAGTCCAGCGAGAATCCTACGCCTGTTACGCCGCAACCCCATACTTTTTCATGGAGGTCTCGACAATGGTGAGACCCTCGAGCCCCGGCATGCGAGAAATGTGCTCATCGAGCTTGCGGATTTCGCGCAAACCCTCCTCTCCCGAGAAGAGGTGCCCCATCACATGGGTGACTTCTTCGGCCGGCATAATGCTCGAACCGACAGGCCCCCACGCGCCCTTTAGGGCGAAGCGGGCGAGCACTTGAGCCTTCTTGCTCTTCGCTAAACGTTCGCGCGCTTGAGTTGCATAGAAAGCCACGTGCCTGGCTTCTTGCTTCGCGATACGGCGGAGCAGTTCTGACAGAACCGGATGCTTTTCCATGTCAGCAAGCCGGTTGTACGCGGCAACAGCCGACCACTCATTCGCGGCACCCCAAATCATGTGCACGGCGATGAAGTCTTTGCCGATCACGTTGCCGAGAAGCGATTGCTTGATGGGATCGAGGCGGTCTTTCCACCCGAGCTTGAGGCGAGTGGCTTTGAGCTCGTCATAGTCGAGAGTGACATCGTGAGCGCCGAGCACTTTGGAGAGGGCTTCTCCGTGCCAGAACTCTTCTCGGTTCCACATCGTCATGAAGGCGCTGACGTCCACTTCTTTGTGAGAGGGAGTGACGAGCAGGTCGCGCAGGTAGCAGACCGTGTGGTACTCAACATCCGCCATGTAGCGCAAGCTTCGTAGCGTTGCGTCGGGCAGCGGAGTGCGCTCGAACTCGGTGAAGTCGAGGTCACCCCACTGCACCTTCTTCGAGGTGGAGGTGTAGCGATCAATATCAAATGCCATGAGGTGTGGGAACTAGCTCGACGGTGTCGAGTTCTGTTCCTCTCCTTCCGTGTTCGCACCGGCCGCGGCGCGGGGTCGCGGGATGCGGGTGTTGGGGGAGCGGCGCTTCCAGTCGAGCACATTCCAGCGCTTCTCTTGAGCGTGCTTGTACAGGTTGACGTCGGGGTTCACTGCGTTAGCGTTTCCGAGCAGTTGGAGCCACCGCAGGTCGGCGTGACTATCGCCATAGCCGTAGGACTGGCTGAGGTTGAAGCCGTGTTGGTCGGCGTAGTGCAGTAGCCACGCTGCTCGCGCCTCATCAACAAGTGGTGGATCTGCGAGGAAGCCCGTGAGAACACCGTTGCGTTCGTGCATGCGCCCGGCAATCACCTCGTCGAAGTACGGCAAGAAAGGGGTCACGACGAGATCCATTGTGCCTGTCACAAGAATGGTGCGGTGACCGGCATCGCGATGTTCCTGAACGCGACGCAAGGCATCCGGCATGACGCGACGCATCATGGCCCGACCAAAGCTGCCGCGCACCATCCGCTCGATTTCCGCGATCTTGAAGCCCTCGTAGCGACGCATGAAGGTGCGGATGAACTCGCCGCGGTCACGACGCTCAGCGCGCAAGTATTTACGCAACGAGAACGTGAAATCAGCGAGATCATGAACGACCTTGGAACGGGGAACCGTTCCACCCCACAACAGCAAGTACTGCTTGACGAGGTTGGAATCGACCACGGTGCCTTCGAGGTCAAAGACAGCGACAACATCGGTGCGTTGGGGCAACTTCTTTGCCGAGCGTGCCTTCGCCGCTGGGCGGTTCGCGAACGCGCGCGTGAGCGTTGTAATGGCGGGAAAATGAACCTTCTGGAAGTAGTCTTCCCACTGAATATCAGTGACGTCGAAACGTGCGCTCTCGGCAGTCTGCTCGGGCAGCGCGGCCAATAGCTCGCGAGTGCTCGCATCGTCGAAAATGATCTCGGTCTGCACGTACGCGCGATACAGGTTCGTGAATCCGCGCAACACCTCAAGTTGATGCTGGCCGCTCTTGACCTCATCAAGCCAGCGCCTGGTGCGCGGAGTCGTCGGTAGCTTCGCGATAACGCCCTCGGCTCGTGCCGCCTGGCGCTCTCGCTTCACGAGCGCCTTTTCAACGCGCTGGCCGCCAGGGAATCGCCAGAGTGGAACGCTGATCTCGCCGTCTTCGGCAGGCAATGGGTTCGCCGTGAAGTAAGCGTTAACGTTGTCGTACATGCGGTGGAACGGCAGGGGATTACTGGCGCCAGAGCTCACGTGGTAATACTTCGGAGCGGCAGGGTCAGCCTTCGTCGCGGCCGCCGCGAGAGTGGCGTTGACCACAAAGTCAACAGGGATGACATCGAGCACCGAGTCGGGAAGTCCAGGAAAATCGGGTAATTGGCCCCGGCCGTACGCCAGAATCAGCGGGTCGGCGACTTTGAAACCATCGATCCACCCCGGGAACGGATGCCGAAGCGCACTCTCAATAATCGACGGTCGAACAACCGAAAGCCGGTGTCCCGCCTGCGCCCACATCTCCTCGGCGACACGCTCGGCAAAGGCCTTAGTGAGCGTGTAAACATCGGTCCAGCCGAGGCTCTCGGCGCGCATGCGGCCATAATCGACGAGTCGATCGTGAACCCACTCTGCTCGAGCTGCCTCGGTGAACTGTGCGACAGCTTGCGGACCGGCTTTACCGTGGCGTGCCTTCGCTGCCGTCAATTGAGCGCGCAGCGCTTCGGGCTGGCGCGATTCAAACTCAACACGACTGCGTGCCGTACGCGCGGCCTCATACTCAGCTCGCCAATCGACATCGTGAATGAGAGATGCTTCGGGAACGATTCCCTTACGGATGCCGCCAACGTACGCAGTCGAAACGTGCACAACGTGCGGCCGCGACTTGCTCGCCAAGAGAGCGGAGTAGATGCCCGTTGCTCCGCCCACGTTGGTGTCGAACGCTTCGTCGATGGGCGGATCGAACGAGACCGTAGAAGCGCCGTGGATGACGACATCGATGTCATCGGGAAGGGTGCCGACATCCGTGAGGCTGCCTTCAATCACGGTGACACGGCGTGCGACGTGAGCGAGCGCTTCGTCTTTGCCGACCGTCTCCATCCACTGCGAGAAAACAGGCTTGCGCATGAGATTGGTCAGTCGACCTTCGCCGGTAGTTGAGCCTTTGCCTCGCACCAAAATCGAGATACGGGTGTCGGGGTGGCTCGACAGGAGTCGCTCAAGAATGGCTTGACCGACGAACCCTGTAGCTCCGGTGAGGAAGACGTGTTCGTTAGTGAGGGGCGTGATGGTCGTCATACGGCGGCTGCCCTTGTCATGAGGTTGAGGTTGGTCTGCCCGTCGAGGGAATCAACGAGTTCGTCAAGGTGCTGGATGGTTTCTGGTGCGCTGCTGAAAAGATAATCAAAGAAGAACTGAGTATTGGTGCGCGGTTCTGCGCGGGCACCGATGGGCCAGGGCGTCTTTGCGAGTCGTTTGCGGGTGACTTTTTGGGCACGGACTGATTCGGCAAGACGGTGACGCGCCTGTGCCTCGAAGAACTCCAGCTGCCGCGCCTTCGTGGCGAGAATGCGGCCGACTGTGTCAGTGAGTTGCTCGTGAGGGTCAAGCTCGACCAGTCGGCGATAGGCGGCCTGCATGAGCCACTCGTCTACCGTGCCGAGAGAGGTGTGAACCGCGATCATGGGGAGTCCCACAATGTTGGCAACGATGGACTCACGAATGGTTCGCTCAACCGGGGTGCGAAAAGGGGCGCGATCGGCATCCGCTCCGTCATGGGCGCGGATGATCTGGTCGAGAGCATCAGCGATCCAATACTTTTCGAAAGCCCAGGTAATAAGGAACGCGGTAACCCGCGAATCTTTGTGAGTAGCCGTGACGAGAACACTGCGCAAATGCGTCATCGTGCCCCGTTCAACCACTTGGAGATACCGCAAAGTGCGCAGCGTCTCTGGAGTGAGTGGCGCCGCTTCGTAGGCCTCAAGATTGAGGTCGTCACGATAGCTCGCTTGGGCTGAGTCGGCATACGCTCGCACGTCAAAATGCGCGGCGGGGACCGACATGTCGTCGAGAGCAACCTCAAGACTCTTGGACATCGTTCTCCTCTGCTCCAGACAGTGTTGGCGTGGCGAGTTTCATCAATTCTAGGTGCGACTCTGACGCACAATCACAATCGTTGCGGGAGGCGTGCCGTAGTCTTGGCGACATGGCAACAGCGCTTATAACCGGCGGCACTTCGGGGATCGGTGCCGAATTCGCGCTCCAGTTGGCGCAGTCGGGCACCGATATTGTGATTGTCGCTCGTGACGAGAAGCGCCTACTCGCAACGGCGACACAACTACATGCCGAGTACGGCATCACGGTAGAAACCATCAGCGCCGACCTCGCCGTGCGCGATGATGTGATGCGTATCGCAGAGCGGCTGACTGACGATTCACGCCCGATCGACATCTTCATCAATAACGCCGGATTCGGCGTGCACGCTCGGCTCACTGCCGAAGCCGACCTGCCCGTGCACGAGCATGCCTTCGACGTCATGTGCCGGGCGGTGCTCATTCTGGGCGGGGCTGCGGCACGAGGGATGCGAGCGCGCGGCTCAGGGTCGATTATCAACCTGTCGAGCATCGCTGGACTAGTGACGATGGGCTCGTACTCCGCGATCAAAGCGTGGGTCGCCTCATATAGCCAAGGACTCTCGGTAGAACTGCGCAATACGGCAGTGACTGCGACGGCGCTCATGCCGGGCTGGGTTGTCACGGAGTTCCACGAGCGGGCGGGCATCCGCACCTCTTCTATCCCCGACTTTATGTGGATGGATGCCGCGACCCTCGTAAGAGGCGCGTTGCGCGATGCGGCACGCGGCAAAGTAATTTCCATACCTACTGTTCGGTACCGAGTCATCGGGTGGTTTGCTCGACATCTGCCGAGACGCACAATTCGCTGGATCTCTGCCAAGATTTCTTCAAGCCGAAGTGACGAGGGCTCCGAATCACGTGGCGTGAAGGATACGACTAAGAAATGATCCGTGGTTTTGACCGTTTTACCTCGGCACCGGTGGCGAGTGTTCGGTTCATAGCGCAACGAGGGCTACTCAAACCCCTCGTGTGGTCGCTCGTACGTGTGCGAGTGCACGGTAGCGAACATATCGAGAGCTTTGACGGGCCCTTTATTGCCGTCGCTAACCACTCAAGCCACCTTGATGCTCCGCTTATTATTGGCGCTCTTCCCCGCAAACGAGCGCGATACCTTGCTGCCGGGGCCGCTGCGGACTACTTCTTCGAAGTCTGGTGGCGAAAGTGGCTGACAACGCTGTTCTTCAACGCCTTCGCGATTGAACGCAATGCCGAGGGTAAGCGCGTGGGATCCTCGCGGGCCCTGCTCGAACGGGGCGTTCCTCTCCTCATCTTTCCGGAGGGAGGACGAACTCGAGAGGGCGCGTTGACGCGCTTTAAACCGGGGGCGGCGGCACTGTCTATTGCGACTTCCGCGCCATGTTTGCCCATTGCTCTTGTTGGCGCCTCCGCAGCAATGCCTCGAGGCTACAACTGGCCAAAGCGAGGCCGCTTGCCCGTCACGGTAGTCTGTGGCGAATTGATGTACCGCTCTGGTTCCGAGACACCCGAAGAATTTTCTACCCGACTGTCTGACGCTGTTCGTCAGCTTCACGAGACGGTTCAACCAATGCCACGCTCATCGCCGAAGGGAATCAAATGACTGCTGTCAAACACATGAAGTGGTGGGGCTGGGGCAACGAGGGTGTGGGATTCCACCACGAGGACAAGCCCGGATTCGCTCCCTTCGTGGAGTACGCGGTCGGTCTCGACCTTGGTTCGGCCACTCGCGCTGGCGAGCCGTCGTTTGATGATCTGAACGTGCCGAAGAGCAAAGCCACGGCAGCCTTCATCTCACAACTGGCCGGCATCGTTGGCGACGACAACGTCACTCGCGACGACATGGTGCGCGTCATTCACACCTACGGCAAGAGCCTGCGCGACCTCGTGCGCATCCGCAGCAATGCGATCGAACGCAGCCCTGACGTTGTCATCTACCCAGCCGATGAAGCTGAAGTGCAAGCGATCGTGGATGCGGCTGTTGCCGCCAACGCGGTCATCATTCCTTTCGGTGGCGGCAGCAACATCGCGGGCAGCCTTGAGCCGATGCCCGCAGAGAAGCGCGTTGTCATCTCGCTCGACCTCGGACGTTTGCGAAAGGTCATTTCCGTAGACAAGGCGGCGGGGCTTGCGCGAATCCAAGCCGGCGCCCAGGGGCCCGACCTCGAGGAGCAGCTCAATGCTCAGGGCTGGACGATCGGTCACTTCCCCGACAGCTTCACACACTCGACGGTCGGCGGGTGGGTTGCTACCCGATCGTCGGGAATGCAATCAGACAAGTACGGCGACATCGCCGACATCACTCGTGGACTTCGAGTTGTGCGCCCCGGTGGCGTGCTCGTGTTGCGCCCTCTGCCGAGTACCTCAAGCGGTCCGAGCGTGCGAGAGATGATTCTGGGCAGCGAAGGTCGTCTCGGAGTCATTACCGAAGTAACGGTGCAGGTACACCGGATTCCCGAGAAGCGTGATGTCTACGCGTACTTCTTCCCAAACTGGCAAGCGGGAATCGCCGCGATGCAAGCCATCGCTGAGTCGGATGCGACACCATCCATCACACGCATATCTGACGCGAAAGAGACGGGTTTCTCACTCGCAACGAGCAAGACGCGCACTGGCTTTAGCAAGTTCTCTGCCGAGACTGCACTGCCGAACCTCATGAAGGCCAAGGGGTGGAATCTCGACGACATTTGTCTCTCGTTCATCGGCTTCGAAGGAGAAACTTCACACGCGAAACGTCAGAAGAGTCTCGTTGACAAGATCGTGAGCAAGCACGGGGGAATGGGCGTCGGCAAGGGGCCGGGCATCCTCTACGACCAGAAAAAATTCGACACTCCCTACCTGCGGGACTTCTTGCTCGACATGGGCGCCGCTGGTGATGTCTCTGAGACGGCAACCCCCTGGTCGTCGGTAGTGAAGCTCCACGCCGCAGCCCACAAAGCAGCGCAAGATGCCTACGATTCGCTCGGCACTAAGGGCTGGATCATGTCGCACATGTCGCACTCGTATCACTCGGGAGCGTGTCTCTACTTCACTTTTGCGTTCACATTTGGTGACGACCCTATGGGCGAATACGACACCGTCAAGCGCGCCATTCAACAGTCGTTCGTCGACAACGATGGCACCATTTCACACCACCACGGAGTCGGTGTTGAACATTCTCCGTGGCTTGAGGAAGACATCTCTACTGAGGGCGTGAAGGTCATGCAGGGACTCTTTGACTCTGCTGACCCTGGGCACATGTTCAACCCTGGCAAGGTCACACCGGCGAAGAAAGCACCAGCGGCGAAGAAGGCCCCAGCGGCGAAGAAGACCCCACCGGCGAAGAAAGCCCCACCGGCGAAGAAAGCCCCAGCGGCGAAGAAAGCCCCAGCGGCGAAGAAGGCCCCAGCGAAGGCTAGTCCGAAGAAGTAGCACGAGGGCGCGGCGCCGGTGGCGGCGGCACCTCTTTGGCCGCGATCACCCGCGCCAGCTCGATCGTTTCGAGCCCGCGGGCGGTCGCGACTACACAATGAGTGTCATCGGCGAGATGAAAATAGCCAAGAGAGTCGGTGGCGCGCCCATCGTCAATGAGGTGTCGCACGACGACGCGTGTTCCGCTTGTCGTGGCGCGAAGAAAATCTGCCGGCGTCACCATGAGCTCTTGTCGTAGTCCTTCAAGAAGATGCCGAACAGATCTTCGCCGTCCTCGCCGCGCACGATGGGGTCGTAGACACGGGCCGCACCGTCGACGAGGTCGAGCGGCGCATGAAAGCCTTCCTCTGCCAACCGCACTTTCGTCGGGTGGGGGCGTTCATCCGTGATCCATCCAGTGTCAACGCTCGTCATGAGAATGCCGTCGCTCTCAAACATCTCGCGTGCGCTCGTGCGAGTGAGCATGTTCACGGCCGCTTTAGCCATATTGGTGTGCGGATGCCCCGGCCCCTTGTAGCCCCGGCCGAACACGCCCTCCATCGCCGACACGTTCACAATGTACTTGCGTCGTGACGCGGAGGCAGCCATCGATGGACGTAGCTTGGAGATTAAGACGAACGGTGCTGTGGTGTTGGCGAGTTGAACTTCGAGCATTTCGAGCGGATCAACCTGGTCGACGTGCTGCGTCCACGAATTGATCGAATCGAGGTCGGGGACAAGCCCACCGGCATCAATCGCGGTGCCAGCAGCAAGCCGTTCGAGCGAGCTTGAACCGGCGGTCATGGCTTGCTCGGTGAGCTCTTCTGCACGAGTGGCCGCCGCAGCCAAAATGGGGTGAGCTGATACAGACTGGGCGAGCGCCTGCGGGTGCGGGTCGTTCGTGTGGCCGAAGGTCACGAGCTCGGGCAGCGGGCCGTCGGGCAGGGGAGCGAGCTCGCCGTCGACGAGAGGCTGGTACGCGCCAGGGGAGCGACGCACGGTCTGCGTTGCATTGTTGATCAGGATGTCGAGCGGGCCCTGAGCCGCGACGGACTCGGCGAGGCCGATGACCTGTGCGGGGTCGCGGAGGTCGATTCCGACGACGCGCAAGCGGTGCAGCCAGTCTGCCGAATCGGGCAGGCTCGAGAAGCGGCGAACGGCATCCCGAGGAAAGCGGGTCGTGATGGTGGTGTGGGCGCCATCCCGCAGCAGTCGCAACGCGATATACATGCCGATCTTGGCGCGACCGCCGGTGAGCAGGGCGCGCTTGCCACTGAGATCGGTGCGCGCGTCTCGCTTAGCGTGATTGAACGCCGCGCAACTCGGGCAGAGCTGGTGATAGAACGCGTCGACAGTGGTGTACGGCTGCTTGCAGATATAACAGGGGCGCGCTTTGATGAGTTCGCCTGCCGTCGGCGCCGTTGTGCTCGTCGAAATGGGGATGCCGCGAGTTTCGTCATCGATGCGGTCTGCTGCACCGGTGGCGGTCGCTGCGATGACGTCACGGTCGGCGTCAGCGATTGCGGCCCGTTTCTCGAGACGGCGCTCCTTCTTCACCGCTTTGAACATCGCTGCCGTCGCGCGGCGTACTGTCACAAAGTCGGGGTGCTCTTCATCCATGCCTACCATCTGGCCCAGCACCTTCAGCGCAATGTCGAGCTCTGCAGGGTCAAGGCCGCTCGGGGCGTGGTCGGGGGTGTCAGAAGAGTTAGGCACACCAGATTCTACCCGCGCTACTGATCTTCTCGTGCCTTGGATGGCTAGTACTGGCTCTATGCTGGCGACATGATCCTCAGCGTCGTGCTCGCCCTTGCGGGCTCCGTGTTCTACGGCGTCTCTGATTTCTTTGGCGGGCTGAGCACACGTCGTTTGCGGGTGGTTCCCGCCACCACGATCATCCATGTGTTCGCAACGCTGTCGTTGCTTATGGCAATGCTCTTTGTTCCGGTCAGTTTCGAGCCGGGAGCGTTGCTCTGGGGCAGTATCGCCGGGGTCAGTGCGATCGTCGGTCTCCTCACGTTCTACGCGGCTCTCGCAGATGGCCCCATGAGCCTGGTGGCACCTCTTATCGCTGTTATCGGCGCGATTGTGCCCGTCGCTTTCGCCGTGCTCACGGGCGAGCAACTGCCGGTTCAAGCGTGGATCGCTATCGTGCTTGCTCTCATCAGCGCGCTACTGGTCTCCGTCACGCGGTCGGATGCTGCACTGCGGGTGCGGCCGCGCACGGTTGTTGTCAGCATCGTTTCCGGTCTCGGGCTCGGTAGTGCCCTCATCGCTCTCGACCATGCGCCAGAGTCAGCGGGGCTCGCAACGGCGGTAGTGGAGATTCTCGTCGGTCTCGCCGCCATGCTCGTATTGCTTGCTCTGACACGTCTCAGTGTTCCGCTGCGCCACTTCTTCGCCCAGTTTGATCATCAACCCGAGGGCGGTCCGGTCGTGAGCGTTGGCCGGGCACGCATCCTCGCGGCCTTCGGTGGCGTACTCGTGGGGGCATCCAATGCCTTTGTGCTCTTCGCGCTGCAAGCGGGCAGTCTGGCGGTCGTCTCAGTGCTTGTGAGTCTCTATCCGCTCGCGACGATAGTGCTGGCGCGCTTCACGCTTCACGAGAAAGTCAGTCGAGTGCAGTTGCTCGGCATGGTGCTTGCTCTCGTGGCGTCGGTAATGCTCGCCCTGAGCTAACTCCCTGCATCCGGCGTGCTCTGAGGTGTCGAGACCCCGCTACGGTGGAACAATGCCCTCACTTCTGGACGCGCTTCCGACGCCCTTTGACGCAGACGCAACCTATGACGCTTTCGTGGGCTGGGCATCCGATCGTGGTCTGACTCTGTACCCTGCGCAAGATGAAGCCGTTATCGAGCTTGTTTCTGGCGCGAACGTCATTCTCTCCACTCCCACCGGTACAGGAAAGTCCCTCGTGGCGATCGCCGCCCACGCGATTGCTTTGGCTCAAGGGCAGCGCACGTTTTACACGGCACCGATCAAGGCGCTCGTGAGTGAAAAGTTCTTTGCCCTTGTCGACGTGTTCGGTGCAGAGAACGTGGGCATGGTTACGGGCGACTCTTCCGTGAACGCGGATGCTCCGATTATTTGTTGCACGGCAGAAATTCTTGCCAACCTCGCGCTCCGCGAGGGAGCGGATGCGCGGGTCGATCAGGTCGTCATGGACGAGTTTCACTTCTACGCTGATCCCGACCGCGGCTGGGCCTGGCAGGTTCCACTGCTGACGCTACCCAAGGTGCAGTTCGTGCTTATGTCGGCGACGCTCGGAGACATGCAGCCACTGGCGGATGATCTGAGCCGCCGCACTGGCCGCGAAACAAGCCTCATCACGGGTGTCGAGCGTCCCGTGCCCTTGCACTACTCGTGGGCGCTTACCCCTATTCACGAAACCGTCGAAGAGCTGCTCTCGACAGGGCAGTCACCGATCTACATCGTGCACTTTTCGCAAGCTGCTGCGCTTGAGCGCGCTCAAGCCATGACGAGCATCAAGGTCATCTCGCGAGAGCAGCGCGACGAGATTGCTGAAGCGATTGGTGACTTCCGATTCACCACGGTGTTCGGCAAGACTTTGTCGCGACTCATTCGCTCGGGTATCGGAGTCCATCACGCGGGGATGCTGCCGAAGTATCGGCGACTCGTCGAGCAACTTGCCCAGCGGGGATTGCTGCGAGTGATCTGTGGAACCGACACCCTCGGCGTGGGGATCAACGTGCCCATCCGCACGGTTCTGCTGACACAGCTCACGAAGTACGACGGAACTCGGATGCGTCAACTCACTGCTCGCGAGTTTCACCAGATCGCCGGTCGAGCCGGTCGCGCGGGTTTCGACACGGCGGGCACAGTTGTCGCGCAAGCACCCGAACACGAATCGGAGAACGCGAAACTCGTCGCGAAAGCGGGAGACGACCCCAAGAAGATCCGCAAGATTGTTCGCAAAAAGCCACCCGAGGGATTCGTGACCTGGAGCGAAACCAGCTTCGAACGGATGATCGCCGCTGAGCCCGAGCAACTCAGTAGCAACATGCGCATGAATCACGCCATGATCCTCAACGTGATCGCCCGCGGGGGAGACGTCTTCTCCAACGTGCGCACACTCGTCGAAGATAACCACGAACCCCGGCATAAGCAGCGCGAGCTCGCGAAGCAGGCGCTCGCGATCTACCGCACGCTGCGCACAGCGGAGATTGTCGAAGAGCATCGGGTCTCCGACACTGTTGTCGTCGACGGCGAAGAAGTCGAGAGCTTCGACGAGCGGATCGAGATTCGCCTCACCGTCGAGTTGCAGGCGAACTTTGCGCTCAACCAGCCGCTCTCACCCTTCGCTGTTGCATCGTTCGATCTGCTCGACCGAGAGTCGCCCAGCTATGCGCTCGACATGATCTCGGTACTTGAAGCGACCTTGGATGACCCGCGCCCGATCCTGTCGCAACAACAGTTCATGGCTCGCGGTGAAGCGGTCGCGGCGATGAAAGCCGAGGGGATCGAATACGACCAGCGCATGGAACTGCTCGACGAGGTCACGTGGCCGAAGCCTCTCGAAGAATTGCTTGATGCGGCCTTCGACATGTATCGCGCGAGTCAGCCATGGATCGGCGACTTTGCTCTGAGCCCCAAGAGCGTCGTGCGTGATCTCTACGAGCGCGCCATGACGTTCGCCGATTTCGTGGGTTTCTATGGGCTTGCCCGCAGCGAAGGTCTCGTGCTTCGGTACCTCTCCGACGCCTACCGCGCCACTCGCCAGACCATTCCGGATGACGCCAAGACAGACGAACTTCTCGACCTCATCGAATGGCTCGGCGAACTCGTGCGCCAGGTCGATTCGAGTCTCATCGATGAGTGGGAGGCTATGACGAACGGGGCCGATAGCGCCAGCAGTAATGAGCCCGTGTTGCCGCCGACCCCGGCATCCGTCGTGACGAACGCGCGGGCCTTCCGCGTACTCGTGCGCAATGAGATGTTCCGCCGCGTGCAGCTTGCGGCGCGTGACGACGCGGTCGCGCTTGGCGAGTTGGATGCCGCAGCAGGCTTCGATGAGCAGGCATGGGGTGAGGCGCTCGACCGTTACTTTGACGAGCACGACACCATCTCCACGTCGGGTGACGCGCGCGGTCCAGCGATGATTGCTATCACCGAGGAGCCAGGTCAGTGGCACGTTCGGCAAATTATCGAGGACCCTGCCGGAGATCACGACTGGTCGATCAATGCCACGGTCGATCTCGCCGAGTCTGCCGCCGAGGGGGTCGCTGTCGTGCGTGTCACGGGGTTGAGTCGGCTCGACTAATGACAGTCAGCTTGGCCGGGCATATCTCGCGGCCGGCGGGTGTTGAATAGCTGTATGACCCGCGATCAACGTTTCGTCCTGACCATCGCGATTGTGGCTTCGTTTGTCGCTTTTCTCGATGGGTCTGTGATTAATGTTGCGTTGCCCGCAATCAGCTCTGAGCTCGGCGGTGGACTGAGCACTCAACAGTGGGTCGTCGATGCCTATTTGATCACCCTCGGCTCCCTGATCTTGCTCGCGGGCTCTCTCTCCGATGTGTTCGGTCGCATTGTGATTCTGCGGATTGGGCTGATCGGTTTTGGCGTGGCATCGCTGCTCATCGCTGTCGCCCCGACTCCGGAACTACTGATCGTTATGCGTGGAGCGCAAGGTATCGCCGGGGCGCTCCTAGTGCCGAGTTCGCTCGCGTTGATCATGTCCACTTTCCGGGGCGCGGCTCAAGCCCACGCGATCGGTCAGTGGACGGCGTGGACGAGCGCGGCGTTCATCGTGGGCCCCGTGCTCGGTGGTGCTTTTGTCGACCTGCTGAGCTGGCGTCTCGTGTTTGCCATCAACGTCATACCTATCGCGATTGCGCTCTGGCTGCTCGTGAGACTCGGTCATCGTGACGAGCGAAAAGTAAACACTCGCATTGATTTCATTGGCGCAGGTCTGGGGATTGTCGGTCTTGGCGGCCCCGTCTTCGCGCTTATCGAGCAGGGGAATCTGGGCTGGGATAGCCCCGCTGTCTATGGCCCCCTCGCTGTCGGCATCCTCAGTTTTGTCGCGTTCATCGTGTGGCAGAGCAAGGCGGCTCAACCGATGCTGCCGCTTGAACTGTTTCGTCGGCGTAATTTCAGCATGGGCAACATTGCAACGTTCTTCATCTACGGAGCGCTGGCTCTCGGCGGATTCATTGTGGTCGTGTATTTGCAGGAAGTGGCGGGTTACTCGGCGACCTTCGCGGGAATCGCCTTCTTGCCTTCCTCCCTCGGCATTATTGTGCTCTCGTCGTACTTTGGCCGGTTGAGCGGCAAGTATGGGCCGCGACTCTTTATGACGCTCGGCCCTTTTCTCGGCGGTGTCGGCTACGTGACCTTCCTGCGGATGGGCGAGTCCGTGAACTACTTCACTGAAGTACTTCCGGGAGTGCTCTTATTCTCTGTCGGACTCTCCATGACCGTCGCGCCGCTCACATCCGCAATTCTGGGCGCCATCTCGGCGGAGCAGGCAGGTATCGGTTCGGCGGTAAATAATGCTGTTTCTCGCATTGCGGGGCTTGTTACGGTGGCGCTTATCGGCGTTATTGCGGTGGGACCGCTGTCGCCAGAGAACTTCCATCGCGTTGTCATAGTCACCGCTGCGTTGCTCTTCGCGGGGGCGCTCGCCTCGTTGCTCGGCATCCGCAACCCCGCTGCTACCGAAGAAGAGGCCGTGGAGGCCGCTCCACCACTGGCGTAGCGGAGCTCTAGCTCAGTCCGGGCGCTGAGAGCAGCAAGAGCGCAACATTGATGACCGCGGCGGCGATGGTGAGGCGGAACAGCATCCGTTCAAGGCGGCCACTCACCACGAGAACTACGCTCACGCTAGCGATGGTGGCTGTCGCCGCGAACCCGATGAGCGCCAGAACGCTCGGAGTCGTGCCGGGGCCGAAAACGACAGCAGCACTCGCGCCGATGAGTCCGAGTGCTATGACGACCGCGGAGACACGAGCCCCCAACACATGCGGAAGCCCGCGCACGCCGGTGTCGGAGTCATCGGCAAGGTCAGGGAGCACATTGCTGAAGTGAGCGGCCACTCCCAATAGCGCAGCAGCCGTCATCGACCACGGTGCGGCAAGCCGCGGCGCGTCGGACGCCAGAGTCACGATGGCGGGCAGCGAGCCAAAACCGACAACGTACGGCACTACTGAGGCCAGTGTCGACTTCAACCCAAGGTTGTAGACCCAGCCGCTTGCGAGAAAAATCCCATGGGCAACGGCTGCTAGCGGTCCAAGCGCGAGCGAGAGAACGATGGATGTCGCAGCCAACCCCAGCGCGACAACCGCCCCTGTCGTCACGGAGACATCGCCGCTCGCGAGAGGCTTATCGGTGCGGCCGGAGGAACGGTCCCGGTCAGCGTCGAGCACATCGTTAGAGATGCCCACCGAAAGCTGATTGGCCACGATGGCAAGGGTCACAAGCGCAATGCGCCACCCTTCGAGTCCGTAACCCCAGGCAAGAGCGAGAACAATGGCAGTCACAGCCAGTGTGGGGCCCGGGTGAGACGACCGAAGGAGGGCGCGAAACATGGGCCAAGAGTAGCCGGTGATTCGCGTCGTGACGGGACTCTCAGCCGTGGTGTTCTATGTTGATCTTGTGAGTGAAGTTTTTGATTCTTCGGTGCTTGCCGCCAAGCTGCCTGGCGCGTGGACTCTTCGAGCGACCAATTTTCCGATGTGGGTTGACGGAACGCGGCACAATCCGGAGTTTAGCTACGAGTCCGTGGAAGGCGATGAGCTGACATTGACCGACACAGTGAGCTACACGACTCGTACCGGTGAAGTGAAAACGATCATCGGCACCGACCGCTTGCGGGGTGACGAATTTGTGTGGCGGGGCCAAGGCTGGCTGAAGGTTCTCACCAGTCACTGGCAGGTCGTGGGGGCCGATGACAACTTTGACACCATGGTGTTGCGGTTTTCCAAGTCGCGACTTACTCCGGCGGGAATAGACGTGCTCACGCGCGTTGACTCTGACGTTCCCGCCGTGCGGTCGGCGGTGGCGCATGCCACCGACAAGTTTGGACTGAGCGCTGAGGATTTCGCGTCGCTCACCTGGCTGTTATAGGGAGACTTCTCCGATGCCGGGTACGATCGCTGCATGACGATCGCACGACGAATTCCGGCGTTCATCGGTGTTGTGCTCGCCTTCATGATGTTGGCCGGATGCACAACCGGCCGGAATCCCGAGATCGTGCCGGCTCCCACTTTTGCGGCTAGGCCGCCCGTGGAGAAGCTTGATCCTGTAGCGCAATATGCGAGTGATCGCCTTTCTACTATGTCGCTCCGTCACAAAGTGATGAGCATGCTCATGGTGCATGTTCCCGGAGTTTCTCCTGCTGCGCGGTTAGGGCCAGATCTTGAGGGAGCCGGCGGTTTCATCGTCATGGGCGACAACATCCCGAGCAGCTTGAGCCAATTGCGAACGGATACAGCTGCGCTCAGCGATGAAGCGGGACTTCCTGTGCTCGTCGCGACCGATCAGGAGGGTGGAATCGTTCGTCGTGTACCTACAGACGATGCCGCTTCTGCCTATGAACTTCGTTCGCAGTCACCGAGTGCATCCTTTGAGGCGTTCGCTCAACGTGGGGCATTACTCAAGTCAGTAGGGGTGTCGGTGAACTTCGGTATTGTCGCGGACATCGCGAGTGACACGTCGAGCTTCATCTATGACCGCTCGTTCGGAGCGACCGGACGGGATGCTGGCGCGCGGGTTGCTCAGGCTGTGCAGGGTGAGTCGATGGTGCTCTCCACTCTCAAGCACTTTCCCGGGCACGGTGCTGCTGCTGGCGACTCGCATTCGAGCATCCCAACGACGTCGTTGTCGTTTGCTGATTGGCAGTCGACTCACGCGGTTCCTTTTGAGGAGGGCATCGCCGCGGGAGCGCCGTTGGTCATGTTCGGCCATTTGACGTTCACCGCAGTGGATTCTGAGCCGGCGACATTCTCAAGCCGCTGGCATGAGATTCTGCGCGAAGATCTCGGGTTTGACGGCATAGTGATCACTGATGACATGGGCATGCTTGAACGCTCAGGAGTTGCGGAGTACGCCGATCAGACCGCGAATGCTGTCCGCGCGATTGAGGCAGGAAACACCATGTTGCTCTACGTCGGAGCAGTCGATACGGCGGCCATTGTTGCTGCCGTCGAGCAAGCTATTGACGACGGCACACTTGACGAGGCTGTCATCGATGACGCTGCGCTGCGGCTGCTCGAGTTGCGGCGTGAAATCTCGGGGGAGACGGGGCGATTTGTGCGCTGTCTCGCTGAGTGCGCGGCGATCGTTGGCTAGCTAGCCGTTGTCAGTGTTGCCGACGATTTCTTCGTGGACTCGGCGCACATCTTCGAGCAGTGATCCAATCAGAATCCAGTGTTGCGGATGTGGCGTCAGCACGGTGAGGGGTGCGGTGAGCGCGAGCAATTCCTGAGTGGGAGGCGCGGCCTCTCGTTCATTCGGCGAACGACCGCGCAGGCGCAGGTCGTGAGCGGCTCGCTCTAATTCGCGCGCAATTGACAGCACCACGGGGTCGGAGACGAGATTGGTGTCGTAGCGATCGTGGATCGCTCGCGCCATCCCGAGCGTTCGCGTCACGAGTACGGTGAGCATCGCAAAGAGCTCGGTGTCACGCCTGAGCAGTCGGTGATGTTTGCTCTTTCGGGGATTCAACGTGAGGCTGTTTGCGCCCTGACGTAGCGCGGTGCCAGCAGCATCGCGCAGATCGCGCAAGTGACGCGCCTCCTCAAGAAGCGTGCGTAACTGAGCGTCGGTCTGCGGCTGGCGCAGCGATACGGCGAGCGACTCGAGGGTTGCTGCGGTGCGCTTTGTGAGCGTGGCGACGGCCGCGTGGGCAGGGCTCACAATGACGGGAGCGACAATCGCGAGGTTCACGATGAGGCCGATCATGGCACCGATAATCGTTTCGATTATTCGCTCAACCGCATAGCCAGCATTCTGGCCGCCCAGTGCAAGCACGAGCATCGCGCTAATCGGGATCTGGTTCGCCGAGCCGGGGCTGAGTTTCAACAACCAGGCGACGAGAACCGCGATGATGATGACGCCCAGGATCACCCAGCTTTGATCACCAAACAGTTGACCAGCACCGAGCGCGACAACGACGCCGGCAACGACACCAATGCTGCGCTCGAGACCTTTCTCGATCGACTGTGTGACGCTCGGCTGCACGACGAGTAGTGCCGCGATCGCAGCAAAGATGGGGAGAGGTTCTTGCAGGGCGAATCCGGCGACGAGCCACGCAATGACCGCTGCTACAGATGTTTTGAGCACCTGTAGCAGCGGTGAACGACGCGCAATGACAAGCGTCGCAAAAAACTTCACTGCGGGTTCTTTGCTTTCGAGATCGCGTCTGCCGCTCGAACGAGAGCCAAGTGGCTCAGTGCTTGCGGAGTATTACCCGCCTGGCGCTCGTTGACGGTGTCGTATTCCTCGCTGATGAGCCCGACATCGTTCGCAAAACCTACGAGTCGGTCCATGAGTACCGTGGCGTCGCTTACTCTGCCGGAGGATGCGTATTGTTCAACCAGCCAGAACGAGCAGGTCAGGAAGGGGTTCTCGCCGTCGGGCAGGCCATCCACTCCGCTCTCGGTGCGGTAGCGCAACACGAGACCGTCCTGCAGGAGTTCGTCTTCGATCGCAGCAACAGTGCTGAGCATCCGGGGGTCGTCTGCCTTGAGATAACCCACCTGAGGGAGTTGCAAAAGCGAGGCATCGACACCGGAGCCGCCGTAGTACTGCGTGTACGTTCCGCGTTCGGCATCCCAACCGTCGCGTTCGATTTCTTGGCGAATCTCTTCGCGGATGCCGATCCAATTCTCAACGGGACCTTCAAGCCCGAACTCTTCCACGGCTGTGATCGCGCAGTCCATCGCTGCCCACAGCATCACTCGAGAGTGCGTGAAGTGGCGCTCCGGTCCGCGAATCTCCCAGATACCGTTGTCCGGACGGTTCCAGTTGTCTTCGACGTAACTCATCAGCGCCCGTTGCAGTGGCCACGAGAAGTCGTTCTCATGAACGCCGGAGCGACGGGCCGCTTGGAGGGCGATCATGACTTCGCCAAAGACGTCGCCTTGGAACTGGTCGAACGCACCGTTGCCGACGCGAACCGGCGACGCTCCTTCGTAGCCGGGCAGCGAGGTGAGCTCCCGCTCTTCCAGCCATCGCTCGCCCGAGAGTCCGTACATGATCTGCACGTCGGCAGGGTCTCCTGCGATCGCCCGCAACAGCCAACGGCGCCAGGCTTCTGCCTCTGCGACGTAGCCGTGATCCAGCAAGACGTGCAGGGTGAGCGCAGCGTCGCGAAGCCAGACGTAGCGGTAGTCCCAGTTGCGGCTCCCGCCAAACCACTCCGGCAAACTCGTCGTCGCTGCGGCAACAATGCCACCGGTGTCTTCGTGCGTGAGAGCGCGAAGAACCAGCAGCGAGCGCTTCACGATCTCGCGGTACTCCTCGGTCGGCTCGCAGTGTGCAGCCCAGTTGAGCCACCACTTGCTTGTCGATTCAAGAACGGAATCCACGTCAACGTCGGCTGGCGGGTTGCGGTGTGCGGGGTACCACGTCATCGTGAGGTCGCGGGTTTCGCCTTCGCTGATCGTGAAGTCGCCGCGGTGAGTGTGGTCGGCAGAATGCATTTCGATACCGCGAGCGACAATCGCATCAGGGCCAGCCACAGCGATGATCGCGTGGCCGCCAGCTTCAGGTGCCTGATGCAACCACGGTAGCGCGGTCGCGTAGCCGAACCGAATGAGCAGTTCGGTATACATCGATACGGTTCCGCGCACACCACGAATGCGGCGAACAACATCGGCGCGGCGGTTGCCATGGGGCATGAAGTCAATTACTTCGACCTCACCCTCCTCCGTGACCCACGTCGTGACGAGGATGAAGGTGTTGGTCTGATATTTGCGAGTCACGGTGACTGTTGCCGGGGCATCCACACTCGCCCTCGGGGCAACGAGCCAGCGGCCGTGGTCTTCGTTGCCGAGCAGCGCTCCGAACATCGACGCGGAGTCGAATCGCGGAAAGCAGAGCCAGTCAATGCTCCCGTCGATTCCAACGAGGGCAGCAGTCTGACAGTCGCCGATGAGGGCATAGTCTTCGATTGGTAACGCCATTACTCAATCATTGCAGCGTCGCGGGCCCTGTTCCTGTACATCGCCGCATCGTGCACGAAATTTAACAAATCAATGTGGCGCTAGTCGTTGATCAAACCCAGCTCGCGCAGTTCAATCGCCAAGCGGGCGCCGTCTGGTGCGTACCGCCACGGAACGGATGATTCGCTCTCACGCTCGGCGGTTTTGCTGCGGCCACCGGCGAGCACTGCCTCACCGGTTGAGAGCTGGCGGATGGCGACAGCGGCGACGTTCTCCGGGTGGCTGGCGACGAATTCGCCGTAGATCTCTTCGTCATGTTGCCCGTCGTCACCAACGAGCAACCACTTCACGTGAGGAAACTCCGAAGCGAGGCGCCGAAGGTTTGCCCGTTTGTGCTCGGCACCGCTGCGGAACCAGCGATCATGGGTCGGCCCCCAGTCAGTGAGCAGCATGGCTCCACGGGGATAGAGGTTTCGCCGCAAGAACCGGGTCAGCGTTGGCGCGACATTCCACGCTCCCGTCGACAGGTATACAACGGGAGAGTGCGGATTGGCGCGCGTGATGCGGTCGTAAAGGACCGCCATTCCGGCGACGGGGCGTCGCGCGTGCTCGTCGAGCACGAAAGTGTTCCACGCGGCGAGCAACGGTCGGGGGAGTGCCGTGACCATGACGGTATCGTCCACGTCGGAAATGATTCCAAAGTTGGCTGCCGGATCAACCACAAAGATGTGAGCCGTCGTAGGGTCGGAGCCCGCTGAATCGAGAGTGGCTGTCTGCCAACCTGGTGCCATCTCGACGTCGATTTGTTCATCAATTACTCCGCCACGGCCCGGAGTCAATTGCACTTGAGCGTCGCCAATCGTGACTGTAACGACTTCCGAGTTCACCGGAATGCTGAAGAAACTCCGCCAGCCGCGCACTTTCTCCGCGCGCTTCTTTGAGGCTTCAGTGCCGCGAGTCAGTACTACACGACACAGGATGCGAGCCCAGCCCTCCGTCGCATAGCTACTGAAAGGGATAATCGTCGTGGTGAGTCCGCGCTTGCGGCCGCGGCGTTCACGCCAACGATGGAACGCATCCTCGATTCTGGCGGCTCGATGAAGAATCTCACCCGCCGTCGGGCCAGGAGCATGGGACTTACGGGTTCGAGCCATTACTCCAGCCTAGGGTGCCTCGAGCGGGGCGCGCGCGCATTGCAGGTTTCGCTGTGACCTTAGCTCTGGGGTTCAGCACGCAATTGTTCACTCAGTGCGGCTGAAGCAGTCACCGTGGCATCAACGAGAAGGCGGTCACCGCGAACGCGGGGATCAGTCCATTCATCGATCGCGTCACGCGAGAGAATCACGGGCATCCGGTCATGGATCTCAGCAAGTGCCCCAATTGCTTGCTGCGTCAACATGGTGGTCGTCAGGCGCCAGCGCGCGGGGTCTGTAGGGTCTGCCGCGGGGTCTTTCCACCACGAATACAAGCCAGCGAAGTAGATGAGCCCCTCACGGGGCGCGATGTAGTGCGGCACTGGAACGGGGCCTGATTTTTGGGTTTCGAAGTAGCCGATGGCAGGTAGAACGGCACGCTGGCTGACAACGGCGGTGCGAAAAGTCGGCTTCTCGGTCACGGTCTCACTTCGCGCGTTGAAGGTGGGGTACTTGGCGCGAAGCACCGGAGAGTATGGCGGAGTAAACCACCACTGGGCGAGCGCAGCTCGCGGAATCAGCTCAGATTGTGGATCATCGCGATCCTCGAGCGTCTTCAGCAGGATCGGTACCTGGTCAGTCGGTCGAACGATCGGAGTCGCGAGCCAATCTGCTTGCCATTCCTCGGGCGGTCGACCGGTAGCGGTAACAAACGCGGTGATCATCTCATTCACCGTGTCATCCATTGCAAATCGACCGCACATATGACAATTTTACGGCTTCTTATCGAAAAAAGTGAGCTTCTACTCGACGTAGAACAAGCGTTCTAAAGGTTAGGATTGATCAGACACCAGAAGGGGGCCATTGTGTCCGCACAAACTACAACCCGCGACACCGCGACTGAACCAGCAGTCTCGCTTCGTAATGAGCCAGTGCAAGCACGTAGCACTGCCCGTTTGACCGCATTGCTTGATGCAGCAGCATCCATCGTCGACGAGGTCGGCATTGAGCGGCTCACCACCGCTATGGTTGCAGAACGCGCAGGCGCGTCGATCGGCACCGTCTACCGCTATTTCCCCGACCGCATCGTTTTGCTGCAGGCTCTGGGATCTCGCAACTTCGAGCGGGTCATGGCACGTATCGTTGACGCTATCGATGACCCCGCCAACGAGAACTGGCGCGATGCACTCCGCACTGCTTTCGCGTCGGTGATTGACGCTTACCGCACCGAACCCGGTTTCCGCGGTCTTCGGGTCGGCGACCAGCTCGACCTCCGTCCGCTGCCGAATGGCCGCACTCACAAGTCGTTGGTTGCCGAGCGAATCGTCGAAGCTTTGGCTGCGCGATTCGGCGTTGAGAACTCACAAGCGACTCGTTTCACTCTTGAGGCTGGCCTCGAAATGAGCGATGCACTCGTCGCTCGCGCGTTCTTGACGAACCCACAGGGTGATGATGATTTTATTTCGGTGAGCACCACGCACGTGGGAAGCTTCATCGCGGAGAACATCGGCTGGTAGCTCAGTTCGCTCTATGCGAACTCGTCTGAGTTATGCCCAATCGGGAATGACAGCGGCCTCGAATACTGTTTAGCTATAAGTGCTGGCAAGTGTCGATCCGCGCATGGGCGCGAGGAATGAGCCGAAATCATGATTGAATTTCGTGCAGTAACCAAGCGTTTCCCCGACGGTACGGTTGCCGTCGACGACTTTAGTCTCGTGATTCCGTCACGAAAGATTACGGTCTTCGTCGGTTCGTCAGGCAGCGGTAAAACAACGCTGCTCCGGATGATCAACCGCATGGTCGATCCCACGGGGGGCGACATCGAAATCGATGGCGACAGCATCATGAGCAAAGAGCCGGTGGCCCTCCGACGCAGCATCGGCTACGTCATGCAAAACTCCGGTTTGTTGCCGCATTTCAAAGTGATCGACAACGTCACTACAGTGCCGACGCTCAACGGAGTGCCGAAGAAACAGGCGCGCGAGCAAGCGCTCGAACTGCTGGATACTGTCGGTCTCAGCCGCACGCTCGCCGACAGATACCCCAGTCAGCTGTCCGGCGGCCAGCAGCAGCGCGTTGGCGTTGCACGAGGTCTCGCTGCGAACCCCAATATTCTTCTCATGGATGAGCCATTCGGCGCGGTAGATCCGATCGTGCGGGCAGAGTTGCAGCAAGAGACAATTCGCTTGCAGCATGAGCTCGACAAGACGATCGTGTTCGTGACCCACGACATCGACGAGGCATTCTTGCTTGGCGACCAGGTCGTAATCCTCGAAAAGGGCGCCAAGATTGCTCAGGTTGGCAGCCCGAACGAGATCATGGCTGCGCCGGCAAGTGATTTCGTGGCGGACTTCATCGGTGCTGAACGAGGCAAGCGCGCGCTCAGCCTCAAGAAGACCGCAAACGGAACGATTCTCGTTGACAGCGAAGGCCGTGGAGCCGGCGTTCTTGTAGGAGGGTCAGAGCTAGCGTGACCTGGATCATCAATAATCTTGATCTGATCTGGGGTCTCACCCTCGAACATATTCGGCTGAGTATTCCGCCGATAGTTCTCGGCTTCCTCATTTCTATCCCGTTGGGCTGGTTGGCTTATCGCTTCAAGCTCACTCGAGGCATCCTGCTGACCCTTGCCGGTTTGCTGTATACGATTCCGTCGCTCGCGATGTTCGTGCTTCTACCGCCGCTGATAGGCATCCCTTTCCTGAGCGAGCTCAACATTACGATCGCGCTCACGCTCTATGCCGTGGCCATCATGGCTCGGTCTGTCGCGGATGCTCTGGGTTCGGTTGATCCGGCAATCCGTCAATCGGCCACTGCCGTAGGTTTTGGCGGCTGGCGTCGATTCTGGACCGTCGACTTCCCACTCGCCGGTCCCGTTGTGCTTGCTGGCCTCCGTGTTGCTGCTGTATCAACGGTGAGCCTCGTGACTGTCGGAATTCTCATTGGCGTGCAGAGCCTCGGTTACCTTTTTACGAACGGCTTTCAGCGCCGAATCTTGGAAGAGATCTTCGCGGGAGTCGTGATGACAGTGATCGTCGCCTTGGTGATCGACCGCGCTCTTGTACTGCTGGGTCGGATGCTCATGCCGTGGACGACGGTTGCTAAGCAGAAGGCGCCCGCTCCCGCACTGGAAGGAGCGCCAGCATGAACTTGCTCATAGAAGCAGTGCAGTGGCTGTTCTCTCCTGAGCGACTTGAGGGGAGCAATCCGATTCCGGTCCGGATCGAAGAGCACCTTTTCTACACCTTCTTCGCGGTGATTGTTGCGGCCCTCATTGCTGTACCGCTCGGTTTCTACATCGGGCATACGGGTAAGGGGCGCGACTTCGCCGTCGGATTGTCGGGAGCCGCGCGCGCCCTGCCATCGTTTGGTCTCATACTGCTTCTCGTGCTGCTGATTGGGGTGACCCAGGTTCAACTGCAACTCGCAACGATTACAGCATTCGTGCTTCTGGCCATACCGTCGATTCTGGCGGGAGCATATGCGGGAATAGAAGCGGTGGACCGCCGCGTTATCGATGCTGCGCGAGCGGTCGGTATGACAGAGTGGCAAATCCTGTGGAAGGTAGAAGTTCCGCTGGGGCTTCCGCTGCTCATCGGTGGCCTTCGCGCGGCAACGCTGCAGGTTGTCGCCACCGCGACACTCGCGGCCTACGTGGGGCTAGGCGGCCTCGGAATCTACATTTTCCGCGGCCTCCCTCTCCAACGTTATGAAGAGATGTTAGGGAGCGCGTTGTTGATTGCAGCGCTCGCTCTCGTTCTCGACGGAATATTTGCGCTCATCCAACAATTTGCGGTTCCCCGCGGAGTTTCGGCTGGGCGTGCTAAAGATGTCCGCACGTCATCAACTCGACGACGTGCGGTGGCAGCAAAACCTGCCCAAGAAAGAAGAGGATAGAAATGTTCACAGCGAAGAACAAAGGCCGGCTCGCGCTAGGCGCCGCCGCGGTCGGGGTTGCAATTGCCCTGTCAGGGTGTGCAACTGGTGATCCCCTGGACTCCGGATCGAGTGACGAGAACACCAACAGCGACACCATCGTTGTCGGCTCGCAGGCTTACTACTCGAACGAAATCATTGCCGAAATCTACTCGCAGGCACTGGAAAACGCTGGCTTTGAGGTCGAGCGCCAATTCCAGATCGGCCAGCGCGATGCATACCTGCCCGCTCTGGAGAGTGGCGAAGTAGACATCATCCCCGAATACACGGGAAACCTTCTCCAGTTCTACAGTGAAGACACCACGGCAACGGCATCAGAAGATGTCTACGCTGAACTCACTGAAGCGCTGCCCGAGGGCCTCACGGTTCTCGAACAGTCGTCGGCTACCGACCAGGACTCCTACAACGTGACCGCTGACTTTGCGGCAGCTAACTCATTGACGAGCCTCGCGGACCTCGCCGATGTTGCGGACCTCAAACTCGGTGGAAACGCTGAACTCGAAGAGCGTCCCTACGGTCCTGCCGGACTCAAGGACGTCTACGGCGCCACGGTTGGCTTCACCGCGACCGGTGACACCACCGTTGCCGCGCTCGTCGAGGGAACCATCAACATCGCCAACGTCTACAGCGCCGACCCGCGTATCCAGACAGAGAACCTCGTCACCTTGACTGACCCTGAGGGCCTGTTCTTGGCGTCGAACGTTGTTCCTCTTGTGAACACGGATATCGCTGACTCGATCGCCGACGTCCTCAATGCGGTCAACGCGAAGCTCACGCCTGAGGGCCTCGTCGCTCTCAACGTGCAGAGCACCGTAGACAAGATGTCGTCTGACGACATCGCGAGTGCCTGGTTGAGCGAAAACGGCCTGAGCTAACTCAGGTTGCGAGACACGGCTGGCTAGTCCAGCAACGAGGGGCGGATGCGCGTGCATCCGCCCCTCTGCCGTTAACGCTTACTCGTGATCGAGTTGCTCCATATGGCGCTGCTGCGAGCGCTGCAAGAGCTTCTTGGCGATGAGAGTGACGATCGCGAGGACAACCACGATTGCGACGAAAATGTAGCCCGCATAGTGAAGCTGATCGAGCAACTCGCGAAAGCTTCCGGCAGTGAGTGCCCCCACGGAAACATAGGCGACCGACCAGATGGTTGTTGCCGGCACGGTCCAGGCCATGAAGGTGCGGTACTTCATGGTGCTCATGCCGACAGTGACCGGCACGAGCGAGTGCATCACCGGCAGAAATCTCGAGATAAACACCGCGATTCCTCCCCGGCGTCCCAAATAGCGCTCCGCCTGCACCCAGTTTTTCTCGCCAATGCGTTTGCCGAGGCGAGAGTGTCTGATCTTGGGGCCGAAAAAACGGCCGAGAGCAAACCCGACGCTCTCACCGACGAGCGCACCAACGATTACTACAGCGATCAAGATTGACGCTTCGAAGACACTGCCCACCGCGGTGCTCGCGACCAAGACGACTGTGTCTCCCGGAACAACGAGGCCGATCAAGATAGACGTTTCGAGCATGATGGCGACGCCCGCGAGAACCGTGCGAAGCACCGGATCGACCGACTGAACGGTGTCGAGAATGAAACTCAAGGCATCGTTTACCCACTCACCGAAGCCGCCGCTAGCGGGGATCGGGTCAGCGCTGAAGGCAAGGTCGAAGAGATCCACAGAATGAGCCTAGCGATCCAAGCCGAAAGCACACTGGTTATAGCTGGCGTGCGAGAGCAGCCATTCGCGTGCGCCACTGTTCGAGGCGGCCCGGCTTTTCAGCGAGTTCCGGCCCGTCCACCCAGCGTGCGATTATCCGGATGCCGTGCAGGGCGTTTACCGCCCACACTTCCGTTCCCGCGAGCTCGGCGGGCGTCACCGCTTCCTCGTGAGTATCGAGCCCGAGTGCCCGTGCCAATGTCAGCACGCTGCGCGAGGTGACGCTATCAATTCGCTCGAATTCTGCCGGCGGACCGCACAGAATTTCGCCCCGCCACCACAGGATTGCACTGTATGCACCCTCGATGACGTAGCCCTCGTCGGTGAGGAGAATGGCTTCATCGGCACCTCGATCGCGGGCGGCGGCCTGCAGCTCGCCCATGGCCACGAGGTCAGGCCCCTTCACCGAGGGCTGGGTGCGGGGGTCGTCGTCCTGCACAGTCACGGCCGTCGCGGAACGACGAAGCTCAGGGTTGGCGCGCAAGCGCAGAAAGAACTCGGCTCCGCGAAGTTCGACGCGAGGAAACCAAATGCCAGCGCGGGGGAGAGCCGCGACTGCAGCTGCAAAAAAACTCTCTGCGGTTTCGCGCTCGGCGGCGGGTACGGCATCCAGAAATCGTTGCCGGTGAAGCGCGAGGCCCACGACGGATCCTGCGCTGACAAGCCAAGAATCGGCCACCGTCATAGGTGTAGACGACACTGCGGCCGGGTCGATCTCGACGAGTTCTTCGTTCTGCCACCGATAAATTGCGTCCACACTCATAGGCTTAGGTTATGCGCTCTCGCGTCTTGACTGCTGACCTGCCGCGCTGGGTCGATCCCGCGGCGGTGTTCAGCGAACTCATGGCGCAGTGCGCTGGGGCGGCTGCGGGCGCGGTCTGGCTCGACAGCGGGGCACTCGCTCGCTCGGGGCGCAGCTACCTCGCCGTTTCGGAACGGGCGGTGCTGAGTTCCGACCTCGATGAGCCCGTCTTTGATTGGATGGCGCGGCAATTCTCAGCCCCTGATGTCGACTACGCGGAGGCTCCGGCAGGCTTCCGCTTGGGCTGGGTCGGCTGGCTCGGCTATGAGCTGCGCGGTGAGTCTCTTGGGGTGCCCATCACAACTCCGGCGACGACTGCGGATGCCGCATGGCTGTGGGTAGATCGGGTGATTGTTTTCGATCACGAGTCTCAGTCGCTAAGCCTGCTCGCTCTCGGCGAGGGTTGGACGGGAGAGCTCGCGCTGTGGCGGCAGCGGATGGAACGGCTCATTGAAGCGGCGGATGCAGCGGCGGATGCAGCGGCGGGCACAGCGGCAAGAGCAACCGGCGACGCAGCGCTCCCGGCAGCCCTGGCTCGGGCCGCGGCCGCACCTGCTCCGCTCGCTCTCTGGCGCGATTCAGATTCCGACTACCTCGCGAAGATCGAAGCGTGCCAGCGCGCGATCGTCGAAGGCGATGCCTACCAGCTGTGCCTCACCACCAACATACGCGTAGACCACGCAGCCGATCCTGTCTCCACCTACCTCGAGTTGCGGCGAGCAAACCCCAGCCATCATGGTGGTTTTATGCAGGTGGGGGAGACCGCACTACTCAGTTCGACCCCCGAAAAGTTTGTCTCGATTTCTCCCGACGGGGTGATCGAAACGAAGCCCATCAAGGGCACCCGCCGACGCAGCTCAGACCCTACCGAAGATCAACAACTGAGCGCCGAACTGCTCTCGAGCGATAAAGAGCGGGCCGAAAATCTGATGATTGTCGACCTCATGCGCAATGATCTTGGTCGTGTGTGCGAGGTGGGTTCAGTGACGGTGCCCACGTTGTTTGAGGTGGAAAGCTACGCCACCGTGCATCAGCTCGTCAGCACCATCCGAGGACAATTGCGTTCTGACGTGAGCGCTGTCGACGCCATCAAGGCATCGTTTCCGGCGGGATCGATGACGGGAGCACCGAAGCATTCAGCGACTCTCATTCTCGATTCTCTTGAGCGTGCTCCGCGAGGCATCTACTCCGGCGTCTTTGGGTATGTGGGGGTCGATGGTGCCGTTGACCTCGCGATGGTCATCCGCTCCATCGTCATGGATGCTCGGGGCTCAACGATCGGGGCAGGCGGTGGAATTACGGCTCTCTCGGTGCCCGAGGAAGAGCTGGCCGAGGTCAAGTTGAAGGCGGCGGCACTGCTGCGCGTGCTGGGTGTTTCGGCCGACTGAGCGGCCGTGCATCCGCTCTCGACCGTAGTGAACGACCCGTCTACCGTGGGGCTGTGTACTGTGAGATACGTCAACTCATAGACAATGGAATTACCCGACACAGTTTGGCCCCCTCGAGCGCGGCCGTGTGTTGGGTAATCTTGGAACTTCCCTGTAACGAATTGAGAGTGTTTACGTGACTGAGCAGCCTAACTTTGCTGGTGCACACGACGATCGCGATGGTGCCTCGGACTACGACGTAGCCGCCATTCACGCCAAGTGGCAAGCCAAGTGGGAAGAGCTCAAGCCGTTCGCGACGAGCGACCCGGACGACAAGCGCCCGCGCAAGTACATCCTTGATATGTTCCCCTACCCCTCGGGCGACCTTCACATGGGTCACGCCGAGGCCTACGCCTTTGGTGACATCGCGGCGCGCTATTGGCGTCAGCGCGGATTCAACGTACTTCACCCCATCGGCTGGGACTCGTTCGGCCTGCCCGCGGAGAACGCGGCGATCGAGCGCGGCATCGACCCTCGTGGCTGGACCTACGACAACATCGACCAGCAGAAGAAGAGCATGAAGCTCTACGGCGTTTCCTTTGACTGGGACCGCGTTCTGCACACGAGCGACCCCGAGTACTACAAGTGGAACCAGTGGCTGTTCCTCAAGATGTACGAAAAGGGCCTCGCGTACCGTAAGGATTCCTGGGTCAACTGGGACCCGGTAGATCAGACCGTTCTCGCGAACGAGCAGGTTCTGGCCGATGGCACGTCCGAGCGTTCGGGCGCGATCGTCGTCAAGAAGAAGCTCACGCAGTGGTACTTGAAGATCACCGACTACGCCGACCGCCTACTCGATGACTTGAACCAGCTCGAAGGTGCGTGGCCGTCGAAGGTTCTCTCGATGCAGCGCAACTGGATCGGTCGCTCTGTTGGTGCGGATGTCGACTTCGAGATCGAAGGTCGTGACGAGAAAGTCACCGTCTTCACGACGCGCCCCGACACTCTGTACGGTGTGACCTTCATGGTTGTCGCCCCAGACGGAGACCTCGCCGCGGAACTCGTTGAGGGTTCCGATGACGAGACCAAGGCCGCCTTCGCGAGCTACCTCGAGCAGACTCAAAAGCAGACCGAGATCGAACGCAAGGATGCCACGCGTACCAAGACCGGCATCCCGCTGAACCGTTTTGCGATCAACCCGGTCACGGGGGAGCGCATCCCGATCTGGACTGCAGACTACGTGCTGGCCGACTACGGCCACGGTGCCGTGATGGCTGTGCCCGCACACGACCAGCGCGACCTCGAATTCGCGATCAAGTTTGACCTGCCGGTGCGCGTTGTGCTCGACACGAACGCGCCCATCACCGGTGCGATTCCTGTTCTTGAGCTCGACGAAAACGGTATGGCGATTCTGCCCGATGACCTGCCACCGCTGAACCCCCGCGATACAGGTCAGTCGTTGCAGGGCGATGGCCGCATGATCAACTCGGGTCCGCTCGACGGGCTCAGCAAGAACAATGCGATCAAGAAGATCGTGGAACAGCTCGAAGCTGCTGGCACTGGCCGCGCCGCGAAGACGTATCGTCTGCGCGACTGGCTGATCAGTCGTCAGCGCTTCTGGGGAACCCCCATCCCGATCATCCACGGTTCGGATGGCGAGCTGATTCCGGTTCCTTTCGATCAGCTTCCCGTTGAGTTGCCGTCGACCGAGGGCCTCGATCTCAAGCCCAAGGGCAAGTCGCCATTGGCCGGGGCCGAAGACTGGATCAACGTTGAGGACCCGCGCGATGGCAGCCCAGCCCTGCGCGACGCCGACACAATGGACACCTTCGTTGACAGCTCGTGGTACTTTTTGCGCTTCCTGTCGCCGAATGATCCCGACAAGGCCTTCGACCCGGCCGAGGCTGAGAAGTGGGCTCCCGTCGACCAGTACGTCGGTGGCGTCGAGCACGCAATTTTGCACTTGCTCTACTCGCGCTTCATTACCAAGGTGCTCTTCGACCTCGGTTACGTCAGTTTCACGGAGCCTTTTAGCGCGCTGCTCAACCAAGGCATGGTTCTGTCTGAGGGCAAGAAGATGTCGAAGCGCAGCCGCAAGGCCGTCACCTTCTCTGGCGAAATTGCTGAGCACGGTGCCGATGCTCTGCGTCTGACGCTGGCCTTCGCTGGCCCGCCCGAAGAGAACATCAACTGGGAGGACGTGTCGCCTGCGGCGTCGCACAAGTTCTTGGCTCGAGCGTTCCGTGTGGTGCGGGATGTCACGAGTGCTCCCGAGATCGAGTGGAAGACGGGCGACACTACGCTGCGTCGTGCCACCCACCGCTTCCTCGCTGATGGCCCCGGCCTCGCGGAGTCGCTGAAATTCAACGTGCTCGTTGCTCGCATCATGGATCTCGTCAACGTCACCCGGAAGGCCATCGACACCGGTGCTGGTGGCGGCGATGCGGCAGTTCGTGAAGCGGCAGAAGTCATCACGATCGCGCTGAGCCTATTCGCACCGCACACGGCAGAAGAGATGTGGGAAAAGCTTGGCTACGAGCCCACTGTTGCACTCGCTGGCTGGCGCAAGGCTGACCCGTCGCTCCTCGTTGAGGAGTCGGTGACGGCCGTTGTGCAGGTGGATGGCAAGGTTCGTGACCGCCTCGAAGTTTCGCCCAAGATTGACGGCGCCGACCTCGAAGCTCTCGCCATGGCATCCGAAGCGATCAAGCGCACCGTCGGTGACCGCGAAATCGTCAAGGTGATCGTGCGGGCGCCCAAGCTCGTCAACATCGCGACTCGTCAACAGCCCGCCGGAGGCTAAGCAAGTCCACACGTTTTAACTAAGCGCGCTCCGAGCAATCGGGGCGCGCTTAGTTTGTGGGAGTGGAAGAGTTTGAGCAGGCTCGTAAGGCGCGCTTGCGAGTGCGCGTCGGCGCAGTCATCGTCGTGGTGCTCGTCGCGCTCGGTTGTGCGGTGCTTGCGACCGCGCTCACCGGTAGCCCTACTGCGGTTGAGATCGCGCGCGGCGAATTGGGCTCAGGCGGCGATGCGATCGTCGTTGAGTCGCCGTCCCTTTTCGTGCACGTCACAGGCGCAGTGATGCGCCCGGGACTCTTTGAGCTGGCCGAGGGCTCGCGCGTTATCGATGCGATTGCTGCCGCCGGGGGCTTCACCGACGAAGCAAACCGTGATCAACTCAATCTTGCGCGCTTATTGACCGATGGAGAGCAGTTCGCTGTTCCTGCAGCAGGTGACGACGTTGACGCCGCTGCCGCGTCCGATGGTCGTGTGAATTTGAACACGGCGGATGCCGCAGCGCTCGACACCCTGCCTCGCATCGGGCCAGCAATGGCCGCCCGCATTTTGGCGTGGCGAGAAGCTAACGGTCGCTTCGCGAGTGTCGATGACCTGCGAAATATTGCAGGGATTGGTGACGCTACCTTCGAAGGACTTCGCGATCTGGTCACAGTATGAGGCTCGATCTGCGGTTGAGCCTCCCCGTTGCCGCAGCATGGGTCGTGGCCGTTCTGGTGATTGGGGTCCCGGGCTGGGCGCCTGTGATCGCCATCGTGCTGTGGCTACTCGCCGGCGTTCTCACCGCGATTGTGCTTCTGAGGGCACGCCGAGTCCTCGCGAGCCTTGCGTTGGGCTGCGCTCTCGCCGCGCTCTGTTCTACGTCAGTGGCTCTCCATTCCGAAGATCGTCAACCAGCCATGCTCAGGGAGGTGGCTGAGCAGCACGCAACCGTTGTCGCGACAGCGACGACAACTTCTGCGCTGCGTGCGGATGCAGATTTCTTCCCAGCCACCATCACGCGGCTAGAGATCAACGAAGAGGTGCTGCAGCTTAACTCACCCGCTCTTATCTTTACCGAACGAAGCGGATTCGGCGGGCGCGAGGAGAAATCGAGCGACGATCAGCGCGGCAGTGTGGCGGCATTCGAAGAGAGCGCGGTTGAGCCTTGGGGCATCGGTGTCGAGTTTTCGGTCACGGGCACACTTGCCAGCACCGAGCCCGGCGACGGGCGGGCAGTGTTGCTTTTCGCCTCTGAGGCACCGCAGTGGCGTGCCGCGCCCGAGTGGCAATTCGACTGGGCTAACCAATTGCGACAAACATTCGCGAAGGCCACTGCTCAGCTCCCCGGTGGCGGCGGTCAGCTTCTTGGCGGGCTTGCGATCGGCGACACGACTGCCGTGAGCGATGATCTCGACGCCGCAATGAAGGCGAGCTCGCTGAGTCACCTCACGGCTGTCTCAGGCGCGAACTGCGCGATAGTCGTCGGGCTCATCATGGCGCTTGGCGCGCGGGCGGGAGCGAATCGTGCAGTGCGCATCGGTCTCTCAATCCTCGTGCTGGTGGCGTTCGTGATCGTCGTCACTCCCGATCCGAGCGTGCTGCGCGCGGCGCTCATGGCGACGTTCGTGCTGGTTGCGCTCGGCGGTGGTAGGCCGATCCGCGGCATGGCAGTGCTGTCGCTCGCGACGATCGGTTTACTAGTCTTCGATCCGTGGCTTTCGCGCAACTTTGCCTTTGTGCTTTCTGTTTTCGCCACGGCTGGGTTGCTTCTCTTCGCTGAACCTCTTGCGCAGTTCTTAGGTCGCTGGATGCCGCGTTGGCTGTCGCTCGTGATCGCTGTGCCCTTGGCGGCTCAACTCGCCTGCCAACCCGTATTGCTCCTTTTGCAGCCCTCACTGCCCACCTACGGGGTCATCGCGAACGTACTTGCAGCGCCCGCCGCGCCGATTGCGACGGTTGTTGGTCTCGCTGCGTGCGTTGCGCTCTCGCTGCTTCCCTTGCTCGGGCTCGTGCTGATGTGGATCGCGTGGCTGCCAGCTGCATGGGTTGCCGCGGTAGCGGAATTCTTTGCCGGGGCCCCGTGGTCCCGCATCCCATGGTGGGAGGGTTGGGTGGGGGTGGTGACGCTCAGCGTGCTCACGGTGTTGCTGCTTTGCGCGCTGATGGCTAGCGGGATCTGGCGGACACGCGCCCTTATGTCGCTCGCGATTGCGGCCACGCTCGCTCTGGCGGTAGTGGTGGGGTCTGGAGTGAGCGCAGCGTTGACCTGGCCGAGGGATTGGCAGTTCGCTCAGTGTGATGTGGGCCAAGGTGATGCGGTGGTAATACGCAGTGACGATGAGATAGCTCTCATTGATACCGGGGCAGAACCAGAACTGCTCGAAGCTTGCCTCGATCGCCTATCAATCGACCGAATCGACTTGCTCGTGCTGACACACTTTGACCACGACCATGTTGGTGGCACGGATGCCGTGATAGGGCGAGCCGATGCGGTGATCGTGGGCCCAAGCGGGTCACCCGCTGATGACTCGCTGCTTGACGCTGTGACTGCTGCTGGGGCGCACGTCGTCGAAGTCAGTGCCGGCGATCGCGGCCAGCTTGGCGAGTTGCAGTGGGGTGTTCTTTGGCCGCCCGCGCAACTGTCCGGTATCGAGGCGGGTAACGACGCGAGCGTAGTCGTCGAGTTCCGGCCACGCTCGGATTGTCAGCGCCACTGCCTCAGTTCGGTCTTCTTAGGCGATCTAGGGGAGAGCGCTCAATCGCGCCTTGACGTCAACCACACATTCAAGCGAGTGGATGTCGTCAAAGTAAGCCATCACGGCTCCGGAGACCAACGTCCGGCTCTTTATGCCGAATTGCAGGCCACACTCGGACTTATCGGAGTAGGCGCCGATAACGGCTACGGGCATCCGACCGCCGACGCGCTCGCGATGCTCGACGATGCGGGCACAGCCGTCGCGCGCAGTGATCTGGCCGGACTCGTGCTGGTCTCGCCCACGAGGCAGCCTGGCGTGGTTTCTGTGTGGTCGGAGAGGGATGTGGGCGCCCGGCATTAGGCTAGGTTCGCAGTTCAAATTGAGGAGAGTTGTGGCCGCCAGAACCCCCGCCCGATCGCCGGCGAAGTCCAAAGTCGCGATCCCGCAGCTGGCGTGGAACAAGGTGCGGCCCGCGCCCATCATTCTTGTCAGCGGCACCGAAAGTTTTCTTGCCGACCGGGCTATTCGCATGCTGCGCGATACCTTGAAAGTCGAAGATCCCAGCCTCGAAGTTAATGACCTCGAAGCTGACAACTACGGTCCGGGCGAACTCATCAGTCTCGCGAGCCCGTCACTGTTCAGCGAGCCTCGGATGATTCGGGTCACGAACGTCGAGAGGTGCACCGACGCTTTCATCACCGAAACACTCTCGTATCTCGAAGCGCCCGCGGACGACACCTATGTGATTCTTCGTCACGCCGGGGGAGTACGCGGCAAGAAACTGCTCGACGCGATCCGTGCAGGCAAGGGCGGCGGTATCGAGATTGCGTGCCTCGAGCTCAAGAAAGATGCCGAGAAGTACGATTTCGCGTCTTCCGAGTTCGCCGCACAGCGTCGACGCGTTACACCTGGGGCTCTGCGAACACTTGTCTCGGCTTTCTCAGCCGACTTAGCGGAACTAGCGGCAGCATGTCAGCAACTCCTCGCTGATGATGCCGATGAAATTAACGAAGCAACTGTAGCCCGCTACTATTCGGGCCGAGTCGAAACCAACGCTTTCAAGGTGGCAGATTCTGCAATTGCAGGTCGTTCCGGAGAAGCACTCATACTTCTCCGTCATGCTCTAGCTTCCGGTGCTGACCCGGTACCGATTGTTGCCGCCTTCGCGGCGAAACTTCGCACGATGGCCAAACTCTCGGGAGGCTCAATGTCATCCGGTCAAGCAGCGAAAACGTTTGGCATGGCACCGTGGCAGGCTGACCGGGCTATGAAAGATCTGCGGGGCTGGAGCGATGCGGGGCTTGGCTCCGCCATCGAGGCGATCGCAGATACGGATGCCCAAGTGAAAGGCTTAGGGCGCGACCCGGTCTTTGCTCTGGAACGCATGATTTCTGTGGTTGCCGCTCGCGGCATCCGCTAGAACGAGCGATCTGGCGAGCAGTTGCTGCTGGCTGCCGCTGTTACTCATTAACAACAAAAGCCCCTCACCGCGAACGGTAGGGGCTTTTGTGTGGTCGGCGTAGTGCCGATCAGAGAGCTTTAGAGAGCTGCAACCTGCTTGGCCATAGCCGACTTGCGGTTTGCTGCTTGGTTCTTGTGCAGAACGCCCTTGCCTGCAGCCTTGTCGAGCGACTTGGATGCTGCCTTGAGGCGCGCGATGGCGGTCTCTTTGTCGCCAGCCTTGATGGCTTCGCGGGTTGCGCGGATGGCGGTCTTGACCTGGCTCTTGACCTGGCGGTTGCGGTCTTGAGCCTTCTTGTTGGTACCAATGCGCTTGATCTGCGACTTAATATTTGCCACGTGTATGTGCTTTCTTGTTTGTGGATCAGAGATGGTGGGCGGCCGTGGAAGAGAATCGGTGTTCTGATTCCCGGCCGCGATGCGCATACTGTTCGACAAAGAACCATATGCATAAGCCAACAGGCAATGTTACCAGCGCGGTGGAGCTATGGCAATTGCGGAGCAATTGCGCGACCCCAGCGCCGAACAAACTAAGTTTGCCCTGTCGCTGAGAGTGTTTAGCCGCTGCAACAACATGTTGACGAGGTCAAGAGTAGTGACCGTTGCTGTGTCTGCGGGATGCCACGCCTGCGCTGGGGGTAAAAGCTCGTCAAGGCTGGGAGCTCGGCGCTTAGGGCGGTTCTTCCCCGGGCGATTTCGGGGGTTACCCCGATTACTGAAGCTGCAGCGTTTTTCTATGCTTGATGCATGACTTCTTCACCCACTATTTCTTCCGCTTCCCCGTCCTCCTCTGCGTCTGGTGATGTTCTGAGCGAGTCGCCGCTGGTTGCTGACTCTGCTGACCCCGCTGAGCCGACTGCTTCTGCAGCTCCGGCATCCGCTAGCAGTCAGCCCGCGGCGTCTCGAACGCTGAGCATTCTTGCGCTCAGTTTCGGTATCGCATCCTTCTTCTTCGCGCAGAGCATCGTGGTGCCGCTAGCTGCCGTGATTTTGGGTGTCTTTGGCTTGCGGGATGAGCCATCGGGTCGCAGCTTCTCCATCTGGGGAATCGTTCTGGCGTGCGTTGCGACCTTCGGTTGGGTGCTGATCCTGCTGGTTGGCGCGGTGGCGTTTGTGCCGTTTCTTCTCCTGATGGCAGCGGTCTAGCACCGATTCGGTGCCCTGTGCGGTGGCCGCGCTTCCGCTCTCGTGAGGGTGTTGGCCTGTCGTATTCGGCGGGTGCGCGCAGGAACGTCGGCTTCATGGGAGAATTGGGCGGATGTCTCCTCGCGCCTCTTACACACTTGAGCCTGCTTCGACCGATCCCGCGTTGATCCGCAACTTTTGCATCATCGCGCATATCGATCACGGCAAGTCGACCCTCGCTGACCGTATGCTGTCGGTCACGGGGGTCGTGAGCGACCGCGATATGCGGGCGCAGTACCTCGACCGTATGGATATTGAGCGTGAGCGCGGCATCACGATCAAGAGCCAAGCCGTTCGTATGCCGTGGTCGCTGACCGATGACAACGGCAAAGAGCAGGCCTACGCCCTCAACATGATTGATACTCCCGGGCACGTCGACTTCACGTATGAGGTTTCGCGTTCGCTTGCCGCTTGTGAGGGAGCAATCCTTCTTGTGGATGCCGCCCAAGGTATTGAGGCTCAGACTCTCGCCAACCTGTATTTGGCGATGGAGAATGACCTCACGATCATCCCTGTGCTCAACAAAATTGACCTTCCGGCGGCTGATCCTGACAAGTATGCCGAAGAGATTGCGGGCCTTATCGGTTGCGAACCCGCTGACGTTCTGCGGGTGTCGGGTAAGACTGGCATGGGCGTTCCTGAGCTTCTCGATGCCGCAACGCGCCTCATCCCCGCTCCGGTCGGAAATGCGGATGCTCCGGCCCGCGCCATGATTTTTGACTCGGTTTACGATGCCTACCGTGGCGTCATCACCTATGTCCGTATGGTCGACGGCCAGCTCTCGCCTCGCGAGAAGGTCATGATGATGTCGACGAAATCGGCTCACGAGCTGCTGGAAATCGGCGTGAGCTCGCCTGAGCCAACTCCGACGAAGGGACTCGGCGTCGGTGAGGTGGGTTACCTCATCACCGGTGTTAAGGATGTTCGCCTGAGCAAGGTCGGCGACACCGTCACGAACCACGCCAAGCCGGCCGAAATAGCACTCAAGGGCTATTCCGAACCCAAGCCGATGGTCTTCTCGGGGCTCTACCCGATCGATGGTTCTGATTATCCCGTGTTGCGCGAGGCGCTCGACAAGTTGAAGTTGTCGGATGCCGCCCTAGTGTATGAGCCCGAAACATCCGTGGCTCTTGGTTTTGGTTTCCGTTGCGGCTTCTTGGGACTGTTGCACTTGGAGATCGTGCGTGAGCGTCTTGAGCGTGAGTTCAACCTCGACATGATCGCTACCGCGCCGTCGGTAATTTATGAAGTCATGGGTGACGACAAGAAGCTCACAACGGTTACTAACCCGAGCGAGTTCCCTGGCGGCAAGATCGCCAGCGTGACCGAGCCCATGGTGAAGGCATCCATCCTGACCCCTAAAGACTTCGTCGGCACGGTAATGGAACTGTGCCAGTCCCGTCGTGGAACCATGCAGGGCATGGAATATGTCGGCACAGACCGAGTCGAACTGCACTACACGATGCCTCTTGGCGAGATCGTGTTCGACTTCTTTGACCACCTCAAGAGCCGCACCCAGGGTTATGCGAGTCTCGACTACGAGCCCAGCGGTGACCAGGAAGCCGACCTTGTGAAGGTTGATATCTTGCTCCAGGGCGAAGCGGTTGACGCCTTTAGTGCGATTGTGCACCGTGACAAGGCCTACGCCTATGGGGTGCTCATGACAGAGCGTCTCAAGAACCTCATTCCGCGCCAGCAGTTCGAGGTTCCGATTCAGGCTGCGATCGGTGCACGCATCATCGCTCGTGAGTCAATCCGTGCGATGCGCAAAGATGTTCTTGCTAAGTGCTACGGCGGTGACATCAGCCGTAAGCGCAAGCTCCTTGAGAAGCAGAAGGAGGGCAAGAAGCGCATGAAGATGGTCGGTCGTGTTGAAGTTCCACAGGCAGCTTTCATCGCCGCCCTTTCCGGTGAAGTTGAAGCCGGCAAAGACAAGAAATAGACCCATGGATGCCCGCACCTACCCCAATGCTCCTGTTACCTACGGAGCTGTGGGTGCCACGCGTGGCAGCACGTTCACTGTTCTCCCGCCCGCCGGCTTTCGTCGCGTAGAGCGAAGCGCGCGCATCGGTCACGGTGAAACGCGGTGGATTTTCGCGCGCGAACAGATTCTGACCTGGGGTGTTAAGCGTCGAAGTGGATTCGGCGTGACCCTTCTTCCTCGCGATCCGCTCGGGGAATTGCGCGACCTCTCAGCGGATAGTGTCGAGCATCCTCACGTGCGGCCCGGCGACACTATCGTGCTCTCCATCGGTCGCGGGCGGCTGACCGCTCACGAGCCAGTGCGCGTCGTGTATGTCGTCGACGACCCCACTGTTGCTGGTTCTGCCTACGGAACGTTAGAAGGGCATCCACTTCGCGGTGAAGAGTCGTTCATGGTGGAGCGTCGAGACGATAACTCAGTCTGGATGACGGTGCGGTCATTTTCGCGGCCCGCTTCCTTGAAGTGGATGCTGCTCTCTCCCGCTCTTCGGGTGTTCCAGTACATCGTGGTCGGCCGCTACTTGCGCGCCCTCGCTGGAGCGATTCCCGCACCGGTTTAACGCCAGCGCAGAGCCGTTCTTAGCCCCGCTTGTCGAGTTCTTCGATTGCGCCGAGCACATCGTCGAGACCGCTGACGAGGTCATCAACGACGACGAGCGCACTTGTGTCGCGCAAGTCAGCAACCGTATAGGCGCCGGTCGCCACAGCGATGAAGGGGATGCCTGCGGAATCAGCGGCTACGCCATCGTTGGGAGTGTCGCCGACAATCACTCGGGGCTGATCGCCGAGAACTGTTGCGACGAGTGCGGTGAGGTGATGTCGGTCGGGCGAGCGATCACCAAAGAATGAGTTGGTCCAGTCGAAGTCCTCTTCGGCATAGCCCGCCGCGGTGAGTTTCACGCGGGAGTGCTGCTGGCCGTTGCCCGTGAGGAGCGCGTTTGCCCAGCCGTGACGTGTAGCGGCGAGCAGAGCATCCGGACCCCCGGCCACCGGAGTGCGCACGTAGCCACTCTCGTGCAGGGCGTGAGTGCGCCGATCCAGTTCGGTGAGCACATCGTCCAGCATGGTGGCGGGATGACCGTTGAGTTCGAGCAGGGCGGTGAGGATTTGACCCTCGGTCTGTCCGTGCGGGTTGGTGATCAAGGCGTGCGGGGCAGCGCCCGTGACGTGAGTAAAAGCCTCAAGATAGACAGCGGCGCCGTCGCGCGAATTGTGGATGAGCGTTCCGTCGATGTCCCACAGGATGTGCATAGTCACGCATCCATGCTCCCACGTAGGAGGTGAGACAATTGACCAGTGCCCGTCACTGCGACACCGGGCACGCTTTCTTCACCATGTGTTAGGGGTTAGTTCGTGCCAGGTGCTTTGCCGATTGCTGATCCTGCCCCTCTCGACGGCGCCCTGCCCGACAGCGTCGCTGTCGGTTCCCACGAGCGGGAATGGAGCGTCTACATTCACGTTCCGTTCTGCCGTGTTCGCTGTGGGTACTGCGACTTCAATACCTACACGGGCGAGGAGCTTCGCGGAGCAAAACGTTCTGACTATGCCACCGAAGCAATCGCAGAGATTCGGCAAGCATCCACGGTGCTAGCTAATGCCGGTGTCGCACCGCGCAAAGCATCGACGGTGTTCTTTGGCGGCGGCACGCCCACTTTGCTTCCCGTCACGGATCTCACGCGGATGCTCGCCGCCGCGCGCGACACGTGGGGCTTCACGGATGACGTCGAGGTCACGACTGAAGCCAACCCTGACTCGGTCGACCGTGACTATCTCCTCGCGCTCAAGAAGGCTGGCTTCACTCGAGTGTCTTTCGGTATGCAGTCGGCCGTTCCGCACGTGCTCGCGACGCTGGAACGCACCCACGATCCCGAGAAGGTTCCGCACGTCGTGAAGTGGGCGCGCGAGGTCGAGCTCGACGTCAGTGTCGACCTGATCTACGGTACGCCGGGGGAGTCATTGGCCGATTGGGAGCGCTCGCTCGATCACGCCATCGCGCAAAACCCCGACCATATCTCGGCGTACGCGCTCATTATCGAGACCGGTACGAAGCTGGCGGCGCAGATTAAGCGCGGCGATGTTGCTCCGGTGGATGACGATTTGCAGGCAGACATGTATGAGCTGGCCGATAAGAAACTCGCAGCGTCGGGCTACGACTGGTACGAGGTCAGCAACTGGGCGAAGCGCGACGAAGACCCTGCCATCAGCCACGCAAGCCGTCATAATCTTGGCTACTGGCTAGGTAATGACTGGTGGGGTGTTGGCCCGGGGGCTCACAGTCACGTCGGGGGCGTTCGCTGGTGGAACGTCAAGCATCCGGCCGCCTACGCTGATCGAATCGCCGCTGGCCATTCTCCGGGAGCCGGGCGCGAAACACTCGCGGACTCCAGTAAATATCTTGAGCATGTACTTCTGCGGGCGCGTGTTCGCGGCGGTTTGAAAACGGCAACGCTCGATGCTGAAGGTCGCACGGCAGTCGCCGGGCTCATTGCCGATGAACTGGTGGATGCTCCCGCGGCGTTCAAGGGAACCCTCACCCTCACGCTTAAAGGGCGCCTGCTCGCGGATGCCGTCGTGCGGCGATTGCTAGCAGACGCCCCCATTTAGAGCGAAAAATCGAGTTACTTGATGAACTCGATGGTCAGCGGATACTTGAACGCTTGGCCGTTGTTGGCGGCGACGGCTCCCATGATGCTGAAAACCAGCACGAGAATGCCCACAGCGATGATCGTAAGGTAGCCAATGAGAATCAGCATGAGGAACAGCGAGATCACGTAGGCGATGGCCATGGTGATCTGGAAGTTAAGTGCAGTGCGAGTGTGAGCCTGAACAAAGGGTCCACGGTCTTTCAACACGAGGTACCCCACGAGTGCGGGAATGAATCCGAACAAGATTCCACCCACGTGGATCAGTGTTGACCAGAGCTTCTCGTCGCTCGGACTCATCGGCTGGACTGGTGCGTAGGGCGAAGTGGGAGGTGGTGTGGAATCTGACATGACCCCATTAAAGCGTGCATTGGCTAAAAAAGTAGCCCCGAGAGCAGAAGCTCTCGGGGCTACGCCCTATCGGCTCAGCCGATAAGCAGAATTACTTGATGAGGCGAAGCGCGAAGGGGTAACGGTAGTTATTTCCCTCTTTCGCCTTTGTGAAGCCGATGATCGAGAAAACCAGTCCTAGAGCCCAGAGCGCGAAACTCAGGAGCGTTTGCACGATCGCAAAGAGCCCGAACGTGACGGCGGTAAGAACCAGGCCGAGGACGAAAAGCGCGACCTGTCCGATTGCTAGGGTGATCTGGAAGTTCAGTGCTTCTTTCGCTTCAGTGTTCGTGAAGGCGCCGCGGTCCTTGAACACGAGCCAGATAATAAGCGCGGGCAGGAATCCGAGGATTCCGCCGAGGTGAGCGAATGAAGCCCACTGCTTGTCCTCAGCCTCGGTCAGTTGAGCTGCCGGCTGCGGTGCTGCGGGCTGCGGATTTGCGTCAGTCATATGTTCGTGCCTTTCAGGTGAACGAGGGAACTTCCCGGGTTTCATCAAAGTGCTCGGTGTCACACCTGAGCATTTCCACAAAAAGGTAGCGCTCAAGTACACAGACACGCTAGCGCTATGACTCGCGCGGTGCAACGGTTGTGTCGCGGTGTGTCGAGTAAGATTGGCAGTCGAACGGATTGAGTGCCAATCAAGAGAGGTGGGTGGTGGCATGGTTTCCGCCCGCGGACTTGATGTGCTGCGAGTCATCGTGCAGGACTACGTTGCTACGCGCGAACCTGTCGGGTCGAAGTCGATCGTTGAACGCCACTCTTTTGGGGTGTCAGCGGCCACTATTCGCAATGACATGGTTTTGCTCGAAGACGAAGAGCTCATCACCGCGCCCCATACGTCGTCGGGTCGAGTGCCGACCGATAAGGGCTATCGCATGTTTGTCGACCAGCTGGCTGATCTTCGCCCGTTGACGAGTGCTCAGCGCCAGGCGATTGAGTCGTTCCTCGGTCAGGCTGACGATTTGGATGACGTGCTTGCTCGTTCTGTACGTTTGCTTTCGCAATTGACTAACAGCGTGGCGCTTGTTCAGTACCCTTCGCTGGCGACGGCTCGCGTGCGTCATGTGGAACTCGTTCCGTTGCATCCCACTCGCATCATGACTGTCTTTATTACAGACTCTGGTCGGGTGGAGCAGCGTCTTATCGATGTTTCCGAGCACTTCGACGAGGTGTTCTTGGGAGAAGTTCGCGCCAAGCTGAACTCTGCGCTCACGGGTCAGTCGCTTCCAGAAGCGGCGGAGAGACTCGCGAACTTCCCCGAGCTGTTTCCGCGTGAACACCAGGCGTTCGTTGCCCAGATCTCATCGAGCTTGGTAGAGCAGGTGCTGGCAAACCGCGCCGACAAGCTCGTGCTGGCGGGCACAGCAAACCTTGCGCGGACTGAGCAAGACTTTAACGGCAGCATTTTCCCTGTGCTTGAGGCAATAGAAGAGCAAGTAACGTTGTTGCGCCTCTTTGGAGAGATGGAAGTGGCAAATGGCTCTGTTTCTACTCGCATTGGGCGAGAGAACGCAGAATTTGGATTAGAAGAGACATCTGTCGTCACGGGAGGGTATTCCTCATCCGGCGGTGGTGTTTCGCGATTGGGTGTTCTCGGCCCAACGCGCATGGACTATTCGAACAATATGGCGGCGGTTCGCGCAGTGGCGCGGTACCTATCGCGACTTTTGGAAGACAACTGAGCTCGTAAGGAGCAATCGGAACTTTGGCAGATCACTACGAAGCCCTCGGCGTTGCCCGCGAAGCGACCCCGGAGGAAATCAAGAAGGCATACCGCAAGCTCGCTCGCGAGTTGCACCCCGACGTCAATCCCAGCGCGGATGCGTCGGAGCGTTTCAAGACGGTTACTCACGCGTATGACGTGCTGAGTGATCCGCAGCAGCGTCAGCAATATGACATGGGTGGCAGCGGTGGCTTCGGCGGCGGCGGAAACTTTGGCTTCGGGGATATCTTCGAGACGTTCTTTGGCGGCGGCGGTGGTCAAACTGCTGGCCCCCGTTCACGCCGTGAGCGTGGCCAGGATGCGCTTCTTCGCGTTGAAGTGAGTCTGAAAGACACGATGTTTGGCGTGACCCGCGATATCGAGATCAACACTGCCGAGCTCTGCGAAACGTGTGAAGGAAGCTGTGCGGCTCCCGGTAGTTCGCCCGTTCGTTGCGATATCTGTCAGGGCAGCGGCCAGATTCAGCGCCAGGTGCGTAGCCTTCTCGGAAATGTCATGACGTCAAGCCCGTGTGGCACGTGCCGTGGCTACGGCAACATCATCGTGAACCCCTGCGCAACATGTGCGGGACAGGGTCGCGTTCGTGCTCAGCGCACGATCTCGGTCGACATCCCTGCCGGTGTCGAAACTGGACTTCGTTTGCAAATGCCCGGCCAGGGTGAAGTCGGTCCTGCTGGTGGGCCCCACGGTGACCTTTTCCTTGAGATAAAGGTTCGACACCACGACGTATTCAGCCGCGCCGAAGATGACCTGCTTGCCACCGTCGAGGTGGAAATGATCGACGCCGTTCTGGGAACCGAGGTAAAGCTCGATGGCCTCGACGGTGAGATCGAAGTGAACATCAAACCGGGTATTCAAAGTGGTGAAGTTCTCACGGTCCGCGATCGTGGCATCACGAGCCTTCGCGGTAGCGGACGTGGCGACTTGCGCTTGGGTATCCAAGTGGTGACCCCGACAAAGCTCAGCGGTGCGGAGCAGACGCTCATGAAACAGCTCGCTGCTGTGCGCAAGAGCAAGCAACCACACTTCGCCGAATTCCAACAGGGACTGTTCGCGAAACTTCGCGACCGTTTCCTCTAGGCGCTCATGGCACATCTCTACATCGATGAAGAACTCGGTGACGTTGGCATTGGTGCGTCCGTTTCTTTAGGCAATGCTGAAGCGCGCCACGCCGTCACGGTTTCTCGTCTTTCAGTCGGCGAGACAATCGCAATCGGCAATGGCGCGGGCCTGATCGTTTCTGGCCCCATTGTCACGGCAGAGCACACCGAGCTCACGATCGAGGTTGCCGACGTCACGCAGTCGCCGCGGCGCACGCCCGCCGTCTTTCTGGCTCAGGCTTTAGCCAAAGCCGATCGCGATGAGCTCGCCGTTCAAGTGGCGACTGAACTCGGCGTGGATGGCGTGATTCCTTGGTCGGCCGCGCGGAGTATTTCGCGGTGGCAGGGGCCCAAGATCACCAAGGGCCGCGACCGTTGGGCTGCCATCGTGCGCGAAGCGAGCAAGCAGTCGCTGCGCAGTTGGATTCCCGATGTGCTCGATCTCGTAAGCACTAAACAACTGGCGAGCTTTGCCTCAACGACTCGGATGCTCGTGCTTGAACCCACAGCGACGGAGACACTGGCCGAACTCGAGGTAGACGATCGTGACATCCTCCTCGTTGTGGGCCCGGAGGGTGGCGTCGCGGATCACGAGCTCGAGCTCTTGACAGCGGCCGGAGCATCCACCATTCGATTGGGTAGTGAAGTGTTACGCACGTCTACCGCGGGCCCAGCAGCTCTGGCAGCATTAAACGTCAAGCTTGGCCGTTGGAGCTAGAGGTTTAGGCTAGAGCTATGTCTGATTCTCCTTCGATCTTTACCAAGATCATCGCTCGTGAAATTCCCGCGGATATTGTCTTCGAGTCGGATTCGATGATTGCGTTTCGAGACATTGCGCCTCAAGCGCCGGTGCACGTTCTCGTCGTGCCGAAGACTGAGCAGTTTGCGAATGTCACGGAATTGGCAGCGGGCGATCCTGCACTTTTGGCCCAACTGGTTTCGGTAGCCCAATCGCTTGCCGACGAACTTGCAGGCGGGCAGTACAGACTGATTTTCAACACCGGCGAAAACGCTGGACAAACTGTTTTCCACGTGCACGCTCATGTGCTCGGCGGAAACCTCGAGGAAGGCACCCTTGGTCACTAGTGACTCTGAGTTCGCAGGTTCGATAGCGCGCGAGAGCGTCTCGATTGAAGTAGACGGTGTCGCCATGGTGCGACTACTTGGCCCGCACGATCGGCTGCTGAAAGTCGTCGAAAGCAAGTTTCCGGATGTAGAAATGCATGTTCGGGGCAATGAGATCACCCTGAGTGGTGAGCCTTCGTCGATCGAGGCAGCAAAGGAACTCGTCGACGAACTTGTGACGATGGTGCGTGGTGGACACGATTTGGGGGAGATCGAAGTCGATTCTTCCGCGAAGATCTTGCGCGGTAATCAAGGCAGCCCCAAGCAGTTGCTCGGCGAAACTATTCTGACGGCACGGGGCAAAGCCATCCGGGCCAAGACACTCGGTCAGGCACAATACGTCGATGCGATGGACAACAACACCATCGTCTTCGGTATCGGTCCCGCCGGCACCGGAAAGACTTATTTGGCGATGGCGAAAGCTGTGCAAGCGTTGCAGCGCAAAGAGGTTGATCGCATCATCCTGAGCCGTCCGGCAATCGAAGCGGGGGAACGGCTCGGCTTCTTGCCCGGTTCCCTCACGGACAAAATCGACCCATACCTGCGTCCGCTCTACGATGCTCTCAACGACATGATGGATCCCGAGCTCGTGCCTAAATTGCTCGCCGCAGGCACCGTCGAGGTTGCGCCACTGGCATACATGCGCGGCCGCACCTTGAACAACTCCTTCGTCGTGCTCGACGAAGCGCAAAACACGACGCCGGAGCAGATGAAAATGTTCCTCACACGTCTCGGCTTCGACTCCAAGATGGTCATCACCGGCGACATCACTCAGGTGGATCTTCCTGAAGGCGCGAGCGGGCTCAAGCTCGTCTCCAAAGTCTTGCGTGAGATCGACGACATCTACTTTGCTGAGCTATCGAGCGCAGATGTGGTCCGGCACAGCCTCGTCGGCCAAATCGTAGACGCCTACACAACCTACGATGCCGAAAAGCAGCGTGATGACTACAACCGCAATAATCGGCCGCCCAAGCGCAGCCGCAACCACGAGAGGCGCTAGCGTGTCGATTGAGATCAACAACGAGTCAGCTATAGAAGTTGACGAGCACGCCTTCCAGCGACTGTGCACCTTCGCCCTCGACCAGCTTCACGTGCATCCGGATGCCGAACTGGGCATCGTCTTCGTCGATGAGGCAGCCATGGAGCAGCTTCACGTGCAGTGGATGGATGAGCCGGGCCCGACCGATGTCTTGAGCTTCCCGATGGATGAGCTGCGCCCTGGCACTGAAGACCGCCAGACTCCAGCCGGCTTGCTCGGCGATATCGTCGTGTGCCCTCAAGTTGCGATTTCACAAGCCGAGACGGCCGGGCATACGCCTCTTGACGAAATGCTGCTGCTGACAACCCACGGTCTGCTCCACTTGCTTGGCTTCGACCACGCCGAGCCTGACGAAGAAAAAGAGATGTTTGGCCTCCAACGCGAAATTCTGTTGGGGTTCGCTCTGGCAGAGCGAAGTAAGTAGCCGGTCATGCTGATCGGTATCTTTATCACCGTTGCGGTCCTTTTGGTCTCGCTCGGTGGACTGCTCGCTGCCGCTGATTCAGCGCTCACAGTGCTGAGCCGCAGCGACCTTGTCGAACTTGCAGGCCGCAGCCGCGCGAAGAAGTCAATCCTCGCGATTTCGCACGACACGGGCGCCCACATCAACGCGCTCAACTTCATGCGAATCGTCGTGGAGACGACTGCGGCTGTTCTCGTGACCCTGGTCTTTGCCTCCACTTTTGAACAATGGTGGCTGGTGCTGCTGCTCAGCGCGTTGATCATGACGGGAGCATCGTTCGTACTCGTCGGCTCAAGCCCTCGAAGCGTCGGTCGAGCTCACTCGCGCAAGGTGCTGCAGGTCTCGGCGCGGCTCATTCGCGGCATCCGCGTAATTTTGGGTCCGATTGCTGATGCGCTCGTTGCAATCGGCAACCGCGTAACGCCGGGTCGCCCTCGCACCGCAACATTCTCAAGCGAAGAGCAACTGCTGAGCATGGTCGACGAGGCCACCGAACATGAGGTTCTCGATCAAGACGATCGTGACCTCATCCACTCTATTTTCGACTTCAATAGCACCGTGATTCGCGAGGTAATGATTCCACGCACCGACATGGTGACGGTCGAAGCGGATGTCACAGCAAGTGCTGCCATGGGGCTCTTCTTGAGCCGCGGCGTTTCTCGCGTGCCCGTAATTGGTGATGACATCGATCAGGTGATGGGCGTTCTGTACCTGCGTGACATCGCTCGTGTCGTCTACGAACAGCCGGCCGAAGCAGACAAACTGACGACCCAAGCTCTTGCCCGGCCCGCGCTGTTCGTGCCCGAATCGCAGCGGGCAGACAGTCTCCTGCGCCAGATGCAACTCGAATCGAACCACCTTGCGATGGTGGTTGACGAATATGGCGGTATCGCAGGACTAGTCTCGCTAGAAGACCTCATCGAAGAACTCGTCGGAGATATTTCGGACGAGTACGATCGTGAAGTTGCTGAGTTCGAAGAATTGAAAGATGGATCGTTCCGAGTGAGCGCTCGCCTTCCTATCGACGAACTTGGCGACCTCTTCGGCCTTGAGCTTGACGATGACGAAGTCGACTCCGTCGGTGGACTCATTATGAAGACCCTGGGACGACTGCCCGAAAGCGGCGCGGTCGCCCATTACTCGGGCCTCGTGCTCACAGCAGAACGTACCGAAGGTCGTCGCAAACGCATCAGCACTGTGCTGGTGGGACGTGACCCGTGGCTCGCAGACCAGAACGACTTACGCGCGAATGAACAAGAAAACGGTGAATCCCAGTGACTGAGACCAGTGAATTCAGAGCAGGGTTCGTGACCTTTGTTGGTCGCCCCAACGTGGGAAAATCCACGCTGACCAACGCGCTTGTGGGGGAGAAGGTTGCGATTACGTCGTCGAAGCCGCAAACGACTCGCCGCGCCATCCGTGGGCTCGTGCATCGCAAAGACGGACAGCTCATCATTGTCGACACGCCGGGTATGCACCGTCCGCGCACTCTGCTCGGTGAACGACTCAACTCGATCGTGCAAGACACTTTGGGCGAGGTCGACGTCATTGGCCTCTGCATTCCGGCCAACGAAAAGATCGGCCCTGGCGACCGCTACATCAATGAGCAGTTGGATGCTTTTCCTCGAGCCAAGAAGGTAGCGATTGTGACGAAGATCGATGCCTCGTCGCGCCCGGGCGTCGCGGAACAGCTCAAAGCAGTGGCCGAACTACGCGATTGGGACGAAATCATTCCGATCTCGTCATTCGACGATATCCAACTCGACATTCTTTCGACGGAACTCGTGAAGCTCATGCCGGTGTCACACGCGCTGTATCCAGACGACGCTGTCACCGACGAGTCGACAGAGTCGCGAGTGGCAGAACTTATCCGCGAAGCTGCGCTCGAAGGCGTCATGGACGAACTGCCGCATTCGATTGCAGTCACGATTGACGACATGATTGAGCGCGAAGATAAAAATCTCCTTGAAGTGTTTGCGAACATCTTCGTCGAGCGCGATAGCCAAAAAGGCATCATTATCGGCAAGGGAGGCGAACGCCTGCAGGATGTTGGCGCTCGTGCTCGAGCCGAGATTGAGAAGCTTGTCGGGAAGCAAATATTTCTCTCGCTTCGCGTGAAGGTCGCTAAGGAATGGCAGCGAGACTCGAAGCAGCTGGGACGTCTCGGCTTTTAACGCCCGGCGCCCATCCTCGTGTACATCGCAAGGATGATTCTGGTTGCCGATCGTGGGTATTTCGAGCGTTTCGGTCTCCCAGCCGCGTAGCGTTGCTGTCATGATCCGCACACTTTCGCGCGGTGCTCTCATCGTTGACGCGAGCATTGCGATTGTCGTCACTGCCCTGCGCATGCTCATCGGCATCGACGTTGTGCCCCTGTGGTTCGTGGTGATCGCGTTGGGAATTGCGCTCACTCTGTGGCGACTCAGCCCCGCGATCGCCCTAGCTGTGTCGTGGGTCGCTGCGCTCACACAAATGGCTTTTCTCGTGCCGGTCGACGCGGCCAACTTGGCTATTCTCGTGGTGCTCTTCTCCACGGCGCGGTTTGGTTCACGCAGGGTCCAGATAATAGGCCTAGTTTCGGCCGTGGTTGGCTCTCTGCTCGGCGCGACTTATCTCGTCGTTGTCACTTGGATTCCGTCTCTGAAGAGTGGGTGGGGCGCGCTTGAGGTTTCGCCGTCCTCAGACAGCATCTTCTTGTTTGCGGTCATTCTGGGAGGGATGCTCGCACTTCTCTGTCTGAGTTGGACTGCGGGGCTGCTTGCTCGAACCCAAGCGATCTCTCGAGAAAACAAGCGCGGCAGGGTAGTTGCTGAGCAGATTGCCGCGATCGAGCATGAACGAAACCAGATCGCAAGAGATATGCACGATGTCGTGGCGCATTCACTTGCGGTAGTGATCGCGCAAGCGGACGGTGCGCGCTATGCCTCGGCGGCGGACCCTGCCTCCGCTGAACGCGCCCTGTCCACAATTTCTGGAACCGCTCGCGAAGCGCTCACTGATGTTCGATTGCTGTTGGGCCAACTGCGGCACAGTCAAATAGCGGGGCCACAGCCTGGGCTCGCCGACATCACGTCCCTGGTCGAACAGATTCGTTCGGCGGGGCTCGATGTCGTCGTCACTGAAAACGGCAGTTCTCTCATCGTCCCTGCGGGCCAACAGATCGCACTTTATCGAATCGTTCAAGAAGCTCTGACCAATGCGCTCCGACACGGTGATACTTCTCAGCCCGCGGCTCTGGTAATAGATTGGGGCGAGGGCATCGTCACAATGTCGGTGACTAACGACTACAAATCTCATGGTGCGAGTGCTCACGAAAGCCCGCAACCACAGGTGGGGCATGGCCTTGTGGGGATGCGAGAAAGAGCGCAATTGACGGGGGCAGATTTGACCATACGAGATCAGGGCAGCCACTTTGAAGTCGTCGTCGCGATGCCCGTGGCTCGATGAGCGTCATCCGTGTCGCCCTTGTCGACGATCAAGCACTGTTTCGTGCGGGCATCCGGATGCTCGTCTCCTCCCAGGCTGACCTTGAGTGTGTTGGGGAAGCCGGCGACGGTGCTGAAGCGATCAGCACGGTTGCTGAAACGCGGCCCGATGTTGTGCTGATGGATCTTCGGATGCCCGTGATGGATGGCATCGAGGCAACGCGAGCGATTCTTGCGGGGAGGGATGCTCAGCTTCCCCGCGTTATCGTGCTGACGACGTTCGACTTAGATGAGGCCGCCGCGCGCGCGATTCGGGCTGGCGCGAGCGGCTTTGTGCTGAAAGATGCTGACCCCGAGTTCTTGCTCGCTGCGATTAGGACGGTACATTCGGGCACAAGCGTTATTGCCGCTGCCGCGACCCGGGAGCTCTTCGAACACTTTGGCAGTGCTCCCCGAGCGCAGCCGGACTCCTTCGAAACGCTTACCGCACGAGAGCGCGAGATCTTCGTGCTGGCGGCGCGTGGCCTCAGTAACGCCGAGATCGCGAAAGCAGAATTCTTGAGTGAAGCGACAGTCAAGACTCACGTCAGTCGAGTGCTGACGAAGCTCGGGCTGCGCGACCGAGTTCAGCTTGTCGTCTACGCCTATGAGAATGGGCTCGCCTAAGTCATCCTCAAGGATGACGCGGTCGACACTGCAGGCTGATTCGCTCGCGGCATGACCGCGACAAGCTTGACGTATGGACAATTCAAGCGGGAGATCCGAGATCATTGCTCGGGTCGAAAACCTCTCAAAATCGTACGGCTCAGGCTCAACACAAGTGACAGCACTGAGTGACGTTTCGCTGGGCATCCGTGCCGGGGAATTCACAGCAATCATGGGGCCGAGCGGTTCCGGCAAATCGACACTCATGCACATTCTCGCCGGCCTCGACACGGCGACTTCTGGACGAGTGTGGCTTCGATCGACAGATATTACTGATCTTGACGACACCGAGTTGACGATGCTTCGGCGTCGGCGTGTGGGGTTCGTCTTTCAGGCATTCAACCTCGTACCCACTCTCGATATCGAGCAAAACATATTGCTTCCGTTTCAGCTCGATGAAAGGTCTCCGTCAACGACGGAGCGTGGCTGGATCGAACAATTGGTCGACTCCTTGGGATTGCGCGAACGCCTAAGCCATCGCCCGCATGAGCTCTCGGGAGGACAACAGCAACGAGTCGCGATTGCTCGGGCACTCGGCTCGCGCCCGGAACTCGTATTTGCTGATGAGCCAACCGGAAATCTCGACTCCCGCACGAGTCGTGAAGTGCTCTCGCTCCTGGCGGCTGCAAGCTCAGAATTCGGTCAAAGTATCGCGATGGTCACCCACGACCCGATCGCTGCGAGCTATGCCGATCGCATCATTTTCTTGGCAGACGGACGCGTCGTGGATGACCGTGGCCGATCAAGCGCGTCCGACATCAGCCGGTTCATGCTGGAGATGGAGACGGCATCGTGAGGTTGCTGAATCTTCGCGATCACGCCTCCAGCATCCTCGTAGCAGCCTTGAGTAGTGCCTTCGGCGTCGCGCTATTGCAGCTCACTAATAACCTGGCCACCGCTCTCGCCCTGAATGATGAATTCGGCCACTGGGCGGGGTTTCGATTGGCCCTGAACGTGTTGGCTTTCGTGTTTATCGTTATTTCGGTTTACGTGGGCTCGATCGTCACCGCTAATACCTTCGCCACCGTGATCGCAGGCCGCACCCGCACCATTGCGCTCGTCCGTCTCATCGGCGGCAGTGCGCGCAGCCAACGGACGCAAGTGGCTCGCGAAGGGCTAATCGTCGGCGCCGTCGGCACCGCTGCGGGGGCAATTGTCGGCGCTGTGACCGCCTTCGCGATATTTCAATTCGCACAAGCCGCGGATGTGTTGCCCGCGAGTGCATACAGCTTCTTTGATCTGATCGCACTATTGCCTGTCATTGGCGTAGCCCTCACTACCTGGCTCGCGGCGTGGATCGGAGCGCGACGGGTGCTCACCGTCACTCCTATGCAAGCGTTAGGAGCATCCATCGACTCGCTTGACGCATCGGGAAAACCGCAATTGCAGCGAATCGTATTATCGACGTTACTGTTCGGGGTCGGAATGGGCGTCGTTGTGCTCGGCATGCTCGTTGGCCTAGCGACACAATTAGGGATGCTCATCTCGCTCGTCGGAGGCGTGATGTCATTCACTGGCTTCATTCTCGGCGCGCAATTCGTGATGCCGCGCGTACTGCGCGCAATCGGATCGCTTATCGGGCGCGGCGCGTCAGGCACACTCGCAGCAAAAAATGCGCTCCGTTATCCCGAGCGCAGCACTCGGATCACCCTGGGCCTTGTGATCGGAGTCACGCTCATCACGATGTTCGCTGTCGCGACGGAGAGCTTTCGGCACATGATGATGAGTTCTCCTGCATACGGGGAGATTGACAGTGCCGCTGATGCCCTCACGGTCGTATCGAGCACATTTTCGATCCTGATTGGATTCAGCGCGATTATTGCGGCCGTAGGCCTCGTCAACACCCTGTCGTTGAGCATTGTGCAGCGAACTCGCGAGTTGGGGCTGCTGCGAGCTCTCGGATTCACGGCCGCACAGTTACGGGCAATGATCCGTGTGGAGAGCGCGCAACTGACGATCGCGGCGAGCCTAGTGGGGTTGATCCTGGGCACCTTCTATGGCTGGGCGGGCGCTCAGTCTCTGCTCGGCTCGACATCGGGTTCAGCCGTGTTCGTGCTTCCGGTCATCCCGTGGTGGATCCTCGTCGCGACAGTGCTCCTTGCGGGTGGTCTCGCCTTGACCGCGGCAATCGCACCCGCTCGCCGAGTGACCCGTATTACGCCCGTGGAAGCTCTCGCCGTCGACTAATCGCGCCCGATTGCATGGCCCCGCCCTTCACCTGTGGCGGGGTCGTGAGGCGTGTTAGTCGACGACTGGACGGCGAAGTGCTGCACAGTGCTAGTCTGAATCCGTGTTCTTCGGTTTGCTCCTCCTTAGCTGCCGCGACGAGTCCTAATCCAGGCCTCACTCGTCGCGGAGTTTGTCATTGGCTGACCAATCCGTTATGAGTGGCCCACAAGGCCTGAGAACAGCAGGAGCTTCACATGAAAAACAATCAATGCGCATCCCCGATGCCGATCCACAAGTACCGTCCGTTTCACGAGATCATTTCTGTTGATCTGCCGGACCGCACGTGGCCGTCGAAGCGAATCACGACAGCACCGCGATGGTGCGCCGTTGACCTTCGCGATGGCAACCAGGCACTGATCGACCCGATGAGTCCCGAACGCAAGCGGATCATGTTCGATCTGCTCGTCAAAATGGGCTACAAAGAGATCGAGGTGGGCTTCCCCTCGGCGAGTCAGACCGACTTTGACTTCGTTCGCTCGCTCATTGAGACGAACGCAATCCCGGACGACGTCACGATTCAGGTGCTCACTCAGGCCCGCGAAGAGCTCATCGTGCGCACCTACGAGTCGATCAAGGGCGCGAAGCAAGCGATCGTTCATCTGTACAACTCGACGAGCGTGCTGCAGCGCGATGTCGTCTTCCGCAAAGACAAGCAGGGCATCATCGATATCGCCCTCAATGGCGCTCGAATCTGTAAAGCATCCGAGGCGATGGTCCCGGGAACCGAGGTGTACTACGAGTACTCGCCGGAAAGCTACACCGGCACCGAGCTCGAATTTGCGGTAGATATCTGCAACCAGGTGCTCGAAGTCTTCGAACCCACGCCGGAGCGCAAGGTCATCCTGAACCTGCCCGCCACCGTTGAAATGGCAACCCCCAACGTGTACGCCGACTCCATCGAGTGGATGTCGCGACACGTGAACCACCGCGAGAACGTCATCATCTCGCTGCACCCGCACAATGACCGCGGAACCGGAATCGCTGCGGCGGAGCTCGGCTACATGGCCGGTGCCGACCGCATCGAGGGGTGCCTGTTCGGAAACGGTGAGCGCACCGGAAACGTCGACCTCGTTGCGCTGGGCCTCAACCTCTTCACGCAGGGGATTGATCCGCAGATCGACTTCAGCGACCTCGACGAAATTCGTCGCACCGCAGAACACTGCAACCAGTTGAAAGTGCACGAACGCAGCCCCTGGGCCGGCGACCTCGTTTACACGGCATTCAGTGGATCGCACCAAGACGCCATCAAAAAGGGCTTCGAGTCGATGGCGGCTCAAGCCGAACGCGAAGGCAAGCACGTCAACGATCTGGTCTGGGCTGTTCCCTACCTGCCAATCGATCCCAAGGATGTCGGTCGCGGCTACGAGGCGGTCGTGCGCGTCAACTCGCAATCGGGCAAGGGTGGTGTCGCCTACCTGCTCAAGACCGACCACAACCTCGACCTGCCTCGCAAGCTGCAGATCGAGTTCAGCGGGGTCGTCCAGTCGAAGACCGACTCCGAAGGTGGCGAGGTTTCGAGCGACCAAATCTGGACCTCGTTCCAGGATGAGTACCTGCCGGCATCCGCAGAGCACGCCGAGCAAAAGTGGGGCCGCTACGAGCTTCTCGCGACCCGTACGACAAGCGCCAATGATGGTGAAGTAACTCTCGAAGCGCGACTCCGCGTCGATGATGCTGAGGTGGACACCAGCCACGTGGGAAACGGGCCGATCGACGCGTTCCTCGGCATGCTGTCTGTGCGGGGCCAAGGTATCGAAGTGAAGCTCTACGACTACGTCGAGCACACCATGAGCGCAGGAAGTAACGCGCAAGCAGCTGCCTACGTCGAGCTCGATATCAACGGGCAACGCCTGTGGGGCGTCGGCATCGACGGGGATATCTCCCGTGCATCCCTCAAGGCGATCGTCTCAGCGGTCAACCGTTGGGTTCGCGCAAACCAGAATGCTCCCGAATCTGAACTGGTCGCTGGCTAGTTTCGCTTGTTGCAAACGCCCCGCAGCTCTGTGCTGTGGGGCGTTTGTCTTTGAGCGCGCAGTTCTTGATGCGCGCTCTTTCGGTCCGCACTTTTGGTCAGTACGTCTGGCCCGCACTTCTGGAAATTCAGGAAATCTGCGCAGAGCTGGTGGTTGAGTGCGCATGGTGTCAGTAATTCGTCGGGCGGAGGAGTCAGATTTCCTGAGTTTCCGAAGGGGCGGCACGGGTTGTCGCTCAGCAAACTTGCGGCAAGCGGAGGATACTTGTGGGGTGCCTACCTATCGTGATGAAGCCGTCGTGCTACGCACCCACAAGCTGGGCGAAGCAGACCGCATTGTCACGATGCTGTCGCGAGAGCACGGCAAGATCCGAGCGGTAGCCAAGGGGGTTCGTCGCACAGCCTCCAAGTTTGGCTCGCGATTGGAGCCCTTCATGGTCGCCGATATCCAGTGTTATATCGGTCGCAGTCTCGACATCATCCAGCAGGCTGAGTCCTTAGGCTCCTACGGCTCAGATATCACCGCCGACTACGCCAGCTACACAGCTGCGAGCGTCATGGTGGAGACGGCAGACAAAGTGACGGATGACGACGGCTCTCTCCAGCAATATTTGTTGCTGGTTGGCGCGCTGAGGTCCCTGTCGCGGCGCGAGCACAACCCGAGCCTCACCCTCGACTCCTATTTACTGCGGAGTCTGTCGATCGCGGGTTGGGCCCCCAGTTTCGTTGACTGCGCGGTGACGGGTGCTCCTGGGCCGCACTCGGTCTTTGTCGCGCAAATGGGTGGTGTCGTTGCCGATGAGGTTGCCCCGCCCGGTTCGCCACGGCTCAGCCCCGAGACTCTTGAGCTGCTTGGCGCGCTGCTCGCTGGTCAGTGGGATGTCGCCGAGGCTGCCGATGAGCGTTCGCGTTCGCAGGCCAGTGGCATCGTAGCCGCGTATGCCCAGTTTCATTTAGAGCGCAGTCTTCGCTCTATTCAGCATGTGGATCGGAGCGCATGAGCCGCGTAGCAAAAACTCACAAAGATGCCGTGGAATTTCGTCCTCTGGACTGGACCGGCATCCATCCTCCCGCACTGCCGAAGGGGTCGGTGCCTGAGCACATCGCGCTCGTCATGGACGGCAATGGTCGCTGGGCGAACGCGCGTGGTCTCACGCGAGTGGAAGGTCACAAAGCGGGGGAGGCGAGCCTGCTCGATGTTGTGGCTGGCGCGATCCAGATCGGGGTGAAACACATCAGTGTGTATGCATTCTCGACTGAAAATTGGAGTCGTTCGCCTGAAGAGGTTCGGTTTCTCATGGGCTTCAATCGGGATGTTCTTCACCGCCGCCGCGATCAGCTGAATGAGTGGGGTGTGCGTGTCCGCTGGGCGGGGCGACGCCCACGCCTGTGGACTTCGGTGATCAAGGAGTTGCAGTTCGCCGAGAAGTTGACTGAGAAGAACAGCACGCTGACGCTTACGATGTGTGTCAATTATGGTGGCCGCAACGAAATCGCGGATGCCGTGCGTTCGATTGCCGATGATGTCGCGGCTGGCAGACTGAAGCCCTCCGCTGTCTCGGAGAAGCTCATTCAGAAGCGCTTGTATCAGCCACAATTGCCTGATGTCGACCTGTTTGTTCGGTCGTCGGGGGAGCAGCGGATGAGCAACTTCATGCCGTGGCAGAGTGCCTACGCCGAGATGGTCTTTCTTGACACGTTGTGGCCCGATTTTACTCGCGAAGACCTGTGGGAAGCGATTCGGATTTATGCGAGTCGTTCTCGTCGTTTCGGCGGGGCCGTCGACGCACCAACAAGTGGCAGCGTGTAACTAGACCGCCCGATGGCCCGCGGGCCAGAGTGGTTAGTCTGCTCGCAATCCGCCCCAGCTGTGCTGGTTCTGTGTGGTCGGCGGGAGGTTCTCGGAGCCCTTTTGGTCATGGTGACTTTAAGGTGTATTCTGTGTTCAGGTCAGCATGACTCTTACTGAAGGGAGTGGCGATGAAACAGAGTGAACAAGCAATCTCGCTTGCGGTTTCCACCGTGATTTTCGCGCTACGTCCTATCCCTGAGTCTGGCCAGAGCGCGCTCTGGATTCCTCTGGTGCGTCGCACCCGTGAACCTTACGCCCGCCAGTGGGCTCTGCCCGGTGGCTGGGTCGGCAATGACGAAAGCCTCGCGGATGCTGCCGCCCGCAACCTTCTCGAGACCACAGCCTTAGAGCCGGCCTACCTTGAGCAGCTCTACGCCTTTGGTGACGTTGAGCGTTCAATCGGTGGGCGCGCCGTGTCGGTGGTTTATTGGGCGCTCGTTCGCCAAGAAGAAGCTGATCGTGCAACCGAGGGCGAGAACGTTCGCTGGTTCCCCGCCGATGACCTTCCCCAGCTTGCTTTCGACCACAACGTCATCATCGACTACGCCCTGTGGCGCCTGCGCACCAAGATGGAGTACTCGCGCATCGCGCGAGCATTCTTGGGGGAGACTTTCACCTTGAGCGAGCTTCGCATCGTGCATGAGGCCGTGCTGCAAAAGCAACTCGATCCCGCCAATTTTCGTCGTCAGATTGAGAATTCAGGTTCGCTGGTTCCCACTGATCACGTTGTCTCGGGAGGGCGTCACCGGCCTCCGAGGCTGTACCGCTATGACGAGGGCGTTGAGCTCGTCGACAACGGCCCGCTCGGCCATCTAAAGACAGGGAGCACTCGTGTCATCCATTGATTCGACTATTCAGCGCATCACGAAGACGGGCGACGGGGAAACCTGCGCTCCTGAATTGGCTGATGGTCCGTGGACTTTTGACCTCGGCGTTCCGAGTTACGGCCCCGGAGCGTCCATGGGCGATGTCATTCCGACTGGCGCGCCACGACAGGGGCAGTTGCCGGTCGAATACCAGCAGGCGTCAAATGAAGACCTTCATGCTCGCATTATCGCGGCGAAGGCCACGCTGGGCGACCGTGCGGTTGTGCTCGGCCACTTCTATCAGCGTGACGAGGTCGTGCAGCACGCCGACTTCCTCGGCGATTCGTTCCAGCTCGCGAACGCGGCGCAGACCGTGCCCAACGCCGAGGCGATTGTGTTCTGCGGTGTGCACTTCATGGCCGAGACCGCAGACATCCTCGCGAAGTCGAACCAGGCTGTCATTTTGCCGAACCTCGCTGCGGGTTGTTCGATGGCTGACATGGCCGACATCGACTCGGTTGAGGAGTGCTGGGAGCAACTCACCGAAATTTACGGAACCGAGCCGGATGCCGATGGCCGTGTGCCGATCATCCCGGTGACGTATATGAACTCGTCTGCTGCGCTCAAGGGTTTTTGCGGTCGTAATGGCGGCATCGTGTGCACGAGTTCAAACGCTGCCACCGTTCTGGAGTGGGCGTATGAGCGCGGTCAGCGCGTCTTGTTCTTTCCGGATCAGCACTTGGGGCGCAACACCGCGAAGGCGATGGGTATCTCGACCGATCTCATGCCGATGTGGAACCCGAACAAGCCACTCGGCGGTAACGACGCTGAGACACTCAACGAGGCAAAAGTTGTGCTGTGGCACGGGTTCTGCAGTGTGCACAAGCGCTTCAACGTCGGCCAGATCGAGAAGGCCCGCGCTGCGCACCCCGGTGTTCGCGTGATCGTGCATCCCGAGTGTCCGATGCCTGTTGTGGATGCCGCCGACGAGGCTGGTTCGACCGACTACATCCAGAAGGCCGTTGCTGCCGCAACCGAACCGACAACGTTCGCGATCGGCACAGAGATCAACATGGTCAACCGCCTTGCTGCCGAGTACCCGCAGCACAACATTTTCTGCCTCGACCCTGTCGTGTGCCCATGTTCGACGATGTACCGCATCCACCCCGGCTATCTCGCGTGGGTGCTTGAGGGTCTCGTGCGGGGTGAGGTTCTCAACCAAATCTCTGTTGCGGACGATGTGGCAGCGCCTGCACGTGTGGCCCTGGAGCGGATGCTCGCCGCGAAGCCTCCGGTCGCGACGAAAGAAGCGTAATCGTGGCACGGGTCATTGTTGTGGGCACCGGGATCGCGGGGCTCATTACCGCGTATCGTGCGAGTTCTCACCACGAGGTGGTTCTCGTCACGAAGGCGGAGCTCGCGGAGAGCAACACCAAATATGCGCAGGGCGGTATTGCTGCGGTGCTATTCCCGGATGACACGGTGGCCAGTCACGTGTCGGACACGATGATCGCCGGCGCAGGACTGTGCGAGCGGGATGCCGTTGAAGTGTTGTGCAGTGAGGGCCCGCTGCGCGTTAAAGAACTTATTGCGCTCGGCGTGGAATTCGACCGTATTGCCAACGGTGAGCTCGCGCGCGGACATGAGGCGGCGCACTCATCGCGTCGCGTTATCCATGCTGGCGGAGACGCCACCGGGCTTGCGATCGAAGTGGCGCTCTTGCGGGCAGTTCGAGCCTTAGCCGTCGAAACCTATGCCTACACGTTCATGCGTGATCTGGTGACGGAGACGGGTGCCGATGGCAAGCCGCGAGTGACCGGCATCGATGTCATCGCTCCGGATGGCCGCTCACGCGTCATTGACGGTGACATTGTCGTGATCGCAAGCGGAGGGGCGGGTCAGCTCTACAAGCACACGACGAACCCCTTTGTCACGACGGGCGATGGTGTCGCCGCGGCGTACCGCGCCGGCGCGGCACTGGCCGATGTTGAGTTCTTCCAGTTCCACCCGACGTCTCTGGCCGTGCCGGGCAACCCTCTCGTCTCCGAAGCCGTTCGCGGCGAAGGAGCAACCTTGCTCGATGAGCACGGCAAGCGCTTCATGTTCGATGTTCACCCCGACGGCGAACTCGCCCCGCGCGATGTCGTCGCTCGCGGCATCGCCCGCGCCATGGAAAAGCAGGGCGGGCGACCGATCATGCTGGATGCAACAGCACTGGGCTCCGAGTTTCTCGCTGCTCGGTTCCCCGGCATCTCAGCCGTCTGTGAGCAGCACGGCTTCGACTGGGGCACTGAACCGATTCCGGTGACGCCTGCCGCGCACTACTGGATGGGCGGCATCCGCACCGACATCTCTGGCCGTACGAGCGTGAGTGGTCTGTATGCCGTGGGTGAGGCATCCTGCACTGGAGTGCACGGAGCCAATCGTCTCGCGTCGAACTCGCTCCTCGAGTCGTTAGTGTTCGCGTGGCGTGCCGCGGATGCTCTCAACGAACCTCAGCGTGCCATCGAAGTTGACGCGCTCGAGCCACAGTTCGAGATCACGGGCAAAGAGTCATTCACTCGTGACCAGTTGCGCGAGCTCATGTGGAGTCATGTCGGCCTTGAGCGTGACGCCACTCGGCTCGAAGAAGCAGCCGCGATTCTTGCGAGCTGGCGCTCGGAGAACGACACCGTCGAAGGTGCCGAGAATGCCAACCTGCTTGACCTGGCTCGCCTCGTCGTGGTTGCGGCACTCCGCCGCAAAGAATCTCGTGGCGCCCACGAACGCACCGACTTTCCCGAAACGCGCGAAGAGCTCGCATTCTCCACGCGCTGGGCTGCAGTGAACGTCGCGGGCGACTTCATTCCAGCAGAAGACCAAGCAGAGACGGCCCGTCGATGAACCAACAACTTGTAGACAACGTCATCCTGATGGCTCTCGCCGAGGATGCACCGTGGGGCGATGTCACTAGTGAGGCTTTCGTGCCCGAGGATGCCACCGCTACCGCAGTGCTCAATGCGCGCGAAGCGGGAGTGGTCAGCGGCCTCGAGGTGTTCGCTCGCACCTTTCAGCTCGTGGATGCCCAGGCCGAGGTCACTCTGCACGCCAGCGATGGCGACGCCTTCACTGCAGGCCAGCGGCTGGCAACCGTCTCGGGCAATGCGCGCGCCGTACTGCGCGCCGAACGTATTGCTCTCAACCTCGCCCAGCGGATGTCGGGGATTGCGACGCAGACGGCAGCCTACGTCGCGCAAGTCGCGGGCACTCACGCACGGGTTGTCGATACCCGCAAGACGACGCCGGGACTGCGCGCTCTGGAACGTCACGCTGTGCGTTCAGGTGGCGGTCACAATCACCGGTTCAGTCTCTCAGATGCTGTGATGGCGAAAGACAACCACCTGGCGGTTCTTGCGGCATCCGGGATCGAACTCGGAGAGGCTATTCGTCTCGCTCGAACCCGGATCGGTCACACCACTCACCTCGAGGTCGAGGTTGACCGACTCGACCAGGTTGAGACTGTCGTCTCCGCTGGCGTGGATACCATCATGCTCGACAATTTCTCGCTTGACGACCTGCGAGCGGGTGTTGAGCTCGTGGCAGGGCGCGCGATTGTCGAGGCCAGCGGCGGCGTGAGCCTCGAGACAATCGCGGCCATTGCAGCAACCGGCGTGGACGTTATCTCCGTCGGAGCTCTCACTCACAGCGTTCGATCGCTCGATCTCGGTCTCGACATTGCGGTGAGCGCAGCAGTCTGATGATTTTTCTCGACTCAGCAGCAACGACACCTGTGCGCCGTGAAGTGCTCGAAGCGATGTGGCCACTGCTGACGGGCGACTTCGGCAACCCGTCCAGTCATCACGAACTGGGGGAGTCCGCAAAGCGCGCTCTGGATGCCGCACGAACCAGTGTCGCCGTCTCGCTCGGCTGTCGGGCATCCGATGTCATCTTCACGTCGGGCGGCACGGAGTCAGACAACCTCGCCATCAAGGGGCTTGCGCTCGCTAACCCACGCGGCCGTCACATTGTCACGAGTGCAATCGAGCACGAAGCAGTGCTGGAATCCGTTGACTACCTCGTCCGCATTCACGGTTTCGAGGTCACAGTTCTGCCCGTGGATGCTCATGGTCTCATCGACCTTGATGAAGCTCGGGATGCGCTGCGCCCCGACACGACACTCTGCACCGTGATGTACGCCAATAATGAGATCGGTGCAGTTCAGCCCATTGCTGCTCTTGCAGAGCTCTGCCGGTCGCAGGGGGTGCCACTGCACACGGATGCCGTGCAAGCTGCGGGCTGGCTCCCTCTCGACGTTGCGGAGCTCGGCGTCGATGCGCTCAGCCTCTCCGGACACAAGCTCGGCGCGCCCAAAGGCATTGGTGTGCTGATGGTTAAGGGCCGGCGCAGTATCGAACCAGTGCTGCACGGCGGTGGACAAGAGCGCGGAAAGCGTTCCGGTACCGAAAACGTTGCGGGGGCCGTGGGGTTCGCGCACGCACTTGTACTGGCTGAGACGGGACGCGCCGAGCGTGCGCACAACATTGCCCGGCTTCGAGATGGCTTTGCCGCTGATGTTCTGGCGCGGGTTCCCGACGCGATCGTCACGGGCCCGCCCCGTGTCGCGGTGAACCCTGGCGAAGTGTGGGGGACTGCAGCCGCCGTCGACAGCGCCATCGACAACGCCGTCGACCGTGCCACGCTGGGCTCTGCCATAACGCCCACGCGGCTACCAAACAACGCCTCATTCTGCTTCCCGGGTACAAGCGGCGAATCCCTGCTGCTCGAACTGGGCCGCGCGGGCATCATCTGTTCAGCAGGCTCAGCGTGCGCTGTGGGCAGCGATGACGTCTCCCACGTGCTCACCGCAATCGGGATTGACGATGCTGTCGCCCAGACCGCTGTTCGCTTCAGTCTCAGTTCAGATACCACGGCAAATCAACTCGCTACGGTCGCCGCCGAAATCGACACTGCCTACCGTGCGGTGCGCTCTCTCTCCGGGTAGTCCTTGAGTCCCCAGACATCTCCGCCCAACGCGGTCAGGGTCGCAATCGTCGTCGCTACGCTAGGAATCCTCGTAGCCCCCGGCTGAATCACGTACTGAATGGTGCGCTCGCTCGACGGCTGTGGGGCATGAATGCTCACACCCTCCGGCAGCGTCAATGACGACAGTGCCAACTGGGGGAGAAGCGCCACACCGAGGCCGCGTGAGACAAAGCTCAGTACCGCGAGAGCGTTATCGGTCTGCAGCCCGATCTCCGGAGCGAAACCCTCGATATTGCACAGGGCAAGCAAGTGACCACGACAGAGAGCGCAGCCCGCAATCCACGCATCATCTGTCAGGTCAGCCAAGCTCACGCTGTCGGCATTCGCTAGGGGGTGAGTGTCGGGAAGCACGAGCACCACCGGCTCGGTAAACAGCGGCACCGTCGTGTGTCCGCCATCCGTCGACAGGTGCGGGTCGGCCCGATCCTCCGGGTAGGAGAAGGTGATGGCAAGATCGACGGACCCATCTCTCAACAGCTGCAAAGCCTGAGGCGGCTCAGCCTCGACATAATTCACCGTCAAATTCGGATGCTGCTGCCGCAACTGACGAATCAGTCGCGGAACAAGCGTCGACGACGCAGTCGGGAAGGCCGCGATGCGGACCGTTCCGCTCGACAGGCCAGCAAGCTCTGCGAGCTCGGCGCTCGCGGCATCCACGGCATTGAGCACGGTGACGGCGTGACTGGCGAGGGCTCGACCAGCTTCGGTGAGCCGCACGCCGCGGCCCGAACGCACAACGAGCGCGAGCCCGAGTCGCGACTGGGCGCGAGTGAGGTGCTGACTGAGGGCGGGTTGGCTGTAGCCGAGAACGCGGGCGGCTTCACTGATGGTGCCGTGCTCGGCAATTGCGCGCACGATGCGCAACGAGAGGAGGTCTGGCGTGGTATCCATCTTTCAAGCATAACTAAACGTGATCTTTTGTATCCCAATCATGCTCTTGTCGCATGTATCGGGGAGCACGAACATAGAGACATGACCTCTCCAGCTCTGGCCAGCGCCATCGACAGCTTCGCGAATACCCGCGGCTACCTCTCGGCTGCCACCATGGGGCTTCCCACGTGCGCCGCCGTCACCGAAATGACCGAGAAGCTGGGGCAGTGGGCAACAGCCACTTGCAACCCGATGAACTACGGCGACATCGTGGAGCGCACCCGTGGGCACTACGCGCGACTCGTCGGCATCGATGCCACACGGGTAGCGATCGGTTCGCAAACCTCTGTCATGGCGTCGCTCATCGCTTGCTCGCTTCCTGCGGGTTCCGAGGTGCTCGTCGTCGAATCCGACTTCACGTCGATCGTCTACCCGTTCTTGCAACACCCTGGTCTTGAGGTGCGAGCCGTGCCGCTCGCCGAACTAGCTGCGGCGATTAGCGACACGACCGCGCTCGTCGCTTTCTCGCTCATCCAGTCCTGCAACGGCAAGGTTGCCGATAGCGCGGCAATCACGGCAGCCGCTAAGCGCCACGGCGCCCGCACCCTGTGCGATATCACGCAGGCCGCCGGTGTTCACCCTGTGGATGCCACCCAATTCGACGCAACAGTGTGCCACGCTTACAAGTGGCTATGTTCGCCGCGCGGCGTCGCGTTCCTCACCATCTCCGAGGACTTCGCCGAGCACATCACCCCGGTGCAAGCGGGTTGGTATGCCGGCGATGACGTGTGGGGCAGCGTCTACGGCACCGACATGAAACTTGCAGCGGATGCTCGCCGGTTTGATGTTTCGCCCGCCTGGCAGGCCTGGGTCGGCGCCGAGCACCCCATCGCGATGTTCGCCGACCTCGATATCGCGGAAGTCTGGGAGCACTGCACTGGGCTCGCCAACCTGCTCTGCGACGAGTTGGGGATCGAACGCCAGAACCAGGCCATCGTGACGTGGCCGGATGAATCAGGAGCGGACCTCGCCAAACTCGCGGCCGCGGGAATCACCGCTTCCGGTCGCGCCGGTCGCCTTCGCGCCGCTTTTCACCTCTGGAATACCGAAGAGGACGTCGCGGCGGTTATCGCTGCGCTGCGTGTCTAGCTAAACTGGTCGTCCGCCGACCGTGCATCCAGCTCGGCTGACTATTGGAGTTTCTGTGGCTACGCCTAACCCCCTCGACGCCGTCATCAACCTCGCCAAGCGCCGAGGTTTCGTCTTCCAATCGGGAGAGATCTACGGCGGTTCACGCTCAGCATGGGACTACGGCCCACTGGGAACCGCTCTCAAAGAGAACATCAAAAAGCAGTGGTGGCAGACCTTCGTTCAAGGTCGCGAAGACGTTGTCGGGCTCGACTCGGCCGTCATCCTGCCCCGCAAGGTGTGGGAAGCATCCGGGCACGTCGAGGTCTTCTCCGACCCGCTCGTCGAATCGCTGCACACCCACAAGCGTTACCGTGCCGACCACCTTCTTGAAGCCTACGAAGAGAAGCACGGCCACGCGCCAGCTAACGGGCTTGCCGACATCCGTGACCCTGACACCGGTCAGCCCGGATCGTGGACCGAACCGCAAAACTTCTCCGGGCTGCTGAAGACCTACCTCGGTCCCGTCGATAACGAAGAGGGCATGCACTACCTGCGCCCCGAAACGGCGCAAGGTATTTTCACTAACTTCGCGAACGTCATGGGCGCTGCTCGTATGAAGCCGCCCTTCGGAATTGGCCAGGTCGGTAAGTCGTTCCGCAACGAGATCACGCCCGGAAACTTCATCTTCCGCACGCGCGAATTCGAGCAGATGGAGATGGAATTCTTCGTCGAGCCCGGAACCGACGAAGAGTGGCACCAGACCTGGATCGACGAATCCATGAAATGGTACACCGACCTTGGCATCAACCCCGAGAACCTGCGCTTCTATGAGCACGCTCAAGAGAAGCTCTCGCACTATTCGAAGCGAACGGTGGATGTTGAGTACCGCTTCCGCTTCGCCGGTAGCGAGTGGGGCGAGCTCATGGGTATCGCCAACCGCACCGACTTTGATCTGCATACGCACTCCGAAGCATCCGGTGCCGACCTGTCGTACTTCGACCAAGCCAAGGATGAGCGCTGGACCCCGTACGTCATCGAGCCCGCGTTTGGCCTCACTCGTGCCCTCATGGCCTTCCTCATTGACGCCTATGCCGAAGATGAGGCGCCGAACGCCAAGGGTGGCGTCGACAAGCGCACCGTACTGCGACTCGACCGTCGTCTCTCGCCGGTGAAGGTTGCTGTGTTGCCGCTGTCGCGCAACGAACGCCTCTCGCCGATGGCACGTGGCGTTGCCGCTGACCTGCGCAAGTACTGGAACGTCGACTTTGACGACGCTGGTGCAATCGGCCGTCGCTACCGTCGTCAGGACGAAATCGGCACTCCGTTCTGTGTCACGATCGACTTCGATTCGCTTGACGACAACGCGGTGACGATCCGTGAGCGCGACACGATGGAACAGAAGCGGATGCCCATCGAGGAGCTGCGCGGCTACCTCGCGCAGGAGCTCATCGGCTGCTAGCCCAGGGGTGGGCTCTGGGGCAACCCTCAGAGCCTGCACCGGCTGTCGCTGCCAACGCGACCAGCGCTGTGCCGTGCCGTGCTGTGCCGTGCCGTGCGGCAGCTCCTCACGGAAATTCAGGAAACTCGCGCGCGATGGTCTCGTCGCCCCGCTAGATTCCGCACACCGGTTGTAGCGGCTTTCGCGTTTTCCTGAATTTCCGTGATGGGCGGCTCATCCACAACGGTCGCGCGAACCTGATGTGCACTAATACCGGATGCGGAGCCTCCCAACAGGGCGCACCGACGATGCTTGCCGCATGGTGGATGTGCGGGCGCTGGTTGAAGAGTTCGGCGGGCTTGCGCAGAAACGCCAGCTTGTCGACCGTGGCGCGGCTGACTACGACTTGACGCGCGCGGTGAAACGAGGCGACGTGATTCGAGCTCGCCAAGGCTGGTACACCACGCTGGAGGAGTTGGAGCCGCGAGTGAGGGCGGTGCGCGTCGGCGGACGCCTCACGGGAATCTCGGCCATTCGCGACTGGGGCGGCTGGGTGCTTGGCGATCATCCTCTGCATGTCTCTGTTCCGCGCAACGCGGCGCGACTGCGTAGCCAATGGAATCGACGGGAGCCGCTCGGTGCACATCCTGGGGTTCAGCTGCATTGGGATCCGCCGGTCGTCGGTGAGTCGGGATCCGATTGGAGCGTGAGTGTGACCGAGGCGCTTCGCCGCGTGATCATTGACGAGAACCATGAAACCGCGATCGCCGCTTTAGATTGGGCCTTACATTCCGGACGAATCGACTGGTTCGACTTCGAGAAATTGATCATCGACCTCCCCGGTCACAAGCGGCGAATTCGATCGTGGGTCGCTGCTGAGTGCGAAAGTTTGCCCGAGAGCCTTGCGCGTACTCGGCTGCGGCTCGCTGGGCACAGGGTCGATATACAAGTGCCGGTGGGGAACAAGCGAATTGATGTGGTGATTGACGGCACTGTCGGACTCGAGATCAACGGCAAACAGTTCCACTCGCACACCTTTGAAGAAGACCACGTCAAGAGCGCTGAGATGACGATCGCTGGCTTCTACGCGAAGAGCGTGAGTGCGCACATGGTGTTTAGCAAGTGGAACCTAGTCACGCGAGCGCTAGATGCGGCCCTTGTCCCGCGCCCTCCGAGCAGGTGTAACGCCCCGTGCATCCTCGGAAATTCAGGAAACTTGTGACGGTCGACTTACGGATGCACGTGTTCAGGCGGGTAGCGAGAGCTCCGCAGTGAAGTTTCCTGAATTTCCGAAAAAGAAACGGACGGGAATATCCGCGCCGCACACGCGTTAGATGAACTGTGAATGAAACTGCTGCAGACTCGATTACCCCCGTAAAAGTCGACATCTGGTCCGACGTACAGTGCCCGTGGTGCTACATCGGAAAGCGACGCTTTGAAGCTGCTGTAGATAGTTCGGGTGTCGCCGTCGAGATTGAGTACCACTCCTTCGAACTTGCCCCGGATACTCCGGTCGAGTATGAGGGCACGCCGCTTCAGTTCTTGAGCGAGCGTAAAGGGCTTCCCATGCCCCAGGTTGAGGAAATGCTGACGCGGGTGACCGACATCGCTACAAGTCTCGGTCTTGATTACGACTACGAGCACATCCACCAAACCAATACGGTGAAAGCCCACGAACTTCTGCACTTCGCCAAGGCTCACGGTCGCCAGCTTGAGATGAAGGAACGCCTGCTCGAGGCATACTTCGTCAAGACGGAACACGTCGGGCGTATCGAGGATCTTGCTGACATCGCGGCATCCATTGGCTTCGATCGTGACGAAGTCGTCAACGCACTTGAGTCGAGTGAGTACTTGCCGGCGGTCAAAGCTGACATGGAAGTGGCGATGCAATACGGCATCCAGGGTGTGCCATTCTTTGTGATTGATGGCAAATATGGAGTTTCGGGCGCGCAAGAAAGCGAAACTTTCGCTAACGTTCTCACACAGGTACTTACCGAGAGAGATGCATAGCTAATGGATGCCGCAACGAAGCCAATCCCAACCTTGGCCCTTCAGCAGGTTGGTGAGCCCAATGTCGGTGTGTGTGAAGGCGATGCATGTCTCGTCGACGATCAGCGTTCTCAAGCGCTCGTCAACCGCCAGATTGACGAAGGACTCGTCTAGTCGTTGCCGCGTCACGTCGCTCTGACTGACGCGGCGCGCGCTGCATGTAACGCGTCACCGCAGGGAACGTATTCCGCCGCTGGCGTGAGGTTGTGCAATTGCCGTAGTGCGATATCTGTCCTAGAGAGTTAGCCGACGAAGCCGCGATTGGACCATTCGATGATCTCGGCGGCGCTCGCGTTCTCTGGTGCTGCTTTAGCGACTCGTGACGGCACAAGGGTGAGTGGCACGGTCGTGGGGCGCGCCGGCAGTGACGCGTGTTGGGCATCCGGGGCATTGAAACGTTTGTTGACCAGCGCAGCGATGATGGCTCCGCCGCCAAAGCCGAGAGGAAGCAACAGCAGGTACAGGGTGGGGTCGAGATTGGCCGAGGAACCGACAGCGAGTACTCCGGCGACGCCAACGGCTGCTCCGATGGAGAGCGCGAGCCACCAGCGCTGCAGCTTGGCGTTCTCTCGATCCCAGGCTCGTTGGGCCCGAAGTTGTTCGAGTGCTTCGTCGCGCGGAGCGGAACTTACCCACGTACGCGATTCAAATCGAAAGACGTTCGGATGCTCGTCGAGGGCCATTAGTTGCTTCCCGCTTCGGTCGTGATGTCGGCAACGATCGCGTCGAGGCCACTGATGAGGTCATCTGCAAGCACCCAAGCGGTGTGCCCGTGATCCCCAGCGCCCATGGATATGCGTTTTCCTGCCATACGTTCGTCGGCGTAGACGGGCCAGGCGGTGGTGCTGCCGAGTGGAGTGATGGTGCCCCGCGCATACCCGGTGGCATCGAGGGCAAGGTCGGCTTCGGGCAGCCGCAGCTTGTTGACGCCGACGATGGCGCGCAGTTTTGGCCACGATATTTGGCGGTCGCCTGGCACGAGGGCGAAAAGGTAGCTGCCGTCGCTGCGTTTGACGACGAGCGATTTGACGATGTCGGCCGGTGTGATGCCGAGGAGTTCTGCGGCGTGTTCGAGCGAAGTGGCGGGGGCGCGTTCGATGATCTCGATGGGGATCCCTCGGCGCTCCGCATCCGTGCGAACACGGTCAGTTCCTGCGGTCATTCGAGGCCTCCCGGTCTGTGCGGTGGCGGTTCAGTCTCGCCGTGGGACAATTGTTCTGTGACTATTCTTGCCCCTTCCGCCCCGCGTGTCGCGCCACAGCTGTCAATTGGCACCCTTGACCTTGACGTGCCTGTTGTTTTGGCGCCCATGGCAGGCATCACGAATACCGCTTTTCGGCGACTGTGCCGTGAATATGGCGCTGGTTTGTATGTGAGCGAAATGATCACGAGTCGCGCTCTTGTCGAGCGCACCCCAGAAAGTATGCGGCTTATTACCCATCATGAGTCGGAGACGACCCGCAGTATTCAGTTGTACGGCGTCGACCCGAAGACTGTGCGTGAGGCCGTCACGATGCTGGTGGCCGAAGACCGTGCCGATCACATTGACTTGAACTTTGGATGCCCCGTGCCGAAGGTCACTCGCAAGGGTGGGGGAGCGGCGCTCCCGTGGAAGATCGATTTGTTCCGCGACATCGTCGAGGGCGCTGTGAAGGCTGCCGGTGATGTTCCGTTGACGATCAAGATGCGTAAGGGAATCGACTCTGATCATTTGACCTACCTTGAGGCTGCACGCGTTGGCGCGGGTGCCGGAGTGGCGAGCATCGCTCTGCACGCGCGCACGGCTGCTGACTTCTATTCGGGTCACGCTGACTGGTCGGCGATCGAGAAACTTAAGAACACGATTACCGATACTCCGATTTTGGGCAACGGCGACATCTGGAGTGCTGCAGACGCGTTGCGCATGGTCGATGAGACCGGTTGCGATGGTGTCGTTGTCGGCCGTGGGTGTCTCGGCCGGCCGTGGCTGTTCGGGGATCTCGCTGCAGCGTTCCGGGGTGAGTCCCTTAAGGCAGAGCCGACACTCGGTGAAGTCGCCACGGCGTTCAAGCGCCATGCAGAACTGCTCGTCGAGTTCTTCGGCGAAGAAGATCGTGCGTGCCGCGACATCCGCAAGCATGTCGCCTGGTATTTCAAGGGTTATTCGGTCGGTGGCGAATTGCGTGCGGGGATGGCTGCTGTGCAGTCTCTCGACCACATGGACGAACTGCTCGGTACTCTCGATTGGTCACAGGAATACCCCGGCGTGGATGCCGAGGGCCAGCGTGGTCGTGCGGGTCGCCCGAAGAAGCCGACGCTTCCCCAGGGGTGGCTCGATAGCCGTGAGTTGCAAGAGTCGCACCGTTCCGAGCTGAACCAAGCAGAATTGAGTACCAGTGGCGGCTAAGGGCTACACGGAAGCTGACGCTGAGCGTTGGCTTCCCGAGCAGCATTCGAGTCGTCGGAGTGATTTCGCGCGCGACCGAGCGCGAGTATTGCACTCGAGCGCGCTGCGTCGACTTGCTGCGAAGACTCAAGTGTTGAGCCCCACGATGGGCACTGATTTTGCTCGCAACCGACTCACTCATTCACTTGAGGTCGCTCAGGTCGGTCGCGAACTGGCCGATAGTCTGGGGCTTGACCCGGATGTCGTAGACACGGCGTGCCTGTCCCACGACTTGGGGCATCCTCCTTTCGGTCACAATGGCGAGCGGGCGCTCAATGAGTGGGCTGCCGACATTGGCGGCTTCGAAGGTAATGCTCAAACTTTGCGTCTACTGACCCGTATCGAACCGAAAGTTTTTGGGCCCGACGGAGTCTCGTACGGACTCAATCTCACTCGCGCGAGTTTGGATGCGAGCACGAAGTATCCGTGGCCGAGCGCGCAGGGCATTCCTGACCCGAGTGGTCGAAGCAAGTACGGCTTTTTTGACGATGACACTGCAGCGTTTGAGTGGTTGCGGGCGGGTGCTCCGGATCGTCAGCGCTGCATCGAAGCGCAAGTGATGGATCTTTCGGACGATATTGCCTACTCGGTGCACGACTTTGAGGACGCCATCGTCGGCGACTTCATCGACGTGACAGCCCTGGGGGCTCGCGTCAATCACGACGACCTCGTGAAGTCAATGTTCGAGTGGATTGGTGGGGAGTTTACGCATGATGAACTTATCGCTGCTTTCGATCGGCTCGACTTGCTCGATCCGTGGATCGACCAGTGGGATGGCAGCCGGGCGGCTCACGGCCGTTTGAAGAACCTGACGAGCCAATTGATCGGTCGTTTTGCGGGCGCTGCCGTGCAGGCGACCCGCGAAGCGCACCCGACGGATGCTCTCGCCCGTTTCGGTGGCAGCCTCATTGTTCCGCACGAGATTCAGGCGGAGATTGCCGTGCTCAAGGGCATTGTGGCGGCGTTCGTGATGTCAACGAATGCGCGCCGGCCGATTTATCAACAGCAGCGCGATGTGCTCACGGAGCTTGCTGACGTATTGCTCTGGACAGGCCCGCGCGATCTTGATTCTGGTTTTACAGCGGACTGGAATTCTGCTGCGAACGATCACCAGCGCAAGCGAGCGGTCGTCGATCAAGTAGCTAGCCTGACGGATCAGTCGGCGATTGCCTGGCACACAAGGCTGGTTGGCTAGAGTCGTCAGCCGGTCAGCCTACAATTGCGATTGTGGCTGGTCTGATTAAACGAAGCGATATCGACGAGGTGCGTTCGCGCACGAACCTCGCCGACATTGTGGGCGACTACGTCACGCTCAAAAGCGCCGGTTCCGGTTCCATGAAGGGCCTCTGTCCTTTTCATGAGGAGCGCAGCCCCAGCTTTCATGTCCGGCCTCAGGTCGGTTTCTATCATTGCTTCGGTTGCGGTGAAGGCGGCGACGTCTATACCTTCCTGCAGCGCATGGATCACGTCTCGTTCTCTGAGGCTGTTGAGCGATTAGCCGGTCGCATTAGCTACGAGCTTCACTATGAAGACGGTGGAGCGGCAACCGATCACGGCAACCGCGCCCGCATTTTGGCCGCAAACCAAGCGGCATCCGAATTCTTTGTGGCTCAGCTAGCGACCCCAGAGGCAGCGCCCGGGCGCAGCTTCTTAGGCGAGCGAGGGTTCGATCAGTCCGCTGCAGAGCGATTCGGAATTGGTTTCGCGCCCCGTGGCGGCGTGCTCATGAAGCACCTCAACAAACTGGGCTATTCCTCTGAGGAACTTGTCGTTGCTGGCCTCATCGGCAAAGGCGAGCGCGGTGACTATTACGACCGTTTTCGAGGCCGACTGGTGTGGCCGATCCGCGATGTCACGGGTCAGACCTTGGGCTTCGGTGCTCGGCGTCTTCTCGATGACGACAAGGGGCCGAAGTACCTCAACACCCCTGAAACGCCGGTTTATCACAAGAGCCAGGTGCTCTATGGGCTTGATCTTGCCAAGAAAGACATCTCTCGCGGCAAGCAGATCGTTGTCGTCGAGGGCTACACGGACGTCATGGCGTGCCATTTGGCCGGTGTCACGACTGCGGTCGCTACGTGTGGCACTGCTTTCGGCGTTGACCACATCAAAATAGTTCGTCGCATGATCGGCGATTACGACAACGCTGACACGACAGCAACTGGCGAAGTGATTTTCACCTTCGACCCGGATGAGGCGGGCCAGAAGGCCGCCAACCGTGCGTTTGCCGAGGAGCATCGCTTTGCCGCGCAGACCTTCGTTGCTGTGGCGCCTGACGGTCTCGACCCGTGTGATTTGCGGCTGAAGAAGGGGGACGGTGCTGTGCGCCGTCTCGTTAGCACTCGCAAGCCCATGTTCGAGTTCAAGATTCGTCGTGAGCTTGGCGTTCACGATTTGGAGACCGTCGAGGGCCGGGTTGCAGCTTTGCGTGCTGCCGCTCCGGTAGTTGCGGGTATTCGTGATCAGGCTCTGGGCATTGGCTATGTGCGCAGCGTCGCGGGCTGGCTCGGCATGGAGCCCACCGAGGTGCAGCGTGCTGTGACCGAAGCGAAGCGTCAGGCTCCCTCCGCGGCTCCTGCGTCGCCGGCGCAGCAGAGTCAGTCCGCTTCATCGTCCCGGCCTTCGCAAGACGCGCACGCGGCTCCTGAGGGCTTCGGTGAAGCTCCAGCACAGCCTGGACCATCGATCATGAGTTTGAAGGTTGATGCTATTACGCGCCTTGAGCGCGACACGTTGATGGCGGTGCTTCAGCACCCGGATGTCGTTGGTGCTGAACTCATCGGCAAACTTACGCAGATTTCTATTGCTGAGCCCTCGCTCGCGGTGGTGCGCGACGCGATCGCTTCTCTCGCGGATCGGGCGCTAGACCCTGGTTGGGCTTCCGCCGTGGCTGACGAAGTTCCTTCGTCTTTTTCTACTTTTGTGAAACAGCTCAGCGTTGCACCTATTCCGGAGCGTGAGGAACGCATCGCGGTCTATTGCGTTCAAGTGACGACCGACCTGATTGAGCGCGATTTCTTGAGACAAAAACGGGAGCTTCTTGGGGTTCTTCAGCGTATGGATCGCGAGAGCGATCCCGAGCGGTACGTGCAGACTCAGCGTGACCTCATGAGGATAGAGGCGGAGCGTCGAGCGCTTCGCGACGACTCCTAGTTCTGCCTGTTTGGTTGCGTTCGTGTAAATATCCCTCGTTCGTGGGTGAACGACCTAGTCTCGAAGGTTCCTCGTGTGTTATTACTGAACAACTACGATGCGCGGCGCCTACAAACGCGCCGTCGCATTTTCTGCACGCAAGAGGAAGAGGTAGACGGATATGACATCCGCATCCAAGAACAGCAAGCGAGTCCTTGCTGTAGTTGCCGGCTCAGCAGCGTTCGCGCTCGCTCTGACCGGTTGCCAAGCTGGAGGAGACTCCGGCGGTGGCGGTTCCGAGTCGCTTATCGTGGGCACGACTGACAAAGTCACGTTCCTCGACCCGGCTGGTTCGTACGACAACGGTTCTTTTGCACTCATGAACCAGGTGTTCCCGTTCCTGCTCAACTCGCCGCTCGGAACTTCTGATGTTGAGCCTGACATTGCAGAGTCCGCTGAGTACACCAGCGACGATGAGTACACGGTCGTTCTTAAGTCTGGTCTCAAATTTGCCAACGGCAACGACCTCACGTCATCTGATGTGAAGTTCAGCTTCGACCGTCAAGTCGCGATCAGTGATGAGAACGGGCCTGCAGTTCTTCTGGGAAACATCGAGAGCGTTGACGCTGTCGACGACACCACTGTCGTCTTCAACTTGAAGAACGGTAACGACCAGACGTTTGCGCAGATTCTGTCGAGCCCGGCCGCACCGATTGTTGACGAAGAAGTGTTCTCGGCCGATTCGGTCACTCCCGATGACGTTATCGTCGACGGAAATGCTTTTGCCGGCCAGTACGTGATCGATAGCTACGACTTCAACAACATCGTCTCGTTCAAGGCTAATCCTGACTACCAGGGTGTCCTTGGTGCCGCAGCGACCGACAGCATCACTCTCAAGTACTACACCGACGCTTCGAACTTGAAGCTCGATGTTCAAGAGGGAAACATCGACGTCGCACACCGCAGCCTTTCTGCGACCGATGTTGCTGACCTTGAAGACAACGACAACGTCAATGTCATCGTCGGCCCCGGGGGAGAGATCCGCTACATCGTCTTCAACTTCGACACGCAACCATTTGGTGCGAAGACTCCGGAAGCTGATGAAGCGAAGTCGCTCGCCGTTCGTGGTGCAGTTGCTGACCTCCTTGACCGCCAAGAAATCTCGGATCAGGTTTACAAGGGCACCTACCTGCCGCTGTACTCCTACGTTCCTGATGGACTGACCGGCGCTACTCAGGTACTCAAGGACCTGTACGGTGACGGTGATGGTGGCCCCAGCACTGAGGCCGCACAGAAGCGTCTTGCTGACGCCGGCGTTGAGACGCCCGTCAAGCTCAACCTTCAGTACAACCCTGACCACTACGGTGAGTCCTCGGGAGACGAGTACGCGTTGGTCAAGAGCCAGCTCGAGGCTGACGGAATCTTCGAAGTCAACCTGCAGTCGACTGAGTGGGTTACCTACGCCAAGGAGCGCACCGCGGATGCTTACCCGGCATACCAGCTGGGTTGGTTCCCCGACTATTCCGATGCTGATAACTACCTCACCCCGTTCTTCGGTGAGGGCAACTTCCTCGCAAACCACTATGCGGATGCTGAAGTCAACGACTTGATCGTTGCGCAGGCGACCGAACTCGACCCTGCCACGCGTGAGGGAATGATCGAGGAAATTCAGGCGAAGGTCGCAGCTGAGCTGTCGACCGTTCCGTTCCTTCAGGGAGCGCAGATCGCTGTTACGGGCAAGGACGTTACGGGAGCTACGCTCGACGGTTCGTTCAAGTTCCGCTACGGCAGCTTGGCCAAATAGGGGCAATTCGCCCCAGTTAGGCCTCGGCCTAGCGTTATGACGCAAGGGGGTGGCCCACACACAATGTGGGTCACCTCCTCGTCTTCGTTCTCTGCACGATAGGTAGGTATGTCGCAGTCCGCTCCCGCCGTGATCAATCCGGCACAGTCAGAACCGCCCACCCGGCGTTCGAGGGGGATCACAAATCCTCTTGCTCGTTTTCTTATAGTTCGTTTTCTTCTGATCTTCCCGACCGTGTTCATCCTCGTAACGATGGTGTTCGTGTTGATGCGCTCAATCGGAGATCCCATCACCGCTGCTCTTGGTGGGAGGCTCACGGCGGCGCAACTTGAAGAGCGCATCAGCTCCGCTGGGTACGACCGTCCGATTCTGATTCAGTACTTTGAGTACCTAGGGCAAGTTTTCACGGGCAACTTTGGTACAGCCATCACCGACGGACGTCCTGTTTCTGAGCTGCTCGTAACGTACGGAAGCGCCACGCTCGAGCTCGCGTTTTATGCCGTGCTCGTCGCGCTCATTGTCGGTATCCCGCTCGGAATGGTTGCCGCCTACTTCCGCGATAAGTGGCCGGATGCAGTGCTTCGTGTTGCAGCGATCCTCGCGTATGCGACTCCCGTTTTCTTCGCAGGGCTCCTCCTCAAGCTCGTTTTCGCGGTGTGGCTGAAGGTTCTGCCGGTCGCCGGCCGAGCATCCACTCGCACTGAACTGCAATTGAGCACTCTCGATGACAAGACCGGCATCTATCTCATTGATGCTTTCCGTCTTGGCAGCCCAGCGGCAATCGGTGATGTGCTTTCCCACGCCGTGCTTCCTGGTCTGGCGTTGGGGTTGCTCACTGCGGGAATCTTCTTGCGTCTCGTTCGCACCAACGTCATTGGCACCCTGTCTATGGACTACGTGGATGCTGCGCGCTCTCGTGGCGTGAGCGAATACCGTCTCGTGCGCAAGCACGCTTATAAGCCCGCGCTGATCCCGATCATCACGGTCATCGGCTTGCAGATCGCGCTTCTGCTCGGAGGTGCGGTGCTGACCGAAACGACTTTCGAGTGGAAGGGGCTTGGCTTCAAGCTCGTCGAGTATTTGGGTGCACGTGACTTTGTTGCAGTTCAGGGCATTGTGGTGCTGCTTGCGGTAATTGTGGCACTTACAAACTTCATCGTCGACATAGTTGCGGCGATCATCGACCCGAGGGTGAGGTACTAATCATGACGACGACACCCTCACGCTTTGTGGCTGTGTGGCGCAAGTTGCCCATCGTGCGGCAGGTACGCCAGTCGGTAGGGCTCCAGCGCGGAATGCTCGTTGCTGGTCTGATCTTGACCGGAATCTTCTTGCTGACGGCGCTGTTTGCTCCGCTGCTCGCTCCGTATGGCTTCTCGCAATTGCGGGATGACGCCGGCACTTTTGGTGCGCAAGTCCCTCCCGGGGGTGCGCACATCCTCGGAACGACTGTTGGTGGCTACGACGTACTTTCGCGCGTAATCTGGGGCTCCCGCACGGCCGTGCTTGTCATTGTTGTCGCGGTCGCGCTGTCGATTTTCGCTGGAGTGTTGCTCGGTCTCGTTTCGGGTTACCTCGGCAGTTGGATTGACCGCGTTCTCGTGGTTATCTCCGATGCGGTGTACGCGTTCCCGACCCTCCTGCTTGCCATCGTCGCGGCGATTGCGATCAGTGGTGGTCAGTCGAGTTTCTGGGGTGGCGTTTTTGCTGCGGCGGTGTCGATCACGGTCGTCTACATTCCGCAGTACTTCAGGGTCATCCGTGCCGAAACGGTGCGAATCAAGTCGGAGGCCTACGTCGAGTCGGCGAAGGTTATTGGATCGAGCACGCCGCGAATCATGTTTCGCCATGTGTTTCGCAACGCGACGCGCACACTCCCGTTGATCTTCACTCTCAACAGCTCTGAGGCGATCTTGACCCTGGCAGGTTTGGGCTTCCTCGGCTTCGGCATTGAGCCTTCTGCCGCGGCGGAGTGGGGCTACGACCTCAATAAATCGATCTCGGATGTGACGAGCGGCATCTGGTGGACGTCACTGTTCCCCGGCCTCGCGATTGTTCTTGTTGTGCTCGGAATCACTCTGGTGGGGGAGTCGCTGAACGACCTCGCTGATCCACGACTGCGCACTCGTCGTCGCGCCGACCAGTCTGCGCCGGTTCTCGAAACCGCCGCTCTCTCGACAGTTGACGCTGACGACGATGCGAATCCGATTGACCCGCTGGAGGCTCGCTCATGAGCAACATTGTTGAGATTACAAATCTTGAAGTCACGTTTGCGACTGATGGCGGCGACGTCAAAGCAGTAGATGATGTGACGCTGAGTCTGGCTCCCGGCGAGGTTCTCGCGATAGTGGGTGAGAGCGGCAGTGGCAAGAGTGTGACGGCGAAGTCTGTTCTCGGGCTGTTGCCCGAGACGGCTGTCTCGCGCGGTGCCATTGTGCTCAACAACAAGGAAGTCATCGGCATGTCGGGCAAGCGGCTGCGCGAGCTGCGCGGTGTCGATGTCGCAATGGTTTTTCAAGAACCCTCGACCGCGCTGAACCCTGTGTTCACGGTCGGTTGGCAGATCGCGGAAGGACTTCGCGCCCACGGCAATGTGAGCAAGCGCGAAGCTCGTGCGAAGGCGATTGAGATTCTGCGCAAGGTTGGTATCCCCGAGCCGGATAAGCGGGTTGACTACTACCCGCATCAATTCTCGGGCGGTCAGAAGCAGCGTGTTGTTATCGCGATGGCTCTCGTATTAGAACCCGAGTTGATCGTTGCGGATGAACCGACGACAGCCCTCGACGTCACGGTGCAGGCAGAAATCTTGGATCTGTTGCGTCGCTGCCGCGACGAGTTCGGCGCCGCGATCATCCTGATCACTCACAACATGGGAATCGTGGCGGATCTCTCCGATCGAGTCGCCGTAATGTACCAGGGCAAGCTGGTGGAGGAGGCGCCGGCACAGCAACTGTTTGATGCCGCACAGCACCCTTACACCCAGAAACTCCTCGCAGCAGTTCCGCGGATTGGTTCCGGGGCTTCCCGTGCGGCCGCCCGCGTTGCCGATCGAGCCGAAGCTGGTGGTAAGACAAATGCCGACGCTATCGTGATCGCCGAGAACCTCGAGATTGAGTTCCCCGGTCGATTCGGGCGTGCTCCTTTCCGTGCTGTTGACCGTGTGAGTTTCAGCATTTCGCCCGGTGAAGTGCTGGGCCTCGTGGGGGAGAGCGGTTCGGGTAAGACCACGATTGGTCGGGCAATTGGTGGTCTCAACAAGATCACGGGCGGCTCACTCTCGGTGCTCGGGCACGAAATGCTCGGGTTCAAAGAGCGCAATTTTCGTCCGGTGCGCAGTGAGATCGGTTTTGTCTTTCAAGATCCCGCATCGAGTTTCAACCCACTGCTCACAATCGCGCAGTGCGTTGCTGAGCCGCTTATTGTTCATGGCAAAGCCGAGGATGCCGATGATGCGCGCGAGCGTGTCAATGAGCTCCTGGAGGCCGTTCAGTTGCCGCGCGCTTTCGGAGACCGTTATCCGCACGAATTGAGTGGCGGGCAGCGTCAGCGAGCAAGTCTCGCGCGTTCTTTGGCGCTCCGCCCCCGTTTGTTGATTGCGGATGAGCCCACCAGTGCTCTCGATGTGTCCGTTCAGTCAAAGGTGCTTGAGCTCTTTGCTGATTTACAGCGGGATCTCGGTTTTGCTGCGCTCTTCATCAGCCACGATCTTGCTGTAGTCGACATGCTTTCCGATCGCATCGCGGTGCTCTATAAGGGAAAGCTAGTGGAAGAGGGGGTGGGTTCCGAAGTGCTCGGTAACCCGCAACATCCGTACACTCAACGTCTCTTGGCATCGCTGCCGGTACCCGACCCGCGTGAGCAGAGGGAACGCCGGGAAGCGCTGCGAGCGTTGACTGACGTAGATTATTGAGGTGACTTCTACTCAGACCACGGTGAGCGCCCGCGATCTTTCGCTGCGCTACCCGTCCCGCAATCCAGAAACACGCTCGGTCGCCGTTAACGGACTGAGTTTTGAGATTGGTGCGGGAGAAGTGCTGACTGTCGTTGGCGAGAGTGGCTCGGGAAAGAGCACTCTCGCCAAGGCTGTCGCTCTTCACGCGGAGACCGGTGCCTATGGTTCGCCGCTGTTCAGCGGGGGAGAGCTCACTGTGCTGGGCACAGAACTTCGTAACGTAAGCCGGCGCAAGCGCGATCGACTGAGCTTGCGGGTGGGGTATCTGCCGCAAGATGCGGGCAATGAGCTCAACGGTCGACTGACGGTCGGGGAGAACATCGCTGAGCCGATTTTTGTGCGCGATCGCAGATTCAATCAGCGCGAAGCTGCCGAAGCCGTAGCGACACTGATCGACACGGTTCGCTTGCCCCTTTCCGTGATGAACCGCTACCCGTTCGAGTTGAGCAAGGGTCAGCGTCAGCGCGTCGCTATTGCCCGCGCCATGATTCTTGAGCCGCAGTTGCTTGTTGCAGACGATCCGACTGCAGGTATCGACGTCAATGTGCGCGCCGCCATCCTCGACCTCATCGTCGATCTGCAAGCGCAACGCTCATTCTCGGCGCTGCTCGTCACTGCGGATCTCGCGGCGGTTCGCCGAGTGTCGACGAATGTCGCGGTAATGCACCGCGGAATCTTGGTCGGGATTGGTGAACTGGATACGGTTCTCGACAACCCTTGGCATCCCTACGTGAGGGGGCTAGCCGACTCGATTATGGAGCTCCATCGTGACAATTCCTGAAGTGACGCCTGTCGCAGCTTCTACCTGGCTCGTGGGCGGCTATGGCCCCGACATGGATGGAGGGGCCGAAGGCGTCTCGGTCATGAGAAGCCGGGATGATGGTTCTCTTGAACTTTCCCACCTCGCGGCGGCCGTGCCATCGCCCTCGTTCGTGGCGGTGGAAGGCGACAAAGTGTACTCAACGCTTGAAGGCTCGGGGCAGATTGCGGTGTTCGACCGCGACGGTGACTCGCTCAGCGAGCCAACTCTGGTCTCAAGCGGCGGCCAGTATCCCTGTCACGTGACGGTAATGGGCACCACGGTTATTGCCGCCAACTACGGCACCGGCACGCTTGGCGTCATCGAAGTAGATGCCACCTCAAGCGACGTCACCATGCGCCAGATGGTTGAAACGACCGGTCTGGGGCCACGGCCTCAGCAAGAAGGCCCCCACGCACACTCCTCAATTTTCGTCGATGAGCACACCCTCTTGTCGCTCGATTTGGGTGCCGACCGCATCCGCATTTTTGGCTACGCCGATCACGCGCTCGAACAGGTCGATGAGGTCGTGTTGCCGGCAGGCTTCGGTCCTCGCGATATCGTTGCTCGTGAAGACAACCTGTTTTATGTGCTCGGAGAACTCGGATGCGGCGTCCTCGTTTTCGAGTGGAAGAACCGCCAACTTCACCAGCTATGCTCCATCTCCCTGCCGGGCGCGACAGAGGGAGATCAAGCGGCTGCGATTGCGATCTCGGATGACTCCCGCCACGCGTATGTTGGCGTGCGTCACAGCAACCTGATTGCCGTTCTCGCGATCGCCGACGATGGTCGCAGCGTTGCGCCGCTCACGGCGGTGTCGTGTGAAGGCAACTGGCCGCGGCACATCATTCTTGACAGCGGCATCCTGCATGTCTGCAACCAGCTGTCGAATGAGATCGCGAGTTTTAGAATCGATGAGAATGGAATTCCTCAGCTAATTGCTGCCCCTACGCGGATTCCATCGCCGACATACCTTGCTCGAATCGCCTGATGGTTTTTGAACTGCGAAATCATTTGCTAAAGTAGTCGAGTCGCACAGCGATCCTCGATAGCTCAATTGGCAGAGCAACGCACTGTTAATGCGTAGGTTCTTGGTTCGAGTCCAAGTCGAGGAGCTTATGAGTCCCGGTCACTTCGGTGGCCGGGACTTTGTGCATTCCGGACGAGCGACTCAGCATCTCTCGGATACAGCGGTGCTCGCCCAGGGCGCTGCTGCACCGGCAATAGCCTGAGTAGCTTCGTGTAGTACTCCGCGGGGAGTAGCTCACGCTGCGCCTCCCAGCTGACGACACCGTGGGCACTGCCAACTACCATCAAAGAATGCCTCTGCCCTTCCGTCGCTCAACACCGCGCGCATCGAACCGTATGTTCGAAGCGCTCGTGAACGGCTCAGGCTCGGGTGCGGCGCTGTCTTCTCGATCGAGACGCCTGCGCCGGTGGATGCCGGTGGTTGTTTCGCTACTCGTTCAAGTTCCCCTTACGGTCGTGGGGGTCATCGGTGCAGGCGCCTACGCTGCGTACGGCGATGGTGCCAGAAACCTGCCGTTCAGCACGGTTCTTAGCCTGAGCAGCATCGGTGCGGCAGGTGTCGCCGCCATAGCGCTTTCGATTGTTGGTCCGGTTCTCTTGCTGTGGATCCGTCGCTACCCCGGCCCCCTCATCGCGGTCATTTCTGCTCTAGCCGCTGCGGATTTTCTCCTTGGCTACGCCATGCTGTCAGCGCCGTACATTGCCTTGGCGTTCGCCATCGTGATGGCGATCTCTCACGGCGCTCGCACGTGGACGTGGGTGTCGATGATTGTGGTGTGGGAAGCGACGCTGCTGTTGGCATTGCTCGTCGGTATTGAGTTGGATCCGCACCGAGTGGTTGCGACCACTATCGGATTGCTATTGGTTCTTGGGTTCGCCGAAGCACATCGCCGTAGACGAGAACAGATCGTGCATTTTCAGGCAGCGTTTGCCACTCGTCGAGAGGAAGAATTGAGGGCCGAGCGAACACGGATTGCGCGCGAGTTGCATGACGTTCTTGCTCACTCGCTCAGCCAAATAAACGTGCAGGCAGGTGTTGGCCTCCACCTCATGCACAAGCAACCTGAGCAGGCTGAGGAAGCTCTCGCGAGCATCAAGCTTTCGAGCAAAGAAGCGCTCGATGAAGTGCGCTCGCTTCTGGGCATGTTGCGTAGCGATGGTGCTGATTCCAGCGGAGGAAACGGGGATGTTGCCCCCTTGATCCCAGAGCCTGATCTGTCTCGACTGGCGAGCCTTGCCGATTCCGTGCGGGCGCATGGTCTCGCTCTAGAACTGACGTGCACTATCTCCGAGCACACTGCTTCCGCTGTCCAGCTAGCGCTTTACAGAATCGTTCAGGAGTCGCTCACCAACGTTCTGCGGCATGCCTCCGCAACATCCGCGACCGTGTCGCTTGTCGTTGATGGTGACGATTATCTCGTTATCATTACGGATGATGGTGTCGGCATCGACGCTGAGGGGCATACGGAGGGCCGAGGATTGTTGGGAATGCGGGAGAGGGCTGAACTTCTCGGCGGAACAGTGACCGTGCGCGAAGCTGAGTCTCGCGGCACTGTCGTCACGGCTCGAATTCCGCATCGTTCGGCATCCGCATGATCCGTGTTGTGGTCGCTGATGACCAGCAGTTGATCCGAGCTGGATTCCGCAGTCTACTGAACGCCGAAGATGGCATCGAGGTCGTTGGCGAAGCGGCAACCGGTACCGAGGTTATTGAGGTTGTGCGGTGTGAACGCCCCGATGTCGTGTTGATGGATATCCGGATGCCCGAAGGTGACGGTTTGTGGGCAACCGAGCAGATCGCGACCTACCCTGACCTCGTCGACACGCGCATTGTTGTCGTCACCACCTTTGAGCTGGACGAGTACGTTGCGCGCGCGATCCGCGCAGGGGCGAGTGGTTTCCTCGTGAAAGACACCGAGCCCATTGAGTTGATTCGCGCGGTGCGTGTCGTCGCGTCGGGAGATGCTCTCTTGAGCCCCGGTGTCACAAAACGGTTGCTCGAGCAGTTTGCTCGAGGCTCTCAAGTGGCCGTCGACGACAGCATTCTGTCGGCAATCACTGATCGCGAACGCGAAGTACTTGCGCTGGTGGGCCAGGGCCTCACGAACTCCGAGATCGGCACCAAACTGTTCTTGAGCCCGCTCACGGCCAAAACTCATGTCTCGCGCATCATGTCAAAGCTCACGGCGCGTGATCGCGTACAGCTCGTTGTTATCGCCTATGAAACTGGTTTGGTGTCACTCGGGCGGGCGGTGTGACCGGGGCTAAGCGGCCGGCACGATCTCCTGAAGTTTCTGCGGCCATCCGCTCAAGCTTTGCGGTCGGCCTCGCGGTTGCCGCCTACGGGGTTTCGTTTGGCGCGCTTGCTGTGGCTGCCGGACTGGATGTCTGGCAGACGTGTGTGCTCAGCCTTCTCATGTTTTCTGGCGGTTCGCAGTTCGCGCTCGTGGGGGTGCTCGCCACTGGCGGAACGGCGGCCGGCGGCGCTGCCATTGCCAGTGCGGTGTTGCTGGGCGCCCGAAACTCGCTGTACGCGCTGCGCGTTGCGCCAATGATCGGTCCGGGCGTGCCCAAGCGACTGCTGGCTGGTCACTGGACGATCGATGAGACGACCGCGGTCTCCACGGCTCAACCGACGCTGGAGGGCCAGCGTGCGGGCTTCTGGTGGACGGGCGCGATCATCTACATCGGCTGGAACCTCACGACGCTCGTAGGAGCGTTAATCGGTGATCAGCTCGGCGATGTGAGTCAGTACGGACTCGATGCCGCAGCCGCAGCCGCCTTTCTCGGCTTGTTATGGCCACGATTGAAGCAACTTCAACCGATTGTCGTCGCGATCGGCGCCGCAGTCGTTGCCGCGCTACTCATGCCTGTGCTTCCAGCGGGAGTTCCCGTGCTGGCCGCAACTCTTGTGGCTGTTGTCGTTGGGCTCACCAACTGGTTGGGCACTCGCGAGAGTGACCTTGCTGAGGCCGAACCCGATCCGATGGGGGAGCGATGACTGTCTGGCACATCATCCTCATCGCCTCGATTGCGGTGCTAGCCCTCAAACTGGTGGGGTTCACGGTTCCGGCGGCCTGGGCCGAAAAGCCCACCGCGGCACGACTCGCCAACCTGCTTACGGTGTCACTATTGGCGGCGCTCATCGTCGTGCAAACGTTCGGTTCAGCGCGCGGTTTCGACGTGGATGCCCGGCTCCCGGCTGTCGCCGTCGCTGCCGTGCTCTTCGCGCTGCGGGTGCCGTTCATTCTGGTGATTATTGCGGCGGCTCTCGTCGCGGCCGGAATTCGCGCGCTCACCTAGAGAGCAGCGCGCTTGGCTTGGCTAAGCGTCGAGCTGTTCCTCAGAAGGCAACCACGAGTGGCCGGGTTGACCCCAGCCTTGCTTGCGGATCGCCTTAGCGGCAGCTTTCGCATCCGGCGTGCGTAGGCGGTCGGCATACAGCACGCCATCGAGGTGGTCATACTCGTGTTGGAAGATCCGGGCCAGCCACCCTGACGCTTCAATCTCGAATGGCTCCTGGTTGAGGTCGACGGCGCGCAGAATGACGCGCTCAGACCGCGTAAGCGGGAAGCGCTCGCCCGGGATCGACAGGCAACCTTCTTCGTCCACTTCGTCGTCATCGAGTAGCGGGAGCGGGCTTTGCCAAAGTTCGGGGTTGATCGCGACACCACGCCAGTGAACGTCGTTCTCGTCGGTCCAGTCATAGACGAAAACGCGGAGGCCCACGCCCACTTGTGGCGCTGCAAGGCCGACACCCGGTGCCTCTTCCATCGTCTCGAACATAGCGGTGATGAGGGTCGTGAGTTCGCTGTCGAAGGCCGTTACCGGGTTCGCGGGAGTGTGGAGCACCGGCTCACCGGTGATAATGATGGGAAGAACGGCCATGTGCCCAGAATATCCCGAGTTAACCCAGTACATTTGACGAGTGCCGCCGGACATTCTCGACCTTGCTGACCAGATAACTCTCACCCCTTCTCAAGCGGTGGGCATCCCGTTGGCTCTGATCGGTGCGATTCTGCTCTCCCTAGGCGCTCAGTTTCAGCACCGTGGCGTCGCCAAAATGGAACAAAAGCATGGCAGCGAAGCGCGCGGTGGTCTCAATTTTTCGCAGATTAAAGCGCTCCTCGCGCGACCGTCATGGGTACTCGGCACGGCATTTTTGGGGCTCGCAATTGTGTTTCAGCTCTCCAGCCTCGCTATTGCGCCGATCATGGTCGTGCAGCCGCTCGGTGCGGTAGCGCTCGTGATGACGGCGATCATGAATTCGCGCATCGCCAAGGTGCCCTTGGACGCTATTTCTATTCGAGCTATTGTGATGTGTGTTGTCGGGGTTGGCGTGTTCGTCACTATCGCCGCAATGTTCGCGAAATCAACCGTGATTACTCAACGCGAGCTCTCGCAGGTTCTGATCATCTTGGCAGTCGTTTTGGCGATCTGGATCACGCTGTTCGTGATTTTTCGAAAGAACGCGTCACCGGTGTTTTACATCTTGGGCGCGGGAATGTTGTTTGGGTTCGTTGCGACCCTCGCGAAGGTGGTCATTGACCGCATCAAGACAATTGTCATCTCGGGTTCCGGTTTTGAAAGCACCGATTTTTTGACGATCCTGTGCATTGTCGGACTCATCGTCGCGTCCTTGCTTGGTTCTTACTTTGTACAGACGGCATACGCCTCTGGACCACCCGACCTCGTAGTAGCGGGGCTCACCGTAGTTGATCCGCTCGTCGCGGTCACGGTCGGCATCCTTGTGCTTGGTGAAGCATCGGACGCACCGCTGTGGGCAGTGATTGCATTCGTGATCATGGGAGCGATCGCTATTTTCGGCGTCTTTTCACTGTCAAAGCATCACCCGCAACTTAAGTCTTAGTTTGTTTGTCGTGCTCGGCTCAGCAACCGGGCATCGTCAGCGTCGTGCGGTACGTTATTAGGTGTCGTTGACCTGACCGGGTCGTAAACGAGCTCGTTCATAATGCAAAATTTTAGGGAATCTTCGACTGTGACTTCCGCTGTGAAACGCTCGCCCCACGAGGGCAAACCGCGACTTCGCATCCTCATCGGTGCTGACACTTTCTGGCCGCAAATCAATGGTGCTGCCGTCTTTATCGCGCGCCTTTCTGCTGGTCTTGCTGAGCGTGGCCACGACGTTCACATCGTTGCCCCGTCGTATTCCAATAAGAAGCTCGGTGCGATGGTCGAAGAGCATGAGGGTCAGAAGATGACTCTGCACCGCCTCTATTCATGGCGTTGGCCAGGGCATCCGTGGTTGCGGTTTATGTTGCCGTGGCGTGTGAAACAGAATTCGGCACGCATTATCGATGAGATTAAGCCCGACGTGATCCATTTTCAGTCCCACATTGTGGTGGGCCGCGGTCTGACGATCGAAGGTGCGCAGCGCGGTATTCGCCTCGTCGGTACGAACCATTTCATGCCCGAGAATCTTCTCGATCATGCGTACATCATCCCCAAGTTCATGCGCCAGAAAGCGATCCGTATGGGGTGGGATGCTGCTGGGCGTTCTTTCGCGCGTGCCGAAAGCGTGACGACACCCACGCGTCGAGCCGCCGAATACCTCGAGGCCAGCACGAAGGTGCGCAACGTTGTCGCAGTTTCTTGTGGCATCGATGCCGATGGCTATAACGGCAATCTTGAACCCAAGCCTGAGAATCTCATCGTGTTCCTGGGGCGGCTTGCTGAAGAAAAGCAGATCGACAAGGTCATTCGTGCTCTTGCGATCATGGATCCGGCGCTGAATGCAAAGCTCGAAATTGTGGGCGGGGGAGAGCTTGAGGGCAAGCTGCGGGCACTGGCCACTTCGCTCGGCCTCGCGGACCGCGTGACGCTCACCGGTTTTGTGGACCAGGATCAATTGCGCGATTCGCTCCAACGCGGATCAGTATTTGCGATGCCGTCGACTGCTGAACTGCAGAGCATCTCAACGATGGAAGCCATGGCTTCAGGGCTTCCCGTTGTCGCGGCCAATGCGATGGCGTTGCCCCACCTCGTGCACGACGGCGAAAATGGTTTTCTCTTCGAGCCCGGCAACGTCGAAGATTTGGCTGCGAAGCTCACCACGGTGCTGACGATGCCAGCGGATGAGCTTCTCAAGTTCAAGAAAGAGAGTTTGGCGATCGTGGCGGCCCACGACATCCAGCGCACTCTCGACACTTTCGAAAGCATGTACCGTGGCGAGCCGGTTACTGACCCGGCGGCTCTGGGCAAAAAGAACGAGAGCGCCTCCTAGGTAGGAGACGCTCTCGCGGGAACCGCAGCAATCGGTTCGGAATTGTGGCTGGAGCCTACTTTTTCGCGGGAGTGCGATTCTCGGCCGACACCATCCAGGCGTACTGTTCAAGCGTTTCGAGGATGCCGTGCAGCAGGTCCGCGCTTGTGGGGTCTTCTTCATCGATAGGGTCATGCACTTCGCGAATCGTCGCGATCGTGCCTTCAAGTCGTTCGGTGAGTAGATCAATGGTGTGGGCCGTATCGATCTCTCCCGCAGGGAATTCGGGGAGAGTTGTGGTCGCGGCTACGGTGTCGCTTCGCCCGTCTGGTGTGGCGTGGAGTGCGCGCATCCGTTCGGCGATCGTGTCGCTGAAGCCGCGCGCCGCGTCGATGATTTCGTCAAGCACAAGGTGGGTGTCTCGGAAGTTTTTTCCGACGACATTCCAGTGAGCCTGCTTGCCCTGAAGCTGGAGTTCGAGCAGCTCTACTAACACCTGCTGAAGGCGGTCAGCGAGCCCTTTGGATGCCGTGAACCCGCGCTCGGCATTTTGCTGGCGTGTTTTGCGAGCCCCAGATGTGGCTGGACTCGTGGTCTGCGCTTTCTGTGAATCAGTCATCCTGAAACTGTAGGAGCATCGCATGAGTGCGCACTCAAAGTTTCTTGAGAGCGAGCCGAACGGATACTGCAGTTGGGCCTCTGGCAGGGCACCCTTGTGTTGCCGACCGTGGCGTGCGCTGAACGACTCATTTTGCCGGTAACGTAGATACGCGCTCGCACTCGTGTGAGCACGGGGCGGTAGCTCAGCTGGTTAGAGCAGCGGACTCATAATCCGTCGGTCACGGGTTCAAGTCCCGTCCGCCCTACTGTGACCTTGGTGTGGAGCGTCTTGCTGTGGCACGGTCTTGGTCTACCTCGTTCGTAGTGAACGGCGCTGCCGGGACAAGCTCGCACACGATTGCCTAAGCTCGTATTCATGATGGTAACGAGGCCGCTCGACGCTGCACCGAACACGATTAGCGGGCGCACGTGATTAGGCCAGACTCTGCGCTGCCTGAATCGGGCGACATAGTTAACCGTCTCGCCGCTGTCGGGGTGCATGAAGTTGATGTGACGAGCCGACGTCGTGCTGAGTACTCGTCTGATTCGTCGAATTACCGGATCGTTCCTAGCGCGGTAGCTTTTCCGCGCAGTGCCGAGCAAATCGCGTCTGTAGTGGATGTTGCGCGTGAGCTCGAACTACCACTGACGATGCGTGGCGCGGGTACTTCAGTGGCAGGTAATTCGATTGGACCGGGAATCGTTCTTGATTCTTCGCGTCACCTGGGTCGAGTGCTCGACATTGACCCAGAGGCACGCACGGCGGTTGTTGAGCCTGGTGCAACGCTCGGCGCAATTCAAGCGGCAGCGCGACCATTTGGATTGCGCTTCGGGCCTGATCCCTCGACCTGGGCGCGGTGCACTATTGGCGGATCGATTGGGAACAACGCTTGCGGACCGCGGGCGCTAGCGTATGGCTCCACCGCACAGAATGTCTTAGATCTTGATGTGGTGACGGGTTCAGGTGCTCGCTTTCGCTCCTCTGAGGGCATCAGTGCCGTACCTGGACTTGACGAGTTTGTTCGCAATGGGCTCGCAACGGTGAGAACTGAGTTTGGGCGATTTGGGCGCCAGCTTTCTGGGTACTCTCTAGAACACCTCCTCCCGGAGAATGGTGGGAATCTCACCCGGGCGCTTGTCGGTTCTGAGGGCACCTTGGCGGCGGTGGTTCAAGCCACAGTGCAGTTGGTGGCAATTCCCGAGAACCCCTCTCTCATAGTTCTTGGTTACGATGACATGCCCTCGGCGGCGGATGACGTTCTTGCATTGTTGGCGCACAAGCCGCATGCGATTGAGGGACTTGACGCGCGCCTTGTTGATGCGGTTATTGCCGCTCGGGGAGCAACTGCAGTGCCCGCGCTTCCTCGAGGCCGCGCGTGGCTGCTGGTGGAGATTGCTGAAAACGGAGCTCAAGGGCTGCCTGAACAAGCGGCGGCGGTGATCGCATCTGTTCGTGCAATCGACGCGAAGGTGTTGTCACCGGGCTCTGATTCTCATGCGGTGTGGCGAATTCGCGAAGATGGGGCTGGTCTTGCCGGTCGAAGTCCGAGCGGGCGTGCCGCGTGGCCAGGGCTTGAGGATGCCGCGGTGCCTCCCGAGCATCTGGGCGACTATTTGCGGGCGTTCGAAAAGTTGTGCTCACGTTACGACATTACCGGAATGCCCTATGGGCACTTTGGCGACGGCTGCTTACACGTGCGCCTCGATTTTCCGTTAGAACACGATGGGGCAGTCCTTCGCGCGTTCATGGAGGACGCGGCCGAGCTTGTCGCGTCCTTCGGGGGATCGCTGTCGGGAGAACACGGCGATGGTCGTGCTCGCAGCGAGTTGCTCCCGGCCATGTACTCCGCAAACGCGATCGACCTCTTCCGACAGTTCAAGAAGTTATTTGATCCGTCGAACATCATGAATCCTGGTGTTCTTGTGTCGCCGGACCCTATCGATTCGTCCTTGCGACGCCCAGTCGCTCTTCCTCTGTTGACGCGCGGAGGTTTTGGTTTCGATAGCGATGGGGGAGACGTAACAACGGCGGTGCACCGATGCGTCGGCGTCGGAAAGTGCAGAGCCGATAACACCGATGCGGGCTCCTTCATGTGCCCATCGTTCTTGGCGACACGCGACGAAAAAGACAGCACTCGTGCTCGAGCTCGGGTGCTGCAGGAGATGACCAACGGTTCATTCATCAAGGGAGGGTGGTCTGCGCCCGAAGTCGCTGATTCACTCGACCTGTGCCTCTCGTGCAAGGCCTGTGGCACTGAGTGTCCGGCGGGAGTGGACATGGCCACGCTCAAATCGCAGTCACTCTATGAGCGCTTCAAGGGCAAGCTCCGGCCGCGCGCGCACTACTCGCTCGGATGGATGCCGCGCTGGGCACGCCTAGGATCACGATTCGGCTCCCTTGCCAACTTTGCGCTTCGACTCCGTGTCCTGGAGAAGTTCGCTTTGTGGGCAGGCGGCATGGATACTCGACGGTCGATCCCCACTTTTTCTCCGCGTCCCTATCGCGACCTCTCTCGCGATCGTCGTGCATCGGCATCCGTCGCGGCGACGCTGAAACGCCCTGTCGTGATGTGGACTGATTCATTCAGCGACAATTTCGATGCGCCAATCGCCACGGCAATGGCCGCGGTGCTTGAAGCTGCAGGTTATAGCGTTGTAGTTCCGGAACGAAGCCCGTGTTGTGGACTCACGTGGGTATCGACCGGTCAGCTTGACGGGGCTCGGTCGCGGATGCTCGATCTGGTGAATGAGCTCAAGCCGTATGTCGCAGCTGGCATTCCTGTTGTAGGTATCGAGCCGAGTTGTATTGCGACGGTACGTTCGGATTTAGTCGAGTTGTTGGACGCGAATCCTGACGCGAAGCGAGTTGCCGGAAGCGTTATGACGCTGGCCGAGCTTCTTCATTCGCCTGTGCCTATGGGCCCCGGCGAAGACTGGTCGCTTCCCGATCTGAGCGATGTAACGGCCGTCGTTCAGCCGCACTGTCATCACAATGCGGTGATGGGGTTTGAGCTCGATCGTGCGCTCCTTGAACAGCAGGGCGCGGAGATAAAGGTGCTCGGAGGTTGTTGCGGGCTGGCCGGTAATTTCGGGATGGAAGCGGGCCACTATGAGGTATCTGTCGCCGTTGCCGAGAACGCACTATTGCCGGCACTCCGGGAACAGCCGGATGCTGTTTTGCTTGCCGACGGTATGTCCTGTCGCACTCAGGCAAAGCAGCTGGGGGGAATTCGGGGGGTCCACCTCGCAGAACTGATAGCGGAACGGCTCGATGTGAGCTCCGACAGTCCGTGAATGTCAGCGGGAACGGCAGCTCTAGACCTGCGGAACGCGCAGGAGCGAGCGTGTGCTGGAAATCCAGAAGACTAGCGATGCGAATGCGATCATCACGACAACGATGAGTCCTACGTAGAAGAAGACGCTGCCGTATCCGGTCGCCGGGTCAAGGAATGGGTAAGGAACCCAGCCGTCGGTCGCGCCACGAACCAGCACAACGATGATCCAGATGACTGGGTAAATAAGAACGATCCACAAGTTCGTGAAGACTATGCGCGCTCGGTCGGAGAAGACTACCCAATCGACGAGGGCGTAGATCGGCGTGATGATGTGCATGACCGTGTTCGCCCAGGCAACGGGAACGCCTCCAGCGACTCCCAGAGGAGCCAAGAGCGTGGCGTAGACGACACCCACAATGATGATGTAGGTCGTGGCGGATGCCCGGGCAACGTTCAAGGTCGGCGACGCGTGTTCGCCGCGCAGGCCCACGATGGCGATCGTAGCGAGAACCAGAAGCAACGCGATATTTGACTGGATAGTGAAGTAGCCAAACATGTTGAAGGGGTTGATTGTGGTGCGTCCTGCAGCCTCAGCCACTGTCGCGACAATGGCGGCGAGTGTCGTAATGGCGACGGCCAATCGAAGAGCAGCCACCGTGGCGGTACCGACTCGAGTGCTGGGTTGTGATGCAGTCTTCATAGTTTCCCTCGAACTGAAAACAGTTGTCAGCACTGACTATAGCGGGGAGGAAAAGTGGGGCCGCGGCGACCGCGGGGCACCTATATTGAGGTTGCAGTGCGCGTGTTGGGCCCGCCGTAATCGAGCAGTAAAAAAGCCGGTCAGAGGCGAAGTGCTTTCCTCTGAGCAATGGGCTATGGTCAAGGTGACCACGCCAACTGAGAAAAGGGGAAGCGGAGTAATCATGGCTGGAAAATCGCCTAGAGGAAGCACGAAAAAAGAAGCCAAGCTGTCAATCAAAGACAAGCGGGCACAAAAGCGGGCCAAGCTCGAAGACACCGGCTTCATCAAGCCGCGTAAGGGTCACTAACGGCCCAACAACCGAACTCGTCAGATTCCACACCCAATTTCGATGAGTTCAGCGTGGCGGCGCGCAGTCGCAGGCACGGAGATCCCGTGTCCCTTCAGTGCGCCGCCGCGCGCATCACGCCCTCGCTCGTGTGGTTAGTTGCGCACCTTGCCGCGACCGAAAATGAGCCACAGGATCGATCCGAAGATCGACAAGAAGAAGGCAACCAATATCCACACAAACTTGCCTAGCGCACCGTGGTTGCTGCTTTTGGCGATCGATACCACTGTGATGATGAAGATAATCAGGCCAACGATGCCAAAACTGAAGCTAATAGGTTCCATGGTCTAAATCGTAGCGGCATGGCACTATCAAGTTATGAGTTTGCTGGATGCCGCGTGGCACTCGTTGGGTGAAGATGCTGCTGCGCTCGCCCTCGTTCGAGATCGAGGATCCGCGGTGCCCCTTGCCGGAGCGCTTCCCTCGGGGCGTTTCGTTCACGACGCGATTGCGGCAGCCTCTTTTTCAGCCGCGCTCTTGGCTGCTCGACGAGTGGGCTGTGCTGTGCCGTCCGTCGAGCTGAACCCGCTCAAGGTGGCCACGGCGGTCACGAGCGATAAACACTTTCGGCTGAACGGTGAGCCGGTTGCCGCCTGGGGCGAGCTGTCTGGCTTCTGGCCATGCAGCGACGGTTGGGTTCGCACGCACGCCAACTACCCGCACCACCGCAGTGCGCTCCTGAGCGCGCTTGAGCTGCCCGATGACACGGGAGCCGATGAGTTCATGGTCGCGCTCCACTCGATGAATGCGGTCGACGTCCAGGAGAAAGTCGTCGCGGCTGGGGGAGTCGCGACAGTCGTGCGCACTGCCGACGAGTGGGCCGAGCATCCGCACGCCCGCCGAATCTCTGAGCTGCCGGTCATCGAAATGACATCGCTCGGCGATACAGAGCACGCAGTTCTTTCCGACACCACTATCGACGCCCCGCTTGCAGGAGTGCGGGTTCTTGACCTCACTCGCGTCATCGCGGGTCCAGTCGCTGCACGCACGCTCGGGCTGTGGGGTGCTGACGTGTTGCGTATCGATAGCCCACGGCATCCGGAACTCGGCTGGCAGCACCTCGACACCGGCGCCGGTAAACGATCGGCATTGCTTGACCTTGATGACACAGCCGATCACGCCAGCTTCGAAGAACTTCTCAAGACTGCGGATGTCGTACTCACCGCCTACCGCCCCGGTTCTTTAGAGAGGTTTGGGCTTTCGCCCGCGACTCTCGCTGCGCGCCGCCCGGGAATTATCGTGGGGCGCCTCTCCGCGTGGGGAACAGCCGGGCCGCTCGCTGACCGTCGTGGATTTGACAGTATCGTGCAGGCAGCTACGGGTATTGCGTTAGCGGAGGGCGATGGTGCGGGGACTCCTGGCGCGTTGCCCGCACAGGCTTTGGATCACGCGGCTGGCTATTTGCTCGCTGCTGCCGTCACAACCGCGGTGCGTCGTCGAGTTGATGCGGGCCACTCGTGGCTGCTGGAGGTTTCGCTTGCGCGGCTGGCCATGGAGCTATTGCAACAACGCCGTCCTCGGCACGCTCCGACGGCGTCCGCTGGCTTCACGCCGACTGTCGTGACGAGCGCTGGTGTGACGAGCACGTTGCCCGCGCCGGCGTACGCGGGGAGCCCCGGACGCTTCAGCGCTCCCGCGGTGGAGTGGGGTTCGAGCGAGCCGGAGTGGATTTCTTAGCCAAACGACTCCGACGGTGCTCGCGCAGCTCCTACAGCTGTTGTTCTGAAATAATCCCGTGTCGGCGGTGGTTGGCATGATGGACTTCAACAAGGATGGACTTATGACTGAAACTGCTGCCCCAACGCTCACGCCCGAAGCTAAGCTCGCGCTCTTTCGCGAACGTCGCGACCAGGCGGTCGTGCAGCAGAACGGCAATCTTGCTCTCACGAACACGCAGTGGGTTGATGCCGAGCAAACCATTTGGGGCGTGCCCGGCAGGTGGGCTCCTCACGAGGATGGCCTCACGGTGACGGCGACTGCAGCAGACAACATCGTGGTCGACGGTGTGCTCGTAGAGGGCAGTGCTGTTGTGCGCAGTAAGAGCGATGAGAGCCCGAGTGCCATCGTGTTCGGCGAGACCGTCACGGGTTTCGTGATTAAGTCGCCGGAAGGTAATCACGCGTTGCGGGTTTGGGACACCAATTCGCCCGCTATTCAAGAATTTGGCACGATCGATGCCTACGCTTACAACCCCGATTGGGTCATTACGGCAACGTTCACGCCGAATCCCGAGGGCACGACGCTCGGCTTCGAGCACATCAAAGACAATGGTCAAGAGCGCGAGCAGCCCATCCCCGGTGACATCTCATTCACGAAGGATGGCATTGATTACAGCCTCGCCGCATTCAAATCGGGGCGAGCTCTTCAACTGGTATTCGCGGATGCCACGAGCGGCGTCGACACCTACAGCGTTGGTCGCTTCCTCTTTGTAGCGCCCAACCCCGACGGAACGATCGTGCTCGACTTCAACCTGGCGATCTTGCCGCCCTGCGCTTTCAGCTATAACTTCAACTGCCCCATGCCTCCCAAGCAGAACCGTTTTTCGGTCGCGATTGAGGCCGGCGAAAAGAATGTGCTGAAGAAAGACGGCTCGCTGCTCCACGACTAGGCGGCACGAGCAGGCTGAAAGCGATGCGCGCCACTGCCTGCTAGGCGCTAGGCGAGTGCGACTCCAAGAATTCGAACACTTCGGTGGAGTCAACGCCCGGGTACATTCCGGTGGGCATCGCGGCGAGCAGAGAACTGTTGAGCCGGGCGCTCGGAAGTGAATGCTGCGCCCAGCGCGCCGTGAGGTTGTCGGGTGCGCTGCGGCAGCATTTTTCATCCGGGCATGTCGAGACGGCACGGTTCGAGGTGTCCCGCCCCCGGAACCACTTTGCTGAGGCAAACGGTGTGCCGAGACTCACCGAGAAATCTCCGCGACGCCCCGATTGAATGCGGGAGGTGCACCAGTAGGTGCCTCCGGGTTTGTCGGTGTATTGGTGGTACGGGCTGAACCGATCTTCGACATCGAAGACCTGGCGGGCGCTCCACTGGCGACAGACTGTCTGCCCCTCAATGGCGCCGAGTGCGTCGGTGGGGAAGGCCGCATTGTCGTTCTCGTAGGCTTTCGAGATAGTGCCGCCCTCGTGAACCTTGAGAAAGTGCACGGGGACCCCGAGGTGTTCGGTCGCGAGATTGGTAAAGCGGTGGGCGGCGGTTTCGTAGGGTACGGCGAAGGCATCGCGCAGATCCTCGACCGAGAGCTCGCGTTGAGCCTTTGCCGCGGTCAAGAATTCGACCGCGGTTTTCTCCGGAACCATGAGCGCGGCAGCAAGGTAGTTGGTCTCCACTCGCTGGTACAGAAACTCTGAATAATCGGCAGGCTCTCGGATGCCCAACACGTGTCCAGCGAGGGCCTGCAGCAACGTCGATCTCGGGTCGGTTCCTTCCCCTTGAGCTACCGGTAGATAGATCCGGCCATTGCGCAGATCCGTGACGCTGCGAGTCGATGCGGGAAGGTCGGGCACGTAGTGAAGCGAAAACCCGAGATGCGAGGCGAGATCGGAGGCAACGCGTTGCGAGAGCGGACCGCCACTGTGGCCCACGGCATCCAATAGTTCTCGGGCGGTTGTTTCGAGTTCGCCGAAGTAGTTATTGCGTTTGCGCATCATGCGGCGAAGTTCGGTGTTTGCTCGTCGCGCTTCTTCTGGTGTCGCCGCCCGCTCTCGATGCAGTCTTTGCAGTTCGTCGTGCAGGCCAAGCACGGTCTCTATTGCTTCATCACTGAGCGTTTTGCGAATGGGCAGGTCGGGGAGTGCCAAAGAGCTGTAGAGGGGTCCGCGTTGGGCACGCTCGAGGGCGATCTCCAGCGCGGCGCGGCGAGAGGGTGGTTCGGCGTTGAGTAAATCATCGACCGTCACGTCGAAAATTCGGGCGAGCTTCTGCAGCTCGCTGAGCTTGAGTTCGCGTTTACCGTTCTCGATGACGGATACCTGAGAAGCGGCGCGATTGAGAGCCGCGCCCAGGTCGTCGAGGGTGAGGCCGCGATCGGTGCGGAGTTGTCGGATGCGGCGGCCGATGGTGAGGGAATCGAGCATGTCCTCATCGTCTGCCTGCGCGAGCGTGCGTGGGGTCATATTCGCGTCCTCCTTGACGAGCTTCTACTGAAAAACAGAAGAATGCAAAGAATTCTGCCCTAAAAGCGGGTGAAGAACCAGAGCGGGGGCAGCAGAGTCGAAGAAACGCACCACCGACCACCCCGACGAAGGAGCCAGCAATGACGAACATCCGCCCCGGCGATCAAATCCAGTCCGCCGCCGAACTTGAGACCGAGTGGAAGACGGATGCCCGCTGGAACGGCATCGAACGTGAGTTCAGCGCCGAAGACGTTATTGCGCTCCGCGGAAGCGTCCGCGAAGATCACACCCTTGCTCGGCGCGGTGCCGAAAACCTCTGGAATCTCATCCAGCGCGACGAGACCCAGTGGGTTGCCGCGCTCGGTGCTCTCACCGGCAACCAAGCAGTCCAGCAAGTGCGCGCCGGTCTCGAAGCGATCTATTTGAGCGGCTGGCAGGTCGCCGCCGACGCCAATCTCTCGGGTCAGACCTACCCGGATCAGAGCCTCTACCCCGCGAACAGCGTGCCTGCCGTGGTTCGCCGCATCAACAATGCCCTCTTGCGAGCGGACCAGATCGAAACTGCCGAATCGGGTGCTCCGCAGACCGATTGGCTGGCGCCGATCGTGGCCGACGCGGAAGCCGGCTTTGGCGGGCCGCTGAACGCCTACGAACTCATGTCATCGATGATCGAATCGGGCGCCGCGGGCGTGCACTGGGAAGACCAGCTCGCGTCGGAGAAGAAGTGCGGCCACATGGGCGGCAAGGTGCTGATTCCCACCTCGCAGCACATTCGCACCCTCAACGCCGCGCGGCTCGCCGCCGATGTCGCGGGCGTGCCGACCATCATCATCGCGCGCACCGACTCGCTCGCCGCCGACCTCATTACCAACGATGTGGATGATCGTGACAAGCCATTCTTGACGGGCGAGCGCACGAGCGAGGGTTTCTATCGCACCACTCCAGGAATCGAGACGGTACTCAGCCGCGGCCACGCCTACGCGCCCTACGCGGACCTGCTGTGGGTGGAGAGCGCCAAGCCCGACCTTGAGCTGGCTCGCACTTTTGCGGAGAGCATCCACAAGGAGTTTCCTGGCAAGAAGCTTGCCTACAACTGCTCGCCGTCGTTCAACTGGAAGCGTCACCTCGACGATGCTCAGATTGCGACCTTCCAGCGCGAGCTCGCTGCGATGGGGTACGCCTTCCAATTCATCACCCTTGCCGGATTCCACGCTCTCAACCACTCGATGTACACGCTTGCTCGTGGCTACAGCGAGCGGCACATGAGTGCCTATGTGGAACTGCAAGAGGCAGAGTTCGCGTCTGAAGCAGACGGTTACACGGCCACGCGCCACCAGCGTGAGGTCGGCACGGGGTACTTCGATCGCATCGCGACAGCGTTGAACCCCACGAGTGAAACCCTCGCCCTGGTCGGAAGCACCGAAACCGACCAGTTTCACTAAACCCTCATCACGACACAACTTTCTAAGGACGCATCATGACAACGCACAGAATGGAACCGCTCGCTGAATCGCAGGAACGATTCGGTGAAATCCTTACCCCCGAGGCGCTGCACTTCCTCACGCGCCTCCACGATCAGTTCGCCGGTCGACGCCACGACCGCCTCGCGGCACGAATGGAATCGAGAAAGCACATCACGAATGGGCGCAACTTGCGCTTTCTGCCCGAAACCGCGGCAATTCGCGACGACACAACGTGGCGAGTCGCTGGTGCCGGGCCCGGTCTTGACGACCGTCGCGTCGAGATCACCGGCCCGACCGACCGCAAAATGACGATCAACGCGATGAACTCCGGCGCGAAGGTGTGGCTCGCTGATCAGGAGGATGCCACAAGTCCGACCTGGCAGAACGTCATCGATGGGCAAGTGAATCTGCGTGACGCGATCCGTCGTCAGATCGACTTCACAACCGACGAGGGCAAAAGCTACGCGCTCGGTGACGAGACGCCCACAATCGTGATGCGACCGCGCGGCTGGCACCTGGTTGAAAAGCACTTGCGTTATACCGACCGCGCGGGATTGCGTTCTCCGGCATCCGGTTCTCTCGTGGATTTTGGGCTGTACATATTCCATAACGCGCACGAACTTATTGAGCGCGGCAGTGGCCCGTACTTTTACATCGCCAAGATTGAGAACCACCTCGAAGCGCGCCTCTGGGATGACGTGTTCACGTTCGCCGAGAACGCTCTGAACATTCCGCACGGCACGATTCGCGCGACGGTGCTGATCGAGACAATTCCTGCTGCTTTCGAGATGGAAGAGATCCTCTACGAACTGCGCGAGCACTGCGCCGGATTGAACGCTGGCCGCTGGGACTACATTTTCTCGATCATCAAGAACTTCCGTGGCCGAGGAGCAAGCTTTGTGCTTCCTGACCGTGCCGAGATCACGATGACAGTACCGTTCATGCGGGCGTACACCGAGCTGCTGGTGTCGACCTGCCACAAACGCGGTGCGCATGCCATTGGCGGTATGAGCGCGTTTATTCCTAACCGCCGTGACCCAGAAGTCACGGCGCGAGCGCTCGAGGCTGTCACTCGCGACAAGCGTCGCGAGGCTACAGACGGCTTCGATGGCACGTGGGTCGCGCACCCTGACCTCATCCCCACCGCTCGTGCCGAGTTCGATGCAGTTCTGGGGGAGCGACCGAATCAGGTTGACCGTCTACGCGACGATGTTCATGTCACAGCGGATGACCTGCTCGACCTGCGCATCGATGGTGCGGTGACGGATGCCGGAGTGCGCTCCAATGTGTCTATAGCCTTGCGCTACATCGAGAGTTGGTTGCGCGGGGTTGGAGCCGCAGCGATCGACAACCTCATGGAAGACGCGGCCACCGCGGAGATCAGCCGCAGCCAACTCTGGCAGTGGATGCATCAGCGCGTCGTGACGGCAGAGGGCACGCCCATTACGCACCGCAGCATCGAGGAGGAGCTCGTTCGCGTGCTTGACTCGATTGAGCGCACCGCCGGCGACCGCTTCGATGAGGCTGCCGCGGTGTTCCGCGACGTGACCTTGGAGGAAGAGTTCCCCACCTTCCTGACGCTCAGTGCCTACAGCAGCTACCTCGTGGAACAGCCTCGCGAGAACGCAGCCTGACGTGCCCACGGGCTAGCCAACTATAATGAGGGCACTCGACCGCTGTTGATCGGAGTGCCTGTGGCTAGCCCGTGGATGTCCACCGCCGATTCCGCTGCGCGCGCCAGGGTCGAGCAGGCTCACAATCGCACCGTAGCCGACGGAATCCCCGCCTCCGGAGTTCGCCGGCTGGTCCATGAATCGTGGCAGCGGTCGCTCGAACGTGAGCTCGATCCCGACCAACCGCTCGATGCTCGCCAATTGACGGAACACGACCTGCGTGAGTATCGAAACTCTCATCCGCTCTCGCTCGCTCTTCCGACCATCCATCGATTGCTCATTCGTCACACTCTGGATGCTGGACTCATCGTTGCCGTCGGAGACCAAGACGGGCGACTGCTTTGGATCGACGGCGACCGAACCATGCGCCGCCGCGCTGAAGGGATGCTCTTCGTTGAGGGCGCCGATTGGAGCGAGCAAGCCGTGGGAACAAGCGCACCGGGCACGGCGCTTGCGCTCGACCATGGAATCCAAATTCATGGTGCCGAACATTTCAACAGAATCGTGCACCCGTGGAGCTGCACCGCTGTTCCAGTGCATGATCCATCGACTGGAGTGATGCTCGGCGTTATCGACATCACGGGTGGTGATGATGCTGTGGCGCCGGCCACTTTGCCGTTGATGGAAGCCGCTGTTGCGGCCGTCGAGTCAGAACTGCGCATCCGCACCCTTGACGGACAGCTAGCCAGGCCCACGCTTCGCGTTCACCACGCCGTCTCGCGGCCTGAATCGCTGCCAGGGCTATCAGTGTTAGGCCGCGAAGGTGGAGTTCTCGACGTCTCAGGCGCCTCGACCGACCTCAGCCTTCGCCACGCGGAGATGCTCCTGTTGCTCTCCTGGCACTCATCAGGGCTTTCGGCTGAACGACTGGCCGAACTTCTCGGGTGCTCGGTAGAAACGTTGCGGCCGGAGATGGTGCGTTTGCGCCGCGTTCTAGAGAGCGTGGACTCCAGCCTTGTGCCGAGTTCGCGTCCCTACCGTCTGCCGCGCACGGTCGATCTTGACGCGCAACGGGTTCTCGCATTTCTCAATCGTGGAGCGCACCGGGTAGCCCTCGCCGGCTACTCAGGACAAGTGCTTCCCACGTCGAGTGCTCCGGGCATCCGCTCGATTCGTGACGAGGTCAGTGCGCGACTGCGGGAATCGATGCTGACGGATGCCTCGCTCGAGACTCTCTTAGCGTATGCCCGCATCGACGAAGCCGCGTATGACGTAGAGGTCTGGAAAGCATGTCTCACACGTCTTCCCGCTAAGTCGCCTAAGCGTGCTTCGATCGTCGCACGCATTGAACGCATCAACGCAGAGCTCGCCTAGACCACCTCTCGACGAGGGCCGTTGCCGGCGCAAGCCACTGCAACGTTGCTGCAACCTGTGTCGGCGTAGCGTTCTGGCCACGGCAATCGCATCACCGCCGTATCTCAGACAACGACGTCGACAGGAGTTTTCGAATGACCGTTTATGCAGCCCCAGGCACCCCAGATTCGCTGATGGCTTTCAAGCCTCGCTACGAGCACTGGATTGGCGGCGAATGGGTTAAACCCGTGAAGGGCCAGTACTTCGAGAATGTTTCTCCCGTCAACGGCAAGCCTTTCACCGAAGTTGCTCGCGGTACCGCTGAAGACATCGAAGCGGCACTCGATGCTGCACATAAGGCGGCCCCCGCGTGGGGTAAGACATCCACTACGGAGCGAGCAGCAGTACTGAACAAGATCGCCGACGTTATTGACGCCAACCTGCAGATGCTTGCAGTGGCCGAGACCTGGGACAACGGCAAACCCATCCGTGAGCCGCTCAACGCTGACCTTCCGCTCGCCGCCGATCACTTCCGTTATTTTGCCGCGGCGATCAGAGCACAAGAGGGCCACTTCGCCGAGATGGACGGCGATATGACGGCCTACCACTACAAAGAACCACTGGGCGTTGTCGGCCAGATCATCCCCTGGAATTTTCCCATTCTGATGGCCGTGTGGAAGCTCGCGCCGGCCCTCGCCGCGGGAAACGCGATAGTGCTCAAACCCGCCGAGCAAACCCCATCGTCAATCCTTGTTCTCATCGAGTTGATCGGCGATATTCTGCCTCCCGGAGTACTCAACATCGTGAACGGTTTCGGAGCAGAGGCGGGCAAGCCGCTCGCGTCGAGCCCGCGCATCCGCAAGATCGCGTTCACCGGCGAAACCACCACGGGCCGGTTGATTCTTCAGTACGCAAGCGCCAACATCATCCCGGCAACGCTCGAGCTCGGGGGCAAAAGCCCCAACATGTTCTTCTCGGATGTTGCCGATCATGACGACGCTTACTACGACAAAGCTCAAGAAGGGTTCGCGCTTTTTGCCTTCAACCAGGGCGAAGTCTGCACGAGCCCGAGTCGTGCCCTCATTCAGAAGCCGATCTACGACGGGTTCTTGGCGGATGCCGTCAAGCGGACTGCGCTGGCGGTCCAGGGGAATCCGCTCGACACCGATACGCAGGTCGGAGCACAGTCATCCAACGATCAACTCGAAAAGATTCTGAGCTATGTAGACATTGGTAAGCAAGAAGGGGCAAAGCTTCTCCTCGGCGGTGAGAGGGTCGACCTGGGCGGCGATCTCAGCGGCGGTTTCTACGTTCAGCCGACAATCTTCGAGGGCCACAACAAGATGCGATTGTTCCAAGAAGAGATTTTTGGGCCGGTTGTTGCCGTCACGAGTTTCGAGGACTATGACGACGGAATCTCGATTGCGAACGACACTCTGTATGGCCTCGGTGCGGGGGTGTGGTCGCGTAACGGCAACATCGCTTACCGTGCCGGGCGCGACCTCCAAGCTGGGCGTGTGTGGGTGAACAATTATCACGCCTATCCTGCTGGTGCGGCATTTGGTGGGTACAAGAGCTCGGGCATCGGCCGCGAGAACAGCGCTCTCGCACTCGATCATTACCAGCAGACGAAGAACCTGCTCGTTTCGTACTCCGAGAACAAACTCGGTTTCTTCTAAACCGATGACCTAACGTCCGTGGGCGGCTGGCGCGAATCACTATCGCGTCAGCCGCCCAGAGCTGCAATCGACAGGAGCAGACGATGATCGAAGCTCGGACAGCAATCCCCGGAGAGTCACAGCCACGAGTCGCGATGACGGCAGAGAGCATCGACCTGCTTCGCTCGCTGTGGCGAACACACGGGCCGCTCATGTTCCATCAATCCGGCGGATGCTGCGACGGTAGTTCGCCCATGTGCTTTGCAGAGGGCGAATTTCTCACCGGAGCCAGTGATGTATTGCTGGGGGTCTTCGACATTGCGCCGGTCGGACATCCAGAACAGCTCATCAATTTTTGGATGTCGAGCGAACAGTTCGCGTACTGGAGTCACACCTACTTGACGGTAGATGTTGTCACGGGCCGGGGGAGCGGATTCTCTCTCGAAGCGCCTGAGGGAGTGCGTTTTCTGATCCGCTCCACACTGATGGAGACCGCTGATCCGTTCACGTAGGCACTCGGTGTCAGCGCAGCACGGCAGACTAGTCACGTGTACCTTGTGCTCGCGACTAGCGGCCGCACCCTCACCGCCACTCGCGTGGATGCGTCGGGCGCGGTCCTTGACGAACTCACCGTGGACGATCTTGCTTCGTTCGTAGTTCAGGTTCAGCATGCTGAGCCCGACATTCGTTGGGTGTGGCATGACACAGCTGCGTGGTATCCGGCTCTCTTAGAGGCTCGAGTGCGTGTCAACCGGTGTTTCGACCTGCGCCTCTGTCATGCGATCCTTCGCAACTCGGCCTTCACTCGACAGTCATCGCTCGCTCGCGCTCAGCCGGGTCGTTGGGATTCCCTTGCTCAAGCGGGGCATGTGGCGCCCCTTGATCACGTCGCGCCTCAACACTCGACGCTGTTTGATTTCGACGATGGGGCCGTCGATGTCGCTGAACTCGACGTTGTCGCTGAATTCTTGCGTCAGCGTGACGCCGTTGCGGTCTCAACTGAGATTGGCCGCGTGCAACGCTTGCTTTCTGCGGAGTCGGCGGGTGCCCTTATCGCCGCCGAGATGCGATTCGCGGGGCTCCCGTGGAGCGCGCGGGCCCATGATGAGATCTTGACCGAGCTGCTGGGTTCGCGACCGACTAGTGAGGGTGTGCGGCCCGCGAAGCTCCAAGCACTTGTCGACGAGATCCGCAGTCTGCTCGACTCGCCTCGACTCGCGCCCGAGTCACCCGCCGAGCTTTTGCGGGCGCTGAGCGTTGCGGGAATCCAAGCGGCAACAACACGGTCGTGGGAGCTCAAGCAGTTGAAGCATCCGGTTATCGCACCCCTTCTCGAGTTCAAGAAGCTTCAACGTCTGATGACGGCGAATGGATGGACTTGGCTCGACTCTTGGGTGGTTGACGGTCGTTTTCGTCCCGACTACGTTCCCGGCGGTGTGGTGACGGGGCGTTGGGCCACGAGCGGCGGTGGAGCGTTGCAGCTTCCTCACCTTATTCGCGGCGCGGTGCGAGCCGATCCGGGGTGGAAGTTTGTCGTTGCCGACGCATCGCAGTTGGAGCCGCGCATTCTGGCTGCGATGGCAGGCGACCGTGGGATGGTCGCTGCCGGCGCTTCTGGTGACCTCTACGAAGGCATCGTCGCGAGCGGCGCTGTGGATACTCGAGCGCACGCTAAGCTCGCGATGTTGGGTGCAATGTATGGGGCGACATCGGGGGAGAGCGGTCGCTTAATGCCCCGCCTAGCTCGCGCTTATCCGCAAGCGATCGCGCTTGTCGAGAAGGCGGCGCGGGCGGGTGAGCGCGGCGAAGTCGTCAGTACTCAACTCGGTCGAAGTTCGCCTCCCGGCACTCACGCCGCGGCGTACGATGATTCGCAAACTCCGGCGCAGCGTGCAGCTTCGCAAGAACGAGGCCGGTCCTGGGGGCGCTTTACCCGCAACTTCATCGTGCAGGGCACCGCTGCTGAGTGGGCGCTGTGCTGGATGGCGAGCATCCGCAACAGGCTTCGAGAGCTCTCGGATGATGCGTGGTTGACTGATGCGCCACACCTCGTGTTCTTCCTGCATGACGAGGTTGTCGTGCACTCTCCCGAAGCGCTGGCTCAAAGTGTCGCCGAGCATGTGGCAGCAGCAGCGGCGGATGCCGGGCGACTCGTCTTCGGTGATATTCCGGTAACGTTCCCGCTGACTACGGCGATTGTTGATCGCTACGACCACGCGAAATAGCGCCGCCGAGGCGCGGAAGACGGTCAGCGGATGCGCGTTGCCTGAAGCGTGTAGGTCAGCGGAACTTGTTCAGCTCCGTGGGTAAGTCGATACTCGCCATCCTCTCCGCGTTTCATCTGTCCGGGCAAGGCGTTCCAGGGCAGGCTCTGGTGTTCCACTAATCCGTCAATGCGCATTCCATGGTTGAGCAGCGCAGTGATCGTTTCTCCGAGACCGTGGCTCCATTCGTGACCGGTTGTCGCGGTGAAGACGTGGTCGGTCTCCACGTACGTTCCAGCGTCTTCCCAAATCAGGGCATCCGGCTGCTCAAAATAGGGGTATCGCACAACGAAGGCGTCGGGATTCTCGTCGTCGAGGGCATACAGCATGGGATGGCCTTCGCGAATAAACAGCCGTCCACCCACGTGCAAAAGCGCCGCGACGGTCCGCGCCCAGCGATCAATGCTCGGAAGCCAGCAGATCGCGCCAATGCCGGTGTAGACAAGGTCGAACTTTTGTCCATCGAGGGCAGCAGGGGCATCGTAGACTTCGGCCTCAACGAAGGTTGTCGCGGCGTTGCTTCGCTCCGCAAGCCGTCGCGCTTCGGCGAGGGACGCAGAAGAGAAGTCCAGTCCGGTCATTGACGCTCCGAGCCGTTCAAGCGACACGGTATCCGTACCGATATGGCATTGCAGGTGGATTCCACGCAGTCCGGCAATGTCGCCGAGGAGGGGCATGTCGAAGCGTACGACGTCGCTCAAAAAATCGGGGTCTGTGACGAACTTGTCGACGGCGTAATCGGGGGAGTTAGCGTGCACGGGCGCCCGTTCGTTCCAGCTCGCAAGATTGTCCATAACGTACTGCGGGCTCTGTTGTGTATCCCGCGAAGTGTGCGATGGGGTGATTTCGGTCATGAGGTTCTTCTTCCGTTCTCGGGTGCGGGTGTGGCTGCGGGCCCGCTTCCGGATGATGCTGGTCGTCCACGTTTGGGTTTGGTGGGATCGATGGGGAAAGCTCGAACACGCCCTTGAGCCTGTGCGTCTGTTACAGCTTCCTCGACGTGATCCAGCCAATCCAGTTCTGCCTCGGCGTGCGTGCGCAGGGATTCGCTCACGAGTTGCTGAGCAAACTGACTCGCGTCGGCCGCTGGCTCGCGCTTGGCGGCAGCGAGCGAGAGTGTGTCGAGTGCGCCTCGTGTTGCCTGACGCTGGCGCTCAATGACGGTGTGCACATCGACACCGGGAAGAGTAACGGCGATGGCGAGCTTGATCGCCAGTTCGTCGCGGCTCTCGGAGTAGCTATGCACGGGATTAGTTAGCCAGTGCTCGACTTCGGCTTTTCCAGTCTCGGTAATCGCATAGAAAGTCTGCTGTGCGGCATCCGAGTCTTCGTCGACGGGAGAACTTGTCTTCGTCACGAGGTTGTCCCGCACGAGTCGATCGAGGGTGTTGTAGATCTGGCCGACATTGAGCGGCCACGTCGATCCGGTACGCCGGTCGAATTCCGAACGTAGCTGATAGCCGTAGCAGGAGCCTTGCGCCAAAATTGACAGCAAGCTGTGGCGGATTGACATGGCCAACCTCCCGAATAACTCGATACTGAGTATGTACTAATTGACGATAGTGATGAGGCCGATTCTCCACCGTTGTTCTGGCGTGTGTCGGCTTTCTCGAACGGCGCCGTGGGGAGCGGTCACTCGCCGCAGCCGATTTGCGAAGATGGATAAATGGCGGCGCATCAGGGCGCGGTCGCGGCAGAACGTCCAACGATCTCATGGCGACTCTAGATGAACTGGACTCTTCGCGACTGATTTCGTGCAGGTCGACTCACGGCCCCATACTCATCTGCGTGAGTGATGCACCCCTAGCCCCAGCGGCGAACCAGCCAATTCCCGAATCAATCAACGATCTCGAGTTCGTCTTGACGTCCTCGTCAGGTAGTGCGGTGTCGGCGACGTCGCCGACACGGTTCCGCTACCACCAAGAAGACCACATGGTGTGGGGTGAGTACTTCGGGGACACTGTCGCTGTCGGCCGTTTTGTTGGCCGCCGCGACGGCGATGTCGTGTCCATCCGCTTCGCTCATCGTCTCGCTGCTAGCGAGGAGGTCGTGCTCGGAATGGCGTCGAGCACCATCCGCTGGAATGAGAATGGCAGCCTCGAACTCTACGAAGTGTTTGAGAAGAACGGGGAATCACACGTGAGCGTGTGCGTCGCGGTCGAGCCCCACGAGGCGTGGCCTGAACTAGACCCGGCTCAGCGCACTCGACCCCTGCTCGACGGAACCACGTTCATCCTTGAGGAATCGACAGCGAGCACCGTCAGCGCTGAGCCGACGCGCTTCGACTTCGAGGAAAATTCCGGAGTTGTCTGGGGCTTCTATTACGGAGACACCGTGACCGCAGGGAGATGTGTCGGCAGATACCGCGATGGTGTTCTCGATGAGTTCTTCGTGCATCACGTCATCGCGAGCGACGCGACGCTGCTAGGAGACAGCAGCACGACACTCGGCACGCGATCTGACGGCCGCCTTGAGCTCATTGAGGAATTTGTGCTGGATGGCGTTCCAGGAAAGAGCGTCTGCGTTCAGGTCGTTTAGCGGACTAGCTGTTGAGGCCGGCCCGACCGGGGTCTGCGCGAGTGAATCGAGTAAGGCCCAGTTGGGCGGGTTCTTGAGGTCGCTCTGACAGATCCGATGGCAGCAAGTAGGGGCGCTGGAAGACTTCATCCAGAACCAGCACTGTCTCGAGCGATTTAACCTCGGGGAGCACAGACAGCACGCCGACGATGAAGTCGTGAATTGCACCTACCTCATGCCCGCGAATCAGCAGCATCGCGTCGTGCTCACCCGTCGTGATCCGGCACGACTCGATCTCGGTCATGGTCGTGATGCGATCGCGAAAGCTTGCCCAGGTTTGTGGATGCACGGAGAGAAACACCAGCGCGCAAATGCCGAGTCCAGCTTTCGCGGGGTCGATCTGAGCGCTGAACCCCGTGATCACTCCATCCGACATCAATTGCTCAACGCGCGTATAGACGTTGGCGCGGGAGACGTTTACCTTCTCGGCAAGAGCCGACATTGATATTCGTCCGTTATAGCGCAGCTCACTCAATATCTTCAGGTTGATCTCGTCCAATCCGGACGGTGATTGTCCAATACCGGTTGTACCGTTGGTGCCTTTACTGGACATATTGTCTTAAATCTCCCTCAGCTTTTACTCATGGTCTGAACTATGTCGCCTTTGATTGGACAGACTAGCGGGAATTGTGCCAATCTCAAGCACAGCCGTCCAGAGGCTGTTCTATAACCATCAAGGAGTTCCCTTTGCGCACCAAGTTCCGCTACGTAGCGGCCGCATTCGGTCTGACTGCATCACTGGCTCTCGCCGGTTGCGCTGCAGCAGCACCCGAAGCAAGCGACAGCATCGTTATTGACACCGCTTTCACTCTCGAGACCAGCGATCCCGGTCGCAACTACGTTCCTACGGGGTACATGGTCTCCAAGGCTCTCTACGAAACGCTTCTCGACTTCGCTGGGTCCGACGAATCGACTCCAGTCGACGGGCTTGCCTCCTATGAGTCGAATGACGATGCAACCGTGTTCACCTTCACGCTCAAAGACGGTCGCGTCTTTTCTGACGGTTCAGCAATCACGGCTGATGACGTTGTGTTCTCGCTCAACCGTGTTGCCGGTATGACCGAGAGCAAAGCGAACTTCTTGATGAACGGCATCACCGTCACCAAGATCGACGACATGACAGTCGAGCTCAGCACGGAGACCCCGTCGCTCAAGCTCCCCGCTCTCATGACGAACCCGTCGCTGGCCATCCTGAACTCCGCCCTCGTTATCGAAAACGGCGGAACGACCGATGATTCGGATGCTGCTGAAGCGTTCTTGAACGAGACCTCGGCAGGCTCCGGCCCGTACGTTCTCGACTCGATCAACTTCGAGTCGCAGGTCGTGCTCACCGAGAACGAGAACTACAACGGTGATGAAGACATCGACTTTACCCGCGTTGTGATTCGCAACGTTTCTGAGGCCGCAACCCAGAAGATCAACCTTGAGGGTAACGACTCCCAAGTGGCTGTTGACCTCAGTGGCGACCAGGTCGCCAGCTTGAGCGACGGGGTCAACGTGTTCTCGACACCGTCGGCTCAGACGATCTTCCTGCTGATCAACCAGAACGAAGAAGTGGGCGGAGTCACCTCCAACCCAGACTTCGCGAACGCTGTTCGCTACGCCCTCGACTACCCGGCACTGCTTGAACTCGCTGGTGCAGGTTCCGAGCAAGCGACAGGCGTTATCCCACCGTCATTCCTCGGCGCGCTCGAGAACGGTGTTGAGCAGGACCTCGACGTCGCAGCAGCATCGCTCGAAGCATCCGGCTACGACGGAGAGAGCGTCACGCTCGAGTACCCGAATGACTACCCGGTTGGTGGCGTGAGCTTCACCCCGCTGGCCGAGCGTGTGCAATCGCAGCTTGCGGATGCCGGCATCACGGTCGAGCTCGCTCCAGCGCCGTTCACGACACAGATCGACAGCTACGTCAACGGAACCGAAGCCTTCAGCATCTGGTTCTGGGGCCCCGACTACGCAGACTCGGCCAATTTCCTGCCGTTCTCAGCTGGCCAGAAGGTTGGACTGCGTGCCGGTTGGACCGCTGAACAGGACGCCGACGTCGTCAACCTCGCTGCAGCTGCAGAGAACGCGACGAACTTCGACGAGCGCGAGACTGCGTTCAGCAATTTCGCTGAGGCTCTCCAGCAGCGTGGACCGTTCGTGCCGCTGATCGTTCCTGGCTCCAACATTGCGACCGCGTCGTACATCGATGGAGTTGCCTACAACTCCACATGGACGATGGACATCGCTGAACTGCAAGCTAAGTAGAAAGAACCTCTAGCGTGGGAAACACACCCCGCGCGACTCGCAGGTACTCGGCCAGATCACCTCTGGTCGGGTACCTGCTTCGTCGCCTCGGAACCTCAGTCCTGCTCCTCTTCGGAGTCACTATCGTCACGTTCGCTTTGGCGAACCTCGTGCCGGGTGACCCTATTGCCGCAGCGCTCGGTGAGGGGGCGGCGAGCAACCCCGCCACTGTCGAGGCGTACATCAAGGAACGCGGGCTCGATCAGCCGCTTCCGGTGCAGTATGTGAACTACATCGGTGGTTTGTTCCAAGGCGATATGGGCATTTCGTTGCGTACAGCCCAGCCCGTGGCATCCGACCTTGCGAAAGCCGTACCCGCCACGGTCGAGATTGCGCTCCTCGCAATTGTTGTGAGTCTTGGCGTCGGTGTTGCCCTTGGCTCGATCGCGGCCTACCGCCGGGGCAAGATCAGCGACCAGGTGGTGAGAGTGTTGTCTCTCATCGGTCTCAGCATCCCTACATTCTGGATGGCGCTGGTCAGCTTCAATTTCTTCTTCCTGCAGTTGCGCATTGCGCCTGGTTCGGGAAGGCTCTCACCAGCGCTCGCACCGCCTCCCACGGTCACGGGCTTCTATACGGTTGACTCGCTACTCGCCGGACAATGGGTTGCCTTTTCGGATGCACTTGCTCACTTGATGCTTCCGGTCTTTGTGCTTTCGCTCTTCACGATTGGCTTGTTGACTCGCTTCGTTCGCACCTCTGTCCTTGAAGTGTTAGATGCCGACTATGTTCGCGCAGGCCGAGCTAAAGGGCTCAGCGGGTCCCGGCTGTTCTTCGGCTACGTGTTGCGTGGAGCTTCGCTCCCGATCCTTACGATCGTCGGTCTCGCGTTCGGAACGCTTCTGTCGGGCACTGTTCTGGTCGAGGCTGTTTTCGCCTGGCCCGGACTCGGCAGCTACGCCTACAACTCGGCAACGAGCCTTGACCTGCCCGGCGTCATGGGCGTCGGCCTCGTGGTCGGGGTCGTCTACTTGACCATCAACTTCGCCGTCGACCTTCTTTACGGTGTACTCGACCCGAGGGTGAGGCTCGCATGAGAAAACGTTGGCTAAAGATTCCTGCCGCGTGGGTAACCCCGCTTGGCGTTATTGGTGCTGTGATCGCTGTCGTGTGGGTGGGTATCGCCTTCACTGCCCGGCTCTGGGTGCCGTTTGACCCACTGTCGCAAGATTTGCCTCGACTGCAAGCTCCCGGCATCGACACGCTGATGGGTACCGATGCGCTCGGTCGAGACATTTTCTCCCGCTTGATGACCGGTGCCGGAGTCACGATTCCGCTGGCCCTCATGCTTGTCGTGATGTCTCTCGCAGTGGGAACCCTGATTGGCGCGATCGCCGGTTACTTCGGCAAGTGGGTTGACGAGCTTCTCATGCGCTTGACTGACCTCGTGATGGCGTTCCCGACGGTCATCCTGGCGATGGTCGTCGCTGCTGCCCTCGGGCCCTCGCTCTTCAACGCTGTGATTGCGGCCTTCGTGGTGTCGTGGCCGCAATACGCTCGAATGACGCGAAGTATCGTGCTGGGTCTTCGCACCCAGAATTATGTGATGGCCGGACGCCTGATGGGTTTCTCGCCTTTCAAGACGCTTCGGGTAGATATTGCGCCCAACGTGGTTGGTCCGATTCTGGTGTTGGCCAGCCTCGATGTGGGAACCGCGATCTTGCTGCTTTCCGGTCTCTCGTTCCTGGGCCTGGGTGCTCAACCACCGACGCCAGAGTGGGGCTCGATGATCTCCGCGGCCATCCAGAACTTCGACAGTTGGTGGATCGGGTTGTTCCCCGGTCTCGCGATCCTCACTGTGGTCATGGCGTTCAACTTCGTCGGTGACTCGCTGCGAGACATTTTTGATCCGACATCACAGGTATCGCGAGCGGGGGCACGATCATGATCGACGAAACGACACCCGAGACTTCGGATGCCGCATCCGCGCTGTCTGCGCCAGTGCTGACTGTCGACGGACTCACGATTGGCATCGGCTCGCGAAATAGCGTCAAGTCCATCGTTAAGGGCATCAGCCTCGCCCTCACCCCCGGACGCGTGCAGGGGCTCGCGGGGGAGTCGGGCTCGGGCAAGACGGTCACGTCGCTTGCGATGTTGGGTTTGTTGCCGAGCAATGCTGTTGTGGGGGGCTCGATCCGCTTGAGTGATCCTGCTGGCGGCGATGCTGAGCTTGTAGGGATGTCGAACCGTCAGCTGAATGAGATTCGTGGGCGTCGCATTGCAATGATCTTTCAGGATCCTTCGTCGAGCTTGCACCCGCAGCTCACAGTCGGGGTTCAGCTGACCGATCATGTGAGGCGGCATCTCTCTCTCTCGAAGGCGAAGGCCCGCACGCATGCGATTGAATTGCTCGATCGAGTTCGCGTACCAAACCCGGCGGAAGCACTGGGGCGGTATCCTCACCAGTTCTCGGGCGGTCAGCGCCAACGCATCGCGATTGCGATCGCACTCGCGTGTGACCCGGTCGTGCTGTTGGCTGATGAGCCGACAACCGCGCTCGATGTCACCGTACAGGCGGGCATCTTGCACTTGCTCCGTGACCTCGCCGACGAACGCCAGCTTGCTGTGCTTCTTGTCACTCATGACTTGGGCGTGATGAGCGCAATTGCGGATGACATCGCGGTGATGCGTCACGGCGAGATCGTTGAGTCGAATGCTCGACAGGCGATCTTCACTAGTCCGCAGCACGCCTATACGCGTGAACTGCTCTCGTCTCTGCCGGGTGCAGAGGGCTTCCAGGAGGCAAGCGAATGAGTGAATTACTCGAAGTATCTGACCTCGTCATCGAGTATCACGGTGCCAGCGTGGTGCGCGCTGTGGACGAAGTGTCGCTGACGATCGCGCCCGGTGAGGTTCTCGCCCTCGTGGGGGAGAGTGGTTGTGGAAAGTCGAGCTTGGCGCGGGCTGTCGTCGGCATGGAGAAGCCTCGTGCTGGTGCTGTGACGTATCGCGGTACAGAGGTTCCTTTGCTCGGCGTGCGTCGTCGTCGGGCGCAGTTCACGTCGATTCAGATGGTCTTCCAAGATCCGAACTCGTCGCTCAACCCTCGCATCCGTGTGGGGCAGCAGATTTCCGAGGGTATTCGCGCTGCGCTTGAGCGTGGTGATGAAGGCTCCGCACCCGAGGAGTGGCTCGAACGTGTCGGTCTCCCCACCGATATGGTGTCGCGTTATGCTCACGAGTTATCGGGCGGGCAGCGTCAACGGGTGGCAATCGCGCGTGCCTTGGCGGCGCGCCCCGATCTCTTGGTTGCCGACGAACCGATTTCTGCTCTGGATGCCTCGAGCCAGGCATCCGTCGCTGACATGATGCGCAGGCTCGCGCTCGATGCCGGCGCCGGGTTGCTCTTTATTTCTCACGATCTCGCGATTGTGCGCCTCATCGCTGATCGCACGGTTGTGATGTATCGCGGCAAGATCGTGGAGTCAGGGGTATCTGATCGGATCTGGAACGACCCCGTGCATCCCTACACGCGTGCTCTCATTTCGGCTATACCGGAGCCGGATGGCAAGGGAAACTTGCCTGCCGCGCCAGCGGCAGAGGCTCCCGAAGAGTGGCGGATGGCGATGCCTGAGGCTCTTGACCGCAGCTAATTTGCGCAAAAGTAGTTACACGCTTGTATTTTCCCGGATTCTTCGGGGATAATGTCCCCAAGCGGTTCGCTGCACAATTTAATAGCTTTAGTGCCGTCACAGGTGCCGTTCGTGGGTCGATGGGGAAGTCGCACCCAAACGGAACGGAGATATCGTGACTGCACACAACGCTCGCGGAGTGCTCTACGTGCACTCTGCTCCTCGCGCGCTCTGCCCACACATTGAGTGGGCTGCAGGTCGCGCTCTTGATCGTGCCGTGAACTTCTCATGGGATGATCAGCCCGTGCTCAAGGGCTCGCAACGCGCTGAATTCTATTGGGAGGGCCCGCAGGGTTCCGGTGCCGTGCTTGCTTCGGCGCTGCGCGGCTGGGAACACCTCCGTTTCGAAGTAACTGAAGACCCCAGCCCTGGCTCTGACGGAGGTCGTTGGATGCACACGCCCGACTTGGGAATCTTCTTCGGGCAGACAGACAGCGTCGGCAACATGGTGATCCCCGAGGATCGACTGCGCTACGCGATGGAAGTTGCTGGTTCCGATGCTTTTGAGCTGCACCGCGAGCTCCGCTTGGCTCTGGGCCAGGCGTGGGATGACGAGCTCGAGTCGTTCCGCCACGCCAGCCAAGACTCTGCAGTTGTGTGGCTTCACAAGGTGGGTTGATGATGATCTCCGAACGCACGCACACGCCTGACGTAGCTGTTGATACGCGGATTCCGCTTATCGAGTGGCAAGACTGCATCGATGTCGTTCTTGATTCCGTTGATTCAGCTTTCGATGGCGAGTGCGCGCTCCACGATGGATGTCGTTCGATCCTCTGACCTGACTGCTCTGCTCTAGGCGCACATGTGTGTCGCTGATGGTTCACTGCGAGCGTCCCTCTCAGCTCGCTTACAGCGGATGCTCGGAGTAGCGTTAAAACGTGGCCGGAAGTAGTCGGGCACGGTTTCCACAACGGACCGTTCTCGCCTCTGACGACTATGTCCTTCCGGCTGAAACCTATTCAGTATGTGAAAGGAACACAATGTCTCGATTCGACGGAAAAGTAGTTCTCATCAGTGGCGGAGCCCGCGGAATGGGCGAGTCGCACAGTCGCGGTGTCGTCGCTGAGGGCGGCAAAGTCGTCATCTCTGACGTTCTCGATGCTGAAGGTCAGACTCTCGCTGACGAACTCGGTGAGAATGCCGTCTACACACACCTCGATGTCACCAAGGAAGAAGACTGGAACGCTGCAGTCAAGCTTGCAGTCGACACTTTCGGTGGGCTCAACGTGCTCATCAATAACGCCGGAATCGTCAACTTCGGCACGCTTGATGCGTACACGGAGAAGGACTGGTCGCTCATCATCGGCATCAACCTCACGGGCGCATTCTTGGGAATCAAGGCAGCGACACCCGAGCTCGTCAAGAACGACACCTCGTCGATCGTCAATATTTCCTCGACGGCGGGCATGCAGGGCTACGCGGCGCTTCATGGATACACGGCATCCAAGTTTGGACTTCGTGGACTTACGAAGTCGGTCGCGATGGAGTTGGGTTCGCAGGGCGTCCGAGTGAACTCGGTACACCCTGGTGGCATTCGCACGCCGATGACCGACGGTCTCGACAACAGCGACCCCGGAACGCCGATCAACCGACTCGGGGAACCAGATGAAGTCACCAAGATGGTGCTTTTCTTGGCGAGTGAAGATTCGAGCTTCTCGACCGGATCTGAGTTCATCGTTGACGGTGGAACGCTTGCTGGAGAGGGCGCTGTTAACTAGCGCACCTGGTGTGTGGCGCCCCTGCGGGGCACTAGGCGCGGGACTCTATGCGCCTCATAAACGAATCGCCCGCCTTGATCATTGATCGAGGCGGGCGATTCGTTGTTGCGCCCACCGCAGTGCGGGAGAGCGAAGCGAAGCTTAGACCGAGCGGAACGCTGCGACGGCGTTGTGTCCGCCGAACCCGAACGAGTTGCTGATCGCCAGTTGCGGTCCGCTGCCAAGGTCGCGAGGCGACGTGACGACATCCAGAGGAATCTCTGGGTCCTGGTCAGTCAGGTTGATTGTCGGAGGAGCGGTGCGGTGATGGAGAGCCAAGACTGTGAAGATGGCCTCGAGAGCTCCTGTACCGCCCAGAAGATGCCCTGTAGCGCCCTTGGTGGCGGAGACAGGAATGTTCGGCAGGTGATCACCAAAGATGCGCAGGAGCGCCTTGTATTCGGCGATGTCGCCGACGGGCGTGCTTGTCGCATGAGCATTGATGTGCGTCACTTGTTCCGGTGTTGCGCCGGCTGCTTCGAGAGCATCCCGCACGGCGCGGGCCGCAGCCGTGCCCTCGGGGTCCGGCGCAGTGATGTGGAACGAATCGCTTGTGACAGCACCGCCGGCGAGTTCCGCGTAAATGCGAGCTCCGCGAGCAAGAGCATGCTCTTCGGTTTCCAGAACGAGTGTCGCCGCGCCTTCGCCCAAAACGAAGCCATCGCGAGAGACGTCGTATGGACGTGAAGCGGTCGCCGGGTCGTCGTTGCGCTTCGACAGCGCCTGCATCGACGCGAAGGCAGCAATCGGAAGAGGATGAACGACAGCTTCGGTTCCGCCGGCAATCACGACATCCGCGAGTCCGGCCTGGAGGTGAGCGTAGGCATTGGCGATGGCTTCGGTGCTGGATGCGCAGGCCGAGACGTCCGTGCGGGCGTAGGCGCGAGAGGGAATAGCCATGCTGATCGCGGCTGCAGCAGCGTTGGGCATGAGCATGGGGATCGTCATCGGAAGAACGCGGCGAGGTCCCTTTTCGCGCAGGGTGTCCCACGCGTCAAGCAGTGTCCACAACCCACCGATACCGGTGGAGTAGTCGACACCGATACGTACAGGATCGATGTCGGGGGAGCCAGCGTCGGCCCAGGCCTCACGGGCCGAGATGAGGGCGAATTGGCTAGAGGGGTCGAGTCGCTTGTATTCAACGCGCTCGAGAACTTCTTCGGGGCGAACCTTAGCTTCAGCGGCAAAGGTGACCGGGAGCGAGTGCTCTTCAACCCAGCTGTGCTCGAGAGAGCGCGCACCCGACTCGCCAGCGAGAAGGGCGTTCCACGACTCGGTCGCGGTTCCGCCGAGGGGCGTAGTGGCACCAATGCCAGTTACAACGATCTTTTTGGTCATTTCACGTTCCTTTTGAGTGCATGGCTCAGAAAACTCCCCAGGATAGACGCCCCGGAGTGCTGCGCGGAGGCCAACCACACCGAGTGCGGTTGGCCATCCACGTCGAGCTGGTGTTACGCCTGAGCGTTGGTGATAAAGCTCACAGCGTCGCCGACAGTCTTGAGGTTCTTTACCTCTTCGTCGGGGATCTTGACGTCGAACTTCTCTTCTGCGTTAACAACAATCGTCATCATCGAGATCGAGTCGATGTCGAGGTCATCGGTGAACGACTTGCCCATTTCAACAGTGTCGGTCGCAATGCCGGTCTCGTCGTTGATGAGCTCAGCCAGTCCGGCCATGACTTCTTCAGTGGACAGTGCCATGTTTTTCTCCTTGGGATGTAAATTGACCGTTAGCCAGTGTAGGCCAGCAGCAGTGATTCTCGGGGTACTACGGCAGAACGATTACTTGCGCGCCGAAGACGAGTCCCGCACCGAAACCGATCTGAAGGGCGAGGCCGCCACTCAGTTCGGGGTGTTCTTCGAGCAATCGGTGTGTTGCGAGGGGAATGGAAGCGGCTGACGAGTTTCCCATGTCGGCGATGTCACGAGCGATCACGACAGACTCAGGCAGTTTCAGTTGCTTGGCGAACTCGTCAATGATGCGCATGTTTGCTTGATGAGGGATGAACGCCGCGAGATCGTCTGCGCTGATCCCCGCGACATCCAGAGCTTGCTTGGCAACCTTTGCCATATCCCAGACAGCCCAGCGGAATACGGTCTGACCTTCTTGGCGAAGGGTAGGCCACGCGGCATCGCCTTCGCGGAAATCAACAAGGGTCGCATTCATCTTGATTGCGTCGGCCTTTGAGCCGTCCGAGCCCCAGACGGGCGCGGAGATGCCGGGAGTATCGCTCGGGCCGATCACGACAGCGCCAGCGCCGTCAGCCAAGAGGAATGAAATACTGCGGTCGGTCGGATCGACTAGGTCCGAGAGCTTCTCTGCGCCGATCACCAGGGCATACTTGGCAGCGCCACTGCGGATGAGGGCATCGGCCTGAGTAACGGCATAGCTGAATCCTGCGCATGCCGCATTCATGTCGTACGCGGCAGCAGGGTTTGCTCCCACACGGTCCGCCACGACGGCCGAAATCGAAGGTGACTGTTGAACGTTGCTAATTGTCGCGACAATTACAACGCCAATCTCCGATGGGTCAACGCCCGACTTCTCGATTGCTTCTCGAGCCGCGTCCGTGGCCAGATCGAGCGCGAGGATACCTGGCGACGCGCGACGACGAGTGATCATGCCGGTGCGCTGCTGGATCCACTCGTCGCTGGAGTCGATCGCCTCTACGAGCTGGTTATTGTCTACGACAAGATCACCGCGTGCGGCACCGTAGCTGTAGATTCTGGTGAACTGTGACCCCGCGGACTGGGTGAGGGTTGGTGCGGTCATGCGGTGGCCTCCATCAGGTCAAATGCTGCGGATAGATCGTCAGGGGTCTTCACCGCAACGGCGGGAATTCCACGCAAGCCACGCTTCGCGAGGCCGACGAGAGCACCTGCTGGAGCAAGTTCGATAATGCCGGTGACGCCGGCATCCGCCAAAGAATTCATCGTACGATCCCAGCGAACGGGCGAGGAGACTTGGCCGACGAGAAGGTCAACGAAGTGCGAACCGCTCTCAATCAGCGAACCGTCGCGGTTCGTATAGATCGGCAGTGAGGGATCGTTCACCGTGAGCCCTGCTGCGACGGTCTCGAGGTGAGAGACGGCGGATTGCATGTAGCGCGTGTGAAAGGCGCCTGCGACCTGCAGCGGTACTACGCGGGTTCCCTTCAGCGGTTCTTCGGCGAGCTTTGCGAGAGCGTCGAGAGCTCCGGCGACAACAATCTGGCCTCCGCCGTTGAAATTGGCAGGCTGCAGCCCCAGTTCGGCGAGGCGCTCAAGGAGCGCGGTTTCATCTCCACCGATTACGGCCGACATTCCCGTGGACTCGAGGGCAGCGGCTGCGGCCATTGCCGAACCACGCTGTACAACAAATCGCATCGCGTCGTCTTCGGAAAGGATGCCTGCTGCTGCTGCCGCTGTGATCTCGCCGACAGAATGCCCTGCCACAGCACTAATGTGCTTACGGCGATCTCCCGCGGTCAAGGCATTCAACGTGAGCAATCCCGCAGCAACGATAAGAGGTTGAGCGACCGCGGTGTCGCGGATGGTGTCGGCATCCGACGTCGTGCCATGAGCAATGAGGTCTATCCCAGCTGCATCGGAAATTGAACCGAGCTGCTCGCGCAAGGCGGGGTCTTCGAGCCAAGGCTCAAGAAAACCGGGGGTCTGGGAGCCCTGACCGGGCGCTACTACAACAATCACTTAGCTAGTCTGCCAATCTTTCGTGCGAATCGCTTGGATGACCCCGCCAAAGCTTGACGGAATCGTTGTGTGAACTCACCAAAAACGCAAATGCTAACGAGCCCGTCCGGGTTCCGGTTCAGAAATCGAACCGACGATAAGGGCTGCTTGCAAAATCAAGGCTTCGCGTGCACCAGTGGCATCCCAACCGATAACCTCGCTGACCCGCTTCAAGCGGTAGCGGACGGTGTTGGGATGCACAAAGAGCTCTCTGGCGGTTGCTTCGAGAGACCTGCCGTTGTCGAGATAGCACCACAAGGTCGTAAGGAGATCCGTCGAGTGAGCTTGAAGCGGCTTATAGATTTTGTTGATGAGGGTTGAGCGAGCGAGTGGATCTCCCGCGAAGGCGCGCTCCGGCAAGAGATCATTCGCGAGCGTCGGTCGGGGGGCGTTCCGCCACGACCGGGCGACGGCGAAGCCAGCGAGAGCTGCTTTTGCACTCTTTGACGCATCAACGAGGCTCGGAACTTCTGGCCCCAGCACGAGATGACCGCTCCCAAATCCTGGTTCCAATTGCTCGGCGATGGTGATGAAGGGCAGCGGCTGGTCATCGTCCGCCTTCTCCGACCGTGGAGCAGCGCGACCAATGACGAGAACCAGTCGGGATCCCTGAACCCCAATGAGAACATCAGCGTCGAGGTGTCGAGCGGTTCGTCGTAGTTGATCGACATCGAGCATCCGTGGGGACGTGCCCACAAGTACGCACACTTCTCCGTGACCGTTCCAGCCCAATGCTGCAATGCGACTCGGGAGTTCGTTGTCATACTCTCCGCTGAGGATTGAGTCGACGACGAGAGCCTCGAGGCGGGCATCCCACAGCCCGCGGGCTTCAGCCGCTCGAGCGTAAACGTCTGCAGCAGCGAAGGCGACTTCGCGTGAATAGAGAAGGATAGCTTCACGCAGCACATCGTCGTCTGCCTTGACGCGCGCCTCGACAACCTCAACAGCAATGCGGATGAGCTGCAGAGTCTGAAGCAGTGAGACCGAGCGCAGCAACTCGCGAGGTGCTGCACCGAAGACGTCGGCGGCAATCCACGGCGTGGACGTGGGATCTTCAAACCAGCTAATGAAGCTAGTGATTCCGGCCTGGGCTACTAAGCCAACGGCGGACCGCCGCCCTGGCGGGATTTCTCCATACCAGGGCAGCGTGTCCTCAAGACGCTTGAGCGTCGCCGTCGATAGCTCGCCCGAGATAACACGCAACCAGGCGAGGGTTTGCGCCTTGGTTTTCTGTACCGGGGGAATGGCTACTGCCTAGCTCTCGCCGCCGGCAGAGCCGGTGGTGCCAGCGTTGACGTCGTGGAGGCTGTACTTTTCAATTGCTTGAGGAAGAACAGCGGGATCCATTTCGCCGCGCTTCACGAGCGACTGCAAAGTGCGAACAACCAGCGAGTGGCTGTCGATCTTGAAGTAGCGACGTGCCGCTGCACGAGTGTCTGAGAAGCCGAAGTCATCGGCGCCCAGAGTCGCGTAGTCACCGGGGATGAACGCGCGAACCTGGTCGGGCACGGCGTGCATGAAGTCGGTGACAGCCAAGAACGGTCCTTGAGCATCCGAAAGCTTCGACGTGAGGTACGGAACCTTGGCCTCAGCGGTGGGGTTGAGGAAGTTGTGCTCCTCTGCTGCCAAACCTTCGCGACGCAGTTCAGACCACGAGGTCACTGACCAGACATCAGCCGCGACGCCCCAGTCGGACGCAAGGATCTGCTGTGCTTCAAGAGCCCACGGAACAGCAACGCCCGAAGCCATCAGTTGAGCTTTCGGCCCCGTGATGGTCGGGGATGCCAAGTGGTAAATACCCTTGAGCGCGCCCTCGACATCGAAGTTCTCCGGTTCAGCAGGCTGAACAAGAGGCTCGTTGTACAGGGTCAGGTAGTACATGACGTTCGGATCTTCGTGCGTGCCGCCATACATGCGCTCGATACCATCGCGCACAATGTGGCCGAGTTCATAACCATAGGCAGCGTCATAACTGATCACCGCAGGGTTTGTCGATGCCAGCAATAGCGAATGACCATCAGCGTGCTGCAGTCCCTCGCCCGTGAGCGTAGTTCGGCCAGCGGTGGCGCCCATGATGAAACCGCGAGCCATCTGGTCACCGGCGGCCCACATCGCGTCGCCAGTGCGCTGGAATCCGAACATCGAATAGAAGACGTAGACGGGAATCAGCGGCTCGCCGTGAGTCGCGTACGAGGTGCCGACAGCAGTGAACGCTGCAAACGCGCCAGCTTCGTTGATTCCGACGTGAACGATCTGACCCTGAGGGCTCTCTTTGTAGGCCAACAATTGTTCGCGGTCTACCGAGGTGTAGTGCTGCCCTGCAGGGTTGTAGATCTTGGCACTGGGGAAGTACGCGTCCATACCGAAGGTGCGTGCCTCATCCGGGATGATCGGAACGATGCGGTTGCCGATTGACTTGTCGCGCAAGAGATCCTTCAACAAACGAGCGAACGCCATCGTCGTGGCGATCTCTTGCTTGCCTGAACCCTTCTTGACGATGTCGTAGGTCTTCGCCTCGGGAAGTTCGATCTGGGTGTACTTGCTGCGACGTTCGGGAACGTAGCCACCGAGGTTGCGACGGCGCTCTTGCAGGTACTGGATGCCCTCGTCGTCGTTACCGGGGTGGTAGAACGGAGGCTGGTAGGGATCAGCTTCAAGCGCGGCATCCGTAATAGGAATGTGCATCTCGTCACGGAACTGCTTGAGGTTCTCGAGCGTCAACTTCTTCATCTGGTGGGTCGCGTTGCGACCCTCGAAGCTGGGGCCGAGGCCGTAACCCTTGACGGTCTTCGCAAGGATGACCGTCGGCTGTCCCTTGTGCTCGCTTGCTGCCTTGAAGGCAGCGTAAACCTTGCGGTAGTCGTGGCCACCGCGCTTGAGGTTCCAGACTTGGTCGTCAGTGAGGTGCTCAACCATCTTGAGCGTGCGCGGGTCGCGGCCGAAGAAGTTCTCCCGAACGTAGGCGCCTGACTCGGCCTTGTAGGTCTGGTAGTCACCATCGGGGGTGCGGTTCATGAGGTCGCGAAGAGCGCCCTCATCGTCATTGGCGAGCAGGTCATCCCATTCGCGGCCCCAAATGACCTTGATAACGTTCCAGCCCGCACCGCGGAAGAAGCTCTCGAGTTCTTGAATGATCTTGCCGTTACCGCGGACCGGGCCATCAAGGCGCTGCAGGTTGCAGTTGATGACGAAATTGAGATTGTCGAGTTTCTCATTCGCAGCCCACTGCAGAGCACCGCGGCTTTCGACCTCGTCCATCTCGCCGTCGCCGAGGAAGGCCCAGACTTGCTTGTCTGACACATCCTTGATGCCACGGTTGCTGATGTACTTGTTGTTCTGAGCCTGGTAGATCGCGTTGATCGGGCCGAGGCCCATCGACACCGTCGGGAACTGCCAAAACTCGGGCATGAGGCGCGGGTGCGGGTAGCTCGAAATACCGTTCGGCGCTTGCGACTTCTCTTGGCGGAAGCCAAGGAGCTGGTCTTCGCTCATGCGGCCCTCAAGGAAGGCGCGAGCGTACATGCCGGGGGAGGCATGGCCCTGATAGAAGATCTGGTCTCCACCGGACTCGTGGTCAGCGCCACGGAAGAAGTGGTTGTGCCCTACTTCGTAGAGGGCAGCGGATGACGCATACGTGGAGATGTGGCCACCGACACCGACGCCGGGGCGCTGCGCGCGGTGCACGGTGATTGCCGCATTCCAGCGGATCCATGCGCGGTAGCGACGCTCAAGCTTTTCGTCACCGGGAAAGTCGGGCTCATCGTCTTTTGCAATCGTGTTGATGTAGTCGGTGGTCGGAACCATCGGTACACCAAGGTGCAAGTCTTTTGAGCGTTTGAGAAGGCTGAGCATGATCTCCCGACCACGCTCATGGCCTTGTGCTGCAACGAGGGAGTCGAGTGATTCGTTCCACTCGGCGGTTTCCTCCGGGTCCTTGTCGGTGTTGGTTACCGAGTATGGGTCCTGGTCGTTTACCGTCACCGTTGACCTCTTTCGTGTAGAGAACAGAGTCGTGCGCGTCGAGTCACGACCGGGTTACGGATGTGATGGGATCGACTACGCCCGTCGATTCTAGTTGTCGAATGCGGCAAGATTCGAACCGGGCCGGTTTCCCCCGTAAACATAGGGGCGTTCTTTCGGTTTTCCAGAGAGAGGATGGGGATGGAGATCACTCAGGGGTCTGTTGCACCTGATTTCGAGTTGCGTAATCAGTACGGTCAGTCGATCCGTCTGCAGGAGTTGCTCACTCGCCGGTCTGTGCTTGTGGTGTTTGTACCGCTCGCATTCTCTCCGGTCTGCACGAACGAGGTCGCGCAATTGAACGAATGGCACGATATTGCAGCGAGCGCTGGCGTCGAAGTGGTCGTGATTTCGGTCGACTCCTCCGCAACGTTGCGAGCCTGGTCGGATGCTGAGGGCATCCGCCTCTCGTTGCTTTCAGACTTTTGGCCCCACGGGGAAACAGCACACGCTTTCGGCGTTTTTCTGAACGACAAGGGAATTGCTAGGCGCACCAGTTTTCTCATCGATGGCACTGGAATTGTTCGGGATGTGATTGCCTCCGAACTGGGCGATCCCCGCCTGTTTGCTGACTACGAACGAGCGATAGAGCGGCTTTCGTCAGAGCGTTCGTGAGCGTTTTGGGCTGCGTGTGTAACTGGCGCCAAAATCCCGTGTAAGATTATCGAGCGCTGCTTCGCATTGCGTCGCTGCGGGCCTTTAGCTCAGCTGGTAGAGCGCCACGTTTACACCGTGGATGTCATCGGTTCGATCCCGGTAGGGCCCACCACACAGAAAACCCCCGCAATTGCGGGGGTTTTCTTCGTTTCTAGAGAGCATTCGGCGGTATGCTCCCTGCATAACCCGCGACGGTGCGGTTGATGAGGTCTAGCCCGACAAGGTTGTGCAACATGTCCGAAAATGTTCAGCATCCTGCGCTTGATGACACCGTGCTCGTTCGCTCGCACGAGCACTCTCAGCGCTACCTTCAGAGTTTGGCCACTCGGCATGTCGGTACGAAGCGCGGGCGTGACTCGATGATGGCGGCACTGGAAGAACCGCTGTCATCGCTAGGGGAGGATCCTGCCCAAGTGATCGACCTCATCGCGGAGCAAGTCGAAATCGGGATGACTGACTGCAGCTCTCCGCGCTATTTCGGCTTTGTCATTGGCGGAGCTCATCCGGTGGCATTGGCGGCCGATTGGCTCGTCTCGACGTGGGACCAAAACGCCGGCATCCACGCAATATCGCCATTCTCGGCAGCGGTTGAAGAAGTTGCCGCAGGCTGGTTGCTTGACCTCTTTGGCCTCCCGACGGACGCGTCGGTTGGCTTTGTCACGGGGGGACAGATGGCAAACTTCACTTGTCTCGCTGCGGCCAGGCATCACGTTCTCCGAGCTGCGGGATGGGACGTGGAGCTCGACGGCTTAGCGGGTGCTCCACGCGTGACTGTTGTCGTTAGCGAAGCCGCGCATGTCACTATCCACGTGGCTCTCAGATATCTCGGCTTCGGCACTCGATCACTTGTGCAGGTAGCGGCGGATGATCAGGGGCGAATGAGCGCGGACGATCTCCGGAAGGCGCTGGCCGCGGTCAGTGGTCCCACGATCATTTGCGCTCAAGCCGGGAACGTCAACAGCGGTGCGTTCGATCCGCTGCGAGAGATTTCAGAGATTGCGACGGCGGCGGGCGCGTGGCTGCACGTCGACGGAGCCTTCGGCCTGTGGGCGACAGCGAGCAAAGAGCTGGCACCTCTCGTCGACGGCATTGAGAACGCAGATTCGTGGTCCACGGATGCGCACAAGTGGTTGAACGTTCCCTACGACAGCGGCGTCGCGATCGTAAGACACGCCGCCGACCATCGTGCGGCGATGAGTGCATCGGCCGCGTATCTCATCCAAACCTCCGGAGCAGAGCGCGATGCAATCGATTGGGTGCCCGAACTCTCGCGGCGCGCTCGAGCTATCCCTATCTACGCCACGATCCGCTCGCTGGGGCGGCAGGGCATCGATGATTTAGTTACTCGGGGGTGTGCCCGTGCTCGGCAGATGGCAGCAGCTCTTCAGGGTGACTCGGGCGTGACCCTGCTCAACGAGATTGTGCTCAACCAAGCGCTGCTGCGATTTGACGGCTCAGATGAAGTGACTCGCAGGGTGATCGCTGGAGTGCAAAACGAAGGAACGTGCTGGGTGAGCGGCACGACATGGCAGGGTCGAGCGGCGATGCGTATTTCCGTCACTAATTGGGCGACAACCGAACGCGACATCGCGCTCAGTGCCACCGCAGTTCTGAAGGTTCTTGGCGCCGTACGTGGTCGTCGGGGAGACGTGAATGATGCGTAGCTCACGCTCCCTGGCCTAACGCTGCTCCGGGGACGTCGCAGGCGCAGGCGGAGGCATAAGCTAACACGGTGCTGAGATCCGTAGTTTTCCGTTGGGGGCCGTTTGCAATCGTCGGCGCAGCGGTGCTCTGGGGCACGACTGGCACTGCGGCAACTTTTTTTCCGGCCGGGGTGAGTCCTCTCGCTATTGGTGCCGTCACGATGGCAGGTGGCGGGGTCTTGCTCTTCGCGGTGAGCTACCGGGGTGCCATTGCGGCGCTTCGCAGTCGCACTTCGCGTCCCTGGTTGATCCTTGGTGCAGTGGGGGTGTTCGTCTATCCGCTGGCCTTTTACAGTTCGATGGATCTCGCGGGGGTTGCTGTCGGAAACGTCGTGTCTTTGGGCACCGGGCCTGTCTTTGCGGCGCTCCTCGAACGATTCATCGAGCGCCAGCGGTTCAGCATGTTGTGGAAGGTCACTACCCCGATCGCGTTGTTGGGGGTGATTGCGTTGACGTGGGGCGGGGAACATCGAAGTGTCGAGTCCGACTCGACTGTGGCCTCGGAACTTGCGGGAGTCGGCCTGGGCCTCGTGGCTGGCTGTTCGTACGCGCTCTATACATATTGCTCATCCCGAGTCATTCGTAACGGTCACAGCTCTGGAGCGACGCTGGGGGCGATATTCGGATGCGGAGCCCTCGGGCTGCTGCCGGTGTTGGCGGTCTTCGGGGCGCCGATTGTGCAGTCGGGCTTGGCTCTTGGCATTGCGAGTTACTTGATCGTGGGACCGATGTTTGGGGCCTACATCCTGTTCGGAATTGGGTTGAGAAATACCTCAAGTTCAACCGCAACGACCATCACCCTGATCGAACCAGTTGTCGCAACTCTGCTCGCTGTCGTGGTTGTTGGTGAAGTGCTCGGTGCCCTCTCGTGGAGCGGCCTCGCGCTCATATTTGTTTCGGTATCTGTGCTAACAACGGCTAGTCATACTCGCAAAACATTGGTATCGCCTTAGGATCTGTGCATGGCATTCCACGACGACGTTGACGACGCGAACGATGCGAACGATAAAACGTCTTCAGAGCACGAGTTCGAACTACCCTTCCCCAAATCTGCAGTCTCGAAAAACGACGGCTCAGATTCGGCCGCTGATGCGACGGACGATGGTCTCGTTGACTTGAGCGAAGCTTCGACCGACAACGTGCTCGATTTGGACGCTGCGCTAGCTGGGGATGAGCCAGAATCTGTTTCCACAACGGAGAACCTAGACGCCCCTTCCGGTGGCGCTTTCCCCGCTGCGCCGTTTGACTTGAACGACGAGTTCCAACGCTCGGATGTCGCAGATGCGCTTGATCAAGGGATACCTCCGTGGGCGATGGCTCCGGCGCCGGACCCCAATCAAGCGGTGTCACAACTCGATGCCCCTGAGGTTCCGGAGGCGCCCGCTGCGCCGGCGGCCCCAGAAGGGAATGCGAGTGACGAGGACGATCCGTACCAAATCCCTGCCGACTACACGACGCCCGATTTCTTCGCTTCGCGCATTTCACGTCGACGTACTCCGCAAGAGGCTGAAGAAGAGAACGCCGCTGCCGCTGCTGCAGAACTTGCCGAGAGCGAAGACGAGTCAGAAGCATCCTCCGCTGCTCAGCCTGAGCGATCGGGTGATGCGGCTGATCCGGGTACGGGCGACGGTCACGGTCGTTCAGACGAGTTCAGCTTCGACTCCCTCTTCGCTCCTGAACGACCTGCCGGATCGTCAGTTCCCACACCCCCCGCATCCGCGGATGATTTCGACGACACGATGTGGGCAGATGTTGCACCGGTGAGCGGCGCCGACGAGTCAACTTCTGTCGCTTCTGAATCCGATGCACCAGCGAACCACATTTGGAAGCTCGGACCACTCGAACCTGAGGTCGTCGGCTCATCACCTGCGCCACCGGCGTCACCCGCAGAGCCCCCAGCGGACGTCGAGACATCGATTCCCGTTGAGGACGTTGTCGAGGGCGCCCCGATGTGGAATCTTGACGGCCAGGACGCGCCTGTCGCGAGTGCTGCGCCTAGCCTGGGGCTCAGCGGGTTGCTCTCACTCGACGACGCAGACGAATCCGAAGACGAGTCCTCTCGCGACGACGCGGTAGTACCGGTCGTAAACGGTTCGGCGACAGACGAGACTCTCGAGAGCGACACCGCAGACGAATTACCAGCCGTCGATAGCGTTTCTGCAGTTGACCTAGACGCGGCATTCCAGCAGGCCGCTTCAGTGCCGGTCGTTGGCAGCGATGAGGGTGAAACTGAGAGCGAAATTCGCGAAGAGGAGGCTGAGGATTCCGCCGCCGTGGCGACAGCCCCTAGCGACCACTCCGAGTTCGAGCTTCCGTTCACTCCGCGACAGTCATTCGTTGCGCCGTCTCGCGAAGATTCGGCACCTCGTGCAGACGAAGTGTTTGGTGCGGCCCAGAGCCCTTCCCGTTCTGATTCGCCCGCCGAGGGCGTTCCGTTCGCCCACGACCGTGAAGAGGGCACAAGTAACCCCAGCGAGTCCGGTGAAGTCCGTGAAACTGAACCTACTCTCGACACCGGCGAAGCAGCGGCATCAGAGTTACCGGCACCCCCTACGCGACGCTCGATGGCCGATGATGAGCTTCTGACGTGGGCGGATAACCCTGCCAATCAATCGACTGGGGCACTCAGCGTTATCGAGGTGCTTGAAGCACAGCTGCGCTTGCGCGAAGAAGAGGCACGAGAGTACCGCGAATGGGAAACCACTTTGCGTTCACGAAATGCTCCCGTTGCCGATCAAGTAATCGATGACGTTCGCTCTGAGTTTTCGGACGTGGTCGATACGGACGCTAGTTCGCCCGCTGAATCAGGCGTTCCCGAAGCTCTGGGAGCTACGTCTGAAGAGCCTGTTGTTCCGGAAGAGCCTGCTGCTCCGCAAGAGCCTGCTGCTCCGGAAGAAGCCCCGGTTGCTCCATTGCCTGCCTGGGAAGTTCCGCCACCCAGCGAGTCGTGGTCACCTCCGGCAGATTTTGAGGATGAAATTCCGTTCGCTGCTCACGCAGACCCGACCGGATCGATCACGCTTCCACCCGCTGCAGACACTGCGGCGGTTGACGCTGTGCCCGCAGATATACCGGACTTAGACTCGCCGTCTGAGCCGGACAAGATCCAGCAGCCAGCCGAAGAACAGACTTCGACTGCGCCACTGTTCGACCCCGCGTCCGGGCTGCTCAGCTTTGAGTCCGCTCCGACGGTCTCCGAGGCTGCCGCTGCAGAGGCTGCTGTCGCTTCCGGAGCATCTCAGGGCCATAGTGAGCAGGCTGCCGCTGCCGAGGGTTCCGAAATTGCAGCAGGTGAATCCGAAGTGCAGGCAGCGCCAGATTCGCCGTCTGACGAAGAGGGTGACTACGACGAACTACCGTTCGCCCCTCCCGCTCTCGTAGAACCTGAGATCGCGCCCAGCGTTCCCCGGGCAAATCTTGATGAGCATGTGTCCTTCGGCGACTTTGGATTTACCCCGCCCCCCGCTGACCTCTCGGCGGCATCCGCTTCCGATGACGGTGACTCTGAGCAAGCGGTAGAAACGCCCTTCGCTTTTGACTTGAGCGCTGACGCTCAGCTTCCCGAATCGCCACAATCGGAGAGCCCTGAAACCTCTTCTCCCATTGCCGACTCGGAATCGGATGACGGTCAGACACCTGCTGCGCCTGAAGACGTTGACGTGGTTTCGGCGTCTGCGGACAAGCTTGCCCAGAAGAGCACGCTCGAGGCCAGTTCTGTTGCGTCCGCATTCAGCTTCGCATCGACCGAAAATCCTCCGTTTGTCCCCTCTGAGCCGTTGAGCTTCGATGACCTCCTGAAGGCGGATGACATCGAGAGCACCGACCTCGGTGAGGACGAAGCCGCGGCAGACCCGTTGATGGCGCTGCTTGCAGATGCCGCGCCACCGCTTCACGGTGACCCCCTTTCTGAAGTCCAGACCGGATCGATCGCCGTCAATCAATTCACTCTTGAAGCCGAGTCAGATGACGCCGTCGATGACAGCGACCGGCTCACCTACCCCACGCAGCTTTCTGCTGGAACAGGTGATCCTTCGGGTCCTGACGCGTCCGTTGGCGATGAAATACCATTCGCCGCTGGCGCGGCCGTCGCCGGAGCTTCTCTTGCTTCACAGCCCGCGCCTATCGGTGCCGCGGTCCCGCTGCCTGCGCCGTCAGAGACTGTGTCATCCGCAGCATCATCAGCCTCGTTGCCGCAGCCGGTTGCGCACTCGACCACAGTGGTGGCTCAGCAGCCTTTGGGGCTTGACGACGTTGCGCCAACTGCTCACAAGGTCTTCAGCCTCGAAGAAAGTGGGCTAGAGCCGACCCCAGTTGATCGTCGAGTAGGACACGCCGCACGGATGTTCTGGCTGTGGTTTGCCGCAAACTCTTCGATCGTCAGCCTGGGCCTCGGTGCTGCGGTCTTCGCCGTGGGGATGAGCTTGCGCCAGTCCGTCGTGGCGATCCTCGTGGGTGTCGCGCTGTCCTTTATTCCGTTGGGTTTCACTGCTCTCGCGGGAAAGCGCAGCGGCCAACCGACGATGGTTGTATCGCGCGCATCCTTCGGTGTAGTCGGAAATATCGCGCCCTCGATCGTCGCCCTCGTCGCCCGTCTCTTTTGGGGTGCGGTATTGCTCTGGGTCTTGGCCTCATCGGTTGCGATCGTTCTTATCGGTTCTGATCTCAACGGCGCGCTCGGCGATCGACAGCTGCTGCTCATCGCACTTGCGCTGTCGTTCCTTATCGCTCTCGTGATTGCGTTCGCTGGCTACCCACTTTTTGCGCGCATCCAACTGATCATCAGCATTATTTCGGGTGTTCTTGTTGTGGGCCTGATCGGCTTTACAGCGCAGTACGTCGACGTGTCGCAGGCGCTCACGACACCCGATGGCTCGTGGTTGCTCACAGTCACGGGCGCAGTGCTCGTCTTTAGTTTCTTGGGGCTGGTGTGGGCTTACAGCGGTGCTGATATTGCGCGCTACCAACGTCCCTCATCAAGCGGAGGTGCTTCAATGCTCTCCGCAACATTTGGCGCTGCACTGCCCGCGTTCGCTCTCATTGCGTACGGTGCGCTTCTCGCGGCATCTGATCCGGCCATTGCGCGGGGGTTCCTCGCGTCACCGCTCGACACCTTGATGCTTTTGCTCCCGAGCTGGTACCCGATCCCGTTGCTACTTGCGGCAACACTGAGCCTCCTGTCTGGCATCACCTTGAGCCTCTATTCAGGCGGATTCGCACTTCAGGCAATTGGCGTTCGAGTTCCCCGTCAGTGGTCGATAGTGATTGTGGCTGTTCTGCTCGGTGCTCTCTCTATCCTCTTTGCATTCGGAGTTGATGGGGGAATCAACGAGTTGTTCCGCGACGTCGCCACCACGCTTGCGGTGCCAACCGCCGCCTGGGTGGGCATCTTCGCCTCGGAGACGATGATTCGCAACCGCAAGCTTGACAGCGCAGCGCTGCTGTCTCGTGGGGGAGTCTATGGGGATGTTCGTTGGGTAAACCTCGGCGCTTTTGTCGTGATTTCGGCTATCGGGTTCGCACTGACGAGTGCGACGATCAGCTGGCTCTCGTGGCAGGGGTATGGTTTCGCTGCTCTTGGCGTTGATCTCAGTTCAGAGCTTGCAGGAACAGACCTCGGTGTTCTCGTTGCCCTCGGACTGGGACTCTTGACACCCCTCGTGGCTGGAATACCTGCAATCCGACGCCAAGAGGCTGCGCAAGCCGAGCGCGCACCGCGTCGCGCCTAGACTGAAAGCGTGTCTACTACTGTCGCTCACGTAATCGCTGCGGCTGAACAGCTTTGGCCCGCCTCTGGCGCTGAAGACTGGGATGCTGTGGGTCTCGTCGCGGGTGATCTCGACGCTCCAGTGTCTAGGATCTCGCTTGCTGTTGATGCCGTCCTCGACACCGTGGACGAAGCCATCGCCGACGACGCTGACATGCTTATCACCCATCACCCTTTGCTGCTGCGTGGCGTGACTTCGGTCGCGAGTGACCGCTACAAGGGTGCGGTGCTGACCAAGTTGATCAGAGCCGAATGTGCGCTGCTGGCGGCCCATACCAATGCGGATGTCGTAGAAACCGGAACATCAGGCCGCTTCGCAACGAAGCTGGGTTTGTCTTCAATCGCACCTATCGTTCCCGGCCAGACTGCGGATCGTGGCATCGGCCGTATCGGCCAACTCCCGGAGGCGATGACGCTCGGTCGTCTCGCCCGCCTGATTGGCGAGATCGTTCCGGCGACGGCGACGGGCATTCGTGTCGCTGGCGATTTCGACCAGGTGGTGCGTTCCGTGGCGTTGTGTGGGGGAGCGGGTGACGCATACTTGAATCACCCGGCCGTTGTGGCATCCGATGTATACATCACGAGTGATTTGCGACATCATCCGGCGTCTGAGGCCCGTGAGAATGCTCGCCTCATGAATGGTCCGGCTTTGATCGATGTGTCGCACTGGGCGAGCGAATGGTTGTGGCTCGATGCCGCGGCTGAGGAGTTGCGGGCTCTGCTTCCAGACGTGACTATTACGGTGAGCGAATTGCGCACCGACCCGTGGGATTTTGCGGTTGTGCAGTGAGCGCACCGTTAGACAGAAAGAAGCATCACTATGGCGTTGATCGCTAGCCCCGCTGACCAAGCTTTGCTCCTCGATTTGCAGGCCTTCGACACGAAGATCTCCCAGCTGGAGCACCGCGCGAAGAAGCTGCCTGAGCACGAGCAATTGGCTGAGCTGAAGAAGCACCGCGACAAGCTTCAACTGACCATTCTTGAAGAGCGCGGCATCAAGGAAGACATCGAGCTCGAGTTGAGCCGCATTGATTCGGACGTCAAAGTCGTTGAAGCCCGGATTGCGCGCGACACTGCGCGGTTGGATGCGAGTTCGTCTCCCAAAGACGTCGCAGCTCTCGAGCAGGAACTGACAGCGTTGCGCACGAGACTCAGCAATTTGGAAGATATTGAGTTGACCGTCATGGAGAAGCTGGAAGCACAGCAGAAGGTTGTCGACAACCTTCTTGAGCAAGGGGGAAACCTGACCGCTCAAGCCGCTGACCTTGAAGCCAGCCGAGATGAGGCATTGGCTGCGATCGAATCCGAGCTTGGCACGACCCGCACTGGCCGCTCAGCGCTTCAGGCCACAATCCCTGAGGACTTGCTTGCGCTGTATGAGCGTCAGCGCGAGCGCTACGGCGTTGGGGCATCACTACTACGTGGTGGTGTTTCCCTGGCATCGGGCGTCAAACTCCTGGAGAACGAGATGCAGGAGATTCGCGCGGCAGCTCCGGAAACGGTCATCATGTGTGCCAGCAGCGAAGGCATTCTTGTGCGCACCAACGAGTCGGGACTCTAAGCGGTTACTGAACGATAAGCTTGATGGTGAATGGGTCGGCAAGACGGTCGCGTTATCCGTTATGGGTACCGAGGAACGTCCGGGCTCCGCAGAGCAGGATGGTGGGTAACACCCACCCGGGGTAACCCGCGAGAACAGTGCAACAGAAAGCAGACCGCCACAGACTTCGGTCTGGGGTAAGGGTGAAACGGTGGTGTAAGAGACCACCAGCGGCCGGGGTGACTCGGTCGGCTAGGTAAACCTCGTCCGGAGCAAGATCAGACAGAAGACGCTAAGGCTGCTCGCCGAGTCTTCGGGTAGATCGCTAGAGGTGTGCGGCAACGTACATCGTAGATAGATGACCGTCCAGCACGAGATTTCGGTTTCGTGTGAACAGAACCCGGCGTACTAGCCGGCCCATTCCTTCAGTTCAGCAGGGGCTAGACAACACCAGTGGTGCCCAGGAGCGTACCAATCAGGAATGTGGTTGCGAGCGCTAGTGCCCCTCCGATCACGATGCGTAGTGTCGGACGCACCCAGCTGTTGCCTCCCACGCGCGCGGAGAGCGCACCGGTGACGACCAGCGCGCTGAGCACAGCGATGAAAGTCGCGAGTACGCGAATGGGTTCGGGCACGAGAAGAATCGCAGCTAACGGCAACACTCCGCCGATGGTGAAGGCGAGAGCGGATGCACCGGCCGCTTGCCAAGGGCTCACAACATCGCGCTCGGTGATACCGAGTTCCGCTTCGAGATGAGCCGACAGGGCGTCGTGCCGAGTGAGCTCTTCGGCTACTTGCCGTGCGGTGGCAGCGCTGATCCCTTTGGACTCGTAGATAGCCGCTAGCTCGGCGAGTTCCTCGTCAGGCATTTCAGCGAGTTCGCGCCGCTCTTTCTCAATCAGAGCGCGTTGACTGTCACTCTGGCTGCTTACTGAGACGTATTCGCCGAGTGCCATCGAAATTGCGCCACCGACGAGTCCCGCGACTCCGGCCGTGATTAGCGGCGCGACAGAAGAGGTGGCTCCAGCAACACCCACGACAATCGCAGCGACAGACACGATGCCATCATTCGCGCCCAGTACCCCTGCGCGTAGCCAGTTGAGACGGCCGGCAAGATCACCAGCGTGGGGCTCGTTATTGTGAAAACTCATGACTACTCATTCACGGCTAGGGCGGCTGCGCCCATGATTCCCGCGTTATTGCGCAACTGGGCGGGAACGATCGGTGCGTTGAGCTTCAACAAGGGCAAGAACTTCTCGTGGCTCTTTGACACTCCACCGCCCACGAGGATGAGGTCGGGCGAGAAGAGGAGTTCAAGGTGCGAGTAGTAGCGCTGGAGTCGCTTCGCCCAGCTTTTCCAGCTCAGACGTCGGCGCTCTTTGGCAGCGAAAGACGCACCCTTTTCGGCATCACGACCGCCGATGAGAAGATGCCCCAATTCGGAGTTGGGAACGAGGGTTCCGTTGTAAATCAGCGCACTACCGATTCCCGTGCCGAGCGTCGTGAGCAGAACGAGCCCGGGCACGTCTTTAGCGGCGCCGTAGCGAACCTCAGCGACTCCAGCGGCATCCGCATCATTGACGAAGTGGATGTCTCGACCGAGAGCTTTCTCGAACAGTTTCTCTGCTTCTAAGCCGATCCACTCCTTCGAGATGTTCGCCGCGGACATTGTTGTGCCGTTCCGCACAATCGCGGGAAAACACACGCCAACGGGCATCGACTCGGGGATACCTCCGAGCTTGTCAATGAGCTCGATGACCACCTTCACGATCGCGTCGGGCTTCCCTGACTTGGGCGTCGCAATCTTCATGCGATCACTGACGAGTTTTCCCGTGTCTGTGTCGACGATGGCACCTTTGATTCCGGTGCCGCCAATGTCGATTCCTAGTGCCTGAGTCATGCTGTCTGCTTTCGCCTGCGTGGTGATAGGTACGGAGGGTTAGGGGAGCGTCAAGATTTCAGTGCCGCGTTCAGTCACGACCATGGTGTGTTCAAACTGGGCAGTCAGACTCTTGTCGCGAGTGGTGACTGTCCAGTCATCGTCCCACTGGTCCCACTCGTGCGTTCCGAGCGTCAGCATGGGCTCGATCGTGAAGACCATCCCGACTTCGATGATGTCATTGAACTGCGGAGCAGCGTCATAGTGGGGGATGATGAGCCCCGAATGGAATGCCGCGCCAACCCCGTGTCCAGTAAAGTCCCGAACGACGCCATAGCCGAATCGCTTCGCATACGACTCAATTGCGCGCCCGATTACGTTGACTTGTCGCCCGGGGGCAACAGCTTTAATACCGCGATTGAGGGCTTCCTGAGTGCGTTCCACGAGGTTGCGGGCACTTTCGGATACTTCGCCAACGAGAAATGTCTTGTTGAGGTCTCCGTGCATACCGTCTTTGAACGCCGTGATATCGATATTGATGATGTCGCCATCTTCAAGAACGGTGTCATCAGGGATCCCGTGACAGATGACCTCATTAATGCTTGTGCAGCACGACTTGGGGAAGCCACGGTAGCCGAGGGTGGAGGGGTACGCGTCGTGCTTAAGCATGTAATCGTGGGCGATACGATCAAGCTCTGCCGTTGTGATGCCGGGCGCAATGGCGGCCCCGACGGCTTCGACTGCTCCGGCAGCGATCTTTCCCGAGGCACGAATCCGATCGACTTCTGCTGCGCTGTAGACGTCTGAACCGGTGAACGGGCGCGGAGCTGATTTGCCGACATACTCCGGTCGCGCAATTGACTTCGGTACAGCGAGCTGAGGTGGGATTACTCCCGGAACGAGGTGACCAGAATTATCCCGAGGCATTGTCCCAGTGTATCGGCGTACGCTTGCGACAAGCGAAAGGACGAACCTCATGGAGCAATGGTGGTACAACCACAAGACGGGCGAAGTAGAAGAGGGCCCCCATTCGTTGGCGGTCGATCGTGACGGGCCGTTCGAGACTCGTGCCCAAGCGGAACACGCTCCGCAAATCATCGCGGAGCGTGCACGCAAGTGGGCAGAGGAAGAATCGAGCGACTAGTGCACCGGGGTTCGACGCGGCGGTTGACTCGTTGCATCCGCGCGCACGCCGGTCCATAGCTCTCAGGTGGGGCTAGATAACGCCCTGAGCGAGCATCGCATCAGCAACGCGCTTAAACCCTGCGGCATTGGCGCCGACGACGTAGTCGCCCGGATGACCATACAACTCTGCAGCTTCCCACGCAGAAGCATGGACGCCTTTCATGATTTCGTGAAGTTTGTCTTCGCTCGACGCAAAATCCCAACGTTGTCGAGCTGCGTTTTGACTCATCTCGAGCGCTGACGTGGCGACACCTCCGGCATTCGCTGCCTTCCCTGGCGCAAACAGCGCATCGGCTGTCTGAAAGGTCTCGACAGCATCCGGTGTGCACGGCATATTTGCACCTTCAGCGACGAGCAATAGCCCGTTTTTGACGAGTGTGCGTGCGTCACTTGCTGTCAACTCGTTTTGGGTTGCACAGGGGAATGCGAGCTCGCCAGCGACGTCCCACACTGAGCCACCAGAGACATAGTGCGCGGATGTTTTCCGTTCGGCGTACTCCGAAATGCGGGCCCGTTCGACTTCCTTCAACTGCTTAAGCAATGCGAGGTCGATTCCCGCCTCGTCAACGATGTATCCCCCGGAGTCGGAGGCCGTTATGGGGATTGCCCCTAACTGCTGAAGCTTCTCAATGGCATAGATTGCAACGTTGCCCGAACCAGAGACAATTGCTCGCTTGCCGTCAACGCTGTCGTTTCGTGTGTTCAGCATCTCCTGAGCGAAGAATACCGTGCCGTAGCCTGTCGCTTCGGTTCGCACTTCTGCGCCGCCCCACTGCACTCCCTTTCCAGTGAACATTCCTGATTCATGTCGGTTCGTGAGACGCCGGTACTGGCCAAAGAGAAAGCCGATTTCCCGAGCCCCGACACCCATGTCGCCTGCCGGAACGTCGGTGTGCTCGCCGAGGTGACGGTAGAGCTCGTTCATGAAGCTCTGGCAAAAACGCATAACCTCGGCGTCTGATTTACCGTGCGGATCGAAGTCTGATCCGCCTTTGGCGCCCCCGATGCCTTGCCCAGTCAGTGCGTTCTTGAAGATCTGCTCGAACCCGAGGAACTTCACGATTCCCAAGTTCACGCTCGGATGAAAACGGAGCCCGCCCTTGTAAGGTCCGAGTGCAGAGTTGAACTGCACTCGGAAGCCCCGGTTGACCCGAACCGCGCCGCTGTCATCAAGCCAAGGTACGCGAAACATGATCTGGCGCTCCGGCTCGACTAAACGCTCAACTATTCCCGCGTTGACGTACTCAGGATGCTTGTTGAGAACCGGTGCGATCGACTCGAGAACCTCATTGAGCGCTTGGTGAAAGACGGGCTCATGTTCATTCCGAGAAATTGCTTCGTCGTAGATAGTGCGGAGGGCAGGAGAAAGTGCAGTCGTCATTCATGGCTTTCGATGTTGGAGGTTGAGCGTGGAAAAAGGGTGGGGCTTAGTACGAGTGCTCTTCGGTCGGGTAGGAGCCTGAGGCCACGTCCGCGCGGTATTCCTCGACGGCGCCGGAGAGCGTCGCGCGAAGATCGGCATATTGCTTAACAAACTTCGGGATGCGTCCCTTGGTGAAGCCGGCCCAGTCGGTCCACACCAACAGTTGTCCATCGACGTGGGGGCCCGCGCCGACCCCAATAGTAGGAATAGCCAGCGCTTCGGTGATCTTGGCAGCGGCATCCGCGGGGACCATCTCGAGAACGACAGCAAAAGCTCCTGCTTCTTGAACAGCAAGAGCATCGGCGAGCAACTGTTCGAAACCGTCACCTCGCCCCTGGATCACGTGACCTCCGAGTCCGTGCTCGCTCTGCGGTGTAAAGCCGATGTGAGCCATCAAGGGGATGCCGGCATCCACGATGCGTCTGATCTGTTCGGCGCTACGCACACCGCCCTCGAGCTTGACTGCATGTGCGCCGGTTTCCTTCATAAAGCGGAACGCGGTGTGAAGTGCCTCGTCCGATCCAGTCTCGTAGGAGCCGAACGGCATATCTGCAACGACGAACGCTCGCGTGACAGCCCCGGCGACAGCACGCGCGAGAGGGATCAGGTCATCAATGCTCACCGGCAGAGTGGTGTCGTAACCGTAAACGTTGTTGCCAGCAGAATCGCCCACGAGCAGGAAATCGATTCCCGATTCGTCAAAGATTCCCGCGGTCAATTGGTCGTAGCTGGTGAGGCCAACGATCTTGATGCCGTTCTCTTTCGCCGTCTGAAAGTGGCGAGTTCGAACGCGTTTGAGCTTGGCTTGGGCCTCAGCGGCAGCAGAGTCAGTCATAGCCGCCAGTCTAACGACACCGACGCGGGGTTCAATTGGGCTAGCGCGGCGGCGAGTGCGCTGCATAGATGCCTCAGAGCAAGTAGCCTTAGATCGGCAGAATCGATGTCGCAATTTCGCGGCAGGGCACGGATCGAGGGACTCAATGTCAATGGATAAGCAGCGCGACTTCGTTCTTCGCACTATTGAAGAACGTGGCATTAAATTCGTTCGTCTCTGGTTTACGGATGTTGTAGGCACGCTCAAGAGCGTCGCTGTTGCACCGGCAGAGATCGAGGGTGCCTTCGCTGAAGGCCTCGGTTTTGACGGTTCGGCGATTGAGGGGTTTACTCGGGCGTACGAGGCAGACATGCTCGCGCATCCCGACCCCACTACCTTTCAGATTCTTCCGTGGCGTGGGGAGATCGATCCCACCGCTCGTATGTTCTGCGACATCACCACACCCGACGGCCAGCCGGCGGCATCCGACCCCCGCAACGTGCTCAAGCGCACTCTCGAGAAGGCGGCGGAGCGCGGCTTCACCTTCTATACGCACCCAGAGATCGAGTTTTACCTGCTCAAGTCGAGCAAACTCAAGAAGGGTCGCCCCGAGCCCGTGGACTCGGCAGGTTTTTTCGACAATGTTCCCGGTGGAACCGCTCATGATTTCCGTCGGCGTTCGGTCCGGATGCTCGAAGACCTCGGTATCTCCGTGGAGTTCAGTCACCACGAGTCGGGTCCCGGCCAAAATGAGATCGACCTGCGCTACGCGGATGCTCTCACGACCGCCGACAACATCATGACTTTCCGTACTGTCATCAAAGAGGTTGCGATTGAGCAGGGCGTCTACGCGACGTTCATGCCGAAGCCGATGTCGGGGCAACCAGGATCGGGAATGCACACGCACATGTCGCTCTTTGAGGGCGATCAGAACGCTTTCTATGACGCCAGCGGTCACTACCAACTTTCGAAGGTCGGTCGTCAGTTCATGGCAGGCGTTCTCAAGCATGCTCCCGAAATCACAGCCGTCACTAACCAGTTCGTAAACTCGTACAAGCGCCTCTGGGGCGGCGATGAGGCCCCGAGCTTTGTGACTTGGGGCCACAACAACCGTTCCGCACTCGTGCGCGTTCCGCTCTACAAGCCAGGCAAGGGCCAGAGCGCTCGCATTGAATACCGCGCGCTTGATTCTGCTGCGAACCCGTATCTCGCGTACTCGCTGCTGCTCGCTGCTGGGCTCAAGGGCATCGAAGAAGGCTATGAGCTCCCGCTTGAGGCAGAAGATGCTGTTGGAGACCTTTCCGAGCACGAGCGTCGGGCGTTGGGCTATGAGCAGTTGCCGTCGAACTTGAACCACGCGCTCAGCATTATGGAGAACTCAGAACTCGTTGCGGAGACACTAGGGGAGCAGGTCTTCAATTTTGTTCTCCTCAACAAGCGTCGCGAGTGGAAGGAATACCGCGCTCAGGTGACGCCGTACGAGTTGGAGAGCAGCCTCGAGATCCTCTAGATCCCACGGTCACGTAATGTCGACGACTACCTACACTCTGACCGAACTTGCCAAGCTGGGTTTTCTTGAGCTCAGCGAGGCGCGAGCACGACTTGTCGCCCTTGACCGGCCGGAAGTGCCTGCGCAACTGTTCTCGCGGGCTGCGGACCCTGACCAGGCTCTGCGGTTGCTCCTCGAACTGTCCGAATCGGCTCCGCAGCAATTGGTTCCGCTGCTGCAAAATGATGATGCTGCTGTTCGTCTTGTCCAAGTTTTAGGGGCGTCATCGGGGCTTGGTGACTTTCTCATCCGGCATCCTTCAGAACTCGACGCGATGTGCACGCCGATTGCGGCGCCAGCATCTCCCGAAGAGTATGTCGAACTCCTGACCGAGGTAACTCGCGAACGTGAGGGCGAAGAGGCGTGGGTCGCACTTCGCGTTCGCTATCGACGCGAACTCGCGAAACTCACTGCGTGGGATTTGTCTCAGGAAGATCCCCTTGCCGCTGTCGATCGGGTCGCGATGGCCTTGGCGGATCTCGCAGGTGCGGCCCTCGAAGCATCACTCTCGGTGGCGCGCAGGTCGGTCAATTTTCCTGAGGAAGATGTTGCTGCCACACGGGTTTCCATTATCGGAATGGGTAAAGCGGGCGCTCGTGAGCTGAACTATGTGTCAGACGTCGATGTGATTTTCGTGACGGAACCGGACGGCATCAGTGCCGACCGGGCCGTCACAATCGCGACACCCCTTGCGGTGCAAACGATTCGTGGTATTCAAGACCTCACCGTCGAGCCTGCGCTCTGGGAAGTTGACACTAATCTGCGCCCCGAGGGCAAAGATGGCGCACTTGTTCGCACCCTCGAATCTCATCTGGCCTATTACGACCGGTGGGCGGAGAGCTGGGAGTTTCAAGCTCTTCTGAAAGCTCGACCACTTGCTGGTGACCGCGAGCTTGGCGGGCGATACATCGCAGGTGTCTCTCCTCTCGTCTGGTCGAGTGCTTCGCGCGAAAATTTCGTCGCGTCAGTTCAGCGGATGCGCGAACGCGTCACCGAGAACATTCCGCCACAGGAGCGTGATGTTCAGCTCAAACTCGGACCGGGTGGGCTTCGTGACATCGAGTTCACTGTGCAGCTTCTGCAACTAGTTCACGGGCAAAATGACGAAGACGTCCGCCAAACTTCGAGCCTTCAAGCACTCATTGCTCTCGCCGAGCATGGCTACATCGGCCGCACCGAAGCGGGTGAATTTGCTCGGGACTATAGATTCTTGCGACTCCTTGAACATCGCATCCAGTTGTCTCGGCTGCGTCGAACGCACCTTATGCCCCGAGATACGGATGACTTGCGGGTGCTTGCGCGCGCAACCGGAATCGCCAAGAACGCCGCCGATCTTACCGAGCAGTGGCAGCGTACGAAGATTGCGGTGCGAAGACTTCATGAACGGCTCTTCTATCGACCACTTCTGTCTGCAGTGGCCGCGCTCCCTGAGGACGGGCTTGCGTTGTCAAGCGAACAAGCGGCCGCGCGACTCGCCGCGATCGGATTCCTTGATCCCAAAGGGGCGCTTGCCCACATTGCGGCCCTCACCGGCGGAGTATCGCGGCGCGCCACGATTCAACGTGCGCTCTTGCCCGTCATGCTTCAGTGGTTCTCTGACGGTGCTGACCCCGACTACGGACTGCTTGCATTCCGCCGTCTCAGTGAGGCGCTGGGGGAGGCGTACTGGTTCTTGCGAATGCTGCGCGATTCCTCGGGGGCAGCAGAGCGACTTACCCACGTGCTCTCGGCATCCAAATATGTGGGCGGACTGTTTGAGCGCATTCCCGAAGCAGCTGCGTGGTTAGAGCATGAGAAGGAGCTTCGACCTCGCCCTCTTGCTGTGCTCCGTGATGAGGCTCGTGCAATAGTTTCTCGGCACAGAGGTCACGAGGATGCAGCAGCGGTAGCGCTGCGTACTGCTCGCCGCCGAGAAGTGCTTAGGCTGGCGATTGGTTCCATCGTCGGAGTGATCTCGATCCAGGAACTTGGCCGGGGCTTGAGCGATATCACCACAACGATGCTGGAAGGCACTCTGGCCGTGTTGCGTCCTGAGCCAGACGGTATTGAGTTCGGCATTATTGCGATGGGGCGCTATGGAGGAGCCGAGTCAGGCTTCGGCTCCGACACTGATGTGATGTATGTCTATCGCGCAACTGAAGCGTCGAAAGAAGATGCTGCTAAGCGAGCCGATGCTCTAGCGAAGGGGCTCACGCGCATCACGGAAGATGTGAAATTGCCTCTCGATCTTGATCTGGATCTCAGGCCAGAAGGCAAGAACGGCGCTATCGTGCGTTCGCTTGAGTCGTATGAGGCCTACTACGAGCGTTGGTCCTTGACGTGGGAGGCTCAAGCTCTGCTGCGTGCCCGTGGCGTAGCCGGAGACAAGGCGCTACTCGACGATTTCACTGAACTGGCTAATCGGGTGCGGTACCCGAAAGCAATTTCACCACAGGACGTCCGTGAGGTGAAAAGAATCAAAGCCCGGGTGGAGTCTGAGCGACTCCCGCAGGCTGCTGACCCGGCGCGTCATCTTAAATTGGGGCGGGGGTCACTGAGCGATGTTGAGTGGTTTGTGCAGCTTCTCCAACTGCAGCACGGTGCCGCTGTCGAGGGGCTTCGCACCACGTCTACTCTTGATGCACTGGATGCCGCTGTCGCTGAGAAGTTAGTAACGGCTTCGGATGCTGCCCGCTTGCGAGAAGCCTGGATCCTCGCGTCTCGGGCGCGTTCGGCGATCACGTTGTGGACCTCGAAGACATCAGATGTTCTCCCCAACGACCGACTCCAGCTCGAAGGAATTTCGCGGATGCTTGAGTACCCTCCCGGGTCAGCGAGCGTCCTAGAAGAGGACTATCTTCGCGCTACTCGTCGTGCTCGCCGGGTCTTTGAGCGTCGCTTCTACGGTGTTACTAACGTTCCTCGTTCGTAGCGCCCCTTAAAGCACATTCGGGCCGCATCCCGAAGGATGCGACCCGAATGTGTGCTGTGTGAGCGCTTAGACGCCGAAGTACAGTTCGTACTCGTACGGGTGCGGGCGCTGTGCGAACGGAAGCAGTTCGTTCGTACGCTTGTAATCGATCCAGGTCTCGATCAGGTCCTTGGTGAAGACGTTGCCTTCCATCAGGAACTCGTGGTCAGCTTCAAGAGCGATGAGCGCCTCCTCGAGAGAAGCGGGAACCTGAGGAATCAGGCGAGCTTCCTCGGGCGGCAGCTCGTAGAGGTCCTTGTCGACGGGCTCGTGCGGCTCAATCTTGTTCTTGATGCCGTCGAGGCCAGCCATGAGCTGAGCGGCGAACGCGAGGTACGGGTTGCCCGAGGCGTCAGGTGCACGGAACTCGATGCGCTTTGCCTTGGGGTTGGTTCCCGTAATCGGGATACGGATCGACGCCGAACGGTTTCCAGCCGAGTACACAAGGTTCACGGGAGCTTCGAATCCAGGGATGAGGCGACGGTATGAGTTCACGGTCGGGTTGGTGAACGCGAGCACAGCCGGAGCGTGCTTGAGCAAGCCACCGATGTACCAGCGCGCCGTGTCGCTGAGGCCGCCATAGCCCTTTTCGTCGTAGAACAACGGCGAACCGTCATTCCAGAGCGACTGGTGGGTGTGCATTCCCGAACCGTTGTCTCCGAAGAGCGGCTTAGGCATGAACGTGGCAGTCTTGCCCCACTCGTTTGCCGTGTTCTTGACGATGTACTTGAACTTGAGGATGTCGTCACCGGCATGAACGAGGGTGTCGAACTTGTAGTTGATCTCGCCCTGGCCGGCGGTTCCCACCTCGTGGTGGCTGCGCTCTACTTCGAGCCCGACGTCGATGAGCTTCACGACGATGTCGTCACGAAGGTCGGCGTGCTGGTCAACGGGGGAGACGGGGAAGTAGCCGCCCTTGAACGGTGTCTTGTTGGCGAGGTTTCCGCCTTCTTCGGTACGTCCGCTGTTCCAGGCACCTTCACTGGAATCGACTTCGTAGAAGCTCTTGTTGGCCTTCACTTCGTAACGAACGTCGTCGAAGATGTAGAACTCGGCCTCTGATGCGAAGAATGCGGTGTCAGCGATTCCTGTTGAGGTGAGGTACTTTTCGGCCTTCTTGGCAACCTGACGCGGGTCACGAGCGTAAATTTCGCCGTTGCGCGGGTTGTAGATGTCAAAGATGATCACGAGGGTGCGCTCGACGCGGAAGGGGTCGACGTAGGCGGTCGTGACGTCGGGGATCAGCTGGAGATCCGATTCGTGGATCGACTGGAAGCCGCGAATCGATGAACCATCGAAAAGCTGGCCGACAGCGAAGAAGTCTTCATCGACTGAGGCCGCGGGAATGTTGAAGTGCTGCTGGATACCGGGGAGGTCGGTAAACCGGATGTCGACGAACTTGACGTCTGTGTCCTTGATAAATGCAAGGACCTCAGACGAATTGGAAAACTTCGGATGAGACATTGAGTGGAACTCCAAGGGGTTCATTTGATGATCGGCTGTCGTTACAACCACCTCTTAGAGTACAGAACCCGAGTTTCGCAGTCACTTCGGAAATGTTTCCGACATGTTACGCAGACGTAATTCGTTAGGCTGATCATGTGAACCAGCGTGTATCAGTTTCCGACGAGTGGCCAGGCAAACGAATCGGACTTCCGGCGGAAGGCCCACGTTCAGTAGGGCGCCTCGGCCGCAGGCTGGTGGCACTCACAATTGACTGGGGATTTGCAGTAATCGTGTCGATCGCATTCTTCAATTACGACGCCTTTGCCACGCTGGGCATTTTTGTGGCAGCGCAAGTTGTCTTGCTGATCACGGCAAATGGCAGTTTCGGGCATCTCATTACGGGGCTGAGGGTTGTCCCGATCGCGGGAGGAATGCTGGGCATCTGGCGCCCGATCGTGAGAACGCTCCTTATGGCCCTCGTGATCCCGGCTGTCATCTGGGATGCGGACCAGCGTGGAATGCACGACCGGGTCGCTGGCACGCTACTCGTTCGTCGCTGATCACTCGTGCATCTATGACGTGTCTCGCCGTTGAATGGCGCTGAGTCGGAAATTCTCGCCGAACCAAGCCTGACGCGCTCACCTGGTGAGCAGACTCTTTACCTTTCGGGTGTAGTCGCCCAAGAAGTTTAGGCGCGCTGTGAACGCTGTGCGCGAGCCTTCATCGGGTCGATTCCCTTAGGAATCGGCAGTCCGTTCTTGTCGAGGGACTTGAGACGATTAGAAATCGCGAGAATCTCCGGCTTGCGCAGGACGTTCTTGAGTCGGCCGAGTGCAGGAGCAAGTTTGTGGAGCGCCACCGAATCCGCGTCAGGCCCGACATAAATAAAATGAACAGGCACGTTCGGGAGGAAGCGATTCATCTTGCGACGTTCGTCTTCGAGCATCTTCTGCGTTCGACTACGTGGGCCTTCACCGATTAGCGCGATTCCTCCCTTGCCTACTGCGCGGTAGACAGCATCCTGAGTCTTGGGGCTAATCGCTACAGGCATTTCGCTCGCCGTCCAACCGCGACGAAGTGAGCTCTTCAAGACGGCGCCCACAGCACCGGGTTGCCCGGCAATCTGTGAGTAGGCAGCTCGCTCGGCACGTCGCCCTAGGACGATGAGGAACGCAAGGAGCCCTGCCATGACGCCGGCCACGATGTAGAGCACGAAACCGAGGACGTTGTCTGCTGAGAGCAGGAAGGCGAGTCCAAGCCCAATGAGGATCGGCAACAGGAAAGCTAAGAGGAAGAACCAGACGGCGAGGTTGTCATACCGACGCGTCATCTGGAAAACCTGATACATCTGCTTGATGCGACCGGGTTCTTTCGGAGCCTTAGGAGTCTTTTCGCTGCGTGCCATATCTCTAGGATACGGCCTCCAGCCCGTCAATGAATTCCTTGAGTACGCACACCCGCGTATGGCGTCGGTGAGCTGCGCGCGCTTAGCTCTCGTCCTCCACTATTTATTACCAATGCGCGGCTGCACACATCACCAGAAGGGCGTTCTTGTGCGCTGGTTTGGAGCCAAGAATGGAATGGTGAACGAGAACAGTATTGCTGGCTACCGCACTGTGCGGTCCCTGAACGAAACCACCCACTCGCAGTCGATTCTGGTGCGTGCTGGCAGCAACGACGTGAGTGACGAGTCAACGGGGTTGCGCATCGTCAAGCGTTTCGTTCCGCACACTCCGATGGGACCTATTCTCGGTGAGATTGAATGTCGGTTGCGTGCGCGGGGCGCCCACGTCCTGGCGATTGACGACGTAGCAGCATCCCATGACGACACTCCTGTCCTAGTCATGCCATGGCAGAGCGTTGGCACGTTGCGGCGCCTCATGCGGGAACGCGATTCACTTCGCGCTGGCGAAGCGATCACGATCCTTGCACCGCTGAGCGCTGCGCTCACTCGCGTACATCGAGCTGGCGTCGCAATGGGTTCCATTACGGTGGATGCGGTCCATTTTGACTCATCAGGTCGGCCATTCTTCGCGGAATGGCAACAAGCTCGGGCGTTCGATGTGCTGCCGACACCGCTTGAGCTGCAAGAGGTAACGGCGTTTCAAGAGGATCGTTCGCAGTTCGCTCTGCTGGCTAGTGGGGTATTGTCCATGATCGCTCCGGATCGAGACAGCGAACGCCTTGTAGCCGAGCTCGTGCGATGGCTCGCCGATCCCCGCCACATCGCGACCGACGACTGGGCGCTTCAGTGCGAGAGTCAACTGTTTGCATTGGGAGCACCGGAGCCAGTCCGGCTCAGCCTTGACCCCGCAGTTGAGGGGAGTCCTTCGCCTCCTCACCCTCGTGAGTATTTCGTTGCCGAGGTCGCGGGCGGCGACGGTATTGCGAGCGAGTGGGGAGTCGTCTTGGCTTTGCCTGCAGCGATTCAGGATCGAATCGGCGTGCTCATCAAGGCGACGACGAGAAGCACTCTACGACTCGTGAGAGTCATCCAGGATTGGTGTCGCCCTGTCCGAAAACGAACGTGGGTCGTTGCTGGAGCGGGACTGCTGTCCGTGGCCTTAGCAACAGCGGTTCTGGCGTCGGACGGGGCAGGGGAGAGGTTTGATTCCGCTGTGACTGACGAAGTCGATGGCGAGCGCCGCCAGAGTGGCAAAGAGGCCTATACGATCTCTGGCAAGGAGATATCTCCTGACGGCACAAGCGGCGATATCGATAGTGTCCCCGTTCAAGACGAGAGTACCGCGGGCGAGCACCTCTCAAACGACCCTCTTGCGGCCCTGCTGATCCTGTTGGAGACACGAGAGCGTTGCATTCGCGACCTCTCGATTGTCTGTCTCGAGGTGGTCGCTGCACCTGATTCTCCCGCCTTCGCTGCAGACTCGGCTTACATCCAGCGGGTCTTGGCGGGTGACGAGCCTTCCACTGGCACTATGTTTGACCCGAGCACCGCAGAGCAACTCCAACGACTGGGCGACAGCGTGCTGTTGGGGTTTGGCGACGAAGGTCTAAGCGAACCGGCCTCGCTCCTTCTCGTGAAGGGCGAGGCCGGTTGGCGAATCAGGAGCTACACGCTCCCTTGATTATGCGGGTGTGATTTAGATGCCAAGCTTGTCGGCGAAATCGCCAGCTTCGAGACGCTTCTTCATGTCCACGAGGAACCCTGCAGCATCTGCTCCGTCTACGATCCGGTGATCGTAGCTGAGTGCCAAGTAAACCATCGAGCGGATTGCGATCGAGTCCCCATTGGCGTCACTAATTACTACTGGTCGCTTGGTGACGATGCCCGTTCCAAGGATTGCTGACTGAGGCAAGAATACGACTGGAGTGTCGAAAAGTGCGCCGCGCGAACCCGTGTTTGTGAGCGTGAAGGTGCCGCCCGACAGCTCATCCGGAGTCAGCTTGTTATCGCGCGTGCGCGCGGCAAGATCTGCAATCTCGCCGGCGAGGCCCGCAATGTCAAGTGATGCAGCATCACGAATCACCGGCGTGAGCAATCCACGTTCGGTGTCAACGGCGATGCTGATGTTCTCCTGCGCGGGGTACACGATCGAGTTGTCCTCGATGGTCGCGTTGATGATCGGATGCGCGGTTAGCGCTTCCGCTGCAGCCAATGCGAAGAACGGCAAGAACGAGAGCTTCGTGCCCGTCTTGTCGAGGAACTCATCCTTGACCGAGTTGCGGAAGTTCGCGACTGCGGTGACATCAACCTCTACGACTGACGTGAGCTGAGCTGATGACTGCATCGACTGCACCGCTCGCTCAGCAATTACCTTGCGGAGGCGAGACATCGGAACGGTCGTACCACGCAGCGGTGAAACCTCAAGCGGGGTTGACGACGTTGCGGATGTTTCCGCCGCCGGTGCCTCGCTCGTGGCCTTTTCGCTGGCGGCGAGTACATCCTGCTTGCGGATACGGCCGCCAACGCCAGTGCCAGTGATAGTGCTGAGGTCGACGCCGCGTTCGTTCGCGAGCTTGCGCACGAGAGGAGTGAGGTATCCAGCCTGCGAGTCATCGCTGTCGTCTTCGGATGCTGCGGGAGCAGCCTCGTCGGAAGCTGACGGAGCGGCAGTCTCTTCAGCAGCCGGAGCAGACGCGGGAGTCTCCTCCTTAGCAGGCGCCTCGACTGAGGGCTCCTCAGCAGGAGCTGGAGGAGCCTCTTCGGCTGCGGCAGGCGCTTCTTCCTGCTCGGTGGACGCAGGCTCTTCAGCCGCAGGAGCCTTCTCTGTAGTCTGAGGGGCCGCTTCCGCAGGCGCTTCTGATGCCGGTGCTGCTGTTTCGTCTTGGGCAGGCTCCGACTCTGCTGGTGCAGATTCGGCAGGCTCTGATTCCGCAGGCTCCTCTGATGCGGGAGCGTCTCCGCCGCCCGAACCGTCACCGATCTTTACGAGCGCGGTGCCCACTTCAACTGTCTCGTCTTCGGCGACCAAGATCTCTTCGATGACTCCGGCTACGGGAGAAGGAATCTCCGTGTCGACTTTGTCAGTGGAGACCTCGAGCAGGGGCTCGTCAACCTCTACACGCTCGCCGACTTGCTTCAGCCAGCGGGTCACCGTGCCCTCGGTGACACTCTCGCCGAGTGCCGGAAGGTTAACGGATTCGCTCATCAGTACTGCTCCTTTGTGATGCTTGTCATCAATAGCTTAGTTCCGTGGTTGAGGCGGAGCCTAGACCGCGTGTAGCGGCTTGCCTGCCAAGGCGAGGAATGCCTCGCCAAGGGCTTCATTTTGGGTGGGGTGCGCGTGCAGCAGCGGGGTAATGTCTTCGGGATGTGCTTCCCAGTTGACAATGAGCTGCGCTTCGCCGATCAGTTCGCCAACGCGCGCGCCGATCATGTGAACTCCGATGACGGGGCCGTCAACGACGCGAACAACCTTGATTGAACCTGCGGTTCCGATGATGGCGCTCTTGCCATTTCCACCGAGGTTGTAGTCGTACGCCTTGATGTTCTCAGCACCGTGCTCTTCGATCGCCTTTGCCTCGCTGAGACCAATCGACGCAACCTCTGGATCGCTGTAGGTCACCTTGGGGATGTGGAGGTCGTTGATCACGATGGGCTTGAGGCCCGCGATTTCTTCCACGACGAAGATTCCCTGTTGGAATCCGCGGTGAGCAAGTTGCAGTCCAGGAACGATGTCGCCAACCGCGTAAACACCGGGAACGTTTGTCGCGAGGCGTTCGTTGGTCAGAACGAAGCCGCGATCCATTTCGATGCCTACTTCTTCGAACCCGAGTCCAGCCGTTGACGGACCGCGTCCTACAGCGACGAGCAAGAGCTCCGCTTCAATGGTTTCGCCGTTCTCGAGCGTGACGACGACTCCATCATCATTCTGCTCGACGCTCTTGAAACGAACGCCAGTGTGGAAATTGATGCCACGGCGGCGGAACGCACGCTCGAACTGCTTGCTGACGGATTCGTCTTCGGCGGGTACAAGGTGGGGGAGACCTTCGATGATCGTGACATCGGTGCCCCAGCTCTTCCAGACGCTAGAGAATTCGACGCCGATAACGCCGCCGCCCAACACCGCTACCTTCTTAGGAACGAAGTCGAGTTCAAGCGCCTGCTCAGAAGTGATGACGCGGCCGCCGATTTCAAGGCCGGGGAGGCTGCGTGAGTAGGAACCAGTCGCCAGAATGACGTTCTTTCCCACAATCGTGTCTTCGCCCACCTGAACGGTGTTCGGAGCAACGAGCTTGCCTTCGCCCTCGATGACGTTGATGCCGCGCATCTTCACGAGGCCCTGAAGCCCCTTGTACTTGCTCGCGACAATGTCTTGGCGGTACTTGGTAACGCCGGCGATATCGATTCCGTCGAGGGTGGCGGTGACTCCGTATTTTGCTGACTCTCGTGTGACGTCAGCGACCTCTGCCGAGTGCAGGAGCGCCTTAGTCGGGATGCAACCCACGTGGAGGCAGGTGCCTCCGAGCTTGTTCTTCTCGATCAAGCCAACCGTCATACCGAGTTCCGCGGCGCGCAACGCTGCTGCGTAGCCACCACTTCCTCCACCTAGAACGACAAGGTCAAAATTGTGCTCAGCCAATACAGCAGCTCCTCTGTAAGGAATTTGTTCGCCGGAACGCATAGTGTGTAATCCGTGCGACCGGATGGTGCGGAAAGAACCCGCGTTTAAAAACCTTACTACGGACGGGAAAATTCCTCGGCCAGTTCAATGAGTGTTCGCACACCGATTCCCGTTGCGCCCTTGCCGACGTAACCCCATCCACCACCGCGATTATCGGACGGCCCTGCGATGTCGATGTGGGCCCAGGGGATCGTTTCGGCGCTGTCGTGACGTTTGCCGACGAAATCCTTGAGGAACGCGGCCGCGATGAGCATGCCACCCGCGGTGTTGCCCGGCTTGATATTCGCGATATCCGCAATGTCCGAGGCAAGTAGAGGTCGAAGCTCGGGGCTTATCGGCATCGGCCAGAATGGCTCGCCGACTCGATCAGCCACGGCGACAACCTGATTCACGAGGTTCTTGTCACCCATTGCGCCGGCGTAGCGGTTGCCGAGCGCTACTACGGCAGCTCCAGTCAGAGTCGCAATGTCGACGATAGCGTCGGGGTTCTCTTCACTCGCGGCGACGAGGCCGTCAGCCATGACAAGTCGGCCTTCAGCGTCGGTATTGAGAACTTCGACGGTCTTTCCTCCACGAATTGTCAATACATCGTTGGGGCGAATGGCACTTCCCGAGGGCATGTTCTCGGCCAGGCAGAGCCACGCCGTCAGTCGAACGTTGGTGCCGAGCTTTGCGCAGGCTTCCACGACTGCCATTACGGTGGCAGCGCCACTCATGTCGAATTTCATTCCGATCATAGAAAGACCGGGTTTGAGCGAAAGCCCTCCCGAGTCGAAAGTGATTCCCTTTCCGACTAGGGCAAGGTGCTTGGTTGCATTAGCAGGCGTGTAGCTGACCTTGACCAAGCGCGGACCCCGCGTTGAGCCCTGACCAACGCCGAGAATTCCGCCAAAACCGCCGTCCTGCAGTTCTTTCTCGGCAAAGATTTCCACCTCAATATTGTCAAGGTCAGCGAGTTCGCTGGCGCGGTCAGCGAAAGTGGCGGGGTAGAGCTCGCGAGGGGCCTCATTGACAAGATCTCGGGTCACGTGTGTGGCATGAGCGATGATCGCAGCGCGCTCGACTAGTGCAACGTCTTCCACGGGACTGAGAACGGTGATGCTGTTCGCGATCCGCTTAGCGGCGTCCGTGGGCGTGGAGCGGTAGGCGTCATAAGAGTAGGCGCCAATCGCGGCGCCTTCCAGAACCGCAAGAGTGTCTTCCGCGGACTGAACCCCGAACGCAAGCGCGATGTGCTCGGCACCGCGAAGTTGGCGCGCGGCAGAGCCTGCGGCGTAGCGAAGGCTTTCCGTTGTGCGCGAAGCCTCGCCCAGCCCAATGAACGCGACAGCTGGTGCTGAGATTCCAGTTGCGGGGATGCGGTGAAGCTCGTCGGCAGAACCCGTTGCGCCGATCAGCGCGAGCGACTGCTCGAATTCGGCAAGTTGAGGTGAAGTATCTACAAGCTTTGGGCCTGAATCCGTCTTCACCACCCCTATCACGAGAACATCGGTGTCGAGTTCGGAAGCGGGCGAGGTGGACAAGTGCAATGTAGCAACGGTCATGTCCTCATGATAGCCAGCATCCGATTGCGTGTTCGCTAGGAGCATGACGCTGCGGGGGCGATTCCGAAGGATGTAGTCGTGCCCACGATTAGAGTGGAAGTATGCGAGATCCAGCCGGTTTATATGACATCGCCACCGATGTCGCGGGTGTCCCGCGCGGTCTACCTCTAGTCGCCGGTCTCACTGGCTTTGCGGACGCCGGTGGCGCTGTTAGCCAGTTCAGTCAGTATTTGCTAGACACTCTCGAACGTACGGTTGTTGCGTCCTTCGACAATGATGCTTTGCTCGATTATCGAGCACGCCGTCCCACAATCTATTTTGACCAAGATCACTTGAGCGATTACCGCCCGGCGAAGCTGGAGTTGTATCTGGCCAAAGACGAGTTGGGTCAACCTTTTCTTCTCTTGACTGGTTACGAGCCCGACTTCCAATGGGAGCGTTTCTCCGCAGCGGTGTTGCGGTTGGTATCCAAGCTTGATGTGAAGTCGACAACGTGGGTTCACGCTATCCCCATGCCCGTTCCGCACACGCGGAGCATTGGCGTCACCGTGAGCGGCAATCGCGCTGAGCTCATCGACTCGATGTCGGTCTGGAAGCCTCACACTCAAGTTCCCGCCAACGCAATGCACTTGATTGAATACCGCTTGCAGGAGCTAGGGCATCCGACAGCAGGTTTTGTGCTCTTGATCCCGCACTATCTGGCGGACACGGAGTGGCCGACAGCTGCAGTGACCGCTTTGGAGAGCGTGAGCGCCGCAACTGGCCTTATCTTCCCCACCGATCGCCTCCGTGAAGATGGTCGAGAGTTCGTGGCCAAGATCGATAGTCAGGTCGAAAGCAATCAAGAGCTTGCGAAATTAGTGGGAACACTTGAAGAACGCCACGACGATTACATGCAAGAGAATCCAATGAGGTCTCCATTGACAGACGAAGATGGAGAACTGCCGTCTGCGGATGAGATTGCCGCTGAATTGCAAAAGTTCTTGGCCATCCGTCGCGCGGGTGACGATGATGGGTCGCCACGTTCTCCGTTGTAGACCAGCTGATTGAAGCACAGCGCGCTCACTATCGCTGTGAGCTCACGGTGCAGGTGTTGTTGGCAGTGAGTAATGGTGCGGAGCATCAGAAAAGCGTGGCATAATAGGAATAAGACCCGGTTTTGTTTCTGGTTCTGTTTCGCGTTGCTGTGAAATAGTCGGAGACTTGACATGGGTCTTAGTACTGCCCGAAAACCTCGGAAAGGTGTTCACATGGCGACCCGAACTAAGACTGCGGAGACCGCATCCGCACCAAAGAAGGCCCCCGCAAAGGCGGCCACTCAATCTGGAGCGCGCACTAAAGCTGCCGACGCAGTCGACGATGTGGTTAGTGACGCCGAAGGCGTGGAGACCGCTACGACAAAGACAGCCGCGAAGAAAGCGACGACAACGAAGTCGACCGCTGCTGCGTCTGCTGCCAAGAAGCCCGCTGCCAAGAAGCCCGCTGCGAAGAAGCCTGCGACTCGAGCCAAAAAGGCTGCCGCTGATGCTGTCGAGATCGTCGAAGCAGATGGTGAAGAAGCCAAGCCCGAAGACGAGCAAGATGAGAAGTCGACGGGCAAAGACGAATCTTTGCCCACGGGCGCCCTCGTTCTTTCCTTGGTCGATGACGACGATGACGTTCCCGTGTATTCCGCCGCAATCACTGGTGCAACCGCGGATCCTGTCAAGGACTACCTGAAGCAAATCGGTAAGGTGGCCCTGCTCAATGCCGCTCAAGAAGTCGAGCTGGCGATGCGCATCGAAGCGGGACTTTTCGCAGAAGACAAGCTTTCCCAGATGGCTCCCGGCGAAGTGCGCTCGACGCTCGGTCGCGAGCTGCAGTGGGTGGCGAAGGACGGCCAGCGGGCTAAGAGTCACTTGCTCGGCGCAAACCTGCGCCTTGTCGTGTCACTTGCAAAGCGTTACACCGGCCGCGGAATGCAATTCCTTGACCTCATCCAAGAGGGAAACCTAGGTCTCATTCGTGCCGTCGAAAAGTTCGACTATACGAAGGGCTTCAAGTTCTCGACGTATGCGACGTGGTGGATCCGTCAGGCAATTACGCGTGCAATGGCAGACCAGGCCCGTACGATTCGTATTCCTGTGCACATGGTTGAAGTGATCAACAAACTCGCTCGTGTTCAGCGTCAGATGCTTCAGGATCTCGGTCGCGAGCCTACTCCTGAAGAACTATCGCGCGAATTGGACATGACGCCTGAGAAGGTCGTAGAAGTTCAGAAGTACGGTCGCGAACCTATTTCTCTGCATACTCCGCTCGGTGAAGACGGCGATAGCGAGTTCGGTGACCTGATCGAAGATACCGAAGCGGTTGTTCCTGCAGACGCAGTGGGATTCACGATGCTGCAGAAGCAATTGGAGAGCTTGCTTGACTCGCTATCCGAGCGTGAAGCCGGCGTTATCCGCATGCGTTTCGGTCTTGGCGACGGAATGCCGAAGACACTTGACCAGATCGGTGACACGTTCGGAGTGACTCGCGAACGTATCCGACAGATTGAATCTAAGACGATGGCCAAGCTGCGTCATCCGTCACGCTCGCAGTCACTGCGCGATTACCTCGAATAGGTCGACAATGGGTGCTGAAGCGAACGCTGGTAAAAGTCTCACTGTTGACGTTGATGGCGCTGTTTACGAACGGCTACCGATCAAGACGCGACTGGTCGTTCGTGAGGATGACATTGTTCAGGTTGTGTCGGAGTATGCGAGCGATTTAGTTCGTGACGGAGATTTGCTCTTTGTCACGGAGAAGATCGTCGGAATCACGCAGGGCCGCGCCTACCCAATTTCGGAAATTCAGCCCCGCAAGCTAGCCACATTCTTGTCGAAATATGTCACGAAGACGTCGCACGGGATCGGTCTCGGCATGCCGGAGACAATGGAGATGGCCCTACGTGAATGCGGTACTCCGCGAATTCTGTTCGCTGCGGCTGTTGCCGCGGTGACGAAGCTCATCGGTCGTCGTGGTGACTTTTATCGCATCGCTGGTCCGAAGGCTCGAGCGATCGATGGCCCGACTAAGAACACGATTCCGCCATACGATTCGCATGTCGTGCTCGGTCCAGCTCGCCCAGATGGAGTTGCCGCTGATATTGCGGCAGCCCTGGGGCGCGATATCCACGTTCTCGTTGTGGACATCAACGACTTCGGCGGAAATATTCTCGGTTCAACGACCAACAAGGCCACGAACGAGCTCGTTCTCAAGGTGCTGAAGGACAACCCTCTGGGGCAGGACCATCAGAGCACTCCGTTGGGCATCATCCGGGGCGCTTAGCACGCGCCGTAATTGGCACTTTCAGCAATTCTCTGCGCACTACTTCGTGGGGTGAATCTCGCCAATCGACGTGAGTGTTCTATAGATGTGCTTTAGAAGTCGATTACTTCGCGAAACCGGGGGAGCAAACCGGTCTTTATTCCGGTGAGGCTTGGCTTCATCTGAAAAACACCGGTGTTGTAATTTCCCTCGATGATGGCGGGCCCGGTGGTCGAGATGGCGATGTCCCAGCCCACATAAGGAATTTCGGGAATCACACGCCCCACCGTGTCAAGCGTTGCGAGGACTTCATCGTAAAGCGGTACTTGGAAACCGACGATGGGCGTTCCAGTCTGCGGATGCTCCGTAAACGTGTTCGCGTACTTGTCGAATGCACCGTAGTGCGCAATTCCGGTCTTCTCATCGAGAACGGTATACATTCCGCCGCGGCCATAATTATCGACCTCCGCACCGTTTCCCATTCGCAGCACTGCTTCCATGACGTGGACTTCGTCACCGTCGAAGAAAGTGATCATGCGAAGGGAATTGACGCTCGTGGGGCAAAGTGAAGACATCCCTGGATGCTGCTGGATAAAAGCCTCCACCAAGAACTGTCGCTTCTCCATAAGTTCCCGATAGAGCGAGTGAGCATCGGTAAGCGCATCCCCAGAGTGTTTTTCGATTCCCGCACCACTCATGCTGTCAACAACCTTGACCATGATCGGATCGTGGTGCGAGACAAACTCGGCAAATTCCGCCTCGGTGGCGGTTCGGAGGTCCAGCCAAGCGCGCCCAAGCCACTGATCGAAAGTCTTGTTGAACGTTGGCTTGTCGTAAAAACGTTCGCGAAATTCGCGTTGGTTGTACTTCACGACGATGGAATTGGCGTTGCCGCTAGTGATCCAGGTGCGGCGTTCGGTGCGGCTGAGAACGTTGAACTCGAACTCTTCGTAGTCGAGGTATCCCGCTTGATATACGAGTGAACACCACACCATGTCGATCAGAACGAAGAACACGGGAGTTCGGCTACGGGAGCTGATCGCCCGAGCTACAGCGATCATGTTTTTAACGTCGAGCGAGACAAGACGCGACACGTAGTGCCGGATGCGCTTCACAGTTCTCCTACGAAGGTCACACCGACACACGTGTCGGCGGCGAGCTAACTATCTGCTGATGTTAGGCGACGCCCTATGCGGTTAGACGGCTGGACTCGTCGTGCCAGTTGAGCGCGGTGGGGAACAGCTTGTCTTTGAATTTTGCGCCGTGGTGGGCGCAGAAGAGGAGGTCGCCACTGGCGAGCGTCGCGCGGATGTATGCCTGCGCGCCACAACTGTCACAGCGATCAATCGCCGTGAGGGTGTAGTCCATCTCATCGACTGGGGTGTCTTCTGTTGCAATGTTCGACATGGCCTACTCCTTCTTGCTTGCGGTTGTTATTCCGTACGCCTATACAAGCACGCGTGCCTGAAGATTCTTCCTACATTATGGGCATTTCGCTCAGCGCGTATCGAAGGCCAACCGGGAGCTCCTGCGTGCCTCGGTGGGTGTCGGTGAGCGCTAATGTCATGAGGAGAACGTAGTCTTGAATGAGGCCTCCCGTCGTCAAACCCTAGGAGATTACTATGGCGAGCTCTGACTATTCAGCCCGTCACTTATCCGTACTCGAGGGGCTCGAAGCCGTTCGTAAGCGCCCTGGCATGTATATCGGGTCGACTGACTCTCGTGGGCTCATGCATTGCCTGTGGGAGATAATCGATAATTCGGTTGACGAGGCTCTCGACGGACACGGTTCGGAGATCAGTGTAATTCTGCACGCAGACGAAAGTGTCGAGGTGCGTGACCGCGCACGTGGCATCCCCGTTGATGTGGAGCCGAAGACCGGGCTCACCGGCGTTGAGGTTGTCTTTACAAAATTGCATGCTGGCGGAAAGTTCGGCTCGGGTTCGTATGCTGCGTCCGGTGGCCTTCATGGAGTTGGTGCCTCAGTAGTCAATGCGCTGTCGGAGCGGCTTGATGTCGAGGTGGATCGTGACGGAAAAACTTATGCGATGTCGTTCCACCGAGGTGAGCCTGGCACTTTTGCTGATTCCGGTGAACCGACGCCGGATGCACCATTCACTCCGTTCGTATCAGGAAGTGAACTTCGAGTAATCGGCAAAGTGCCCAAGGGGCGCACGGGCACGCGGGTGCGCTACTGGTCCGATCGCCAGATCTTCACCAAGGGCGCAACCTTTCAGTCCGATGGATTAATTGATCGCCTCCGCCAGACTGCATTTTTGGTTCCGAACCTCACTCTGAATGTGTCGGATGAGCGCGGTGACGAGCCGCGCCATGAATCCTTCTTGTTCGAGGGCGGAATTTCTGAGTTTGTTGAGCATCTAGCAGTTGACCCGCCCATCACCGATATCTGGCGTCTCACGGGTTCCGGTGGCTTCACCGAGAGCGTTCCTGTTTTGCAGGACAACGGGCACATGGTCTCGACCGAAGTGTCGCGCGATTGTGTAGTCGATGTTGCCCTGCGCTGGGGCACAGGGTACGACACCGTTATTAAGAGCTTCGTGAATATCATCGCGACTCCTAAGGGAGGAACGCACCTCGCGGGGTTCGAACAGAGTTTGCTCAAGTTTCTGCGGGCCGAGACGGAGAAGAACTCTCGGCGCTTGAAGCTCGGCAATGACAAACTCGACAAAGACGACGTTCTTGCAGGGCTAACAGTCGTATTGACCGTGCGACTGCCTGAGCCACAATTCGAGGGCCAAACAAAAGAGATTTTGGGCACCCCCGCCGTCAGAGCAATCGTCGCGAAGGTTGTGGCGGCGGCGCTCTCTGAGCGATTCACCTCGACGAAGCGGGATGACAAGTCGCAAGCAGCTCTCGTGCTCGACAAAGTTGTTGCCGAAATGAAGTCGCGAATCTCAGCCCGAGCACACAAGGAAACTCAACGACGCAAAAATGCTCTCGAGAGCTCAAGTCTCCCTGCGAAGCTTGTCGACTGTCGCTCTAACGATGTCGCAAACAGTGAACTTTTCATCGTGGAGGGCGACTCAGCGCTGGGCACTGCAAAGCTCGGTCGAGACAGCGAGTATCAGGCTCTGCTGCCCATTCGAGGCAAGATTCTCAACGTGCAAAAGGCCTCGATTAGCGACATGCTCTCCAACGCGGAGTGCGCCTCGATCATTCAGGTCATCGGCGCAGGGTCAGGGCGGAGCTTTGATCTATCGACAGCGCGTTACGGCAAAGTAATCATCATGGCCGATGCCGATGTTGATGGCGCCCACATCCGGACACTTTTATTGACTCTCTTCTTCCGCTACATGCCGGACATGATTCGTGACGGCCGCGTGTACGCTGCTGTTCCACCATTGCACCGAGTGGTCGTGATCAATCCCGGTTCGAAGCCGAACGAAACCATTTACACCTACTCAGAAAAAGAGCTCAATGGTGTTCTTGCGGGTCTAAAGAAGTCAGGCAAGCGCTATCAAGATCCCATTCAGCGCTACAAGGGACTCGGCGAAATGGATGCCGATCAATTGGCGACCACCACAATGGACCGCAATAACCGGGTTCTTCGCCGCGTCAACATCGCCGATGCTGAGAATGCCGGAACCGTTTTTGAGTTACTCATGGGCAATGAGGTCGCTCCGCGCAAGGAGTTCATTATCCAAGGTCAGGGACTTGATCGCGATCGAATCGACGTCTAGCTGATCGGGTGTGAACCAGCATCTTGTTCTGAAAGACTGCTTTATCGGTACCGAAAGCTAAGCATGTATCGATCGCTAAACGCGAGAGGCCGTTGCCTGAATTTTCAGGCAACGGCCTCTCGCGTTTAAGCCAGTAGGCCTCTGGGGGTCGTGTTAGGGCGTCGTGCCTAGTGAACCGATAACGCTGTCGAGGAGAGTTCCAGAGCCATCGCGTTTCGATCGTTCGGTGGGGAGCTGGCGCACCGCACCATCAGGGCCGACTGCCGTTGCGGGAACTCGACCGACCCAAGCGAGCGTGAGTACGTCTTCACCCTTGAGCAGCGAGTGAGCGCGAACCCCGCCGGTTCCGCGACCCTTAGCCGGGAATTGAGAGAACTCGCTGAGCTTCACACGCCCCGGGTCCGTGCCCGGGATGGTGACGCTTGAGCCCGAGATCGTGACTGCGACGTTCTCGAGGTCAGGCTTTACGGCATCGAAGAAGATTACTTCCGCGCCAGGACTCACTCTGATGCCAGCCATGCCACCCGCGCTCAGACCCTGTGGGCGCACCGAGGAGGCGGCAAAGTGCAGAAGTTGAGTATCGGATGTCACGAAAGTCAGTTCATCATCATCGGTGCTGTGCGCCGCACCAACGAGTTCGTCTCCCGCTTTGAGGGAGATGATCTCGAATTCAGGTTTAGAAGCCCATACGCCGGGTGAGACGCGTTTAACGATGCCCTGGCGAGTTCCGAGAGCGATCGGTTCGTCGCTGTCGAGCGAAACGATAGCGAGAACGCGTTCCTTCTTTTCGAGCGTGAGGTACTCGCTGATCTTTGCGCCCGCACCCAGTTGCACTGAACTAGTCGGTACGTTCGGCAGATCGACTGCAGTAAAGCGAATCAGTCGGCCACGGTTCGTGACGGCTCCGATCTCGGTGCGCGTCGTCGTTGTCACCCGCGAACGGATCGCGTCGTGCTTGGAGCGTCGCGATGCAGCTAACACGGTGTCGCCTTCGCTGATGCCCACTCGAATGATCTGACCAGTCGTTGATAGAAGCACGATGCACGGCTCATCAGCGATCTCAAGCACAGCCTGGTTCTTGCGCGCGGCTGCGCGTGACGTCGTGGCGATGGAGGCAGGCGCCTCGGTGAGAAGAGTCCGTCGCGGGTTGCCAAACTTCTCTGCGACTGTGTCGAGTTCGTCAGATACGAGGGCACGAATGAGGGTCTCGTCGGATAGCAGCGCCTCGAGACGAGCGATTTCTGTCCGCAGCTTTTCTGCCTCGGCTTCGAGCTCGATGCGGCTGAACTTCGTGAGGCGGCGTAGCCGCAGTTCGAGGATGTACTCGGCCTGCAGTTCACTGAGATCGAAGACATCCCGCAGTCGGGTGCGAGCCTGATCGCTGTCGTCGCTCTGGCGAATAACCTGAATGACCTCATCGATGTCAACGATCGCGATGAGCAATCCTTCAACGAGGTGTAGTCGTTCGAGGTGGCGGGCGAGGCGGTACTTGCTGCGTCGCGTAACGACTTGAAGGCGGTGCTTGAGAAATACCTCGAGTAGCGCTTTAAGGCCGAGAGTTTGAGGGCGCCCGTCAACAAGCGTCACAGCATTGATGCTGAAGTTGTCTTCAAGCGGAGTGAGCCGGTAAAGCTGGTCGAGAACAGCATCCGGACTAAAGCCTGTCTTGATGCCGATCACGAGCCGAAGGCCGTGATTGCGGTCGGTGAGATCGGTGACATCAGATATGCCGACGATCTTCTTGTTGTTGACTCCGTCTTTGATCTTCTCAATAACACGCTCGGGTCCAACAAGGTAAGGAAGTTCGGTGACGACGAGACCCATTTTGCGCGCTGTGATCGACTCGACAGAGACCTTCGCGCGAGTCTTGAATGCGCCGCGGCCATTCGCGTAAGCGTCTTTCACTCCACTGAGGCCGATGATGGTACCTCCCGTGGGAAGGTCGGGACCAGGGACAAACTGCATAAGCTCTTCGAGAGAAGCCTCTGGGTGTGAGAGCAAGTGTTGCGCCGCGCCCACGACCTCGACGAGATTATGGGGCGCCATGTTCGTGGCCATTCCCACGGCGATACCGCTCGCACCATTGACCAAGAGGTTGGGGAATGCCGCAGGCAATACCTCAGGCTGTGTAGTCGAATTGTCGTAGTTGGGTACGAAATCGACAACGTCTTCGTCGAGGTCGTCGGTCATGGCGATCGCTGATGCCTGCAAACGGGCTTCGGTGTACCGCGGAGCGGCGGGGCCGTCGTCTAGCGAACCAAAGTTTCCGTGACCGTCAATGAGTGGCACTCGCAGAATGAAGCTCTGAGTGAGACGCACCATCGCGTCATAAATAGATGCGTCGCCGTGGGGATGCAATTTGCCCATGACGTCACCCACAACGCGAGAAGACTTGACGTGGCCCTTTTCTGGCCGCAGTCCCATTTCGCTCATCTGGTACAGAATGCGTCGTTGCACCGGCTTGAGGCCGTCGCGTGCGTCGGGGAGCGCACGCGAATAGATCACGGAGTACGCGTACTCCAAGAACGAACCCTGCATCTCGGTCGTGACATCGATGTCCTCGATGCGTTCGCCGGCAGGGGAGTCTGGGGTGGGTTTTGTGGGAGTAGCCATAGGATTAGACCTAATGTTACCGGCGCTCAACCCAGACTCAGTGAACCTTAGCGATGTGTTGTCAAGTTCCCTCCAGGCAATCGCGGGTGAGGACAATCGCCTGAGCCTGCCTGCGGTGCGGCACGCCGTCGTGCTTCTTGTAGATGGCCTTGGCGCGCATAATCTCAAAGCGCGCTCGGGGCACGCTCGAACCCTTGCCGCGGCGCTATCCAGAGCCGCTGTAATTCAATCGGGTTTTCCCACGACAACGGCAGCGGCGATTGCCAGCCTCACGACCGGTACCCGACCGGGCCAGCACGGCTTGGTCGGATATAGCGCTCTTGACCCAGTGAACAATCGAGTGCTGCACCAACTATCCGGCTGGGACTCTCTTACCGATCCTGCAACCTGGCAACGGATGCCCACAGTCTTCGAGCGAGCATCCGAGAGCGGATTCAGAGCGGTCGCTGTCGGTGCTGCGCGATATCGGGACTCTGGTTTCACGAGAGCCGTTCTGCGGGGTGCCCGTTATGTCGTTGCGGGATCGCTTGCTGAACGCATTCGTGCGGCTGTAGAGGTCGGTCAGTCAAGCGATCAGCCGTCGCTCACTTACGTTTATGCGCCTGAACTCGATATGGCGGGTCACGCCAATGGCTGGCAATCGCCGCAATGGACTCATGCGCTCGAATCTCTCGATGCGGCTCTGAGCACAGCAGTCGCGCAACTTGCGCCAGATCAAGGCCTTCTCGTCACCGCGGATCACGGCATGATCGACATCCCGCGCGAGTCGCACGTACTTTTCGATACGGCGCCAGAATTGCTGGAAGGCATTGCGCACGTCGCAGGCGAGCCGCGATGTCTACAGCTCTACTTTCACACTGGCGTGAGTATTGAAGTGCGCGCGGAGGTCCTTGAGCGATGGCGCGAAAGCGAAGCGAGCCGCGCCTGGGTGACTAGCCGCGAGGAAGCGATCGCAGCGGGCTGGTTCGGTGCAGTGTCTCCCGATGTCACTGATCGCATTGGTGACATCATCGTGGCGGCACGAAAGAGCGTCGCGTATTACGACTCGCGTATCGCGAACGAAAAGGGCCGGAACATGATCGGCCAGCACGGATCCTGGTCTGACGAAGAACTTCGAGTGCCTTTGCTCCGCTACGGTGCTTTCGCTTTATAACCTCAATGCTTTACGCCGTCACGCAAAGAATCTGCAGTAGCGAGAATCTAGGCGGGGTCGTCATCGGGTTTTGTCCCGAATACGATGTCGTCCCAGCTCGGCATGGCCACGCGACGACGCCGCGACTTGGCGCTGGGCTGTGGCGCTGTTGCGTGAGGCGGTGCTGGGGCATCCCGTCGCTCTTCTGCGGCAGGTGGGTCGAGCAAACGCATTGACGGCTCAGAGCCGACATTCGGAGTGGAATCGTCTTCTTCGGCGTCGAAATTCGCGGGCTCGCGCTCGCCACGACGACGACGAAGTGCGTCAAGAAGGTCGGCGGTCTGGTTTCCGACTCCCGCTTCTGCGCTGCGGTCTCGCATGACGGGGAGTTCTGCGGGGCGGATGGGAGCAGGTTCGTCGGCGAGCTCATCGATGTCGAACGCGCCGCTGTCGAAGCGGGCGGCGTCTGGAGTTCCCTCTGTTGGCGAAACAGCACGAAGGCGCGGGATCAGTGCGCCCGTTACTTCGCCCTGTTGCGACAGTGTCTTGGCTTCGTTGTTGAGCGGCGAGAGCGACTGGCGCTTGGGGTCGTACTGCCAGCGCGCGTCGTGATCAATAGTGTTGGCGCTGAACGAGAGCTTTACTATCCATCCCGACTCAGGATCTTTCCAGCTAGCCCAGCGCTCGTCAGCCGCGTTCATATCGGCCAAGCGTTCCCGAATAGCAGACCCGAAGGTGCGGCTTGACGTGAGGGAGTCTGTTTCGCCAGCGACGTGCACGGGCACGGCGAGGGCGGATGTGACCACAAATTCGCGCTCGGCTACTACCGGCCCCTCGAAACGTTCGATGTACTCAAGGTCGGCGCCGGTAAGTGTTGCGACTTCCTGAGCAGACATTCCGGCACGGATGTGGGCCTGAATCTCTCGAGGGGCGAGCTTCGGGCCTGTTCCTGACAGCGCACGGCTCTGACGCAGTCGTGACTGCAGAACGCTATCAACGGCGAGACGGTATCGAGTCCCGTCACCACTCGACACGATCAGCGCACCGTCTTGTACTTCGATTACCCGAAGGTCTTCCATAGTGAACTTCTCCAGCCCTCACGATTACCCTTTAGGGTCGCACGCAATAGGCGGTTTATATGGGAATAACACGCCTCCGCAGACAGTTGTCTCAGGCGCTGCACAGAGTTGCAGTTTCGGCGGTTTGCAATTCGGTTCGCTTTCATGCAAACTGTGCCCGCCGATTCCGGTGATTCAACGTAAAAAAGAAGTGGATGGGCATGGCCACCGACTACGACGCACCTCGTAAGACCGACGACGACTCCGAGTCGATCGAGGCTCTTAAAGAGCGTGTTCCTGACAAAATGTCGGGCTCGGTTGATGTTGAGGATTCAGACAACCCGGCGAACTTTGAGCTTGCCGGCGCTGACCTCTCTGACCTTGACCTCGATGTGGTTGTTCTGCCGCCTCAGGCTGACGAATTCACTTGCGTGAGCTGCTTCCTTGTGAAGCACCGCTCGCAGGTAGACCACACCACCAAGCTCGGCGCTATTTGTTTGGAGTGCGCAGCTTAACTTCTGCGATAGCTTCGACAACCAGTTCGGGAGTGCGACTCGACAACAACCAATACGGTGTCGGGTCGCTCTCATCGAGCACTTCGAGGCGCACTACGGGAGAGATCCATCCGCGGATCATCAGCCACGCCCGCGCATCTAGGCGCTGACCGCGTTCAAGAGTGGCTTCAGCGTCGTGAAAAGTCTCTACCTCCCCGATGATCTCGATCGGAAGTCGAGCATTGCCTGCACGAAGTTCTTCCGCATCGATAGTGATCGTCGGTGCCGACCAGAGCAAGAATCCAATAATCGACGCATAGAGCACGGCCGCGGTTATATACCCCACAGTGATGTTGATGGGCATGAAGACCAAAATGCTCGCGGGAATGATGAGTGCGGATGCGATGTAGAGCCAAGCTGCGGGCCATAAGCGTTCACGGTAGTAAGTCACGCATCCATTACACACTGTTTTTGTTGCGCACGTTTCGAGGAGTGGGCCGTTCTGCACTAGCCTCGACTCGTGATTGACAACGTAGAGGTGCTCATTTCCTCCGGCCAGACACCCACCTATGCGCATCCGGGGGATGCCGGGGCAGATCTGTATTCCGCCGCGCGCTACTCGCTTCAGCCCGGAGCACGTGAGACCGTTGCGACTGGAGTTTCGATCGCCTTACCTGACGGCTATGTGGCCTTTGTCGTTCCGCGCAGCGGCCTCGCGGCACGGCACGGCATCACGGTAGTCAACAGTCCGGGAACAGTGGATGCCGGCTACCGGGGCGAAATAAGAGTTACGTTGCTCAACACTGATTCTTCGTCCACTTTCGAGATCGAAGCGGGCGATAGAATCGCGCAATTGATCGTTATGCCAGTTTCCCGAGCTCGATTCATACCCGTTTCGACTCTTCCTGGAAGCCATCGCGGTGAGTCGGGCTTTGGCTCGACCGGAATCCGCGCAGAGTCAACACAACAAGGAGCCACTTCGTGAGCGACACTACTGAAACTGACCAGCCACAGGAACAGCCGAAGTCGGCACCCGAGAATCGTGCCACGGTCGGACCTCTTGACGAGAGCGAAGCTAACGCTGTTCGGCCTTATGTTGACTTGGGCGGGGTCAAGATTCTTCCGCGACAGGACCTCCATCTTCGGCTTGAGGTTGAAGAAGCGAGCAAACGAGTCGTCGCGGTAGGGCTCGATTACTCGGGTTCGACTCTCCAGATCCAACCATTCGCGGCTCCGCGCTCAAGCGGGTTATGGCACGAGATTCGCCAACAAATTATCGATCAGGTGCACACGCAAGGTGGAACTACGAAGGTTTCCGATGGGCCGTTCGGGCCAGAAGTCTTCGCTGAGATCCCCGTAGCAGGCAAGCCAGGGGAGAAGCGCATTGCTCGTTTCGTCGGAGTTGACGGGCCACGTTGGTTCCTCCGTGGCGTAATAGCAGGCGAAGCGCTGAAGGACGCGGTGGCCGCGGCCAAGATTGAAGATCTATTCCGCTCCATCGTTGTGGTCCGCGGCAGTACTCCGATGCCGCCTCGCGATCTTATCCCGCTGCACATGCCCGCGACCGGTGACAAAGAAGCCAACGCGTGAGTTCTGAAGACGAGCACGAGGGGCAGCCGGTTCCGGGAGACAGCGGCGGTGATCCCAGCGTTCGTGAAGCGCTAGCGGCGGCGGCTCGCCGTTCGGCAGTAGGGCAGGTAGCCCCGGGTGAGGCGCCGACCACGGGAGCCTTGCTCGCTGCCATGGGTGGCATCAGGGGCTTGGTGGAGTCCATCCTTCCAGGGCTCGCATTCTTGGTCATCTTTACAATCACACAACAGCTAGTGGCCTCTGTCGTGGCGCCGGTTGTCGTGGCGCTAGCATTCGTCGTGGTGCGACTCGTCTCGCGTACTCCTGTTTCTTCAGCATTAGTAGGGGTTCTTGGCGTGGGCCTCTCGGCGGGGCTCGCACTTTTCACGGGCCGCGCCGAGGACAATTTTCTGCTGGGGTTTGTCATTAACGGTCTGTTCCTGATCGCCATCGTGGTGAGCGTGATCGCGCGTCGACCGCTCGTCGGCCTTATCGCGACGCTGTTGGTTCCTACTGCGGCTGACTGGCGTGAGGATAGAGCGAAGTTCCGTGTGGCGCTCATCGCCACGGTCCTGTGGGCTGGGCTCTTCGCTCTCAGGCTCGGAGTGGAACTGCCCCTGTACTTCGCCGAAGCCACTCAAGCTCTCGCTACCGTCAAGCTGCTGCTGGGTGTGCCGCTGTACGCGGGAGTGCTCTGGGTTACCTGGCTGCTCATGCGCACCGCTTATGGTCGAACGGCATCCGTCTAGTTCGAATTCGTCGCCGTGGCGTCGCTCTAGCTAAAACCGGATGGTGTATATTTATCTCGACGTCAAGATACTTTTGACGAAAGTCGCAGCGCAGTTTCTGTGATTCAGTCTTAGGCTTGCCTTGCTGGATTGCAGCGCACGCTCCGCGCAAGGATTGAAGAACCGTAGCAAGGGAGATGACAGTGTCGACAGTCAATAGTTTTGGGTCGAAAGATACCCTCACAGTCGGTTCGTCCGACTATGAAGTGTTCCGCATCGACAAGGTAGCGGGATACGAAAAGCTACCGTTCAGCCTTAAGGTTCTGCTCGAGAACCTGTTGCGTACCGAAGACGGAAAGAACGTCACGAAGTCGCAAATCCAGTCCCTCGGATCGTGGGTGCCCAGCGCAGACCCTGACACCGAGATTCAGTTCACCCCGGCCCGTGTTGTTATGCAGGACTTCACCGGCGTTCCCTGCATCGTTGACCTCGCCACGATGCGTGAGGCCGTTGCTGAACTCGGGGGAGACCCGACGAAGATCAATCCGCTCGCTCCGGCAGAGCTCGTGATTGATCACTCGGTCATTGCAGACCTGTTCGGTTCCGAGAACGCCCTCGAGCGTAACGTCGAGCTCGAATATCAACGCAACGGCGAGCGCTACCAGTTCTTGCGCTGGGGCCAGACTGCGTTCGACGACTTCAAGGTTGTTCCTCCCGGAACGGGAATCGTGCATCAGGTGAACATCGAGCACCTTGCTCGTGTGACGTACACGCGCGAAGTTGACGGCAAAACCCGCGCCTTCCCCGACACTCTCGTTGGAACCGATTCGCACACCACGATGGTCAACGGTCTCGGCGTTCTCGGCTGGGGCGTCGGTGGTATTGAAGCCGAAGCAGCGATGCTCGGCCAGCCCGTCTCGATGCTCATCCCCAAAGTTGTTGGATTCAAGCTCAATGGCTCGATCCCTGCTGGTGTAACCGCTACCGATGTTGTGCTGACGATTACGCAAATGCTGCGCCAACACGGCGTTGTTGGCAAATTCGTTGAGTTCTACGGTGAGGGTGTCGGCGCTGTGCCGCTCGCTAACCGCGCCACTATCGGAAACATGAGCCCCGAGTTCGGTTCGACGGCGGCGATGTTCCCGGTTGACGACGTTACTCTCGACTACCTGCGTCTGACCGGCCGCAGCGATGAGCAGGTTGCGCTTGTCGAGGCATATGCCAAGCTTCAGTCGCTCTGGCATGACCCGAGTGTTGAGCCGAACTACAGCGAATATCTCGAGCTTGATCTTGCGACTGTCGTTCCTTCGATTGCTGGCCCGAAGCGTCCTCAGGACCGCATCGAGCTCACGAACGCGAAGAGCCAGTTTGAGATTGATCTCAACAACTACGCATCGACGGATCACTCCAAAGTTGACGCCGCCGTTGAGGGAACTTTCCCGGCGTCCGACCCCGTGGGGCTTACCCCGCAGGACGAAGATTCGGCGCATGCTCGTTCGCACTCGCACGCTAGCCATGCTCCGTCGACGGCTTCTCAGCCCACAAGGGTGAGTGTGGACGGCGGCGATGCCTTCACCCTCGATCATGGTGCGGTCGCTATCGCCGCGATCACCTCGTGCACGAACACGTCAAACCCTTCGGTGATGCTCGCGGCAGGCCTGTTGGCTCGCAACGCAGCGGCGAAGGGTCTCAAGTCGAAGCCGTGGGTCAAGACCACCCTGGCTCCCGGTTCCAAAGTGGTCACTGACTACTACGCGAAGTCGGGACTTGACGAGTCGCTTGAAGCTCTCGGTTTCTACACCGTTGGCTACGGCTGCACGACGTGTATCGGTAACTCTGGTCCTCTGGAAGATGAAATCTCCGCTGCGATCAACGAGAACGATCTCGCGGTTACCGCGGTTCTTTCGGGTAACCGCAACTTCGAAGGTCGCATCAACCCCGACGTGAAGATGAACTACCTCGCGAGCCCTCCGCTGGTTATTGCCTACGCTCTCGCGGGTTCGATGAACTTCGACTTCGACAATGACTCGCTTGGTCACGACCAGGATGGCAACGAAGTCTTCTTGAAGGACATCTGGCCCGATGCCGCTGAGGTCCAGGCCACGATCGATTCGTCGATCGACCGCGACATGTTCACTCATGAGTACGCCGGAGTCTTCGACGGTGACGAGCGCTGGCAGAACCTGCCGACGCCGACCGGTTCCACCTTCGAGTGGGATGACGAATCGACCTACGTTCGCAAGCCCCCATACTTCGAGGGCATGACTATGGAGATCACTCCGGTCAGCTCGATTTCCGGTGCTCGCGTTCTGGCTAAGCTGGGCGACTCGGTTACGACCGACCACATCAGCCCTGCCGGTTCGATCAAGGGCGACAGCCCCGCTGGTATTTACCTCGCAGAGCACGGCATCGACCGTAAGGACTTCAACTCTTACGGATCGCGCCGTGGAAACCACGAAGTAATGATCCGTGGAACCTTCGCCAACATCCGCCTCAAGAATCAGCTCCTCGATGGTGTCGAGGGTGGTTACACTCGCGACTTCACCACGCCGGATGCCGCACAGTCGTTCATCTACGATGCCGCTCAGAACTACGCCGCGCAGGAAACTCCGCTCGTCGTTCTCGGTGGCAAGGAGTACGGCTCCGGTTCATCGCGTGACTGGGCTGCAAAGGGCACGAGCTTGCTCGGCGTGAAGGCTGTCATCTGTGAGAGCTTCGAGCGCATCCACCGCTCCAACCTCATCGGAATGGGCGTTCTTCCGCTCCAGTTCCCCGAGGGGGAGAGCTGGGAGACGCTGGGACTCGACGGAACCGAGAGCATCAGCATCACGGGTGTTGAAGAACTCAACAACGACCGCATTCCCAGTACTCTGCACGTAGTGGCTGTACCGACCGCGCACTCGCCCGAGGGCAAGGCAACGATCGAGTTCGACGCGAAACTCCGCATCGACACTCCCGGTGAGGCCGACTACTACCGCAACGGTGGAATCCTTCAGTACGTTCTGCGTTCGCTGGTCTAACTACCGCGTGCGCATGAGACGCGCGGGGGAGCACTTCTGCTCTCCCCGCGCGTTTTTTGCGTTGTCGGAGAAGACTGAGGGTCGGCTCAGAACCTCATGCACATTTGTTCACACGGCAATTGAAGGAGCCTAGACTGAAAGTATGAACATACTCGAGGGAATCAATGGTCCCCGCGATCTAGACGGTCTCTCCACGCAGCAACTCGCTCAGCTATCGCAAGAGATCCGCGAGTTCTTGATCGAAAACGTGTCGCGAACAGGCGGGCATCTCGGCCCCAACCTCGGCGTTGTCGAGCTCACTACGGCTATTCATCGTGTCTTTGATTCACCGCGAGATGCTGTGGTATTCGACACCGGGCATCAGAGCTACGTTCACAAGATCCTGACGGGGCGCAAAGACTTCACGAAACTACGTTCGCAGGGTGGCCTTGCGGGTTACCCGCAACGTTCAGAATCTGAGCACGACATCGTAGAGAGTTCCCACGCCTCGAGTTCGCTGTCGTGGGCAGACGGAATTTCCCGCGCGTTCGAGATGACGGGCCAGGGCGACCGTCACGTGGTCGCAGTTGTCGGCGATGGGGCCCTCACGGGCGGGATGACGTGGGAAGCGCTCAACAACATCAGCGACGACAACAGCCGTAATTTGGTCATTGTCGTTAATGACAATGGGCGGTCGTATGCTCCCACCATCGGTGGAATGGCGCACTTTCTCAATAGCGTGCGCACCCGACGGTCCTATCGCTCGCTGCATGGATCGAGCGAGAGGTTTTTCGGCACCTTCGGTGGACCGGGTAGAGCGCTGTACCGCGGCATCCGCGGTGGTGCTCACGGGTTCCTTTCGCGCTTTAGCAACAACGAAGCTCTCTACTCCAATCTGGACATTAAGTACTTGGGGCCTGTGCACGGCCACGACATCAGCGCGCTCGTTGAGACGCTCGAGCAGGCTAAGTCGTACGGCGCTCCGGTTATCGTTCACGCGATTACCGAGAAGGGCCGGGGTTACGAGCCTGCCTTGGCCGACGTCGCGGATCAGTTCCACGCCGTCGGTCAGATCGATCCCACCACGGGGGAGCCGATCGAAACGGGCGGCGCTGCATCGTGGACATCGGTCTTCTCGGAAGAAATTGTGAAGCTGGCTGATGCCAACTCGCGTCTAGTGGGAATCACTGCTGCCATGCTGCGTCCCACGGGCCTTCATCGCTTTGCTGAGAAATATCCCGCACGGGTTCACGACGTCGGGATCGCTGAACAGCACGCCGTTACGTCAGCGGCAGGACTCGCGTTCGGTGGACTTCACCCAGTTGTGGCGCTCTACGCCACATTTGTCAATCGTGCTTTCGACCAGGTACTGATGGATGTCGCGCTTCACCGCGCTGGCGTCACCTTCGTGCTTGATCGGGCGGGGGTCACCGGCCCCGACGGCGCAAGCCATCACGGCATGTGGGATCTCGCACTGTTGCAGGTCGTCCCGAATATCCGTATAGCGGCCCCCAGGGACGCTGCACGTTTGCGTGAAGAGCTCGGCGAGGCCGTTGCGGTCGACGATGCACCTACTGTCATTCGCTTCGCTAAAGGCACCGTAGGGACCGAGTACGACGCGCTTCGACGCACCGACGACGGCGTTGATGTGCTTCGTGAAGACGAGCAGCGCGATGTTCTCATCGTCACGGTTGGATCGATGGCCAAGACTGGACTGCAGGTTGCAGAGCTCCTTGCTGCCCAGGGAATCGGAGCGACCGTAATCGACCCTCGCTGGGTGGTTCCGGTTCCCCGAAGTGTTATCGATTTCGCCGCTGATCACCGCATCGTAATCACGATTGAGGACGGTGTGCGCGTGGGCGGCATCGGAACGCGAATTCGCCAGGACATGCGTGCCCATGGCGTCGACACTGCGGTCAACGAACTGGGATTGCCGGACACATTCCTCGATCACGGCAGCCGCGACTATATCCTCGACCAGGTGGGGTTGACCCCGCAGCACATCGCTCGCGACGTTGTCGCCCAAGTGCTCGGCAGCAAGATCCCGATTGCCCGGCCGCTCATCGACAGCGACTCCGACGAGTATCGGCTTCCCGCCGAACGAAGCTAACCGCACCGCAATACGGGTGCCCGCAACAACGTTAGCGACTCGAGGCCCTGTTCAGATTCTCTCTGAACAGGGCCCCGGTCGTTATATCGGTGAGAGTGCGCGGCTACTGAACGCCGCGGATGCGCGGGTCGTGGAAGGTGCTGCCGAATGCTCGCTCCGACGCTCCCGCCCGGTCGAGGTAGGGCGTGACTCCACCCATCTGGAACGGGTAGCCGGCGCCGAGAATGAGGCAGAGGTCGATGTCTTCTGCAGCAGCGACGACGCCGTCTTCCAGCATCCGATGAATTTCGTCGGCGAGACCATCTTCGATGCGGATCTGAAGTTCTTCCGCTGTCATGGGTGAGTTGCCGCCCTTGACGATCTCGACAGCCTTCTTTGAGACGCCCTTTGACTTGCCCTTGCTGTCACGCTCGAAGATGTAGCCAAGTTCCGCGAGCTTGTGAAGGTTCTTGCTCTCAAAGAATCGGTCAGGGAACGCCGCATGGTGTGTGTCCAGCACGTGTGCGCCGACCTTGAGCCCCACGAGTTCGAGCAGCTCGAACGGCGTCATCGGAAGACCGAAGGGTCGGGTCGACTCTTCAACGACCTCGAAAGGAGTTCCGGTATCCACCGCGTGCATGGCTTCGCCGAGCACCTTAGCGAGGATGCGGTTCACTACGAAACCAGGAGTGTCTGTCGTGATGACGGCATTCTTGCGCAGGTTCTTCGCGGTCACCATGGCGGTAGAGAGGGTCTCGTCGTTGGTGTGGGGTGTCTTGACGACCTCGATCAGCGGCATGACGGCAACCGGGTTGAAGAAGTGGAAGCCCACGACACGTTCCGGGTGCTTCAGCTTGGCACCAATTTGCTCGACAGAAAGTGACGAGGTATTCGTGGCCAAAATAGCCTCTTCGGAGATGTACTGCTCGACTTCGGCAAAGACCGACTGCTTAGCACCGAGTTCTTCGTAGATCGCTTCGATGACCCAGTCGCAATCAGCGAAGTCAGCCTTGTTCGTGGTGCCCGTCACGAGTGCCTTGAGACGGTTCATGTCGTCAGAGGAGAGGCGCCCCTTCTCGTGGAGCTTATCGATCTCCGAATGAATCGCGGCGACTCCGGCGTCGGTTGCAGCCTGATCAAGATCAGTGATGACGACCGGCACCTGCAGGCGGCGAACGAAGAGAAGTGCGAACTGCCGAGCCATGAGGCCGGCACCGATCACACCGACCTTCGTTACCGTGCGGGCGAGTTCCTTATCGGGAGCTCCCGCGGGGCGCTTTGCGCGCTTCTGCACGAGGTTGAAGGCGTAGATGCTGGCCTGGAACTGGTCACCGGAGATCATGTCGGCGAGAGCGTTGTCCTCTGCCTCGAAACCAGTCTTCTTGTCAGTGTTCTTGGCAGCCTTGAGCAGTGCAAGCGCGGCGTATGGCGACTTGGCGACGCGACCAATGCGGTTCGCGAGCATCTTCTCGGCGATACCGATAGCGACATCCCACTTCACCGTGCGTTCGATCTTGCCCGGCTCATTCTTGCGTTTGACCTTCGTGGTGCCAGCGATAACACCATCTGCCCAGCGAATGGAATCCTCGAGGAAGTTGGCGGGGCCAAACATAGCGTCGGCGATGCCCAGCTCAAACGCTTCGGGGCCCTTGAGCATCCGGTTGTTCTTGAGCGGGTTCTCGATGACGACCTTGAGTGCATTCTCGATGCCGATGAGGTTGGGGAGCAACCACGCTCCACCCCAACCCGGAATGAGTCCGAGGAAGACCTCGGGCAGCGCAAGCGCCGGAACCGAGCTGTCGATCGTACGGTAGTCAGCGTTGAGGGGAACCTCGACGCCACCGCCCAAAGCGAGACCATTAATGAAGACAAAAGACGGCACACCCAAGTCGCTGAGTTTGCCGAGCGCCCAGTGACCGAGTTCGGCCATCTGCTTACCGGTTTCGCGGTCAGGGATTTCGCTGACCTTCGAAAGATCGGCGCCCGCAGCGAAGATGAATGGTTTACCGGTGACAGCGAGGCCGTGGATCTCGCCAGCGGTGGCGCGTTCCTTCTGCTCGTCGAGTACCTTGGCGAACTCGAGAAGAGTGGCGGGGCCAAGTGTGTTCGGACGCGTGTGGTCCTTGCCGTTGTCGAGCGTGATGAGGGCGAGCGTGCGGCCCGCTGAGAGCGGAACGTCGCGTACGTAGGAGTGAGTGACTACTTCGTCTTTGGCTAGATCAGCAAGACGTTCAAATTGCTGGGTCATTGTTACTTTGCTCCCTTGTAGTTGGGGTTCTCCCAGATAACGGATCCACCTTGACCGAGGCCGACACACATGGCGGTAAGGCCGTAACGCACCTCGGGGTGCTGCTCGAACTGTGCGGCGAGTTGGATCATGAGTCGGACACCGGATGATGCGAGCGGGTGTCCCATTGCGATGGCTCCACCCCACTGGTTGACGCGGGGGTCTTCGTCATCGATGCCGTAATGATCGAGCAACGAGAGCACCTGAACAGCGAATGCTTCGTTCAATTCGAAGAGGCCGATGTCGTCGATCGTGAGGCCAGCCTTGCGCAGCGCCTTCTCGGTTGAAGGGATTGGACCAATACCCATGATTTCGGGTTCTACGCCGGCGTACGCGAAGCTCACCATGCGCATCTTGGGCTTGAGGCCGAGTTCACGAGCCATCTCGCCGCTGGCGATAATGCTGGCGGTCGCGCCGTCGTTGAGCCCCGATGCGTTTCCGGCCGTGATACGGCCGTGCGGGCGGAATGGCGTCTTGAGACCGGCAAGGCCCTCAAGAGTCGTTTCCGGGCGAAGCCCCTCGTCGCGAGTAGCCATGCCCCAGCCGGCCTCACTCTTCGTTGCGACGGAGATCAGGTCCGGCTGGATGTTGTTGGCTTCGTACGCGGCCGTGGCGCGCTGTTGGCTACGCAGTGCGAATGCATCGGCGCGGGCCTTCGTGAGGTGCGGGAAGCGGTCGTGAAGCTTCTCAGCGGTGTTGCCCATGTTGAGGGCTTCAGGATCAACCAGCTTTTCTGCTAGGAAGCGAGGGTTCGGGTCTACTCCAGACCCCATAGGGTGATGTCCCATGTGCTCGACGCCGCCAGCAATCGCCAGGTCATAGGCGCCGAAAGCGATTCCGCCGGCCACGTTGGTGACGGCGGTCATCGCACCAGCACACATGCGGTCGATGGCATATCCGGGAACGGATTGGGGGAGTCCGGCAAGAAGAGCCGCACTGCGGCCGATCGTCAAGCCTTGATCTCCAGTTTGAGTGGTCGCCGCGATGGCAACTTCATCGAAGCGTTCCTTCGGAATCTGGGGGTTTCGCTCCAGAAGTCCGATCATCGCCTTGACGACGAGGTCATCAGCTCTGGTATTCCAGAACATGCCCTTCTCTCCGGCACGTCCAAATGGAGTACGGACTCCATCTACGAATACAATCTCGGTTTTCTCGGCCACAATGCCTCCACTAAATCCTTGGATGTAGCACTGATCATAAGTGGCCGAGTTTAAGGTTAGGAATCCTTTGATTGTTCCTACGACTCGGTATCGACGGAGTCCTCAGGCGTTTGGTTGGCTTCCACAAAGGCTTGCGCAATTGACTGTGCAGATACGTCAAGTTGCCATTGACGTGCTCCGAGCGCGATGAGGGCTTCAGAAATGCTCTCCGTGGAGATTACTGTGGGCGGGTTCCACGCAACTCGGCGCAGGTAGTCGGGCGTCAATAAATTCTCGATAGGAATCGACATCTCCTCGGAGAACTCGGTCATGAGCGCGCGAGCAGCTTTCAGCCGACGATCCGCTTCGGGATTCTTGTCCGACCAGACTCGCGGGGGAGGCAGCGTATCGCTAGCGACGCGCGATGCAGGAATGTCGGTTGATGCAAGCCCCGCCTGAATGGCATCCCACCAGCGGTCAATCTGGGTGCGGCTTGCGCGCCCACGGAACTCTTTCACACTCGACAGCTGTCGCTTCGACTCGGGAAGTACCTTTGCGGCTGCGAGCAGCGCTGAATCTGGCACAAGACGACCAGGGGCTGTATCGACTTCTTGCGCGTACGCATCGCGAGCGAGCCAGAGCTCACGCGCCACGGCCAAGTTCTTGCCGCCACGAATTGAGTGAACTCCGCTCAACCGGCGCCATGGCTCGGCCCGAACATTGCTGAGGTCGCGCCTCAAGACCGATTCAAACTCTTGGCGAGCGATCTCGCCCTTGCCGTCCTTATCGAGCAGTGCACCAAGCTCTTCGCGAAGATCAACGAGAAGCTCGACATCCAACGCGGCATAGACGAGCCACGACTGCGGAAGCGGGCGGGTTGACCAGTCTGCCGAGGAATGTTCCTTCGCAAGGTGGATCCCCAGTAAATGCTCGACGACCGTTCCGAGACCGACGCGGGGCAGACCCGCAATTCGCGCACCGAGCTCAGTATCAAAGAGACGGGTGGGATTCAGGCCAACCTCGCGCAAACAAGTGAGGTCTTGCGTGGCCGCGTGCAGAATCCACTCTTCCTCCGCAATGACAGCGTTCAGCTCACTGAAGTCACCAATCGCGGGCGGATCAAAGAGGAAGGTGCCGGCGCCACGTCGAAAGATCTGGATGAGATACGCACGCTGCGAGTAGCGGTAGCCGCTAGCCCGCTCGGCGTCAATACCGATGGGGCCGTGTCCGGCAGCAATGGCATCGACGGCAGCAAGATATTCGTCCCGTTCGTCGATGACATCAACGGGAACATGGGGGGCTTGGGTTGCGGCGTGCGACTCACCCTCTGGGGCTGCACTCTCGGCGGCGCTACTCACGTCCTGCTCTACGGGCCGACAACATGGTGACTCCTTCAATCGTGGGCGGAAGTCCGGCAAGCATGCAGACTAACTCGCTCCAGCCTTCCACATGCGCGGCAATGTCTAGGTCTTGGGGACTCCACGACGCTCTGAGTTCGATCTGCGCGCCGTCTGGTTGAGAGCCAAGTTCGCCGAATCCGGTAGAAAGGATGCGGGTGGCAGTGCCGGATACTTGATCGTATTTGGCCTCGCGGCTATCAAGCGCATCAACCAACCACGACCATGTGACTTCGCTCAAGAACTCGTCAACGCCGATGTCGGGTTCGAGGGGTGCTTGCGCGAAACAGATTATCCGAAACTCGCCGTCCCATGCTTCAGGGGCATCCGGGTCATACAGAAGAACGAAGCGTCCTGTGCCGAGGTCAGAGTCCTCTCCATGACGGCTTGGGGTGACATCCGCTGCGAGCGCGAACGACCACGGCGCAATCTGAGTTGGAGCCGATATCTCAGTAATCGCCAGTTCAGGGCGCAAGGTTGCGGCTCGAAGTGACTCAACCGCAGAAGAAAATACCGCGGGTGGCGTTGGTCCAGCTGGCGATTCGGGCACGTCAGAAGATTAGGCTTTAGCTGAACGATCGCTAGTAAGGCACGCCGGGCTCTGGCGGCTGCACAATGGAGGTTTTAGCATGCGGGTGTCAAACCGAACGCGCACACTTGCCGCTGTAGCGGGAGGAATTGCTGCATCGGGAGTTGCTGTGGCAGCGATCGGTCTTGTGAGCGGTGTCGCGCTTTCAGTGTATTTTGCGCGCAAGATTGTCACCCCACCCGGAAGGGCAGACAGCGCTTTGCGCGTGCTAGCGGTCGGAGAATCGACAATCGTGTTGTCTTCTGCCGCGGAGAGTCGGGCGCCCGGGCGGTTCAGCTTATGGTTCGCGGACGAGTCTGGGCTTGCTCGGATAGGGCCGGTCGTGTCGCAGGGTGCGCAATGGGTAGCGCGGGAGCTGATTGAGATCGAAAAGGGTGTACCGAAGTCGGGAGACAACGCTCGTACTAGCGGCTGGTTCTATCTAACTCCTGCAGGGCTAGGCCTTCACTTCGAGGAGATCGCTATCCATACCGAACTGGGGCCAGCTCCAGCGTGGCTTATTCCCGCAGCTAACCCATCGGCCACGTGGGCAATTCATATTCATGGACGAGGGGTTCAGCGTCCTGAGACCGTTCGTGCTCTTGGGGAATTCTACGACGCGGGGGTTACCTCGATCGCCGTGTCTTATCGCAATGACAGGGAGGCCCCTAGTTCGCCGGATGGGCGCTATGGTTTGGGCTCGACAGAATACCGGGACGTTGACGCCGCGATTTCGTTTGCGCTCGCGTCTGGAGCTGAACGCGTCATCCTCATGGGCTGGTCGATGGGAGGCGCCACCGCGCTGCAGACTCTGGTGCGTTCGAAGAATCGCGCGAAAATTCTCGGACTCGTCTTGGATTCACCTGTAATCGCCTGGGGGCCAACGATGGACCTTCACGGTGACCTCAACCACATTCCCTCTCGCGTTCAGCGCGGTGCTCAGGCAGTGCTGAGCAGTGAGCAATCCCAGTTTTTGGTCGGGACTGCTCAGCCGTTAGATATAGCGCAAATGAATTTCGTGGATCGAGCCGATGAACTCGATCGTCCAATTCTCCTTATGCACAGCGAAGACGACGGTTACGTTCCGGTCGGACCGTCACGAGAGCTAGCTGCTGCGCGTCCAGACATTGTGACTTATGAAGAGTTCGATACTGCCGGGCATACGCGTTTGTGGAACTATGACGGCGAACGGTGGCTGCTAGCCATCCGAAACTGGCTGGCAACTGTGCTCAGCGATGATGTTGCCGCCGCGGAGTAGTTGGGTAAAGCCGGATTTGAGATCGATGAGTGTCGAAAGCTAGACGACTGTTTTGAGCCGAATCTGTCGTTTTGCGCGAGCAAGCATTCCGGTCATTCCGCGCAATCTCAGCGGGCTTACCGCTTGAGAGAGACCAAGCGACTGAGGGTAGTCGTCAGAAAGATCGAGCACCTCGGCGCTACTGAGCCCTGAGAGGCCCTGAACCAATATTGAAGCGAATCCCCGGGTCGTCGGCGCTTCTGCTGGTGCAGTGGCGTACATATGCACCACGTCGTTCTCAACCTCAATAAAGATGAAAACGGGGGACTGGCATTCCTCAACCCGCTCGAAGAGATCAGGGTGGTCGCGGTAGCGATCCGGAAGATCCGGAAGTTCGTTCGCGAACTCGAGCAGGAGCTGCAGCCGATCCCGCAGTTCGAGATCAAGAAAATCGTCTCGAATTTCGGCCAGTTGACTGGGAATCTGCTGCTCACTCACCGCTTCAGTCTAACGCGAAGGAACGTCACCCGGCTCAGCGCCGATAGCGATGGGAACGCCCACGAGAGAGCCCCACTCGGTCCACGAGCCGTCGTAGTTGCGCACATTGGGGAACCCCATCAGGTAGTTCAGAACGAACCACGTGTGACTCGAACGTTCTCCGATGCGGCAGTAGGCAACAATGTTGTCACCGTCTTGGAGCCCGGCACCGTCACGGTAGATGGCGTCGAGTTCTGCAAGCGGACGGAAAGTGCCATCTTCGGCCACTGCTTTCGACCACGGCACACTCTGCGCGCTTGGAATGTGACCGGCGCGAAGTGCCCCTTCTTCCGGGTAGCCAGGAACTGTCGTGCGCGCGCCACTGTATTCCTCCGGCGAGCGGACATCGACGAGTGGGTTACCAAGATGTGCGAGAACATCGTCGCGGAATGCACGGATGACAGAATCGTCGCGGTCAACAATCGGGTACTCAGTCGGCGTAGGCGAGGGTACCTCAAGCGTGTACTTGCGGCCATCCGATTCCCACTTTGCTCGACCGCCATCCATGAGGCGAATGTCTTCGTGACCGAAGAGCGTAAATACCCACAGAGCGTATGCTGCCCACCAGTTGGTCTTGTCGCCATAAATAACCACAGTGCTGTCACGAGAAATACCGCTGCGCGACATCAGCTTCGCGAAAGCCTCGCCGCTGATGTAGTCGCGAGCGACTGGGTCGTTCAGATCGGTGTGCCAATCGATCTTTACCGCGCCAGGAATATGACCGGTCTCGTACAGCAAGACGTCTTCATCGGACTCGACAATGACGAGTCCGGGTTCACCCAAGTGTTCTTCAACCCACTGCGTTGACACCAAACGTTCCGGGTGGGAGAAATCTGCAAATTGGGGGGCTGGGTCGCGTTCGATAGTCATTGCTACCTTCCGGTTGGGGGTGGAAAAACTGGCTCGGGCTTCAAACTAAGCTTGATGGGTCCCTTGCCCAAGAAATTACGCATTCGCCGCTGATTAACCCGCGTTGCCGTAACACTGCGAAAAATAACCGAGGCTGAGAATGAGCGCTACCGCGCCTACGACTCCTGAGCGTCTAGTCGATCGTATCCCGTCGTTGACCGGAGCGCAGATGCTTGCCGAACTTGTACCCCCGCGTCAGTTCGCCGGAGCGACTTTAGATTCGTACCGACCTGACCGCGACTACCCTTCGCAGGGTGGCGCAGTCGCAGCAATGCGACACTTCGTAGCAGGAGCCAAGTCGGGTGGATTTTTTTCGCGAAAGAAGACGCCCGTGAGCAAACCGGGCGTCTACCTCGATGGTGGATTTGGTGTCGGCAAGACGCATCTATTGGCGGCGTTGTGGCATCAGATGGCCGGACGAAAATACTTCGGAACATTCATTGAGTACACCGCGCTCGTGGGCGCGGTCGGTTATGCCCCGGCAGTCCAATTGCTGAAGGGAGCATCGTTAGTCTGTATTGACGAGTTCGAATTGGACGACCCAGGCGACACCCGTCTTATCTCACGATTGCTTTCGGAGCTCGTGGCTTCGGGCACCAAAATCGCTGCTACCTCCAATACGCCGCCGAACGCTCTCGGTGAGGGACGGTTTGCTGCTCAAGACTTCTTGCGTGAAATCGACTCGTTGTCAGCGAAGTTCGAGACTATTCGCATAGATGGGCTCGACTATCGCCGTCGTGATACGGGAGCGCACGCGGTCGCTGTTGATGACGCCGCGGAAGCGATCAAGGGCGTCTCCGGGTTAGTGGCGCTCGACTCATTCGATGCGCTGCTCAAGCACCTCGCTGGGGTTCACCCCTCGCGGTACGTCAAATTGATCGAGGGTATCGATGCCATCGGGTTGAGTGGTGTGCATGAGTTCGCCAACCAGACGGATGCTTTGCGCTTCGTCGCTTTTGTGGACAGGCTCTATGACGCTCAAATCGCGGTCTATGCCGATGGCACTGCGCTCGATGCGGTGTTCCCCGACGACATGCTCGCCGGTGGCTATAGCAAAAAGTATCTCCGCGCGGTTTCTCGACTCATCGCGCTGACATCGAATAATTCCTAAGTTAATCGCCGTTAACGCTTGATCCAATTCCAGGTGAGTGTTGTGTCGTGCCTCGCAGGGCGTGAGACTTGTGCGGGGAGGCTACTGTGACGGCAGCTAGTGCAACGGCGGCCATAGGGGCGTTAGCACTTGTGGTGCTTCTTGCTGCCCTCATAGTGCTGTACGCAAGCACTCTGCCCACATCTACCTGGCCGAGGCTGGTTGCCGAATCCCTGGCGTGCGCCGCACCGGGGGCTATTGCGTGGTTGGCGATCGTTCCGGCGCTCTCGGTCAGTGTGCGTCCAGTAATGATGCCCTCGCTCGCGGCGCTGGGAGCCGTCTGTTGCTTCTTGGTCACTTTGGTCTCTCGAAGTTCTGGCGCTCCGCTGCTGCGAAGTGTTCTTTACAGTTGTATTTGGGCCGCTGTTGTGTTCGTTCCGATAGCCGTCCGGACCTTCGAGCGTTTTGATGCAGCCACCCCGTTTGGGCTTGACCCGATTGATCACGGCGGGGCCCTAGTAATGAGCGTTGCCGTAGGGGCCAGCATGCTTGCGGTTCTTGTCGTGGAACGACGTTCGCTCATCAGAGGAGCCAGAAAAGCGGTTCCCTCGCTTGTTGGGGCCGTCGCGCTTGCGATCGCGGTGCTGGCGTGGCTGATGTGGCTTGTTGGGGCCGAATTCGCGATCGACGACGTAGTCGGTCTCATTCTCCTCAACGGGGTGGTTAGCGCGGCGTTTGGCGCGTTCGGCTGGTTCTTTGTCCAGATAATTAATCACGGCACAGTAAGCCTGAAATCGCTTGCCGGAGGGCTGGTCAGCGGGCTCATCGCCGTCACCGCCGGCGCACCACTTTTCACGCCGGTCTCCGCAGCTGTCGCGGGGCTCATAGCCGGAGCAATTGCGTGCGCATTCACCGTGCGAAAAGGCTCGCCCTTGGGAAACCAACTGCGATTTCTTGTAAACACCCACCTCATGGGGGGAAGTATCGGTGTCTTGTCCCTGGGAATCCTCGCCACTGGCTCTGGATTTCTATTCACTGGTCAAACTTTTGTTTTCCAACAGCAGCTGCTCAGCGTTCTTGCTTCGGCAGTTTTCGCCTACATCGTTTCGTCAGTTGTCTGGTGGTTGCTCGGCAGCCGTCGTCGACGCACCGCGCTCGGAGGGCGACCCGTCCTCACCCAACACAGACCTCGTCAATAGTGTTGCGCCGGCGAGGGCCGCAGGCATAGCAAACACCGCGCCGAGCGGAATAAGGAACACCAGGTAAGTCGCGGCACCGAGTCCCAATGACCGGGCACGGGCAGCTCGAAGCACGCGCCTGCGCGCTGTGAGATGGAGTCCGCGTGACTCAAACGGGATATTGCTGAGTTCGACCACAAGGAGCCAACCGCCCATCAGCGCACCCGCGGTCGCGGCGATGAAACCTCCAGCTAGAGGTATGAATCCCAGAACTAGCAAGAGAATGGCGAGCCCCACCGTCGGGAGTAATACACGGATGCCTTCGACAATTCCCCGACGGAGATCCCGCCAAAAGCCCTGCGTATCGTGCGCAGGGGGAGCGCCGTGCATCGTGTCAACGTGAGCCGCAATCATCCGGTAGAAAACATCACCGACCATCAGCGTGACTGTCGTGTAGGTGTTTACAATGACAAAGAAGCTCGCGATGAGCACTGCTAGCCCAGCAGCGAACTCTGTAGCGGCCTGGGCAAAGTCATTCCACTCGCGGGCGAATGGGGTTGCTGCAGTCGCGATCGATTCGATATTTACGACCAGAACGATGACCGCCGCGATCGCAAGCGCCCCTACGATGGCTGCCGGGATCATTCCCAGGAGCATCAATCGCGGAGCAGTTGCCCAGATGCGAAATCCACGAAAAAGTAAACCGACGCCCGAGAAGAATTCGCCCAGAGCCGATGCGCGTCGCGAAGGATGAGCTGGCATTGGATAAGGCTATCGGTCAGTACTTTGTGGTGAACGCTCGCACCCGTGAATTCTTGGGAGCAGCTGAAGGGACGTGTTGTGGGCGATACCGGACTCGAACCGATGACCTCTTCCGTGTGAAGGAAGCGCGCTACCAACTGCGCCAATCGCCCTGCACGTCAATCTTGGCATATCTTCGCGACACGCTCTCAACCGAATTGGCTCTTCGCGCAGACTTCGTATACAGTCATCTAGCACGCGAAAACGGGTAACCGAATAGCTGCAAAATGCGGATGTGGCGCAGTGGTAGCGCATAACCTTGCCAAGGTTAGGGTCGCGAGTTCGAATCTCGTCATCCGCTCGAATGAGAAGTGTCAGCCTCGCCGGCACTTCTCATGTGCGGTGGAGTGGCCGAGAGGCGAGGCAGCGGCCTGCAAAGCCGTATACGCGGGTTCAAATCCCGTCTCCACCTCGTAATGAGTGTTCAGCCGGTTCTCTGGCTGGTATTTTTAACTAAATAGCATGAGCGATTGGCGCAGCGGTAGCGCGCTTCCCTGACACGGAAGAGGTCGCTGGTTCGATCCCAGTATCGCTCACAGTTGAAGCCCCGGTTCGCCGGGGCTTCTGCTTTTAAGGCTTGATCGATGGTTTGCGACTCTCAGAACTTTGCCCCGCAGCGTCGTTACGGTTTAGCGCACGCGAGTGTGAGACCCGTGGTGACGTGCACCGCCAAGGATGGCCGCTAAAGTTGTTGTGTGAGTAACACTGGATTTGAGCTATTTACCGACCGCAACGTCGTCGCCATGCGCGTCAATGGTGAGTTGAAAGATCTCGCCGCGACAGTGACCGACACGGATGAGGTCGAGGCTGTCACGATCGACTCGCCCGATGGACTGAATATTCTCCGTCACTCGGCTGCGCACGTCGCAGCTCAGGCGATCCAGACCATTAACCCGCAGGCGAAGCTCGGCATTGGGCCTCCCGTCACAGACGGCTTCTATTACGACTTCGATGTCGAGGAGCCGTTCACTCCGGAAGACCTCAAGGCCATCACGAAAGCGATGGATCGCATAGTCCGTCAGGGGCAGCGTTTTCAGCGTCGTGTCGTAACCGAAGCAGAGGCACGCGCAGAGCTAGCTGACGAACCCTACAAGCTTGAACTGATCGGTCTCAAGGGCTCTGTCGATGACAGCGAAGTCGATGGCGACAACGAGTCTGTTGAAGTCGGCGGTGCTGAGCTGACGATTTACGACAACGTTGATGGCAAGACCGGCGAGGTCTATTGGAAAGACCTCTGCCGCGGGCCACATCTGCCGAATACCCGCATGATCGGCAACGGCTGGTCACTGACGCGCACTGCTGCCGCTTACTGGCGCGGTTCTGAAAAGAACAAGCAACTCCAGCGCGTGTACGGGACGGCATGGCCCACCAAGGATGAACTGCGTGCCTATCAAGCGCGTCAAGAGGAGGCGCTCAAACGCGACCACCGCAAGCTGGGTGCTGAACTAGACCTGTTCTCTTTCCCCGATGAGATTGGCTCGGGCTTGGCGGTATTCCACCCCAAGGGCGGCATCATTCGTCATGAGATGGAGGACTACTCGCGCAAGCGACACGCTCAAGAGGGCTATTCCTTCGTCAACACCCCGCACATTACTAAAGAGGCCTTGTTCGAGACTTCAGGACACCTGGGCTGGTACAAGGACGGCATGTTCCCGCCGATGCACCTCGATGAGGCTCGCAACGAAGAAGGCGAAATTACTCGCCAGGGCGCTGACTACTACCTCAAGCCGATGAACTGCCCGATGCATATCCTGATCTATCGGTCGAGTGGACGCTCGTACCGTGATCTTCCGATGCGCCTCTTCGAGTTCGGCACCGTGTACCGCAATGAAAAGTCAGGCGTTATCCACGGACTCACGCGCGTTCGGGGACTGACTATGGATGACGCGCACATCTTCACTACCAAGGAGGGGATGAAGCAAGAACTCACCAATACGCTCAATTTCGTTCTCTCCCTGCTTCGCGACTACGGCTTGACCGACTTCTACCTCGAGCTCTCAACGAAGGATCCCGACAAGTACGTCGGCGACGACGACATTTGGGATGAGGCCACGCGAACCCTCGCCGAGGTTGCAGAAGAGTCAGGCCTCGAGCTCGTACCCGACCCGGGTGGGGCAGCTTTCTACGGACCGAAGATTTCGGTGCAAGCGCGTGACGCCATCGGCCGCACGTGGCAGATGTCGACTGTGCAACTCGATTTCAACCTGCCAGAGCGTTTCGATCTGGAGTACACGGCGGCAGACGGCTCTCGTCAGCGTCCCGTGATGATTCACCGCGCGCTCTTCGGTTCGATTGAGCGTTTCTTCGGGGTACTCACCGAGCACTACGCAGGTGCGTTCCCCGTCTGGCTTTCGCCTGTGCAGGTTGTGGGCATCCCGGTTGCAGAAGCCTATGAAGAGTACTTGGGGGGCGTAATCGACCAGCTGAAGGCTCTCGGTGTCCGCGCCGAGATGGATGCCTCGAGCGAGCGTATGCAGAAGAAGATCCGTACGCACACCAAGTCGAAGATTCCGTTCCAGCTCATTGCCGGTGAACAGGATCACGCTGCGGGTTCTGTCAGCTTCCGCTTCCGCGATGGAACGCAGGAGAACGGCATCCCGATTTCAGACGCTGTTGCTCGCATCACTGACGCGATCGCGACCCGAGCTCAGGTTTAGTTCGTGCACGACTACGACGGTTCACAGTTACCGGTGGGGGAGTCGAGCACAGACTTCGCCGCCGTGCCCGACGCCTTTCAGCGTCTATGGACGCCGCATCGCATCGCGTATATCACTGACCAGACGCAGCCCGATAAAGATGACTGCCCGTTCTGTGTTGCGCCGACGCTCGACGACGAGAAAGCTCTCATCGTTGCGCGAGGGACTCACGCTTACGTGTTGCTGAACCTGTTTCCCTATAACAGCGGTCACCTTTTAGTGTGTCCCTACCGTCATGTGCCGCTCTACGACGAGGCAACTGAGCAAGAGACCGCTGAGATCGCCACTCTCACGCAGACCGCCATGCGGGTGTTGCGCGAGACCTCGAAAGCCCACGGCTTCAACATTGGGATGAACCAGGGTGCCTTGGCCGGCGCTGGCATCGCGAATCATTTGCATCAGCACGTTGTCCCGCGGTGGGCAACCGATTCGAATTTTTTCCCTATTGTGGCTGGCACTAAGGCGATTCCGCGGCTGCTCGGTGAGGTTCGGGATGAGCTCGCGATGGCGTGGCCTACGAGCCACTGAGTTCAAATTGGCTGCATTGCTTTCAGGGCTTCGGTCTTAGCGTTGAAGCTATGAGCGAGAACACTTCATCCAACGAATCGGGTACGAGCCGCGTTAAGCGCGGGCTGGCAGAGATGCTCAAGGGTGGCGTCATCATGGATGTCGTCAACGCCGAGCAGGCAAAGATCGCGGAAGATGCCGGCGCAGTCGCCGTTATGGCCCTCGAGCGAGTGCCCGCCGACATCCGTTCGCAGGGCGGCGTTGCTCGCATGAGTGACCCGGATCTCATCGACGGCATCATCGATGCTGTGTCGATCCCCGTGATGGCGAAGGCTCGCATCGGACATTTCGTCGAAGCTCAAGTTTTGCAGGCGCTCAAGGTTGATTACATTGACGAGTCAGAGGTGCTCAGCCCGGCTGACTACGTGAACCACCTCGATAAGTGGAATTTTGACGTTCCGTTCGTGTGCGGTGCGACCAACCTGGGTGAGGCTTTGCGTCGGATCACCGAGGGCGCTGCGATGATTCGCTCGAAGGGTGAAGCCGGAACCGGCGACGTCTCTGAGGCGACCAAACACATCCGCACCATCAAGGGTCAGATCAACGAGCTTCGCTCCAAGTCGATCGACGAACTGTATGTCGCTGCGAAGGAACTGCAGGCACCGTATGAACTCGTTCGCGAAGTTGCGCAGAGCGGCAAGCTGCCTGTCGTCCTCTTCACCGCTGGTGGAGTCGCTACCCCTGCTGACGCCGCTTTGATGATGCAGCTCGGTGCTGACGGAGTTTTCGTCGGTTCGGGAATCTTCAAGTCGGGCAACCCGGCTCAGCGTGCTGCCGCGATCGTCAAGGCCACAACCTTCTTCGACGACCCCAACGTTATCGCCGAGACTTCGCGTGGCTTGGGTGAAGCGATGGTGGGCATCAACGTCTCTGACTTAGCAGCACCGCACCGCCTTTCTGAGCGTGGCTGGTAGCCCTTCGGTCGATCAGCTCCCCATCGGGGTTCTTGCCCTTCAGGGTGATTTTCGTGAGCACCTGCAGGTGCTCCGGCAACTCGGAGAAACGGCTGTAGCGGTCAAATCTCCTGAGCAACTGGAGCACATTGCGGGTCTCATCATTCCCGGCGGCGAGTCAAGTGTGATCGACAAACTCTCGCGGCTCTATGGTCTTTTCGGGCCGATTCGCACAGCTATTCGCGCGGGACTTCCTGTCTACGGAACTTGCGCGGGGCTGATCATGCTGGCGGATAGTGTGCAGGATTCGATCGAAGGTCAGCAGTCTTTCGGCGGCCTAGACGTGATTGTTCGCCGAAACGCATTTGGGTCTCAGACTGATTCTTTCGAAACTGATCTGAGTATCCCGGAACTGGGCGAGACCCCCGTGCACGCCGTCTTTATCCGCGCTCCGGTTGTCGAAAGCGTCGGTGCTCGGGCGCGAGCTTTGGCAACACTGGATGATGGCCGCATTGTCGCGGTGGAACAGGGCAATCTGCTCGGCACGTCCTTTCATCCCGAGATTACGGGTGATACGCGATTCCATGAGTACTTCGTGAGTCGAGTCCGCGCGGTGCGGTAGTTCCTGCATCATGGGGGAATGCAACTGTATGCGGACCAGCCCGCGCGTCGAATGCGTCAAATCATCGCTGACCTGATCTCCCTCGGGTTCATTGTGGTGTGGATTGCTCTCGGCGTCTGGGTCTATCAGCTCATCGCCGCCTTTCAGCAGCTCGGCGTTCAAATGCAGGAAGCGGGCGCCGGATTCGAGTCGACGATGACCGAACTGGGCGACACACTTGGCTCGGTGCCGCTGATTGGATCGGGCATCCGGGCACCGTTCGACGGTGCGAGCGAAGCCGGTGCAGCCCTGGAGTCTGCGGGGCAGAGTCAACAAGCTTCGGTCGAAACCGCTGCAGCGGCGGTAGGGCTGTTCATCGGCATAGTGCCGGTGATGCTCATTCTTCTTGTCTGGCTGCTGCCGCGCATCCGGTTTGTGGTGCGGGCCAACGAAGCAAAGCGGCTGTTGGCAACGCCGGGTGGCGCCGATCTGTTGGCTCTCCGAGCGCTCACGACGCTGAATATGACCGAACTAGCGCGGGTCTCGGAGGCCCCCGCCTCAGAATGGCGAGCGGGAAACAGCGCGACTGTGGCGCGACTAGCCCAATTGCAATTGGCCGAGCTGGGGCTCCGCAGTTCGCTCGAAGAACGCTAGCCCGGGGATTCGCGCAGTCGAGCGAGGTTCGCACGCGTTAGAATGTCCCTTATGTCAGGGCATTCTAAATGGGCAACTACCAAGCACAAGAAGGCGATTACAGACTCTCGCCGCGCGAAGGCTTTCGCGAAACTAATCAAGAATATTGAGGTCGCCGCCAAGATTGGAGGCGCTGATCTTTCGGGAAACCCGACTCTTGTTGACGCCATTCAGAAGGCAAAGAAGACGTCAGTACCCAACGACAACATCGATCGCGCAGTCAAGCGTGGCTCGGGCCAGCTCGGCGACGCCGTTGAGTACCTCAACATCATGTACGAGGGCTATGGCCCCAACGGCGTAGCGCTTATGGTCGAGTGTCTGACCGACAATAAGAACCGCGCCGCGGCAGATGTTCGCACGATCATGAGCCGCAACGGTGGCTCGCTCGCAGATCCCGGCAGTGTGGCTTACAACTTCGAGCGCAAAGGCGTTATCTCGATTACGAAGACCGAGGGCGTCTCAGAAGACGACATCCTCCTGGCTGTGCTCGACGCGGGTGCCGAAGAGGTCAAGAACCACGGTGAGGGCTTTGAAGTCATCACCGATACCGCTCACTTGGTTGAATCGCGCAACGCTTTGCAGGCCGCCGGGATCGACTATGACTCCTCAGAAGCAGAGTTCGTTCCGAACCTCAAGGTTGAGGTCGACGCCGACACTGCGCGCAAAGTTTTCAAGTTGATTGATGCGCTCGAAGAGTCTGACGACGTTCAGAACATCTACTCGAACTTTGACATCAGCCCCGAGGTGCAAGCAGAACTCGACGAGGACTAGTCGATGACCCTGCGGGTGATCGGGATCGATCCTGGTCTCACGCGCTGTGGTGTCGGAGTGGTCGACGTCGCTCCCAATCGGCGGGCAACGCTCGTTTATGTTGGAGTCGTTCGTACGCCGCCAGAGATGGTGCTCGAAGAACGGCTGCGGGTGATCGGCGAAGGCATCGACGCGGTGATTGGCAAGTACGAGCCAACGCAGCTCTCTCTTGAACGCGTCTTTGCTCAAAACAATCTCAGTACCGTGATGGGCACTGCTCAAGCGAGCGGCGTCGCAATGTATGTCGCCGCGCGCCGGGGGCTTTCCGTCTCGCTACACACTCCGACCGAAGTCAAACTTGCGATTACTGGGTTCGGCGGAGCGGACAAGAAGCAAGTGGGCACCATGGTTGCCCGGGTTCTCGGTCTCGCCGAGGCACCCACACCAGCGGATGCCGCAGATGCGTGTGCCCTAGCAATCTGCGGTGCGTGGAAGAGTGGGCCGGGATTCTCGGCAGCGCCGCGGTCTGCTTCGGGCGATGCGAGCGCGAGCGGCGGCGGTGCTCGGCCTGGATTATCCGACGGTCCCGGGCTCACCCCGGCGCAGGAGGCGTGGCGGTCGGCAGAGAAGTCGGCGGGTGCTCGTAGGCTGAACCTATGATTTCTTCCCTTCGTGGCACCGTTCTCGCCGCGGTCGGAACCTCACTCGTTGTCGAAGTAGGGGGAGTGGGGCTCACTGTGAGCGTTACTCCCGAGCACGCGCTTTCGGTGCGGGTAGGTTCTGAGGCTCAGGTCAACACAGCGCTCATTGTTCGAGAAGATGACCTCGCCTTGTACGGCTTCCGGTCGCCCGACGAGCTCGAGGTCTTCAATCTCTTGCGAGGGGTCACTGGTGTTGGTCCTAAGAGCGCAATGGGAGTTCTTGCTGCGCTTACGCCCGATGATGTTGCTCGCGCTGTCACCGAAGAAAACGACTCTGCCTTTCGTAAGGTCTCGGGCATCGGTCCTAAAACCGCCAAGCTGATTGTGCTGAATCTCGCTGGCAAACTTGTCGTGTCGACACGCCAGCCGGGCGTAACCTCGGTCCGGTCGAATTCCGTCTCGGAGCAAGTGTCGATGGCGCTGCAAGGATTGGGCTGGCCCGAAAGACTCGCTCAGCCGGCTGCGGAGAGCGCACTGCGCGATGCAAGCAACGCTGAAGTTGACGACGTGCAAGCGATTTTGCGAAGGGCTATCTTGCTCGTCGGGTCTCGTAGTGGCAAGGCTGGTTCCTGATGTTTGAAAACGGCGACGATCTGGTTGCGAACCCCACAGTCGAGTCGGATGCCGAACTCGCGTTCGAGGGAGCGCTTCGACCGGCTTCTCTCGCCGAGTTTGTGGGGCAAACTAAAGTCCGAGGCCAGCTGCAGCTTCTTCTGCGCGCCGCAGCGATGCAAAACCGCACTGCCGACCACATTCTCCTCGCGGGCCCGCCCGGCCTGGGTAAAACAACTCTGGCGATGATCGTCGCCCACGAAAGTGACCGACCGTTGCGCCTCTCGAGCGGTCCCGCTATTCAGCACGCCGGCGATCTTGCGGCTGTCCTTTCTTCGCTGCTCCCCGGTGAAGTGCTCTTCATCGATGAAATTCACCGCATGGCGCGTTCGGCAGAAGAGATGCTGTACCTCGCGATGGAAGATTTCCGTATTGACATCATGGTGGGCAAAGGTGCCGGGGCAACCTCTATCCCGCTCGATATCGCTCCCTTTACTTTGGTCGGCGCGACGACGCGCTCGGGATTGCTTCCCAATCCGCTTCGCGATCGCTTCGGTTTCACCGCTCATCTTGAGTTTTACGACGAGCCTGAATTGGAGCGCGTAATTGCGCGTACGGCACGCATGCTCGACCTTGAGATCGATCACGAGGCAGTCGCTGAAATCGCGGGACGATGCCGGGGTACTCCTCGGATAGCGAACCGGTTGCTCCGTCGAGTCCGGGACTATGCGCTTGTCAACGACACCGTCGCAAGTAAGGACACCGTGCGTGCGGCTCTTGAGTTGTACGACGTTGATGAGCGTGGGCTGGATCGCCTTGACCGTGCGGTGATGATGACCGTGCTGGAACGGTTCGATGGCGGTCCAGTAGGCCTCAGCACGTTGGCTGTCTCGGTCGGCGAAGAGGCGGAGACGGTCGAGTCTGTCGTCGAACCGTTCCTTGTGCGGATCGGCCTGCTCACACGAACGCCGCGCGGGCGTGTAGCTACGCGGGCGGCCTGGGATCACTTCGGGATGACCGATCGGAATTCGAGTCATGCCGCCGATGAACTATAGTTTTACTGGCTTAACACGCGCCTCAGCTTGAGCGCCAGGCCCACAGACCAACCGAAAGGTACCTCATGGATCCTCTTTCCATTGCGATGCTCGCCATTCTCGGCGTGCTCATTTTCTTCATGTTCCGCAACAGCCGCAAGCGCAAGCAACAGATGGAAGAACTGCGCGGGCAGATGGTTCCTGGCGTGGACGTCATGACCAATTTCGGTCTCTTCGGCACGTTGATCACGATGGACACTGTCAAGAACGAAGCTGAGATCGAGATCAGCAAGGGTGTCATCGTTAAGGTGCACAGCCAAACTCTCGCCAAGGTCGTTGCCGAGGATGCTGTCGAAGATGGTGCACCTCGTTCGGTAGAGGAAGCAATGGAAATTGCTAATCGGGAGGCTGCGGAGCGTGAAGCAGCTACTGAAATTCCAACCGAGACGACGACTCCCGAATACGGCGAGCTTTCCGATTCAAAGGACGACAAGTCCTCAAAGTAGAGGAACGTGTCCCTGTAACCCACTAGTGTTGAGAGTCGTCCTACCCGGGGGCGGCTGTCCAACGCCGTGCGATTCTGCACAGCACTGTCAAGAAAGCTGAGTCAAATAGGTGGCAAGAACAACCCCTGTGAAGAACGCCTGGCGGGCCATTGTCTGGCTCACAGCAATCACGGTGGGACTCACCGTCTTGATTGGCGCTGGCTCCATCTTCGGTACGGCATCCTGGGCTCCTAAGCTCGCTCTCGACCTTGAGGGTGGCACTCAAATCGTTTTGGCGCCTCAATTGGAGAGCGGCCAGACGGTTTCCGGAGAGCAGCTCAACCAGGCTGTGTCGATTATTCGCGATCGAGTCGACGCCAGCGGTGTCGCTGAAGCAGAAGTGACGACGCAGGGTGGAACGAATGTCGTCGTTTCAATTCCGGGTGTGCCGGATGAAGAGACGCTCAACCGCATTCAGTCTTCTGCGAAGCTCGAGTTCCGCCCGGTTCTTTACACTGATGTCGCAGGTACCGCTGCCGCTGAGGAAACACCGGATCCGGCCGCGACTGATACTCCTTCAGGGGAGACGCCCACCCCGGAGCCGACTCTCGCGACGACCCCAACGGCAGCTCCGACTGATGCGAGTGACCTCAACTGGATCACGGAAGCTCTCTTCGATGAGTACACGAATTTCGATTGCGCTTCGTTAGACACGTTCAGTGTCGCCCCGGTCGACGAACCCCTCATTACGTGCGAGGCTGACGGCTCTTACAAGTACATTCTTGGTCCCGTTGAGGTCGAGGGCAGCACCATTACCGACGCATCGAGCGGTCTCATCACCAATTCGCAGGGCGTAAGCACCGGACAGTGGGGTGTTTTCCTGACATTTAATGATGGCGGCACCGCTGACGTTGCGGAGATGACAACGCGCCTGTTCGGGTTCGACCAGACCGACCCCCGCAATCGTTTCGCTATCGTCCTCGACGGTCAAGTCATTTCAGCACCGACCACTCAGGGCATCATTACCGGTGGTAATCCCCAGATCTCCGGAAGCTTTACTCAAGAGACGGCAACTGTTCTCGCTGACCAGCTAAAGTTCGGAGCGCTTCCCATTGGCTTTGAGGTACAAAGCAGTGAGACGATATCTGCCACGCTCGGAACGACTCAGCTGAGCTCGGGACTGATCGCAGGTCTGATCGGACTGCTTTTGGTCGTCGTGTACTCGTTGTTCCAGTACCGTCTTCTTGGCCTCGTCACGGTAGCCTCTCTCATCGTCGCCGGCGTTCTCACTTATCTCGTAATCGCTTACCTCTCGTGGCGGCACGGCTACCGCCTCTCTCTCGCCGGCGTCGCGGGTCTTATCGTCGCGATCGGTTTCACAGCAGACTCGTTCATTGTTTACTTTGAGCGTATTCGTGATGAGTTGCGCGATGGTCGCTCACTGACTGGCGCTGTGGAAGCAGGTTGGAAGCGAGCGCTACGCACGATCTCGGCGGCCAAGGCTGTCAACTTGCTCTCCGCCGTTGTCCTATTCGTGCTTGCCGTGGGAAACGTCAGAGGGTTCGCGCTGACGCTCGGGATCACAACGGTCATCGACGTACTCGTCGTGGTGTTGTTTACCCATCCTGTATTGCAATTGCTCGCGAGCACTCGCTTCTTCGCAAGCGGACATCCTTTGAGCGGTCTCGATCCCAATGCTCTCGGAGCCGTCTACCGTGGTCGTGCTCAATTCAGAACGCCGGTTGCCGCGAAGAACAAGGTGGGTGCTAGCCGCGAAGCAGCGCGCCGACAAACGATTGCCGAACGCAAGGCTGCTGATGTGGCCAGGCCCACAACAGATTCCAGCTCAGATGGAAAGGACTCCTGATGGCTAGCTTCTCGAAGTTTGGCAACGACCTCTACACAGGCGATGTGTCGATCAACTTCATCGGTCGCCGGAAGGTCTGGTTCGCTCTAGCGGCCGTGCTGATCGCGGTTTCGATTCTGGTTCCTGCACTTCGTGGTGGTTACGTATTCGGAATCGAATTCACCGGCGGATCCCAGTTCCAGATCGACTCAGTTGAAGCGCTCTCGAACCCCGACACAAGCGCCGACGCTCAGAATCTTGCAATCGACACTGTCGTTGGCGTCGTCGAAGAAGCGGCTCCAAAGGTAACCGTGGTGGGTACTAACTCGCTTCGCATCCAGACAGAGCAATTGGAGACCGAAGAATCGAACTCGGTGCGAGACGCCTTGGCTGGTGCATTCAACGTCGATAAAGACGCGGTGGCTGCCTCGTTCGTCGGTCCATCATGGGGAGCGGACATCACGGGGTCAGCCCTGCGTGCTCTTATCGTTTTCATTGCCTTGGCGGCGATCATGATGGCGATCTACTTCCGAACGTGGAAGATGTCGATCGCCGCGATGATCGCCTTGTTGCACGACATCGTCATCACGGCCGGTGTGTACGGCATTTTCGGCTTCGAGATCACACCCTCAGCAGTGATTGGGTTCCTTACGATCCTTGGATTCTCGCTCTACGACACTGTTGTAGTGTTCGACAAGATTCGGGAGAACACGTCGGAGGACGGTTCTGAGTCGCGTCGTACCTTCGGCGAGTCTGTTAACTTGGCGGTCAACCAAACACTAGTTCGGTCGATCAACACGGGTGTTGTTGCTGCGCTCCCCGTAGCCGCGATCCTCTTCATCGGAGCCTACGTGCTCGGTGCAGGCACGCTTCGCGACATCGCTTTGGCGCTGTTCATCGGGATCGTAGTGGGAACGTACTCGACGATCTTTATCGCTGCTCCGCTCTATGCACAGTTCCGTCAGAACGAGCCTGACATCCTCAGCCGCACGAAGCGACTGACTGTTGCTCGCGCTGCGGACAAGGGTAACAAGTAGCCAGCGTGCGCAGAGGGCAGAGTGTGCGTGCACACAGAGCTGATTTCGCTCTGAGCGACTATGTCTTCGATGGTTCCCATCGCAACCTAGAATCAATCTAGGAGGTAGCGGAGTGAGCGAAACGCAGCAGTCATCGGCGTCTTTCCGCGCGCTACTTCCGCGCCTATTCTCTCGCGCACAGCCGGCCGGCTCTGTTGAGAAGCTCCTTCGCACGGTAAAGACGAGCCACCCCAAGGCGAACCTCGCACTTATCGAGCGCGCATACGCCGCTGCATTTCGAGCCCATGATGGACAGAAGCGCAAAAGCGGTGAACCGTACATCACTCATCCGATCGCGGTGGCGCAGATCCTCGCCGAGTTGGGCATCGGCGAAAAGACGATCGCCGCTGCACTGCTTCACGACACGGTAGAAGACACTGCGTATTCCTTAGACGAACTCCGTCTTGAGTTCGGCGACGAGATCGCGATGCTCGTCGACGGTGTCACTAAGCTCGACAAGGTCAAGTACGGCGACAGCGCGCAGGCCGAGACAGTGCGAAAGATGATTGTGGCAATGTCTAAAGACATCCGCGTGCTCGTCATCAAGCTCGCAGACAGACTTCACAACGCACGGACGTGGGGATTCGTGCCACGAGAGTCTGCTTCTCGTAAAGCACAAGAGACTCTCGAGATCTATGCTCCCTTGGCGCACCGTTTGGGTATTCAAGCCATCAAGCTCGAGCTCGAAGACCTGTCGTTCGCTGTCCTCCATCCCAAGATTTATGTGGAGATCGAGAGCCTTGTATCCAAGCGAACTCCCCAACGGGACGAGTTTGTCAAACAGGTCATAGCCTCGGTGAAAGACGACCTCCGCACCTCTCGCATCAAAGGCGCAGTAGCCGGACGTCCGAAACAGTATTATTCGATCTACCAGAAGATGATCGTTCGGGGTCGCGAGTTCGATGAGATTTACGACCTTGTTGGCATTCGCGTGTTGGTGAACTCAGTACGAGACTGCTACGCGGTCCTGGGTTCAATCCACGCTCGCTGGAATCCTATTCCTGGCCGCTTCAAGGACTACATCGCGACCCCCAAGTTCAACCTCTACCAATCGCTCCACACGACAGTTATTGGTCCCCAAGGTCGTGCCGTGGAGATCCAGATTCGTACAAACGAAATGCACCATCGAGCTGAGTTCGGCGTTGCCGCACACTGGAAGTACAAGGATCGCGCTGCTGGGAAAGCAGTTGAATCTGCTCCAGCAGACAACGATATGGCGTGGTTGGCGCATATCACCGACTGGCAAGCAGAGACATCCGATCCCAGCGAGTTTCTCGAGTCGTTGCGTTTCGAAATCGGGGCGAAAGAGGTCTACGTCTTCACCCCGCAAGGAAAAGTTATCGGCCTCCCTGCTGGAGCCACACCGGTCGACTTCGCCTACGCGGTGCACACGGAAATTGGTCATCGCACCATGGGCGCTAAGGTCAACGGTCGACTAGTTCCCTTGGAGACTGCGCTCACCAGCGGCGACTCAGTAGAAGTTTTCACGTCGAAGAGCCCCGATGCCGCGCCCAGCCAAGACTGGCTAGGTTTTGTGAAGAGCACACGAGCTCGCAATAAGATTCGCGCATGGTTCACCAAGGAACGCCGCGACGAAGCCATAGAGCAGGGCAAAGATGCAATTGCGCGCGCAATGCGCAAGCAAAACATGCCGCTTCAGAAGCTCATGAGCCAAGAGTCATTCGCTGAACTGGCGGCGACCATGCGCTACGAAGACGTATCCGCCCTCTACGCTGCTGTGGGCGAAGGGCATATTTCAACTCAGTCTGTTATCGAGAAGCTCGTAGGTTCTCTCAGTAGCGGCACCGAGGAAGACGAGAACGAGCTAACTTTCCCCACAGCGGGAAAACTGCGTCCCTACAAGCACTCTGACTCAGGAATCCTCGTACGGGGGGCCCCAGATATCTTGGTCAAGTTAGCACGCTGCTGCACGCCGGTGCCGGGGGATGGTGTCGTCGGATTCATCACGCGCGGCGCTGGCGTGTCTGTACATCGTGACGACTGCAAGAACGTTCAGTCATTGCTAGATGAACCAGAGCGGATGATCGATGTGGAGTGGGCGCCTACGTCTAAGAGTCTCTTCTTGGTCCAAATTCAGGTGGAAGCTCTTGACCGGGCAGGCCTGCTCTCAGATATAACGAAAGTACTGAGTGAGACCCACGTCAACATTCTTTCGGCGACAGTAAACACCTCGACGGCTCGACTCGCGATCAGCAAGTTTGTGTTCGAAATGGGGGACACTACTCACCTCGATCGTGTGCTCAATGCAGTGCGGCGCGTCGACGCTGTCTATGACGTTTACCGGGTCAATAGCGGTTAGGTCGTTTCTAGGCCGCGGATGCGGCGTCTTTAAGCGCGTTTAATCGCTCTAATGCCAAGCGTTTTAGGGGTAGGTTTCGACGCGCATTGAGTGCATCGGCGCAGTCCTGATACCCGAAGCCCCCGTCACGCATTAGCGTCGCAATCGCAGCACTCTCCTGGGCACCGAGGGGTTCGCTGAAACGTGCGAGATCCAACACGGTTCGCAGCCGCGATGTCACGCTCACCCCGGACACGGTGTCAATATCGTCGGGTCCGATTACGACCTCTCGCAATACCGCGTTGAGCCCGTGTTGAGGGCGTGTTCGTGCGCCGATAGCCACGCAGAGTTCGTGCCGGTTCGGGGGATTGAGGGTTGCCGCCCAGACCCACGCTGCAGTCATGCGCTCCGCAATGATTCGATTGTCGAGAACAACGGCGAGAGCACGAGCGCGCAGGTGAACTGTGTCGAACTCATCGATAGGGCAAAAGCAGCTGTCGAGGGGGTAAAGTTCGCCATCAAGTGCTGCGCACTGCAGCTCAGCTAAGGGCAAGTCGTGTGCACTGAGTACGGGTGGCAATCGAGGTGTCATACCTCAATGGTGCGGCGACAGCGGGCCGCTCTCGACCACAGAGTCTGGTTCGGTGGAGAACCAGAACCCTGTGGACAAATTGCTACTTAAGAGCGCTCAACCATGCCTTACGGGCATCCAGAGCGTCTTGAGCGGCGGCGATTTTCTTGGCGTCCTTGGTAGCTTGGGCCTCAGCCAGTTCTGCTTCAAGCTTTTCGATGGCTTCATTGAGCTGGCCCAAGAAACCCTCGGAACGCTCTTGGCGTTCTGGATTGTTCTTGTTCCAGTGATCCTCATCGAGCTTGCGCACTGCGGTTTCGACCTTGCGCAGTCGCTCCTCAGCGACCTTGATCTTGTCGCGAGGTACCTTGCCGATTTCATCCCAGCGCTTCTGAATCGAGAAGAGCGCTTTCTTGGCTTGCACGCGGTCGGTCGAAGTGAGCAAAGGCTCAGCTTCTTCCAGAAGGGCCTTCTTCAGCTCCCAGTTAGCGGCGAACTCGACATTGTCTTGCGCATCGATTTCAGACTTCGCTGAGTAGAGAGCATCTCCAGCTTGCTTGAACTTAGCCCAGAGCGCATCGTCGAACTTCTTACCGGCGCGACCAGCGGCCTTCCATTGATCGAGGAGTCGACGGTATGTGGGGATTCCGTCTGCTCCCTGGGCGACGAGTGCTTCGGCCTGGTCCACCAGAGCTTGCTTGTCGGACCGCGCCGTCTTGTGTGCAGAGTCTAGTTCTGCAAAGAACGCGCGACGGTGAGTATCAATAGTGCTGCGCGCGGCACGGAATCGCTTCCATAGCTCGTTTGCCTCGTTCTTGGGCAAACGCGGGCCGTCAGCCTGGTGTGCCTTCCAGCGTGCAAAGATGTCATCCATCTGAGCGGTGACTTGCTTCCACTGAGCCTTGGCCGGGTCCGCTGCGGCGAGAGTCTCCGCCTCCACGACGAGCGCGGTGCGCGCTGTGATGGCCTCAGCCAGTGCCGCCTTCGCTTCTTCGCTTTGCTTTTCCGTAAGTTTGGAAACTGAGCCGCTCAAAGCTTCAACACGAGCGTTGAGAGCGGCCAGATCGCCTACGGCGTTGGCCGTCGTAATTGACTCTGTAAGGGCCTTAATCGCCTTGGAGACATCCGAAGCAGGAGCGCCGTTCTTGACTCGCTGTTCGAGCAGGGTTACTTGACCCGCTAGTTCGTGGTATTTGCGGGTGAAGTAGGCCAAAGCCTCTTCGGGAGTTCCGTCGGGGTACTGGCCGACGGCACGTTCGCCGTCTGCCTCTCGCACAAAAACGGTACCCGTCTCGTCGACGTGTCCCCACTCGTTCTGCTCTTGTGTAGCCAATTACTTCACCTTGCTGCTTATGCCGGAAGTCGCTGCCGGGTTACCCAAGCTTAGGACAACCGTGCTCTTCGTCGCTGACGCTGTTACTGGATCGTGAAGCCCGTGATGCTTGTGGCTACCACTGGTGCTCCGTCTTGGGCATCATCAACAATGCCACCAGCGACGATCTCGGATTGGAGAGCGTCGAGTCCGGAGACGACGCGACCGACGATGCTGTAGCCGCCGGCGGTATCGTCAGGAATGATTGCATCGTTGTAAACGATGAAGAATTGTCGGCCGTTGGAGAAGGCGTTGTCGCCCGTTCGCGCCATAGCTATAGTTCCCGCTGGGTAGAAGCCACCGACCCCTGAGTTCTCGATCGGGCCGTAGGCATAGTCGGGATCGCTTGCTCCGGTTCCATCAAGTGAACCGCACTGGATTAGTCCTGCGCTCTCAGTATCAACGAGACGGTGGCACGTGGTTCCTTCGTAGTAGCCAGAGGCTGCCGAATCAACGAGCGAAGACACAGCTTGGGGAGCGGCAGCGCCATCGAGTTCGATGTCTAGAACAACGTCATTGAGGGTGAGCTCGCCCGTCCATGTTCGGTTCTCTGCGAGTGCAAGGTCCGGAACGTCCCCGATGTTGCCCTGTGCCGTGGCTTCCGGTTCCGGAGTGAACGACGGTGCAGCCTCAGGGGTGCCCGGTCCCGAGGAGAAGTAGAAGACCTGTGCGGTCGCAACGAGAGCGATAACAAGGATGCCGACGCCGATCGCGAGCATGTTGTCGCGCTTGCGTCGCGCGATTGTGTTCTCGTGCACTGCGGCTCGCGCTGTGTACTGGCGCAGTCGTTCCCGAGCATCTCGTTGCTCGCGTGATTGCTTCTTGCTCGATGCCACCATTACTCCTTGAAGAATCGCGGATTTCGCCGCTGTCGTAGGAACGCCACAATGAACCTTACGGTCTCGCGCGAACCGCGACCAAACGCCACGGCGTGACCTCGCCGTCAGCGCCTACTGTATCGATGGTCGGCGCAGCCGATTACGATTGACGCATGGACGGTTCCGCAACTCTGCATAGCGGAGCAACACCTCTCGCAGTGCGCATGCGGCCGCTCACTATCGACGAGATAGTCGGTCAAAAGCACTTGCTGCAGCGAGGGTCGCCATTGATGCGTCTGGCATCGGATGCCGAGGGCAGTCACGGTTCGGCATCCATCATCCTCTGGGGTCCGCCCGGCACAGGCAAAACCACCATTGCCAAGGCCATCGCTCGCGGTTCACAGCGAAAATTTGTGGAACTGTCTGCGGTGACTGCCGGCGTGAAAGATGTGCGCCAGACAATGGAAGAAGCGCTCACCGCCCGCGATCTCTATGGTGTCTCCACAGTTTTGTTCCTCGACGAGATTCATCGCTTCACGAAGGCGCAGCAGGATGCTCTATTGCCGGGCGTTGAGAACGGCTGGGTCATCCTCATTGCCGCAACGACCGAGAATCCGTCTTTCTCTGTTATTTCGCCGCTACTGTCGCGCTCACTCTTGCTCACGCTGAATCAGCTTGACGATAACGACCTGGGCGAGCTCGTCGATCGTGCCGTGAGCGACCCACGAGGCCTTAAGGATGCTGTGGTTCTCGAGGCTGAGGCGCGGGCACTTCTTATTCGCTTGTCTTCTGGCGACGCACGTCGTGTTTTGACCGCGCTCGAGGCTTCCGCTGTTTCGGCTGCTAACGATGAAGGTGCTGCTTCGCCTGCAGTCGTGACTGCTGAACATGTCGCCAACGCTGTCGACCGAGCACTGTTGCGGTACGACAGACAGGGTGACGAACACTACGACGTCATCAGTGCCTTTATAAAGTCAGTTCGTGGTTCCGACGTTGATGCCGCATTGCACTATTTGGCCAGAATGATCGAAGCGGGGGAGGACCCGCGCTTTATTGCTCGGCGAGTGATCATTAGCGCCGCTGAGGACGTGGGAGTTGCCGATCCGCAAGCGCTGGTTATTGCTGTTGCTGCCGCTGATGCCGTCCAGCTTATTGGCATGCCTGAGGGCCGTATCCCGCTAGCTGAAGCCGTTGTATATTTGGCGACCGCACCCAAGTCGAATGCCGCTTACGCTGCTTTGGATGCCGCAATCGCCGATGTGCGCGCCGGCAAGATCGGGCGAGTACCTCCACCCCTTCGTGACGCTCACTACCCCGGCGCGAAGCGCTTGGGGCATGGAAAGGGTTATCGCTACTCTCACGATTCTGCGTTCGGCGTTGTGAAGCAGCAGTATCTCCCTGATGTGCTCAAGGGAACCGAGTACTACACGCCAACGAACAACGGAAACGAGCGCGAAGTCTCGGCGCGGTTGGCTAAGTTGCGCGAGATCATTCGCGGAGAATAGCCGCTCAACGGGACTGCGCGAGCGTGCGTGGCGATTCGTCGTCTGTAGAGCCGTGTCGTGGTAGAGTTATGCGTCCCAACGATACGGTTTCGGCGCGCGGCTGCAATGAAATCGAATATCGCGGAACACAGGTCTGTAGCCGACCAGGTTCCCTAGGGTCATCCCTCTTCTTTCGTCTGGTGTGTTGCGCACGCGCGTTCGCGTGCGAGTGATCATCAGATTGTTCTTACTTGAATCAATCGAAAAGGATCCTGTGTCTACTAAGTCACGTACCCGTAGCAAGACTCGTCTTTCGCGCGCACTGGGCATTGCCCTCACGCCGAAGGCAGCCAAGTACCTCGAAAAGCGCCCCTATGCTCCCGGTGAGCACGGTCGCACCAAGCGCAAGCAAGACAGTGACTATGCTGTTCGTCTCCGCGAGAAGCAGCGTCTACGTGCCCAGTACGGCATCCGTGAAGCTCAGCTGAAGATTCAGTTCGAGGAAGCACGCAAGACTGCTGGCCTCACCGGTGAAAACTTGGTTGAGCAGCTCGAAATGCGTCTCGACGCTCTGCTCGTTCGTTCGGCTATTGCTCGCACGACCGCTCAGGCTCGTCAGATGATTGTTCACCGTCACATCTTGGTTGACGGCCAGCTCGTTGACCGTCCCTCGTTCCGCGTTAAGCCGGGACAGCTCATGCACGTCAAGCCTCGCAGCGAGGGCATGGAGATCTTCCAGGTCGCAGCAGCAGGCGGACACGTTGATGTTCTCCCCAAGACCCCTGGTTACCTCGAGGTGGAAATCGACAAGCTGCAGGCACGTCTCGTACGTCGTCCGAAGCGCGCCGAAGTTCCCGTGACCTGTGAAGTTCAGCTCGTTGTTGAGTACTACGCAGCACGCTAACTAGCGAAAGAAAGGGCCGGAGCTATTGCTCCGGCCCTTTCTCGTTTTGCGGCGCTATTCGAGCCCAATCTCGAATAGCGTGTACATGTACATTTCTTCAGAGTGATCGGAGTAGCCATGACTGGCGGAGATATCGCAGGGCTCATCGCGGCCGGAGTATTCGCAATTTTGGTGGCGTTGCTCGCTATACCGCTGTTGAAGCTCGGCAAAGTGTTCGATGAGACGAGCGCGGCGATTCGAGGGGTCAGTGACAACCTCGATCCCATGCTCACAGAAGCGACCACGACGATTTCGGAAACAAATCGTCAGATCGCTCGGGTTGATGCAATTACTCGGAATGTCGAGGAGACGACGGGCAACATCTCGGCATTAGTAGCACTTGGTGCCGCTACTGTCGGCGGTCCTCTGATTAAGATCGCGGGCCTGAGCGCCGGCGTTCGCGCCGCGGTTCTGGCACTTCGCCCCAAGAGCCGCCGCTCATGACACTAAACCGCCTAAACTAATACGGTTCGTGTATCCCCAATCTGAAGGAGAAATATGAAAGGCGCAGTCCTTTTCGTCGTTGGAATTGCCGTCGGATTCGTGGCAGCTCATCAGGTAGCCAAAACTCCTGAAGGAAAACAGTTCTTCTCGGACGTCGACACAAAAGCTCGCGAGTTCACCAGCGCCGTCGTTGACGGCTACCGTGAGCGTGAAGCGGAGCTTCGCGACGCCGTAGCGGATGTCGAAGAAGCCGTTTCGGACTTCACAAAACGTTCCTAGCAAGACCATCAGGGCCCTTGGGCCGCAGTATTTAGTTCCCCGGGGATCCCATGCAAACCGCAGAAATTCAGAATCGTTGGCTGACCTATTTTGGTGAGCGCGGCCACACCATTGTGCCGTCGGCATCGCTTGTGAGCGATGACCCGACGCTGCTGTTCACCGTTGCTGGGATGGTGCCCTTCGTTCCTTACCTGACAGGACTCGTTCCTGCGCCTTATGACCGTGCAACAAGCGTTCAGAAGTGCATTCGCACTCTGGACATCGAAGAGGTCGGTAAGACCCCACGGCACGGCACCTTCTTTCAGATGAACGGAAACTTCTCGTTCGGTGATTACTTCAAGAAGGAAGCAATCCAGTTCGCCTGGGAGTTTCTCACCCTCGCTGAGGACAAAGGCGGGCTCGGGTTCCGGCCAGAAGACTTGTGGGTCACGGTCTACGAAGACGATGACGACGCGGTGGCGTACTGGAAAGAGACCGCAGGCCTCCCGGATGAGCGAATCCAGCGACTGGGGATGGACACCAATTATTGGTCAACAGGGCAGCCTGGTCCCGCTGGACCGTGCTCCGAGATCTTCTTTGACCGCGGTCCCGCCTATGGAGCAGACGGCGGCCCAGCAACCGACGATGACCGTTATGTTGAAATCTGGAATCTTGTCTTCATGCAGTACCTGCGCGGTGAGGGCAAAGGTAAAGAGTTCTCGATCTTGGGCGAGTTGCCGAAGCAGAACATCGACACCGGCATGGGCTTGGAACGCGTCGCGTTCTTGAAGCAGGGTGTCGAGAACATGTATGAAATCGACCAGGTTCGCCCTGTCCTTGATAAGGCGGCCGAGCTCGCTGGTCGCACCTATGGCGCTGACCATGATGCTGATGTTCGACTGCGCGTCGTGGCCGACCACGTGCGCTCGAGCCTCATGCTCATTTCGGATGGAGTGACTCCGAGCAACGAAGGCCGCGGTTACGTGCTCCGTCGCTTGCTTCGCCGCGCCGTTCGCGCAATGCGTTTGCTTGGAGTTGAAGGCGCGACGTTCGCGGAGCTCTTCCCGGCATCCCGTGACGCCATGAAGGCCGCCTACCCTGAAGTCGCGAAGGACTATAACCGCATTTCTCGCATTGTGCTCGCAGAAGAAGACACCTTCTTACGCACGCTTGCCAGCGGAACAACCATTCTTGACACGGCCGTGGAGCACACGAAGCAGTCGGGCCTCGCGCAGCTTCCCAGCGATACAGCTTTCCTTCTCCATGACACTTTCGGATTCCCGATCGACCTGACACTCGAGATGGCGGGCGAAGCCGGACTCAGCGTCGACCGCGAGGCATTCGACACGCTCATGAAGCAACAGCGTGACCGTGCAAAGGCGGATGCAAGCTCAAAGAAGCAGCACTTGGCCGATCTTTCGGTTTACAGCGCTTTCCGCGCTCTAGGCGAAACCACATTTACCGGCTACGAGAACCTTGAGACTGAGTCGAGCGTGATCGGAATCATCGTCGACGGTCTTTCGGTAAACCGCGCCACCGCGGGTCAAACCGCCGAGGTTATTCTGGCTGAAACCTCGCTTTATGCCGAATCTGGTGGTCAAGAAGCGGATGCCGGCGCGATCGTGGGCGCGAGCTTCCACTTAGAAGTCCTCGACGTTCAGCGTCCCGTCAAGGGACTCATCAGTCACAAGGTGAAGGTAACGGCGGGTGAGGTCGGAGTTGGCGATCCGGCAAGTGCGCTAGTCGACGCCGACTGGCGCCGTGGCGCTACGCAGGCTCACTCGGCGACTCACGTCATCCATGCCGCTCTTCGCCAAATTTTGGGTAAGGATGCTCACCAGTCAGGGTCATACAACAAAGCTGGCTACATGCGTCTTGACTTCTCGTGGTCGCAAGCCCTGTCTGTCGAGACAAAGACTGAGATTGAAGAGGTCGCGAACACTGCAGTGCGCGACAACTTGGAAGTCTCGACGCGCATCATGGCGCTCGACGACGCGAAGGACCTTGGTGCCATGGCACTCTTCGGCGAAAAGTATGGTGACACGGTTCGCGTTGTTGAGATCGGTGGCCCGTGGTCACTTGAGCTCTGTGCGGGAACGCACGTCGCACGCTCGTCTGAAATCGGTCTCATTTCCCTCGTGGGTGAATCTTCGGTGGGCTCAGCCAATCGCCGAATCGAGTCTCTCGTCGGTTTGAATGCGTTCCGTAACTTCGCCACTGAACGCGCAATCGTGAGCGAGCTCACGACCAACCTGAAAACCCCGCGCGAGCAGTTGCCTGAGCGCATCTCCGAACTTCTTGCCAACCTGAAGGCCGCTGAACGCAAAATCGCGCAGCTCGAAGCCGGCCAATTGTCGCAGCGTGTACCCGCCTTGGTTGAATCGGCGCAGGTTGCGGGATCAGTGAAGCTGGTCGTTGAGAACGTCGGAGAGCTAGCCTCTACGGATGATCTCCGTGGTCTGGTTCAATCAGTACGGGAGCGACTCGGCGCTGAAGCTGCTGTAGTCGCTCTTGCCGCAACGATTGGCGACAAGCCTGCAGTAATCGTCGCAACCAACGAAGCATCACGCGCGCACGGTGTCGCCGCGGGAGCCTTGGCGAAGGCTGCCGCGGGAGTGCTCGGTGGAGGCGGAGGTGGCAAGCCTGATATTGCCCAAGGCGGCGGCGCGAATCCTGCTTCGATCCCCGAAGCTCTCGCTCTCATCGTGTCGACTCTGTCTGCCTAGTCCATGCGTTCTGGTACCCGAATCGGCGTCGATGTCGGCAAGGTGCGCGTAGGGGTTGCGCGGAGTGATCCGCACGGAATGCTAGCGACCCCTGTCGAAACAGTTCAGCGCGCTCAGGCGAGCGTGAAGCGTGTAATCGCGTTGGCCGAAGAATACGGCGCTGTTGAGTTCGTGGTCGGTCTTCCGATCGCGCTCTCAGGACAGGATACTGCTTCGACTGGTGATGCGCGAACTTTCGCTCAGCAACTGGCTGATCGCTCGGGGCTACCCGTGCGTTTGGTCGATGAGCGGATGAGCACGATGACAGCCCAAACCGCGCTTCGTGCATCCGGTCGTACGACAAAAAACTCTCGTTCTGTCGTCGATCAGGTTGCCGCCGTTATAATTTTGCAACATGCCCTCGACTTCGAGCGCTCGGCGGAACGACCACCGGGAGAGCTCGTTGACCCGACGCAAGGATCTTGAATCATGGCCGATGAACCGAGCTGGGATGACATTTTCAGTGACCAACCCGCTGCCGGCGAGCCCAAATCAGCTCGCGACGCTGCGGCTCACGGCACCGATACGTCCCAAGAGCAGGCAGCTGCGCCCGAAACCAACGCTGCTAGGCCTGCTCCCCAAGCAGCGCCAGCCAGCGGTCAGCCGATGACTCGTCGCGAGGCTCGAGCGGCTCAAGACGCCTTAGAAGCCCAGAACAAGCATGAGTCGCAGTTGCCTGCGGTAACACAGGCAGCTCGAGAAGCCGACGCTCTCGTCACCTTCGAAGAACTTACAGCCGGCACCAATTCATCGGCGACCGGCGCCGCAATAACAGCACCGGCAGTCTCCCAGGGCGGTAGCGGCGGTGGAGATGAACCTCCGCGAAAGAAGCGTCGACTTGGTCTAATCATCGGTCTACCGATCCTCATTCTTGGTTTGATCGCAGGCGGTGTTGTCGCGTTCGGCTGGATCAACTACGAAGATAAGATTCGCGAGATTATGGGATGGGAGCTCGCGAACGACTTCGAGGGCACAGGTAACGGAGAAGAAGTAATCGTCGCCGTCAACTCGGGCGATATCGGCTCAGACATCGCCAGAAGCCTGAACGTCGCGGGAGTCACGATGACGTTCGACGCTTTCTATGACCTCTTGCTCGAACAGGAAACTGACCCGGCTTTCTTCCCTGGTAACTACGCGCTGCAAAAGGAGATGAGCGCACAGGCTGCACTCGACGCCCTGCTCGATCCTGAAAACAAGGTGACTGACCGTCTTCTCATCACCGAGGGCACCACGCTGCCCGATGCGCTTGAGATCATCGCTGAGACAACGGGCATTCCTCTGGCCGAGGTGCAGACGGCCTCCGAAGATCTGGCGCATTTTGGACTTCCGAGTGAAGCTGTGAGTCTTGAAGGGTATCTCTTCCCCGCTACCTATGAACTTGATGGTGGCCAAGACCCATACGCTGTGCTCGACCTTATGGTCAACACGATGTACGAAAAGCTGGATGCCGCCGGTGTTGCCGTTGAGGATCGCTATCGTATCCTCACCATGGCGGCGCTCGTGCAGCGTGAGGCGGGCCCAAACACCGACGATTTCTACAAGATTGCTCGAGTGTTCTACAACCGTCTCGACCAAGACATGCTCTTGCAGTCGGATGCCACGGTGGCCTACGGCACAGGGAATCTACACACCGTGTGGACGACCGATGCGGAACGAGCGGACGCAAGCAATCCCTACAACACCTATGCAAATCCTGGCCTTCCCGTGGGGCCGATCGGGTTGCCGGGTGAACTCGCTATCGATGCAGCGATCAACCCTGCCGCCGGCGATTGGTTGTTCTTCGTGCCGATCAACCTGGCGACGGGGGAGACTGTCTTCACGACAAACGTTGAAGACCATGAGGCCGCAGCCCAGCGCCTGCGCGATTGGTGCGCCGAGAGCGACGAGAATGGAAGCTATTGCTAGAGCGCTCAACCCAATTTCCCTCATCTCCGAGTCGGACTCGGCTTGCGGTCTTAGGCTCGCCTATCGCGCATTCCTTGAGCCCCGCCATCCACAGGGCCGCTTATGAAACCCTCGGTTTCGACTGGGAGTACGACGCGATTGAACTCTCAGGGGAGTCGCTTCCGGCGTTTCTTTCAGCTCTCGACGGACGCTGGCGGGGGCTTTCCCTGACGATGCCTCTGAAGCGAGACGTCGTTTCATTGCTGGATTGGGCGGATCCTCTCGTCGAGTTGGTGGGCGGCGCGAACACCGTTGTTGTTAGCGACGACGGACTGCGTGGTTTTAACACTGATGTTGAGGGCGCAATGCGCAGCATTCTTGATGCAGGCCTCTCCGAGCTGCGCGCTGTATGGATTCTCGGAGCTGGAGCGACCGCCGCATCGCTGCTTGTCGCCGCGATCCGCATGGGCGCTTCAACGATCACAGTCTTTGCTCGTACACCTTCAAAAGCCAGCCCACTTCAGGAGTTGGGCGAGTCTTTGGGCGCTACAGTGATCGTTCGCCAGTGGAGAGAAGCTGCGGAAATTTCGGAGCCCCCCACGGTGATCATCACGACTGTGCCTGGCGGGGCAATGGATCTGAAGTTCGCGCTGAGCGTGCGCGAGGCCGCCGCGCTCTTCGACGTTGCCTATGACCCCTGGCCAAGCGCGGTTGCGCAGAGTTGGTTCGATGCGGGCGGAACCGTCATTTCAGGGCACGACCTTCTCGTGAATCAAGCGATCGCACAAGTGCGAATTTTTGCATCAGGCGTCGCTGATGTTCCGTTGTCGCGGGAGGCAGATGCAATTGACGCGATGCGGCGAGCGGTGAGCGAGCAGCCTCAGGCACACGAGACCTCGTAGCCCGCGCGAAAGTCGGCCCTTCTCATGTGGGAGGATTGACGCATGCTTCGATGGTTAACGGCCGGGGAATCTCACGGCCCCGAATTGGTTGCAATTCTTGAGGGGATGCCGTCAGGTGTGCCCATCTCACCCGAACAGATTCAGGCGGATCTGGTGCGTCGCACTCTCGGCTACGGTCGCGGAGCCCGGATGAAGTTCGAGCAGGATGAGCTCAGTCTCAGCGGCGGCATCCGCTTTGGTCTCACGATGGGTAGTCCGGTCGCTTTGCGCATCGGAAACACCGAGTGGCCACGCTGGGTTGATGTCATGAGCCCCGTTCCGGTCGACCCGGAGACTTTGCCCAAAGGCCGCGGTGCTGCGTTGACACGTCCCCGGCCAGGTCACGCGGATCTCGTCGGAATGCAGAAGTACGATTTTGCTGAGTCACGCAACGTTCTCGAACGCGCAAGCGCGCGTGAGACTGCCGCTCGCGTCGCTCTGGGCGCCGTAGCGCGCGCTTTTTTGGAGGGCCTCGGCATCCGGTTGGTGAGCCACACGCTCTCGATCGGCACCGTGCGTTCGCCAGAAGGTAGCGCGTTGCCGTCAGCCGACGATGTTGCAACTCTAGACGCGGATCCGCTGCGGTGCTTCGACCCTGAGACGTCGAAGCGTATGGTCGCTGAAGTTGATCTCGCCCACGAAGATGGTGACACTCTCGGCGGTGTAGTCGAAGTTCTTGCGTACGGCCTTCCCCCGGGGCTTGGCTCCTACACCCACTGGGACCGCCGGCTCGATGCTCAGCTTTCGGCTGCCCTCATGGGCATCCAGGCAATAAAGGGTGTCGAGGTTGGCGATGGTTTCGAGACTGCAGCCCGCCGTGGCTCTGTTGCGCATGACGAACTCGTTCACGGCGACGACGGAATCTCCCGCCTCAGTGACCGTGCTGGCGGCATCGAGGGTGGTATGACAACCGGTACCGTACTCCGGGTTCGTGCGGCTATGAAACCGATCTCAACCGTGCCTCGTGCTCTTCGCACGGTCGACGTCGCCACTGGTGAGGCAGCCGTTGCCCACCATCAGCGCTCTGATGTCTGTGCGGTTCCGGCATCCGGCGTCGTTGCAGAAGCTATGGTTGCACTCACTCTTGCTAATTCGGTGCTCGAGAAGTTTGGCGGCGACTCGCTCGGCGAGACGAAGCGCAATCTTAACTCCTACCTCGCTGCGATTCCCGAGTCGCTCAGTACTACTCAGGCGTCCCGTGCTGAATGACAGTGGCGCCCACGTGGTGATCATTGGAGCACCGGGTGCCGGAAAAACAAAGGTTGGCAAGAAGCTGGCGAAGATTCTGGATGCCCCGCTGATCGATACCGACAAAGTTGTTGTGGCCTCGCATGGCCCTATCGCGGAGCTTTTCGCTGAATTCGGCGAAGAATACTTCCGCGAACGTGAGCGCGAGGCTGTTGCCAATGCGTTGCTAGAGCCTGCCGTAGTAACACTCGGTGGGGGAGCGGTGCTCAACCAGGAGACCCGTGCTGATCTCGCATCGCATCGGGTTGTGCAACTGACAATGTCGAAAGCTGCAGCGCGCCTCCGTATCGCAGGCACGAAACGCCCCCTCGCGAAGAACGCTGATGAGTGGGAGAAGCTCGTGGAGGCTCGGCGCCCAATCTACGATGAGCTCTCATTGCTCACGATCGACACTTCACTGAAGCCAATGGACAAAGTCGCGCATGAAATAGCCGACTGGTTGGGAACCCAACAGCAATGACCGAAACAACGATCATCCCGGTCGCCGGAGTGAGTCCTTATGACGTACTGATCGGGCGTGGCTTGTTGCCGCAGCTTTCCGAGCAGTTGGGTCCGCGAGTAGCGAAAGTGCTCATCATTCACCCGCCAACGCTTGGTGCGCGAGCAAACGCACTCCGCGAATCTCTGTCGCAGAACTACGAGGTGCTTCTTGCGGAGATTCCAGATGCCGAAGACGCTAAGCGCGTCGAAGTTGCGGCGTTCTGCTGGCAGATCATGGGGCAGACCGATTTCACTCGCACTGACGCTGTCATAGGCTTTGGCGGCGGAGCAGCGACCGACCTCGCTGGGTTCGTCGCTGCTACCTGGCTGCGTGGCGTGAAGCTGATTCAGTGCCCAACGAGTGTCGCTGGAATGGTTGATGCGGCCGTCGGCGGTAAGACAGGTATTAATACGGCAGAGGGCAAGAATCTCGTGGGTGCCTTCTACGCGCCGAGTGCTGTTGTGGCGGATCTCGATGTTCTCGATGACCTCCCACGCAACGAGATTCTCGCTGGTTTCGCGGAGATCGTAAAGTGCGGATTCATCGGCGAGCCTGAGATTCTCGATCTCATCGAAGCGGACGTGGATGCCGTCACCGACCCCCATTCTGATTCTTTCCGTCGGGTCGTCGAGCTTTCGATCGGGCTGAAGGCTCGAGTTGTTGGGGAAGATTTTACAGAGACAGGCGTACGCGAAATTCTGAATTACGGTCATACTCTTGGCCACGCAATCGAACATGCCGAGCGCTACCGTTGGCGTCATGGCGCGGCGGTATCTGTCGGTATGGTGTTTGCTGCTGAGCTGGCGCATCTAGCGGGCTCGTTGAGTTCTGACATCGTGGACCGTCACCGCAGCATATTGCAATCCTTGAGCTTGCCCATCGATTACCCCTTGGGCCGGTGGAACACGCTTCTGGCCACGATGCAACGCGATAAGAAAGCTCGTGCCGGCATGATTCGTTTCGTGGTGCTTGATTCCGTGGGACACACGTCGATGCTCAACGGTCCGGACGAAGCAATGCTGTACTCGGCGTACCAAGAAGTCGGGGTCTAGCGGGCTCGTCTCGCTAGAGTGGAGCGGTGACTACAGTATTCGTCCTTAACGGTCCCAATCTCGGACGGCTCGGCAGCAGAGAACCAGATGTGTATGGCGGTGGAACCCTCGTCGATCTTCAGGCTCAGCTTGAAGAGCACGCGCGAGCACTGCCCAATGCGACCTCGATTGTTCTCGATTTTCGGCAGACCGACAGCGAGACAGAGCTAATCGCCTGGCTTCATGAAGCTGCGGATGCTGGCGCTCCCGTCATTATGAATCCGGCTGCCTTCACACACTATTCGTACGCTCTGCGTGATGCTGCTGCGCAAGTGTCGGGGGCTGGACTTCCTCTCATCGAGGTGCACATCACTAACCCCCACGCCCGAGAAGAGTTCCGGCACACGAGTGTGATTTCGGGTGTTGCGACTGGTGTTATCGCGGGCTTCGGCTTTGAGTCCTATATTCTTGGCCTCGACGCGGTTGCTCGACGACTCGGTTAGACTCGAACGTCGGTTTTGTCGCCTGCGCGACTCGACTGCGCTTTTGCTCGTTAACAGAAACGGATTTACGAATGGCCTCTACCGCTGACATCAAGAACGGCGTCGTTCTCAACATGGACGGTGGACTGTGGACCGTTATCGAGTTCCAGCACGTCAAGCCGGGTAAGGGCGGCGCCTTCGTTCGCACGAAGGTCAAGAACGTGCGTACGGGCAAGATCGTTGATCGTACGTTCAACGCTGGCGCGAAGATCGAAACTGAGACTGTTGATCGCTCTGACTTCCAGTATCTCTACAAGGACGGCGAAAACTTCGTCTTCATGAACACGAGCGACTACGACCAGATCACCCTGACCGAAACAGCAGTGGGCGATGCAGCCAACTTCATGCTGGAGAACCAGAACGTGACGATTGCGCTGCATAACCAAGAGCCTCTCTATGTCGAGTTGCCGGCATCCGTTGTTCTGGAAATCACTTACACCGAGCCTGGACTGCAGGGCGACCGTTCGACCGGCGGCAGTAAGCCAGCAACGGTGGAAACCGGATACCAGATTCAGGTGCCGCTCTTCGTTGAACAGGGCACCAAGGTCAAGGTTGACACCCGCGATGGCGGCTACCTCGGTCGCGTGAACGACTAAATGGGAGCTCGCACCAAGGCGCGTAAGCGCGCGCTTGACGTTATGTACGGCGCGGACGTTCGCGGGGAGAGCATCAATGCTGCTCTCGCCGCCGAATCGACCCGCGCTATGAGCGAGCCCGCTCGCGCCACGGCCTGGGCCTACGCGCAAGACATCGTTGTAGGCATCACTGAGCACGGCGAAGAGATTGATGAACTCATCGAAACCTATTCGCAGGGTTGGCCATTGAACCGGATGCCCGCAGTCGACCGCGCACTGCTGCGCATTGGCCTGTGGGAGATCATGTTTAACGATGAGGTTCCCGCGGGCGTAGCGATCTCTGAGGCAGTCGAATCCGCAAAAGTGCATTCGACGGAAGATTCCGCCGGCTTTATCAATGGCCTGCTCGGTCGCATCGCGGCCAGTCTGGGCTAAGAACGCTTCTGTGACGTGGCGTTACGTGCTTACGTGACGCTACGTTACGGCTCCAGTAGCCAGCGAGAGCGCAAGGTTCTAGCGTTCAGGGATGAGTTCTTCCTCCCTTCGCGACAGCATCGTTTCTGATGCGCTCTCGGTGAGCATCCGCAGCCTCTCTCGCAGTTTCGGCGAGCGTCGCGTGCTTAACGATGTCTCGATAGAGATCGCTGAGGGCGAGATTGTTGCGCTCATCGGCCCTTCGGGCTGCGGCAAATCGACTCTCCTGCGCCATATCGGGGGATTGGACACTCCGACGGCTGGCTCGATCAGCATCGGCAACGCGCCTGTGCAGGGCCTCGATGAGCGGTCAGCTATAGCGTTTCAGGAGCCTCGATTGCTCCCGTGGCGCTCGCTCACGCGCAACGTAGAGGTGGGGCTGCCTCGAACTCGTCGCTCAGCAGGCGATAGCGAACGCGTTTCTCACCTTCTTGACCTCGTCAAACTCTCGGGTGCTGCTCACCTGCGCCCCCGTCAGATTTCTGGTGGCATGGCTCAGCGTGTGTCGTTAGCTCGTGCTCTCGCCCGTCGTCCCGGCGTTTTACTGCTTGACGAACCGTTTGGTGCTCTCGACGCTCTTACACGCTTAGCTATGCAGGATTTGCTGCTTGAACTTCACGCGGCGGAGCCAGCCACGATAGTCATCGTCACTCACGATGTTGACGAGGCGCTCTATCTCGCTGACCGGGTCATTTTGCTCGGCTCAACTCCAACTGATGCCGTGGGCGAAGCTTCCAGCGTTCGCACCACAGTCACTGTTCCTGGCTATCGCCCCAGGGATCGGGGCAGCGGAGATCTCGCTGAGCTTCGCGCCGAGCTGCTCGAAGGTCTTGGCGTCGCCACCCACCACCCCAGCGCTCCTGTCAAAAGCTAGTACCTCACTCTCTTTGCTCACGCTCACCCATTAAGGAAATTATGTCTCGCCGATCACTCGTTTCAGTCCTCACCGCTGGGGCCGTCGCGCTCACGCTCGGTCTCTCCGGTTGCGTCGCAGGTGAAGGTTCAGCCCTCTCGCCCGACGACACTGAGACAGCAGGAGGGTGGAGCAGCGATCAGCTATCGGTCGACTTCGCCACCTACAACCCGCTGAGTTTGATCATCAAGGAAAAGGGGTGGCTTGAAGCTACCCTCGGGGACGATGTCGAAGTCACTTGGCTCCAGTCTTCGGGATCTGCTGCGGCAAATGACGCGTTACGCGCCGGTGCGCTTGACGTGGGATCTACGGCAGGCTCAGCGGCGCTGCTTGCGCGTGCTAACGGCTCGCCCATCAAGACGGTTGACGTGTACTCGCAGCCCAATTGGTCAGCGATCGTCGTGGCGGCAGATTCTCCGATCCAGTCCGCGGAGGATCTGCGCGGCAAGAACATTGGAGCGAACGCCGGTACGGATCCGTATTTCTTCCTTCTCCAGACACTCGCCGAGTTCAACATCGGTCTGGACGAAGTCACAGTCACGCAGTTGCAGCACGCTGACGGAAAGACCGCACTGGAGTCCGGCGCCGTTGATGCTTGGGCTGGCCTCGATCCGTTGATGAGCGCATCCGTCGTAAATGCGGGCTCGCGCATTGTGTACGACAATCCGGACTTCAACAGCTACGGATTCCTGAACGCTACTGAGAGCTTCCTCGAGAAGTCACCTGATCTTGCACAGGTCGTTATCGATGCTTATGAAAAAGCGCGTCAGTGGGCCGCGGAGAATCCGGATGACGCGGCCGCTATCTTCGCGGACGTAGCGGGTATCGATCTACCGATCGCCAACTCGGTTCTCCTTGACCGCACGAATCTCGCGATCGACCCGGCCCCTGGCCAGAAGCAGTTGGATGTGCTCGGAGTGATCGGCCCGATCTTTGTCGACTCGGGCGCTGTTGCTGAACAGTCTCAGATTGACGATGCTCTCGCTTCACTGTTCGACACGACGTACGTTGACGGAGCGGATCCGAGCCGTGTCACTGAATAGTCCTTTCAGCGTGTCTGAGGGCCCCGACGTCGCTGACGCCGGGGATGCTCAGGCGCCTACGCGTAGCAGCGGTGGGCACCGGCGGCCTTGGCTCCGACCTTTCCTTCTAGGCGCTGTGCTTCCGATTGCTCTCCTCGCGATTTGGCAATTCATCTCCACGTCAGGGTTGGTTGCCAGTTACCGATTGCCTACGCCCGAGAGTGTGGTGGGTGCTGGAGTCGATCTCTACGAACGTGGGGTGCTCTATCAGCACGTGGCGATATCGACGCAACGAGTTCTGCTTGGTTTTGTGATCGGTTCGATTGTCGGCCTCGCCCTTGCCGCTGTCGTGGGCCTATCCGCCCGAGTGTCAGAATTCTTGGCGCCAACTCTGGGAGCGATTAGAGCAGTGCCGTCGTTGGCGTGGGTTCCGCTCCTGGGGCTCTACCTCGGATACAACGAGGACTCCAAGGTCGCGCTGATTGCTATTGGCGCGTTCTTTCCCGTGTACACGACTGTCGCTTCAGCGTTGCGACATGTGGATGTCCACCTGGTGGAGTTGGGTCGAAGCTACGGTTATTCCGGCACAGCGTTGCTCAGTCTCGTGCAACTACCTGCCGTAGTTCCCGCGGTGATTTCCTCGCTACGACTCGCGCTCGCGCAGGCGTGGCTCTTTCTCGTTGCGGGGGAGTTGCTCGGCGCTTCTCTTGGGCTCGGCTTCTTGCTCGTCGATTCGCAGCAAAACGGCCGCATCGACCGTCTCTTCCTCACGATCATTCTGCTCGGCGTGCTCGGAAAGCTCACTGACACGGCCGTGGGAGTTCTCGAACGATTCCTACTGAAGCGTTGGGGCGTCTGACCTTAGCTTCGTCGTGTGACCTGCTCGCCAAGGTGCGCTAGAGTTGTCTCAACAGATTTCCTTTAAATTCCGTCCAGAGAGGCGGGGAAGGAGGTCAGAATGCCTGTACGCACAGTGCTGCAGCATGCTGATATCACTCGAGCGTTGACTCGTATTTCTCACGAAATTCTTGAGTCCAATCGCGGTTCAGACGATCTTGTCATCCTTGGCATCCCTACTCGCGGTGTCACTCTCGCTCAGAGAATTTCGGCGATCATCCAGTCGGTTGACTCGGCGGTGATTCCCGCCGGAGCACTCGACGTGACTATGTATCGCGACGACCTCGCCCAGAACCCCACGCGCGCAACGGGCCCCACCGATATCCCCAGCGGCGGTATCGACGGCAAGACCGTGGTACTCGTCGATGACGTGTTGTACTCGGGCCGCACTATTCGGGCAGCTCTTGACGCCCTCGGCGACCTTGGCCGTCCGAGAGCGGTACGCCTTGCTGTGCTTGTCGATCGAGGTCATCGCGAGTTCCCGATCCGCGCCGACTTCGTGGGCAAAAATCTTCCTAGCTCCGCCGAAGAACGCATCAACGTGCGGCTTGAAGAAATCGACGGAACTGACGAGGTGACAATCGGATGAGAAACTTACTGACCACTCAGGGGCTAGCCCGCGATGAAGCGATCGCGATTCTGGATGTCGCCGAAGATATGGCGAGCGTGTCCGAGCGCGAGGTCAAGAAGCTTCCCACGCTGCGTGGCAAGACCGTCATTAACCTCTTCTTTGAGGACTCGACGCGCACACGCATATCGTTTGAGGCCGCTGCGAAACGACTGAGTGCCGACGTCATCAACTTTGCGGCCAAAGGATCGAGTGTCTCGAAGGGTGAAAACCTCAAGGACACTGCTCAGACCCTGGCTGCGATGGGAGCGGATGCCGTTGTCGTGCGGCACTGGGCATCGGGAGCCCCGAAGACCCTGGCCGACAGCGGCTGGATCGATGCCGGAATAGTTAATGCGGGGGATGGCACGCACGAGCATCCAACTCAAGCGTTGCTCGACGCCTTCACTATTCGTCGACGCCTACACGGAACCGCTGCTCGCGGTAAGGGCCTCGACGGCGTAACTGTCACGATCGTCGGGGATATCGTTCACTCACGAGTGGCTCGTTCAAATGTCTGGCTGCTCACTACCCTCGGCGCGCACGTGACCCTCGTAGCCCCGGCAACTCTCTTGCCCGTCAACATGAGCGGCTGGCCCGTCGAGGTGTCTTATGACCTCGACAGTGCCATTGCGCAAGGCCCCGACGTCATCATGATGTTGCGGGTGCAGGCAGAGCGAATGGCTGCCGCGTTCTTCCCGAATGCCCGCGAGTATTCTCGCCAATGGGGACTCAATGACGAACGGCTGACTGCTCTGCCAGCCAGTAGCATGGTTATGCACCCTGGGCCAATGAACCGCGGCCTCGAGATCTCTGCTGCGGCTGCAGATTCGCCACAGTCGACAGTTCTTGAGCAAGTGGCGAATGGCGTCTCCGTGCGGATGTCGGTGCTGTATCACTTGCTGTCCGGAGCTGTGGAGCGGTGAGCGCGGGAATTTTGCCCGCCGCCCCTCAACGCGAACTAATCCAGAGAAGAGGACTCTCGTGAGTATCAGAATCGTCAATGCCACTCTGCCGAGCGGAGAGCGGGCCGACTTCACGATCGATCGTGGTGTTTTCACGGAGGCAACATCCGCTGATCGCACCATCGATGCGGGCGGCTTGCAAGCACTTCCTGGCCTCGTCGATCTGCACACTCATCTGCGCGAACCCGGGTTCGAGCAGAGCGAGACGGTTCTGTCGGGCACTCGTGCCGCGGCGATGGGTGGATTCACCGCCGTATTCCCGATGGCTAACACCATGCCCGTTCAAGACACGGCTGGGGTTGTCGAGCAAGTTCAATCGCTGGGACTCGACCACGGCTACGCCACAGTGCGACCCATCGGCGCGGTCACCGAAGGACTCGGAGGGGTCACACTCTCTGAGATCGGGGCGATGGCGAATTCTCGGGCAAACGTTCGAGTCTTTTCGGATGACGGCAAGTGTGTCCACAATGCGCTCTTGATGCGTCGCGCGCTCGAATACGTCAAGACCTTTGACGGCGTCGTCGCACAGCACGCGCAAGAGCCCACTCTCACCGTGGATGCCCAAATGAATGAGGGCGCCGTGTCAAGCGAGCTCGGATTGGCCGGCTGGCCCGCCGTCGCGGAAGAATCGATCATCGCCCGTGATGTGCTTCTCGCAGAACACGTCGGTGCTCGCCTCCATATTTGCCATCTTTCGACGGCAGGTTCGGTCGACGTCATCCGGTGGGCTAAAGCCCGCGGGATTGCGGTGACGGCTGAAGTGACACCGCACCACTTGCTCCTCACCGAAGAACTGGTTCGCGGCTACGACGCTCGTTTTAAGGTCAACCCACCATTGCGGCGCGACGAAGACGTGCATGCACTGCGCGCGGCACTCGCCGATGGCACCATCGATATCGTCGCTACCGACCACGCCCCGCACCCGCCTGAGGCCAAGGAGTGCTCCTGGGCTGAGGCGGCCTTTGGAATGGTGGGGCTCGAATCTGCTCTTAACGTCGTGCAGCAAGCCGTCGTGGACACCGGTCAGCTGGATTGGGCGGATGTTGCTCGAGTTCTTTCACAGAAACCAGCGGAGATCGGTCGTCTTGACGGCTACGCGACGCCTTTCGCCCTCGGATCCCCGGCCAACCTCGTGTTGGTCGACCCGAGCGCTCGCACTACTTTCTCGACTGAATCGCTGCGCGGAAAGAGCACAAACTCTCCCTACCTTGGTCGCGAATTGCCTGGCCGAGTCATGACTACGATCCACAACGGCTACGAAACGGTGCGCGACGGTGAAGTCGTTGATGCCGCCGAAGTTGCTGAACAAGCGCGCACAGCTGAGAGCGAGGCCAATCGTGGCTAAAGACGTTCCGCTGATTATTCTCGCGAGCCTTGCGCTGCTGATCTTCGCCCTCATGCTGTTCGGCTGGTACTCGCGAAAACGACGTCAGGCACACATCGGCCTTCCCGTGGCGCCGCCGGCGGGCCTCGCCGACACTGATCTTCGATTCACCGGCAAATACGTCGCGACCACGGTTGCCGGCGATCAACTGAACCGAATCAATGTGCATGGCTTGGGTTTCCGGGGGAACTGTCTCCTCGAGGTTCACCCCGATGGCATTGTGGTGTCGCGTGCTGGCTCGCCGGATCTCTGGCTAGCTCGCTCTGAAGTGCGCGGGGTGTCTCGCGCTACCTGGACCATCGACCGTGTGGTCGAAAACAACGGGCTGCAGGTGATCGAGTGGAATCTCGATGGCACTGCGGTCGATAGTTATTTCCGAATGGATGACCCCGAGCCGTGCGAACGTGCGCTCGATGGTGTCGTCGGCAACGAAAGGCAGTCCCAGTGACTTTTGAACCAGCAGTCCTCGTCCTCGAAGATGGCTCGCGCTATCTCGGTCAGGCCTATGGAGCGAGCGGCCAAAGAATCGGCGAGGTCGTCTTCGCTACAGGCATGACGGGCTACCAAGAGACCATCACCGACCCGAGCTATGCGGGACAGATCGTCGTCATGACGGCTCCCCACATCGGCAACACGGGGGTGAACTCTGAAGACCCCGAGTCATCGAGAATCTGGGTCTCAGGCTTTGTTGTGCGCGACGCCAGCCGAGTAGTGTCCAACTTCCGTGCTGAAGAATCGCTGGATGACCAACTCACCGAGCAGGGCATCGTGGGGATCAGCGGGGTCGACACGCGAGCGATTACTCGACGACTTCGCGACTCTGGTTCGATGCGCGGCGGCATTTTCTCCGGCGCTGCTGCACAACTCAGCGATGATGACCAGCTCGCCGCGGTGACGGCGGCGGCGGAGATGGCAGGCCAGAGTCTGTCATCTGAAGTATCGACCTCCGAGGTTTACGTCGTAGCGGCGAAGGGGGAAAGCATCGGGCGATTGGCGGTTCTCGACCTTGGCGTGAAGACGTCGACCTTGAACTACCTCGCCGAGCGGGGATTTGACGTCCATGTTCTTCCGCAGACTGTGACCTTCGACGAGATACTGGCGATTGAGCCGGTCGCCGTGTTCTATTCGAACGGTCCAGGCGACCCATCGGCATCCGATGGTCATGTCGCCCTTCTCACCGAGGTGCTGAAGAAAGGCCTGCCCTTCTTCGGTATTTGCTTCGGCAACCAGCTCTTGGGGCGGGCTCTGGGTTACGGTACGTACAAGTTGCCGTTCGGCCACCGGGGTATCAATCAGCCGGTCATTGACGTGCAGACCCTTCGCACGGAAATCACCGCGCACAATCACGGCTTTGCAGTTGACGCCCCCGTAGGCGAGATTAGCCAGTCACCCGCGGGCTTTGGTCGGGTTGAAGTGAGCCACGTCAACCTCAACGACAACGTTGTTGAAGGTCTTCGCGCGCTCGACATTCCCGCTTTCTCCGTGCAATACCACCCCGAGGCCGCTTCAGGCCCTCACGACGCTAACTACCTCTTCGACAGGTTCCGCGACCTAGTTCTCGAGACCGCAAAGGACGCCAAGTAATGCCCAAGAGAGACGACATTTCATCGGTACTCGTCATCGGTTCCGGCCCGATCGTGATCGGTCAGGCCGCTGAGTTCGACTACTCAGGAACTCAAGCCTGCCGTGTCTTGCGAGAAGAGGGCATCCGTGTCATTCTCGTGAACTCGAACCCGGCCACGATCATGACCGACCCCGATTTCGCTGACGCCACGTACATCGAACCGATTACGTGGGAAGTCATTGAGTCGATCATCGCCAAAGAACGTCCGGATGCACTGCTTCCGACCCTCGGAGGACAAACGGCCCTCAACGCCGCGATCGAGCTCGACGCTCACGGCATTCTCGAGAAGTACAACGTCGAACTCATCGGCGCCAACCTCGAGGCCATCAACAAGGGCGAAGACCGCCAAATCTTCAAGCAGCTTGTACTCGACTGTGGTGCCGATGTCGCAAAGTCACACATCGCTCACACCGTTGCTGAGGCCGTAGAGTTTGCCGAAGATCTCGGCTACCCGCTCGTCATCCGTCCTTCATTCACCATGGGCGGGCTCGGATCGGGCTTTGCGTACTCACGCGAAGAACTCATTCGTATGGTCACTGACGGTCTCCACCAGAGCCCCACCACCGAGGTGCTGCTTGAAGAGAGCATTCTCGGCTGGAAAGAGTACGAGCTTGAGCTCATGCGCGACACGTCGGACAACACTGTCGTCGTCTGTTCGATTGAGAATGTTGACCCGGTCGGAGTCCACACGGGTGACTCGATTACCGTCGCGCCGGCGTTGACGTTGACCGACCGCGAGTACCAGAACCTGCGCAACATTGGTATCGATATCATTCGCGCGGTCGGCGTTGATACCGGTGGCTGCAACATCCAGTTCGCAATCGACCCCGCCAATGGTCGCGTCATCGTCATCGAGATGAACCCCAGAGTTTCGCGCTCGAGCGCGCTTGCCTCAAAGGCGACGGGATTCCCGATCGCCAAGATAGCGGCCAAGCTCGCCATCGGTTATCGCCTGGACGAGATTCCGAACGACATCACTAAGGTCACGCCGGCGAGCTTTGAACCTACTCTCGACTATGTCGTCGTGAAGGTTCCCCGTTTCGCTTTCGAGAAGTTCCCTGCCGCCGATACTCGGCTCACGACCACCATGAAGTCGGTGGGAGAAGCCATGGCTATTGGCCGCAACTATTCAACCGCACTGCAAAAAGCACTTCGGTCTCTGGAGAAGCGCGATTCGAGCTTCCACTGGAATGGTGAAGTAGGTAACAAAGACGAGCTGCTCGCGCTTTCATCGATCGCGACTGACGGCCGCATCATCACCGTGCAGCAGGCTATGCGTGCGGGTGCGACGGCTGAAGAGGTCTTCGACGCCACCAAGATCGACCCCTGGTTCATCGACCAGATTGCGCTCATCAACGAGGTTGCGGCGGATGTCGCGTCAGCGCCGGCACTAACCGCTGCTTTGCTCACTCACGCCAAGAACCACGGCTTCAGCGACGTTCAGATCGCCGACTTACGTGGAATGACGGAAGCTGACGTGCGCGACGTTCGCTGGAGCCTCGACGTTCGCCCTGTCTTCAAAACAGTCGACACGTGCGCGGGGGAGTTTCCCGCTCTGACGCCCTACCACTACTCGAGTTACGACTCCGAAACTGAAGTTGTGCCAAGCGACAAGAAAAAGGTCGTCATTCTCGGCTCCGGCCCGAACCGAATCGGGCAAGGAATCGAGTTCGATTACTCGTGTGTTCACGCCTCGTTCGCCCTCTCGGATGCTGGCTACGAGACGATCATGATCAACTGCAATCCCGAAACCGTGTCAACTGACTACGACACGAGCGATCGCCTCTACTTCGAGCCCCTCACGCTCGAAGACGTCTTGGAGATCATCCACGCCGAAAGCGCGAGTGGTGAGCTTATGGGTGTCATCGTGCAGCTCGGGGGTCAGACGGCGCTCGGTCTTGCGCAGGGGCTGAAGGATGCCGGCGTTCCGATCCTCGGTACAACTCCCGAAGCGATCGATCTCGCCGAGGAGCGCGGGCTCTTCTCCGCAATTCTCGACAACGCCGGGTTGCTCGCGCCCAAGAACGGCACCGCGACGAACCAAACCGAAGCAGTCATGATTGCGGAGAACATCGGTTACCCGGTCTTGGTCCGTCCATCGCACGTTCTCGGCGGTCGCGGTATGGAGATTGTGTACGACTCCGAAGCCCTCGCTGACTATTTTGATCGCGTGCGCGACCTTGTCATCATCTCGGGAACATCGCCGCTGTTGGTCGACCGGTTCTTGGATGACGCGATCGAAATCGACATTGATGCGATTTACGACGGCACTGAGCTTTACGTCGGCGGCATTATGGAGCACATTGAGGAAGCGGGAATCCACTCCGGCGACTCGGCGTGCACCCTTCCTTCCGTCACCCTTGGCCGTGACGTACTCAATCGCGTGCGCGAAGCCACTCTCGCGATCGCCGAGGGCGTTGGTGTGCGCGGGCTGTTGAATGTGCAGTTCGCGATTGGCCAGGGAATTCTCTACGTACTCGAGGCCAACCCGCGAGCAAGCCGCACGGTTCCTTTTGTGTCGAAAGCGCTCGGTATTCCGCTTGCGAAGGCTGCCGCTCGGGTGATGGCAGGATCGAGCATCCGTTCGCTGGTCGAAAGCGGGCTCCTGCCCATTCTGGACGGCTCAAACGTGCCGGCAAGCTCGCCAGTTTCCGTCAAAGAAGCAGTGCTTCCCTTCAAGCGCTTCCGCACTGTAGAAGGCAATGTTGTCGACTCCGTACTCGGCCCAGAGATGCGGTCAACCGGAGAGGTCATGGGCATCGACTCGAACTTCCCGAAGGCTTTCGCGAAGAGCCAGGAAGCAGCCTACGGCGGACTTCCCGACAGTGGCTCTGTGTTCGTGTCGGTCGCTGACCGTGACAAGCGTGCCGTCATCCTGCCGGTGCTGCGCTTGAGCCAACTGGGCTTCACAATTCTCGCCACGGAGGGCACCGCAGAGATCCTGGCGCGCAATGGGATCGAAGCTCAAGTAGTACGCAAGTACTTCATGGGCCAAGAGTTGGATGCAGCTGAGCCTTCGATCGTGGAGCTCATCAACGACGGCAAGGTCGACGTTGTCATCAACACGCCGAGCGGTCGTAGCGCTCGAGCCGATGGCTACGAGATCCGCACCGCGACGGTTGCCGCAGACAAGCCAATCTTCACGACGATCGCGCAACTTGCTGCCGCAGTGGCGTCGTTCGAAGCGATCCGAGAGGGCTTCGATGTTCGTTCCCTTCAGGACTATGCGCTGGATCGTGCCGCCGAACTTGAGAAAGTAGCGAAGAATGCCTAGTTTTGCTTCGCAGCTGGCACAGACCTTCGACGAATTCGGGGGAGTGTGCATGGGGATTGATCCACATCCGTTCCTCTTAGAAGCGTGGGGACTTTCCGACGACGCGCACGGCGTGCGTGAATTTGCTCTTCGCGCTGTGGATGCCGCAGCGGGCAACGTGGGAATGATCAAGCCCCAGGTGGCGTTCTTCGAGCGCTTCGGCGCAGCGGGGTACGCGATTCTCGAGGAGTCTTTTGCCTTGGCGCGCTCCGCGGGACTGCTCGTGATTGCCGATGTCAAGCGCGGTGACCTGTCGTCGTCTGTCGACGCCTATGGGCAAGCATGGTTAACACCGGGCTCGAGCTTGGAAGCTGATGCTATGACGGCGGTCGCGTACCAGGGGGTGTCCGAACTCTCGGGGCCTTTCGAGTTGGCTCGTTCGGCGGGCAAGGGCATCTTCGTTCTTGCCGCAACGTCAAACGCCTCGGCGCGCACCATCCAGACTGCTCGGATTGCGGAAGGTGAGCACGCGGGGGCGACGGTCGCGGCGAGTGTGGTTCGAGATGTGACTGCCCTTAACACCGAGAGCGGTTTGGGCTCATTCGGGGTGGTAATCGGTGCCACCGTAGATGTGGCGGACTACGGCATCAAGAGCGGTGAGCTTGTCGACCTGCCCATTCTTGCGCCTGGCTTCGGTGCCCAAGGTGCTCAGGTTGAGCAAGCGCGCGAGTTGTACGGCGATGCTGTGTCTAACACGATCGTCACGGTGTCTCGGAGCGTTCTTCAGGAGGGCGCGAATCAGATTCCGGCGGAACTCCGCTCGCTGCGTTCTCAGTTGCGCGAGCAGGTGCGCTGATGGCCCCACGTCCTGCCCCGCCAGCGGTTGACCGCGCGGCCGCATCGCGCGCCGCGATTGCTGCGCGGCGCGCCCGGGCTGCGGTGAAGCGTGAAATCGCTGAGCGACGAAGAACAGCGCTCAGCGTTGCGCGCGCCGCATGGGCGAAGCCTGAGGGTGCTGAGGCGAGATTGCTCGTCCGCGAGCTCCTGCTGAGCGTTCCTTCGCTCGGGCCGACGCGAGTGGAATCAATAATGGCTGAACTTGCGATTGCTGAACGCAAGCGGGTTGGCGGACTGGGGCTCAAGCAACGGGAGCGACTCAGTAATTTCCTCTCCAGCCGTCAGGGGCCGGAGCCGACGCGGCTGGTGGTGCTTGCTGGCCCGACAGCTGTTGGCAAGGGCACCGTTTCTGGGTACATCCGTGAGAACCATCCGGATGTTCTTCTCAGTGTTTCTGCGACGACCCGCAAGCCGCGCCCTGGCGAAGTCGATGGCGTGCACTATTACTTTGTGAGTGACGCCGAGTTTGACTCGATGATTGCGAACAACGAACTTCTTGAATGGGCCGTCGTCCACAACTCGTACCGTTACGGCACCCCGCGACCGCCGATCGACGCCGCGTTGGCGGAGGGCAAGCGCGTGTTGCTCGAGATTGATCTGCAGGGAGCTCGCTCGGTTCGACGGGTCATGCCAGAAGCACTACTTGTCTTTTTGCTCCCGCCCACTTGGGAGGAACTAGTGCGTCGCCTTATCGGTCGCGGCACCGAAGAGGCGGCAGAACAGTCGCGCCGTTTAGAGACTGCAAAGGTCGAATTAGCAGCTCAAGATGAGTTCGATGTGAAGGTCGTCAACACAGAAGTACGCCAAGCGGCTCAAGAAGTCGTAGAATTGATGGATGCGCCCATTGGCGCGACCACTTCCGACTCCAAGGAGCACCCTCATGGCTGACAAGAACTCGGGCATCATTGATCCCCCCATCGACGAATTGCTGTCGAAGGTCGATTCCAAGTACCAGCTCGTCATCTTTGCTTCGAAGCGCGCGCGCCAGATCAACGACTACTACGCCGACCTTCATGAAGGAAGCCTGTTCGACAACGTTGGGCCTCTCGTAGACTCCACGATCGATGACAAGCCTCTTTCCGTTGCTCTCCACGAGATTAACGAAAACAAGCTCGAACTCAAGCGACTCAGCGGCGAATAGAACGTTTCTCGGTGACCGCGCTCAACGTCGTCGTCGGAATTTCTGGCGGCATAGCTGCGTATAAAGCAGTATCCGTTGTGCGTGAGCTTGTGCTTGCTGGCCACGACGTTCACGTCGTGGCCACGAGTAACGCGCTCAAATTTGTGGGGCTCCCCACTCTTGAAGCGATTAGCCGTAACCCCGTCCACACTGACCTCTACGAGGGAGTGGATGAGGTCCAACACGTCGCCGTCGGACAAGCTGCAGACGTTATCGTCGTTGCGCCGGCCACAGCAAATACGATTGCCAAGATCGCCACAGGCCAAGCTAACGACTTCCTCGGCAATACCCTCCTCGCGAGCACTGCGCCCGTTCTTGTCGCGCCCGCAATGCACACTGAGATGTGGTCGAACCCCGCCACAGTCGCGAACATTGCGACGCTGCGGTCTCGCGGCATCCGCATCATTGGGCCCGAATCGGGCCGATTGACGGGGTCTGATAGTGGACCGGGGCGCATGTCAGAGCCGAGCGACATTGTTGCCGCGGTTCTCGATGCAGCAATGGTGGCTCACGATCTCGCTGGTCTCTCGGTTGTCGTCACGGCCGGGGGAACGCGAGAGCCTCTTGATCCCGTTCGGTTTATTGGCAATCGTTCCAGCGGTAAGCAAGGGGTTGCGCTGGCGACTGCTGCCGCCGCTCGCGGCGCGGATGTGACGCTTATCGCGGCGAATATCGAAGTTCCCTTGCCCTCGGGCGTCCGCTGCCTTCCGGTGGGCACGACTTTGGAACTGCAGTCAGCTGTCACGACCGAAGCCGCGACTGCTGACCTCGTGATTATGGCTGCCGCTGTTGCCGATTATCGTCCTGCAGAGACTGCGCAGTCGAAGATCAAGAAACGAAGCGATTCGAGCACTCTCGAGCTGCGGCTTGAAGAGAACCCCGACATTCTACGTGGGCTCTCTCGCGACCGCCCGCGCGAGCAAACGATCGTGGGCTTCGCGGCAGAGACCGAGCAAGACGACGCTGCTCTGCTCGAGCTCGGCCGCAGCAAAGTTTTCCGAAAAGGCTGCGATTACCTCGTGATCAACCGTGTGGGTTGGACAGAAGGATTTGCCACAGACAGTAACACTGTCATCGTGATCAATAACGGCGGCGATAGAGTGGGTGAGGCAAGCGGAAGCAAGTTGTCGGTGGCCCACCGCATTCTGGACTTTGTGTTCGCAGCCCGCTGACATCCATTCATCACTACCGGAGACGGCTTATGACTTCGCCCCTGCGCACCTTTACCTCGGAGTCTGTTACCGAGGGACACCCTGACAAGATCTGTGACCAGATCAGCGATGGCATCCTCGATGCGCTACTCGCGGAAGACCCGCACGCTCGAGTCGCCGTGGAGACCTTGGTGACGACCGGTCTCGTGCATGTTGCTGGTGAGGTCACGACATCGGCTTACGCCGATATCCCGGCGATAGTTCGTGATCGCATTTCGGAGATCGGCTACAACTCGTCCACCGTGGGCTTCGATGGCCGATCGTGTGGTGTTTCGATCTCTATTGGCGCTCAGTCTCCTGATATCGCTCAGGGAGTGGACCGGGCTCTCGAGGCGCGAGAAGAGAACTCAGATGACGCATTGGACGTCTTGGGTGCTGGCGACCAGGGTGTGATGTTTGGGTACGCGACCAATGAAACTCCGCAGTTGATGCCTGCCCCCATTTGGTTTGCACATCGCATGGCAGAGCGTCTTGCCGAGGTGCGCAAACAAGGGCTCGTCGACTATTTGCGTCCCGACGGAAAGACACAAGTGACCGTGGGCTACGAGGGCTCGGTGCCTCGCAGTATCGAGACAGTTGTTCTCTCCACGCAGCATTCGCCGTCGGTCTCGACTGCCCAGTTGCGCCAGGAGATCGAGGAGCTTGTAGTGCGCCCGATAGCGGAGAGCTCTGGCCTTGACCTTTCCTCGCTGCAGGCGATCGTGAACCCGAGCGGTCGTTTCGAAATTGGCGGCCCACAGGGCGACGCCGGCGTTACCGGTCGTAAAGTCATCGTGGACACCTACGGTGGGGCTGCGCGCCACGGCGGGGGAGCCTTCAGCGGAAAGGACCCGTCGAAAGTCGATCGTTCCGCCACCTACGCAATGCGGTGGGTTGCGAAGAACGCGGTTGCCGCAGGTCTTGCCGATCGTGTCGAAGTGCAGATTGCCTATGCGATCGGTCGCGCAGCACCGGTGAGTCTTTATGTAGAGACCTTCGGCACCGGGCACGTATCCGATGAAGCTCTCTTGGGCGCGATTCACGAAGTCTTTGATCTGCGCCCTGGCGCGATCATTCGGGATCTAGATCTACTGCGTCCGATCTATGCGAAGACGGCAACGTACGGTCACTTTGGTCGCGAACTTCCCGAGTTCACGTGGGAACGACTCGACCGCGTTGACGCGCTGCGCCAGGCGGCCGGCCTGTAGCGATGAGTGACGCATCCATCGCTCGGGTGCTCATTGATTCGCCGCTGCCGCAACTTGACAGGCTCTTTGACTACGCGATCCCCGAGAAGCTCCGCGCCGACGCGAAGGCTGGCGTTCGCGTCAAAGTGCCATTAAGGACTTTGGGTCGGCTGGTTGAGGGGTGGATTGTCGAACTGACTGATACCGTCGCCTACTCGGGCAAATTGAGCGAACTCGAAGCCGTCGTTTCGCCTTTCCCTGTGCTGACTCCAGAAGTCTGGACCCTTGCTCGTACGGCAGCCGATCGTGCATCGGGCAACGCTGCTGATGTGTTGCGCTTGGGGATCCCCAAGCGACACGCACGCGCGGAGAAGACCCTGCCCGACCCCTCAACAGCGACTTTCGAGCCCACGGGTGAGCTCAAGCCTGTCGCGTTCTTCGACGAGGCGGCGATCACGACTCTCGTGACGCAACGAAAGCGAGCTGCTCTTGCTGCGCCAACCGGCGTCGCTGAAGTCGCCCCTGGCGTGTGGGTAGGGCGTTGGGCGATCACGATGGTCGAGTTGGCGGCTCAGGCTCTCGCTCGGGGCACAACCGCCATCTTGGCCACGCCTGATTTTCGTGATCAAGAACAGCTTCAGGCGGCTGCGGCGGCACTGCTGCCCCATGATCGCGTTCTCCGATTGGACGCACGTCAGAGCGACCAGAAACGCTACGGCAACTTTCTGCGCACGCACGACGGCACTCCCTACGTCATCATTGGCAACCGATCTGCTGTCTACGCCCCGGCCGCCAACCTCGGCGTCATCGTTGTCTGGGATGACGGGGATTCGCTCTATAGCGAAAACCTTTCGCCGTACATCCACACTCGTGATGCTGCCCTTCTTCGCCAAGAGCAGCAACAGTGTGCTCTTGTCTTCTTGAGCCATTCCCGCAGCACGGAAGTGCAACGACTCGTGGAAGTCGGCTGGCTTGTTGCACTCCGCCCAGGGGGAATCCGGCCGCCAAAAGTGATCCCTTCGGCGAATCAAGTCAGTCAGGATCGGCTGGCAGCGATTGCCCGTATTCCATCCTCGGCGTGGAAGGCCGCGCGTGCTGGTCTTGACGAGGGGCCCGTGCTTGTTCAGGTCGCACGTCCGGGTTACGCTCCACGGCTCGCGTGTACCGATTGCGCCCAGACGGCACGGTGCACGACGTGTGCCGGTCCGCTCGCTCAGCGTTCGGCATCCGCGACGCCCAGCTGTGTGTGGTGCGGTGCTCTCGCAGTGAAGTGGCGCTGTCGTGAGTGCGATGGCACACGGTTGCGCATGGTGGGTTCGGGTAGCGCGAGAACTGCTGATGAACTCGGGCGAGCCTTCCCGGGCTATCGCGTGATTGTCGCCGACGGCGACCATCAAGTTCTGACGGTTACAAATGAACCTTCGTTGGTCATCGCAACTCGTGGCGCTGAGCCGGTAGCCGAGGGTGGGTATCGCGCGATACTCCTTCTTGATGGAGCCGGGATGCTCTCGCGAGAAAGCTTGCGGGTCGCCGAGGATTGCTTGAGGTGGTGGTCCAACGCGATTGCGTTGGGAGCCGATGGCGCTCCTACTGTGATCGTGGGGGTAGGCGGCTCTCTCGCGACATCGCTCGTGACGTGGCGTCAAGAAGATTTCGCGCAAGCGGAGCTTGCCGATCGCAGAGAACTCCGATTTCCACCCGCGGTGCGCGTAGCTACGCTCACTGGCACAGTCGCCCTGATTGACGATGCCATCAGGCAATTGCCGGTTGCGCCACTCGACATCTTGGGCCCCGTTGACTTGCCGGGTGGCCTCGTCCGCACGATTATTCGCTTCGACTACAAAGATGGTGCAGCAGTCGCGGAACAGCTGAAGGCTCTCGTTGTTGCCGCAACGACGGTGTCTCGAAGTAGCCGAAAACCGGGCACTCCTCGGGCCCAACAATCTCCACCAGGATTGCGAGTTCATCTCGACGATCTGGAGCCCTTTGTCGACCTTTAATCATCGTGTGCGCGTGATCACGCCATTTCGCGAGACAATTGGTGGATGACTTCCTTGCGACTCCTTTTTGCCGGTAGCCCCGAGGTAGCTGTTCCCAGTCTCGATGCCCTCTTGCGTTCCGAGCACGAGGTTGCTGGAGTCCTCACGCGGACCGACTCGCCGCAGGGCCGCCGTCGCGTGATGACTCCCACACTCGTGGCCGCTCGTGCAGAAGAGGCTGGAGTGAGCGTTATCCGGGCCAACCGTCTCGATTCTGCTGCGGCATCCGCGATTGACGATCTGGGAGTCGACCTTGGAGTGATCGTCGCCTACGGCGGTCTCGTGCCCGCCACGGTACTCACGATTCCGCGTCTCGGTTGGATTAACCTGCACTTTTCGTTGTTGCCTCAGTGGCGGGGCGCTGCTCCCGTACAGCGAGCCATCATGGCAGGAGACACGGTGTCAGGCGCGACGGTGTTCCAGCTTGTGGAACAGCTCGATGCTGGCGATATCTTCGCAACGATGACCGAACCGATAGGCGCACAGCAGACTGCTGGCTCACTACTGCAACAGTTATCCTTCTCCGGCGCGACCCTGCTGGCGAACGTTGTCGATTCTCTTGCTGATGGTTCAGCTCACGCTGTGCCTCAGACCGGCGAAGTTACCGTGGCCCCCAAGCTTGCGCTTGATGACGGCCGCATTGACTGGTCAGCACCCGCTCAGGCAGTGCACAACCGTATCCGTGGCGTTACGCCTGAGCCGGGCGCGTCGACGTCGATCGGCGGCAGTCGCCTGAAGGTGCTTGAAGCCGCTATTGCCCGCGACACCGCGACGCTCGCTCCTGGGCACTTTGATTGCGTGGGCAAGAGAGTGTTGGTCGGCACGGCAACCGACCCACTAGAACTTCTCCGGGTGCATCCCGAGGGGCGTAAAGCAATGGATGCCGCAGCCTGGTGGCGCGGCCTGAATTCAGAATCAGAGGTGGTGGCCTCGTGAGCTACGCACAGTCAGCCCGTCGGGTCGCGCTCGACGTCATTATGGCGGTGCGCGAGTCAGATGCTTATGCCAATCTGCTCCTTCCTGTTCATATAGATCGCGCAAAGCTCTCGAGCGCGGATGCCGGACTCGCGACCGAACTGACGTACGGGACTTTGCGCATGCAGGGCTACTATGACGCGGTTATCGCGCAGGCTGCTGGTCGTGCGGTGTCGAGAATCGATCCTCCCGTGCTTGATGTGTTGCGCTTGGCTACACACCAACTCTTGTCGATGCGTGTTCCATCGCACGCCGCTGTTGACGAGTCAGTGCGTCTCGCAAAGACGATCGGCTCGCGTTCCGCGGTGGGCTTCGTCAATGCCGTCTTGCGTGCGATCACCAAGCATGATGCCGAAACGTGGCGCGAACGCGTGATTGGTGCCGCAGGCTCGGGAGAGGAAGCTCTCGCACTCTCGTATTCGCATCCGCTCTGGGTCACACGGGCGTTCAGGCAAGTGCTCGTTGCTGAAGGCCGTGAGGCTGAACTTGAGGCACTTTTAGCGGCAGACAACGTGCCCGCGCGCGTTTCTGTTGCGGCACTGCCGGGATTTTCCGAGGCTGAAGACATCGACGTGACTCTGTCCGAGTATTCCCCGATTGGCGGTACCTTGCGCGAAGGAGACCCGTCTAAAAACACGGCAATTGCCTCGGGGCGGGCGCGCGTGCAAGACGAAGGCTCGCAGATAGCAGCGCTCGCGCTGAGTCGTGTTCGCCCCGTTGAAGCAGGGGAGTCGTGGCTGGACATGTGTGCCGGTCCCGGCGGCAAAGCTGCCCTGCTGGCCGCAGAAGCTCTGGTGGGTGGCGCAACGCTGACCGCAAACGAACTTGTACCGGCCCGCGCGAAGCTCGTGCGCAATGCCCTTGCTGTGTTTGAGGCTCCACCGGAGGTGTGGGAGAAAGATGGCGTCGAGATCGGTGAGGAGCATCCCGAGCAGTTTGACCGCATTCTCCTCGACGCGCCGTGCACGGGACTGGGTGCCCTCCGCCGCCGACCGGAGGCGCGCTGGCGCAAGCAGCCAGGTGATGTGGCACAGCTTGGGGCCATCCAGACAGCGCTGTTGAAGTCGGCGTTGAAGGCGCTTAAACCGGGCGGAGTCTTGGCCTACGTCACGTGTTCACCGCACGCTGCAGAGACTAAGGCGATCGTTGGCTCTGTACTGCGCAAGGTTGAGGGAGTGACCAAGATAGACACTCCAGCGGTGATCCAAGGATTCGCTAAGACCGAGCTTGACTTGCCTGACGCAACCCACGTGCAATTGTGGCCTCACCGGCACGGCACAGACGCCATGTTCATCCAGCTGCTTGTCAAAGCTGACGCATAGAGAGGTTTTGGTTATGTCTGTTCGAATTAACCCCAGCATTCTGGCGGCCGATTTCGTGAATCTTGAGCGGGACATCGCGAAGATTTCGAACGCGGATCTCGTGCACGTTGACATTATGGACAATCACTTTGTGCCGAACCTGACGTTCGGACTTCAGATGACAGAGCGCATCCAGCAGGTTTCCTCGATCCCGCTCGACGTTCACCTGATGATCACCGAGCCCGATCGCTGGGCCCCTGACTACGCCGACCTTGGCGTCTATGGGGTTACCTTCCACGCGGAGGCTGCCGCGGATGCTGTTGCACTCGCCCGCACGCTCCGAGCGAAAGGTGCCCGAGCCGGTGTCGCTATCAAACCTGGCACGTCGATCGATCCCTATCTCGAGCTCCTCGAGGAATTCGACCAGGTCCTTGTAATGACAGTGGAACCTGGTTTCGGCGGCCAGAGCTTCATGGAAGACACGATGCCGAAGCTGACGCAACTCCGTGAACTTGTTGACAAGCGTGGTCTTGATGTCTGGCTGCAGGTCGACGGCGGTGTCAATGAGCGCACGATTGAGATAGCCGCGGCTGCGGGTGCCGATACCTTCGTCGCGGGCTCTTCTGTGTTTCGTGGCGACGATCCCTCCCTGAGCGTTTCAGATTTGCGCGCGCGGGCGAACGCGCACCGTCATACTCAGCACTGATCGCCGGTCGGCGTCAATCGGCATGGAAGCAACGCACACGAACAGACTGTTTCTGATGATGCTGCCGACAGCGAACACGCTGAGTTTCCGCTCAATGGTGCCCTATTCCTCCTGAGTGATCTGGTTGACTAGTCGAATGACTGATTCAGCAAAAACAAAGCCAGAGGTCGAGTTCTACGAGGGCCCTGCGCCCACTGAGCTCGTCATCATCGACATTGAAGAGGGAACCGGCGCCGAAGCGAAGGCCGGATCCACTGTTGACGTGCACTACTTGGGCGTCGATTTCGAAACGCTCGAAGAGTTCGACTCTTCGTGGAGCCGCGGCGAGTCCATCAACTTTCCGCTCATGGCTCTCATTAGCGGTTGGCAAGAGGGAATCCCCGGCATGAAGGTTGGCGGTCGTCGCCAGCTCATCTGCCCGCCGCACCTCGCGTATGGTCCTGCCGGTGCAGGCCACCAGCTTTCCGGACGCACGTTGACCTTCGTGATCGACCTGCTCGGCACGAACTAGTCACCCAGATCGGCTGTCATGCGGCAAGGGACCGTCCTCCGGGGCGGTACCCTTGACATGTGAAAGACTTCGACGCACTTTTTGCTGAACTAAGCCGCAAAGCGGTTGAACGCCCGGCCGACTCCGGTTCGGTTGCTCTGTTGGATGCTGGAGTGCATTCAATCGGCAAGAAGATTGTCGAAGAGGCCGCTGAAGTGTGGATGGCCGCGGAGTACCAATCTGACCAAGAAACTGCGGAAGAGATATCCCAACTCATCTATCACCTGCAGGTTCTGATGGTTGCTAAAGGGCTCAGCCCTGAGGATGTGTGGCGACATCTGTGATGTCCCCACGATCACTTTTCGCACCAACTGACTGAGAGCTGACATGTTAAGAGTTGCAGTGCCCAACAAGGGTTCACTGAGTGAAATCGCTTCGGAGATGCTGTACGAAGCGGGTTATGTGGGGCGTCGTGACCCACGCGCACTGAACGTGCGTGACGAACGCAATGGTGTTGAGTTTTTCTACCTCCGCCCGCGCGATATCGCTACATACGTCGGCTCGGGTGCGCTCGACGTGGGTATCACCGGCCGTGACCTTCTTTTGGATTCCGGTTCCGCCGCTACAGAGATCGCAAGTCTCGACTTTGGAGAGTCAACATTCCGGTTCGCTGGCGAGCCAGGTCGATTTAATGACCTTTCCGAGCTCAACGGTGTGCGCGTCGCCACGAGCTATGCAGGACTCGTTGGTGCTTTTCTCGAGCGCAACGGTGTGAAAGCAGAGCTCGTGAGCCTCGATGGCGCCGTTGAATCTGCGATCCGACTTGGTGTTGCGGATGCTGTGGCTGACGTTGTCTCTACAGGTTCAACGTTGCGGGCCCAAGGTCTGGAAATTTTCGGTCCCGTCATTCTCGACTCGACTGCGGTGCTCATCAGCTCGGGTACAGACGTCGCGGGCAGCGCGACCCTGCAACGCCGGCTGCAGGGTGTGCTCGTCGCTCGCCAGTACGTTCTCATCGACTACGACGTTCCCCTTGCTTTGCTCGATGCAGCCACGAAGGTGACTCCGGGCATCGAGAGCCCCACTGTTTCCCCGCTCCAAGACCCCGCGTGGGTTGCGGTGCGTTCGATGGTCCGCCGTGTCGACACCAATCACGTCATGGACGAACTCCACGCTGTTGGGGCTCGGGCGATTCTGGTCAGCGCCATTCACGCAGCGAGGATTTAGTCATGTCGGTCGCTGTACGCGTCATACCGTGCTTGGACGTCGCCGATGGTCGCGTGGTCAAGGGGGTCAACTTCAAGGATCTTCGCGACGCTGGCGATCCGGTCTCTCTCGCTCGCTTGTACTACGAGCAGGGTGCCGATGAGGTTACTTTCCTTGACGTGACGGCCACTGTCGAGGGACGCGCCACGATGTATGAGGTTGTGCGGTCCGCGGCAGAACAGATATTCATTCCGCTCACCGTCGGTGGCGGAGTTCGCGAACCTGACGACGTGTCAAAACTTCTGGCTCACGGTGCCGACAAAGTGGGTGTAAACAGTGCCGCTCTCGCGCGGCCGCAACTCATCGACGACATCTCGCACCGTTTCGGTGCACAAGTGCTCGTTCTGAGCCTCGACATCAAACGACGGGGTGACGGGTGGATTGTCACGACTCACGGTGGTCGCACCGAAACTGATCGTGACGCGCTTGCCTGGGCCCGTGAAGCAATGGAACGGGGAGCGGGAGAGTTGCTCGTCAACTCAATCGATGCTGACGGCACGAAAGACGGATTTGACCTCGAGCTCGTTGCTGCCATCACCGAGTTTGCTACAGTGCCTGTCATCGCAAGCGGTGGCGCTGGCACGGTAGAGCACTTTGCCCCGGCAATCGATGCTGGTGCTGATGCGGTGCTTGCGGCATCCGTGTTTCATAACCGTCAGCTCACTGTTGGAGACGTAAAGGCTGCACTCACTAGTCATGGATTGGTTACACGATGAGCGATGAACTGACTCTCGAAACGGTAGGTGATGTGTTGGAACGTGCGCAGTTCGCTGCGGATGGCCTACTACCGGCGATCATCCAGCAGTGGGATACCAAAGAGGTGCTCATGCTGGGTTATATGAACGCTGAAGCGCTCACACGAACCCTTACCGAGGGTCGCGTAACGTTCTACAGTCGAAGTCGTCAGGAGTTATGGCGCAAGGGCGACACCAGCGGACACCACCAGTACGTGCGCACAGCGGCGCTTGATTGTGATCGGGACGCGCTCCTCGTGGGCGTAGAACAGGTCGGCCCGGCGTGCCACACAGGTAACCATTCGTGTTTTGACGTTGATCCGCTTGTTCCGCTTCACGGGTCCTTCGATGAATAGCACGACGACTCGGCCAGAGTTCGGCCAGCTGACTACTGAAGGTCATCGGGTGGTTCCCGTGATCCGTCAATTATTCGCGGATGGCGAGACTCCCGTTGGCGTGTATCGCAAACTCGCGCAGGCGCACCCTGGCACATTCCTGCTCGAATCGGCCGGACAGGGCGGTATTTGGTCGCGTTTCTCCTTCGTCGGCGTCTCAAGCTTCGGCGTGCTGACACAACACGACAACGGTGTCGAGTGGATCGACTACGGGATGCCGCGGGAGCGCATTCTCGGAGCGGACTGCCCGACTGCGCCGCTCGAAGCGCTCGCGCATCTCAACGAGCGCTGGAAGACGCCTCGCGTTGAAGGCCACCCGCCGCTGACCGGCGGACTTGTAGGGTTCATTGGCTGGGAAGCTGTTCGCGAACTCGAAAACCTTCCGGACGCGCCGCCCGCTGATTTTGAAGTACCGAGTCAGGCATTGAGTTTCGTCTCTGACCTCGTCGTACTCGACCACCGTTTCGGCACAGTCCTGCTGATCTCTACGGCGCTTAACGATGGTCACGAGAACGTAGAAGAGATGTGGATCGCGACACAGTCTCGACTTGATTCGCTTCAGTCGGGGCTCGCTCAACCGACTGAGGCCTTCATTGCCGATGTCGATATTGAGAAAGAGCCGCAGCCAACTCCGCGCACGACACCCGAGGACTACGCGACGGCCATCGAGCGGTCAAAAGAGTTCATCCGTGATGGCGATGTTTTTCAGGTCGTTATCTCGCAGCGTTTTGACCACGAGGTTTCGGCGACACCGCTCGACGTGTATCGCGTCTTGCGCACGCTGAATCCCTCTCCGTACATGTACTTGCTTTCTCTCGTCGATATCGATGGCCGACCCTATTCCATCGTGGGTGCAAGCCCTGAAGCGCTTGTGAAGGTCACTCAAAAGCGAGTGCACATGCATCCGATTGCTGGTTCCCGGCCGCGCGGAAGCGATACCGAGCGGGATCTTGAACTCGCTGAGGAGCTGCTCGCCGATACCAAAGAGCGAGCAGAGCACCTGATGTTGGTTGACCTGGCACGCAACGACCTCCTCAAGGTGTGCACCCCGGGGACCGTAGCGGTAACAGAATTCATGCAGGTGGAACGGTTTAGCCACATCATGCACCTTGTTTCCTCGGTTGAAGGTGACTTGCGTCCCAGCGCGACAGCGGTTGATGTGTTCCGCGCGACGTTCCCGGCAGGCACGCTTTCCGGGGCACCAAAACCTCGCGCTCTCGAGATCATCGATGAGCTCGAACCCGCCCAGCGCGGTGTCTACGGAGGAGTCGTCGGTTATTTCGATTTCGCCGGAGATGCGGACCTTGCCATCGCTATCCGAACGGTCACGATCGTTGATGGAGTGGCTCGAGTGCAGGCGGGTGCGGGTCTCGTGGCCGATTCCGATCCAGCCGCCGAGCATCAGGAGGCTCAGAACAAGGCGGCAGCACCGTTGAGGGCCGTTGCTGTTGCGAATGCGATGACGAAGTTGAGCTCATGAATTGGAGACGGTCCCGCGCAATAGCCCTCGGTGGGCTCTTTCTGTTGGCTGCGCTTGTGATGCTCACCTGGACTCAACGCTGGTTCATGATCACCCTGCAAGATGAAGTGACAGTGGAAGTATTAGGAAGCGACGCGGCAGGCTCTTTGGCCGCACTTGCACTCTCGATTTTTGCTCTCGTGGCGGCGTTGAGCATTGCATCCGTGCTCGTCCGTCGCGTACTCGGTGTCGTCGCAGCAGCCGTGGGCGCTGGGATCGTTGCAGTCAGCCAATCAACTCTTTCTGATCCCGTACGCGCATCGTCTGAGCTGATCACGCAATCGACAGGAATCGGTGGCATCGATTCTGTTCGAGGCCTCGTCGTCACGCTCGAAGGCACCCCCTGGTCGTATACGGCGCTTATCGCTGGTGTTTTGGTGGTGGTTTTCGGGGGCTTTGCGTCAGTCTCCGCCCATCGCTGGCCGACCGCGACAAAAAAATACGAACGTTCAGCTGTCGTTGTCGCCGATGATCCAGCGTCTCAGTGGGATGCACAAAGTCGTGGAATCGATCCGACAGAACGCTGATTGGCAACGCCGAGTGCCATAGTCCCGCTACAATTTAGGATCAGCAAAGAATGGAGCCTGATGAGTACTGATACTGACCCCGGCCACGGAAACTCCCCGGCGGCATGGACCGCTGTAGTGATCATGTTGGTCGCGTTCACGATCGGAACGCTCGCTTTCTGGTTCAACATCGCGTGGCTTGTATTCGCGTCGGCCGGGCTGGTTGTCGTTGGCCTGATTGTCGGCCAGGTGCTCAAGCGTCTTGGCTATGGCGTGGGTGGCGACAAGCTCACCCCCAAGACGCACAGCTAGAGTGCTTTCCGATTTAGTTGACGGCGCTCTTGAAGATGCCGCCGTCCGTCGAGAGTCGGTCAGCCTGGCCGCTGTCGAACGCGCTGCTGCTGACGCTGTTCCGGCTCTGGATGCTCTAGAAGCACTCTCTCCTCGAGACCGCGTGCACATCATCGCCGAGATCAAGCGGTCGAGCCCCTCCCGGGGCGCTCTCGCTGAGATTAGTGATCCGGCATCGCTTGCTGCCTCGTATCAAACCGGGGGAGCGAGTGCGATTAGCGTGCTCACCGAGCAACGTCGTTTCGGCGGGTCACTTGAAGACCTCGTAATGGTGAAGTCTGTTGTGCGTCTGCCGGTGTTGCGCAAGGATTTCATCGCTGAGCCCTATCAAGTGTTCGAGGCTCGTGCTGCTGGCGCTGACCTCGTGCTCTTGATCGTGGCTGCACTCGATCAAGAGACGTTGACTACGTTGTACAACCTGATTGTGCAATTGGGTATGACTCCGTTGGTCGAAACGCACTCGGCTGAGGAAGTCTCTCGAGCACTCGACGTCGGCGCTAGCTTGGTTGGCGTCAACGCTCGCAACTTGAGCACCTTCGAACTTGACCAAAATTTGTTCGGCGAACTCGCTGATCAGATTCCTAGCGGAGTGATCCGCATCGCAGAGTCTGCTGTTAAGACAGCCGCGGATGTTGCGCACTATCGCAACGCTGGTGCGGATGTCGTTCTTGTCGGCGAAGCTCTCGTCACAGGCGATCCCATCGCTACTCTGCAAGACTTTTTGGACTGCTAATGCTGAAAGATGAACTGGGCCCCTACTTTGGTGAGTTTGGCGGCCGATTCGTACCTGAATCGCTCATCGCGGCCCTCGATGAACTGGATGCCGCTTACAACGAGGCGAAGAATGATCCGGCGTTCATCGCCGAGCTCGCTGAGCTTCATGCAAGCTACACAGGGCGACCGTCGATCATCACCGAGGTCCCGCGTTTCGCTGAGCACGCTGGCGGAGCCCGGATTATTCTGAAGCGGGAAGATCTCAATCACACGGGTTCGCACAAGATCAACAACGTTCTCGGCCAAGCGCTGCTTGCGCGGCGTTTAGGCAAGACGCGGCTCATCGCAGAAACTGGTGCCGGTCAGCACGGCGTGGCTACCGCAACGGCCGCAGCACTCTTCGGCATGTCGTGCGTTGTCTATATGGGCGAGGTCGACACGGAGCGTCAGGCGCTGAACGTTGCACGCATGCGTCTTCTCGGTGCTGAAGTCATCCCAGTGACAGCAGGCTCTCGCACTCTCAAGGACGCCATTAACGAGGGATTGCGTGACTGGGTCGCCAATGTGGAAGACACGCACTACCTCATGGGTACTGTCGCTGGTCCTCATCCTTTCCCCGTGATGGTTCGTGACTTCCACCGTGTTATTGGTGACGAAGCGCGTAAGCAGGTCATCGCGTCAACCGGTGCGCTTCCCACTGCCGTCGCGGCGTGTGTGGGCGGCGGCAGCAATGCGATGGGTATTTTCCATGCGTTCCTCGACGACGCAGATGTCGCTCTTTACGGCTACGAGGCTGCTGGCGAAGGTCACTTGACTGAACGGCACGCTGCCACCCTTACTCGGGGTCGCCCGGGTGTTCTGCATGGAGCTCGCAGCTACATGCTTCAGGACGACGAAGGACAAACAGTTGAGTCGCATTCTATTTCAGCAGGACTCGACTATCCGGGTGTCGGACCAGAACACTCGTGGCTCAAAGACATTGGTCGCGCTAACTACGAGCCCATCACGGATGCTGAAGCCATGGAAGCTCTGCGGCTCCTCAGCCGCACCGAGGGCATCATTCCGGCAATCGAGTCGGCTCACGCTCTAGCTGGCGCAATCAAGCTCGGCAAAGAACTAGGTCCAGACTCGGTCATCCTCGTGAACCTCAGCGGTCGTGGAGACAAAGACATGGAAACCGCTGCCGAGTACTTCGAACTGATTGATTCTGCACACGGCCAGAAGTCAGGGGAGCAGCAGTGAGTGCAGTAGAAGCGGCGATCACCCGCGCCAACAGAGAACGCGGCGGCGCCCTCATCGGGTACCTACCCGTAGGATTTCCGACTGTTGCGGAGAGCATCGAAGCTGCTGTCGCGATGGCTGATAATGGTGTCGATGTTATCGAGCTTGGCCTGCCGTACTCCGACCCTGTGATGGACGGGCCCGCTATCCAAAAGGCAACCCAGACAGCCTTGTCGAATGGTTTTCGCCTTCAGGATGGTTTTGATGCGGTCCGCGAGATTACCTCCCGCGTGTCGGCGCCGGTCGTTCTCATGAGCTACTGGAACCCCATCATGCAGTACGGAGTCGATCGATTCGCTGACGAGCTTAAGGCCGCTGGCGGAGCCGGAATCATCACCCCTGACCTCGTGAGCGATGAAGCAGCTGATTGGATAGCCGCTTCAGAGCGCACCGGGCTTGATCGCGTCTTTCTCGCGGCTCCGTCGTCGAGCGATGCACGTCTTGTTCGCGCTGTAGGAGCGAGCACTGGTTTCGTGTACGCCGTTTCAACCATGGGGATCACTGGCGCACGATCTGACGTGGATGCCGCAGCAAAGACTCTCGTGGCGCGGTTGCGCGATGCAGGGTCTACCAGCGCGTGTGTCGGCTTGGGTATTTCCACAGCCGACCAAGTACGAGAAGTTTTGACCTATGCCGACGGCGCGATTGTCGGCTCAGTGTTCGTTAGTGCGTTGTCGTCCGGCGGGGTGGATGCTGTTGCGAAGACTGCAGCGTCACTCGCGACCGGTACTCTTGCTTAGTCGCAGTCCAGAAAGGTGACCTCCTTGTCATTAGTGCCCTTCAGTATCCCGAGCCCACCTGACTCGTGGTCGACGCTTGTTACGATCCCGTTTGATCAGTGGTTCAGTGCTGTGGGGCTCAATTTCGGACAAGCTGTGCAGATCAACACCTATGCGATTTGCATCTTGCTGGGCATCATTGCCGCGACGATGTTGACCTCCCGACGACTCACGCGTCACGGAGCTGAGCCCGGAATTGTGCTCGACATCATCATTTGGGCTGTTCCTCTGGGCCTGGTTGGTGCGCGCCTCTATCACGTCGCCACTCATCCCGGTGATTACTTCTACGAGGGCGCCGACCCGTGGGAGATTATACGCATCTGGAACGGCGGTAACGCCATCTTCGGCTCACTCATCGGCGGTGCGGTAGGAGCTTTCATCGGTGCTCGCATGACCGGCATCCGGTTCTGGAGCTTTGCGGATGCACTCGCTCCCGCAATGCTATTGGCGCAAGCCATCGGTCGCCTCGGTAACTACTTCAACCAAGAGCTTTTCGGTCAGCCGACTGCGCTTCCCTGGGGGCTTCAGATCGACTCCGGAAATTCCGCGATCCCTGTCGGACTTCCTGCCGACACGCTCTTCCACCCCACATTCCTCTACGAGATGATCTGGAATGTGGTCGGCATCGTGTTCTTGCTCACGATGGAGCGCCAGTACGGATTCGTGAAGAAGCATGTTCTCGGACTTAAGCTTCCGGTATTCGCTCCCACCGGCCCTGTGCGACTGCAGTGGGGCAAGGTCTGGGCGCTGTACATGATCTGGTACGGCATCGGCCGTGTCTGGTTCGAATCGATCCGGATCGACCCCAGCGAGGTCATCATGGGACTGCGGGTGAATGTCTGGGGTGCCCTGCTGACAATCGTGATTGGTGTGGTGCTCTTCATCATTCAGTCACGCCGTCATGTCGGCGCGGAAAAGACGGCCTACGTGGATGGTCACGTGTGGAGTGCCGATGGTGTTGTAAACTCCGAAGATCGTTATTCCGAGCATGACATTGTCGTCAACGCTGTCGAGGAGTCCGCTCCCGTCATAGCTTCGAAATAGTCCGCCACAAGCGGTCGCACCCTCTCGGGCCTGAAACAGGCACCGAAAATTGTCTCTGGGCCATAGAAGTCCCTCTCCGCACCAGTAATACGTGAGGACGGTACGGCATGGCTGTTACCCCACCCTTTGAACGCTTTGGTTCTATCCCCGCAGCACAGGGGATGTACGACCCAACAAATGAGAAAGATGCTTGCGGGCTCGCCATGGTGGCGACTCTGCGCGGCACTCCCGGTCACGACATTATTGCAACCGCCCTTGAGGCGTTGCGTAATCTCGAACACCGTGGCGCTGTAGGTTCCGACGCTGGCACCGGCGACGGTGCTGGCATCATGACTCAGATTCCGGATGCCTTTTTCCGCGACGTTGTCGATTTCGAGCTGCCCTCCATGGGGCGCTACGCGGTCGGCATCGCGTTCCTTCCCCTCGACACTGCAGCGCGCGCTGAAGTGAAGGAGGGTATCGAGAGGCTCGCGGAAGAGGAAGACCTCACCGTCCTCGGTTGGCGTGAAGTTCCCATTCAGCCCGGCGAGCTCGGCTCCCTTGCTCGCGGGGCCATGCCTGCGTTCGAGCAATTGTTTTTGCAGTCGAAGCGAGTCGACCTGAAGGGCACGCTTCGCGGCATCCATCTCGATCGTCAGACCTATCGTTTGCGCAAGCGCTCGGAACGTGATCTGCACGTGTACTTCCCGTCACTCTCCTGCCGCACGATCACGTATAAGGGCATGGTGACTACTCTCCAGCTAGAGCCCTTCTATCCTGACTTGTCCGACGAGCGCTTCGCGTCGAAGCTCGCTCTCGTTCACTCCCGGTATTCGACGAACACGTTCCCGTCGTGGCCGCTGGCTCAGCCCTTCCGTATGGTTGCCCACAATGGTGAGATCAACACCGTGCAGGGAAACCGCAACTGGATGCGCGCACGCCAATCACAGCTCGAGTCGGCGGTCTTCGGCGACATCAAAGACATCCTGCCGGTTAATACACCCGGCGCCAGCGACTCGGCGTCGTTTGACGAGGTTGTAGAGCTTCTTAACTTGGCCGGGCGTTCGCTCCCGCACGCCATGATGATGATGGTGCCAGAGGCCTACGAAAACCAGACAGATACCGATCCTCGTCGTCGTGCGTTCTATGAGTACCATTCGATGCTCATGGAGCCCTGGGACGGCCCGGCTGCACTCGTATTCACCGATGGTTCGCTCGTGGGTGCCACGCTCGACCGCAACGGGCTCCGTCCCGGACGGTACTTGGTAACAGACGATGGTCTTGTTGTTCTCGCCAGTGAAATTGGTGTCTTCGATGTTGAGCCAACGAAGGTGGTCCGCAAGGGGCGCCTCCGCCCCGGCAAGATGTTCCTCGTGGACACCGCAGCGGGACGTCTCATCGAAGATGATGAGATTAAGGCTGAACTAGCCGCGTCGCAACCGTGGGCCGAATGGCTTGAAAGTGGGCGGATCGCACTCGAGGAACTCCCTGAGCGCGAACACATTGTGCACACTCCTGCTTCCGTTACTCGACGCCAGCGCACCTTTGGCTACACCGAAGAGGAAGTGCGCATTCTGATTGAGCCGATGTCCCGGCTGGGCGCTGAGCCCCTGGGCGCCATGGGATCGGACACCCCGATCGCCGTGCTCTCACAACGCCCGCGTCTTCTCTTCGATTACTTCACTCAGCAGTTCGCGCAGGTCACGAACCCGCCACTCGACTCAATTCGCGAGGCTGTCGTCACGTCGATGCGACTCGGCATCGGGCCCCAGCGCAACCTATTGAACGCCACGCCGGAGCACGCCAAGCAAGTCGCTTTGCCTTTCCCCGTGATCGACAACGACGAGCTAGCCAAAATCCAGCACATTGAACCGCATCCCGGCAGTCGTCTCTCGACGACCATCAAGGGACTGTACAGAGTTGACGCTGGCCCTTCGGCCATGGAATCTCGACTTGCCGAGATGTGTGCTGAAGCGGACGCGGCGATCGCTGCCGGCGCAGAGTTCATCGTGCTCTCCGATCGCGACTCGAACAAGGACCTCGCGCCTATCCCGTCATTGTTGATGCTCGCGACGGTCCACCACCACCTCATCCGCCAGCAGGAACGCATGAAAGTGGGCATGATCGTTGAGGCGGGCGATGTGCGCGAAGTTCATCACGTTGCGCTGCTTGTGGGCTATGGCGCTTCTGCGATCAACCCCTATTTGGCGATGGAATCAGCCGAAGAACTCGTCCGTAACGGCACCATCACCGATGTCACGCCCGAGAAGGCTGTTCGCAATCTCATCACTGCCCTCGGCAAGGGTGTTTTGAAGATCATGTCGAAAATGGGTATATCCGTTGTGAGCTCCTATGCAGGAGCTCAAGCGTTTGAAGCGGTAGGTCTCTCACAGGCGTTTGTTGACCAGTACTTCACCGGCACGAAGAGTATCCTTGGCGGCGTCGGTCTCGACGCTATCGCTCGAGAGAATGCTGAACGGCACGTTGCTGCGTATCCCGAAGATCGTGCACCCACCGCTCACGAACGCCTCAACACGGGGGGCGAATACCAGTGGCGTCGCGAGGGTCCACCGCACCTCTTCAACCCTGAGACGGTCTTCAAGCTCCAGCATTCCACGCGAAACCGTCGGTACGACATCTTCCGCGAGTACACCTCCAAGGTTGACGAGCAGGCAGAGAACCTGATGACACTCCGTGGGCTCTTCAGGTTCAAGAAGGATGAACGCACCCCCATCTCAATCGATGAGGTCGAGCCGGTTTCAAGCATTGTCAAGCGCTTCAGCACTGGCGCGATGAGTTATGGTTCCATCAGCAAGGAAGCACACGAAACTCTTGCGATCGCGATGAATCAGCTCGGAGCGCGTTCCAACACGGGCGAGGGTGGCGAGGATGTCGATCGACTACTCGATCCCACGAGACGCAGCGCCATCAAACAGGTTGCCTCGGGCCGTTTTGGCGTAACAAGCATGTACCTGACTCATGCAGACGACATCCAGATCAAGATGGCTCAGGGAGCCAAGCCTGGTGAGGGTGGCCAGTTGCCTGCAGGCAAGGTATATCCATGGATTGCACGGACGCGCCACGGCACGCCCGGTGTGGGGCTCATCTCGCCGCCGCCTCATCACGATATCTATTCGATCGAAGACCTCAAGCAGCTTATTTTCGACCTCAAGCGGTCCAACCCGTCTGCTCGAGTCCACGTCAAGCTCGTGAGTCAGAAAGGCATTGGCGCAGTTGCTGCTGGTGTCACGAAGGCAAAAGCCGACGTCGTTCTTGTCTCCGGCCACGATGGCGGCACAGGGGCGAGCCCTTTGAATTCGCTCAAGCACGCCGGTACTCCCTGGGAGATCGGCTTGGCAGAGACTCAGCAGACACTCATGCTCAACGGCATGCGTGATCGAGTTGTTGTTCAGGTAGATGGCCAGATGAAGACCGGTCGCGATGTCATCGTGGGTGCGCTGCTTGGTGCTGAAGAGTATGGTTTTGCCACCGCACCTCTCGTTGTGTCTGGGTGCATTCTCATGCGCGTTTGTCATCTCGACACCTGCCCAGTGGGGGTAGCCACACAGAACCCTGAGTTGCGTGAGCGCTTTACGGGTAAGCCTGAGTTCGTCGTCAATTTCTTCGAGTTCCTGGCTCAAGAAGTGCGTGAATATCTCGCTGAGCTCGGCTTCCGTACGCTCGAAGAAGCGATTGGACACAGTGAGCTTCTCGACGTCGATCGGGCGGTTTCGCATTGGAAAACTGACGGGCTCGATTTGTCTCCTATCTTCGAAGGACCGCATTTCAGCGAAACTGAACCTCGTACTCACGCGGTTGAACAGGATCATGAACTCGCTGAGCACTTCGACCAGCAGCTCATTCAGTTGAGCGCGGCCGCCCTCGAAAACAAGCAGCCGGTAGAGATCGATCTGCACGTTCGCAACACGGACCGTGCAGTCGGGACCATGCTGGGTCACGAGGTAACCCGTCGTCACGGCGAGCACGGACTTCCTACCGACACGATCACTATTACGCTTCACGGTTCTGCCGGTCAGTCGCTCGCGGCTTTCGTGCCAGCAGGTATTTCGATCAAGCTCTATGGCGATAGCAATGACTATGTCGGTAAGGGTTTGTCTGGTGGCTCGGTTGTCGTGCGGCCCGATCTCTCTAGCGTGTTTGCGGCTGAGAAGAACGTAATCGCCGGAAACGTCATCGGCTACGGAGCCACGAGCGGAAGTATCTTCATCCGCGGCAAGGTCGGCGAGCGGTTCATGGTCCGCAACTCCGGCGCAACTGCCGTAGCTGAAGGTGTCGGAGACCACGCACTTGAGTACATGACGGGTGGGCTGGCACTTATTCTTGGCACTACCGGTCGCAACCTGGGTGCTGGAATGTCTGGCGGCACGGCATACATCCACCAACTCCGAGAGGAGCGCGTCAACGGTGACTCCCTGAGCTCGGGAGAGCTCGTGTTGAGCGGGCTCGGCAGTGGCGATATCGAAATCGTCAAGGATCTCCTCGAACGTCATCTCGAAGAGACCGGGTCAGTCGTTGCCGAAGGCATGTTGGCAGATATGGATGCCACGGCAGCCCAGTTCACGAAGGTCACCCCTCGTGATTACGCCGCCGTCATCCAAACTCGAGAGACTGCATTAGCCGAGGGACTCGACCCCGACGGGGACGTTACTTGGGCACGAATTAGGGAGGTAACCGGTGGCTGATCCGAAGGGATTCCTCAAGGTTCAAGAGCGAGAGCTTCCAAAGCGGCGCCCCGTCAGTCTTCGACTGATGGACTACAGGGAGGTCTACGAGCAGCAGGAGTCGGGTCAACTGACACGCCAAGCTGGTCGCTGCATGGATTGTGGTGTGCCGTTTTGTCATCAGGGCTGCCCGCTCGGCAACCTGATCCCGGAGTGGAATGACCTCATGCGTCGCGGTGAGAGCGCGGAAGCCATTGAACGCCTCCATGCAACGAACAACTTCCCAGAATTCACGGGGCGTTTGTGCCCGGCTCCCTGCGAGAGCTCGTGTGTGCTGGGTATTAACCAGCCGGCAGTGACCATCAAGCAGATCGAGGTCTCGATCATCGATCAAGCCTTTGCAGACGGTAACGTCACGCCCCACCCGCCTGGGCGGCTCACAGGTAAGACTGTGGCTGTTGTCGGTTCCGGGCCAGCTGGCCTTGCCGCTGCGCAACAGCTCACTCGCGCTGGCCACACCGTTGCAGTATTCGAACGCGAAGACCGCATCGGAGGATTGCTGCGTTATGGCATCCCTGATTTCAAAATGGAAAAGCGTCATATTGAGGCTCGACTGGCGCAAATGCAGGCAGAGGGAACACGGTTCCGTGCCGGCGTCACTATCGGCGTCGATATCTCTTGGAGCGATCTGCGTTCGCGCTACGACGCTGTTGTAGTTGCGACAGGTGCCACCGTGCCTCGAGACCTTCCGATTCCGGGTCGCGATGCGCTAGGCGTGCATTTCGCGATGGACTATCTCGTTCAATCGAACCGCGCTGTTGCGGGCGACACTGTCAGCGAGCAAATCACTGCGGAGGGAAAGCACGTCGTTGTGCTCGGCGGTGGAGACACAGGAGCTGACTGTATCGGTACCGCGCACAGACAGGGCGCTCTCTCGGTCACCAACCTCGCAATCGGCGTGCAGCCCCCCAGCGAACGTCCTGAACACCAGCCCTGGCCGCTTACACCTACGTTGTTCGAGGTTTCCAGCGCCCACGAAGAAGGTGGCGAGCGCCAGTACCTGGCGTCGACAGTGGAGTTCGTCACCAATTCTGTGGGTGAAGTTCGAGCCATTCGAGTCGCAGAGACCGAGTTCGTTGACGGCCGTCGCGTGCCTAAGGTTGGCACTGAGCGTGAGATCCCCGCAGATCTTGTGCTTCTCGCCCTCGGTTTCACCGGTCCAGAAACTGACACGCTCGACAAGCAGCTCCCACTCGAAGCTGATGCTCGAGGTAACCTCACTCGTGACGACAATTACGAGAGCGGAACTCCCGGCGTGTACGTCGCAGGAGATGCCGGTCGCGGCCAGTCGCTCATAGTCTGGGCGATCGCTGAGGGAAGGGCTGCAGCATCCGCTGTTGATCGCTACCTTGAGGGGGAGACACAATTGCCGTTCCCCGTTCGACCGGACGATCGCGGTATGTCCCTCTAGAAGTTTCACCACCACCACCACCACCACCAACCCGTCAAAGGAAGATATGAGACGCGCTAAAATCGTCGCGACCCTCGGCCCGGCTACGTCGAGCTACGAGAACATCAGGGCAATCATCGATGCAGGTGTCGATGTTGCTCGCATGAACCTCAGCCATGGAAGCTACGCCGTCCACGAAGAGGTGTACGCGAACGTTCGTCGCGCCGCGCAGGATGCTGGCAAGCCGGTAGCGGTGATGGTTGACCTTCAAGGGCCCAAAATTCGTCTTGGCAAGTTTGAAGACGGCCCCTACGATCTCGCTGTCGGAGACACTTTCAAGATCACGATCGAAGACATCGTGGGTAATCGCGAAATCTGCGGAACTACCTTCAAGGGCTTGCCTCAAGACGTTGCTCCCGGTGACTTCCTCTTGATTGACGACGGCAAGGTCAAAGTGAAGGTTGTGAGCGCAACTGACACCGTCGTGACCACTGAAGTAGTCGTCGCCGGTGCAGTTTCTAACAACAAGGGAATCAACCTTCCCGGCGTAGCGGTGAACGTTCCTGCTCTCTCTGAGAAGGATGAAGACGATCTTCGTTGGGGGCTGAAGCTCGGTGCAGACCTCATCGCGCTGTCCTTCGTGCGTAACGCGGATGACATCGTCCGCGTCCACGAAATCATGGACGAAGAAGGACGACGCGTTCCCGTCATCGCCAAGATTGAAAAGCCTCAGGCAGTCGATCACCTCGAAGCAATCGTGGACGCTTTTGATGCGATCATGGTGGCCCGTGGAGATCTTGGCGTCGAACTTCCCCTTGAGGCGGTGCCGATCGTCCAGAAGCGCACTGTCGAGCTTGCGCGCCGTATGGCTAAGCCCGTGATCGTTGCGACTCAGATGCTTGAATCGATGATTTCGAGCCCTGTTCCGACTCGCGCCGAGACGTCCGACGTTGCGAACGCCATCCTTGATGGTGCGGATGCCGTCATGCTCAGTGGGGAGACCAGCGTAGGGGAGTACCCCGTCATCACCGTTCAAACGATGGCAAAGATCGTTGAGTCGACAGAAGAGCACGGTCTTGACCGCATCGCTGAGCTCGGCACGAAGCCAAAGACCCAGGGCGGCGCGATCACTCTGGCTGCCGCAGAAGTTGCTTCCTTCGTCGAGGCTAAGTTCGTCTGCGTTTTCACCGAGTCAGGTGACTCCGCTCGGCGTATGTCGCGCTTGCGCTTCCGGATCCCGATGAAGGCATTCACCCCGAGCCCAGAAATTCAGCGTCGCATGTCGTTGATCTGGGGCATTGAGTCCTTCATCGTTGACCGCGTCACGCACACCGATGAAATGTACCGCCAGGTCGACGAAATTCTTCTCGGTCAAGAACTTGCTGAAGTCGGCGACAGGGTCGTAGTGATTTCGGGTTCCCCTCCCGGAATTTCCGGTTCCACTAACGACTTGAGAGTGCACATCATTGGCGATGCCGTCAATGCCAAGGCACCGGCTTGGGCTACGAAGTAGCGTCAGGACGCTTCTGAGGCTCCTCAGCGGCACGAACTTTCGAGTTCGTGCCGCTGAGGTCGTTAATGAGAAAAACCGAGAGCGCTCTATGCTCCCGGTTTTCCCGTCGAAATGTTGTGCCGAATGTGGGACTCGAACCCACACGTCCTTTCGAACAAAGCATTTTGAGTGCTCCGCGTCTACCATTCCGCCAATTCGGCTGACTACAACGCTGAATAGAATACCGTAGGCTTGCCTGTGTGACTGACCAAAACACCAATCAAACTGCTCCTCGCCGCGTTGTCGTTGCCGAAGATGAGTCGCTCATTCGCATGGACATTGTCGAAATCTTGCGGGATGCCGGCTACGAGGTAGTCGGAGAAGCCGGTGACGGCGAGACCGCTGTTGCCCTTGCGACCGAGCTGCGTCCCGATCTGGTCATCATGGATGTCAAGATGCCTCAGCTCGATGGAATCTCCGCAGCAGAGCGTCTCAGCGCCAACCACATCGCTCCTGTAGTCCTGTTGACAGCGTTCAGCCAGAAGGAACTCGTGGAGCGTGCTTCTGAGGCCGGTGCTCTGGCGTACGTGGTGAAACCGTTCACCCCCAACGACTTGCTGCCTGCGATCGAGATCGCTCTCAGCCGCTATACCCAGATCATCACGCTCGAGGCCGAGGTCAGCGACCTTGTCGAGCGCTTCGAGACGCGCAAGCTCGTCGACCGCGCCAAGGGGCTTCTCAACGAGAAGATGGGGCTCAGCGAGCCAGACGCCTTCCGTTGGATTCAGAAGGCCTCTATGGATCGCCGTCTCACCATGCACGACGTTTCGCAGGCAATCATCGATCAGTTGAGTGCCAAGAAGTAGAAGCTTCGCTAAAGACCCGGTGCGTCTCGCAATCACGAGACCCACCGGGTTTTTGGTTTTTTGGGCGTGCGACACGCCCGTGGTTACGTCGTGGGGCGATCTTTCAGTATGTTCGTAATCCGGATTGTAGAGAGTCGGCGCTCCTGCTCATCGCGAATGACGATCTCGTGGGTTGCTAATGTGCGCCCGAGCGCGAGCGCTGTGCACGTAGCGGTCACGACACCGGAGCGCGCTGACCGGCTATGAGTGGCATTGATCTCGATCCCCATGGCAATGCGCCCGGGGCCGGCATGGATCGCCGAGGAAATCGAGCCCAAGGACTCTCCGAGCACGACGTGTGCTCCGCCGTGAAGGATGCCGATTACTTGGGTGTTGCCTTCCACCGGCATCGTCGCGACGGAACGTTCAGCTCCCAGCTCGAGAAACTCGATGCCCATTTTTCGCGTGAGTGATCCGCCACCAGACTCAACGAGGCGAGCAATTAGTTCAGGATCGAGGTCGTCGGGGTACTTCACAGAGGGTGTCCTTCGTGTTGGGCCGTTTCCGCTGTCGGCAGCCCCGGCTAGGCTGGCTGCGTGTCGGATTCCCAAAAGCCTACTCTTATGATCATTGACGGCCACTCGCTGGCCTTCCGAGCCTTTTATGCGCTCCCTGTCGACAGTTTTCAGAACCGCGAGGGGCAGCACACCAATGCCATCCACGGTTTCTTGTCGATGTTGATTTCACTTCTTCAGAATGAGAAACCAACACACCTCGCGGTCGCATTCGATATTTCGCGGTACTCCTTCCGCACCCGCGAGTACCCCGAATACAAGGGAACTCGCAGCGAGACGCCCGTCGAGTTCGTCGGCCAAATACCGCTGCTCGAAGAAGCGCTGAAGGCCATGGGCATTCAGACGCTCAGCAAAGAGGACTTCGAAGCCGACGACATCCTCGCCACTCTGGCCCACGAGGGCTCAGAGAACGGCTATCGCGTGCTCGTGGTCTCAGGCGACCGCGATGCGATCCAGATGGTCAATGACAATGTCACGTTGCTCTACCCGAACGCTCGCGGTGTTTCTGAGCTCAAGCGGTACGACCGTGATGCTGTCGTCGAGCGATATGGCGTTGAACCCCATCAGTATCCGGATGTCGCAGCACTCGTCGGAGAGGCCAGCGATAACCTCATCGGCGTCGACAAGGTGGGGGAGAAGACCGCTGTTAAATGGGTCAATCTGTACGGGTCGCTCGACGAGGTGCTGGCTCACGCCGAAGAGATCAAGGGCGTCGTAGGTCAGAATCTTCGTGATCAGATTGATCGCCCTGTACGTAACCGCAAGCTCAACCACTTGTTGACGACTGTTGAGTTGCCGGTGAGCGTTGGTGACCTTGACCGCCGACCAATCGACGAGGCAGCCGTCCGTGAGGTATTTGATCGTCTGCAGTTCAAGACGTTGCTGCAGCGAGTAATGAAGATAGCTGCCGCCGAACGGGGCGATGAAGCAGCTGCCGCTACATCATCCGATGCCGTCGATGACGCGGCGGCTATTCCTGCCGTCCGAACCATGGTCGACGAAGAGCTCGCAAAATGGCTTTCTACCAACAGCAAAGACAACACGGCGCCGCTCGGGCTCACCGTCACGAGCGTAGACGGCGTTGTCACCGGGCTGGGGCTCGCGACCGCCAGCGAGACAGCTTTCGTTCCGTGGGCTGCAGAGCGCCCCGACTACGAGGCGCTCACTACCTGGCTCGCGAGTGATTCCCCTAAGTTCATGCACTCCGCCAAGACGCAACTGAAGGTTGCCGCGAACTCTGGCCTGGATATTTCCGGAGTTGCCTTCGACACGATGTTGGCCGCTTGGGTGCTCAAGCCGAGTGGTAAGCCCGAGGAGCTTGAGGCGCAGGTCTATAACTACCTCGGTGAAACGATCGAGCAGGGTGATCCCAATCAGTTGGTCCCCGAAACCGAGGAAATGAGTCCGGCGACTAAGTCGTGGTATGTCGTGCGGCTCGCCGAGTACCTTGCGTCGCGCCTCGACGAGGGGTCCCTTGCCGTTCTCACCGACATCGAAATGCCGCTCGTGCCCGTCTTCGCGCAGATGGAACGTACGGGAATCGCAGTAAACCGCCAGCTGCTCACTGACCTGAGTTCCTCGCTCAGCACGACAGCGGCCGACGTCGCCCGCAATGCGTTTGAAGTCATTGGTCGTGAGATCAATCTCGGCAGCCCTAAACAGCTACAAGACGTGCTATTCACCCAGCTTGAGATGCCAAAAACCCGTGCCAACAAGACCGGGTTCTCGACGGACGCTGCCAGTCTCGCTGATCTCCAAGAACAAGCGCCGCACCCGTTCCTCGATCTGTTGCTTCAGCATCGTGATGCGACGAAGCTGGTTCAAATCATCACCGGTATTGAGAAGGCTATCGATGATTCCGGTCGTGTCCACACGACGTATGAGCAGGCGGGATCGAGTACGGGACGCATTGCCTCAAACGATCCCAATCTGCAAAATGTGCCAGTCAAAACTGCCACGGGGCGACAAATTCGCGCGTCGTTCGAAGCGGGCGCAGGATACGACACTCTGCTCACTGCGGACTACTCGCAGATCGAGATGCGAATTATGGCTCATCTCTCCGGTGACGAGGGTCTTATCCAAGCCTTCAACGACGGAGAGGACCTCCACCGTTTCGTCGGCTCTCGCATTTTCGGCGTCGAGCCAGCAGACGTGACTGCCGAAATGCGCACCAAGGTTAAGGCGATGTCCTACGGGCTCGCCTACGGTTTGAGTGCGTTCGGCCTGAGCAAGCAGTTGCGTATCGAGACCAGTGAAGCAAAGGCGCTAATGACTGACTACTTTGCTCGCTTCGGCGCGGTACGTGACTATTTGCGCAACGTAGTTGAGCAGGCTCGAGTCGACGGGTACACCACGACGATTTTCGGTCGTCGTCGTCCCTTCGGCGATCTCAACTCCAAGAATCGCGTTCTGCGGGATAACGCAGAGCGTCAGGCCCTCAACTCACCTATCCAAGGTTCGGCAGCCGACATTCTCAAGCGGGCAATGCTGCAGATCGATGCTGATATCCGCAGTGAGGGACTCCAGTCGCGCATGCTGCTCCAAGTGCACGACGAATTAGTGTTTGAAATCGCTGGGGGAGAACTCGAGCGAATGACTACACTCGTTCATGAGCGAATGTCAGGGGCTGCGTCGTTGACGGTTCCGCTCGATGTACAAATTGGTACGGGTCACAATTGGGACGCTGCCGCGCATTAATCGCGCCAGTGGCGTACCCCGTGCGCCGCATACGGCACGCACGAGCAACACGCGAGCACCCCACGAAGGAGCAGATGTGAGTAGCAGAACAGTCACTGTTGGTTCGAAAGTGGGGCTGCACGCCCGCCCCGCTTCGGTGTTCGCCCGGGCCGTTGCTGAGAGCGGCGTTGTAGTGATGCTGACTGATGCCGCGGGTAAGACCGTGAACGCGGGCAGCATCCTTAGCGTGCTCTCGATGGGTATCGCCTACGGAGACACGATCACGCTCAGCTCTGACGATGAGAGCGCGGGCCCCGCGCTGGATTCTCTCGCGCAGCTGCTCGCAAGCGAACTCGACAACTAACACGCCCACCCGGCAACCTGAAGGAGCCCGACAACGATGTCAGAGACGAACACCTCATCCGCAGCATCTCACCACGCGCCTCGTGCGGCCACCCCCATCGACGCGATCGCCGAGGAGTGGGTGGAAAAGCTGGTCGAGCTCAACCCTGCTATCGGCACGTATATCGGTTCACCGGGGGAGCACGCAGGCTATGCCGACTACTCGCCCGAAGGTCACGCGGATGTGGTCGCGGCTACCCGCGAAGTGCTGGCACGTCTAGAAGCAGCTCCGATCGTCGATGATGTCGACGTCGTCACCAAGACAGAGCTGGTCTCGACGCTCAAGCTCGATCTCGATTCCGATGCCGCTCAATTGTGGAAACGGGATCTCAACAACCTCGCTAGCCCTGCTCAAGATATTCGTGGTGTTCTTGACTTGATGCCGACCGCCACTGAAGCGGATTGGTCTGTCATCGCCGATCGCCTCCACAACGTCCCCGAGGCAATCAATGGCTACATCGCTACGCTTCGCCACGGAATTGAAGGTTCAGTCGTTCCTGCCGAGCGTCAAGTTGCTGAAGTGATCGCTCAAGCGCGGCAAATCGCGGCTCCCGGCGGATTCTTCGACTCCTTCATCGCTCAGGCCGCCACAGTCGGTGGCAGTAGCAAACTTAACTCCGCTTTGTCGGAGGGAGCAGCGGCTGCAGCTTCCAGCTATCAGAAGCTCGAACGCTTCTTAGCCGAGGAGCTGGCGCCGAAGGCAACGTCGCAGGATGCATTTGGTCGCGATCTGTACGCGCTGCAGTCGCAGTCGTTCCTTGGCGCGAAGATCGACCTCGACGAGACCTATGAATGGGGAATCGAGGAGCTTGCGCGCATGACGGCCGAGCAACAGGAGATTGCTCACGAGATCAAGCCGGGCGCTTCTATTGCTGAAGCGATCGAGCTTCTCGACGCTGATCCCTCTCGCACACTCCATGGCACGGATGCACTGCAGCAGTGGATGCAGAAACTGAGCGATGAGGCGATCGAGGCGCTGGCGGGCACCCACTTCGACATTGCTGAACCGATGCGCGCTCTCGAGTGCATGATTGCCCCCACGCACGATGGAATCATCTACTACACCGGCCCCAGCGATGACTTCTCGCGCCCCGGCCGCATGTGGTGGTCTGTTCCCGAATCGGTAACGGAGTTCACGACCTGGCGCGAAGCTACAACCGTCTATCACGAGGGCGTTCCCGGCCACCACCTCCAAATCGCTCAGGCTGTCTACAATCGCGATCAGCTCAACACGTATCGCCGACAGCTGGCCGGCTCCTCAGGCCACGCCGAAGGCTGGGCGCTCTATGCCGAGCGGCTCATGAGCGATCTGGGCTTCCTTGACGACCCAGCCAACCGTCTCGGCATGCTCGACGGCCAGCGGATGCGAGCGGCTCGGGTTGTTCTCGACATCGGCGTGCACCTCGGCAAGCCCAAGCTCACGGGTTCTGGCGTGTGGGATTGGGACTATGCGCTCGATTTCATGACGAACAACGTCACTCTAGATCCCGCGAACGTGCTGTTTGAAGTGAACCGTTACTTCGGGTGGCCAGGGCAAGCTCCGTCCTACAAGGTTGGCCAGCGCATTTGGGAACAGTTGCGAGACGAGTGCCAAGCCATCGAGGGCGCGGACTTTGATCTGAAAGAGTTCCACCGGCGTGCTCTCAACGTTGGCGGCGTCGGTCTCGACACGCTCCGTACGGCGCTTTTGGCTCCATACTCGTTGTCGTAAGTTCACGGCCACGGACTCGCTGCAGGCGACTTCCGGCTCGTCGCGAGTGTGGCTAGAGTGAACTCCGCGAAGTGCCGGCGCTTCATGGTTGGTTTTGTGGCGACTGAGGGGCTAGGCTGGAGTGTCGCAATTGCGACTTCTTATTCGCCTGCCTTCGGCGATCCACAAGATCATTTCGTCGCTGGCCCAATTATGCGCTTCCTGAAGCGTGACCCATACCGGAGCAACTACTACATGACAAACGCAACGACCGACAAGGCACCCAAGCAGGTCGCCATCAATGACATTGGATCTGCTGAAGATTTCCTCGCCGCGGTCGAAAAGACGCTGAAGTTCTTCAACGATGGTGACCTTATCGAAGGTACCGTCGTCAAGATCGACCGTGACGAGGTTCTCCTCGACGTCGGTTACAAGACTGAGGGTGTCATTCCCTCTCGTGAACTTTCCATCAAGCACGACGTTGACCCCACAGAGGTCGTTAACGTTGGTGACACCGTTGAGGCCCTCGTTCTCCAGAAGGAAGACAAAGAAGGCCGCCTCATCCTGTCCAAGAAGCGCGCACAGTACGAGCGTGCTTGGGGCGACGTCGAGAAGATCAAGGAATCGGATGGCGTTGTCACCGGTTCGGTCATCGAGGTCGTCAAGGGTGGACTCATCGTTGACATCGGACTTCGTGGATTCCTCCCGGCATCGCTCATCGAGCTGCGCCGTGTTCGTGACCTCACGCCGTACCTCGGCCAGGAGATCGAAGCCAAGATCCTCGAGCTTGACAAGAACCGCAACAACGTTGTTCTGTCGCGCCGTGCACTCCTTGAAGAGACGCAGTCGGCTAGCCGCACTTCGTTCCTCAACAACCTCGCCAAGGGCCAGGTTCGCAAGGGTGTCGTTTCATCGATCGTCAACTTCGGTGCTTTCGTTGACCTTGGCGGCGTAGACGGCCTCGTCCACGTTTCTGAGCTCTCGTGGAAGCACATCGAGCACGCTTCAGAAGTTGTTGAAGTTGGCCAGGAAGTCACGGTTGAAATCCTCGAGGTTGACCTCGAGCGTGAGCGCGTGTCGCTGTCGCTCAAGGCAACGCAGGAAGACCCGTGGCAGGTATTTGCCCGCACCCACGCAATCGGACAGGTTGCTCCCGGTAAGGTCACCAAGCTCGTTCCGTTCGGTGCGTTCGTTCGCGTCGCAGACGGCATCGAGGGCCTCGTGCACATCTCCGAGCTTTCGGGTAAGCACGTTGAACTCGCTGAGCAGGTCGTGTCAGTTGGCGACGAAGTATTCGTCAAGGTCATCGACATCGACCTCGAGCGTCGCCGCATCTCGTTGAGCCTCAAGCAGGCCAACGAGGGTGTTGACCCCGAGGGTACCGAGTTCGACCCGGCTCTCTACGGAATGCTCACGGAGTACGACGACCAGGGTAACTACAAGTACCCAGACGGCTTCGACCCCGAGACTAACGAGTGGAAAGACGGCTTCGAGTCGCAGCGCGAGAAGTGGGAGCAGGATTACGCTGCTGCCCAGGGTCGCTGGGAACAGCACAAGAAGCAGGTTGCCGCTGCAGCGATTCAGGAAGAGTCGATCAGCAGTGCGCCCGCCGGAGCATCCTCGTTCTCGAACGACGACGCTGCATCGAGTGCAGGCGCCGGAACGCTCGCGGACGACGAGACTCTCGCCGCTCTTCGTGAGAAGCTCTCGAGCAACAACTAGTAGCACCGATCTCAACGCTGTGGCCAGTCTCCTTAGGGAGACTGGCCACAGTCAGTTAAGCGGCGTCGGAGAGTGGTGGATTATGCGCATCGCTGCACAGCTGGCCGCGCAGCACTCGAGAATGAGCAAGCGCACTCTGCCCCTATGGGACGAGAGAGGTGGTGCGGCGGGCTCGTCTCACCCGAACTACGAGAAGAACGATGAGCCCAATGATCGCTAGTACACCCAGTACTGGCACGATGAGGGCGAGCACGCTCAGCAGAACGCTGCTGATGTCCTCAACGGTGCTGACGACAGGCGCGGCGGCTCCTGCGGTAGCGGCATTCAGCGCTGGTCGCACGGCCATTTTAGCGGCATGAGTCGCGAGCGCTAGAACGATGCCTACCACGACGGGCACCCACGCAGTTGACGAAAAGAAGGACGCAGGATCGCTGACGACGGCAGTCTCTGAGGCCGCACCCGTTCCGAAGGCGATTCCGCCAGCGGCCGGTCGAATCACTGTCTGGATCCAATCATTGATTGAATCAACAACAGGAACTTTATCCGCTACGAGTTCAACGATGAGCAGTACAACAAGAATGCCGATAACCCACGGGTTCTCTAGCCAGACCCAGGCGACGGGGAGCTCAACGAAGTCGAAGACCCGCCCCGCGACACCCAAGATCAACAGGGGTATGTAGGCATTGAGCCCAGCTGCGACAGCCAGTCCGCTGCCGGTCAAAACTTCGAGCATCCGCAGTTCCTTCCTCCAGGCTGAGGTTAGCATTAGGGCATGCACTTGATTGCGCTCACGGGAGGCATTGCCTCCGGAAAATCGACAGTAGCGTCACGGTGGGCTGAGCATGGTGCCATCGTCGTTGATGCGGATGCCTTAGCCCGCGAGGTGGTGGAAGCTGGTTCGCCGACCTTGCAAGCGATCGTCGAGCGGTTCGGTGTCGACGTCCTGCACGAAGACGGCTCGCTCAATCGGCAAGCGCTCGGGGCTGCGATTTTTAGCGACACAGATGCCCGAGAAGCGCTGAATGCAATCACGCACCCGGCGATTAGCGCACTTGCACAACACCGCTTCGATGACGCTGCTGCTCGAAACTCTGAAGCTTTCATCGTTTACGACGTGCCACTGCTCGTGGAGTCACGGCAATCACTCTCCAAGTTCGGAGCAGTCGTGACAGTCGAGGCGGATGCTGACATCCGCGTAGAAAGACTGGTCGAACATCGCGGGATGGATCGCGCCGCGGCCGAGCGGCGGGTGGCATCGCAGGCTGCTGAAGAAGAGCGCCGAGCGATTGCCGATTTCGTTGTCGACTCAGGGGACTCGCTTGAGGACACTACTGCGCGTGCTGACGAGATCTGGTTCGCACTGGTGGAGAAACTCCAGTCTGCACACTGAGTGCGCGCTATCACACAACACTCAGGCTCGTTGTCAGTGCCCCTGTTTACACTTGAGGGATGCAACCAACTCGATCTGTGCGTCCTTTTGAGGTAATCAGCGAGTACTCGCCTTCAGGCGACCAGCCTCAGGCCATCAAGGAATTGGCTCAGCGAATTAACGCCGGTGAGACCGACATCGTTCTGCTGGGAGCCACAGGAACGGGCAAGTCGGCGACGACGGCGTGGCTTATCGAGCAGGTACAACGACCGACACTCATCATGTCGCACAATAAGACTCTCGCGGCCCAGCTTGCTAACGAGTTTCGTGATCTCATGCCTAACAACGCGGTGGAGTATTTCGTTTCGTACTACGACTACTACCAGCCGGAGGCGTACATCCCTCAGACGGATACATTCATCGAGAAAGACTCCTCGGTAAATGCTGAAGTGGAAAGACTTCGACACTCCACAACGAATTCGCTGCTGAGCCGTCGAGACACCGTCGTTGTGTCGACCGTATCGAGCATCTACGGCCTGGGCGCCGCTGAGTCGTATCTAGAAGCGATGATTGCCCTACAGGTGGGTATGCGAATTGATCGCGAAGCTCTGATTCGCAAGTTTGTCGGCATGCAATACCAGCGCAACGACTACGACTTCTCGCGAGGCAACTTTCGTGTGCGTGGCGACACTATTGAGATCATTCCGGTGTACGAAGAGCTTGCGATCCGGATTGAAATGTTCGGGGATGAGATCGAAGCGCTGTATTCACTTCACCCTCTCACGGGCGAGATCGTGAAGAAGATGGATTCGGTTTCAGTTTTTCCGGGCACTCATTATTCTGCGAGCCCTGAAACGATCAAGACGGCGATCGTCTCCATTCAAGAAGAGTTGGCAGAGCGGCTCGCGGTTCTCGAGCGTCAGGGCAAACTGCTTGAAGCGCAGCGACTGCGGATGCGCACGACATTCGACATCGAGATGATGGAGCAGATCGGCTTCTGTAACGGCATTGAGAACTACTCGTTGCACATGGACGGTCGGCAGCCTGGTGAACCTCCAAGCTGTCTCCTTGACTACTTCCCTGACGACTTCTTAGTTGTACTCGATGAGTCACACGTCACCGTCCCGCAGATCGGTGCGATGTACGAAGGCGATGCTTCCCGCAAGCGAACACTGGTGGAGCACGGTTTCCGCCTCCCGAGCGCTCTCGACAATCGTCCACTCAAATGGGAGGAGTTTCTCGATCGTGTGGGACAAAAGGTCTACCTCTCGGCAACTCCGGGCAAGTACGAACTCGGCATAACCGACTCAATTGTTGAGCAGGTCATCCGTCCCACCGGTCTTATTGACCCGCAGATCGTGGTGAAGCCGTCCAAAGGCCAAATTGACGACCTACTTGAACAGATCACCCTGCGCGTCGAGAAGAACGAACGTGTCTTGGTTACGACTTTGACCAAAAAAATGGCCGAGGAACTGACCGAGTTCCTGTCCGAGAATGGCGTACGAGTGCGCTATTTACACTCCGATGTAGACACGTTGCGTCGCGTCGAGCTGCTTACGGAGCTCCGACAGGGAGTGTACGACGTTCTCGTAGGCATCAACCTGTTGCGAGAAGGTCTCGACCTTCCTGAGGTGTCGCTTGTCGCGATTCTCGACGCAGATAAGGAAGGTTTCTTACGCTCGTCGACATCACTCATCCAGACCATCGGTCGTGCAGCCCGCAACGTTTCGGGCGAGGTCCACATGTATGCGGATGTTGTCACTCGATCGATGGCTTTCGCCATCGAGGAGACTGACCGTCGCCGCGAGAAACAGATCGCCTACAACACTGAGCATGGAATTGATCCGCAACCACTTCGCAAGAAGATCGCGGACATCACGGATGCGCTTCTACGCGAGGGCGCGGATACAGCAGAGCTTCTCGCTACCCGCAGTCGAGATGGAAAGAAGCGCACTCCGACGCCCAACCTCAAACGGGAAGGTATCGCAGCCGCTGGGGGTAACGACCTCGAGCAGATCATTTCGGACCTCAACGACCAAATGTTGCAGGCCGCGTCTGAACTCAAGTTCGAGCTCGCCGCACGGCTTCGTGACGAAGTCCAAGACCTCAAGAAAGAACTGCGCCAGATGGAACAGGCCGGACATTTGAAGTAATAGCCACCGTTGTGACTACTTTTCGCGACGGTGAAGAGACTCGTGCAGGTTAATGAACGCCCGCTCTGATTCGATTGAATCGAAGGAAACTGCGGTGGATCGTGCTGCGTCCCTCCGGTTTTCGACCGGCTCTTCACCGAGAACGCGAATGGCGTGCTCAATGTGAGAGAGTTCTGGTTCCACAGTGAGCCCCCCGCCACTCACGAAGGCAATTGGGATGCCACGGGTGTGGGAGTTCACGACGGGCGTTCCCGTCGCGAGAGCCTCAAGGGCGATCGCGTGACCAGCATGACCGCCTGTGGTCACCAGCGCGATGTCTGCTGTCGCGAATACTTCGGCACGTTCGTCAAGTTCAAGATCGCGTGCACTAAGAAATTGAACAGGTAGTTCGGCTGAACTGCGCTCAAGACGACTGCGGAGTGGGCCGTCGCCCAGGATGACGAGATGCACGTCCTTACCGGACGCGGTCATCCTTCTGATGAGATCGATCGCGAGAGCTGGTTGTCCTGCTGAGGTGAGGGGAGTAGCGCAGAGCAGCACTAAGTCAGCGTCGCTGGAGTCGCGCAAGCCACTGTTGTGGCGGAGTGGGGAAAACACCTCAAGATTGACTCCGTCTGGAGCATTCATGGGGTTCTCGGTATCAAGCGTCGTACTGGTCGAATGACGATCAGCACTGGGGACGCCCCCGTGAGGGCCTGCTGTCACGGGATCACTTGCCGGATGAGGTGACACACTCACGACCCGGTCGTAACCCGCCACGTCGCTGTGGGACGAGAAGGCCTCTTCGAGCGGAGTATCGACGATGAAAATTGCTGGCACGCTGCTACTCAATGCCCACGCTCCCAGCTCTCGAGCGCTCAACCGATCAGCGACCTCAATCTGATCGGGGACAAGTTTTTCTAATGCTCGCCGAATCGCCTTCGCTACCGGCACAAAGCCGCGAGCGAGTGCGCGGCCGCGGGCGGGGACAGTGACGACGGTGCCGTATTCCGCCCACGTAACGGAGGGCTCTGTGCCAGGCACGATAACCGTAAACTCGTGGCCCGCTGCGCGGTAGGCGAGACCACGAGAGCGAACCGCGCTCGACGGAGCGAGCGCGGGAACAGCGTAAAAGCTCGTGACGTGCGCAATGTGCATACTGCCATTATCCCGGCTGCCTCTCGTTGTACTCGGCGAACGTTCAGTCAATGTCAGTGGTCTCCGTAGAATAGTAAGAGTGACTACTGCTCAGTCGATCCCCAATTCTCATCTCAGCGTCCGTGGCGCTCGGGTCCATAATCTCAAGAACGTCGACCTTGAAATTCCGCGCGATTCTCTCGTTGTTTTCACCGGATTGTCCGGGTCTGGCAAGTCGAGCCTGGCCTTCGACACCATCTTCGCGGAAGGCCAACGCCGCTACGTCGAGTCTCTCTCCGCGTATGCTCGCCAGTTTCTTGGACAGGTAGACCGGCCCGATGTCGATTTCATCGAGGGCCTCAGCCCTGCGGTGTCGATCGATCAGAAGTCGACAAACCGCAACCCGCGCTCGACCGTGGGCACGATAACCGAGATTTACGACTACATGCGATTGTTGTGGGCGCGAATCGGAGTCCCTCATTGCGCGGTGTGTGGTGAAAAGATCGAGCGCCAATCTGTTCAGCAAATCGCAGACCAACTCATGAAGCTCGAAACTGGCAAACGCTACCAAGTAGTGAGCCCCGTCGTTTCGCAAAAGAAGGGCGAGTTCGTCGACCTCTTCGCGGAGCTAGCGTCGAGTGGGTACTCGCGCGCTATCGTCGATGGTGACGTCGTTCAACTCAGCGAACCGCCTAAATTGAAGAAGCAGTTCAAACACGACATTTCGGTTGTTGTCGATCGTCTGGTTGCCGGTGACGACATCCTGACGCGGCTCACAGATTCACTTGAGACGGCGCTGCGCCTCACCGACGGCACAGTCGCCATCAACTTCGTTGATGAAGAGGGGGATGCTGCGTGGCGTTCGTTCTCTGAGAAGCTCTCCTGCCCCAACAACCACCCGATACAGCTCACTGAAATTGAGCCGCGAACGTTCTCGTTCAACGCACCGTTCGGTGCGTGCCCGGAATGTTCAGGCTTGGGCACTCGAATGTCGATTGATGCTGAACTCCTGGTAGCAGATGACTCAGTGAGTCTTGCGGAAGGCGCTATTCTTCCGTGGGCGCAATCGGGCAAGGGGCTGTATAACTACTTCGAAAAACTGCTAGACGGGCTTTCGCGAGACCTCGACTTTTCGCTAGACACTCCTTGGGGTGAGTTGCCCGAAGACGTGCGTGAGGCAGTACTCCGCGGAAACGATTTCAAAGTATCCGTGAAGTGGAAGAACCGCTACGGCCGTGAGATGAAGTACTCCACGGGCTTCGAGGGCGTTATCCCGTATATCGAACGAAAGTATCTTGAGGCCGAGACCGACGTTCAACGCCAGCGTTATGCCGCCTACCTCCGCGAGGTTCCTTGTCCGGTGTGTGACGGAAAACGTCTCAAGCCGGAAGTCCTGGCCGTCACGGTTGCCGACAACAGCATCTCTGACATCTGTGAGCTCAGCCTTATTGACGCCTATGGCTTCATGAACGAACTCACGCTCTCTGAGCGAGACGCCAGAATCGCAGCGCAAGTTTTGCGTGAAATACGTCTGCGACTTGAGTTCCTCGTCGAAGTGGGACTCAGCTACCTTAACCTTGCTCGCGCAGCAGCCACCTTGAGCGGCGGAGAAGCTCAGAGAATTAGGCTTGCAACCCAAATCGGCTCGGGCCTCACTGGTGTGCTTTACGTGCTGGATGAGCCCAGTATCGGTCTGCACCAGCGGGACAACCGCCGGCTGATCGAGACTCTCGTTAAGCTCAAGAACTTGGGCAACACCCTCATTGTTGTCGAGCACGATGAAGACACTATTCGCACGGCAGATTGGGTCCTCGATATTGGACCAGGAGCGGGAGAGCACGGCGGAGAGGTCGTGCACTCCGGATCCTATGAAGAGCTGCTCAAGAACAAGAGTTCAATCACAGCCGACTACTTATCAGGCAGGAAAGCGATTGAGACGCCCAGAAAGCGCCGCCCCGTCGATAAGAAGCGTCAAATCGTTGTAGAGGGCGCTAAGGCGAACAACCTCAAGAATCTCACTGTGAAATTCCCTCTGGGCACCTTCACCGCCGTTACCGGTGTGAGCGGATCCGGTAAATCTAGCCTTGTCAACGACATCCTCTATAAGGTTCTCGCCAACGAGCTCAACGGTGCTCGTCAGATTCCTGGCAAGCACACGCGAGTCACCGGACTCGAAAACCTTGACAAGGTAGTGCACGTCGATCAGAACCCGATCGGTCGCACCCCACGATCCAACCCCGCAACCTACACGGGTGTCTTCGACAAGATCAGAACCCTTTTCTCTGAAACGGCGGATGCGAAAGCACGCGGCTACTTGCCGGGTCGCTTTAGTTTCAACGTCAAGGGCGGGCGTTGCGAGAACTGTTCTGGCGACGGCACGATCAAGATCGAAATGAACTTCCTGCCCGACGTCTACGTTGCGTGCGAAGTGTGCGGGGGAGCGCGGTACAACCGCGACACTCTCGCTGTGAAGTACAAGGCGAAAAACATCGCAGAAGTACTCGACATGCCGATCAGCGAAGCCGCAGAGTTTTTCGAAGCGATCTCGAGCATCCACCGGTATCTGAAGACGCTCGAAGAGGTTGGTCTCGGATACGTCAGGCTTGGCCAGAGCGCGACCACCCTGTCAGGTGGAGAGGCACAACGCGTCAAACTCGCGACCGAGCTTCAAAAGCGTTCAATGGGTCGAAGCATTTACGTGCTCGATGAGCCCACTACCGGCCTTCACTTCGAAGACGTACGCAAGCTTCTGCTCGTGTTAAATGGCCTCGTTGATAAAGGAAACACGGTCATTGTGATCGAGCACAACCTCGATGTGATTAAGTCGGCAGACTGGCTCATCGATCTTGGCCCTGAGGGGGGCTCCGGCGGTGGTGAGTTGCTGTCAACGGGAACTCCCGAAAAGGTAGCCAACGTAAAGGGCAGTCACACCGGCCAGTTTCTGGCCGAAGTCTTGAGCGGTGAACGTGTCTAATTTGCGAGGTTCGCGTCATGGCTAGCACGGTTGCGTGGCGTCCGCGGGCAGGCGACATACCGACTGAGCCGGGCGTCTACCGGTTTATTGATAACAAGAAGCGCGTCCTTTACGTCGGCAAGGCAAAGAACCTGCGTGCCCGTTTGAGCAATTATTTTGCTCCTTTGACAACGCTTCATGAGCGGACTCGTCGTATGGTGCTCTCGGCCTCAAATGTCGAGTGGACAATCGTCGGCAACGACTTCGAAGCTCTTCAGCTTGAATACACGTGGATTAAAGAGTTCGATCCGCCCTTCAACGTTCAGTACAAAGACGATAAGTCATACCCCTATCTAGCGATCACGATGGGCGATGACGTGCCACGAGTTCTCGTAACTCGTAATCGAAATCTTCCCAATGCGCGCTATTTCGGGCCATACTCTCGCGCGTGGGCTATTCGTGACACAGTGGACGTTCTGCTTAAAGCGTTTCCGATGCGAAGTTGCTCTACGTCCGTCTACAAGCGCGCTCAGCAGACAGGGCGACCATGTTTACTCGGCGATATTGGCAAGTGTGCCGCTCCCTGCGTAGGGCGCGTTTCGCAGCAAGAGCACAAATCGATCGCTCTCGACTTTGCTTCTTTTATGGCAGGCAACGACTCTCGAATGCTTGATTCGATTAGAGTAAAAATGGCTGATGCCGCTGGCACGCAAGATTACGAATCTGCCGCTCGCTATCGTGATCAGATCGGCGCGATGGAGACCGCTCTCGCCAAGAATCAGATTGTGCTGTCCGAGGATGTAGACGCCGATTTCTTCGGCATCGCTCACGATGAGCTCGCAGCGGCAGTGCAGCAGTTTATTGTTCGCGGCGGCCGAATTCGTGGTGTGCGCGGTTGGGTTGTCGACAAAGAGCTTGATGTTGAGCTCGGGGGACTCGTGGAATCTGTTCTTCAGAAAGCCTATGACGATAGTGCCCCACCGCGCGATGTCTTGGTTCCGACTCTCCCCGACGACAGCGCGGCTCTCGAATCGTGGCTGATGCAGCGCCGGGGACTTGGTGCCCGCGTGCGCTTGCGAGTCGCCCAACGTGGTGAGAAGGCGACGCTCGCCCAAACCGTGGAGACTAATGCCAAGAATGCACTCATGCTCTACAAGTCGAAGCGAAGTGGCGATTTCGTCGCGCGTTCGCAGGCTCTAGCAGACATCCAAGAGGCGCTGGGGATGACAGAAGCCCCACTCCGTATGGAGTGCTTCGATGTCTCTCACCTCTCCGGAACCAACGTTGTGGCATCGATGGTTGTTTTTGAAGACGGATTGCCCAAGAAACAGCACTATCGTCGTTTCAACATTGCCGAAACGACTGACGACACTGATTCTATTTATCAAGTACTGAAGCGCCGACTGGCCTATCTGGCTGCGGGTGACGCTGTTCCCACAGCCGCAGAGGCCGAGTCGGCGTTGGGGAGCACTCCCGTGTCAGGCGACCCAATGGGCGGTACCAAGAGTGTCGAAGCGGCCGCGCCGCCGTCCAAGTTCGCTTACCCGCCACAATTGCTCATCGTGGATGGTGGTCAGCCGCAGGTCAATGCAGCCCAACGTGCGCTCGAGGAGTCGGGAGTTTCGGGCATCCAACTCGCAGGCATAGCCAAGCGACTAGAAGAAGTCTGGCTTCCTGATTCCAGCTTTCCCGTCATCTTGCCGCGTAATAGTGATGCCCTTTTCTTAATTCAACGTATTCGGGACGAGGCTCACCGCTTCGCGATCACCCACCAGCGTCAGCGCCGGTCGAAAGACATTTCGTCTGTGCTCTCGACGGTGCCTGGTCTAGGTCCTTCGCGAATCAAAGCTCTACTTCAGCACTTCGGTTCTGTTGCCCGCCTCAAAGCGGCGACGTCCGAGCAGATCAGTGAAGTTCCCGGTATTGGAGAACAAACAGCTTCAGCAATAATCGAGAAGCTCGGCCCGGGTTCGCTCAGGTAGTCTGAACACACCATGAAACCAGTCACAGAGCAGCAAGAAGTTCTCATTGTGACCGGCATGTCGGGCGCCGGGCGTTCGACTGTTGGCAACGCACTAGAAGACCTCGGATGGTATGTCGTCGACAATCTTCCTCCGCAGATGCTTTTGCCCTTAGTGGACCTTGCTCATCGCGCCGGCGATTCGCTGCCTCGTGTAGCTGCCGTGATCGATGTCCGGGGAGGCAAGCTCTTCTCGGATGCCCAGAACGCCATCGAAACACTTCGCGGATCGACATCGTTGAGGGTCCTTTTTCTCGATGCGGAAGACGCGGCCCTAGTCCGTCGATTCGAACAGGTACGACGACCTCACCCACTTCAGGATGAAGGCACGCCGCTCGACGGAATCGCCGCCGAACGTACTCGAATGGCAGAAATTCGCTCGAACAGCGACATCATCATCGATACAACTGACCTCAACATTCATCAGTTGGCAACGACCATCATCGAAAAGTTCTCTGCGGAAAGTGATGCGGGTTTGCGTATTACTATTGAGAGCTTCGGATTCAAGTACGGTCTTCCGGCAGACGCCGACATGGTGGCTGACTGCAGATTCTTGCCTAATCCGTTTTGGGTGCCCGAGCTCAAGGCATTAGACGGGCTCGATGAACGAGTCCGAGCGTATGTTGTTGGGGCACCAGGAGCGCAGGATTTCGTTGCGGACTACGCACGAGCACTCGAACCTGTATTTGCCGGGTATCAGCGCGAGAATAAAAGACACGCAACGATCGCGATTGGCTGTACTGGTGGCAAGCACCGGTCAGTTGCAATCGCCGAAGAGTTGTCAGCAATTCTGAGTGGCCTACCAGGCGTCGCCGTGAGTATCAAACATCGGGACCGTGGACGAGAGTAGATTACTCATCCAACACGACCCTCATCTCGAAAGAAAGGCCAGTTAGTGGCATTAACTGCTGAAGTCAAAGACGAACTGGCACGAATTCAGTTGGGCAAAACGAGTGAACGTGCCGCTGAGCTCGCTACTATCCTGCGGTTTTCCGGTGGATTGCACCTGATTTCTGGCCGCATTGCCGTCGAATCAGAGCTAGAGACTGAGCTATTGGCTCGCCGCGTGCGCCGCGATATAGCGGAGCTGTACGGAGTTCGCTCAGAAATTTCTCGGGTCGCTTCTTCGGGAGGCGGTCGACGCACAAATAATCTTCTCGTGCGGGTGCTCGACGGGGGAGAGACCCTTGCGCGTCAGACCGGACTGTTGGATGCTCGGCGGCGTCCCATCCGAGGCCTGCCTAATAAGGTCACGACCGGTGGTCGGGGAGAGCTCGCCGCCGTCTGGCGTGGTGCCTTTCTCGCGGCAGGTTCCCTCACAGACCCTGGACGCTCTGCCGCGCTCGAAGTCGTCTGTCCCGGCAACGAGGCAGCAATGGCACTTGTCGGTGCTGCGGGACGTCTTCGCGTCGCGGCCAAGGCACGCGAGGTGCGCGGCGTGCATCGCGTCGTCGTCCGCGATGGTGAGGCAATCAGCACGATGCTGACCATAATGGGGGCTGGCACCACTGTTGTGAGTTGGAATGAACTCCGTCAACGCAGGGAAGTTCGCGCGACAGCTAATCGCCTCGTGAACTTCGATGATGCGAACCTGCGCCGTTCGGCGCAGGCTGCGGTTGCCGCGTGCGCTCGAGTTGAGCGTGCACTTGAGATATTGGGGGACGATGTTCCGCAGCATCTCAGATACGCTGGCGAACTTCGCCTTAGCCATCGCGACTCTAGTCTCGACGAACTCGGGCACCACGCGGACCCGCCTATGACCAAAGATGCTGTTGCCGGTCGAATTCGGCGCCTACTCGCCATGGCAGACAAGCGAGCAAGCGATCTCGGCATTGCGGGCACCGAGGCTAACCTTCCCGTTGAGTTAGACGAGGCTTAGCGTTCACTCCATGCGGCACGAGTGTCGCATGGACGTGGTTAGACTGGAACTATCGCCTGACCGTGCTCATCAGCCGGTGAGGAATCTAGATCCTAGGAGGACTTTCGATGGCTGACTACACTCTTCCCGAACTCTCGTACGACTACTCCGCGCTTGAGCCAAGCATCAGCGCGACGATTATGGAATTGCACCACAGCAAGCACCACCAGGCCTATGTCACTGGCGCAAACGCTGCGATCGATGGCCTTGCCGAGGCGCGGGATAGCGGCAACCTCGCCAACGTGAACAAACTTGAGAAAGACCTAGCATTCAACTTGGGTGGTCACGTCAACCACTCAATCTTCTGGACCAACATGTCGCCCAATGGGGGAGACAAGCCCACAGGTGACCTCGAAAGCGCGATCAACGATCACTTCGGATCGTTCGACAAGTTCACGGCTCATTTCACCGCAACTGCCATGGGCGTTCAGGGATCCGGATGGGCAGTGCTCGCGTGGGATTCGATCGGTGAGCGACTCATCATCGTTCAGTTCTTTGACCAGCAGGGCAACCTCCCCGCCGGCATCGTGCCTCTCCTCATGCTCGACGTGTGGGAGCACGCGTACTACCTCGACTACAAGAACGTGCGCGCTGACTACGTCAAGGCGTTCTGGAACATCGTTGACTGGGCAAACGTGCAAGACCGCTTCAGCGCAGCTCGCTCGAAGACAAACGGTCTCCTGCTACTCTCGTAGCGGCATCGTGGCCGGGTTAGGCCCCGGCTTAAGCCCTGTCTCCGCTAAAGCAATATCCCACCACTACAGCACGACGCGTCGAAGACGCCTGATTTTCTGGAGTAACAGTGAGCGTAAAAATCGGTATTAATGGTTTCGGTCGCATTGGCCGCAACTTCTTTCGAGCAGCTATGGCCAAAGACAGCAACATCGAAATCGTTGCGGTCAACGACCTAACAGACAACAAGACGCTCGCTCATCTGCTCAAGTACGACACCATCACCGGTCGTCTCAACGCCGACGTTACGTTTGATGACGACCAGATTGTCGTTGACGGCAAGGCCATCAAGGTCTTCGCTGAGCGCGATCCTTCCAACCTGCCTTGGGGCGAATTGGGTGTTGACATCGTTATTGAGTCCACTGGTCACTTCACCAAGTCGGCGGATGCCGCGAAGCACATTGCTGCTGGGGCCAAGAAGGTCATCGTTTCGGCACCGGCAACAGGTGACGACGTCGCGACGTTGGTGCTCGGAGTGAACGAAGACACCTACGATGCTGCGGTACACAACATCATCTCGAATGCGTCATGCACCACGAACTGCTTGGCACCTCTTGCCAAGGTATTCATGGACAACTTCGGCATCGAAACCGGCTTCATGACGACGGTTCACGCGTACACTGCAGACCAGAACCTTCAGGACGGTCCTCACGGCGATCTTCGTCGTGCACGCGCTGCAGCACAGAACATCATCCCGACTTCGACAGGTGCAGCTAAGGCGCTTGGCCTTGTCATCCCCGAACTCGTCGGCAAGTTGGATGGCTACGCACTGCGCGTCCCGGTTATCACGGGATCGATCACGGACCTCACGATCACCACGAATTCCGAGGTCACCGTCGAGCAGATCAACGCGGCTTACAAGGCAGCAGCAGAAGGCCCCCTCAAGGGAATCCTCAAGTACACCGAAGATGCCATCGTGTCGACCGACATCGTAGGCGACCCTCATTCGTCGATTTTCGATGCGGGACTTACCAAGGTAATCGGCAACCAGGTCAAGGTAGCTTCGTGGTACGACAACGAGTGGGGTTACTCCAACCGCCTCGTTGACGTTGCAGAGTTCGTCGGCGCCCGCCTCTAACACTCAACCGATTATGAGCCTCAGAACTCTTTCAACGCTCTCCGATCTGCGCGGAAAGCGCGTCATCGTCCGTTGCGATTTGAACGTCCCGCTCAAGGACGGCCACATCACCGACGATGGTCGCATTCGCGCATCTTTGCCGACGCTCAACGCCCTCATCAACCAGGGTGCACGCGTGGTCATCGTTTCTCACTTGGGTCGCCCCGGGGGAGAACCCGATGCACAGTACAGTCTCGAGCCCGTCGCTCAGCGACTCTCGGAGCTACTGGGCAAAGCAGTCGTGTTTGCCAAAGACACCGTGGGCCACGCCGCCGAGCAGGCGGTCGCGGACCTTGACGACTGCGGTGTAGCACTGTTGGAGAATCTGCGGTTCAATTCCGGTGAAACCTCCAAGTCAGAGACCGAACGCGAAGAGTTTGCTGGCAAGCTCGCGCGCTTCGGCGACGCGTTCGTCTCTGACGGTTTCGGAGTAGTGCACCGCAAGCAAGCGAGTGTCTTTGAACTGGCGAAAGTGCTCCCCAGCGCTGCTGGTCTGCTCATTGAGACAGAACTGAAAGTGCTTGAGCGCCTCACAGTAACCCCTGAGCGTCCCTACACCGTGGTTCTAGGTGGTTCGAAGGTTTCGGACAAGCTCGATGTGATCGGCGCCTTGCTTCCTCGCGTCAACTCACTTCTCGTAGGCGGTGGAATGCTCTTCACCTTCCTCGCCGCCCAAGGGTACAAAGTCGGCGCAAGCCTTCTTGAGCAAGACCAGCTCGAGACCGTCAAGCGCTACTTGGCTCAGGCGGATGAACTAGGCGTGGAGATCGTCCTCCCCACCGACATCACCGTGGCAGCATCATTCGGCCCTGATGCGGCTCACACTGTGACTTCGTCCGATGCGATCGAGGACACTGAGTTTGGTTCCGCGGGAATCGGACTGGATATCGGCCCAGAGACAGCCGTACGATTTGCCGAATTCATACGGGATTCGAAGACCGTGTTTTGGAACGGCCCTATGGGCGTTTTTGAGTTCTCTGCGTTTGCCTCTGGAACTAAGGCGATCGCTCAAGCACTCACAGACACTGAAGGTTTCGGCGTGGTTGGCGGCGGGGACTCGGCCGCAGCCGTTCGCGCTCTAGGTTTTGACGACGACCAATTTGGTCACATTTCTACGGGTGGCGGTGCAAGCCTCGAGTTCCTTGAGGGAAAGCAGCTCCCCGGACTGGAGGTACTTGGATGGCAAAGGTAAAGCGCGTCCCGCTCATCGCGGGAAACTGGAAGATGAATCTTGACCATCTTCAGTCAATCGCTTTCGTACAGAAGCTCGCATGGACTCTTAAGGACGCTAATCACGATTTTGGCGTCGACGGAGCGGAAGTAGCAGTGTTCCCTCCGTTCACAGACCTGCGTTCTGTGCAGACTCTCGTCGCAGCCGACAAACTCGACGTTCGCTTCGGTGGACAAGATCTTTCTGAGCACGAATCCGGTGCCTACACCGGCGAGATCTCTGGAGCATTCCTTTCTGCGCTCGACTGCCGCTACGTTCTCATTGGACACTCAGAGCGTCGCACGATGCACGGCGAAACCGATGAGCAGCTTGCTCGCAAAGTTGCCGCCGCGCTCAAACACGGGCTAGTTCCCGTTCTGTGCGTGGGCGAAACTGCTGATGACCTAGAGGCTCACGGCCCGAGTGCGGTGCCGGTTGCTCAGCTGAAGGCTGGCCTGGCCGGCATCACAGGCGCGCCCGAGATTGTTGTGGCGTACGAGCCAGTGTGGGCCATCGGCTCCGGAAAGGCAGCCACTCCTGAACAAGCAGAACAAGTTGCTGCTCGACTCCGCGAAACGCTCGCTGAGGTTCTGGGCGAGGACCTTGCTGCTTCGACGCGAATCCTCTATGGCGGTTCCGTCAAGTCGAGCAACATCGCAAGCCTCATGCGGGAACCCAACATCGATGGCGCGCTCGTGGGCGGTGCAAGCCTAGATGTAACCGAATTCGCGAGCATTTCGCGCTTCTCCAAGCACGTCGGCACCTAAACGCTATACTGTTCGAGGCCGCTACGGCCTGTTCGAAAGGTTTTTTGTGGAAATTCTCCAAGTTGTGCTGCAGGTATTGCTCGGTATTACGAGCTTGCTGCTCACACTTCTTATCCTTCTCCACCGCGGTCGCGGTGGAGGTCTCTCCGACATGTTCGGAGGAGGAGTAACGTCCAACCTCGGCGCGTCGGGTGTTGCTGAGCGCAACCTCAATCGCATCACGGTCATCTTAGGTATTGTCTGGATAAGCTGCATCGTGGTTCTCGGTCTCATCACCAAGTTTGACGGCGCCTAAGAGGCTAACTCTCTCAACGAAGGAACACAGTGGTATCTGGCGGAAGTGCAATTCGTGGTTCGCGCGTGGGCGCAGGACCAATGGGCGAACAAGATCGTGGTTTTCATGCTGATCGTGTCCACATTTCGTATTGGGATGCCGCCGGCAACGAGACCGTTCGGTCATTCGCCGCCAATGTGCCTGACGAAGACATTCCTGAGACGATTGACTCGCCCTCGACAGGGCTTCCTGCAGGACGCGATAAAGAAAATCCTCCTTCGGTGACAAAACTTGAACCTTACAAGACGCATCTCGCTTACGTAAAAGAACGTCGTAGCGATGATGAAGCAGCCGAACTTCTTGATGAAGCACTCGTACAGCTGCGGACTCGTCGCGGAACTATCGGTTCATAGGGCTCGCAATCAGCTCCATCGGGTCGCGCTCCGCATAATGCTCAAGGCCCCAACCAATATTGGTTGGGGCCTTGAGCATCTGATGTTCCAGGGTTCGAGCCGACCTCCCTGGTCGGAGCTAGCTACGTTCTAGTGTTCATCCGTGGAATCCGCACTCGTCCAGAACTGACCTGGGTCGATTAGCGACGCCGGCACTTGTGCCGCTGCATCCGAATCAACAAAGAACAAGGTCTTTCGGCGACCTTCAAGCCCTGCTGCGGGAACTTCGTTGTAGCTCGCACCCGCGAGCGTCAGACCGAGAGCAGAAGCCTTATCCGCGCCCGCGACAACCGCCCAAATTCGCACAGAAGAGTTGATGACGGGGAGAGTAAGGCTGACGCGCTCATCGGGGGGCTTGGGGGAGTTGCGAACCGCAATGACTGTACGATCGAGCTCCCTGATCCCTTCGCGTTCGGGGAAAAGCGACGCGACATGGCCATCAGGGCCGACCCCGAGGAAAACGATGTCGAAGTTCGGGTACTTACCCGTGCGCGCTGAGTGGGCCCTGAGGTCGTTTGCGTAGGCTTGAGCCGCATCGTCAAGCGAGAGACCGGAATCCGAGGCTGCGACTGCGTGCACTCGCGAAGCGGTTACGGGAATATGGTCGAGCAACGCCTTTCGCGCCTGAAAGTCGTTTCGTTCAGGATCACCGGCGGGTAGCCAACGCTCGTCGCCCCACCAAAAGTTCACCCGAGACCAGTCAACCGCGTCGCGCTGTGGTGACTCATTAATTGCTTCGAGAACAGCCTGTCCCATTGTTCCACCCGTCAAGACGACAGTGGCCTCATCGAACTCCGCAATTATCTGCGGCACCTTAGAAAGAAAACGCGCAGCAACTGCGTGCGCCAATTCAGCTTTGTTGGGATGAACTATTGCTCGACGTTCGTTACTCATCAGATTTCTGCCTTCACGTATTTCTCGATCTCAACGCCAGTGATTTCGCTCACTCCGCGACGTACGACGTTCCCAAAGAGCGTGTCAGGGTCGAGCCTACGCAGCTCCTCAGAGAGACAATCGCGAAGGTTTCTCCGGGGGAGTGAGATGTCGTGCACCGGCTGATCCGGCTGTGTCAAGGTCGCGACCGCCGCAACGTTGCGCTCTAACGTGATCGTTCCCGATGCCCGCTCGAGGGTTACAGCATGGATTCCGGTGGGAACGGGCGAGCCTTCCGCGACGTGGAGTGCCACCTCGACCTTGAGCTGCATCTGCAACCATGCCGCAAGAAGCATCGTGGACGCCGAGTCGGCGGCGCCGCTGACGGTAACGGCGGTGATCGGTTCGAACGGAGGCTGATCGAGCACCGCAGCGAGTTGAGCGCGCCAGAGAGTCAGACGCGTCCACGCGAAGTCTGTATCGCCAGGCACATATGTTTTGCACATCCGATGCATCGCATCGAGGGGCGAGGTGCTAGCCGCGGCATCGGTTATCCTTCGTTGCGCGATTCGACCTAACGGCGACTCTGAAGCACTGGTTGGCCCCTCACCCGGCCACCATGCGACAACGGGAGCATCCGGAAGAAGAAGTCCAGTAACGAGGCTCTCTTGGTCAAGAGCAGCATCACCGTGCGCTGTTACGACGATTACCTCACTGGCACCGGCATCTCCGCCGACACGAATTTGTGCATCGACCCGTGCTTCCTCGTCGGCTGACGGTGTCGTTGCGCTGGTCGAGACGACCAATACACGCATCGGGTGCTCTCGAGATGCGTCATTTGCTGCTTCAATTGCCTCTTCTTCGTTTCCGAATTCGGTAGCAATAATCAGCGTAAGCACTCGCCCGAGAGCAACAGCACCACCATCTTCTCGAATTCGGACGAGGGTTTTCGAGATTTTGGCGGTTGTCGTGTTCGGTAAATCAACGATCATGGTCGTCTCCAGACTCGGCCGTCGCGCTCCATGAGGTCATCGGCAGATTTCGGGCCCCACGTTCCGGGACGATATTGCTCCGGCGCACCCTGCGACGCCCAGAACTCTTCAATGGGGTCAAGAATTTTCCAACTGAGCTCGACCTCTTCATGTCGAGGGAACAGAGGTGGGTCTCCGAGGAGCACATCGAGAATGAGCCGCTCGTACGCTTCAGGGCTCGCCTCCGTAAACGCATGGCCATAGCCGAAGTCCATGGTGACGTCGCGAACGTGCATTTCTGCTCCAGGAACTTTGGAACCAAATCGAATTGTGACTCCCTCATCCGGTTGAACGCGAATAACGAGGGCGTTTTGTCCGAGCGCTGACGTGCGACTCTCTTCGAACAGATACTGGGGCGCTCGCTTGAAGACAACCGCAATTTCAGTCACACGGCGACCGAGGCGCTTGCCCGCGCGGAGGTAGAAGGGCACACCAGACCAGCGTCTAGTACCGATGTCCAGCCGAATCGCAGCGTAGGTTTCAGTGGTCGAGTCGGGGTTCATGCCATCTTCGTCAAGGAACCCCGTTACTTTTTCGCCCCCTTGCCAACCGCCGGCATACTGTCCGCGAGCAGTGTGTTCGCCAAGGTTCTCGGGCAGACGAACAGCTGAGAGCACTTTCTCTTTCTCCGCGCGCAGGTCAGCAGCATCGAACGAAACTGGTTCTTCCATCGCAGTGAGTGCAAGGAGCTGAAGAAGATGATTCTGGATGACGTCGCGCGCTGCACCGATCCCGTCGTAGTAGCCTGCACGGCCCCCTACTCCGATGTCTTCCGCCATTGTGATCTGCACATGGTCTACGTGATTCGAGTTCCAGAGGGGCTCGTATAGCTGGTTCGCGAACCGCAACGCGAGAATGTTCTGGACCGTCTCTTTACCGAGGTAGTGGTCAATTCGGAACACACTATCCGGAGGAAACACAGACTCAACCACATCATTGAGTTCGCGAGCGGTTCGGAGGTCGCTACCGAATGGCTTCTCAATGACGACACGACTCCACCGGCCGTCGCGCTGCTCAGCGAGTCCTGAATTTCGGAGTTGTTCCGTTACTTGAGGAAAGGACTTCGGAGGGATCGAGAGATAGAAGGCATGGTTTCCCATGGTTCCCCGTTCACGATCCAGCTCTGCAAGAGTGGTCTTGAGTCGCTCGAATGCAGCCGCATCGTCAAATTCTCCTTGGACGAAGCGAATTCCTTGAGCGAGTTGCTTCCAGACATCCTCATCGAAGGCGGTACGAGCGTGCTGCTTCACCGCATCATGAACAACTTTTTCGAAGTCCTGGTCTTCCCAGTCTCGGCGAGCAAAACCTACAAGCGCGAAGCCAGGAGGAAGCAGCCCCCGGTTGGCGAGGTCGTAGACCGCCGGCATCAACTTCTTGCGCGACAGATCTCCAGTTACGCCAAAAATGACCAAAGCGCTCGGACCCGCAATGCGATTGAGCCTGCGGTCTGAAGCTAACCGCAAGGGGTTAAATTCAGCACTGATGTCAACGGGGGACATACTTCTCCTCTGTAGGCTGCGCCCTCGAGCGGCAGCTATCCGATCGCGTCGAGAACGAGCGGCAACGAAACCTGGGGGTTTGAAACCGTAAGGCTCAAAACCGGGCGGCCGTGACCCGCGAGAACGCTAGCATCGCCAGCGGCCTGTGCGCGGATGAGTTCGCCGAACGTGAACGGACGGTCCGGGATCTGCAGATCTCTGTCCTCAACAACGATGATTTGCAAGAACACCCCGACAGCGGGGCCACCCTTGTGGAACTGCCCGGTGGAGTGGAGGAATCGAGGGCCCCAACCGAAAGTAACGGGGCGTTTCGCCCTCGCTGCCGCGCGTTCCCGCATTTCCGCGAGCTCTGGGTACGCTGTGCGATCTGCGTAGGCCTGAATGGCGACATAGCCGTCATCGTCCAAGTAAGACAGCAATGACGACACGACGCTTGCGAGATCGTTGCTGTTGGTAACTACGCCTTCGGTGCCACGAACTTCGACATCCCCAGCCGTGAAAGCTGGTGCCTCTGGAGGCGTCGGGTTGTCGATCAGTTCACGCGCTGCCACCTTCGCAGCTTCAACATCCGGCTGGTCGAAAGGATTGATGCCGAGGAGGCGGCCGGCAACAACCGTCGCATACTCCCACAACAACAGTTGCCCACCGAGCGATCCGGCTATTTCAATTTCACCTTCGACGACTTCTTTCGTGTCGTCCCAGTCGCCGACGAGCCGGACAATCTGCAGGTCTTCGAGTCCCTCGCCGATCTCAGGCGATCCAGGTTGGAGTACGACCGGCAGTATCCCTGTGCCGAGCTTTCCTGTCGACTCAGCAATGAGCTGTTCTGCCCAGTCTCCGAACCCGAGGATGTGGGTGCCATCCGAGACGATGCCCAATTTGTCTTTACGAGGATCAGCTCCGGCGATTGCAGCGCCCAGGACGAGACCGGGGTTGCTCTCGTTATCAACCGCAAGCTCAACCATCACTGCTTCAGCCTCATCGAGAAGTTCGGCGAGATCCACACCGGCCAACCCTGAGGGCACTAGTCCGAAAGCAGTGAGCGCTGAGTATCGCCCGCCAACATTGGGGTCAGCGTTGAATACGCGGTATCCCGCAGCCCGGGCCGCAACATCAAGAGGTGATCCTGGGTCAGTCACGATGACAATACGTTCGCGGGGATCAATTCCTGCGTCGGTGAAGAACTTCTCATAAATGCGCTTCTGCGAGTCGGTCTCAAGCGTAGAACCTGACTTCGACGAAATGACCACAGCGGTAGAGGTCAGACGGTCTGCGAGAGCCGCCTGAACTTGCGCAGGATCCGTCGAGTCGAGAACGGTGAGTTCAACACCATAGGTGCGAGTGATGACCTCGGGCGCAAGCGACGAGCCGCCCATGCCGCCGAGAACAAAGTGGTTGATGCCATCCGCACGCAGCTTGTCGCGCAACGCGTAGATGTCATCGATCATCGGGCGGCCGACAGAGACTGCTTCGACCCAGCCGAGGCGCTTCGCAGACTCATCTTCAGCGTCGGGCCCCCACAGAGTGGCATCTCCGCCAGTGATACGACTCGCAACAAGATCATTGACGAGCTGCGGAACAATCCGGTTCACTGCCTCCGCAGCTGCCCCGGATACTGCGAGCTTGACACTCATTTTGCAGCCTCAAGGGCGGCAGAAACAGTGTCAAGAAGTTCGTTCCACGAAACAATGAACTTTTCAACGCCCTCCTTCTCGAGAAGAGCGGTTACTTCATCGTACGAAATTCCGAGCGCAGTGAGCGCGTCAAGCGTGATATTCGCTGCGTCATAGTTCGATGTCACCTGCTGGCCTTCGATCACGCCGTGGTCGAACGTTGCTTCCAGAGTCTTCTCCGGCATCGTGTTGACGGTATCGCCAACCGCAAGTTCGGTCACGTACAGAGTGTCGGGAAGGCTCGGGTCTTTAACACCGGTGGATGCCCACAGCGGACGCTGCTTGTTCGCGCCAGCAGCGATAAGCGTCTGAGCGCGCTCCGTTGCGAAAGCACTCTCGAACACCTGATACGCGAGACGGGCGTTAGCAACGCCAGCCTTGCTCTTGAGCGCCTTGGCTTCATCCGTTCCGAGCGCGTCGAGACGCTTGTCGATTTCCGTATCAACTCGGGAGACGAAGAAGGAAGCCACTGAGTGGATCTTAGAGAGATCGTGGCCGGCCGCATGAGCTTTCTCAAGCCCGGTGAGATAGGCCTCGATGACCTCCCGGTGACGTGCCAAGCTGAAAATCAGCGTGACGTTCACGCTGATACCTGCGGCGATCGTCTCGGTGATTGCCTCAAGTCCTTCAACTGTTGCGGGGATCTTGATCATCGCGTTCTCGCGAGCGACCTTTGCCCAGAGTTGCTGTGCCTGAGCGATGGTTCCTGCAGCATCGTGCGCAAGTCCAGGCTCAACCTCGATCGAAACCCGACCGTCACGCCCAGATGTTGCGTCGTATACGGGACGGAAGATGTCGCTGGCGGCAGCTACGTCATCCGTAGTGATCTCGAACACGGCATCAGTAACAGTGGTGCCCTGAGCGGCAAGAGCGGCGACCTGCTCGTCATAGGCTTCGCCCTTGGCTAGAGCCGTCGCGAAGATCGTCGGGTTAGTCGTGACACCGACGACATTGCGTGACGCCATCAGTTCCTGCAGACCGCCGGAATTGATGCGTTCTCGAGAGAGGTCATCGAGCCAAATGCTTACTCCAAGGTTGGAGAGCTCGGCGGTGGGGGTTTGGTTCGTCATAATTATCTCCTTGACTGGGGGCGCCTAAACGGCATCCAGTGAATCGCGTGCGGCGGCCACAACGGCCTCGGTGGTGATGCCAAACTCACGGAAGAGCGTCTTGTAGTCGGCAGAGGCCCCGAAGTGGTCGATCGAGATGCTACGGCCTGCGTCGCCTACATACTCGCGCCATCCCGTGGAAACCCCGGCCTCTACAGACACACGTGCACGCACAGTAGAAGGCAAAACGGACTCGCGATATTCCGCAGACTGCTCCACGAACCACTCAAGGCTCGGTGCGGAAACAACGCGAGCGTTGATTCCGTCAGCTTTCAGCACCTCGCGTGCTTCGACGGCGAGTTGAACTTCAGAACCCGTAGCGATCAGGATGACCTCGGGCGTCCCGTTCGGAGCCTCAGCGAGCACGTAGGCGCCACGAGAAACGTTCGACGCGGCAGCAAAGGTCTCGCCGCTTGCATCTCCTTCGCCACGCTCAAATACGGGAATGTTCTGACGCGTCAGCGCGATACCTGCGGGGCCGTTCCGGCGCTCGAGGATCGTCTTCCAAGCCCATGCCGTCTCATTGGCATCTGCAGGACGCACAACGTCCATGCCGGGGATCATACGGAGGCTAGCGAGTTGCTCGATGGGCTGGTGAGTCGGCCCATCTTCGCCCAACGCGACTGAATCGTGTGTCCACACAAAGATCGACGGCACCGCCATAAGTGCTGCAAGCCGAACTGCGGGACGCATGTAGTCGCTGAAGATCAGGAACGTTCCACCGAATGCACGAGTGTTTCCGTGCAGCACGATTCCGTTGATGATGGCGCCCATCGCGTGCTCGCGAATGCCGAAATGAAGGACACGGCCATACTCGTCACCGCTCCACTCGTCAGTCGAGTGTTCTGCGGGGATGAACGACTTTCCGCCTGCGATCGTTGTCAGGTTCGATTCTGCGAGATCAGCTGAACCACCCCACAACTCGGGCATGACGGCACCGATCGCGCCAAGAACCTTGCCACTAGCGGCACGAGTCGAGATGTCTTTACCTGCTTCGAACTGGGGGAGTGCGTCATCGATGCCCTCCGGTAGCGCGCCGGAAAGAACCCGGTCGAGCAGCTGATTGCGTTCAGGATTCGCCGCAGCCCACTTGTCGAAGCTCTCGGTCCATTCGGCACGTTGCTGCTTGCCACGCTCCACAGCCAGTCGAGTGTGCGCAATTACGTCGTCATCCACGACGAAGCTCTGCTCTGGGTCGAGCCCCATCGCGACCTTCGTCGCAGCAAGTTCGTCCGCGCCCAACGCTGATCCGTGAATCTTGCCGGTGTTCTGTTTGTTGGGAGCGGGCCAACCGATGATGGTACGAAGAATGATGAGCGAAGGCTTGTCGGTCGCGGCCTTAGCTTCATCTATCGCAGCGTTGAGAGCTTCGACGTCTTCAACGTATTCGCCGGTCTTCTTCCAGTCGACCACTTGTACGTGCCAGTTGTATGCCTCGTAGCGCTTCTGCACGTCTTCAGTGAAGGCGATGTTCGTGTCGTCTTCGATTGAAATCTGGTTGCTGTCGTAGATCGCAATCAGGTTTCCGAGTTGCTGGTGACCCGCAAGCGACGATGCTTCTGCCGAGACACCTTCTTGTAGATCTCCATCGCCAGCGATGACATAGACAAAGTGGTCGAATGGGCTAGTGCCTGCCTCTGCTTCGGGATCGAAGAGGCCACGCTCGTAACGAGCTGCGTACGCAAAACCGACTGACGAGGCGATGCCTTGGCCGAGTGGGCCCGTGGTGATCTCGACACCCTTAGTGTGCCCGAACTCTGGGTGTCCAGGAGTGAGCGAGCCCCACGTGCGCAGGGCCTTGAGGTCGTCCAGCTCGAGACCATAACCGCCCAGGTACAACTGAACATATTGCGTAAGCGAGCTGTGGCCGACAGAGAGGATGAATCGGTCGCGACCAATCCACTGGTCATCGCTAGGATCACGCCGCATCACCTTCTGAAAGAGCAAATACGCTGCAGGCGCCAGGCTCATAGCGGTACCGGGATGACCGTTACCTACCTTCTCAACAGCATCAGCCGCCAGAATTCGAGCGGTGTCTACCGCTTTATTGTCGATGTGATCCCATTGAAAAGCTGCCATGAGATTAATGACCCTTCTGCAAGCGAAGTGCCCGACCGAGAACGATCAAGGCACGTGAACGACCCGCCACGCGACATCTTTGGCTCCGTCGGTATTTTCTCGCGGCCCAAGAGTTGATAGCGAGTAGTCCACCGACAGGCGGGCACCCCAAGTATAGGGAACCAAGCAACCGCTCGCTGCCGTGCGACGAACGCGGTCAACACAATTTGTTATGCGGATTACAATCATTGGTATGGATGTCACGTTAGAAGCCCCCACTCAACAGGAGCGCATTGGCATCCTTCGTAAGATTCGCGCCTACGTAGCTCTCACGAAACCGCGAGTCATCGAGTTGCTCCTCGTGACCACGGTTCCGGTCATGGTTCTCGCAGCGAACGGCATCCCGAACCTGTGGCTAGTGCTCGCCACTCTGGTTGGCGGCATCCTGAGTGCATCGTCGGCCAACGCCTTCAATTGTTACATCGACCGCGACATTGACCGCGTGATGGATCGCACCCAAAAGCGCCCACTCGTTACGGGTGAACTGAGTGATCGAGAAGCGTTATCGTTCGCGTGGATCAGCGGAGTTGGCTCCGTCGTGTGGCTTGGATTACTCACGAACTGGCTTGCTGCGGCTCTGTCGCTTTTCGCCATCCTGTTTTACGTCTTCGTGTACACGCTTCTTTTGAAGCGCCGCACGCCGCAGAATATTATTTGGGGCGGCATTGCTGGTTGTATGCCCGTGCTGATCGGTTGGGCGGCTGTCACCGGTGATTTGTCGTGGTCTGCATTCATCCTGTTCGCAGTGGTCTTCCTGTGGACTCCTCCGCACTACTGGCCGTTATCCATGAAGTACCGCGCCGACTACCAGTCAGTCGGGGTTCCGATGCTTGCCGTGGTTCGGGGCCGGGCCGCAGTCGGTCTCCAAGTCATTCTCTACGCGTGGGCAACCGTCGTTTGCTCTCTGCTCTTGGTTCCGGTGGCGGGGATGGGCGTGCTCTACACTCTTGTCGCGTTGCTGAGCGGCGCTTGGTTCATCATCGAGTCACATCGTCTCTACAACACAGCAATTCGGCATGGCGAAGTAAAGGCGATGCGTGTCTTCCATAGCTCAATTAGCTACCTCACGCTGGTTTTCCTCGCGGTTGGTATTGACCCACTGCTTCCGTTCTAAACGACCTAAGTTTCGGTAGGTCAGATCACTTTCCCTCAGCGTGGGCCATGTGGTCCAGACTCGGGCGCAGCGAAAGCACGACCGCAGTCATCGCTGCAGCTATCGCGCAGGCGATCACCATGTGGCTACCCACGAGAAGGATCGGCAGGCCAGTTCGGGACTGAATGATCCCGATCAACGCTTGAACGATCTCAAGCACGAGCAGGATTATGGCGAAGTCCATGACACGTCGCTGATGAGCGCGGGCGAGCATAATCACGAGCGCGAGAGTCGCGGCAATGAGGGCGTATCCCGGCCAGCTGTGAACGTGTTGCAGAATGCCCGCATCCAGGCCGTTTCTTGCCGAGCCGTCGTCGCCCGCGTGCGGGCCAGCTCCGGTTGTCAGGATTCCCGCAACGATTGTGAGAGCGACAAGAAGACTCGTGACATGCGTCACAATCACGATCGGACGCGAGACCGAGAACTCGGGGCCCCTCAGGCCAGTCCACGCTCGATACACGAGTGCTGCGCTGACGGCCACCAAGATGGCGGAAATTGCGTAGTGAACGCCGACGATGCTCGGATCGAGTTGCACGCGTACCGAAAGGCCCCCGATAAGCCCTTGTAGAACAGTGCCCCCCAAAACCACAAGGGATAGTGCCATCAGGTCGCGTCGTTCACGGCGTATGCGTAGAACCATCAGAACCATAAGAATCGCCACAAATCCCACAACAATGGAAAGGAGACGATTGCCGAATTCGACGGCACCGTGGAGTCCCATCTCTGGAGTAGCGATCAACGACTCATCGGTGCACAGCGGCCACGTTGGGCATCCGAGTCCCGACCCCGTCAATCTCACCGCTCCGCCGGTAGCCACAATAAGGATTTGGATGACGAGCGAAGTGACGACAAAAAATCTCACTCGCGCGTCGACAGACTGCGGTAATCGTGCGATGACGGCGTTCACGGCCGTACCTCCTGTTATTTCGGGCTTCTGCCTGTAGAATGGATCGCGTTCAGGAACACAGCCCATGCCGGGAAGTCAATGATGACAGCGGGGTGATCCCTCGCTTGTCCTGTTTCAGTCTAAGTTCGCCCGAGCAGTGTTGTGACACAGCGCACGTGCACCTCGCGAAATATTCCCGGCAATGTGCTGTGCGAAGGAATGCCAACGCAGCCACCTTGGTTGATAGAGGCAGGAAAAGAGGTACCAATGTCCGACGTGCTGATTGATCGTCCGGAACTCAATGGCTTGGGCCAGTATGAGTTTGGCTGGGCCGACTCCGACGTTGCGGGAGCCTCTGCACGACGGGGCATCAACGAAGAGGTCGTTCGCGACATCTCTACGCTTAAGAACGAACCGGAATCTATGCTCAAGATGCGCCTCAAGGGCCTTGAGCTGTTCGGTCGCAAACCCATGCCGAAGTGGGGAGCGGACCTTTCAGGGATCGACTTCGACAACATCAAATACTTCGTGCGTTCTACCGAGAAGCAGGCCCAGACTTGGGAAGACCTTCCGGCAGACATTCGCGACACCTACGAGAAGTTGGGCATCCCGGAAGCCGAGCGCAACCGCCTCGTCTCCGGTGTTGCTGCGCAGTATGAGTCCGAAGTCGTATTCCACTCGATCAACGCCGAGCTTGAAGCCAAGGGCGTTATCTTCATGGACACCGATACGGCACTGCGCGAGCACCCCGAGTTCTTCGAAGAATACTTCGGAACCGTTATTCCGGCCGGCGATAACAAGTTCGCGGCTCTTAACACGGCCGTCTGGTCGGGCGGCTCGTTCGTCTACGTGCCAAAGGGCGTTCACGTAGAGATTCCACTGCAGGCTTACTTCCGCATCAACACGGAAAACATGGGCCAGTTCGAGCGGACCCTGATCATCGCTGACGAGGGTTCCTACGTTCACTACATCGAGGGTTGCACCGCGCCGATCTACAAGTCGGACTCCCTGCACTCCGCAGTTGTTGAGATCATCGTCAAGAAGGACGCTCGCGTTCGCTACACGACGATCCAAAACTGGTCCAACAACGTCTACAACCTCGTGACCAAGCGAGCAATCGCGCACGAGGGTGCCACCATGGAATGGATCGATGGCAACATCGGGTCCAAGGTCACGATGAAATACCCGTCGATCTATCTGGTAGGGGAGCACGCCAAGGGCGAAACGCTTTCCGTCGCATTCGCTGGCCCCGGCCAGCACCAAGATGCCGGCGCCAAGATGATCCACATGGCGCCGTACACGACGTCATCGATCGTCTCGAAGTCTGTCGCACGTGGTGGAGGTCGCGCTGGCTATCGCGGAGAAGTACGCGTTGATGAGAAGGCCCACCACTCGGCCAACACCGTTCGCTGCGACGCGCTGCTGGTTGACACGATCTCTCGCTCGGATACGTATCCTGCGATCGACATCCGCGTGGATGATGTGCAGCTCGGCCACGAAGCTACGGTTTCGAAGGTCAGCGCTGAGCAGCTCTTCTACCTGCAGTCCCGCGGTATGGAAGAAGATGAAGCTATGGCGATGATCGTCCGCGGCTTCATCGAACCCATCGCGCGCGAACTGCCCATGGAATACGCCTTCGAACTCAATAAGCTCATTGAACTGAGCATGGAAGGATCCGTCGGCTAAATGATGACCGTCGTTACACCAGAACAACACGGATTTAAGGCTCACAGCGACGGCGGATGGGACGCAAGCGAAAAAGGCTTCGTACCCGTCCAGACTCGCTCGGAGCGCCCCAAGTCATTCGCTCACGCTGATTTCGCTCCGGTCAACGGACTGGAAGCGGAGTGGAAGCTCACTCCCGTCAAGCTTGTTAAGCCGCTCATCGACGATGCCCTCGACGGCTCGCCGTACGACATCGCTACTGACGCAGTCGACGGTGCCACTGTCGAGTGGGTTTCACGCGATGATTCTCGCGTCGCTTCCGCTGGCGCGCCCGAAGAGCGTGCTTCCGCAAACGCGTGGAGCAGCTTCGAACGGGCTTTGGCGATTACTCTAACGGGCGAAGAGCACAGCACTGTACGAATCTCGCGATCGACTCTGGGCGCTGCTGCACGCGGTGCGCACACGGTGATCACCGCTCGTCCCCACAGCAACACCACGGTGATCATCGAATCTGCCGGTGAAGCCTTGCTGAGCGAGAACGTCGAAGTCGTGGTTGAAGAGGGCGCAACCCTTAACTTCGTGAGCGTGCAGGACTGGGCGTCTGACTCCATTCACCTGTCGAGCCACTTTGTTCAGGTAGGACGCTCGGCCACTTTGAAGCACACAATCGTGTCGCTCGGAGGCAAAGTCGTTCGCGTGAACCCGTCAGTTCACCTGTCTGGAGAGGGCGCCGACGGCGAACTTTACGGCCTGTACTTCGCTGACGCGGGACAGCACCTCGAGCAGCGAGTGTATCTGCACCACCAGGCTGCCCAGACTCGCGGTCGCGTCAATTACAAGGGCGCGCTTCAGGGTGACGGCGCACGCACTGTGTGGGTCGGTGACGTCTTGATCGGTCGCGACGGTGCTGGCACAGACAGCTACGAGCAGAACCGAAACCTGGTTCTTACCGAGGGCACGCGCGCCGACTCGATCCCGAACCTTGAGATCGAAACCGGAGACATCCAGGGAGCTGGCCACGCTAGTGCCACCGGACGATTCGACGACGAACAGCTCTTCTACCTGCAGGCTCGTGGAATCTCCGAGGCAGAGGCGCGCCGCCTCGTGGTCATCGGTTTCCTCGCAGAGATCGTTCAGAAGGTTGGCGACGAAGACCTCGAAGCGCGACTTACTGTTGCGATCGAGTCTGAGTTGGAAGGAACGCGCTCGTGACCGCTCAGCGCGTCTGCGGCGTCGATGAACTCCAACTCAACAAGGCTTATCGTGTTGAGCTCGATGGCACCGCAATCTGCATCGTCAAGGACTCGGCTGGTGAGGTGCACGCCATTGGCGACACCTGCACCCACGGAGATATCTCCCTAGCCGAAGGCTTCGTTGAAGATGGAGCGATTGAATGCTGGGCTCATGGCTCACTCTTCTCGCTTGACACGGGAAAGCCGCTGAGTCTGCCTGCCTATGAACCTGTACCGGTCTTTGTAGTGAAGATCGACGACGACGGAGGGGTTCATATCGACCCCGAAGACACCGTCGCCATCGAGAGCTAACAGCTCTCCACACGAGACCATTAAGGAAAAAAAACCAATGTCAGTACTGTCAGTCAAAGACCTGCACGTGAGTGTCGAAACCGAGCAGGGGACAAAGCGAATCCTCAACGGTGTAGACCTTGAGATCAAGCAGGGCGAGATCCACGCCATCATGGGCCCCAACGGCTCGGGTAAGTCGACTCTCGCATACACAATCGCTGGTCACCCGAAGTACCACGTCGAGGGAGGCTCGATCACTCTCGATGGTGCTGAAGTTCTCGACATGAGCATCGACGAGCGCGCCCGCGCTGGTCTCTTCTTAGCCATGCAGTACCCGGTAGAGATTCCTGGGGTCAAGGTTGCCGATTTCTTGCGCACCGCAAAAACCGCTCTCGCCGGTGAGGCCCCGGCTCTTCGCCCGTGGATCAAAGAGGTGAACGAGTCGATGAAGGCGCTCCGTATGGATAAGACCTTCTCTGACCGCAACGTAAACGAAGGTTTCTCTGGTGGAGAGAAGAAGCGCCACGAGATTCTCCAGCTCGAGTTGCTCAAGCCGCGCTTCGCTATTCTCGACGAGACCGACTCCGGCCTCGATGTCGACGCACTGAAGATCGTCTCTGAAGGCGTCAACCGTGCGCAGGAGGCGACCGGACTCGGCCTGCTGCTCATCACGCACTACACGCGCATTCTGCGCTACATCAAGCCCGACTTCGTGCACGTGTTCGTTGACGGGCGCGTGGCCGAAGAAGGCGGCCCCGAACTTGCAGATCGCCTTGAGAATGAAGGCTACGATCGATTTTTGACCGACACGAGCGTAGCCTAGGCGTATGTCTACAGTTCTGGCACCGGCCCTCTTTGATCAAGTCGAAGAAGCCCTAAAAGACGTGGTTGACCCTGAACTTGGTGTCAACATTGTTGACTTGGGGCTTATTTATGATCTCAGCTGGGATCCCGAGAATAATGCCCTGATCATCAGCATGACGCTTACTTCCGCTGGTTGCCCGCTCACGGACGTTATTGAAGAGCAGATCGCCCAATCATTAGATAACGTCGTCGAGGCATTCCGCATCAACTGGGTGTGGATGCCGCCATGGGGACCGGAAAAGATCACCGATGACGGTCGTGACATGATGCGCGCACTAGGTTTCTCGATCTAAGAGTCGACTGCAGTTCGCGTTTGACGCCGCAGCACGCTTCTCGATGCGAGAGAGATGATTGCTGCGGCGAGTATAACCTTTAGGGTCGCGCCGACGAGAAACGGGGTCACCCCCGTCTCAAGCAGAAGAGCAATAGTCGCCTCGCGGTGTGTTTCGATCAGCACCCGTCTTAGTCCAAGAACGCCTGCGGTGAACATCACTACGGTGCCAAGCGCTCCCGCAGCGCAAGCGGCCCAGAATGACTTATTCCATCCCCTCTGCGCGAGGGTGCCTACAAGCCAAGCGGCGGGAATGTAGCCGAGGATATAGCCACCACTCGGTCCTAGTAGCACCTCGACGCCACCCTGTGCGCTACTAAAAACGGGCAGGCCGCTCAGTCCCAGGAGCACATAAAGCAGCATCACTAGCGCCGCCCGCGTTGCGCCGAAGCTCAAGCCTATGAGAATCACTGCAAAAGTCTGTCCCGTGATGGGCACCGGATTCAGGGGAACGACGATTTGCGCGACTATTGCGATGAATCCGGCCGCCGCCGCAACGAAAACCACGCTTGCTGCAATGCTTGGGCCAAAGATGAGATCGATGATCGTCGGCATGAACAGTTTCCTCGTGAAACTCACAACGCATCTTCCCCTCACAAAGTCATGCCTGCACTGATCACCCAGCACTAGCAAGTAGACTAGTTGGTTGGTGCCGTCGCCCACTTTCCCCAACCCCCAGATTTGGATGTTTTGCCGTGCTTGCTGTGCATGATCTCGAGTTGCGCGTAGGCGCACGCATGCTCATGCAGGGCGTCAATTTTCGAGTCGACCGTGGGGACAAAATTGGGCTTGTCGGACGCAATGGCGCAGGTAAGACAACGTTGACTAAAACTCTCGCGGGAGAGTTGGAAGCAACGGACGGGAAAATTGAACGCACCGGGGAGATCGGCTATCTGCCACAAGATCCGCGATCGGGAAATCCCGAGGATCTCGCTCGTACCCGGATCCTTGACGCTCGCGGGCTCGGCAGCATCGTGCTCAAAATGCGTCAGGCTCAAGACGAAATGGGCAGTAGCGATCCCGCCATCAGCGCCGCAGCTATGGATCGATACAGCAAACTCGACGATCGCTTTTTAGCGCTTGGAGGGTATGCGGCTGAGGCGGAAGCAGCATCGATCGCCAGCAACTTGAGTCTTCCTGATCGAATTCTCGATCAGCCTCTTTCCACTCTTTCCGGCGGCCAACGCCGCCGAATTGAACTCGCGCGTATTCTCTTCTCCGGCGCAGACACGATGCTCCTCGACGAACCTACGAACCACCTTGATGCGGACTCTGTCGTGTGGCTGCGGGAGTTCCTGAAGAACTTCAGCGGCGGTCTGATTGTCATCAGCCACGATGTCGAGCTGGTCGAAGACACCGTCAACAAGGTGTTCTACCTCGATGCCAACCGCCAACTGATCGATCAGTACAACATGGGGTGGAAGCACTACCTGCGCCAGCGCCAGTCCGACGAGGAACGTCGAAAGAAGGAACGCGCGAACGCGGAGAAGAAGGCTTCTACTCTGCAGGCTCAAGCTGCTCGATTCGGCGCAAAAGCATCCAAGGCTGCCTCAGCGCACCAGATGGTGGCGCGAGCTGAGAAGCTTCTCGCAGGTCTTGAAGATGTCCGCGCGTCCGACCGCGTCGCAGCCCTGCGTTTTCCTGACCCAGCGCCCTGTGGTCGAACCCCGCTTATGGGCTACGACCTCAGTAAGAGTTACGGCTCGCTCGAGATTTTCGCTTCGGTCGATCTCGCTATCGACCGTGGATCTAAGGTCGTGATTCTGGGTTTCAACGGCGCCGGAAAAACCACGCTCCTCCGAATGCTTGCCGGCGTCGATGAGCCCGATACAGGCCATATCGAACCCGGCCACGGCCTGAGAATTGGCTACTACGCGCAGGAACACGAGACGATCGATGTTAAGCGATCAGTGCTCGAAAACATGGTCTCGTCCTCTCCAAACATCACCGAGATGGAAGCACGCCGAGTGCTCGGATCCTTCCTGTTCACCGGTGACGACGCTACAAAGCCAGCAGGGGTGTTATCCGGTGGGGAGAAGACGCGTCTGGCTCTAGCGATGATCGTGGTCAGCGGCGCAAACGTGCTCTTGCTCGACGAACCGACTAACAACTTGGATCCTGCAAGCCGTGAGGAAATACTCGGAGCTCTCTCCAACTACACCGGTGCCGTCGTTTTGGTCAGCCACGACGAGGGCGCAGTAGAAGCTCTTAATCCCGAGCGCGTGTTGATCCTTCCCGATGGCATCGAAGACCACTGGAACAAGGACTACGCGGACCTCATCAGCTTGGCCTAAGAGTCAAGCAGCGCGTCTTCGATCTCTGCATCAGAGGGACCGCGTTTCTCTGACTTGAGTCGACGTTTCTTTGCGCGCTCTCGTTCAGCAGGGTCGTCCTCGTTAACGAGGCGGTATTCCTGGCGTACAGCCCAAGCCAGCCCAATGAAGGCAAGGACTCCAAACGCAACCCACTGGAAGGCGTACGATAAGTGCGCGCCTTCGTCGAGAAGAGGTTTGGGGTAGGGGAGCGGAAGAACATCAACCGCAGGGTCTTCGCTCGCAAGTAGCCCATAGGCGGCTGTGTAGGTCGGCTCCGCGAGTTTCTCCGCAATTGCCGGAAGGTGGATTGTGGCAATCTGACCCTCGGGCGCCGACCTGCCGTATACCGTCGGCTCACCCGGCTTGAGTCGGACGATAACGTCAACGCGACCCGTGGGCGGAGCAGGTACCGAGTCAGGTTCGTCTTGGCTGTTCCCTGAGGGCACCCAACCTCGGTCCACGATAATGACGTCGCCGCTATCAAGCTCTAATGGGACCAAAACTTCGAATCCTGGTTGGCCCCCGCCATACGGCCGGCCTCTCACCAAAAGCTGCTCATCGGCGAGGTACTGGCCGCTCACCGCGACCGAACTCCATTTGCTGTCGTCATCAAACTCGTCGAGCTCCGGCATCACGCTAGAAAGAGGCACCGGGGGAGACTCCCAGTTATCGCTGACCCGTGCGACCTCCGCCGCTGCTTCTTCGCGTCGGTCAAACTGCCACTGCGAGAGAAAAACACAGCCGATCGCGAAGGCGACAACGAGAGCGAGATAGCCGAACCAGCGGCTAGAGAACGCAAAACGCCATTTATTCACACATCACCATCCGGGACAACGGCCACAGGCTCGCTCAAGGCACTCACCACGACAGGGAAGCCACGGCTTGATAGATATTCACGGAGAAACTCTTCGTGATCCGAGCACGCCAACCAGATTTTGACCCGTTCCAGCCCATGGATGCGCGGATTACGCCAGTTCACATTCCACTGCGCGGGTTCAGCACAACCGGCGCGTGAGCACTGTTGCGTGCTCGGGCCACTCGCTCCGATCACCGAGCTTCCTCATCCGATCCGTGTGCAAGAAAGGAATCACGAGATTCCAGCGAGAACTGACCGGGGGCGCTCACCGTTCCAACGCGACGTGTTTCAAGGTTGGCAAGAACGACCGCGACGTACGGCAACACAACAGCTCCGAGAATTGGGAGCACGAGCCACCAGCCGCGAACAAAGACACAGAGCAGCACACAAACGACGCGAATGGCCATCGCGATCGAATAGTTGATGACTCGACGACGCCTTTCATCATCCGGCCGCTCGGGAAGCGACGTGATTGACTCTGGACTGTTCATGGGCTTTCTTTGGTTAACGGGGTGGTGGCTATAAGCCTACGCCGCCATCGGCGACTATATGCTGGGAACCATGAGCACCACAGCAACTGAATCACGAATCGTTCTAATCACTGGCGGCAACCGCGGAATCGGTCGGGCGATCGCCGAAGAGTTTGTGGCTCAAGGCTACCGAGTAGCCGTTACTGCACGCTCGGGTACAGGCCCAGAGGGAACTCTCACCGTCAATGCTGATGTAACCGATCCGGCCAGCATCGATGCCGCGTTCAGCGAAGTCGAAGCAAAACTGGGTCCTGTCGAGATCGTCGTTGCCAATGCCGGCATCACGCGCGACATGCTTCTGATGCGGATGAGCGACGAAGACTTCACCGAAGTGCTTGACACCAACCTGTCCGGGGCTTTTCGCGTTGTTAAGCGCGCCTCGAAAGGAATGATGAAGGCCCGTTTCGGTCGCGTCATTCTCGTCTCAAGCGTCGTCGGACTCCTAGGTTCGGCGGGACAGGTCAACTATTCCGCCTCGAAGAGCGGCCTAATCGGGCTCGCTCGCTCGCTCACTCGTGAACTAGGTAGCCGCGGTATCACTGCCAATGTCGTCGCTCCTGGCTTCATCGAAACCGACATGACGGCAGCGCTTGCAACTGAGCAGCAGGATGCCTACCTCAAGCAGATTCCAGCCAACCGATTCGCTCAGCCTGCCGAGGTGGCCAAGGCAATCACGTGGTTAGCAAGCGACGACGCTGGCTACATTTCAGGCGCTGTCATTCCAGTCGACGGTGGACTGGGAATGGGGCACTAGCTAGCCTCGCAGCCCAAGAAGGGGCATTACGGCGCTGAGATCTCGAATGTCAATGTGGACGTCAGCCTGAGCGCGAACAATCGCCTTGGCCGTGATCCCGACGGAGAGGGCGGCGACGTCCATCATCCGAAGATCGTTGGCGCCGTCACCGACCGCGATCGTGCGCGAGAGCGGGATTCCTGAATCGGCAGACCACTCATGCAAAGCGTCAGCTTTGGCTTGAGCGTCAATGACAGGCCCGAGAACGGCGCCCGTTAAGGTTCCGTTGACGACTTCGAGCCGATTGGCTCGTGCGTAATCGAGCCCGAGGCTTGACGCTAGTGGGTCAAGGAGTTCGTGAAAGCCGCCAGAGACCGCTGCGGCGCGACCCCCCGCCCGCTTCACTGCGCGAATCAACTCTTCAGCGCCCTTCGTGACACGGATGTCGCGAGCACACTCGGCGATTACGCTCTCGGCCAGACCTGCCAGCGACGCCACTCGCGCCCGAAGGCTCTGCTCAAAATCGAGTTCTCCGTTCATCGCGCGAGTCGTAATCTCTGTCACCTCGCGTTCAGCCCCGGCTCGGGCGGCAAGGAGCTCTATGACCTCGTTCTCGATAAGGGTGGAGTCGACATCGAAAACGACGAGAAACTGTGCCAAAGCGTGGACCTTTCTTGCGATCATTTCGGTTGTGGGATTGCCAACCTCACCACTTCACCCGCCAGACTATCGGGATCGCCCTTCGCACCTCGCCCATGGAAGCGTGGGAAGCAATATGATGATCACATCATGGCTAGCGTTCTTTCTTTCACCGACGTCACCGTTACTCGAAGCGGCAATACGATCCTCGACTCTGTTTCTTGGAGCGCGGATGATTCCGACCGGTGGGTGATTCTCGGGCCGAATGGAGCAGGCAAGACAACACTGCTCCAACTTGCTGCCGCTCAAATTCACCCGAGCGCGGGTGAAGTCACCGTGTTGGACAGCACCCTCGGCTCATCCGATGTCTTCGATGTACGGCCGCGAATTGGTTTTGCCTCGACAGCTCTTGCTCGCCGCGTGCCTGGCAACGAACGCGTGATCGACGTGGTTCTCACCGCTGCCTACTCGGTGACGGGTCGCTGGAACGAGCAATACGAGAATGTTGATATTCGTCGAGCCCGCCGCGTGTTAGCCGAATGGAGCCTTTCGCATTTAGAGGAGCGTCGCTTCGGCGATCTCAGCGATGGCGAACAAAAGCGCGTTCAGATCGCGCGTTCGGTCATGACTGATCCTGAACTTTTGCTGTTGGACGAGCCTGCCGCAAGTCTCGATCTGGGCGCTCGGGAAGAGCTCGTTCAGCTTCTGAGCGGCTACGCGCAGGCAGACACGGCTCCCGCCATCGTCATGGTCACGCACCACGTAGAGGAGATTCCACGCGGATTCACCCACGCGCTGGTTTTGACCGACGGTTCCGTCCACAGCGCGGGTAGGATCGAAGACATTGTTACCTCCGAGAACTTGAGTACCGCTTTCGGCCTCGAACTCATCATCACGAAAGACGCCGGTCGCTACACCGCACGAGCTGCCTAATCCTCTGATAGGCTTGTGTGTCGGTCCGCGTGACCGCCTACGTCTTTTTTCATCCAGAATCCAGGGAAATCCAATGAAGTCCGATATCCACCCCACGTACGCGCCCATCGTTTTCCGCGACCTCGCGTCTGGTTCCACGTTCCTCACTCGCTCGACGGTATCGAGCGACAAGACGATCGAGTGGGAAGACGGCAACACCTACCCGGTGATTGACGTTGAAATCTCCTCGGAATCGCACCCCTTCTACACCGGCAAGCAGCGCATCATGGACTCCGCTGGTCGCGTTGAGAAGTTCAAGAACCGCTACAAGGGCTTCGGCAACTAGTAGCATCCAGTTTTCCCTGAAGGCGATCGGTTATCCGGTCGCCTTCAGTTGTTTACAGGCGCATTAACATTCCCCAAGGGCAGAGCGTCGCCAGAGACAGCTAGTGCGCAGCGCCCGAAGGCGCTACGCACCACGAACTCTTGATCGAGAGGCTTACTGGGGGAGTGAACGCACGGGCCATTCTGGGTTAGCAACAAAATTGAGATCGCCCTTCGACGAGCGCATATAGTCCTGAAAGCTCGAGGCTTGATCTGCGTACCAACGCTGCTGTTGGAAATGAAGATCATCGAGCGGAATGCTTAGTTGTTCGCCATATTTAGCGAGTAGCGCCTGAGCAACGCGGGCCGCAGCAATAGCATCGGATCCGGCGTCGTGCGCGTCATCAAGAGAAACGCCGTAAAGCGCGGACGTAACTTCAAGCGTGCGCTTGCCCCGACGATAGCGGTCTACCGCTTTATCGATAACGAGCGGGTCGATCACGACATATGGCTCGGGAAGAGCATCGACCGAGTGACGACGACATTCTCGATCGAGCAAGGAAAGATCGTACGGAGCGTTGTACACGACGAGCGGGATGCCTAAGGCGCATGTCACTTTAAGGGTCTGAACGATCTCAGCGACGACAAGCGCTGCGTGCCGGCCTTCAGCTTGGGCTCGCGCAGTCGAAATGCCATGAATCGCAGCAGCACCAGCGGGGATCTCGACGCCAGGATCAGCGAGCCAGTCCCAGCGGGAAACTACAGCTCCCGACGCGTCAACGATCGCGATGCAGGCTGAAACGATACGACTGGTCTCTACATCTACGCCAGTGGTTTCAAGATCAAAGGTGGCTAGGGTGCCGGAGTTGCTCATGAACTCAGCGTAGAGCGCGACACTGACACCGGGAACTCGGCTCGCGGGACTCGCGACAGCGAGCGATGCTTCGTGCTCGCTCGCGGCATGATCTGTATGTCGCTCAATGCGCCTAACAGCTCCAGCACTGCATAAGATTGTCTGAATGAGACCCGCATCGCCTTACCGAGCACTTCTCGACGCCAATCCGGCGAGACACTCCACGATCGATGTGTTGGGATCATCCACTCACTATTGGGAGTATGGTCCTGAAAGTTCTCCCACCGTTCTCGTTCTTATTCACGGGTTTCGAGGCGATCATCACGGCCTCGAAGCGGTAAGCGCACACATTCGCGGCATCCGAATCGTGAGCCCTGACCTTCCCGGTTTCGGTGAATCGACGCCCCTCAGCGGGCATCATCACGACATCGACGGCTACGCACTCTGGCTCGCAGCATTCCTTGAACAGTTGGGACTCAGTGGCCGCGCTCACCTCGTTGGCCACTCCTTCGGATCAATTGTTGTGTCGGCCGCTGTCTCGCGAGGACTATCGACTCCCAAGCTCATCCTCATGAATCCAATTGCCGCGCCGGCTCTCTCGGGGCCGAACGGAGCACTCAGCAAACTAACTCTGTGGTACTACCGAGCGGCACGCGCGTTACCGCTCGCGATCGGCTCACAGTTGCTCAGCAATTGGCTTGTCGTTCGCGTGATGAGCCTCATCATGGTCAAGACCAAGGATCCAGAGTTGCGGCGCTGGGTGCACCAACAACACCACTCCTATTTCAGCAGCTACGCCAACCGCGACAGTGTGCTTGAGGCCTTCGAAGCGTCGATTAGCTCGGATGTCAGTATGTTCGCCCCGACAATCGCTACTCCTACGCTACTCATCGGAGCTCGTAACGATCCGATCAGCGCGGTGCCTGCTCAAGAGCGGCTGCACTCCCTCTTCGCTGATTCGCAGCTCGAAATCTTCGACGACGTCGGCCACCTTATCCATTACGAACGGCCGCGCGAAGCAGCCCAATTGATCGTCACGTTCCTCGGTGCGGGGACTGTTGCGGAGGCTCACTCATGAAAATCATCTTCGATTGCCGCTATACCCGTATTGGTCGCCACGACGGGATTAGCCGTTACGGATCACGCCTCGTCGAAGAGATCAGCAAGTTGCATCCCGTAACAATGTTGATTTCAGACAAGCGTCAGCTTGAACTGCTCCCTGACCTTCCCTGGGAGATGGCATCATCGCCGACCGGTATCTTGGAGCCGTTCGTTGCACTCCAAGTAAACAAACTGAAGCCGGACGTAGTTTTCACCCCAATGCAGACGATGGGGCCCTTTGGCCGCAAGTACGCGCTCGTTACGACGGTGCACGACCTGATCTACTACAAGCACCCCACACCACCCCGCAATCTTCCTGCGCCGGTTCGCTTGATGTGGCGCGTGTACCACTTGACCTGGGCTTTCCAGAGGGCGCTTCTCAACAGGGCCGATAGCCACGTCACAGATTCCAAGACAACCCGTGATCAGATGGTTGAGCACAAACTCACTCGCAACCCGATCACTGTCGTGACACTCGGCACCGATAGCCCCGAAAAGTACGAACCCCGCGCCGCACCGACGACGCGAGAGCTTGTCTATATGGGTTCGTATATGCCATATAAGAACGTCGGCCTCATTGCACAGGCACTCAACGATCTGCCAGGCTACTCCTTGCATTTGATGAGCCGCGTGGATGACGCGACGAGAGCCGAGCTCACAAGCATTGCGCCTGCGGGCAGTCTCATTTTCCATGACGGAGCAAGCGACGAGGTTTACGCCGAGACACTCTCGCGGGCAACCGCTCTGGTCACGGCATCCCGTGATGAAGGTTTTGGTCTGCCTCAGGTCGAAGCTATGGTTCTCGGAACTCCCGTGCTCGTCAGCGACACTGAGATATTTCGCGAAATCTCCGGCCCCGCAGGCGGTTTCTTTAGTCCGGATAAGGCCTCCGAGCTAGTCCGAGAAGTCAAGGCGCTCGAAGACCCGGCAACTTGGCAGGCCCGCTCTACTGCGGCTCGAGCGCGCTCTGCTGAGTTCACGTGGCAAAAAGGGGCCGCTTCGCTCTACGACGCTCTCCATAGAGCGGTTGTCGCGCATCAGGCCAAGAAGAAGCGCTAGCGTTCCCTACCCGTCTCGTTCACGTCGGGCGAGTGCATTTTGCGCCTCGAAGTCTTCGCCGCCCTGAAGCTCGGATTGCTCCTCGATAGGGTCATCAAAATCGACAAGAGTAAGAGTTCCTTCATCGTGGCGAAAACTGTGGACTGAACCATTGCGGATCCGCCCAAAGGGCTGTTCTGGGGCGACCGCCGCGAGAACTGTGGCTATGACACCGCCATGGGCGACCACGATGATGGACTCGCCGTGATGTTCTTCGGCAAGACGCACGAGGGCAGGCACGACGCGCTGGGCAACGGCCTCTCGCGGTTCACGCCCGGGAACGTTCACGTCGGCAGGGTAAAGCGCATCGATCTCTTCATCGGTACAGCCCTCCGCAGCGCCGTAGTTACGTTCGACAATCGCCGGCACAGGCAGCGGCGCGGGCAAACCCACCATGTCGGCGATGATCTCTGCTGTCTCCATTGCGCGGGAAAGCGGGCTGGCGAAGATGCCGCTCCAGCGACGACGAGCCAGAAGTGAACCTGTTGCGCGCGCCTGAGCGCGGCCCGTCTCGTTGAGCGGAATGTCGGTGCTGCCTTGAATTCGTCGTTCACGGTTCCAGTCAGTCTCTCCGTGGCGCACAAGATAGATATACACAACGCTCCGTTCAGGGCATAGAAACAGTCTCGGCAGGTGTACGACAAGAACTGTTATGCAGCGAGTCGCTTCACAAGTTCGCTGAGAACCGCGGAAGCGCCGCCATCAATCTTAACGTTTGCCCGTCGATCTGCTTTCGTGGTTCCCCGATTGATGATCACGAGAGGAATCTGTTTGCGCATCGCTCTCTCGACAAGGCGGATGCCTGAGTTCACCACGAGCGAAGAGCCTGCGACGATCATGGCTTCCGATTGATCCACGAGTGCGGCACCAAGTTGAAACTTTCTAGTTGGTACGAACTCACCAAAGAACACGACATCCGGCTTCAAAAGACCGCCACAAACGGTGCAGTCGGGAACGATGAAATCATCGACATTGTGCACATCAGCGTCGCCGTCAGGGTTGAGCGTGTGAGAGTCCGATTCTTCGAGCCAAGGATTCAACTCGGATATCCGCGCGGCTAGGGGAGTGCGAGCAAAATACTGACCGCACGTCAAGCACCGCGCGCGATCGATGCTGCCGTGCACATCAACGACACGCTTCGACCCGGCGCGTAAGTGCAATCCGTCGACGTTTTGCGTGACGATGCCGTTGCTGATGCCGAGACGTTCAAAATCTGCGAGAGCTTCATGTCCACGATTGGGAGCCGAGGCAGCGAACCTCTTCCACCCCAGGTGACTACCCGCCCAATAACGTTGGCGAAACCCGGGCGAACTCTGGAACTGGTCAAATGTCATCGGATTGCGCACTGCGGCACCTTCACCGCGATAATCAGGTATGCCCGAATCGGTGCTGATACCAGCGCCAGTGAGAACGCTAACGAGCTTGCCCTGAAGAAGCTCTGCAGCACGATCAATCTCGTCGCTGGCCGGGAGTGTATTCACTCCCTAAGCGTAAACACTTCGAGCACAACACACGCCATTTCGGATTCACCTGATGGCGAAACCGCACAGTTGGGAACACACCGTGAACGTCATCCGGGTCACCGATCTCTCCGACCCTCGCCTGAGCGACTTTGCTAATCTCACGGATGTTGCCCTCCGTCGCCGCACGGAGCCGGCTGGCGGACTCTACATTGCTGAATCATCCAAAGTGATTGCTCGCGCTCTGCGTGCCGGACATCAGCCCCGCGCGATTCTCGTGCTCGAACAGTGGCTCGACGATGTTGCAGAGCTGCTCGGCGATTCCGACACGCCGGTCTATGTCGGCGAATCTGACCTTCTGGAACAGCTCACGGGATTCAACTTGCACCGCGGTGCGCTGGCCTCCATACATCGGCCTGCCCTACCCACCGTTGCCGAGTTGGTGAAGGATGCTCGCCGCATCGTGATTCTCGAAGACATCGTTGATCACACTAACGTCGGCGCCATTTTTCGGTCTGCTGCGGCCCTCGGAGCAGATGCAGTGCTGATCACTCCGCGGTGCGCAGACCCGCTCTATCGACGAAGTGTTCGCGTGAGTATGGGTACCGTCTTGCAAGTTCCGTGGACACGCATCCCCCGCTGGCCGGCCGATGCCGCTGAACTCAAGGATGCCGGCTTTCATCTGGCTGCACTCGCACTCAACGATGATTCTGTTGATCTCGACACTTTTGCCGCCACCGCACCGGAACGTGTGGCGCTCATTTTGGGTACGGAAGGTGACGGCTTGTCTCGCAGCACGATCGATGCCGCCGATACTGTGGTGAAGATCCCCATGATGCGTGGGGTCGATTCCCTCAACGTTGCCGCTGCCAGCGCGGTGGGAATGTATATGCTCCGCGCACGCTAGGGCCCGCGCCCAGACACCTGTTAGCGTTATGCGGTGCCGCTGACTCAACGCCAAATCTTTCGTCGCCGCCGCATCATCGTTTTCTCTGCTGTGGCCGTCGCGTTCTCGCTGACGTTCTATTTGCCGTTGACGTTGCTCGCTCCTCTTGATGAGGTATCCGCGAGCGTCACGACAATTGATGCGCCGGAGCTCAGCGTTCCGGAGATCACCCTGCCCAATTACGGAGCATCGGCGATCGGAGCACTGGATCGCCCAGGTGTTCTCGCTAGTGCGGGCAGCACCGACCCCTTGCCGATCGCCTCGATCACCAAGGTGATCACTGCGCTGGTAGTGCTGGAGGCGAAACCCTTGTCCGTGGATGAAGCGGGCCCGACAATCACCTTCGGCCAGACAGATATCGACTACTACAATACCCAGCAAGCCCAATACGGCCTGGTGTGGCCCGTCTACGACGGTCAGCAGCTTTCTCAACGCGATGTGATGAACGTCGTGCTTCTCGCCTCCGCAAACAACTACGCGCAGTCGCTCGCTCACTGGGCCTATGGCTCGGAAGATGCATTTGTCGCCGCCGCAGGGGCGTGGCTGGCCGACCACGGGCTATCAGGCACAACGCTGACTGAGGCATCCGGAATCCAAGAATCGAATCGAAGCACCGCAGCAGACCTGACGGAACTCGCTCGCCTAGCAATTGAGAACCCGGTCGTCGCGGAAATCGTGTCCACTTCCTCCGTCGAGGTACCCGAACTCGGAACTGTCAGCAATCGCAATCAGTTGCTCGGAATTGATGGTGTTGACGGAATCAAGACAGGAACCCTTGACGACGACTGGGCTTGCCTCCTCTTCGCTGCCGACATCACCATCGGAGGCGAGACCAAGTCATTCATCGGAGTAGTAGTCGGAGGACCTGACCACCCCACGGTTGCGGCCGCCATTCGAGAACTTATCGCAGATGCGACAGCCGGGTATTCCGAGGTAACCCTGGTGAGCGACGGGCAAGTGTTTGCTGAATATGACACGCCGTGGGGCGATGAGGCCTCTGCCGTGTCGCAAACGACGGTGAACGCGGTCGTCTGGGGCGAAGACGAGATCTCTATGACAGTGGATGTCGAGCCTGTCCGCCTTGCAGACGCTGGGCAGCGCACAGGGTCAGTGCAGTTTCAGGTTGGAAACGAATCGTTTGACGTGCCCCTAGTGCTGAGCGATGAGATTGACGACCCAGGTCCTTGGTGGAGACTGACAAACCCAGCCGCAATGTTTTAGTTATCGAATAGACACGGCTCTCACAGGCGGCCGCGATAAGGTGGAGCGTATCTGGAGCACCCGCTCGCTTGTCACATGGCTGAGAAGTCATTCGAAAATGTCTGAGGTCATGTGAGTAGTTCTCTCTCAGCCGATCCCGTACGTGTAATTAAGACTGGACCCCGCGGCGTCGGGAGCCAGATGAGCGACTTCGCCGCCCTCTTGCGCACTGTGCGCGAGGCCGGACTGCTGCGACGCAGCAAGCGCTTTTACATCACAACTTTTGCCGTCATCACCCTCGCCATGGCTGGCGCTTGGGTCGGCTTCGCGATGCTCGCCGGCACGTGGTACATCCTCCTCATCGCCGCGGCTATGGGGATCATTTTCACGCAGTACGCGTTCTTGACTCATGAGTTGGCTCATCGACAGGTTTTCCAGTCGAGCAAACTCAACGACACTCTCGGTCGACTCATGTCGGACCTCGTCGTGGGAATTAGCTACGCCTGGTGGATGAACAAGCACTCGCGTCACCACGCGAATCCGAACACCGTTGACAAAGATCCCGACATCGAAACCGATTTCATCATTTTCCAGAAGGAAAAGGCTGTCGGTCTCAAGGGAGTAACGAAGTTCATGGCCAACCGCCAGGGCTATCTCTTCTTCCCTGCACTGTTGCTCGAGGGCTTCAACCTTCATTCTCATGCTTTCCAAGAAGTATTCAACTTCAAAAAGAAGGTCGACAAGCGCTGGGTCGAGATCACGCTGCTGCTTGTGCGCAACATCGGTTACCTCGCGATCGTGTTCAGCTTCCTGCCCCTGGGGATGGCTTTCGCGTTCCTCGGAGTCCAAATGGGAATTTTCGGTCTCTACATGGGCGCTTCGTTCGCGCCTAACCACAAGGGGATGCCGATCCTGCCCAAGGGTTCCAAGGTCGACTTCTTGCGTCGTCAGGTGCTCACGAGCCGCAACATTCGTAGTGGCCACTTCATGAATCACTTCATGGGCGGTCTCAATTACCAGATCGAGCACCACTTGTTCCCCACGATGCCACGGCCACACTTGCGTCGTGCGCAAGAGATCGTGAAAGAGTACTGCAAGACGAAGGAAATTAAGTACACCGAAGTCGGGCTCTTCACCTCTTACGGCATCGTGATTCGCCACCTCAACGAGGTTGGCCTCAGCGCCGACGGCGACCCGTTCAACTGCCCAGCAGCAGGACGAACCGGTTACAGCGGCTAATTGCCGCTCGTCTCAGCACGAAGAGAGGCCCTCACCTTCCGGTGAGGGCCTCTCTTGGCGTCTCCCGGTGGGAAGGCGTCACGACGAGGGCTGCCGCCCGATGTTCGGCCTCTAGTAGCCCGGGCGCTTTGCAGTGATGTTGTCGCCGGAAGACTGGTGACGCACGCGACGCAGAACCCAGGGGACAAGGTGCTCGCGGGCCCAGCCGATGTCCTCTACGCGCGCTTGACGCCACGGGCGAGGCGGTAGTGGCTCCGGCCGAAATGGCTCAAGGTCGTTCTCAACGTTGAGTGACGCCAGCACCATGCGAGCGACGGTGTGGTGGCCGACAGCGGAGAAATGCAGGCGATCCGGTGCCCACATTCGCGAATCGCTCAGTTCCCGCAAGGACCACATGTCAGCGACAATCGCGTCATGACGTTGCGCTACGGCACGAATATTCTCGTTATAGATGGCAACTTTGCCGCGCATCCGATTGAGCACGGGCGTCATCCCAATGTCTGGACCCGTAAAGAGAACAACTGTCGCACCATCACGGCGAAGCTCGCTCACGAGGGAATCTACGCGTGCAGCCACTTCGTCCGCATCAGAGCCAGGACGGATGATGTCGTTGCCGCCAGCTGAGACGCTGATGAGGTCTGGCTTGAGCTCGAGAGCCGGTTCCAGTTGTTCGCTGGCGATCTGATTAAGGAGGCGCCCGCGAATAGCAAGGTTCGCGTAGGCGAAGTCAGCTTTGTGCGATCCCAGCACTTCGGCGACACGGTCAGCCCAGCCACGATTGCCGCCGGGGGAGGCTGGTTCGGGATCACCGATGCCCTCCGTAAAAGAGTCGCCAATAGCGACATATCTGCTCCACGGGTGTTGTTGTTGCATCTCTCTACCTTCTCCCACATTCCCTCTGTGCGCTACCCGAGTGATTCCTGTGAGCCAACTGAATTGCTTTGACCCTCATACGGGTTACGTGGTTAAGTCTTCTGTGTTGGTTTTCACATTGAAAACTACTTAACCACCGTTTGGAGAACACACAATGGGAATCATCGGTTGGATCGTTCTGGGACTGATTGCTGGAGCTATCGCAAAGGCCATTCTGCCCGGACGCCAAGGCGGCGGTTGGCTCGCAACACTCCTGCTAGGTGTAGTGGGAGCACTCGTCGGAGGATTCGTGGGAGGCGCTATCTTTGGTGTCGGCCTCGAGGACTTCTTCTCGATCGAGACGTGGCTCGTAGCCATTGCTGGCTCAGTGCTCGTGCTCTTCCTCTATGGACTGATCACGCGCGGCTCACGTCGCTAGACACTCTTTGAAATGGGGCGGTGCACTTCGGTGCACCGCCCTTTTTGCCGTTACATGCCCCAACAGGCCCGCGAACGATTCGCATTACTCGGTTCGATCGTCAGAGGCACCTGAGACAATGAAGCCATGGGTAAGCAAGACGGTCGCACGCGACATGTGACCGAGCCAGGCGTGGATGACCGCAGCGCAACGATTCTCCACGTGGATATGGACGCGTTCTTCGCCTCGGTCGAACTTCTCGATCATCCAGAACTTGTCGGCAAACCAGTCATCGTCGGACACAATTCGGTTCGCTCAGTCGTCACCGCGGCCACGTATGAAGCACGCAAATTTGGGGTCAACTCGGCCATGCCGATGGCCCTCGCGTTGCGTCGCTGCCCTCACGCTGTCGTCTTAGAACCTCACTTCGAGCGGTACCAGCACTTTTCCTCAGTGGTCTTTGATATCTGCGACCAACTTACGCCCAAGGTCGAACGGCTCGGCATCGATGAGGCTTTTCTGGATGTCACTGGCGCGCGCACGATTTACGGTTCGCCCATGCAGGTTGCGGCGCTCCTGCGCGAGCGCGTGTTTGAAGAAACCGGATTGATTTGCTCCGTGGGAGCAGCAGCCTCAAAGTACGTTGCCAAGGTCGCCTCCGGACTCTCAAAGCCAGATGGGCTCCTTGTAATTCCTGCCGAGAAGACAGTTGAATTCTTGCATCCGCTCCCCATCTCGGCGCTGTGGGGAGTCGGAGCCAAGACGGCTGAGGCGTTGCAGCAGCGCGGATTCACCACGATCGCGCACGTTGCCCACGCCGATCGAGACACGCTCACACGTGCGGTGGGGGAGGCCGGGGCCGTAAAGCTGCACAACCTCGCGTGGGGCAATGATCCGCGACCCGTCGTCGAACGAGCGGCAGAGAAGAGCGTCGGCCATGAAACGACATTCGAATACAACGTGCTTGATTCCAACGAGATTCGCAGAGAGCTCTTGCGCCTCTCCGGTAAAGTCGCGGCTCGCCTCAGGGCAGGCGGTGTCGAAGCGCGCACCGTAGTCCTCAAACTTCGTTTTGAAGACTTCAGCACGATCACCCGCTCGCGAAAGCTTTCTGATCCCACAGATCTCGGTCGCACACTCTACGAAACCGTGCGAGACATCTATGCTGATTTTGCTCGCGAAGGGCGCCCGGTTCGTCTCGTGGGAGTTCGCGGTGAGCAACTTGTCGAGCCTGGGGGAGGTCAGTTGAGCCTGTGGGACACGACCGACGGCTGGCGCGATGCCGAAGAGGCCATGGAGGCAGCATCCGCTCGGTTCGGCACTGGCGCCATCGGCCCCGCCCGTTTGCTCGGCACGCAACGCCTAGAGCGGCCGCGACTCGGGCAACGAGACTAATTCTCCTCTCCACTCCACTCGTTCTTTCTCAGTCGGGTCATCGAAATACGGCCAGCACGAACCTGGTTGTCAGCAGCGAACGGTAAAGTCTTATCAAGTGAGCACTCCATTGCCTGGCCCCACCGTGGGCACCTTCGCGGCGGAACACCTCTCACCGTCGTACCCAGAACGCGCTGCCCGTGGTACTGCCTCAAAATTACGGGCTTGGCAGGCAGAGGCCCTTGATCTCTACTTCGAAAAAGAACCTCGCGACTTCCTCGCCGCCGCGACGCCGGGCGCTGGAAAAACCACGTTCGCCCTTCGTCTCGCTGTTGAACTTATCGCCCGACGCGAAATAGACCGTGTCACCGTGGTTGCACCGACCGATCACCTCAAACGCCAGTGGGCGGATGCCGCCAACCGAGTAGGGCTTCGACTCAACCCCTCGTTCTCCAACGGTGACGCGTGGGGAGGTCGCCGCTTTCACGGGGTTGCTGTTACCTACGCTCAAGTCGCGATGAAGGCGTCTCTTCACCAAGAGATCACCGATTCCTCACGCACCCTCGTCATTCTCGATGAGGTTCACCACGGTGGAGATGCCCTCAGCTGGGGTGACGCAATCCACACCGCTTTCGGTCGTGCGACTCGCAGGCTTTCCCTCACTGGAACACCGTTCCGCAGCGATACAGCGCCCATCCCCTTCGTGACTTACGCGCCCAACCATGAGGGCATCCGCACGTCTGTTACTGACTACAGCTACGGTTACGGTCGTGCACTCGAAGACGGCGTTGTTCGCCCCGTTATTTTTATGGCGTACGCCGGCAAGATGCGTTGGCGAACACGCATGGGTGACGAAATGGAAGCCCGCCTTGGCGAAGGCGACACGAAAGATGTGACTGCTCAGGCCTGGCGCACCGCTCTCGACCCGAAGGGCGAATGGATGCCCGCGGTGCTGCGCGCCGCCGATCGCCGTCTCAGCGAAGTGCGGCACTCAGTTCCGGATGCCGGAGGACTTGTCATTGCGACAGACCAACTCGCAGCACGCGCTTACGCCAAGCTGATCAAGGACATCACGGGGGAGTCCGCGACAATCGTTCTCTCCGATGAGAAGGAGTCATCGTCCCGCATCGAGTCTTTCGCTGAGAGCGATAGTCGGTGGATGGTCGCTGTCCGCATGGTGTCAGAGGGTGTCGACGTTCCCCGCCTCGCTGTTGGCGTATACGCGACCTCGGCTTCCACCCCGTTGTATTTTGCACAGGCAGTTGGCCGTTTTGTGCGTACGCGTCGTCGCGGAGAGACAGCGTCGATTTTCTTGCCCAGTGTTCCGAATCTTATGAATTTGGCAGGCAAGCTCGAGAAGGAACGTGATCACGCTCTCGATCGCAAAGAGACGGGCGACGAACTACTCGATGACAACCTGCTCGATGCCGAGAATCGCGAAGAGAAAACAAGCGATGAGCTTGCCGACGAGTTTACGTGGGAAGCACTCGAATCTGACGCGAACTTTGACCGGGTGCTCTTTGACGGTGCAGAGTTTGGTTTTGCGGCCGAACCTGGCAGTGATGAAGAGCTCGATTTCATTGGTCTTCCGGGAATCCTCGAACCTGAGCAAGTGCGTGAGTTGCTAATGCAACGCCAGAAACGTCAGTCGAAACGTGCCGAGAGCCGCCCGAAAGCGGAACAGCCGGCTCCGCTGTATCGAACGCTTAAAGAGCAGCGAACGCTACTGAACAACCTCGTGGGCCGTAGAGCGAAGCTTTCCAACGAACCGCACGGATTGATCCACGCCGAGCTCCGACGCGTCTGTGGCGGTCCTGCGGTCGCTCAGGCCACCGTAACGCAGTTGCAGACGCGCATCGATTACCTCCGCAAGGGCTTCCACTCATAAAGCACGGCGAGAGTCTGCCCGCGAGAAACCGGGGCATTGGTAAGAGCGCAAATGGTGAGAAGTGCCGACGATGATAAGAGCTCTTAACAAGAAAACGCCCCCGGTATAGGACCGGGGGCGTTCTCATTACTGAACTATCAAGATCAGAGGGGGCGGATGTTCTCCGCCTGGGGACCCTTGGGTCCCTGTGTGATGTCAAACTCAACCTTTTGGTTCTCGTCGAGCGACTTGTAGCCATTTGTTGCGATGGCCGAATAGTGGGCGAACACGTCAGGACTTCCATCCTCGGGGGCGATGAATCCAAAGCCCTTCTCTGCGTTGAACCACTTGACGGTACCTAGTGCCATTTAAAACTCCTCCAGGAGCGTTCTTCAGGCCCCGACAGTCGAGGCCGCATTCATGCCTTGTCTAGAACATGAACGATGGCCTAAGGCTATATCAGTAAAGGGCTGCATGTGTCATGTATTTCGAAAAAGTCACATAACGGTAATGAAATGGTCACTAATGAAAGTCGCGAGACTGAGTGCGGGGCAGCCCCGAAAGTGGCTCGAAGAGATCTGCGACCACATTAATGACACCCTCGTCAGACCTTTCTAAGACGCCCCGAACGATGAGAGCTGCGCTGTCGCGAGCGACTCGACGATAGCGCCCCCAGACCCCGACACTGCAAATAACATTGATCAGCCCTGTCTCATCCTCGATGTTCATAAAAGTGATCCCGCTTGCGGTCGCCGGACGTTGGCGGTGTGTCACAACGCCTGCGATAGTGATGCGACGCCCCGATTCTGCAGCCATCAGGTCCTGAGCGCTCAGTATTCCGTTCCGGGCAAGCGCCGGCCGCAAGTGTGCAACCGGGTGGCTCGTGGGCGAAATTCCTGTCGACCAAAGGTCGGCCATGAGGTCATCGACCGGAGAAGCTAATGAAAAGAGCGGAGGCTGAACGGCAATCACGCTGTTCGGGAGAAACTCTTCACGGTCCTGGGCTGCTGAGCCCGCATTCCACATTGCCTCGCGTCTAGTCAGCTCGAGACTTTCAAAAGCTCCTGCCGCCGCCAAAGCTTCCAACTGTTTCGTTGTGAGCCCAACGCGGCGCACTACATCGTTCATCGACGTGAACTCGCCTGCTTCGCGGGCGGCGACAATTTTCTCCGCCACCGGCGTGCCGATGCCCTTCACTTCGTCAAAACCAAGCCGCACCGCAAAAGAACCGTCACGGCGGTGTTCATCAGTATCAAAGTGAGCCGAACGGTCAAATGGCCCTATCGGAGGTTGCTCGGATGAGAGACAGCGATCGCTGCCCGTCGCCTTCACCTGATCGGTCTGCGGTTCGAGTACTGCAAAAACCCCAGAGCGCTGGATGTCAGGGCCGTGCACGACCACACCGTGACGTCGCGCATCCGCCACTAACGACTGCGGGGAATAAAAGCCCATAGGTTGAGCCCGCAGCAATGCTGCCAAGAACGCCGCTGGATAGTGCAGTCGCACCCAGGCGCTGGAATACACAAGCAAACCGAAGCTCAGAGCATGGCTCTCTGCAAAACCGAACCCGGCGAACGCTTGAATGCTCTCGTAGATGCGGTCGGCATCCGCCCCCTCAATACCGTTGCTCGCCATTCCGGCATAAAGCTTGGTACGCAACTTGTCGATACGCTCGATGCCACGTTTGGAACCCATTGCGCGACGCAGCAAGTCGGCATCATCGGCCGAGCAGCCGCCAACCGCCACCGCAATTTGCATCAGTTGCTCTTGAAATATCGGAACGCCGAGCGTTCGTTCGAGAGGCTCGACAAGATTGGGGTGCAAATAGGTGATCGGCTCAGCGCCCATCTTGCGACGAACATAAGGATGCACGGCACCACCTTGAATGGGGCCGGGGCGCACGAGCGCGATTTCGACGACGAGATGATAAAACTCACGCGGCTGAAGGCGCGGTAAAAGTCCCATCTGAGCACGGCTTTCGACCTGAAAGACCCCGATGGCATCCGCGCGACAAAGTTGGTCGTAAACCCCCTGCTCTTCTGCCGGAATCGTGGCGAGGTCCCAGCGCTCTCCGAGTGCGTCATCAACAAGGTCGAAGCTGTATTGCATCGCGGAGAGGATGCCGAGCCCCAGAAGGTCGAACTTGACGAGTCCCATCCACGCGCAGTCATCTTTATCCCACTGAACCACCGTGCGTTTCTCTTTACGCGCGTGCTCAATTGGGACCACTTCGCCGACAGGGCGTTGTGTCAACACCATGCCTCCCGAATGGATTCCGAGATGCCGGGGAAACTTCATGACCTGCTGCGCAAGGTCTAACACCGAATCGGGAATGTCGTGATCGATCCCCGACACGTCGGATCCCCAGCGTTCCATCTGCTTCGACCATGCATCCTGCTGGCCTGGACTATGACCGAGCGCTTTTGCCATATCGCGCACGGCAAAGCGAGGACGATACTGAATAACGTTGGCAACTTGAGCCGCATTTTCGCGACCATAGCGTTCGAAGACGTACTGGATGACCTCTTCGCGACGTTCGGAGTCGAAGTCGACATCGATGTCTGGTTCTTCTTCTCGCATCGCGGAAATAAAGCGCTCGAAAGGAAGCTTGTAGCGGATGGGGTCGACCGCGGTGATTTTGAGGAGATAACAGACAACAGAACTTGCTGCGGAGCCACGACCTTGGCACAGAATTCCTTGCCCCCGAGCAAAAGCCACGATGTCATGAACGATCAGGAAATACCCTGCGAAACTCTTTTCTTCGATTACATCGAGTTCTCGTTGGATACGGGCACGGTTTTCTTCAGACAGATCAATAGAACGATCTTTAACACCCGCCCACGTCAACTCGCGCAGCCAGCTTGCCGGAGTGTGCCCCTCGGGAACATCTTGATCGGGTAGCGCTGGTTTGGCTTGCCTCAACTCGAAAGCAGCGTCCTCTGCGATCTGCACAGTTGTCTCGACGGCTCCCGGATAGTGCGCGAAACGTGCCGTCATTTCCGCCCCCGATCTCAAATGGGCGGTACCGGCGGCGGGAAGCCAGCCATCCATTTCGTCGAGACTGCGTCGCGCTCGCACCGCCGAGATCGCGGAATGCAAGTGATGCTGGCGAGGAGTGGCATAGTGCGCATTCGACGTAGCAACAACTCGCAAGCCACGCTCAACGGCAAGACCATACAGAGCGTCGTTGTAGGCAGAGTCAAGGGGATACCCATGGTCAAAGAGCTCAACCACGACCGAATCACGCCCAAAAAGCGTGCAGAGGCTATCGAGCTCTCTTCCTGCCGCCAGCATCGAGTCCGCGGTGGGAGCGCTCGTTCCTTGCGCACCGCTCAGGGCTCGACGCACGCCACCCTTGCGACATCCGGTAAGAATGAACCAGTGGCCAGACGCCAGCTCAGCCAGTTCGTCGAGGTCGTAACGTGGCCGGCCTTTCTCTCCGCCGGCGAGCTGGGCTCGAGTGATGGCCAAAGCAAGCCGGTGATACCCCTCTTCTTTGCGCGCCAGAACAAGCAGATGATCGCCTTCAGGGTCTGCGATGCCGTTTTGCGGGCCACGGAGACCTAAAGAAAGTTCAGCCCCGAATAGGGTGCGGAGCCCCAATTCGGATGCTGCCTCTGCCATGCGGACAATTCCGTACAGCCCATCGTGGTCAGTGAGAGCTAGTGCACTGAGCCCCAACCGAGATGCTTCTTCTGCGAGTTTCTCGGGCATGCTGGCGCCGTTGAGAAAGCTGAAACTCGAATGTGCATGCAGCTCTGCATAGGGCACGGTGTCAACGGCGGAGTCGAACGCGGCATCCGCACGATCAGGAGGGCTTGCGGGCGCAATGTACGGGGCCCGTTTGCTCGACACGAGCGACATTGCACGACCATCGCTAGCTTCACCGATCGGAGTGACCGTGCCGAAGCCGGAAAGCGTGCGCTCTAGCTGTTTCCAGGGAATCGGGGGGTTGCTCCACGCCATTAGTCGTACCTCGCTTCAGCCCACCAACCACCGTCATCAAGTACGAGAAGCCACGCACACCCGGTGTCATCAACAGCTTGAAACCGCCATGAACGACCGGGGGACTCAGGTTCCCACCACCGTTCTGCCAACGGCCACGGGCCTGCCCAGGCCGTGAGACTGCGGGAGCGGGAATCGCTCGTCGACAATCGGGTGGGTGGCGCGAGAAGCAGACCGCGCTCATCCACCGACACCGCAGTGCCATCGGCGGCAAAAACGTGCACGGGGTGACGGTGTGAGAATACTGTTCCCGGTAAAGGGTCGGGAAGCGCGCCCGGCCAAGGTCGCTGTGCCGAACGCACGGCGACACTGCGATCGCCCCATGCCGTGAGACGTTGTCGCGACTGCAAAGTGCGCCCACCCTCAATCGTGGGCACGAGAACCCCACCGTGACCGAGCATGCTCTGCACTCGAGAGAGACCGTGATGGATGCGGGGCTCCAGCCCTGAACCCCACAGTCCTGTCTCGTGGTGACCAATTTGATCCACCGTTTCGGGCGCAATGCGTACTCTGCTAATGCCCGCGCTCAACCCAGCCGCGATCACGTTAGAGCCTTGAATTTGCCACCGCACACGGTCAACAACATCGCTGGCACTGAATGACCGAGGATGTAACCACACCCGTTCAGCAACCTCACCCGATTCGGAATCCAGCTCGACCCGAATTGCTGTTGCAACCAAGTGTGCTCTCACCAAAGCATCCACAAAGTCGCCAGCTCGGCTGCGAACCGCAAAAGCAACTTGATCAACACGGTCGAGTGCTGGCTCGAAATCGACCACAACATCAAGGTCGATCGGGGGAGTGCGGGCAATAAACGCTTGTGGATCACGACCGCTAGCGAGAGCGTGCAAACGCGCCCCGACCTCGCCAAAACGAATACGGACATCGGTGCTATCGAGTTGAGCAAACTCACCGAGCGTTGAAACGCCGAGCTTGAGCAGCAGCGTGACGATCTGAGGCTCTTCGAGTGCCGCCAGCGGGAGCGGTGCCAAAAACGACGCAGAATCACCAGCAGGAACCACGCGCACGGAGGAGGGACGAGAACGCGAGGCTGTCGGAAGAGTGCTGCGAGCAGCATGAACAGCAGTGAAGAGAGCATCAGCAACTCCCGCTCGAGCGTCAGATGCTGCAATCTCATTCACTCGAGCAATCACCGTCAACGCAGCAGCCTTTTCTCCGCCGTAATACTGCGCAGCACCACGAACTTGCACAGCACACATACCAGGGCGCAATGCTTGAACCCCAGGGATGAGTTGTTCTACCGCAGTCAAGACTGGCTCAAACGCTCGACTATCGAGAGCAGGGTCGTAAGGTCGATCAATGATGCCCGGAAAGCGAGATTGGGCCTCTCTCAACCGGAGCCCCCTCGTCACGCCTTCGGCGCGGGCTGATGCCGCTGCAGCAAAGACGAGACCCTTCTCTACGAGAACGAGCGGCGCATCCGCCGGCAGTTTTTCGTGCTGCCGAGCAGCAACGATGGGCCAGTCAGGAGCCCACAGCACGAGGACTCGCGGTATGAAATCTTTGCGTGACGAGACCGCGCTCACGTTGATGCCGCCCTCACGCCGACACCTGCTGGGGAACAGCCCGCAGCTGCGGGGGATCTGATTCAACTGCACTGTATGCACGAACTGCTTGCGAAGCATCCGGCAGCCACAGTCGAGCGCTGCGGGGACGACCAGTATTCTTGCTCGTTACCGTGATTGTGACTTCGCGTGCGGCCAAATGACCATGCCCGTCAGCGATACCGTGCCACTGACTCTTGCCCAGTGACATCATTGCTTCGCTCTGCGGCCACGAGCCAACCATGAGCAGAGTCGACTTGCGTTGTCGGAGTCGCGAAGCGAGTCTGGCGACCGCAGAATCGGATGCACGTGTAGGAGGCCTCGCCACCACAACATCGACCACATCAGCTATGGCTGCGGTGACCGCCAGCCACTGTTCCCCTGGATGCGGCACCAGTATAAGTCGTTCAAGATCGACTCCAAAGCGCTCGGCCGCTTCGATGCCGAATTCGGGCACTCCCACAACAGCGCACCATGATCCGGCGGCAGAGGGAGCCGCTAAGAGAGTCATAAGAAGCATCGCTGAACTGTCCACCGAATAAACGCTGCCCTGTTGCAAGCCACCGCCAGGCAGCAGAGAGGCAATAGCCGGATGAGTAGGAATGAGCCGTGAACTCAGCGTGCGGGACTGCATCGTGCTGATGCGTGCCTGTAATTCAGCAACGCGTTCGGCCGCTGTCACAACACTGCCTGATGCGCTGTCGCGCTCAGCCGAAAGATCTTCAGCGGTTGCTGAAGCGGCAGAAACGGATACAGGGGACACCTGTTCATATTCGAACATATGTTCGAGTCTGTCAATTGCGTACGACATCGACCGGCGTGTCTTTCAGATGTCGGCCGTATCGCCTAGTTTTAGCTCGTGAGTTGTATCGAAGCAGTAGACCTCAAGAAGACATACACGCCCAAAGGGACTGCCCCGGTACACGCCCTTGATGGGCTCAATTTAGAGGTTCCCCAAGGCACAGTGACGGCGCTTCTTGGCCCGAACGGTGCAGGCAAGACCACCACCGTCAAGGTGCTCACGACGCTCATCAGCCCCGATTCGGGCACGGCAACGGTTAACGGCGTCGATGTCATCGCATCACCCGAACGTATTCGCCCCATGATCGGCGTCTCAGGGCAGTATGCGGCCGTCGATGAAAACCTCACAGGTTTCGAGAATCTCGACATGGTCGGACGCCTTTACCATCTCGGCGCCAAGCAATCTCGCGAGCGAGCGCGTGAACTCATCACCCTTTTCGACCTCACCGAAGCCCAAAACCGGCCCGTCAAAGGATTCTCTGGCGGCATGCGCCGACGCATCGACCTCGCCGGCGCTCTAGTGATGCGCCCACCGGTGCTCTTTCTCGATGAACCAACCACAGGGCTTGACCCGCGCAGCCGCATCGGCATGTGGGATGTCATCACAACACTCGTGGGGGAGGGTACAACAGTGCTCTTGACTACCCAGTACCTTGAAGAGGCCGACCAACTCGCCGACAGCATCTCGGTGATTGACGATGGAAAAGTTATCGCCCAAGGCACCTCAGACGAGCTGAAAGCCTCCATAGGGGGACAACGCGTCGAGCTCAGCTTGGTGTCGCAGGAGGATTCCCCCGCCGCCCGTGAGATCCTCACCCGTTTCGGCAGCACGGAACCGGTCGAGAGCCTCGACGGTCGCGGCTACACCGTCAACGCGGAAGATGCCCCCGCTGCACTGCAGCTCATTCTCACCGAGTTCGCCAGCCGCGGCATCCAGCTCTACGACGCAGGAATGCGTCGCCCCACCCTCGACGATGTGTTCTTGACGCTCACCGGCCACACGGCAAGCACCGACGATTCCGAGACTGACACGACTGATACAGCACCAGCACAGAAGGCACAAAAATGACCGCCAGCACCCCTACGAAGACACCTCGTGCCGCTGCACCTTCGCCAGTAACGAACTGGCTCAACGACGGTTGGATCACGACCCGCCGCAACCTCATCAAGATCAAACGTGTACCTGACATCTTGGTCTTCACAACGCTGCAGCCCATCATGTTTGTGCTGCTCTTTACCTACGTGTACGCCGGCGTCATCGACATCCCCGGTAGCACCTACACCGAATTCATCATGGCTGGCATTTTTGCCCAGACTGTTGTTTTTGGCTCCACTTATTCAGGTTCGGCAATGGCTCAAGACCTCAAAGACGGCATTATCGATCGCTTCCGCACCCTGCCCATGAGTCCCTCCGCGGTTCTCGTTGGCCGCACGAACGGTGACCTTCTCATCAACTCGATTTCGATGATCGTGATGATGGCAACGGGCCTGATAGTAGGGTGGCGCATCAACTCAAGCCCGCTAGAGGCGCTTGCCGCGATCGCCCTTCTCCTTTTCTTTGCCTACGCCCTCTCGTGGGTAATGGCGTTCATTGGCATGAGTGTCCGCAGCCCTGAAGTCATCAACAATGTTTCATTCCTTGTTCTCTTCCCTCTGACTTTCATCTCGAACGCTTTCGTTCCTGCAGAGACACTTCCCACACCGCTTCGAGTTTTCGCCGAATTGAACCCGGTATCTGCTCTTGTGCAGGCTGCTCGAGAACTCTTTGGAAATACGCCGGTGGGGTCAGCCCAGTCAGACGTCTGGTCTCAGCAGCACCCAGTTCTCACGGTACTCATTGGCATCGTCGTCATGCTGGCGATTTTCGTTCCGCTTTCAGTGCGTAAATTCGCCAGCATCAGCACTCGCTAGCACAACGATGGAAGGCAATTGAGGCGCATCCGAAAAGTGATGGTTTCAGTTCTCGCTATAGGAAGCCCGCTTTTTCGGTGCTAGTCTTCGCGTAATTGCAGCTACCGGTAGCGCCCGACGAAATATGTTGAGGCCCACCCTTCTCAACATGCGCCGCAGCCACCCGAAACGGAGTTCGCGAAATGTTGGCCACCCTAGAGCACGTCGTGATGAAGATCTTTATGTTCACGTGGGTACGCACATCGTCCAATTCCTGGCGCGGCTACCCCCACCCCAAGGGTGATGCTGTCGTGCGCTCGGAGGGGCCCAACCCCTGCAAAGTCGTTCTCTGCGGATCAGGAATCGTGATTGGCTACGGCGTCACCTCGCACGAGCTTGCACTGGGAGGCTCACTCGCTCACTCGCTCACGGCATTAACTCAGCGAGGAACTGACGTCACTGTTGTCACCGCCCCGGGCCTCACAGCTCGAAATGCACAATCCCGACTGACGACGCAGCTACTGAGCGACACCGACATTGTTATCCTCTCATTCGGCACTTTCGAGATACTTACACTGATGCCTTCGCGGTCGTGGGGAGCACAGCTTGACGCTCTCGTGACAGGCATAATCGCGCGGTCTTCCCCTCACACTCAAATATTCTTGGTCGACTGCAACACCCCCAAAATGTCGACTTTCGTCGCCGCTTACAAACAACGAATTGCTCAAGTAGCCGCTGATTTCAACAACCAAATACGGTCGATCGCACACGCGAAGGAGAGAGTACATCGCGTTGAATTTCGGCCCGCTGCTGAAGATGCAGAAAACATCGAGGGGCGGTCACGCTATCAGGAGTGGGCTGCCAGTCTGGTCCCTGAGATTGTTGCTCAGCTACCACGCGACTAAACCCGGGTAGTAATAGCGATTTCAGCCCTTACGGCGCTTGTTGCGGCTGCGCTGAGGCTTAGCCGTGTGTCGCGGAGCAACCTTTGCGCCCGACGCCCGCGCGCCCGCACCGCGATTCGCCGTCTTTTTTGCGCCGGATGCGCCCGCTGAGCGTTTCGATGTGTCAGTTCCTTCGGCTTCGACAGCCCCAGCGGTGCCTCGAGAACTTCTCGCGGTACGCCCGCGCACGATTCCGATGAACTCTTCAACGAGCGGATCAATAGATCCGTCGCGCCACGCCACCGCGACTTGCCATTCGGGGCCTTCAATAATCAGTCGCGGCACCACGTCTTTTCGCATGAGAGCGCGTGCGACCGCTTGAGGCATCACGGCGATACCGATATTTGCGGCCACTGATTCGACCGCTGCACGCCATTCCTCATCGACCAGCAGCCCGGAGCGCACCTCAGCAATGCTGAGTTCGTCGCGCTCAGCCAGAGGATGCTCTTTGGGGATGACGGCAACGGCTCGCTCGGTATAGAGAGGTATTGCGGCGAGCGGACGATCGCTTTCCAACGCCCGGTCGATGGGCAGTCGAACAAGTGCCACATCGGCGGTGCCTGCCGCGAGCATTGCCAGCGCTTCATCTTGCTCGCTCGGTACGAGTTCAAGGGGAGTCTCGGGAAGCCGCTCTCGCCAGACGCGCGACCACTTGCCGGGCGTCGCCCCCAGGACAAAAGCGACGGTGAATGATGATGGCATGTGTTCAGGTTAGTCTTGGGGTGTGCCAGTCCAGACCATGAAACCCGCAACAGTCGCCAAGAAGCTCGGGATTTATCTCCCTTCAGCTCCGGAAGAGTTCCGTGATTCAGAAATCAGCCGCCAAGAATTTGCCGAACTTCTTGCGTCACCTCCCGAGTGGCTCACGAAGTTGCGCGCTGAAGGACCGCATCCCCGGCTTGTCGTTGCTCAGAAGCTCGGCATTTCAGCATCGGGCCTAGCGCGCGCGGGGGCCCCCGACGTTATGACAACGGCGGAGATCAAAGCGCTTCTCGTGGAGATGCCAGAATGGCTAGTAGTGGAGCGCTCCGTTCACGCGGCAGTGAACGAGGAGAACGCACGCATCAAGACAGAGCGTGCTGCGAAAGCCGCGCGCAAATAATTTTAGCTTTCCTCATGCTCTCTAGTATTGAAAAGTATTCAGCTCTATACTAAGCAGCTTAGAGCGACCGTGTCTGGCCACTCGGGCAGGAACACTATTGTTTCGCAGCTTCGCCACGCTATAAGTGTGGCCAATAGTCACACTCTGGCTTGCGCTGTATCCCCAACGGTGGCGCCATGTCGTCGTGCCCAGTGATGATGCTCGCGCAGAAGCCATCGGACCAGATCCGGACAGAGTCCTGCTAATTGGGCCAGGGAAGTCGTCTGGTTTCGGGGTTCACACGCACGAGCTCGGTCTCGGCGGTCACCTCGCGCGCGAATTATCTGCGCTGACCGGACGCGGGTGCAGCGTCGACATCGTTTCTGAACCCACAATGTCTACGATCGACATCGGTGCGGTGATCGAATGGGCGAGTTTGGATCGCTTCGATGCGCTCGTGCTTACCATGGGTGGGGGAGACGTTCTCCGATTCCGTTCACTTTTCAGCTGGCGGCGCGATGTAACTGCCGTGCTCGACAGCATCGCGGCGCATGGATGCGGTGCTCTCCACCCCTTCATCCTGGGCATCGCCCCCGTGGGAGATGTGGTCTCCTTGCCCGCTCCATTGTTGGTGATAGTCAACCGCAATATCGAGCACCTCAACGCCATCAGTGCGCAGTTGTGTTCTGCGCGCGGAAATGCGACTTTTGTACCGGCAACAACCCATGATGGCAGAGCTAGCGTTCGGTTGGAGAGTTCCACCTATGCGCACTGGGCGCACGAACTCGCACCGTTGATCGCGGAGCAGCTCTCCAGCGTCGCACTTGGTTCGCCCCCTCACAGACCCGTCCTGCTTGACTCCAGAGCTTTCGAAAACGCGATTCTGACGATACCCGCAGTGTCGGAATCGTTGACCTCAATTGTCGACTCTGCGAGGGCTCTGTTTGATACTGCTGGAGCCGCTGTCACTTTTCACGACGAGCAAACGCACTGGTTCGCGTCAACATCCCGTTTGGGAGAGATGAGGCGAGAGGACGCCGGCGCCTTCTGCAACAGGGCGTTCACGGCTCCCGGTCTCGTCGTGCTCGAAGATCTCGTGAAGGATGAGCGCTTTGCGGACCATCCGTGGGTGGTTAGCGGACCGCGCATCAGGTTTTATGCGGGGTACTCAATCGCGGCACCCAACGGAGACACTGTGGGCGCGGTCTGCGTGTTCGATACAGCACCGCGACGGTTCGATTTAAGTCACGAAACCCTGCTTCGAGAACTCGCTCGGCGTGCAGAGACGGCGATACACCATCAATAATTGCCGTACCTTGGATACGGAGGTCATTTCTGAACTCCGAGAAAGGACCCCATGTCTGGCACCGAATGCATCCACGGCTTTGAAAACAATCTGTGCGATTCTTGCTTTCCTAAAGCGACCCCCGTCAAGCCTCTAACGCGTGCCAGCGGCCCTTCTCGCGCAAAGCGAGTTCCAGGAACTCCACGCGCGTCCAGCGCCAAAGTTCCGTCGCTCTCTGACCAACGTGTTTATCACTTTACACACATCAGCAATCTGGAGAGCATCCTTCGCGAAGGGCAGCTCGTGGCGGCCGCTTCAATCGAGGACGCGATTTTAGATATCAGTTCACCCCTCACCCGTGAGCTCCGCGCGGCTGCTTCGCTCAGCACTGGAGAGCCCGTCGATCGCTACGTTCCGTTTAGTCTCGTTCCGGAATCCGCGTCGTGGCGCGAGCTACGCGCAGGAGCAACCGAGCCTCGCTGGTCCGATGCAGCTCGCACTGCGACTCCAACGGATTTCGTGTTTCTCGTCAGCACTGTTCGCGCCCTTGGCGAAGACGCGGTGCTTGCCGATGGCGATGCCGCAGCGGCCTTAACTCGGTTTGCTACTGACGAAACCGCAATCACACGCATGCTGGGCAATCTGCGTGCCGATGAACTCACGGACGATGCTGAAGTTCTCATTCACGGTTCGTTTGCGTTTGACGATGTACAACTTGTGGGAGTCGCAAGCGACAAGGCCCGCGAGCGAGTAAAAGCGCTGCTCGATGCTGCTTCGTTCAAGACCAAGGTGGCGGTCTATCCGCCATGGTTCATTCAGTGACGTTCGCGATACCGTTGGTGCATGACCAACGATTTTGCTCACCACCCCGTTGACCCTGAGTCGGCAGCCGCTCTCGCCGCGACTGGGCTGCGGTACGACCTCGTAGATACGACCGATCGAGCCGCGTTTGAAGCCTGGTTTCAAGCTGATTCTCGGGGCTTTCATGGTTCGGCGCTGTCGAAAGACCAGGTCGATTCGGGCTTTGCTGGAATCACTTATCGTCGCACCGTGGGTGTCTGGGATAAGCGTTTGGCCGCACCTGAAGTTCCCATTGCCACGACGAGCTCGTGGACAGAACAGGTGACCGTTCCTGGCGGCAGGAGCATCGATGCATGGGCTATCAGCTCGGTGACAGTGTCGCCGACTCACCGCCGCCGCGGCATCGCTCGTGCGCTTCTGGAGGGAGAGCTCCGCGCTGCTGCCGACATGGGGCTACCCATGGCAACACTTACGGTTTCAGAGTCTACGATTTATGGCCGCTTTGGCTTCGGTCAAGCCGTTTTTGCAGCTGAACTTACGATCGATACAAGCCGGGCAACTCTCGCCACGCGGGAGCGTCGAGGCCTCTTGCAGCACGTCGATCCCTCAGCTTTCGTTGCTGAAGCCCCAGCGATTTTCGAGCGAGTTCGTCTGACGACTCCCGGTCAAATTAACGTCTGGCCGCTGCGTTGGGAACAGATCGCGGGAACAGCAGCTGGCGATGACGAATACACCAAAAACACACGCATCGTGCGCTTCGACGACGACGAGGGCGTTCCGCGCGGCTTTGTTGTCTACCGCGTCGCGGGTGGAGACCTCGATTTCACGAAGCACACGCTCACCGTTGACTACTTGCTCTCAGAGACCCCCGAAGCCTACGAGGCTCTGTGGCGCTACATTCTTGACGTTGACCTCGTTCGCGAGGTCAAGGCTGGACTCCGTTCCGTGGATGAACCATTGCAGTGGCTCTTGACCGATATGAGAGCCGCACAAGTGGCACCGATCGACCACTTGTGGCTGCGCATCTTGGACGTTTCCGCATCGTTAAACGCCCGCACCTATTCCAGTGCTACTCAGCTGGGTTTTGAGGTGAGCGACGACCTTGGATTCACTACGGGTCACTATGTGCTTGAGACTGATGAGGCAGGGACGCCGGATGCTCGTCGCGTAGAGAGCATCCCCGAAGGCACGCCGTCCGTTTCACTTTCGGTGAACGAACTCAGCTCCTTGTACCTCGGGGGAGTCACGGTATCGTCGTTGGTCTCGGCTGGACGGGTCGTGGAACTTACTGAAGGCGCTGCTGCCGTTGTTGAACGCGTGTTCCATTCTCCGACGACTCCGTGGTTGAGCGTGTGGTTTTAAATCAAAAGACGCGCTGCCCGAGCTGCTTCAGTACTGCCGCGGAACGAGGCGTACACGGAGTGATGAGAGAATGGACGAATGACTGCTGCCTTGGAACACGTCCATGATCTCGCTTCATTTGTCGCTGCTTCACCCTCGTCGTTTCACGCGGTAGACGAAGTTGCTCGGCGTTTGAGAGCAGCTGGATTCAGCGAGTTGCGTGAGGCCGATGACTGGAACGGTTCGCGCACACGCAAGGCTGCAAAGTACTTTGTTATTCGTGATGGCGCGATCGCTGCGTGGGTTCAGCCAACGAAGGCGGTGGGCACGACACCGTTCCGCATCCTTGGGGCGCACACAGATTCACCGAGTTTCAAACTCAAGCCCAAGCCCACGACCGGCTCGGAAGGCGTTTTGCAGGCCGGTGTAGAAATCTACGGTGGCCCGCTCCTCAACTCTTGGCTCGACCGCGAACTCGAATTTGCTGGACGCGTAACGTTTAGTGATGGAAGCACGGAGCTTGTGCGCACCGGCCCGCTGCTGCGCTTCCCGCAATTGGCTATCCACTTAGATCGCGGCGTCAACGATAAGCTCACCCTCAAGCGTCAGGCCCACATGAATCCGATGTTCGGGCTTGGCGAGCGGGACGATGCTGATGTACTCGCTCACCTTGCCTCGATTCTCTCCTCGAAGACCACAGATCGGTCAGCCGACGAAATCGACGGATATGACATCGTCGTCGCCGACACTGCGGCTCCCGCAGTTTTCGGCCTCGATGACGCTTTGTTTGCTTCCGGTCGACTCGACAACCTCTCGTCGGTTCACGCGGGGCTCGTTGCGCTAATCGGCCTCGATACCAAACTCGACCACATTCCGCTCTTCGTTGCTTTCGATCACGAGGAAATTGGCTCAGCATCTCGTTCCGGAGCCGGCGGGCCGTTCCTCGCCGATCTCATCGCTCGAATCAGCGCCGGCCTCGGCGGCTCAGAAACTGACCGCATGCGTTCTGTCGCGGAATCGTGGTGCCTATCGTCGGATGCGGGGCACGCAGCGCATCCGAACTATCCAGAACGCCATGACCCCGCCAATCGACCTCGACTGGGCGGAGGACCACTCCTCAAAATCAATGCCAACCAGCGTTACGCGACCGATGGTCCCGGCGCGGCGGAGTGGGCTCGAGCCTGCCGTCAAGCCGGAGTCGACTACCAAGAGTTCGTGTCGAATAACGACATGCCTTGCGGTTCAACGATCGGCCCGATTACAGCAACACGTCTCGGTATCCGCACAATTGATGTCGGATTGCCGTTGCTTTCAATGCACTCAGCTCGTGAAATGTGTGGAGTGGCTGACCCGATCGCGCTTAGTCGTGCGATCGCCGCCTTCTTCGCCCCCGAGTAGATCGTTACGCTACAGAACCCTGCTTCGCAGCAGTTACTGTCGCCAGCAATTTCGCGCGACGACTGCGCGGGCTAAAACAGGGGAGCGATGCCGTCAGCAGCCGACGGCAAGCTGGCATCCGTTGCTGATGCGCCCGGGTATCCCGGGCCTACCGGGCACACGCTGCCTTGCTGAAATGCCTCGGCAGCTCCTCGAGCGCGCACATCTGCAGCTTCGTTGAGTGGGTGTCCTACGTGGCCCCGCACCCACTCAAATCGGTAGCGTCGCCCTGCGATGGCTTCGTCAATCTGCTTGATGAGTTCTACGTTCATGACAGGTTTTCCATCACCCTTACGCCAGCCTTTTTTCTTCCAGCCAGGCATCCACTTGGTAACTGAATTGATCACATACTGGCTGTCGCACAGGATGAGGAGATCGTCGTCGACATGAGCCGTTGCCCGAAAAAGTTGGAGCACCGCCATAAGCTCACCCTGATTATTGGTGGCGTGCTCCCAGCCCCCAGCTGCCCACGTGTTGTCGTCGACGTACCATGCCCATCCGGCCGGTCCGGGGTTACCGAGAGCAGAACCGTCAGCAGCAGCAGTTATCGTCATGACACCCTTTCGTGGAGTTCGCGAAGTCTGAAAAACTCGCACCCTCCGACTCTAGTAGCTGGTTGTCGGCAGTGATTGTGTGGCAATCGCATTGCGTGGCGCTGTTCGGTTTTAGGGTAGAGCTGTGCCCGATACCTCGACCATCATCCCTGCCCTGCAGATCATTGGATTGACGAAGCGATTTGGCGAGAAGGTGGCCGTCAATTCAGTCGATCTCACTGTTCCGCGCGGTTCATTCTTTGGCCTCGTTGGCCCCAATGGAGCCGGTAAGACTACGACGCTCTCCATGGCGACGGGTCTTCTTCGCCCAGATTCCGGCTCGGTTGCTGTTCATGGCCTTGATGTGTGGAGCAATCTCGTTGACGCTAAGAAAAAGATTGGCGTACTAAGCGACGGCGTGCGACTGTTCGATCGCCTCACGGGCCTGCAGCTTGTCACTTATGCGGGCCTACTCAGCGGAATGGAACGCTCCGTGGTTGCGGAGCGAGCCGCTGATCTGCTCGAGCTGTTCGATCTCGACGCGGTGAGCGGCACTCTCGTCGTCGACTACTCGGCCGGGATGACGAAGAAAGTTGCGCTAGCGTGCGCACTCATTCATGCGCCTGAACTTCTGGTGCTCGACGAGCCTTTTGAGTCAGTGGATCCGGTTTCTGGAGCCAACATTCGCGACATCTTGCACGGTTTCGTTGAGTCCGGCGGCACAGTCATCGTCTCTAGCCACGCCATGGATCTTGTGCAGAGAATGTGTGACCATGTCGCCGTTATTGCCGATGGTCGAGTGCTTGCATCCGGAACCACCGACGAAGTGCGCGGCTCGTCAACCCTCGAGGATCGTTTCGTCGAGTTGGTCGGCGGCCGCCGTCACGGGAGAGGGCCCGAATGGTTGCGCATCTCCTAAGACTGCGATTTCGACTTCTCGCCAATTCGCTGACGCGGAGTCCGTGGCAAGCGGTCGCCGTCGTCCTCGGAACCATGTACGGCTTTTTCATGCTGCTCCTCGCCGTCATCGGGCTGTTCTTTCTCAGCACAGCTCCCGAGGAGTTCGGCCGTACCGTCACGGTGCTCGGCGGGGCTGTTCTTGTGCTGGGTTGGACTTTCTTGCCACTGCTCAGTTCAGGTATCGACGAAACTGTCGATCCTGCGAAGTTGGCGACCTTCCCGATTCCCATCACTACGCTCCTTATTGCCCTCGCCGTGAGCGGTGTCCTCGGAATCCCCGGCATCATTACGACGCTCGCCGCTCTCGCCACCAGTCTTGTGTGGTGGCAGACACCTGCGATCGCAATCGTCGCCATCTTCTGCGCCGCAATAGGAACGCTCACGTGCGTTGTGGGATCTCGGATGCTCGCAGCGTTGACGGTGCGCATGTCTTCCGGTCGTAGAGCTCGTGAAGCGAAGACCGTTCTCGTACTCATTCCGCTCTTGTTGCTCGGCCCTGCAATCCTGGCAGTGTCGACATTATTCCGTGAACTGCGTTCGCTCCTTCCTTTCATTTCCGACATCGTCGCTTGGACTCCTTTTGGTGCTATCTGGGCTGTGCCGGGGGATCTCGCCACGGGACACCCTGGCGTTGCAGCGCTGCACGCGCTCGTGGGCATTGCCACGCTGCTTGCCGCCACTGGAATCTGGCGTTGGGCCTTAGACCGGGCGTTAGAACGGCCGGCAGCCTCCGTGAGCGCGGCACGCTCTCAACGCGGCTTAGGCTGGTTTGCCGTCTTTTCCGCCACTCCCACGGGCGCGGTAGCGGCGCGGTCTCTCACCTATTGGGCTCGGGACCCTCGCTACGCTCAGTCGCTCATCAGCGTTCCGCTGGTACCTGCGATTATCTTCTTCTACACCGGCGCGAGTGGGGATCTCAGCGGCCTACTCTTCGTCGGGCCGATCGTGGCGGTGTTGCTTGGCATGTCGATCTACACTGATGTTTCTTACGACAACACCGCCTTCAGCCTGCATCTTCAGACTGCCGTGAGCGGGCGAGCAGACCGCTGGGGCCGAGTGATCGCGGTGAGTACCTTCGCCGTACCCACGACCATCGTATTGACTGTGGCAAGCGTCTGGATCAGCGATAGCGGAGATCGTCTCGTAGGCATGTTGGGCATTTCGCTTGGGCTGCTCGTCACGGGGCTCGCACTGTCTTCGCTCGTCTCTGGGCGGTTCGCCTTCTCAGTTCCGGCTCCTGGTGAGAATCCGTTCAAAGCGCGTCCCGGCGGCGGTTTTACGCTGATGCTCTCCATGTTTGCATCATGGACGGCGCTGGCCGTTCTCGCTCTTCCGGAAATGGTCATCGCTATCGTCGGATTCGCCACATTCAATGAAGCACTCGGCTGGGTCTCGCTCGCCGTTGCACTCCTGCTCAGCAGCATCCTGCTCATCATCGGAGTGCGTGTCGGAGGAAGGATGCTCGACGATCGAGGCCCGGAGCTGCTCGTGCAGCTCCAGCGCCAGAGGTAGCGCGCAAGGGCGCGTAGAACGGCACTAAGCGCTAGCGCGAAAGCAGTCCTGCCCGCTCCGGATTCGCTTCGAACCACTCTGCGACGTACCAACACATCGGAAGAACTCTTAGCCCGGAACTCTTCTCAACATCGTCAACCGCGAACTTCACTATCTCGGCCGCGTAGCCTTTTCCGCGGTGTGCGGGCTGCGTGTAAGTGTGGTTGAACGAGATAGAAGATCCGTTGGTTCGGTAATCCACCACGGCTACAAGCGTGCCATCGAGATTCATGACGTAGCGGGCAGCATCTTTCTCGTGAACAAAGTCCTTAGCCATAACTGTCGGCCTTATGCGGGGAGGGCAGCTTCGATTGCACCGACGATGGCGGGATCATCCGGAACGACAGTCGGTCGAAAACGCTTAACGTCATCACCAGGAGTCACCAAGAATTTCTCGAAGTTCCACGCCACGCGGCCAGCTTTCCCTGCACTATCGGCAGTCTTTTTCAGTTCGGCGTAAAGCGGATGAGCGGACCGACCATTGAGCTTGACCTTTTCGAACATCGGGAAGGTGACACCCCACGTCGTCGAGCAGTATTCCTTGATGGCATCTTCAGAGCTCAACTCTTGCAAGAACTGGTTGCTCGGGAAGCCAAGCACAGTAAAGCCACGATCTCCGTACTTCTTCTGCAACTTCTCAAGCTGTTCGTACTGCGGTGCAAGACCGCAGCGCGATGCCACATTAACGATGAGCACGACTTTGTCTTGATAGTCGGCCAGAGTGGTCTCGTTGCCGTCGATGGTAGTAAGCGGGATGTCTCGAAGTGTGGTCACGAGATAAAACTACGCCCGCAGCCTGAACGACCGCCGACGACATCCCGAGACTTGCCAGCGAGGTTCGCTAAAGTGGGACTTTCGCCACTTCCGCTATTCGCGGTTCACCGAAAGTGAGTTCATGCCCGATAGTCCTCTGTCAGCGAGTGCCTACGAAGTGCTTGGTGTGCAGGCTTCGGCTAGTGAGAGTGAGCTTAAGCGTGCATTCCGCCGCGCCCTCCGCGAAACGCACCCGGACACAGGGGGAGATCCGGCGCGGTTCGCCGCCGTGCAAGACGCATGGGAGCGGGTGGGAACGCCAGAGAAGCGCCGCAGCTACGATGCGAGATCAGGCACCCATTCGCGGGGCTCGGCCTCGAGTTCTTCACCATTTTCGTCACGGCCCGCCTCGTCTTCGCGCGAAGATTCTCGCCCCCGCGCCCGCACTCATGGACACCCGGGCGGATGGCGCCGAGAACGTTTTCTCGACAGCATGCGCGAGTGGGTAGGCCGCGGCGTTTCGCTCGACGATCCCTACGACCCCGCCCTCGTGCGTAGTGCACCGAGAGAGATCCGACGCACTCTAGCGGATGCGTTGGCCGAAGAAGCAACCGCGCGCACCGTCAGTGAGCTCGGCATCGGCTACACCGTCTGGCACGACGTGTCGACCGGCGCGCCGGAGCGTAAAATCGATCACGTCGTTCTCGGCCCCACCGGCATCTTCGCCATGCTTTCTGAAGACTTTGGAGGCCAAGTGAAGGTTCGCCGTGGCGAACTCATCGGTCCCGCTGTGGCGCCGGAGAAACCCATGCATGAGTTGGCTGCTCGAGCGAAGACGCTGAGTCGCCAATTGAAAGTCAACTTCACGTGCTTCGTCATCATCGTCCCCGATAATGACCTTGCTGAACCGCAAATCTCCCTCGGAACAGTAAAGGGGCAGCCCGCCGTCGTAGTGCGCCAGAGCGTGCTTGCGCACTTACTCCGCACCGGGCCAGAGCTTGGCCGCGGGCGCGACATCGGCGGCAACGAACTCTTTGACGTGCGCACACGACTTTCGAGCGGCATCCGTTTCGTCGAGTAGTCCGACACACTTCCTCAGTTTGCCAACTAGTCACCTGTAGTTCATCACAACAAAGCGCCTCTGCCACGGCAGGGTTGATACCCGCAAGTAGGGTGAGCACGTGAACAGCAATGCTCGACTGGCACGAAGGCTAACGACCTTCGATGCCACCGTCATCGGGGTGGGTTCGATGGTCGGAGCCGGAGTGTTCGCAGCGTTCGCGCCCGCTGCTCATGCCGCCGGGTCAGGACTCATCATCGGGCTCGCTATCGCCGCAATAGTGGCCTGGTGCAACGCTTCGGCCAGCGCCCAACTAGCAGCCGCTTACCCGGTAGCAGGCGGCACCTACGTGTACGGTCGCGAGCGCTTAGGTGCTTGGTGGGGTTTCACCGCAGGCTGGTCGTTCATCGTCGGTAAAACTGCAAGTTGCGCTGCTATGGCTCTCGTCTGCGCAGCGTATGTTTCGCCGGCGGGTGGAGAGAAGCTCGTTGCAGTGCTCGCAGTGGTACTCGTCACAGGCATCAACCTCGGCGGAATAAGCCGCACTGCCAACGCGACCAAGGTGATTGTCACGATTGTTGTTGTTGTGCTTGTCGGGGTGGCTGTGGTCGCGCTCGGTGGAGTGTCAGGCTCAGCGGCTCAGTCATTCGTTGTTGATACCCCGGACGTGTACAGCGTCTTGCAATCGGCGGGCATCCTCTTTTTCGCCTTTGCTGGCTACGCTCGAATCGCAACGTTGGGGGAGGAGGTGCAGAATCCGCGTCGAGCCATTCCCCGTGCAATTATGGCTGCCCTTGGTATTTCCGCCGTTCTCTATTGCGCAATCGGAGTTGCCCTCCTCGCGGTGCTCGGCCCCGATAGGCTCGCGGCTTCTCGCGCTCCAGTCACAGAACTCCTCAGCCATGCAGGTTGGGGAGCCGCGTCCCCGGTTGTCGCTGTGACTGCGGCTCTGGCATCTTTAGGTGCGCTCCTTGCACTCACGGCTGGCATTGCTCGTACGACTCTGGCGATGGCACGCACGCGAGATCTTCCCCGCTGGTTTGATGCCATACATCCACGTTCTTTGGTTCCTCATCGCGCAGAACTCCTTGGAGCGAGCGTCGTCATCGCGGTCATCCTTATAGTCGACGTTCGCGGTGCGATCGCCTTTTCTTCGTTCGGGGTATTGCTCTATTACTTCATAGCCAACGTCGCGGCCTTCACGCAGCCTGCGGCACAGCGGCTCGTGAGCCGTGCAGCGAATATTCTCGGTGCAACTGCGTGCATTGTTCTCGCGGTCACACTTCCTCCGCTAGGGGTTGCCGCCGGAATAATCGTCGTGGCTGCCGGTATTCCTGTACGTTTGCTTTCTAATCGCCAGTCTCGGCCACTTTTCATCCCTAGTACGTAGGCTAGTTTTCTCTTAAGAAAGAGGGTTATCGGTTCGTGATTCGCGCAATTAGCTACAACCTCCGCAAGCATAAGGCTGCGACAGAGCTCGATGCTCTCTCGCAAACTCCCGACCTCGATGTTCTGTGCCTCCAAGAAGCGATCTCCACGCAGCTACCTCAAGAGATTGGCAATCTGCATCTCGCCGACTCGACTAAGAACAATCGTCTGGGACTCGCTGTGTACTACCGACGAGACCGCTATGAGCATGTCAGAAGCCAAGCGTTCGAACTCAAGAAGTCGTTGCATGATCGGGTTTTTGGCCCCACTACTGAGCGCCTCGTCGGCTCGCAACTCATTGATCGTGAGACCAGTCAGGAAATCGTCGTGGCTTCGTTCCACGCCGCACCTCTGACCGCGCTTAACTCACTCCGCCGCAATCAGATCAAGGCCGCGCATTCGCTGCTGAAGGATCTCGGCTCAGGATCACCCATTTTGATGCTCGGGGATTACAACTATCCTCTGTTCAAAGACGGCCTCACCCAGCGGATCAACAAGACCGGCTACGACCTGTCGCTGAGCGATCGCATCACGTACACCAACTACAAGTTCTTCCGTGGGCATTTCGACTTCGTGACCTCTCAAGGATTCACGATCGAGGGAGTTGAGACTATGCCGCGCGGTTCATCAGATCATCTGCCGATTCTGGTGACAGCGTCTTACGGCACGACCAACACTCACCAATCCACCATCTCGCCTTCGGGCGCCGTCTCCCGCTAACGCAGTGAAGGCTACGCTCAGCGTTACTCCGGCGCGGTGAGCGTTGTCTAGCCTTCGCCGCCTAAATTGCCGGCAAGACGCTCGTGCATGTACTGGCTTGCCTCATTGAGCCCGATGAGCACCACTCGCTTCTCTAGTCGCTCGTACTTCGTAGTGATCGCATCGAGAGCCGCGACCGTGGAGGCATCCCAAATGTGAGAGTTCGACATGTCGATAATCACGCGCTCCGGGTCATCCGTGTACTCGAACTGCGTGGTGAGGTCGTTGCTCGAGGCAAAGAACAGTTCGCCGTTGACACGGTAATACGCGGTAGGAACGGCCTCGTCTTCAGGGAGCGTGCGCTCCACGGTGGCGAAGTGCGCCACTCGACGCGCAAAGGCAACCATCGCAACGACGACACCCACCAGCACGCCAATTGCGAGGTTATGGGTTGCAACCACGACGACAACAGTTGCCACCATGACGGTCGTCTCGCTCTTCGGCATGCGCTTGAGCGTTGACCAACGGACACTATGCCAGTTGAACGTCGACACCGACACAATGATCATGACGGCAACGAGTGCTGCCATGGGGATAATCGCGACGACGTCTCCTAAGACAACGACGAGGATGAGCAAGAAGACTCCAGCAAGGAACGTCGAGATTCGAGTGCGAGCTCCCGATGCTTTCACGTTGATCATGGTCTGGCCGATCATTGCGCAGCCGCCCATGCCGCCGAACAGGCCGGAAAGCACGTTCGCTACGCCTTGGCCCCACGCCTCCCGAGTCTTGCGCGAGTGAGTGTCGGTAATGTCATCCACCAGTTTTGCAGTGAGGAGTGACTCAAGAAGGCCTACTAGCGCCATGGCGATCGCGAACGGGCCAATAATCTGCAGGGTTTCCAGCGTCAGAGGCACGTTGGGGATGAAAAGCTCGGGGAGGCTCCGGGGGAGTTCACCCTGGTCGCCAACAGTAGGCACGGCTATAGCCATCGTTACGGTGGCTGCCGTGAGGAGCACAATCGCAACCAGCGGCGCCGGAATTACCTTCGTGAGGCGCGGCATGAGGACCATGATGACCAGGCCGACCGCCACTAGGGGGTAGACCATCCATGGGACGTCGATGAGGTGGGGCAATTGAGCCATGAAGATCAGAATTGCCAACGAGTTGACGAATCCCAGCATCACGCTACGGGGAATGAAGCGCATGAGTTTTGCGACACCGAGCACGCCCATGAGCACTTGAAGGAGCCCGCCCAGGATCACTGTGGCGATGAAATAGTCCATGCCATATTCCCGGGCGACGGGCGCGATGACCAGCGCAATAGCTCCCGTGGCTGCTGTAATCATCGCGGGGCGTCCGCCGAGGAAGGCGATTGACACTGCCATGACGAACGACGAGAAAAGTCCAACTCTCGGGTCGACTCCGGCGATGATCGAGAACGAGATGGCCTCGGGGATCAACGCCAGAGCGACTACGAGCCCCGCGAGTACCTCACGAGTGAGGATGCGGGGAGTGCGGAGTGCAGTAAGTACGGAAGGGTCCGCACGATACCGATCGGACCGATTTGCTTGAGTAATAGCGATGAGATTCTCCTACAGAAGGAGCCACGAAGATGCGCGACCAACGATGTGATGTGAGCCGAGCGTGTGGTTATCGCTGCACGGCTAAAACGTCAGCAACTTTGCCGACTACGAGTCGGCTGCTGGCCGACTAGACAAGGGCGGTTGGCGAAACATGCGCGCAAACCTTTTCCCACGATAGCCGATCACGCAGATTCATGGAGGAATCTCAGGTGCTGAGATGCTGAGAGAGGGTCTCTTTCAGAACTGTCGTAGGGCGACCGATAAGCGTGCTCAGGTCACCAGTCACGGTCCCCAAGAAACCAGCACGAATGCCAGCGTCCAAGCCAACGACGAAACCAATAGCATCCGCCGGGAGTCCCGCAGCGCTCAATGCTTCAGCGTGCGCTTCAGAGGAGACATTGCTGACGACCACAGGCTTGGCGAGAAGCTCCTCGAGGTCTTGTGCGAAGTCATCCGCACTCCAGGCGATATCGCCGGAGAGTTCGTAGGTCGTATTGTCGTGGCCCTCAGTGCTCGCCACAACGGCAATTGCCTCGGCGTAGTCAGTGCGCGCAGCGCTTGCGACTCGCCCCTCTGCCGTGCTCGTGAGATAGACGCCGCTCTGCGCGACCTGGCCAAGCGTAGAGACGTAGTTCTCGTTGTACCAATTGTTCCTCAGGATCGTAAAAGTGATTCCCGAGTCGACAAGGAGCTTTTCCGTTGCCTTGTGGTCAGGCGCAAGCAGCAGTTCCGATGTATCAGCAAACGGAGCGCTCGTGTAGATAATGTGCGTGACTCCTGCACGTCCAGCTGCAGCAATCACATTGCTGTGCTGCGCTACCCTCTCACCAATCGCGCTACCGGAGACGAGCACGAGCGTGCTGACTCCGACAAGCGCGGCATCGAGGCTTTCGGCGTCACCATAGTCGGCAACGGCGGTGCCGACACCGCGTTCAGCAAACGCCGCGAGCTTGCTAGCGTCTCGGCCCGCAGCAATAATCTCAGACGGCTTTACATCGCGGGCGAGAAGATGGTTGATGGCCAGTGCGCCAAGGTTTCCAGTTGCGCCAGTAATGAGAATGGTCATGAGATTTCCGTCCTTTCGTGCATGCAGTGTCGCGTGCTTAGGAAAGTGAACCGCACCCCGTCTTCTAACATTCCAGAAAACCCATACCCACTTTTAGGTAAGCTTCAACTATGAATGAAGTGTTGTGGGATGTCTTCGGTTCGGGTGCGACAACAGGTAGAACCCTCGCGAATCCATTTAGCGAGAAATGCGCGAGTCGGAATTTGCTCGACCACATCACAAGTAAATGGGGGATCCTCATCCTTGTCGCGCTCTCCGAGAGAACCTTCCGCTGGGGTGAACTGCGAGATCACATCGGAGGTATTAGCGAGAAGATGCTTGCTCAAACTCTGAGGACCTTAGAGTCAGACGGTCTGATTGTGCGGAACTCGCACGGCACGGTTCCACCGCGCGTCGACTACTCGCTATCGATGGCAGGAAACGAGCTCTCCGAACTTCTCATTCCCTTGGCGCGTTGGACAGCGGATTATGCATCAGCTCCTACAACAGATAATTAGCCGACCAACCACCTGGGTGACCCGAGTCGCTAAAAGAGCCTGGTGCGATTGAATATCCCTGCGAAGAGCGCATGCCCCAGGGGGAGTGCAGAACCGACGATTAGCACCAAGCCGAGAGCCGGGTCAGTAGCACGCAACAAGATTCCGCCGATAAGTAGCGCGGTAAACAACACAGACGAAAGCACCCGGCGCACGAGCTGCTCAATCACCCGAAGTCGTTTGTCAGCATTCGGCGTTTCGACCGCAAGTTGCCCGCGCTGCATGAGCGTCGCAACACTTTCCAATTGTTGCGGCAGCCGAAGAATAAGCCCGGCGGAAGAGAGCGCCTGTTTGGCAAACTCTCGCACAGTTCCGCCGCCTTCGTCACGCGCCAGTCGCGCCGCGAAAGGCTCGATCGCGGTCCACACGTTGTAGCGAGAATTGAGATCGCTCGCGACTCCTGAAGTGACGGAGACGGCACGGATAATGAGCAAGAAGTTTTCAGGAAGTTGAAACGGCATCGTTCGCACGACATCGCTGAATTCATTACCGAAGGCACGGAATTCTTGCGGGTCAACCTTCTGCAGTTCGGCAAAGCCCATGCCGCCAAAACGATCGAACAATTCTCCCATGGCACGTTCAAGTGGGGCAGTTTCTGCCGTTTTAAGCAGGATCCCCATATCCCGAACGCTCGCCACGAGCCCTGGGGCATCTCGCGCAGCAGCAGCAATAATGAGCCGCTGCAGGCCCCTGCTGAGGTTCTCCGGAACTTCGCCCATCATTCCGAAATCGATAAACGTTAAGGTCCAGTCCGCCGAAGACTCATCGGCGCGCGCTGGGTCGGCCGGCGTGACAAAGATATTTCCGGGGTGGGGATCGGCATGGAAAAAGCGGTGGATGAAGAGCTGCTCAAACATTGCGCGAGATAGTTCGTCAGCGACTTCGGCCGGATTAATTCCAGCAGCTTCGAGACGCGCATGATCATTGATCTTGATCGCGGTTGCATCGGTGAGGGTCAGGATGCGGCGAGTAGAACGCTCCCACACCACCTCGGGCGCGTGAACACGAGGATCTTGCGCGAAATTTTCGGCGAACCGTTCGGCGTTGCTTCCCTCGCTCAGATAGTCGATCTCCCGAAGGCTAATGATCGCGAATTCTTCGAGCAACGCAGGAAGATCAACGCGTCGCGAGATGAAGCGCACTCGGCTGAGCCAGGCAGCAACCCGGCGAAGCGCAGCGAGATCGACGTCGATGATCTCCCCGATTCCGGGGCGTTGTACCTTGACAACCACGTGGGCGAATCCGAGATCTGCAGCATCCACAGGGGTGAGGCGAGCACGGTGCACTTGGCCAAAGGATGCCGCAGCCACCGGTGTCGGGTCGAAGAACTCGAACGCACGCTCGAGCGGTATCCCGAGCTCTCGCTCGGTGCTTTCTTGGATGAGCGCGAAGTCGACCGCTGGCACTTCATCTTGAAGGCCTTCAAGTTCACGCGTGATTTCGCCGGGAAGCACGTCAAGGCGGGAGGACATGAACTGCCCGACCTTGATCATGAGTCCGCCGAGGTCTACTGCCAGGTCGTGAAAGTTGCGCGCGATATGGGCGGCACGCTCAAGCCGGCGTCGAGCAGCAATTCTTTCGAGCCCGAAGCGCGGCAGCACAAGCTCGAACCACCACTCGAGAACCATGTACCGGGCAGCGAAGCGCAGAATCCGCCGATAGCGGGCACGCAGCTGTCTGGTGTCGGTCATCAATTCTCCTTACGCCGATGGTTCGGCGTATCCGATCAGTCTTGGGCGAGGATTGCGTAAAGCTTACGTCGCGCATCATCGACGACACTGATGGCTTCGTCGATCTGTTCGGGAGTACCTGTCCGCATAATTGGCACAACTGCTTCAGCGAGCTTCGCCGCAGAACGGGGGAGCGCTGTGGGGCGAGTCGAGTCATGCGTGTCTGCATCTTTCCACGGAGCAGGCCTGCTCGACTGGGCCTCGGTGTGCCCTTTTTCCGTGAGCGTGTAGGTCTTCTTGCCTTCGGCCTCATGGGCCTCAATCAAGCCTTCGTCGGCGAGCAATTGCAGAGTCGGGTACACCGAACCGGGGCTCGGCTTCCACGCGCCGTTACTGCGCTTATCGATCTCACGAATGATCTGATATCCGTGCATCGATTCCTCGGCCAAGAGGGAGAGGATGGCGACGCGCACGTCTCCACGCCCCATGCGTGGTGCCACTCGGCGCTCGAACTCGGAGCGCACGTTATCGAGTGCGTCCCACAGTCCTTTGCCCGCAGAATCGAAGGCGTCCGCGAATGAGCGGTGCGAGTTGTGGCCGCTGGTTCCGAATGAGTTATTCATGCTGGTCGTCCCGTCGGTGGATGCAGGGCACGATTGCCCCGCCGATACTCAACGATACATCGCTAACTTTGAGCGTCGCCAACATCCAGCTAACTAGCAGCAGGCGAAACGCTGCGCAGCGAGACTTAAGGACGAGCGCGATTTCGTTAAACAAGTAAAGGCCGACAACCAGATAGATCTGATTGTCGGCCTTTACTTTCTGTTCCGATTCGGTGTCCGAATCGTTCGCTGTGCGCGAAGGGGGACTTGAACCCCCACGCCCTTACGGGCACTAGCACCTCAAGCTAGCGCGTCTACCAATTCCGCCATCCGCGCGCATCTGCGGCGCTACAAGAGCACCGCCGAGATAAGACAATAGCACCCTTTTTGAGCACTAAATGACACTTCACCGCCACGACCGTCGCACGGTCGGTTCGAGTCTGCCGTGGCGTGCAGATTTTTGCGGGGGAGACGGCTAGCGTGGCTTTATGACTTCTGAGCCAGAACTCGAGCGCACTGCCCGCATTGCGCAAGATCTCATCCGTTTTGATACTTCCAACTATGGGGAGGGTCGATCCAACGGCGAGACAGTTGCTGCCGAGTACTTAGGTGCGCTACTGGAAGATATGGGTCTCACCACCCAGTATTTTGATGCTGCCGAGGGTCGGACGACCGTCATTGCGAAGGTCGAAGGAAGTTACGACACGGCATCGTCCGCACCGCACGCGAAAGAGCGCCCCGCGCTGATTCTGCATGGCCACACTGATGTGGTTCCCGCGGATCCCCAGAACTGGTCTGTCGATCCATTCGGGGGAGTGATCCAAGACGGACTGCTGTGGGGCCGTGGTGCCGTTGACATGAAGAATATGGATGCGATGATCATCACCGCACTCGGCGACATCCTGGGAGCCGGTAAGCGCCCTGCCCGCGACCTCACCATCGCTTTTTTCGCGGATGAAGAAAACGGCGGCGAATACGGCTCACACTTCATGGTCAAGAAGCACCCCGAAGTTTTTGCCGGTGCCACCGAAGCGATCAGTGAAGTTGGTGGTTATTCAGTCGACCTTCAAGGTCAGCGGGCTTACTTGCTCCAGACAGGTGAGAAAGCGCTCATGTGGATCAAGCTCACGGCCCGCGGGATGGCCGCTCATGGTTCGCGCGTCATCCACGACAACGCGGTCACAAAACTCGCTGAAGCGATTGCGATCATCGGCCGCCAAGACTGGCCTGTCCGCCTGACGGACACCACGACTCTGCTCATCTCTGAGCTCTCGCGCATCCTTGACATCGATCCCGAGGAAGTCGGGCCAGACCAGCTCATTCTCGCGACCGGCACGGCCTCCGGCTTCTTGCAGGCCACGTTGCGCACCACCAGCAACCCCACTCTGCTGAACGCAGGCTACAAGCACAATGTGATCCCCGACGTCGCTGAAGCTCTCGTCGACATCCGAACACTTCCCGGTGAAGAGGATGAAGTACTTGCTCAAGTGCGAGCACTGTTGCCTGATGAGATCGAGATTGAGATGATGCACCGCGACATCGGCCTCGAGACGAGTTTCGACGGGCCCTTGGTCGACGCAATGGTCAATAGTCTCGGTGTCTTTGACCCCGGAGCACCCGTGCTGCCTTACTTGATGTCGGGCGGCACCGATAACAAAGCCTTGAAGCTCCTTGACATCACCGGGTATGGCTTCGCCCCCTTGCAGTTGCCTCCCGAGATCGACTTTCCGGGGATGTTTCATGGCGTTGATGAACGAGTGCCCCTTGACGCACTAGTCTTTGGCAGGCAGGTCTTGGGAGACCTGCTTCTCAAGTACTAGTTTTCATCTAATCGGGAGCGCTCCATGGGTTTTATCGAGGCCATTATTTTGGGGCTTGTTCAGGGCCTCACCGAGTTTCTTCCGATCTCGTCGAGCGCGCATTTGCGCATCATGGGCGAGTTTTTGCCATCAGCGAGCGACCCCGGCGCGACATTCACGGCGATCACTCAGTTGGGTACCGAACTCGCGGTCATCCTCTATTTCCGCAAAGACATTGCCAGAATCCTGACTCGTTGGTTTCAACAGTTCCGTGGCGCACACGGCGCTCACGGCGAGGTAGTCGATAAGAATCATCCGGATGTTCGGCTCGGGTGGCTCGTCATTCTTGGCACGATCCCCATTGTGCTGGTGGGCTATTTCGCGCAGGAGTACATTCGTTCAACATTCCGCTCGCTTTGGCTGGTTGCAACGGTGTTGATTGTGTTTGGAATCATCTTGGGTATCGCTGACTATCTGGGAAAACGTACGCGATCAATCGAAGAGATGAGCTACGGCCACGGCATAACGATCGGTCTCGCCCAGATGCTGGCTCTTGTGCCAGGTGTCTCGCGGTCAGGTTCCACAATGACGGCAGGACTCGCCCTCGGCTATACGCGCCCTGCTGCGGCACGATTCGGATTTCTCTTGGCCATTCCCGCGGTCTTCGGTAGCGGTCTTTACGAGCTCGTGCACAGCTTTGGCGAGCCAAACCAGGTGTTCACCTATGCCGAAACTGCGGTGGCGACAGTCATCGCGTTCGTTGTCGGATATGTCGTAATCGCCGCTCTCATGCGATACATCGAAAAGCGGTCGTTCTTGCCTTTCGTTATTTATCGCGTAGTGCTGGGCGTTGTGCTCTTCGTTCTGTTGTCAACGAACGTGATCCAGCCGCTCTAGCCCCGATGAGACCTGGCAGATCTCGCCAACCCAGAACTAGTCCTTGCCCCGCCACGGCTCATCACCGGCGGCACCCTGATCAGGCTTGTCGTCTCCGCGGCGAAGGTACTTCTCGAATTCTTGAGCTATCGCTTCCCCGCTAGCTTCGGGGGAGTCGACAGTGTCTCGCGCTCTTTCGAGCTGCTCAATATAGGAAGACATGTCGTCGTCTTCGCCAGCGAGGGCGTCGATACCGTTCTCCCAGTCGGCGGCGTCGGTCACGAGCTCTCCACGGGGGATCACAACATCCACGATTTCTTCGAGCTTGTCGATAAGAGCAAGAGTCGCTTTCGGCGAGGGCGCGTTGTGCACATAGTGCGGAACGGATGCCCAAATCGACATGGTCGTGATGCCGCTGGCTTCGGCGGCCTGCCCCAGTACAGACAAAATACCCACAGGTCCTTCGTAGGTACTCCGCTCGATACCAAGAGCCGAACGCACACCTGCGTTCTCACTCGACGTGAATACTGAAATCGGTCGCGTGTGCGGCACATCCGCGAGCATCGCGCCTAAGAAGACAATCGAGGTAATTCCGTTGTCAACGACGGTTTCGAGGATGTCGCGAGCAAATGCTTTCCACGACCTCGACGGTTCGGTGCCCAACAAAAGATAGATGTTCGACTGATTGCTCGCGCTGAGCTGCAGTTCGGCATCCGCAGCGATGCTCTCTGGACGGCTCGCGTTCGGGCGTGCCGGCCCGTACATCGTCACGGAAGGCCACGTCAGGGAGCGGTTGCCGTCGTCGTCGTGGGACAGAACGGGCCGGTTGAACTGGTAGTCGAAGTATTCTTCGGGGTCGACTTCGGAGATGGGATAAACGTCGAGTTGCTCTTTCAGCGATCGCACTGCACCGCTGGCGGCTTCTCCGGCGTCGTTCCACCCCTCGAAGGCGACGACGAGGAGTCGTCCGTTCGCAAATGGGGTGTCAGTCACAGGTCTCCTTGGGGTGCGTGCCACGAATGTCGCTTAGTCAAGGATAGAACTACGATGGTGCGTTGTGACTCACTCCACTCCAGCGGCCGTCCTGTGGGACATGGACGGCACGCTCATTGACTCAGAACCGTATTGGATTTCCGCGGAAGTAAAGGTTGTCGAATCCTTCGGCGGCGAGTGGACTCATGACGATGCCATGTCGTGTGTTGGAAACGGCCTGTTGGAGTCTGCGCGCGTAATGCAGTCCAAGGGCGTCGCACTCGATGCGCAGGTCATCGTCGATCACCTCACAGACAGCGTGATGGCTCAGCTCAAAGAGTCCGGAATCCCGTGGCGCCCAGGTGCGCGCGAACTGCTCACTGAATTGCGCGAGGCAGGAATCCCTACCGCGCTAGTGACAATGTCTGTCGGCAGGATGGCTAAACACGTTGTCGAAAACCTCGGTTTTCACGGATTCGATGCCGTGATTTCCGGCGACGATGTGGAACACGCCAAGCCCCACCCACAGCCCTATCATTTGGGAGCCGCCGCGCTCGGCGTCGAGGTCACTGATTGCGTCGCCATTGAGGACTCGCCTCCGGGTGCGTCGTCCGCTCATGCGGCAGGCGCGACCGTCATCGGTGTGCCCTTCATGGTTGACATCCCCGAGCATAAGACCCATGCCCTGTGGCAAACACTCGATGGTAAAACTCTTGACCATCTCTCCGAACTTCACGCAAAGGTGACCACGCGATGAGCGACGTATTCCGACGACAGAGCGGTCCTTTTCGTGAGGGCGACCGCGTACAACTCACCGGCCCCAAGGGGCGGCTCAACACCGTCACCCTTGAAGTGGGGGGAGCGTTCCACACCCACCGCGGCGTGCTCAGCCACGATCTGATCATCGGGCAACCCGATGCCAGCGTCGTCACAAGCACCAATGACATCGAGTATCTGGCGATGCGCCCCTTGCTCACCGATTTTGTGATGTCGATGCCACGCGGTGCTGCGATTATTTATCCCAAAGACGCCGCGCAGATCATCGGACAGGCGGACATCTTCCCGGGCGCGCACGTCGTCGAGGCTGGAGTAGGTTCCGGTGCGTTGTCGCTCTGGTTGCTTCGGGCGATCGGCTCAAGCGGCACGCTGAGCTCCTTCGAACGCCGCGAAGAATTCTCCGAGATCGCGCAGTCGAACGTTCAGGCCTTCCTTGGCGCGAAGCCCGACAATTGGACAGTAACAGTCGGAGATCTTCAAGAGCAGCTGCCGGCATCCGTCGAAGCAGGTTCTGTTGATCGGGTCGTTCTCGACATGCTCGCACCGTGGGAGTGCATTGAAGAGTGCGCCGAGGCTCTCACGCCCGGTGGAGTCTTACTCTGTTACATTGCGACCGTCACTCAGCTGTCGCGTGTCGCGGAAGCTATTCGTTCAACGGGACTGTTTACCGAGCCTGATTCAAGCGAGACTATGGTGCGCGGATGGCACGTTGAGGGTCTCGCCGTTCGCCCCGCCCACCGCATGGTCGCTCATACCGGTTTCTTGATGACTGCGCGCCGGCTGGCTCCAGAGTCAGTCCTTCCCGAGTTGAAGCGCCGTGCCTCCAAGTCTGATTTCAAGGACGAGGATGTGGAGGCGTGGACCCCTGGAGCCCTCGGGGACCGAAATTCCAGCGCCAAGCGCCTGCGCAAAACGGCGCGCGAAGCGAAAAGAGCGGCTGATGCCGCCGCGTCTGACCGGTAGAGTGTTGGCGATGTCTGTGTCGATGAAAAGAGTGTTTGTGCGCAAGCTTGCAGTAGTGGCCGTCAGTGCCGGAGTTGTTGTTTCGTTGGCCGGATGTGCCAATGGGCCGTTGAACTTTGCCGGCTGCACTCCCGTGTATTCCTCTGGTTCCAACACCGAACTAGTGACGACACCAGGTGCTCTCAGCGCAGACCCCGAAGCGGAATTCCCAACTCCTCTTATCGCTTCTGATGTCGAGAGCACGATCACGGTCGAAGGCGATGGCGAGAAGGTTAATGCCGGCGATGTAGCGACACTTCAGATCACGATCTATGACGCTGCGACAGGTCAGCAACTCATCTCTACCGGGCACGACAGCGCGGGTCTCCGCGTCCCCGTGACCGACCGCGAGCCGCACTTTGGTGACATTGCTGAGTGCGCCACCGTGGGGTCCCGCATTGTCACGGTCGGCAACGCCGGGGATATTTTGGGAGCGGACAACATCGCTCAGAACCAGTTGACCCTCGCCGAAGACGACGCGATCGTCATGGTCAGCGACGTCGAATCGCGCTATCCCGGCAAGGCGAACGGTGTCAGCAAGCCTGCTCCCGCAGGAACGCCCGCTATCGTCTTAGCCCCCAATGGGCAGCCCGGTTTCAGCTTCCCCTCCGGAGACGCTCCTACGGAACTTCAATTTGCCGCGCTGAAGGTGGGCTCGGGCGAGAAGATCTCTTCGGGCGATGCAGGCATCATGCACGTCAGCGGAATCGAATGGGGTGCCGACCAGACGTTTACCAATAGCTGGCAGGATTCGGGCGTTCCCGGAACCTTCCTCGTGGAGAGCACCGAAACGTCTGACGGCGGCTTGCCGCCCGGGCTAGCCGAGGCCCTGATCGGCCAGACAGTCGGCTCTCAAGTTCTCGTCGTGCTGCCGCCGGATGTTGGCTTCGCCCCAGGCACAGAGCCAACAGGTGTCACGAGCGGGTCGACTCTAGTCTTCGTGTTCGACATCCTCGGAATTCAAGAGCAGTAACCGCTAACTACGACACGGCCGGGTGTCAGAGACAAAAGGATTTGACTCGTGCCAGCACCGAAAGTTCCCAACGAAGAACGGCTCTTCAGCCTCGTTTTGGCGTTACTCTCCACTGAAAACGGACTCACCAAGAGCGAGATTCTGTCGACAGTGCAGGGGTATCGCCAACGATTCGTTCATTCAGGGGACAATGCGAACCTTGAGCGACAGTTTGAGCGCGATAAAGACGACATCCGCGAACTCGGTGTGCCGTTGGAAACCATCGAGCCACCAGAGCAGGCCGGCAACAACCAGAACCTTCGCTATCGCATCCCGCGGGTAGATTACGAACTTCCCGAGGACATCGCGTTCTCCGCCGAAGAATCGACTCTTCTCGGTTTGGCGGCGATGGTGTGGCGTGAGGGTTCCCTCTCAGAGGGTTCGCGTCGCGCGATCGTCAAGTTGCGCTCACTCGGCATCGAGACCGCAGAGCCCGTTCTGAGCTACGCGCCTCAAGTGCGAGTCCGTGACGAGTCGTTCGAACCTCTGCGGGAAGCAATGGATCGTCGCGTGCTCGTGAACTTCGAGTACTTGAAGCCAGGGGAGCAGATGTCAACAACTCGCCTCGTGGCCCCGTTGGCGCTCGTGCAACATCAGGGACGCTGGCACCTGTACGCGAAGAATCCCGCGACGGACACCTTCAAGACGTTCTTGCTACGTCGCATCGTCAGCAGCATCCAACGAAGTAAAAAAACTTTTGATTACCCGACCGACGATGCTGCGGCGAAAGCCCTCGCGGGGCTTGAGGAAGTGTGGCAGTCGAACCTCGCGCACTTGCGCGTCGAGCCAGGAACCGACGCTGCGACGCGTCTTGGCAAGCGTCGGGGAGCAATAATGCACCCCGATTGCGAACTCGAAGTGAATTTCACCGATCTCAACATCTTTGCTGATGAACTCGCGAGCTTTGGTCCCGAAGTGATCGCGATCTCTCCACCCGCGCTTCGCTCCGCTGTAATCGAGCGTCTGACGAGAACGGTGGCTGACCATGGCTAACAAGATTCCGCCGCTACGCGCGCAAGACAAGCTGGTCTTCCTGCTCGCACTCGTGCCGTATTTGATGGACCGCGATCGTGTCAGCGTTGCTGAAGCCGCGAAGCACTTTGGTGTTCCTGAACAGCAGATTCGTGATGCCGTTCGTTTGATCGCCGTGTCGGGAATCCCGGGGGAGACGGCCACATATCAAGCTGGCGACCTCTTCGATATCGCTTGGGATGACTTCGAAGACAATGACCAGATCGTATTGACCCACCTTGTCGCAATCGACGATTCGCCACGTTTCTCAGCTCGTGAGGCATCCGCGCTGATCGCCGGACTTCAGTATCTGTCAAGCCTGCCCGAACACGCCGATCGTCAGGCTATCGCCACGTTGACGTCCAAGCTTTCTCGAGGTGCTTCTGCGGCCCCCACCGCTGTGGCGGTAGAATCGAGTGCACTCGACGAAACCCTTGCACTCATCCGCGAGTCGGTCGCTGCCGGCACCCAGATCGAGTTTGACTACCGAAATTCACGAGGTGAGTCGGAGCGCCGCCGCATTGACCCTCTCCGTGTCGAGTCTGTAGATGCTGACTGGTATGTCCGCGGCTGGTGCCACTCCCGCGAAGACGTTCGCACCTTCCGTCTCGACCGCATTTCCCAGCCGTCGATGACTTCGGAGGCCATTACGCACACTGCCGGCGACGTGAACCTCCCCGAAACGCTCTTCGATACGTCGGATGAGGACATTGAGGTAAGCATTGAAGTGCTCCCGAGCGCGATAGGGCTGCTGGGGGACTATGTCTCCGATGACGCGGTGCTCGTTCCGGCGGGTAAACACATACGCACGACAGTTCGGGTGCCGCACTTCCACGGACTCAAGAGGCTGATCGCAGGACTCCCCGGAGTCGTTACTGTGGTTTCACCGCCTGAGGCTCGCGACGCAGTCGCGCGCTGGGCGCAGGCTGGAGCGTCACAATACGAGGAAGAGCAGTAGGTATCATTGTGATTGCATGGTGGGGTTGGCTGCTTATCTGGGTGAGCCTTGTGCTTGCCCTTCTCGTCATGCTCGCAGTAATCGCGTGGGTGCTCTTCCGCAAAGCGATGGTCGTCATGAACGATCTGTCGGATGTCGTCGACAAGACTTCGATCCTTGACGTGGAGTCAGAGAAGCTCTCGAAGCCTCAGATTGCGATCCTTACTCAGATGGCGGAGGTTCGTGATCGCCATGACGCCCAAAGGCAACGACGCCTCGACCTCAGGGATGCTCGACGAGAACGCCGTCTCGAACGTGGCAGAACCATCACGAAGCGGGATGCATCTCAATCGCAGTGGCCAGAGGGCTGGTCTTAAGTGGGCTGGATTTTTGCGATCGGGTTGATTCTGATCGCGCTGCTGTGGTTCGCGACATGGCTTCGACGGCGAGCCATCCGTGCTTTGCTGCTGACATCCGGAGCGCAAACCTCAGGTGCGAGCAGTATGTATCGCCGTGGTCGTGGCACGCCGCGCATAGCGGTGAGCTACACCGACGACACGGGTGCAGAGCGCGTCATCGTCAAGGCTCTCGTGAGCGCAGGAGATGCCCAGTTGCTCGAGAAGCCCGCTGTCGTTCTGTACCACCCCAAGTATCTCGGGCGTTCCGACTACGTGTTGCTCGGTTTTGGAAAGCAGCCCCACCGCTGGTTTCAGGGAGAGTTTGTGCGGGTTTCCAAGCCTCAGTCTCGACCCTCAAGGTGAGAGTAATCTCGCCGAACCTAGGTATGATTGGCCCACGCAGCCTCGATCTTTAAGGAAGTTCTTCATGTTCGGAAACGCTCTCAGCGGTTGGCACCTCGTCATTCTCCTGGTCGTCATCCTTTTGCTCTTCGGTGCACCGAAACTTCCTGGACTCGCGCGTAGCTTGGGCCAGTCAATGCGAATTTTCCGCAGTGAGGTTAAGACGATGAAAGACGAGAACAGTTCTGACTCGTCTGGCGACAACTCCACGGATTCGAGCAACGACTCTTCGCCTAAGTCCTAACTCTCGTGGCGGTACGTGCCGAGAGGTGGCGGTCTAAGGGCGACGAACGCATGTCCCTGGGCGCCCACCTCGTAGAGCTCAAAAAGCGGTTGTTCATTGCTGCGATCGCGATCCTCGTTACGGCGATTGCGGGCTTCATCTTTGCCGATTTCTTCATTGACGCGCTGCGTGCGCCAATTACGAATATCGCAGAATCATCGGGGCGAGGCGCAGCTCTCAATTACGATGCAGTGACGCAAGCATTCGATATTCGGATGCAGATCGCATTCACAGTGGCGATTGTCGCGGCAAGCCCTGTCTGGCTTTATCAAGTGTGGGCATTTCTTGTTCCCGGCTTGGTGCGCAAAGAGAAGCAGTACGCGGTTGGATTCCTGGCCACCGCTATCCCGCTGTTCTTAGCTGGCTGCGCGGCTGGCTGGTACGTGATGCCTAACATCGTCACGCTCATGCTGGGGTTTGCGGGAGAGCAAGATCTCTCCAACTTGAACGCGAAGTACTACTACGACTTCATCGTGAAGTTGCTGCTCGCCGTTGGCATTGCTTTCGTTTTGCCGGTGTTCATCGTACTTCTCAACTTTGTCGGAGTGCTGTCGGCGAAAGCGATCCTCAAAGGCTGGCGAATCGCGATTCTTACTATTTGCGTTTTCACTGCTATCGCCACCCCCGCAGCCGACGTCATCTCGATGTTCTTGTTGGCGATCCCCATGATCATTCTTTATTTCATCGCCGCTTTGATCGCGTGGATCCACGATCGTCGCGCTGCGAAAAAAGCAGCGACTATCGATACCGAGTTGCGCACCGAGGCCGAGCCTTTCAGCGCTTAGGCTGTAAGCAATGATTGAATTGTCTCCCGCCGAACGCTACGCCGCGGCGAAGAAGCGTCGTGGATACCCCGTGCTCGAATCATTCCGCGCGAGCCAACGCTTTGATCTGGACTCGTTCCAGATCTCTGCCTGTGAAGTGGTCGAATCCGACAAGAGTGTTCTCGTCGCGGCGCCTACAGGCGCTGGCAAGACGATCATCGCGGAGTTTGCCATCTATCGGGCCATGCAGTTGGATGGCCCCAAGGTCTTCTACACAGCGCCGATGAAAGCGCTCAGTAATCAAAAGTTTCAAGAACTCGTCGCCGAATATGGCCCCGAAGCCGTTGGCTTATTGACCGGGGATACCAACGTCAACGCGAGTGCCCGCATCGTGGTGATGACCACTGAGGTGCTTCGCAACATGCTGTATGCGAAGTCCGATCTGTTGAAGAACCTCAGCACTGTCGTCATGGATGAAGTGCACTTCCTCGGCGATCGTTTTCGAGGCGCCGTCTGGGAAGAAGTGATCATTCACCTTCCCGAAGACGTTCGGATGGTGTCACTGAGCGCGACAGTGTCGAACGCTGAGGAGTTTGGCGACTGGTTGCAGGCGGTGAGAGGCGACACTGAAGTTATCGTCTCTGAAGACCGTCCAGTGCCTCTCGAACAGCACGTGCTCGTAGGCACAAAGCTCATTGACCTGTTTGATTCTTCGGGACTGGCTGCCACGAACCGAGTAAATCCGGAACTCGCGCAAATGGCTCGCTTCGGCGGCCGAAGCCAATCTGTGGGCAACCGCCGCAAGAGTAATCGTCAGAACTCTTATGGCGGACGCCCTGCACGGTCTCGAATGGACCGCGCGGATGTCGTAGCCATGCTGTCGTCGAAGAACCTTGTGCCGGCTATTTTCTTTATCTTCAGTCGCATGGGCTGCGATCAGGCAGTGAACCAGGTACTGCGCGCGGGTGTTCGCCTCACGACGTCAGAGGAGCGTGACGAGATTCGCGAAATCGTGGAGGCACGCTGTCGCACTCTTCTCGATGAAGATCTCGCTGTTCTGGGCTACTGGGATTGGTTGAGCGGTCTCGAACGTGGCGTTGCGGCCCATCATGCGGGCCTTCTTCCTGCGTTCAAAGAGGTAGTAGAGGAGCTCTTCCAAAAGAAGCTCGTCAAAGCGGTCTTTGCGACAGAAACACTTGCTCTCGGCATCAATATGCCTGCCCGTACTGTCGTGCTGGAAAAGCTTGAGAAGTTCAACGGTGAAGCTCGAGTTCCGATCACACCGGGGGAGTACACCCAGCTCACGGGTCGTGCCGGCCGGCGCGGTATCGACATCGAGGGTCACTCGGTCATCCAGTGGGTCGACGGCCTAGACCCGCAAGCGGTTGCGTCGCTTGCCTCACGCCGCACCTACCCCTTGAACTCAAGTTTCAAACCGACCTACAACATGGCCGTCAACCTCATCGAATTGTTTGGCCGAGAACACACTCGTGAAATTCTGGAGTCGAGCTTCGCGCAATTCCAAGCAGACCGTGCTGTCGTCGACCTCGCACGCAAGGTCCGTTCGCAGAAAAACTCGCTCGACGGCTATGCAAAGTCGATGGAATGCCACTTGGGCGATTTCGCCGAGTACTCTCGCATCCGCCGGGAACTCAACGACCTTGAGAAAAAGCCTCAACCACGCGGCGATGCGGGTCACCGGGGCGAACGCGAGCGGCGCCAGCGAAAGCTCGGCGCCCTGCGCAATCAGATGCGCAAGCATGACTGTCACGCGTGCCCCGAACGCGAGTCTCATGCTCGTTGGGCCGAACGCTGGTGGCGCCTCAAGCGCGAGACAGATCAGTTGAGCCGTCAGATCCAGAACCGCACGGGTGCCGTGGCGAAGATCTTCGACCGGGTGACCGACGTTCTTACTCAGCTTGAGTACATCGAGCCGGGCAAGAACGGGGAGATGACGCTCAACGCGCACGGGCGCATCCTGCGTCGAATCTATGGCGAACGCGATCTCCTGGTCGCCGAATCACTGCGCCAAGGGTTCTGGAACGACCTTGACGCCGCGTCTCTCGCGGCCATGGCGACAACGCTCGTCTATGAACCTCGCCGCGACGAGGGAGACCTCGGCGACCGGTATCTGCCTCGTGGACCATTCCGTGAGGCTTTCGACAAGACGACGACGCTGTGGGCTCAACTCGACGACTTGGAGCGCGATAACCGTCTTCCCGGCAGTCAGCCCCTCGCGGCCGGGCTTGCGCTCTCGATGTACCGCTGGGCGAATGGATCAAACTTAGACTCTGTGCTTGACCTCGCCGAGATGGCAGCAGGAGACTTTGTGCGCGTGACCAAGCAAACTATCGATCTGCTCGACCAGTTGTCTGTCGTCGCTGATGGGGACGTGGGCCGTACCGCGCGTAAGGCGCTTGATGGCATCCGTCGTGGAATCGTCGCCTACAGCTCTGTCGCTTAGGCTCGACTCGTGATGCCCGACAAACCCGTTGCTGTGCTGCCATTGTGGGCCGCAATCGTCACAGCGATTGCCTCGGGGCCGATTATGGATGCGGGCTTTCCCGACAAGAGCTTCTGGCCGGTGACATTTGTCGGTATCGCTCTCATGCTCGTTGCGCTGCGGGGGCGCAGCACGGGTTCCGCACTTCTCGTGGGTTTTGTGGGCGGATTCGCGTTCTATCTGACCCACATTTCGTGGGCGTCTCTCTTTTTGGGTCCTGTTCCGATGTTGGCCCTGTCGTTTCTTGAGTCGCTGTTCGTCGCGCTCGGCGGTCTTGCCATCGCTCTGGCCTATCGCTGGATTCCGCGTGTATACGGCGCGGGCTGGGGAGCAACCCTAGGTCTTGCGGTCGTTGTTTCCGGCCTCTGGACAGCTCGCGAAGCATGGATGAGCGTGTGGCCGTACGGCGGCTTTTCCTGGGGCCGAGTTGCTCTCTCGCAGTCAGAGAGTCCGCTTTCACCCCTATTTCCGTGGCTCGGTGTTTCCGGCGTTAGCTTCGCCATGGTTCTTGTGGTAGCGCTCTGTCTCTCCGCTGCAGAATATTCGTGGCGTCACTACACCTCGCTGCCACTGGATGCTCGCTCCCAGCACACGTCAAGGGTGCTCCGCACCGCTTTCGTGCCGGTGGCCATCTTCACGATCCTGCTCAACGTTCCGACGTGGCAATCGACGCTGGAGGGCACGCTCCGGGTTGGCGCAGTGCAGGGCAATGGCAAGGCAGCGTACTTCGACCAACGAGAACGAGGCGATCTCCTTAACGCTCAGCTCAGCGCCACTGAACCGCTCTATGGGCAAGATCTGGACCTTGTGGTGTGGCCGGAGGGCGGCACCGACGTTTCGCCGCTGAGCAATAGCTACGCGGCATCCGCTTTCGACTATGTCGTAGACAAAGCTGGTGCACCGCTGATCTCTGGTGACATTACTGAGCGCGACGGCAAAGTCTTTAACAGCCAGATCCTCTGGATGCCGGGGGAGGGCGTCGTTGATATTTACGACAAGCGCCACCCGGTTCCATTCGGCGAATATGTACCGAATCGAGAATTTTGGTCGCAATTCGCGCCGGACCTCATTGGTCTCATCGCCCGCGACTATTCCATCGGAACCACAGACATGGTCTTCGACGTGAATGGCGTCACGGTGGGCGTCAACATTTGCTTCGATATCGTTGACGATCAGATTTTGACCGAGTCTGTCGAACAGGGCGCGCAAGTAATTATCGCGTCTTCGAACAATGCCGACTTCGGCTTCACTGACGAGAGTGCTCAGCAACTCGCCATGGCTCGAATTCGTGCGCTCGAACTGGGCCGCAGTGTCGTCAATATTTCTACTGTCGGGCTGAGCGCGATTATCGCGCCCGATGGAACTACTGTCGCCGAAGTACCCTGGTATACCGCAGCAACCATGGTTGAAGATGTGCCGCTCTCCACGAGCATCACTCCGGCCGTTTTGGGCGGCCGGGAGCTTGAATGGCTCGTGTCAGGCCTTGGACTCAGCGCAGTCTTAATCGCAGGTCTGGTCGGTCGGAGAAAGAATGCCTAACGTCGTCGTGGTAGTCCCCACTTACAACGAAATCGAGAACGTTTCCTCAATCGTCGGTCGGCTACGGCAAGCAGTGCCGCGCGCTCATGTGCTCGTCGTCGACGATTCCAGCCCCGACGGCACAGGGGAGCGCGCTGAAGAGCTCGCCGCCGGCGACCCAGGCGTATCAGTTCTGCACCGCGCGAAGAAAGAGGGTTTGGGTAAGGCCTACTTGGCTGGCTTTGCTCTCGCTCTCGAGCGAGGCTACGACTACATCGTTCAGATCGATGCTGATGGTTCACACGATCCATCTGATCTTCCGGCCATGATCACTCTCGCTAAAGCAGGCAACGACCTTGTTATCGGGTCCCGATGGATACCGGGGGGTTCAGTAAAGAACTGGCCGTGGTACCGCCACAGCGTCTCGCAGGCAGGAAACTCGTATGCTCGTCGGATGTTGCGCTCAGATATCAAAGATCTGACCGCAGGATTCCGGGTGTTTCGCGCGAGCGCCCTTCGAGAACTCGGACTCGAGGGTGTCTCCTCGCAGGGCTACTGTTTTCAAGTCGAGCTGGCCTGGAACATGGAACGTGCGGGCTACCGAGTGGCAGAGCATCCGATCACGTTCGTTGAGCGTTCGACGGGCCGGTCAAAAATGCATGCAGGAATTGTTGCAGAGGCACTGCTCAGGGTCACCGGATGGGGCATATCGGCGACCCTGAGTTCAGCACGTCGTTAGTTAGGCGCCGATCTTCTGCTGGCCGCGGCGGGCACGCAAGAAGTCAAGGCGCTCTTGAAGGAGTTCTTCGAGCTCGGGCCGGGTGCGACGCTCGAGAAGCATGTCCCAGTGGCTACGTGGAGTCTTAACGTCGACCTCATCGAGTTCGACCAGTGCACCGTCTTCGTCGAGGAGTGTTCCCTCGTGACCAGTCTTGGCATCCTGCCATTGCTGGGGAACTTCGGCGTCTGCCGCGAACATCACTTCAAAAGTGCTGCCGTCGGCCGCCTTGTATACGCTCTTTTTCCGCGGGGAAAACTCGACACCCTCTTCGCTCTGTAAGCTCTGGGTTCCAAGTCTCATGCCGCGCAAGCTGCGATCTGCCATCGTGTGGCCTCCTTCAATTCGCGGTTTCTACAAGTAATAACGCCTCTTGCTGAACGAATGCTTCCAAGCGCGCAGTGTTCACAGCGAGTTGTCAGCATTTGCCAACATTTCCCGCTGCCGTGAAGTGGAGTGTGCGCGACCGTTAGGCGCGCGATTTCACAACTTCGAGGGCGAGGTCTGCTCGATCAGTGACGATTCCATCGACTCCGAGATCGAGCAAGTGACTCATTCGCTGCGGTTCATTGATTGTCCAGACATGCATCTCGAGTCCGAGATCATGCACGCGGGAAATCATCCGTTGAGTGGTCACCCGCAACCCTAGCGCTTTCTCTGGCACTTGAATGGCCACTAGGCCCGAAAGTGCTCGCTTTGTTGCGGGAGAGATGCCCGCTTTCGCACTAATGAGCGCCATCAAGAATCGGCGCGCGGATGCGGAGCTCGCGATTCCGGGCAGTTGTTCAACGGCCGCAGCACGGCGTGCTTCATCAAACGAGGTTACGAGCACGCGATCGACCGCGCGAATTTCGCGAATGGCACGCGCTGCCGGAAGGACAGCTCCTGTGATCTTGACATCCACGTTGAAGCGAGTCTCGGGAAAGCCATCGAGCGCATCGGCCAGTGAACAGAACCCTTGGCCGTCGCCGAGTTCAATGCGTCGCAGTTCGGCCATCGTGAGTTGGCTGACTTTGATATCACGTCCTGCAACTCGAGCGAGCCCGGGGTCATGAGCGACGACCGCGACCCCGTCGAGACTGACGTGAACATCCGTCTCGATGTACTGCGCGCCGGCCGCAACAGCCTTCGCAAAGGCAAGCATCGTATTTTCGGGTGCGTCAACCGCAAGCCCCCGGTGCGCGAACACGCGGGGGTGTGCGGGGGAGAGATACGACGAGTTACCGCTACCGCGCGACTGGTCCCTTGCCACTAAAGAATCCTTCACCAATGCCCTTGAGCGCTTCCGTCAATTCTGACGGGATGATCCACATCTTGTTGGAGTCACCTTCTGCAATCTTAGGCAGCGTTTGGAGGTATTCGTAGGCAAGAAGCTTCGGGTCGGGATCGCCCTCATGAATTGCGGCAAAAACTGTCTTGATCGCCGCAGCTTGACCGTCAGCGCGAAGAACAGCCGCTTTGGCCTCACCTTCAGCCTCGAGGATCGCGGCTTGGCGCGAACCCTCAGCTTCAAGAATCGCTGCCTGCTTCGTTCCCTCGGCGGTCAGAATTTGCGCTCGGCGGTCACGCTCGGCACGCATCTGCTTCTCCATCGAGTCCTGAATTGACAGGGGTGGATCAATCGCTTTGAGCTCGACCCGCCCGACGCGGATGCCCCACTTGCCCGTTGCTTCGTCCAGAACGACTCGCAATTGTGAGTTGATGTTGTCGCGACTCGTGAGTGCTTGCTCGAGGTTGAGGCCACCAACAACGTTTCGCAGTGTGGTGGTCGTCAGCTGTTCGACGGCGCCGAGGTAGTTGCCGATTTCGTAGGTCGCGGCACGAGCATCCGTGACTTGGAAGAAGACCACCGTGTCGATGGAGACGACGAGGTTGTCTTCGGTGATCACCGGCTGCGGTGGGAACGAAACAACTTGTTCGCGCAGGTCGATGAGGGGCAGCATCCGGTCGATGAACGGCACGAGAATGTTGAGCCCAGGAAGGAGAGTTTTTCGATACTTTCCGAGCCGTTCGACGACGCCGGCGCGCGCCTGCGGAACAATCCGAATAGCGCGGAACAGCGTGACGAGCACGAAGATCGCGAGAATGACGAGCAGGATGATGACAAATATCTGGCCGATGAAGCCAGCGGGATCATTCACTTTTCTTCCTTTCTCGGCGACTGTGGGGTCGCTCGAGGCTTAGTGGTGCTGGAGTGTGGCTGCGAAGGTTCGGGAACCACGCGGGCGATCGCACCCTCTATGCCTGCGACAGCGACACGCTTACCTACCGCGATCGACGCAGTGGGCGACTGCTCATCGATACGCGCAGTCCAGGTCTCACCGTTGTCGAGCTTCACTTCGCCCACACCGTTGGTGAAGGCGCCCGTGACTCGACCGCCGAGATCGTAGAGAGCATCGACGTTGCTTTTGGCGGGGTCTGCACCCTTTTCAAGGTTCATCAACAGGATCGGCCTGATCGTGAAGATGAGGAGGCCCGAAATTGCGGCAGCGAGAGCGATTTGCACAAACCACGGCCAGCCCAAGAGGTTGGAACCAAGCCCACCGATGAGGGAGCCAGCCGCAATCATCAGAAACGTGAACTCGAGAGTGAGAACTTCAACGACGATGAACAGCACAACAAGAGCCAACCAAAGAATCCACAGATACTGGGTGAGGTCTACGAGCATTAGCTGGCGCCCTTCATCGTTGCGCTGATCAACAAATCTTCATTCACGACGCTAGCACTTAGATCACTGCAGAGGGCAGCTTCGACCGCTAAAGTCGTAGCGTGAATAGCGATACTTCAAACCCCCTGGCCGCTCACTCGCTCGATGGCGCTCGCGCGCTCATCACTGGATCGTCGCGGGGGATTGGTGCCGACACCGCGGCTTACTTCGCCCAGGCCGGTGCCCGTGTTGCCGTGAACTACCGCAACAAGGAGGCGCGCGCGCTCAAGCTAGTCGCGCAGCTCAACGAAACTGATGGTTCAGCTATCGCCATTGGCGCGGACCTCACTGACCCGGCTACTGTTTCAGCGCTGTTCGAGACAGTGAAGGCCGAATTCGGCGGGCTCGAAATCTTAGTGCTCAACGCATCCGGCGGCATGGAGGGCGGAATGGCTGAGGACTACGCCATGCAGCTCAACCGTGACGCTCAGGTCAACTTCCTGAAGACAATGATGCCGCTGCTTCACGAAGGTTCTCGCGTCGTTTTCGTCACGAGCCATCAGGCGCACTTCATTCGCACAGTAGAAACGATGCCCGAGTACGTGCCTGTCGCACTCAGCAAGCGCGCCGGCGAAGATGCCCTTCGCGAACTGATTCCAGAACTTGAAGCCCAGGGTGTTGGCTTTGTGGTTGTTTCCGGCGACATGATCGAGGGCACCATCACGGCAACTCTCCTCCAGCGCGCCAACCCCGGCGCGATCGAGGCGCGAAAGGAAGCAGCCGGGCGCCTGTACAACGTGAGCGAATTCGCCGCTGAGGTCGCGTCTGCCGCCGTGGATCCCGTTCCTGAGAACAACACTCGCTACGTGGGCGACGTCTCCGACTTCCTCAACAAATAGAGAGTCTCGGATGCCGGTCAACCGCGCTACTAGCCGCGTACTGCTATTCGACCGCGATAACCGTTTCTTGCTCTTTCTCACGAAAGCACCGGACACGAGTGGCGTCGCGCGCTGGCTGACCCCGGGCGGAGGCGTGGACCCGGGGGAGTCCCATCACGAGGCTGCTGTTCGTGAGCTTCACGAAGAGACCGGGCTTGTTCTCTCTGATCTCGGTGAGCCTGTGTGGACACACGATTTCGATGTCGAGTGGGACGACGCCGACCATGACACAGGTCATGCCGTGTTCTACGAGGCCGAGGTGGATGCCTTCGTGCCGTCGCAAGATTTCTGGACTGACGACGAGAAGGTCGACGTGCTCGAGCACCGGTGGTGGAGAGTCGAAGAGTTGGCTACATCATGTGATCGTTTTGAACCGGCGGAGCTTGTTGAGATCGTTCAGACTCGCTTAGAGAAAAGAAGCCGATGACTCGCCGCATTCGCGAATACACCGTTGCTGATCTTGAATACTTGAACACGGTGAATTGCGTTCGAATGACCAATGATGACGCTGTGGAGTTGGGACTATTCGCCGTCCAGGTCATCAAGGAGTGGGATCTCAATCTTGCAGTTGAGGTCGTGCTCGGTGGGGATGTCGTGTTCAAGGCGAAGCTGAAGGATACGAACGTCGACAACGATGCATGGCTTGCCGGCAAGGCAGCCGCCGCGGAGCGATTCGAAGAGCCGTCTCTTCTTGTCAAACTTCGCCATCGTGCAAACGGTGCGCCTTTCGAAGACCGCACCGACGTCGATCACGAAGTGGTAAAAGCCCACGGAGGCTCCATTCCTTTGCGGGTCGATGGCGAGATCGTCGGCACGATCACAATGTCAGGGGAGCCAGACGCTGTCGACCACGAGGCCGCAGCGGAAGCGCTTGCTCGTTTTCTCGATAGTCGCGGACTCCCACACAAGCGCAGAAGTTGATATATTCTCTATGAATTCGTGTATTCTGGGCACAGCAGCCACATCAGCATTTCTTCTCACGCAGCGTGAGCTGCCGCACTCCGAGACCCCTGCCGCACTCCGAGACCCCTGCCGCACACCGAGACCCCTGCCGCACACCGAGACAGGGGAGCGGCGTTGAACCGCGACGCTCTCGTGGCGGCGTGGTTCGGACTCGTCACAGTCGCTCGATGCGCGTCAGCAACCCTGGACGAGAGTGGCACGGCCGCAGCGCTCGGGATACCGGCGCAAGCCACGGAGGCAGCGCGGCGCCGAAGTCGCTCACGTTATGTCAGAAAATGTGAATCGGGTGGCACTCAACGCGCTGCTTGCGGCGCTCGACGCGCTGAACGAACTCCTATTGGCCCAGAGCTCACGCGCTGGTGGAACGCACAAAACTCCAGCGGGAATCCTGAAGAACGGTTGAGTTGCCGTCTACTCAGACTGCATCAGGTCCGCAAGAAACACGCCTGCGCTTCGGCACCAGCGAGAAAGATCTCGCGACTGTCAGTCGACCGCTCAAGAGGCCGCACACAGAGCCAACCCGGCCACTCTCGCGGTCACAGTTGGTATCCGATAATGCACATTATGTCAGCTCGTAACGTAGTCATCCGCATATTTTGCAGATAGCCATGAATCGTGTATCCAGTA